>NZ_JARBSW010000002.1:0-1051314 GCF_037287305.1 Prescottella sp. D32
TCGTCGTCGAGGTCGCCAAGGCCGGCAAGCTCCCGGTCACCCTGTTCACCGCCGGCGGCATCGCGACCCCCGCCGACGCGGCCATGATGATGCAGCTCGGTGCCGAGGGCGTGTTCGTCGGCTCCGGCATCTTCAAGTCCGGCAACCCCGCCGAGCGCGCCGCCGCGATCGTCAAGGCCACCACCTTCTTCGACGACCCCGACGTCCTCGCGAAGGTCTCCCGCGGTCTCGGCGAGGCCATGGTCGGCATCAACGTCGACGACATCCCGCAGCCTCACAGGCTCGCCGAGCGCGGCTGGTAAACGAAGCCCTCTGGCTCGCACTGATCCGCTTCGGCGGCGCGAGCCACCGCTTCTGTCCCTGCCCGGCTGGGGCCACTCGCCTGCTTACTGCGCCCGATGAGGCTCACCGGTCACTGACTCGAGCGCGAAGAGAACGAACTGCATGGGTTGATCAGCGTGCTGTGAATCGTGCGGACGCGAGGTCTGTCGCGGTCTCGATACCCGTGGACTCGATTAGGCAAGTCGATATTCTGGTCAGTCCCGCCAAGAATGCGGCGCCCCGCGCTTCATGTTTGCCGGGCTCTGCGCTGGTCGACATTGCGAGTTCCAGTGACACGATGTGCGATCGCGAACAAAGAGGTCCGAATAACCTGGTCTGCAGCGTACGCATCAGTCCAGTATGACTAGTTTCCGGTTGAGGGCCGGTAGAGTCCCATCCGGGGAGTCTGTGCTTCCCGAATTGCCTTGCAGCTGCCAACAGGAGGACGGGTGCACACCCTAACCAGCAAGCGCGTCACGAAGTTTGCTCGCGATTTCGGCTTCGAGGGCCCGGAGTCTGAGTTGTTCGAGCGTTATGTTGCCGCGAACTACCTCTTCCAGTACCTTCGTGACGACGTAGATTCCATCGAGCGTTCCGTCCTGGGCGGGGGCAATGATGAAGGCATCGACATCGGCGCAGTGATTGTGAACGGGCGAGTTGTGTTCGAGCCTGAAGAAATCGATGAGCTGATCTCTGAGCAAACTGCAAACTCCGCCAACGTCATCTTCATCCAGGCTAAGACGAGCGAATCTTACGACTCTAAGCTTATCGCAAAGTTCCTCCACGGCGTCGAGGCCGTGACTAAATACGCGATGAAGCCGGGAAGTATCGAGCTTCCCCCGCGGCTCGTCGATCTGGGGAACCTGATCGACAGGATCGCCGAGAGCGGCGACAAGTTTCAGGACAGCCGGATTCCTTGTGAAATCTACTACGTTACCACTAGCTCGAACGATGGCAAGAGCGCGCAAGCAGAGCTTCAGATCACCGAGGCTCTCGGCCGCATCCGCGAGATCGGAGCCTACTCTGAAGGCCTGAAGCTTCGAACCCACGGCCATGAAGAACTTGCGGCCAAGCAGAAGGAGCGACACGGCCCGCAGAACATCCAGTTCAATTTCGAAAAGCGCCAGACGATCCCTGCTACGGAACGAGTAAGCGAGGCTTACATCGGTCTGGTCTCGGCGATCGAGGTCATGAAGCTCCTGAAGGACGAGTCTGGAGATATTCGACCCGGCATATTCGACGACAACGTGCGACTAGATCTCGGTCCCCAGAATCCCGTGAACAGTCGAATCCTCGGCACTCTCCAGTCGGGTGAGCGCGAGCATTTTCCGTTCCTGAACAACGGTCTGACAATCATCGCGACCGATCTGCGAGGACTCGGAGACCGGTTCTTCATCTCCGGGTATCAGATCGTGAATGGCGGCCAGACCAGTCACCAGCTGATCAGGTGGTCCGAGTCTGACGAGGTGAGGAACGCGCCGCAACTAATGGCTGACCTTTGGATCCCCGTCAAAATTGTCAGTTCCAGTGATCCCGGCGTTCGAACCAGCGTCGCGATCGCCACCAACCTTCAGACCGCGATCGGCTCGACCGACATCCAGGCGAGCTCGCAAGTCGCCAAAGACGTCGAAGAGTACTTCGCGCAATCCGGCACCGATGGCCTTCGGTATGAACGACAGAATCGTGGCGCTGCACTTGAATTCGCGCGTACGCGGGTCGTCACAACACCGGAACTCAATCGTGCCGTTGCCGCAACGCTGTTCGGGGAGTCATCGCGCGCGATCGGGTCTCCGAAGGACCTCGAGGTCGAAGACTCATTCGTGTGGGGCGAGTACCCTGTCGAGACCTACTATTATGCGGCGTGGATCATCTATCGGATCGATAGGTACTTCGCGCGGACGCCTGAGTCCACCATCCTGAAGGCCGCAAAGTACCACATTGCGATGGTGGTATCTGCGTTGATCAATCCCGAGCTTGTCGCAATCTTTGAGGATGCTGACATTGAGGGCACGAGCAAGAAGCTCAAGAAGCCCAGGAAGCTCAAGTTCCGCGTTATGGAGAAGGCTCTGTCAGAGCAGATTGAAGCGGCCATCGTTACGGCCGCCGAACTTGCCGCCGACGCGTTCAAGGCTCCGCTTTCCGAGGGACGAAGCCTACGGAAGGACGACGTACGAAGCAGACGCAGCCAGGAGTCGCTTCTGGAAATGGCCAAAAACGCCGGCCAGTAGACGCATCCAATGACTGCAAGCCACGCACACTAAAAATGTGCAAAATAGATCACAGCGTCGGGCACAGGGCGGCTGTCAATCCGTGTTACGGCTCGGCAGCGGCTCCCTCGCGAGGGCTACGCCTGGCGGCCGACTCTGTTCCCGACGCGTCCCGCTTACCACACAGATGGTGTCGGTCACGGACCTCGGCCCCATGCCCCGCATCACGCGGCCGGCGGGTCGGCGCACCGTCACTGCTCTCTAGTCATGTGACAGCACCATCCAGATGACTGCGAGCGTCATTCGGAAAGGCCTGCCAGCCCTGCTCAGCCGGCGATGGTTGGTTGCCACAGCGGGCGTGGCAGGCCGTGGACTAGGTCTGCCGAACCCCAAGCACTTCCGACGCTCACCGCTGTGACGTCGGCGGATCTCTAAGCCGTCCGAGCTTTTGAAGCGGTCTTCATTCATTCTCAACCTGATGCACAACCCCTGAACATGCCCTCGCCAGCGATGCTGGCGCTCTAAACGCCATCGACGCGATCCTGACGCTACGCCTGATCAGCATGCGTGGACGATCCACGCGGTTGGGGTACTCCTCAGTCTTGGACCGCGAAGTCAACGTCGACGACATCCCGCAGCCGCACCGCCTCGCCGAGCGCGGCTGGTGATGTAGACCGGCTCGCGGGCGCTGCGCACCCCCGACACGCAGCGCCCGCGGCCTTCCCCCTCCTGACCGAGCATCCGGTCAGCCCGCCGCGCCTGCCAATCGCAGCACGTGCGTGGCCGATACCGGGAGCTCCGGGGGAAGTTCGGCGGAGAGTCGGCCGTCGAGCGTGGAGAAGTCCAATGCGGCGGCGGGGTCACCGAGCAGCTCGACACCGCGCACTCCACGCAGGTCGACGCCACGCAACTGCCCTCCGATGTCGTACCGGCTGCGGTCGTCCACGGCCGACTCCCGATCACCGCGTCGCGGTTGATCGCCATCCACTCCCCCAGTCCTCGCAGCGGGGCCTGCTGTTCCTCCGGCACCGTTCCATCGGCGGCGGGGCCGATTCCGATCAGCAGGTTGCCGTTCTTGCTGACGATGTCGACGAACGAGCGGATCAGTTCGGTGGCGGTGACGATGTCCTCGGGGCGTTCGTTCCGGTTGGCGGCGAACGAATGACCAACGCCGCGAGTGGATTCCCATTTCTCGTCGACGATGGTATCGAACTGGGCATACTCCGGTGTCTTGAAGTCGTAGTGCTCTGATCCGGGGAAGGCGAGTTCCTTCCTGTCATCGGGCACGAAGCGCCAGAACCGCTGCGCAAGCTCACCCGCGCCACGCAGCAACGACTCGGAAGTCCTGTCCCGCTTCACGTCCTGCTCGGCCCACCGGTCGTTGACCACGCCGTCCTCGACGGTGTTGTAGTAGTACGCGAACAACCCCGCCAGGTTGCCGCCGGACGGCCAGCAGATGTCGTTCCACAGCACCGAGGGGCCGTAGCGGTCGATCCGCTCACGCACGTGTGCGGTGGCGTACTCGCGATAGTCGTCGCCCGGAGGGCCACAGCGTGAACCCGTCGTGGTGCTTGGTGGTGAGAACGACGTAGCCGGCGCCGGTCTGCGCACACAACGATGCGAGCGCGTCCAGGTCCGCCGCCGACGACTCCCGATCGAACTGCTCAACGAAATTGTCGTACGGACAGTCGATTCCGTAGGTCTGCGCGTGATGGCGCTGGGTAGGGCTGCCCTCGATACGCATCGTGTTGAGGTACCACTCCGCGTACGGGTTGTTCCGCAGCATCCCTCGTGGCCCGCGCTCGCGCAGCAACTGCTGGATGTCGTCGACCTGCGGCGCCCAGGCCGGCACGGAGTACAGGACCCAACGCACGAAGATCCCCAGTTTGGCGTCGTCGTACCAGCCCGGAAGTGCTCGCCCGGACACCGATTCCCAGGTTGCGTCGAACATCGTCATCTCTCCTCGAATTCGTCGATCGTGCCGTTCGCCCCGAGGGACGGCGATCAGATACCCAGTCGCCGAGCCAGTTCGGAACCCCCGACGCGCGTGATCAGTTCGGGGTCGCCGCACACGACCAACTGGTCACGGGCCCGCGACAGCCCAACGTACAGCCGCTCTCTCGAACGCTCCTGCACCACAGCCTCGTTCACCGCCAGCACGACGGCGCGGCGCTCCAGCCCCTTGAAGCCGAGAACGTGCCCGTAGAAGACCTGGTCGGAGTCCCAGAAGCTCTTCCAGTACTCCTCGCTGCCCTGCTGCTGCCGCGACACCTGTTCGGGATGCCTGCTCCCGGTGGTCAGCAGGGCCACGTCCTCCGGGCGCCACCCCTCGTCGATCAGCGCGTCGATCTGGTCGTCGGCGACCCCGACGGCATCGGCGGACGAGCACGGCACGAACCGCACCTCCGGACCGTCGCCCCCGAGAAGCTTCATCCGCTGTCCCACCAGCGACGTGAACGATCCCGCGATCTGCCGGGTGTTGCGCAGGTTCTGGTCGAGCACCAGCGGAACGAGTTGCACCGGGGGCACACCCTGCCGGTCGAACACTCGCTGACCCTCGTCGCTGAACACGAACATGCCACCGTCGTCCTCATCACTGAGCGCAGCGAGCAACGGTTCCCACCATGCGTCCGCGAAGTCCTGCGCCTCGTCGACCACGACGGCGTCGAACCGCTGCTCCGGGGGAAGCTCCGTGGCGAGCGCCGCCATGTGCCGGGGCAGTTCGTTCTCCCAGAATCGCACGGTGTCGTCGTTGCGGATGCTCTCGTCCGGGCCGTCGGGCGCACCCCACAGTTGACCCAGAGCGTGGAACTCTCCGACATAGGCCGGACGGTGCTTGCGCGGCCACGTCGCGGTGAGCCGTTCGAGATACGACGCGAGGCCGTGCGAGTAGCAGATCAGCGCGACCCGCTCCCCCGACTTCGCCAGCCGCCGCGCCTGCTCCACCGCGAGGAACGTCTTGCCGCTGCCGGCACCGCCCCGCACCTCGACGCGGCGGAGCAACCGGATCGCGTCGAGGATCACGGCCTGCTGGGCGGTGAGCGCGTCTGCGGCATCCTCGTTGGCGATCGCACGTGCCACGACGTCTCGCTGCGGAAGCCCCCTCCCCGACAACGCATCGGCGAGACTGTCGATGCCGGCGGCGGTGAGCTCGGGACGGTCGAGCAGTTGGCCCGCAACGACCTTCCTGATCCTCTCGCCGATACGGTCCAGGTCGGTGCGGTCGACGACCTTCCACCGCGGGCAGTCCGCCACTGCGAAGTCCTGCGAGATCTCGGTGTTCGGGAAGACCACCATGTGATCCCACCGGAGCCGGCCGTGACTCCAGCGCGGATCCGCCTCGACGAACCTGCGCAGCGCGTAACACGATTCCCGCACCTGACGGACCGGGTGGATCGCCCTGGGCCCCTTGCGTTGCTGCTGGATCCAGTCGGTGCCGTCGTGCGAAATCAGTCCGCCCTTGACCTCGAGACACACGATCCCGCCGCCCTCCGTCGCGACGACGAAGTCGACCTCGTGGTCCTTCTGATGATCGGTCACGCGTTGATTGGCGACCACCAGATCTCCGGGGCCGAGCTGCGCGGTCAGCGCGGCCCACACCGCCGCCTCGGCGGTGTTTTCGAGCCTGGGGTTTTCGGGGATCTGTATCGGCACCCGACCAGCTTGGCATGCAAACTGCGCCAAACGGACAGCGGCACACCGGCGGTCGAACACCGGTCTCGATCGCCGTTCAGCGGGACAGCAGGCGCTCCACCTCTGCGACGGCGGGTTCGAGGTCCGTGGCCTGTACCGCGTCCGCGAGTTCGGTCAGGCCGAGGAATCCGAGCATGTGGGGCAGCCTCGATCGCAGGCGGCCGAGGGTCCAGTCCCTGGCGTCGCCCTCCGCGAACTGATCGAACCGCACCACGACGTTCTGCTGATCGGCCTGCCGGATGTAGTGGTAGTGCGGTTCGTTGTCGAAGCAGTCGAACCGCAGGTGCTCCGACCGATCCCCGGCGCTCAACACATGAACGCACGCACCTTCGTCGTCGATGCCGCTGTCGTACGTCGCGTCCGGGCGACCGCGCTCGACCGCGTTGGAATTGATCGCCTCGTCGGTCAGATGCCGAGACTCCACGACGAAGATGAGGGGTCCCGCGGGCACGTCCACGCAGTGCGCGGGGTCCATCGGGATCGGCATGACGTCGAAGCTGCGGCCGAGTCGGTACGCCTCGATTCCACTGGGGTTCACAACGACTCCGTTCGCTCACGGCGCCTCCCGGTGAAGGTCGCGAACGGATCGTAACTTGCAAAAGTTAAGAAGGATGACGCATCCGGTCGTTTCTCCCGTTCGGCGGGAATCGTGCGCCCTTCGGTTCTCGGGTCGACCGAACGGCTACGACTCGCCGCGAGCGGTGAGTTCGGCGATGTCGCCGCCCAGCGCCACGCGATACGTTCCCATCAGCTCTTCGACCCCACCGAACTGGTCTCCCACGTGATGGGTGTTGTCGGCGGACAGTTCCCGATCGCCGGAACGAGCGATGAGCTCGTCGATCCGGGTGTCGAGGCTGGTGGCCCAGCGCATCGATTCCGTTGCGCGCAGATGGGATTCGACCTGGTCGAGCAGATCCCCGATCCTAGCGAGGGCCGCGACCCGCACGACGAGCTGATCCCACACGGGGGTGAGCGCATCCCGGCGGGACTGGACGTGCTCACGCGCCTCCGGGCTGGACTGCACGGCATCGTCGAGTTCACCGACGATGCCGTGCAGTGCCACGGTGTCGACGGCGATCTGGGTGAGCTCCTCCCCCAGATCCAGCTGCGCGCGTTGGATCGCGAAGTGCTCGGAGTGCCAGACCGGCGCTCCTTCGATGCGGTCGTACAGGGTCCCTGCGAGGAACAGCAGCGTGTCGTAGCGGTCGACGAACCGGTCGTCGTCGGGTTCGACGGCGCGCTCCAGGGCCTCGGCGGCGCGGCGTCCCACGTCCTCGGCCCGGGTGAGGGCGGACACGCGCGTCACGCGCTCGGCCGTCGACTCGAGCACGGCGTTACGCAGTTCGTGCAGCTTCCGCCGGTGAACCGGCAACGGCGCGGGCGTCCGCTGCAGCGCCGCGAACAACGCGTCACGCTGCGCGGGATCCAAGTGCACCCCGTCCCGGCGCTCGCGGCGGATGGCCCGGACGCCGCCGCCGTAGTGCGCGGCGGACATCGTCACCGCCGATCGAAGGGCCGCGATTCGTTTCCCCAGTTCGGCGGCCCGGTACCGGTACGCCAGCTGGACCGGGCCGGGCTGCAGCGATGCGGCCTTGGCGGCGACGCCGGCGTACTCGTCGGACAGCAGGCGCAGTCCGCCGAATCCGCCGATCGAGGGAATGGTCCGACCCGCGCGGCGACGGGCTCCCAGGATCTCGCGGGTGGGCGCGTCGACGCGGGCCGCCGCGATCAGCACGGCAGCAGCGTCGGACAGTTGCGGGTGCCGGCCGTCGAGTCGCGCGCGCTCGCACGAGTAACGCACGTGCTCCTCGATCCGAGCCCGCCGCTCGGCCGCGGACGATTCGGGTGCGGGCATGAGGCCTCCTCGAGAGGTTTACGCCCACCACTGTTCCAGAAACCGCGCCTCGGTGTGCTCAGCCGACCAGAGATCGGCGCGACTCGAGGCGTCCGTGCGACTCGGCGCGGATGCGCAGGAGCAGCAACCCCGACACCGATGCGACGATGAGCGCCGCGACGGTGGTGTAGACGTGCAACTCGGCCAGTCCGACGCCGGCGGCGACCAGCCCGGCCAGGAACAGACTCACGAGAACGAACTTGACTGCAGCGGACTCCATGACAACTCCCTCACACGTTCCTGTCGCGTGATTTCGGCTCAGGTGTTCGGACAACGGCGGCTACGCGGTACTTCACGTCCAGCACTTCACGTCAGACGCGAACGGTATCCCCGCCGGTCGCCCCCTCCCTCGGAGCGACACGACGAGGACGACTCGCCGATACCGATCCGATACGAGTCCGCTGCAGATCGGTGTCCGCCGATTCGGCTGTCAGTCGATGACGGCGTCGGAGAACGCCGGCGGATTGCCGAGGAACTGACGGTGCGACGGCGGCTGCTTGCCTTCGAGGTCCTTCACACCGAGTTCCTCCGCGACCTCTGCTCCGACGAGCACCTGACCGCTGCGTTTCATCAGTTGGGGGTCGCGGGCGAGGGCGTCGATGACCCGGCCGGGGAACTCCGCCGACTCCGCCGTCGCGGCGAGCCCGTCGTACGCACCCGGGTTCGCATCGAATCCGGCCTTGGTGCGCTCGGTCATGAGCAGACCCATCCACAGCGAGACGACCGCGACGTTGAACGGTCGGAAGTCGACCGCCATGTCGTGGGCCATCTTGTCGACCGCGGCCTTGCCGGCACCGTACGCGGGACCGTGCATGTAGCAGGTGCCGCCGAACGACGACGTGTTGACGACGAGCCCCTCGCCGTTGGCGGCGAGCAGCGGCGCAGCGTAGTAGCTCGAGACGTAGCTCGACCGCATGCCGACGTCCAGCACGTCGAGCAGCGCCAGCGACTTCTCCCAGAAGGGTCCCTTCTTGGTCAGCTCGTCCGGCACCGCCAGTGCGTTGTTGACGAGGATGTCCAGGCGGCCGTGTTCCTCCTTCAGTCGCTCGAAGAAGGCCGCGACCTGCGCGTCGTCGCTGTGGTCGAGAACCACCGGCACACCCTCGCCTCCGCGCCGGGTGATCTCCTCGGCCGTCGCGAACACCGTGCCGGGCAGCGGGGCGTCGCCCTCGGTCTGCGTCCGCCCCGTGACGTACACCTTGGCGCCACTCTCGGCCAACGCCAGCGCGATGCCCTTACCCGCGCCCCGGCTCGCGCCCGTGACCACCACGATCCGATCCGAACTCAGACCCACCATCCACTCCAACCGTTTGTCGGGAGACCACACGAGCGGTGTGGCCTACGTCTCAGTCAGCACACCGTAGGCGCGACGACATGTGCATGTCACTTCCCGATGGACGGGAAAACCGCGGCCGCCGCGGCAACTGCTTGAATCGACTCATGACGCAGGACAACCCGACGCGGCCCCTCGACGGAATCCGTGTGCTCGAGCTGGGCAACTACATCGCCGCACCCACGGCCGGCCGGCTGCTCGCCGATTTCGGCGCCGAAGTGATCAAGGTGGAGCGCCCGCGCACCGGCGACGAACTGCGGAACTGGCGCCTCTATTCGGGCACGACGTCGATGCTGTACCGCACGATCAACCGGAACAAGAAGTCGATCGTGCTCGACCTGCGGTCCGACGAGGGCCGTCGCCTCGTCCTCGACCTCGCCGCTAAGTGCGACGTACTGCTCGAGAACTTCCGCCCCGGCACCCTCGAGAAGTGGGGTATCGGCCCCGAGCAGCTGAACGAGGTGAACTCCGATCTGGTCATCACCCGGATCTCCGCGTTCGGGCAGACCGGACCGCTCGCCGAACGGCCCGGATTCGCGGCCGTCGCCGAGGCTCTCGGCGGCTTCCGGGAACTGGTCGGTGATCCCGACCGCCCGCCGGTGCGCGTGGGCGTCTCGATCGGCGATTCCATCGCCGGCCTGTATGCCGCGTTCGGCTCGGTGATGGCCCTGTTCCAGAGGCAGTCCCGCGTCGGGGAGCGGCTCGCGCTGTCGCAGCGGACGATCGACGTGGCACTCAACGAGTCGATCATGTCGATGATGGAGTCCCTCGTTCCCGACTACCTCGCGTACGGCGTCAAACGCGAACGGGTCGGCGGCCGGATGGAGGGCATCGCACCGTCCAACGCGTATCCGTGCAACGACGGCACCAGCATCATCATCTCCGGCAACGGCGACGCGATCTTCCAGCGCTACATGGAGACGATCGAGCGACCCGACCTCGCGGCAGACGCGGAACTGCAGACCAACGCGGGACGCTGGGCGCGCCGCGACGAACTCGACGCCGCCATCGGCGCCTGGACGTCGCGTCACACCCGCGACGACGCCCTGCGCATCCTCGACGACGCGAACGTCCCGTCCGGGCCGATCTACACCGCCGCCGACATCGTCGAGGACGAACAGTACAACGCGCGCAACATGATCCAGACGTTCTGGGTGGACACGGGCGAGGACTCCGCCAAGCCGGTCGGATTCCCGGGCATCGTGCCGGTGATCGGCGACAAGTCGCTGCCCATCGACCACGTCGGCCCGGATCTCGGCGCACACACCCGCGACGTACTCGCGGCTGTGCTGGGGCTTTCCGACGTCGAGATCGAACGCATCGTCACCGAGACGGAGTGCTGATGAACTATTCGTATGCGCCCCGGTCGATTCTGCGCGACGTCACCCTGCGTGACGGCCTGCAGCTGACCGGCAAGGTACTCCCGACCGACCGCAAGCTCGAAATCGCGCGGAGCCTGCTGTCCCTCGGCGTTCCCGAACTCGAGGTCGGGTCGATGGCGCGGCCCGATCTGGTGCCGCCGATGGCGAACACTCTCGAGGTGATCGGAGAGCTGACACCCGAGGAGTTGGAGCGGTGCTGGGTGTGGGTCGCCACGCCGCGCCACGTCGAGAAGGCCGCGGCCGCCGGAGCACGCAACTTCCAGTACTGCTTCTCGGCGTCGGAATCCCACAACCGTGCCAACATCGGACGGTCCACCGACGACAGCCTCGCCGCGATGCCCGCGGCCGTCGAGTTGACCCGCGCGGTGGGCGGGCGGATCCAACTGTGTATCGCGACGTCGTTCACGTGTCCGTTCGAGGGTGACGTCCCGGCCGACCGAGTGCTGGCGATCGCAAACGATCCGCGCGGCGACGGGGCCGACGACATCGTCCTCGCCGACACCCTCGGCCAGGCGGTGCCCGCACAGGTGGCCGCACTGGTCGCCCGGGTGAAGACCGAATCGCCGCAGCGCCGCATCGTTTTCCACGGACACGACACGTGGGGGCTCGGCGTCGCGAACACCCTGGCCGCGATCGGCGCCGGGGCGAACGTGGTCGACGGCTCACTCGGTGGGCTCGGCGGCTGCCCGTTCGCGCCCGGCGCCAGCGGCAACACGTCCACGGAGGACATCGCGTTCGCGACCCGACCGGACTGGCTCAGCCCGAGGACACTGACCGGCCTGGTCGACACCGCGGCGCCGATGCTGGCCGAACTGGGCGAGCCCAATCGCTCCCGGACGGCCGAGGGCACCCGCTCGGAGGCACACGCCTTCGAATGGGTGCGCCCGGCCTGAGGAGCTACCGCCCCGCCGGCCCGGCGAGCCGGCGCAGCGCGCCCGGCAGCGGTCCGCGGTGCAGGACGCCGAGGCGTTGCGTGGCCCGGGTGAGCGCGACGTAGAGTTCGGCGGCGCCGCGGGGCCCGTCCGCGAGGATCCGATCCGGATCCACGACCAGCACGGCGTCGAACTCGAGTCCCTTCGTCTCCGACGCCGCCACTGCTCCCGGAACGTCAGGTGGCCCGATCACGACGCTGGTCCCCTCCCTCCCCGCTTCGTCTCGTACGAATTCGTCCACGGCGGCTGCCAGTTCGGTGTCGGTGACCTGCCTGGACCAGGGCTGGACGCCACTGGCTCGAACGGACTCCGGCGGTAAGACATCGGGAGCGAATTCGGCAAGCACGGCCGCGGCGACCGACATGATCTCGGCCGGTGTCCGGTAGTTCACCGACAGCGCCCGGTAGACCCAGCGACCCGGCACGTACGGCGCGAGCATCGCGTCCCACGACGTCGCTCCCGCTGCCGACCGACGTTGCGCGAGATCGCCGACCACTGTGAAGGACCGACTCGGGCAGCGGCGCATCAGCACCCGCCAATCCATCTCGGACAACTCCTGCGCCTCGTCGACGACGACGTGCCGATACGTCCAGTTCCTGTCCGCCGCAGCGCGTTCGGCGAGTTCGCGGGTGTCGTGTTCGACGAAGCGCTCCGCCAGATCCTCGGCGTACAGCAGATCGGTGGCGAACAGGTGGTCGTCGTCGTCCATGTGATCCGCGCGGCCGACCATGAGGTCGAGCACTCCGGCCGCGTACGCCGCTTCGGCCTGCGCCTGCGCCTTCCGCTTCCGTTCGGCAGCGCGTTCGACAGCGGGATCGGCGCCGAGAAGGTCTGCCAACTCGTCGAGCAGCGGAACGTCCGACACCGTCCAGGCATTCCCGTCGGCCCGCCACAACGCGGGGTCCGCGCCCGCCGCACGCAGCCGCTCAGGTGACGTGTACAACTGCGCGAGAAAGGTTTCCGGATCCAGCGTCGGCCACAGCTCGTCCAGCGCCGCCGTGAATCCGTCGTTGTCGGCGAGTTCCGCGAGGAGGTCGCGGCGCAGCCGCTCCCACGCGTCGCGATCCGAGCGGGTGAGCCAACCTCGACCGATGCGTCCGATTGCCCGTTCGGTGAGCACGTACGTGACGATGTCGCGGAACACTTCACGGGCCTCGTTGTGCGGAAGTCCGCTCGCCCGCGCCTCTTCCCGCCCCCACTGTGCGGTCTCCGCATCGATTCGCACGGTGACGTCGGCCAACTCGACGGACAGTGGGTTCTGCGGCAGCCGCTGCCGGTCGGCGACCGCAGCCGCCAGCACGTCCAGAATCTTCGCCGATCCTTTGCAGCGCGCGACGTCGGGCAGGTCCTCGCGGGTCGTGGTCACGTCCGGCACCAGATCGCCGATGGTCGTGAACACCACGTTCGACTCCCCCAGCGACGGCAGTACGCGATCGATGTGGTCGAGGAACGCCGGGTTCGGCCCCACGACGAGCACGCCGTGGTGCTCGACCCGATCGCGCTGGGTGTAGAGCAGGTAGGCGACGCGGTGCAGCGCCACCACGGTCTTCCCGGTACCCGGACCGCCCTCGATCACCAGGACCCCGTCGTGGTCGAGGCGGATGATTCGATCCTGTTCGGCCTGGATCGTCGCCACGATGTCGCGCATGCCGTCGGCCCGCGGCGCGTTGACCGCCGCCAGCAGAGCCGCGTCCACCCGGTCCACCGCGTCGTCGTGTCCGTCCGGGTCCGAGCGGGCGAGGATCTCGTCGGTGAAATCCACGACATCCCTCCCACGCGTGTGGAACTGACGGCGTCGACGCATACCCTCGGGGTGCGCGGCAGTAGCGACGTAGAACGCGCGGGCTGCCGGGGCCCGCCAATCGAGCAGCAGCGGCTCGAACTCGTTCGCCACGTCGAACAGTCCGATACGGCCGATGTAGGACGGTTCCCCGGCGACGCTGTCGAGCCGGCCGAAGCACAGACCGTGATCCGCCACGTCCAGCCGGGTGATCTCCCGGGCCAGCGCCCGCACTCCGGCGTCCCGCTCCACCAGCGTGCCGCCGTTCTCGGCGTCGATCGGCCTTCGCAACGTCGCGCTGTACCGGCGCTTCGCCCGCGCGCGCTCGGCGTCGAGTCGCGCATAGAGCCCCGCCACGTATGTCCGCTCGTCCCGCAATTCTTCTTCGTAGTCCCCTGTTGACACGTGCCCTCGCTTCCCCGTGCCGGACGTCACGCGTAGTCACGCCGACACAGCCGGCATGCTTCTCGACCTGAGAATTCCGGCTCAGAGCAGCGATTCTGCGGCACACCGGGGGCCTTGCCGCAAGCCCCCCGGTGCGTTATAAGTTGATAGTGGAAGGAAGTGGATTTTCCCTTCCGTTCTCACTCCGGCTTCGCACGGTCGGGCCGCTCGCGCATCTAGCGGGGACCGATCGGTCTGCCCAACAAGATCTCGCCCGTGCCGATGTTGGTCGACACGAAGGTGGCGATAGAGAAGTTGCCACGCCTGCGCATTGAACGGCCGCGCGGAGTACGACGCCAGCCGCATGGGACGCTCGCGCAGGATGGTACCGGGAGACGTCGACTCGAATCCGTCAGGCGCACGGTAAAAGTCGTCGACGCCCGGTGGCGCCGGAGCGGCACCTGCAGTCGCGGGAACCGTGACCACGCCCGCCCACACCGCCACCAAAGTCGAAAATGCCCCATTGCCGCCAAGATCGACGATCTGCGCAGCGCATGGCTCGCACACTAGCCGTCCAGCACGCCTACTCGAGTCGTTTCGACAACCAGCGATCCAGCGAGCGATCCGCCATTGACTCGAACATGCGTTCGAGCTAGGCTCGTGTCATGAATCCGGGGGGACTCAACAATTCGGGCATCGCAGCCACCCCGCTGCAACCGGGTGACGTGCGCCGACTCCCCGAAATCTCGCTCCTGCAGGGGACAGTCGACGTCTGCCGCGAGATCGAACGCCTCGAAGCCCTGCGGGTCGCGATGGTCGCCGAAATCGACGAACGTCCCGTCTCTTTCGACACCCTCGGCTTCCGCAGCGTCAAACAGTGGCTTACATCGAATTCGTTATTGGAAGTGCCGGCCGCGGCACGCATCCTCGCGCTCGGGCGCACGCTCAATCGTCAGCGCGAGATCGCCGACGCCTTCAACTCGGGGGCCGTTTCCGCCGAGCACGCTTCTTTTATCGGGAAGTTCTGCGAGACCCCGCCCCGCGGCATGCCCAACGAAGCACTTGATTCGTGCCGGAAAGTGTTGCTCGACAGCGCCGCCGGGCCCACCGCGACAACAACAACGGTCCGCAGCTGCATCGCCCGGCTGGAACGGATCTTCGAATCCGACGAACTCCCGCCCAGCGAGGACAGCGAGCGCAACGAGTTCCAGGCCTCGAAAACCCTGAACGGGCGGGTCGCCGTCAAAGGTGATCTCGACGCAGTCACCGGCGAGATGCTCCTGACCGCACTGTCCGCGTTGACGAAGCCACGCAACCCGATGGACGATCCCGCCGGTACCCGCACCCCGGCACGGCAGCGGGCCGACGCGTTCGCGGAGATCCTGCGCCGCTACCTCGACTCGGGTGAGGCCCCGATCGAAGGCGGCGAACGACCACACCTCTCGCTACACGTGAACGCGCAAGACCTTGCACAATCCGACGCCGATCACGAGTGGGCCGATTCAGACGGCGATCATCCGGACCTGTTCGGCAACAAAGACATCGCACGCCTGCCCCACGCCGGGCCCCTGTCCATCGCGACCACACGCAGGATCGCGTGCGACTGCCACCTCACCCCCATCGTCATGGACGACGGCGTCCCCCTGAATCTGGGGCGCACCAGCAGGACCGTGTCGAAGAAGCAGCGCCGCGCCCTGATCGCCCGCGACCACGGCTGCGCCTTCCCCGGCTGCGCCGCACCACCCGCACACTGCGATGGCCACCACATCACACACTGGGCCGACGGCGGACCCACCGACCTCGACAACCTCGTGATGCTCTGCCGCTACCACCACCAACTCCTCCACCACAGCCACTGGGACGTGAAAATCGGCGCCGACCGGCACCCGTGGTTCACACCACCCAGCACCGTCGACCCCCACAAGAAACCCATCCCCGCCAACGGCCGCGCCGGACCCCGAGCGGCCTGCCCGGCGGCGCCCAGGCTCGGGTCTTCACCGTCTCGAAAGGGGAATTCTGTCAATGCGATTCGGTGACCGGACCCTCGACGAGTTCTCCCAACAGCCGGTTGACTTCCTCGCGGGTCAAGTGGGCACCCATCGCTGCGTACTGCTCGTATTCCTTGTCGTCGAGCGCATCGTGCACCACGGCCGCCTCGATCGGGCCGTCGATCGCATCGATCCAGGCCGGCAGGAACCCCGCATGCGCGCCGAGAGCGTCGACGGCGCCCATCAGCACCGCACCATCGGCGGGACGACCGGCCGCCGCCAACACCGCCGCGGTCGAGTGGATCATCACCAGCCACGACGTGACGTCGCCTTCCTCCTCCAGATCGGCACGCATCACCCGCATCGTCGCGAGGGCGCCCTCGACGTCGCCCGCATCCGCGTCCGCCTTCATCAACGCCCAGGTCGACGACGTCACCGCCCACCGATGGCCACACCGCTCCCCGATCCGAATCGCCGCCCGCAACTCCTCCCGCGCGTCCTCGACCTCCCCCAGCGACCGCAGCTGCATGCCGAGCAACATCCGGGCCTCGGCCTCCGCCCACAAGGCGTCATGTTCGACCGCGAGCTTCACCGCATGGCGACAGATCTCGACCGCCACCTCGGGCCGACCCTGAATCGCCACGAAATGAGCTCGCCACGCCTCGTCGCGCGCCACCTCCCCCATCTCCCCGATCGACGACCACAACTGGGCACCACGCCGCACCGAGTCCTCCGCTGTCGACGCATCACCCGTCAGATACGTCAGCGAGGCCAAACCGTCGAGCGCCCGGGCCATCACCCTCGGCTCCGGCGGCCGCCAATCCCCGGCGACGAGATCCAGCGCTCTCCGCAGGAACTGCAAGCCCTCGCCGATATTGCCGATCCGGTACCAGAACCAGGCCAGACGGCCCGCCAACTCGAGGGCGTAATGGGCATCGTCCACGGCGAACGCCGACTCCAGCGCCGCGCGGTGCTCCGCCTGGTCGACCGCGAGGATGTCCACCGCCTGGCCGGCGCGGGCGCTGCGCAGCAACGGCGAGATCGCCTCCACCCGGCCCAGGACGTAGGCGCGGTGCGCCGCCCGGATACCGATCGACTCCGCGTCGTCGGCCTGTTCCCGCGCGAAGCGACGCACCGTCGCGAGCATGCGGTACCGGGTGGGCGCCGATCCGGGAACGACTCGGAGCAGCCCCCGCCGGACGAGCCCCGTCAGCACCATCGACACCTGGTCCACTGCCCCCAGCACACACACCGCGGCCGCGCCCTCCGCGTCGAAGGAGCCGGCGAACACCGAGATGCGACGCAGCAGACGCGCCTCACCGTCCGACAGCAGACGGTTGGCCCAGTCGATCGTGTCCCACAGCCGCCCACGCGGGCCGATGGCGGGGTTCGGCGTGCCGTGCAGCAGCGTGAAGTGCGTGGCGAGGCGCTCGACGATCTGTCGCTCGGTGAGCCACCGCAGCTGCGCCGCCGCGATCTCGATCGCGAGAGGCAACCCCTCCACCGCGCGGCAGATCGTCCGAACCGCGTCGGAGTTGTGCGAATCCAACTTCCACGACGCGGTCACTCCCGCGGCGCGTTCGGAGAACAACGCGACCGACGCACCGTCCACCGGCAGGGCCGTCACCACCAGGACCGCCTCGCCCTCGACACCGAGCGGGTCCGCACCGGTGACGATGATCCGCACGTCCGGGCACTCGGCGACGATGGCGCGGGCCACGTCGGCCGCGTACCCGGCGACGTGCTCGCAGTTGTCGAGAACCAGGACACACGCCCGCGCGGCCAACACATCCGCGAGATGAGTGGCCGACCCGACGCCGGGGAGCGCCAGCATCGTCGCGATCGTCGACGGAATGAGCGCGCCGTCACTGACTTTCGACAGATCCACCACCCACGGTCCGTCGGGGTCGTCTCGTCGACGGCAGGCCTCGACCGCGAGCCGTGTCCGACCGACACCGCCCGGCCCGACGAGCGTGACCAGCCGCCCCGTCTCGAGAAGTTCCATGAGCTCGGACACTTCCCGCTCACGGTCGATGAGGCGGGTCCGCGGCGCCATCAGGTTCGATCCGCGAGACTTCCGCGGCTCGGACACCCGGGCGGATTCGAGGTACACGGCGTCGTTCGCGAGGATCGCGGTCTCGATGCGCCGGAGGGCGGGACCGATCTCGCAGCCCAGCCGGTCGTCGATGATCGCGCGGCACCTGCGGAGCGCGGCCAGTGCATGCGCGTGCTGTCCCGACCGGGCCAGACCGAGCACCAGCACTTCCCACGCGCGCTCGTCGAGCGGGTGGTCCGCGACGAGCGCTTCGGCCTCCACAGCGGCCGCGGCCGGCGCCCCGCCGTCGAGTTGCGCCGTGGCCAGGGACATGCGCGCCCCGAATCTGAGGGTGGTCAGCCGGAACACTTCGGTTTCGATGAACACCGTTTCGGAGAAGGCCGTCGGCGGGATCCCCGCATAGGCGATGCCCCGCCACAGCCGCAGCCCCTCGCGGTAGGCGTCGGCGGCGGCGTCCGGCGCGGCCGACACCATCGCGTCCCCGCGGCGCACCTCGGCGACGAAACGCCGAGAATCCAACGCATCCGGGTCGACGAGCAACTGCACCCGTGTCCCGTCGCGGACCAGGACCCGCTCCCCCTCCGCAGCACCGGCCTCGAGTCGCTGCTGCAACCCCTCCAACAACCCGACGAGCGGATCGGGGCCTCCCTCGACCTGCCCGTCGCCGGCCGCCGCTGCCCCGGTGTACCGCACCTGCGCACGCAGCCGTTCGATGTCGACCGAGTGCGGGAAGGCGACGAGAAGCGCGGCGAGCAATGCACGCTGCTGGGTGTCGAGCGCGATCGGATTGCCATCGCGACGCACCGTGACGGGACCCAGGACCGCGAACTCGAGCCCGTCCGCCATCGGTGACTCCCTTCGATCCGATCACCCAGTGGTTTCGTCCGCTTGCATGTCCGTCAGTCGGTGACGTTCACCATGTCGTGGCCCGCGACGTCGGCCGCGAGCACCCGGAGGTGGTCGTCGACGGAACCGAGAGTGTGCTCGATCGCAGTCAACCTCGACACGTAGTGCCCCACCGAGTACTCCGCCGTCATGCCGATTCCGCCGTGCATCTGGATCGCTTCCTGCCCGATGTGACGGGCGGATCGGCCGACCCGCAACTTCGCGCGGGACGCCACCATGGGATCGACCACACCGTCAGCGAGAGACATCGTGGCGTACTGACTCATGCTGCGCGCCAGTTCGAGTGAGACGTACATGTCGGCGGCGCGCTGCGTGAGTGTCTGGAAGCTGGCCAGCGGAACACCGAATTGCTTTCTGGTTCTCAAGTATTCGGTGGTCAGGCGCAGCGCCTCCTCCATCGCACCCACGGCCTCCGCACACAACGCCACCTGCGCGCGCACCTGCGCCGCACCGATCGCGGCCACCGCATCGTCACCGCTTCCCAACGGTTCCGCCGGCGCGTCGTGCAGTTCGATCTGTGCGCCGCGGCGCCCGTCGTGGGTCGCGTACGGCTTCCGGGACACGCCCGGGGTGCCGGCGTCGACGAGGAACAGACCGATTGCGCCGTCGGGAAGCTGTGCGGACACCACCACGGTGTCCGCACAGTCGCCGTGCGGAACGGGGTTCTTGGTTCCGCTGACCGTCCACGAATCGCCCTGCCGCACAGCGGTGGTGCGCACAGCCGTGGTCGGCACCCGTTGCCCGGGTTCGGCGTGGGCGAACGCGAGCAGGATCGCGCCGCCCACCGCATCGGGAAGGATCTTGCGGCGCTGGGCCTCGCTGCCGACGTCGGCGATCAGACTGCCCGGCAGCAGCACGGCGTCGAGGACCGGTTCGGGCGCGAGCCGCCGCCCGAGTTCGGTCATGACGATCCCGACCTCCACCGGACCGGCGCCCGAACCGCCGTCGTCCTCGTCGAATCCCAGTCCGAGGAGACCGGTCTCGGCCAGCCGACGCCACACGTCGTCCCGCCAGCCGCGGGGCGTCTCCTGAGCCGCGGTGAGCTGCTCGAGGTCGTAGCTGCGGTCCAGCAGTTCCCGCGTCGTGTCACGCAGTAGCTTCTGCTCGTCGTTCAGATCGAAATCCATTTCGCCGCCTCACAATCCGAGGATCGACGACGCGATGATGCTGCGCTGCACTTCGCTCGACCCGCTGTAGATGGACACCTTGCGGTAGTTGAGATAGGTAGGCGCCGCGCGCTGAGCCCACACCGGGGAGTCGATCTCCTCCCCCGCATCGAACGGCAGCGAGTCCGGGCCGGCGATGTCGACGAGCAGTTCCGTCGCGGCCTGCTGCAGTTCCGACCCGCGCAGCTTGAGCAACGACGACGCCGGGTCCGGTTTGCCGTTCGCGGACGCGGCCACCACCCGGAGCTGGGTCAGCTCGAGCGCGAGCAGTTCGTTCTCCAGCTCGGCCACCCGCGCAGCGAACAGCGGGTCGTCGAGCAGCGACCCCGAACCGAGCGGAGTCTGCGCGGCACGCTCCTTCGCCCGGGCGAGCCGAACCTTGGTGCGGCCCACGCCGGTGACGCCCGTCCGCTCGTTGCCGAGCAGGAACTTGGCGTAGCTCCAGCCCGCGTTCTCCTCTCCCACCAGATTCGCGGCGGGGACGCGGACGTCGTCGAAGAACACCTCGTTGACCTCGTAGCTGCCGTCGATGAGCTTGATGGGCCGGACAGTGACGCCCGGCGACGCGAGATCGATCAGCAGGAACGAGATGCCCGCCTGCTTCTTCGGTGCATTCGGGTCGGTCCGTACCAGACAGAAGATCCAGTCGGCGTACTGCGCGAGTGTGGTCCACGTCTTCTGTCCGCTGACGATGTAGTCGTCGCCGTCACGCACCGCACGAGTCTGCAGTGACGCGAGATCCGAGCCCGAGCCGGGCTCCGAGAAGCCCTGGCACCACCAGATGTCCAGGTTCGCGGTGGCCGGGAGGAAGCGCTCCTTCTGCGTCTCGGATCCGAACGCCGCGATCACCGGCCCCACCATGTTCGCGTTGAACGCGAGCGGTTCCGGGACGGCGGCGAGCTGCATCTCGTCGAGCCAGATGTGCCGCTGAATCGCCGTCCAGTCCCGTCCGCCCCACTGCACCGGCCAGTGCGGTACGGCGAGACCCGCCGCGTTGAGGATGCGTTGCGTCGCGACGAGATCGTCCCGGCTCACCGAGCCGCCGGAGGCCACCCGCTCCCGGATCTCGGACGGAATCTCCGTCCGGAAGAACGTGCGCATCTCGTCCCGAAAAACCCGTTCTTGCGGGGTCAACGCCAAATTCATCGATGGTTACCTCCACGCGCGCGGATCCGGACCGGTCCTCGATGCGAACGTTACCCTCCGGGCATGCGCAAACAGGAGTCTTTGCGTACGCGTCGGCCGATCACCCGGAGAGGTCGCCATTGCACGGTTGGTGACCAACGACCCTGCCCCCACGGCGACCACCGGAGTCGAATGGAGGAGCAGCCGGTTCCGCGGCTGTGAGCCGAGCGAGGAGTAGTGGTCATGTCCGACGTTCCAGCCCGCCGCCGGTCGGTCTTCCCCGACCTGACCGAACTGTTCGATGCCCTACCCGTCACAGGGTTCCGTCCGCCGTTCGGCGGCAATCTGATTCGAGTCGAGGACCGCGTCGAGGACGACAAGTACGTTCTGCGTGCCGAGTTGCCCGGGCTGAACCCGGAAGACATCGAAGTCAGCGTCGAGGACGGACGACTGACGATCGAGGCCGAACGCACCGAGGAGCGATCGGAGAGCGGCCGCTCGGAGTTCTCCTACGGATCGTTCAACCGATCCGTGACGCTGCCGGCCAATGCCGACGAGGACCGGGTCGAGGCCAGTTACGCAAAGGGGATCCTCGAGGTGACCGTCGGTCTGTCGACGTCCGGATCCGGCGCACGGAGCATCGAGGTCAAGTCCGGCGACTGACGGGCATCACTGTCGGCGCCGAGGCGCTGCTCACTTGGCGCTGCTCACTCGGCAGCCGAGACGGTGCGCGCGTGATCGAGGAGAATCCGCCGCTCGGCCGCAGCGACGACGCGGCGGGTACGGACCGCGGAGTCGGGGGTGACCGACACGGAAGTGATCCCCCGACGAACGAGATGCTCGGCGAGCCGCGGATCGGTGGAGACCGCCTGACCGCACAGGGACGTCGTCATACCCACCCGCCGCGCGCGATCGATGATCCGGTCGATCGCATCGAGTACCGCCGGATCCATCGTGTCGAAGAGGTCCTTGCAGACCTCGGAGTCGCGGTCCACCCCGAGCATCAACTGGGTGAGGTCGTTGCTGCCGATGGACACCCCGTCGATCCCGAGGCGGGCGTACTCGGGGATCCAGTACGCCACCGACGGCACCTCCGCCATGATCCAGCGGTGCATGCGGCGGTCGGAGCCCAGTGGATGCGCGTCGAGTTGGGCGAGGCATTCGGCAAGCTCCCAGCGGGTGCGCACGAACGGGATCATCAGGTGCACGTTCGGCAGGTGCTTCCGCACGCGATGCAGAACGTCGAGGTCGAGCGCGAACAGGTCGGGATCGCGCACGTACCGGAAGCAACCGCGGTACCCGATCATCGGGTTGTCCTCGTCGGGTTCGACGTCGCCGCCCTCGAGTTCGGCGAACTCGTTCGAGCGTAGGTCCACCGCCCGGTAGACCACCGGCCGCGGCGCGAAGGCGCCGGCGATGTGCTCCACACCGGCGGCCATCTCGTCCACGTACTCGTCACGTCGCCCCGCGGCGACCATAGCGGTCGGGTGCTTGCCGCCGAGCGCGCCCGTGATCATGAACTCGGCGCGCAGCAGGCCCACCCCGTCGACGTCGGAGGCGGCCACCGACTCGGCGGCCTCGGGCGTCGCCAGGTTGACGTACAGCGCGGTGGCCGTCGGCTCCGACACGGCTCGAGTGGACGCGGTGGGAACGGCGGGCTCGGTGCGAGCGGGGCGGGACGACGTCGCCGCCCCGGCGTACACCGCCCCGCTGTCGCCGTCGACCGTGATCACGGTGCCATCGGTGACGACCTGCGTGGCGTCGTGGGTGCCGACGACCACGGGGCGTCCGAGCTCGCGCCCGACGATCGCCGCGTGGCACGTCACTCCCCCGCCGTCGGTCACGATCGCGGCGGCCCGGCGCAGCACCGGCAGCCAGTCGGGACGGGTCATCGGTGCGACGAGGATGTCACCGTCGCCGAGCCGGCCGGAGTCCTCGAGCGCGGTCAGTACCCGGGCGGTACCCGTGGCAGTGCCCGGACCGGCGCCGAGACCGCGGACGAGTGGTGTCCCGGTTCCACCGGCGGGATCGGCGGACGGCACGCCGTCGGCGTCTCCCAACGTCGTGATCGGTCGCGTCTGGACGAGCCACACGTGGTCGTCCTCGACCGCGAACTCGAGGTCCTGGGGTGCGCCGTAGTGCCGCTCCACGGCGGCGGCGATCTTCGCGATCTCCCGCACCTGTTCCGCGTCGAGCACCTGCCGGGTGCGCTCGTCGGGAGTCAACTCCTCCCGCCGATCGCCGTCGGGACCCGGTCGGATGGCGAACGCCTGCGCGCCGATGTGTTTGTCGGTGAGCGTCGGACCGTCCTTGTCCACCACATAGGTGTCGGGCTCGACCTGTCCGCCGACGATCACCTCCCCCAGCCCGAGCGCGGCCTCGACGACTATCCGGTCCCGGTTGCCGGTGCGGGGGTCGGCCGTGAACGCGACCCCGGAACGGTCCGAGCGCACCATGCGCTGTACGACGACCGCGATGGACGGCTCGTCGGTGTAGCCGCGCAGACTGCGGTACGTCAGGGCTCTCGGAGTCCACAACGACGCCCAGCACGCTCGCACGGCGTCGATCAGGGCCTCGTCGCCGACGACGTCGGTGTAGCTCTCGTGAATGCCTGCGAAGGATGTGTCGGCGGCGTCCTCGGCGGGCGCCGAGGACCGCACCGCGACGGGAACGTCCGAGCCGAGATCGGCGTAGGCCCCGCAGATCTGTGCGCGCATGTCGTCGGGCAGGGCCACGCCCCGAACGAGATCCTGTAGTTCACGCGATTCCCTGGCGAGGACCGCGTCATTCTTCGACCGCGCAGCGGCGTTGCGTTCGACGAGCTCCGCTCGGATTCCCGCGGCGTCGACGGCCTCGAGATACGCCTGGGCGGGAATCGCGAAAGCCGGCGGTACCGGGAAGCCCGCGCGACTGAGTTCCCCGAGATTGGCGGCCTTGCCACCCACGGAGCGGGCGTCCGCCGGCCCGAGTCGGTCGATCGACGCGGTCCACCGCGGTCGGGTGTCCGGGGCCGGCTGCGCAGTCATCTTCGCTCCTCGACGAGGGTGCGGTGTCCTGTCCCTTCCCAGGAAACACCTGTGGCGGGCGGTCGGACAGGGCCCAAGGTCCTCGGCCGTACCGCGACCGCGAGCCCTGGGAGATCGCGCCCTGGGAGATATGGGAGGAGTGGGAACGAAGAGCGGTTCGGTAGGGCCGGAAGTCCCGAGAAGGCTTGTCGAGCGGCGGATCGTCGTACCATCAGGTCGTACGCACCCGGGAGGTGCCGAAGATGCTCACAGTGTTCCTCGTCGACGATCACGAGATGGTGCGCCGCGGTCTCACCCAACTGCTCGAGGCCGACGACGACATGCGGGTGATCGGCCAGGCCGAGAGCCGCTCCCAGGCACTCGCGCGAATCCCCGCACTCCACCCCGACGTCGTGCTGCTCGACGTCCGCCTGCCCGACGGCAGCGGCATAGATGTCTGCCGGCAACTGCGGGCCGACATGCCGGATCTGCGCTGCCTGATGATCACCGCGTTCCCCGACGAACGCGCCGTGCGGGAAGCGGTCGCCGCGGGCGCGAAGGGCTACCTGGTCAAGGACATTCGCGGAATGCAACTCGTGCAGGCCGTACGCGAGGTCGGTGCGGGCCACGAGATTCCGTTTCCCGTGACGCCCACACGACAGCCCGGCGCCCCCGGCGAACTCACGGCGCAGGAACGCAGGTTGCTGGCGCTGCTCGGCGAGGGCCTCACCAACCGTCAGATCGCTGCACGGATGTTCCTCGCCGAGAAGACGGTGAAGAACTACGTGTCACGGTTGCTCGAGAAGCTCGGTGTGGAGCGGCGCGCGCAGGCCGCCGTACTGGCCGCCCGGTCGGGTCTGGACGCGTGCAGCGGTCTCACCCCACGACTGCCCCGCTGAGCGAACCTCACCCGCGGGCACGGATCCGTTTGCTCCAGTAGTCGACCGCGAGCAACACGGGCATCCCCGCGACGGCGATCGTCCAGCCGGCCGTCGACGGGGGCGACTGACCCAGCACCGCCGCCACCGGACCGATCGTCAGCAGGCCGATCAGAATGACGAACTCCGCGACCACCGCCCACACCAGCATCCGGTTGCCGAACCAACCCAACTGCCACACCGGTCGAGTAGCGCTGCGACACGCGAAGGCGTTCGCGATCTGGCCGAGGACAACTGCCGTGAACGCCGCACCGGACGCGGTGACCAGGGCGCTTCCGCCGGGCGCCCCACCGCCCAGATGCCACCCGGAGATCGTGAGCACGGCGAGAAAGGCCGCCATCTCGGTGAGCGACTCGACCGGACCCAGCACCGCGAACACCCGGGTCAGCAGTGCACGATCCATGAGGTGGCGACGCTCCGGTCGACGTTCCATCACGCCCTTGCTGGGCGGTTCCCCACCGAGGGCGAGCGCAGGCAGTAGATCGGTGACGATGTCGAAGCAGAGCACCTGGAGGACGCCGATCGCGAGCGGGATTCGGCCTCCGGACAACGCCCAGACCACGAACGGGGTGAGTTCGGCGACGTTCGCCGTCAGGTGGTACGTGAGGAATCGCCGGATGTTCGCGTACGTGGCGCGCCCCTGTTCGACAGCTGCGACGATCGTGGAGAAGTCGTCGTCGAGCAGCACCAGATCCGCAGCCGCACGGGCCACGTCGGTGCCGCCCCTGCCCATCGCGACACCGATGTCCGCCTCGCGCAGTGCGGGACCGTCGTTGACGCCGTCACCGGTCATCGCGACGACGTGCCCGCGGGCCTGCAACGCGCGGGCGACCGCCAGCTTCTGTTCGGGTGAGACCCGGCTGACGACGGCTCCGTCGTGGTCCAGCAACCGGCCGAGAGCCTCGTCGTCGGCGGGAAGGTTGCGTCCCTCCACGACCACGGGATCGCCCCCGGAGCCCACCAACCCGATCTCCCGCGCCACCGAGACCGCCGTCGCAGGGTGGTCACCCGTGAGCATGACGACCTTGATGTGGGCGCGGCGCGTGGCCTCGAGCGCGTCGGCGACGGTCGGCCGCGGTGGGTCCTCGATCGCGAACAGACCGAGGAGCGTCAAGTCCCGCTCCGTCGTCGCGACCGATCCGGCGTCCCCGGCGCGCGTGGCCGCGGTCGCCGACAGGTCCCGTTGCGCCACCGCCAGCACCCGCAGCCCCCGCCCCGCCATCTCCTCCACGACGTGGCGTGCGGTGTCGAGCGTGGCGGAGTCCGGGTGCGCACAGAGCGGGAGAACGGAATCCGGCGCGCCCTTGAGCATCAGGACGTGGTTGCACACCACCGATTCGCGACGCCGCCGGGGATCGAACGCGTAGCGACGGTCCGCGGATAGGCGGACCGGGTCGGTCCGGCCCGTCGTGCGGCGGGCGAACGCGTCGATCGCGCCCTCCATCGGGTCGCCCACCACCGTCCAGGTACCGCCGTCACGAACGATCCCCCCTTGCGAAGCGGAGACGGCGACCTGCCCGACGTGCTGCGCGGCCTCGCGCGCGGCGGGTGGTCCGGAGACCTGACCGGTGGGCTCGTACCCCTCGCCCACGACGGCGACGGTCCCGGCGGGCGTCCACGCTTCGACCACCGTCATGCGGTTCTGGGTCAGGGTCCCGGTCTTGTCGGTGCAGATCACCGTGGTCGATCCCAGTGTCTCGACCGCTTCGAGGTGACGGACCAACGCGTGGCGACGCACCATCCGTTGGGCACCCATGGCCAACGACAGCGTCACCGTCGGCAGGAGCCCTTCGGGAACCAGCGCCACGGTGACGCCTACCGCGAACAGGAACCCGTTGTGCGCCGTGGACCCGACCGCCAGGGACAACGCGAAGAAGCCGCAACCGACGACGACGGCGAGAACGGCGATCGTCCGCACGACGCGATGGAGTTCCGCGGCGAGCGGGCTCCGAGGGCGACGAACACCTGCGGTCAGGGCCGCGATGCCGGCCAACCGGGTGTCGGAGGCTGTCGCGGTACACACCGCTTCCCCGTGTCCGGACACCACGTAGGTCCCGGCCGACACGCCCGCCCCGGCCGATCGATGCACCGGCTCGCTCTCGCCGGTCAGCGTCGATTCGTCCACCGCGAGATCGTCGGCCACGATCAGCGTGCCGTCCGCGGGGATCCGGTCTCCACCGGACAGCACCAGGACGTCGCCCACCACCACCTCGGAGGCGTCCACGCTGCGCGCTTCGCCGTCGCGACGGACGGTCACCGCCGACGGCAGGAGGTCCCGGAGCCGCTCCGACGCCTTCTCGGCCCGTTCCTCCTGCACGAACGCGAAGACGCCGTTGACGACGATCACCACGACGATCGCGACCGCCAGCTGCGGCATGCCGGCGAACAACGCCAGGACGGCCGCCACCCAGAGCATGAGCGCGAAGAAGTGGGTCAGTTCGGCCAGCAGTTTGCGCCACGCGGCCGCCGGACGGGCGATCGGCAGGACGTTGGGTCCGTCCGCGCGCAGACGGTCCGCCGCGGCGGTGGAGGTGAGCCCGGACGCCGCGGTGTCGCGAGCGAGTTCAGTAGCGGAGGCTCTCGCCATCGTCCGCTCCGGATTCCGCGGGGCCGGGTTCCACCGGGTCACGGTCCACGGGTTCGCAGTCCACGGGTTCGCAGTCCACGGGTTCGCGGTCCACGGACACACCCGCGCCGCCGTCGTAGAACGCCTCGATGTCCTCACGGCGGCAGGCACGGGTGCCCGGGGTGGTGAGCATCGCGGCCCCCGCGGCGATCCCGAGGCGCACCGCGTCGTGCAGGGACCGGTTGCGGACGAGGCCGACGGCGATTCCCGCGAGCATCGCGTCCCCGGCGCCGACTCCGCTGCGCACCGCGACGGGGATCGCCGGAAATCGGGTGGCGGTGCTCTGCGTGACCATCAGGGCGCCCCGCGCGCCCAACGACACGATCACCACCTCGCACCGTCCCGCGGTGACCAGTCCGCGGGCCGCGGCGATCTGCTCGGATTCCTGCCCCAGGCTCCGCCCGGACAGCTCCCGCAGCTCACGAATGCTCGGTTTGAGGAGGTATACGCCGGAAGTGCTGTGCCGCAACGACTCTCCAGAAGTGTCGAGCAGGCATCGCGCACCGACGTCGCGCGCCGTCGCAGCCACCCGATCGTAGAAGTCCGGAGAGGTACCCGGGGGCAGCGATCCACTTGCGACGACGTACCTGGCGTCTCGGGCCACTTCCGCGAACGAGGACAGGCACTGCTCCTGCTCGACACGGCTCAGGTGCGGGCCCGGCAGGACGAACCGATACTGCTCACCGGAGGAACGTTCGTCGACGGTGAAGCTCTCGCGCGTGGCGCCGGCGATCGGAACCCGGCGGTTCCACACGCCCTCCCGGTCCAGCAGCGCGCCCAGGACCGCGCCGGTGGCCGATCCGACCGGGAACACCGCGACGACCGTTTCGCCCAGGACCCGCACGATGCGGGCGACGTTGATGCCCCCGCCGCCGGGGTCGTAGCACGGTTCGCCGCAGCGGACCTTGTCGGTGGTCCGCACCCGTTCGGCAGTCGTGGAGATGTCCACTGCCGGATTCATGGTGAGTGTGACGATCGCCGGCATCGCAAGGCGCCTCCTCGGACCCGGACGGTCGGCGCCCGCATCCTCCCATCCGATCGTGAGTGGCCCGCGGAACCGCGAACAGGGCCGAAGGGCCCTTCACACGCAGGGACGGACCTGAACCAATGGACGGGAGGAGTGTCATGAACCCGATGGAGACGGTGGTCGTCGACAGACACGGTCTCGACGACCTGATCCGGGTACTGCGCGACGACGGACGCTGCGTGGTGGGTCCGACGGTGCGGGAGAGCGCCGTCGTCCTGGGCGACCTCGAATCCGGTGCGGATCTTCCCGACGGGTGGGGTGTGCGGACCGCGCCGGGCGAGTACCGACTCGAGCGCCGCGGCGACGGTGCCGTGTTCTCGCACTCGGCCGGGCCGATGTCGTGGAAGACATTCGTCCACCCGGCGAAGCAGGTGCTGTGGTCCGAGCGCGGTGGAACGTTCTCCGCCCCGGAACCCGCGGACCGACGATTCGCGTTCGTCGGGGTGCGCGGCTGCGATCTCGCAGCGATCCGCACCCTCGGCACGGTGCTGGGCGCCGATCCGGGCAGCGTCACCGCGCGCGTCCTGGCGGATCTGGTGATCGTGGCCGTCAATTGCATCGAGCCGGGCGGGGTGTGTTTCTGCGCGTCGATGGGCACGGGACCCGACGTGGGCGGCGGCTACGACCTCGCGCTCACCGAACGCATCGACGAGGCCGGGCACCGGTTCGTCGTCGACGTCGGCACCGAAGCCGGGGCCGACCTGCTCGCGCGCATCCCGCACGCCACCGCCGACGCGGCCGACACCGCCGGCGCCCGCGCGGCCGTCGACGAGGCCCGGGGACGGATGGGGCGCGCCATGCCCGACGTGGATCTGCGGGCTCTGCTGCGCGCGGCCCGCGACGAGCCGGTGTGGGACGACGTCGCCGACCGGTGCCTGACCTGCGGAAACTGCACGATGGTGTGTCCCACCTGCTTCTGCACCACCGCAGAGGACGTGAGCGAACTGGGCGGCGAGGGCACCGAGCGGCGGCAACGGTGGGCCTCGTGCTTCGAACTGGACTACTCCCACCTGCACGGCGGAAACGTGCGCACCAGCGGCGCGGCACGCTACCGCCAGTGGATGACCCACAAGCTCGGCACCTGGTTCGACCAGTTCGGTTCGTCGGGCTGCGTGGGCTGCGGGCGCTGCATCGACTGGTGTCCGGTCGGGATCGACATCACCGCCGAGGCCGCGCGGCTCACCGGCGCGCTGCCGGCTTTCGACCCGGAGGACCAGGGGCCCGGGCCGTGACGGGACCGCTGTTGCTGCCGGGCCTGTCCGATGCGGCGCGGGCCCGGCTCGCGGAGTTGTCCACTCCCGCGTTCTGGGTGCCGGACGAGATCGTCTTCCACGAGGGAGAGCCCGCCCGGCGCTGCTGGGTGCTCCGAAGCGGGCGGGTACTGCTGAGCACGGCGGTGCCAGGCCGAGGTGACGTGGTGATCGAGACGCTCGGCGGCGGCGACGTGCTGGGCTGGTCCTGGTTGCAGCCCCCGCGGGTGTGGAGTTTCGGAGCGCGCGCGGCACAGTCGACCGAGGCGCTGCAACTCGACGTCGCGGACCTGCAGGAGGCGGCCGAACGCGACCCCGCTTTCGGCTACGCGGTCGTACGGGCGATGTCCGGTCTGCTGCTCGATCGGCTGCAGGCGACACGCGCCCGGTTGCTCGACCTCTACGCGAACCCGGGCGCGTCGTGACGGGCCCGTCGTCGACGTCGGTTCCCACCGCGCACCGGGTGGTGCGCCGGACCGTCGAGACGCACGACTCGGTCACGCTCGAACTGGAACCGACGGCCTCCGCGCTGCCCCGCTTCCGGCCGGGACAGTTCATGATGCTGTGCGCGCCCGGGATCGGCGAGATTCCGATCTCGGTGTGCGGGGACCCGAACCGGGCCGACGGCATCCTGGTGCACACGGTCCGGCGCGTGGGGCCGGTGAGCGCGGCGCTGCACGACGCGCCCCTCGGCACCGTCGTCGGTGCGCGCGGGCCGTTCGGAACCACCTGGGAGCTGGGCGATTCCGCGGGGGGTGATCTGGTGATCGTGGCGGGCGGTGTCGGTCTCGCGGCGGTGCGAGCACCGGTACTCGCGGCCGTCGCGCACCGACAGCGACACCGCAACGTCACGCTGGTGGTGGGGGCCCGCAGCCCGGGCGAGATCCTCTACCGTCGTGAGCTCGACGGGTGGCGGTCCGCCGGAATCGACGTCGTGGTGACGATCGATCAACCTGCCCGGGACTGGAACGGTCCGGTCGGGTTCGTCACCGAGGCTCTCGCACGCCTGACGCTCGAACCTGCGCGCACCCGGGCCCTGGTGTGTGGACCCGAGGCGATGATGCGGTTCGCCGTTCGCGTCCTCGAGGGCCGGGGGGTGGACCGCCGACGCATCCAGGTGTCGCTCGAACGGAACATGCAGTGCGGGGCCGGCGTGTGCGGACACTGTCAGCTCGGGGAGCTGCTGCTGTGTCGCGACGGACCGGTGGTCGACTACGCCGTCGCCGGCCCGCTCCTCCACACGAAGGAGTTGTGATGAGTTCTGTGCCCGGCCCCCGGACACCGCGGCCGACCCTGGCCGTGTGGAAGTTCGCGTCGTGCGACGGATGCCAGCTGTCCCTGCTCGACTGCGAGGACGAACTGCTCACGGTGGCAGACGAACTCGACATCGCGCACTTCCTGGAGCTGTCGAGTGCGACGGTCGAGGGGCCCTACGATCTGTCCCTGGTCGAGGGATCGGTGACCACGGAGGAGGACGTCGAACGCATCCACCGGATCCGCGACGCCTCCGAACACCTGGTCACCATCGGCGCGTGCGCGACCGCCGGCGGGGTGCAGGCGTTGCGCAACTTCGGCAACGTCGCCGAATTCGCGGCGGCGGTGTACGCGAGCCCCGAGTACATCGACACCCTCGCGACGTCGACTCCGATCTCGGCACACGTGCGGGTGGACTTCGAGCTGCACGGCTGCCCCATCGACCGGCGGCAGCTCCTCGAGGTGATCGCAGCCTTCCTGGCCGGACGCCACCCCGACGTGCCGAACACCAGCGTGTGCAACGAATGCAAGAGGCGTGGATTGACGTGCGTCATGGTCGCCGACGGCACCCCGTGCCTCGGCCCGGTCACGCATGCCGGCTGCGGCGCACTGTGTCCGGCCCATTCCCGCGGCTGCTACGGCTGTTTCGGTCCCACCGAGAATCCGAACATCTCGTCGCTGGCCGGATGGTTGCGCCGCTGCGGCATGGACGACGCCGGCATCGGACGGGTCTTCTCGACGTTCAACGTCGCCGCCCCAGGATTCGCGGAGGGGCGACGACATGGCCGCTGACGCTCCGGGCCCTCCCCACGACGCTGAACGGCGGCGGTTGACCGTCCGGGCCCTGGCCCGGGTGGAGGGCGAGGGCCGCCTCGACGTCACCGTCCGGTCGGGCGCGGTCGAACACGCGCGACTCGACATCTACGAACCGCCCCGGTTCTTCGAGGCTTTTCTTCGTGGCCGCGACTTCCGGGAGCCACCCGACATCACGTCCCGGATCTGCGGAATCTGCCCGGTCGCGTATCAGGTGAGCGCGTGCAACGCTCTCGAGCAGGCGTGCGGCGCGATCGTGGATCCGCGGGTGCGGGCGCTGCGCCGGTTGCTGTACTGCGGCGAGTGGATCGCCTCCCACACACTGCACATCTATTTCCTGCACGCACCGGATTTCCTGGGGGTCGCGGACTCGATCGAACTCGCCCGCCGTGACCGCGCCGCCGTCGAACGAGGGCTCGCGCTGAAGAAGGCCGGCAACGCGATCCTCGAGACGATCGGGGGACGTCCGATCCATCCGGTCGACGTGCGCGTCGGCGGGTTCTATCGGGCACCCACCCGGGACGAGCTCGCCCCGCTCGCCCGGACGCTGCGGCGCGCCCTCGACCACGCGCTCGACACCGTCCGGTGGGTTGCCGGGTTCGACTTCCCCGACGTGCACCTCGATCCGGTTCTGGCGGCGCTGCACGATGATGCGGGTTACGCCATCGAGGACGGTGTGGTCCGCACCAGCGCCGGCGACCGGTTTCCCGCCGCCGAGTTCGGCGACCACGTGCGCGAGCGCCAGGTCCCGGAGTCGACGGCACTGCACGCCCGGCTCGACGGCGCCCCGTACCTGACCGGGCCGCTGGCCCGGTACTCCCTCAACAGCGGACAACTGACCGGCGCCGCACGGGACGCGGCGAGCGCAGCCGGACTCGGCCGGGAATGCCGGAACCCGTTCCGCAGCATCGTCGTTCGGTCGGTCGAGGTGACGTTTGCCATCGAGGAGGCGCTGCGGATCATCGATGGCTACGAACGTCCCGACCCGCCGTGCGCACCGGTCACGGCGCGCGCAGCCACCGGGCACGGCGTCAGCGAGGCACCTCGGGGACTGCTGTACCACCGGTACGAACTCGCCGCCGACGGGACGATCCGCTCGGCCGACATCGTTCCCCCGACGGCACAGAACCAGGACGTCATCGAGGCCGATCTCACCGCCCGGATCGGCGAGCATCTGGGGCTCTCCGATCAGGAACTGACCGCGCTGTGCGAACGGATCATCCGGAACCACGATCCCTGCATCTCGTGCGCCACGCACTTCCTCGATCTGCGGGTGTCGCGTCGGTGACCGGGCCGGGCAGTGTCGTCGTCGGACTCGGCAACGAGTACCGGCGGGACGACGGCTTCGGTCCCGCTGTGGCGCGGGCACTGCGCGCACGGATTCCGGTCACGATCCCCGTCACGACCGTCACGGACACCGCCGACCTGCTCGACGTCTGGGCCGGGGCGCGGTTGGCGATCGTCGTCGATCTCGTCGTGCCCGCACTGCTCCCCCCGGGCCGGGTGCGCCGGTGGACGCTCGACGACACCCCCGGCCCGCTGGACACTCACGGCGTCGACGTCGCGGCCGCGCTCGCCCTCGCGCGGGTGCTCGGTACCGCACCGAAACGGGTGATCGTGTACGCGACGTCGAGTGACGACGTGGGGTTCGGGGTTCATCTCTCCGGGGCTGTCCGGCGAGCCGTGGAGGTCACGGTCGGCGCCGTCTCAGCGGAAGTGACCGCAGCTGCCCGGACCGGCCCCGGCGCGGTCAGCGAGTCTCGAGCACCAGCAGGTACCCGCCGCCACCCGCGTCGATGCGGGTGGTGACATCGAGATCCGGGGCGAACCGGGACAGCCGGTCCACCAACCAATCGCCGGCAGCCTCGGCGTCCGACTCGCCGGGGCAGCGGGCCACCGCGACCCGACCACCCTTGCGGCCCAACTGTTCCACGACGCCGACGATCGGCGCGGGGTCGACGACGAAGAGGTGGTCGGGCCACGGCACGACGGGCTTGACCGCCCCCTTCCTGGTGTTGCACGCCCGGTGCGCGAGGCGCTCCTGGACCGCTTTGGCCTTGCTCTTCTTCGCGGTCGCGACGCCGTCGACGCTCGGGCCGCGCGGATCGTTGACGGACATGTCGGGGTCGACCGGTTCGTCGCACAGCCAGCATCGCCAGCCGTCGCGGTCACCGATCTCCTGCAGGTTGCTCACGCGAAAACGGTACCTTCGCCGCCGAGGCCGCGAAGGTACCGTCTGCTGTTCCTGCCGGAGCACGACCGCCTACATGTCGGAGATCGCCTCCAACGGCTTCGTCCGCGCGGCGCGGGACGCCGGCCACAGCGCGGCCAGCACACCCACGACACCCGAGCCGATCAGCATCGCCAGCACCTGCCCCCACGGCACCGAGATCTGGTCGAGCCCCTGGTCGGCGAGAGTGCGTACGAAGCCCCAGCCGAACACGACACCGAGCAGCACGCCCACCAGCGCACCGAACACCGCGATGAGCACCGATTCGAGGTAGATCGTGCGGCGCACCTGGGCCCGCTGCATTCCGACTGCGCGGAGCATGCCGATCTCCCGGCGGCGTTCGACCACCGACAGCGCGAGGGTGTTCACGATGCCCAGGATCGCGATGACGACGGCCAGTGCCAGCAGCCCGTAGAGCACCGAGAGCAGCATGTCGATCTGCTGGCCCTGCGCACCCTTGAACTGCTCCCGGTCCTGGACCTGCACGACGACGAACGGGTCCGTCGCGGTGGCGAGGTCGGTGGCCATCGCGGTCAGGTCCGCGCCCGGGGTCGCCTTGATCAGCACGGCCCATTCGGCCCGCATGTTCGTCGGCGTCATCGCCTGATAGACCTCGTCCGACACCATCCACGGACCCAGAAGCTGGTTGTCCTCGTAGATGCCGGTCACCGTGACGGTCGTCTGTTCGCCGTCACGATCGGTGAGGGTGACGGGCGTACCCAGCTTCCAGCCGTTGTCGGTGGCCTCGCTTTCGCTGACCATCATGTCGGTGCCACGGACGGAAGCGGAGCCCTCCTTCATCGTGTAGTCGAGCACGCCGTCCGGGGGCCCACTGAGTGCGGTGCCGAAGACGTCGTCGTCGTCGATCTTCGCGGCCACCCCGTGCAGCGAGACGGCCTCGGCCACACCGTTCACGCGGCCGGCGGCACCGGCCGCGCCCGCCGGCACCCCGATGCCTTGCGGCCCGGTGAGCACGAAGTCCGCCTCGACGCCCTTGTCGACGAGCGAGTTCACGCTCGACTTGGCCGACGCGCCGAACACGCCGATCACCGACACCAGCATCAGGCCGAGGGTGAGCGCGAACGCGGTCGCGGCGGTGCGCTTCGGGTTGCGGACCGCGTTGGTGCGCGCCAGACGCCCCACCGGGCCGAACGGCTTCGCGAAGATCGCGCCGAGCCCGCCGACGATCGGGCGGGACAGCGCCGGTGCCGCGAGCAGCACCGCGAGGACGAGTGCGAGGGCGCCCAGTCCGACGATCGCCGCGGCACCACCACCGGTGGACTGCGCGCCGACGACGAGGGCGAGCACACCCAGCACTGCCGCGATCGCGCCGATCAGCGTGCGGACCTTCAGCGTGTCGCCGGTGGACGCGAACTCCTCGCGCATCGCCGCGACCGGAGGCACCTTCGCCGCGCGGCGGGCCGGCGCGTAGGCGCTGACGACCGTGACGACGATGCCGAGCACGAGCGCGACGACGATCGTGCGCGGCGCGACCTGCAGCGACCCCTCGGGCAGGCCCAGGTCGAAGGCATTGAGCAGGCTGCGCAGGCCGTACGCGAGGCCGACGCCGGCCGCCAGGCCCAGTGCACTGCCGATGGCTCCGACGACGAGCGCCTCGAACACCACCGAGCGACCGACCTGCTTGCGGCTGGCACCGATCGCACGCAGCAGCGCCAACTCGCGCAGCCGCTGCGCCACGATCATCGAGAACGTGTTGTAGATGATGAACGTGCCCACCAGCAGCGCGATCGCACCGAACGCCAGCAGGAAGTAGTTGACGAAGCTGAGGGCCTCGCCGATCTCGTCCTTGGTCTCCTGCTTCACTTCGGCGCCGGTCTGCACCTTGGTGTCGGGCAGGGCCGCCGCGATCCGGTCGCGAAGCTCGTCCTGCGACGCCCCGGTGCCGGCGACGTCGATGTAGCCGACGTGGCTGCCGTCGGTGAACAGCTCGCGGGCCTGCGGATCGGTGAACAGCGCGCCGACGTATCCGCCGGTGTCGGTCTCCGGTGCGTAGATACCGGCGACGGTGACGTCGCTCCAGCCGCGCATCGTCAGCACCCGGGTGGCCGAGCCGACGTCGAGACCGGCGCGGGTAGCGGCGCTCTCGTTGAGCGCGATCTGACCGGCCCGCTCCGGCGGGGTGCCGGCAACGAACTTCGTCGGCTCGCCGAGCGTCTGCTCCGGGGGGAGGTACGACGCCCCGATGCTCGGGGCACCGCCGTTCTGCATCGGCTTTCCGGCCGAGTCGAGGACGACCACCTGTCCGCCCACCGACGGCGCGACGGCCCGCACGCCGTCGATGTTGCGGAGGACGTCGACGTCCGCGATCGGGACGCCGCTCGAACCTTGTTCGACGGCGCTGACCCGCACGTCGACGCCCTGCGCGGTGCCGTCGAAGATGCTGTCGAACGTCTTCTGCAGCGTGTCGGTGAACACGAACGAGCCGGCGACGAACGCGGTGCCGAGCACGACCGACAGCACGGTCAGGACGAGCCGCACCTTGTGGGCGGCGAGGTTGCGCAACGACACCTTGCGCATCGGTGAATTGGTCACGGCCATGGCGTCAGACCGTCTCGAGGTTCTTCATGCGGTCGAGCACCGACTCCGCGGTCGGCTCGCGCAACTCGTCGACGATCTGCCCGTCGGCCAGGAACACCACGCGGTCGGCGAAGCTCGCGGCCCGCGGATCGTGCGTGACGATCACGACGGTCTGGTGGAACTCGTCGACCGCCGCTCGCAGGATCGAGAGCACCTCCCCGGACGAACGCGAATCGAGATTGCCGGTCGGCTCGTCACCGAAGATGATCTCCGGCTGCCCGGCGAGCGCCCGCGCGCACGCGACTCGCTGCTGCTGACCGCCCGACAGTTCACCGGGGCGATGGTCGAGGCGGTCGCGCAGACCCAACCGATCGACCACGGTGTCGAGCCACTGCTGGTCGGCCTTCCGGCCGGCGATGTCCAGCGGCAGCGTGATGTTCTCCAGTGCCGTGAGCGTCGGCACCAGGTTGAACGCCTGGAACACGAACCCGATCCGGTCGCGGCGCAGCTGCGTCATCTGCTTGTCCGAGAGCGTGGTCAGATCCGTGGCACCGATCAGCACCGCACCCGACGACGCGGCGTCGAGACCGGCGAGGCAGTGCATGAGCGTCGACTTACCGGAGCCGGACGGCCCCATGATGGCGGTGAACTCCCCCCGCGCGAACTCCGCGGACACGCCCGCGAGCGCGTGGACCTGGGTGTCCCCCGACCCGTAGACCTTCGTCAGGTTGACCGCGCGGGCGGCCACTGTGGTTTCGGTGGGCATCTCGGTTTCGGTTGGCATGCCCACCATCCTCACCCGTGGACACGACAGAAACCATCGGGGTCTTCCCTGATCTTGGGCGGCTTCGCCGCCCGTGCGCCTTTCTGGTAGCCGGCCCCACCAGAAAGGCGCACAGGGCGCAACCCTCAGTCGTGCGAGAAGGCCCGCGCGATCTCACGCACGATGTCGAGATAGGGTTCGCCGGACACGTCGGCGACGACCTTCGCGATGGTTCCGCCGCGGAACCGGAACGGGGCGCGATACGCCGCGGACACCGACTGACCGGGGTCGCGTCCGATCCGGATGCCCTCGCCGACACCCGAGAACATCGCCGGCTGCATGCGAACCCCGGAGCGCGATCCCACCGCCCGGTCGTCGATGTGCAGGGTCACGTCTCCGAGCGGCGTGAACCCGTCGTCACCGACGCCGGTGCGCTCGAACCGCACCCCGAGGACGTGGGAGCCGGCGGCGACGTTCTCGGTCGACACGACGACCTGCTCCTCCTCACCGAGGAAGTTGTAGACGTACGTGAGTCGGCCGTCCTGCACGAAGAGCGTGTGCCCGCCCAGCCGGCCGCCGTGCGCGAACAGCACGCCCTCGACGTCGTCGGCCGACTCGACGGTCACCTCCGCCAGCAGCGAGAAGGACCTGCCCCGCATCTCGAGCGCGGCCCCCGGGCCCACCACCGCGGCGTCCGGGTAATACACGAACGACGCCCGCTCCCCCGTGAGATAGGGCCGGTAGCGCAGGAACGCCGACAGGATGTCCAGGTCGTTGAGCGGTAGACCGCCGTACTTGTCGGCCTCCGCGAACCACAGCGCCCGCATCTCGTCGAGTTTGTCGGGACGTGCGGCGGCGAGGTCGTGGACCTGGCTGCGGTCGCGCTCGATGTGGAACAACTCCCAGCGGTCGTCGTCGAAGTGCGACCAGTTCGACGGCGCGGCCGGGTGGACGGTGTTCGCGAACCAACCGTCGTGCCAGACCCCGCGGGTGCCGAGCATCGAGTAGAACTGGGTCGTCTTACCGGTGGCCGCGTCGGGATCGTCGAGGATCGGACGGAAACTCACTCCCTCGAGGGGACGCTGAGGGACGCCGCCGACCAGCAGCGGCGGGTCGATGCCGAGCAGTTCGTAGACGGTGGGGGTGATGTCGCAGACGTTCACGTAGCGGTCGCGGACCTCGCCTCGCGCGGCGATACCGGCCGGCCACGAGATCAGACACGGGTCCGCGATCCCGCCCTCGTGCGATGCGTACCGTTTGAACAGCTTGTACGGGGTGTTGAACGCCATCGCCCAGCCCAGGCAGTAGTGGTTGTACGTCTCGGGCCCGCCGAGTTCGTCGATCTTCGCGAGCCCGTCCTCCACCTCGTCGGGGTAGCCGTTGAAGAACTTGTACTCGTTGACCGAACCGTTGGGTCCGCCCTCGCCGCTGGCACCGTTGTCGGAGAGCAGCACCACGATCGTGTTGTCGAGCTGGCCCGATTCCTCCAGGTAGTCGAGAACCCTGCCGATCTGCGCGTCGGTGTAGCTCTGGAAGCCGGCGAACACCTCCGCCATCCGGCAGAACAGCCGCTTCTCGTCGTCGCTCGTCGAGTCCCACGGACGCACGGTGTCGAGCGGAGGCCACGGCAGCCCGTCGGCGCTCACCTCGTCGGCGTAGGGGTTCATCGGAGACAACTCGGTGTCGGCCGGGACCAGCCCGAGGTCCTTCTGGTTCTGCAGGACGATCTCGCGGTACTTCTCGTACCCCATGTCGAACCGTCCCGCGTAACGGTCGGCCCATTCCCGGGACACGTGGTGCGGCGCGTGGCCGCAGCCCGGACACAGGTACATGAACCACGGTTTGTCAGGTGCGATCACCTTGGAGTCGCGGATGAACTCGATCGACTTGTCCGCCAGATCCTTCGACAGGTGGTACCCGTCCTCCGGCGTGTACGGCGGCTCCACCGGATGGTTGTCGTAGATCAGGTTGGGGTACCACTGGTCGGCCTCGCCGCCGAGGAATCCGTAGAAGCGCTCGAAACCCCGCGAAAGCGGCCAATTACGCTTCGTCGCAGCAAGATTGGATTCCTCGAGCGGCGTGAGGTGCCATTTGCCGACCGCGTAGGTGTTCCAGCCGCGTTCACCGAGCACCTCGGACATCAGCGCGCAGTCGGCGGGGATCCGGCCGCTCGCGTTGGTGAATCCGTCGGTGAACTCCTCGACGGTCGCCATACCCACCGACGTCGGGTTCCGGCCGGTCAGCAGCGCAGCCCGGGTCGGCGAACACAGGGCAGTCGTGTGGAACTGGCTCAGCAGCACACCGCGATCCGCGATGCGCCTGAGGTTGGGCATCTCGACCAGACCGCCGTACAGGTCCCACGTCCCGATGCCGGTGTCGTCCCACACCAGGTACAGGACGTTGGGGGCGCCTTCGGGCGCACGGGGCTCGGCGAACGGCGCCCAGTCCGGCGTCGAGTCCCGGATGTCGACCGAGACCTTGCCGGTGAAGTCCTTGCCCGTGAAACCCGTGCCCGTGAAATCCGCAGCCATGACGGGGTCCTCCCGATGCGCGTGAGATTCCCATCATCACACGCACCGGGAGGCGCCGGGGGCGGTTCGAGTTACCGGCGCCGGGGCTCCATCATCACGTTGAAACCCCTGGTGAAGTCCAGATAGTCCACGACGTCCGTTCGCACGACGTCGGGGCTGCCGGGCCCGGCGTAGTAGTGCTGGCGGTAGTCGTCGACGGTGTCGAACCACAGTTCCGAGATCGCCTCGATCGCGCCGGCGCCGTCGCCGTGGGCTTCCACGACGAGGTTCTGCACGTACCTGCTGACCGCGGGATGATGCACCCGCGCGATGTCGGTGTGCGCGGCGTAGCGCCGCTCGAACTCGGCGCGCGGAACGTCGGCGCGGCGCGCGACGAAACACACCTGTTTGATCGCACCGGCCGCGGTTGCACCGGCGTCGCGGCGGTCCCAGCGGACCGACTCGGCGAGCGTCAAGACCGCATCCGGTTCGACACCGACGTCGACCGCGGCATCGCCCCACGACCACACGACGGTCCGCAGCGCCACGTCGTCCGACTGCGGTGCAACCGAATTGGCGCGGAAGATGCCGGGACGGTGGACGTCGACGGCCGAGCGGCCACCGACGTCGACGGCACCGAGTACGTCGGCGAACGCGAACGCCCGCTTGACCGAGGTCACGACCAGCGGGCCTGGCCGCCGTCGAGCGGGATGGTCGCACCCGTCAGGTAGGCCGAATCCGGGCCGACGAGGAACGCCACCGCGTTACCGATGTCGGTCTCGGGGTCACCGATGCGGCGCATCGGGATGCTCGCGACGAATGCCGCGGCCTCCTCCGGGCGCGCGTCGGCCCAACGCTGCAAGCCCGGCGACATGGCGTGCGGAGCAACGGCATTGACCCGGATGTTGTCGACACCCCATTCGCACGCCGCCGCGCGGGTGAGGGACCGCACCGCTTCCTTCACCGATGCGTACCCGCCGTACCCGCTCGCGTCCCAGCGGACCGCGACGGACGACACCATGTTCACGATCGCACCGCCGCCACGCTCCTTCATGGACGGGTAGCAGGCCTGCATCGTGCGCAGGGCCGCGATCGGACCCGACGTGTAGGCGCGTTCGAGAATGTCCGCCTTCAGTTCGTTGATCGGCCCCAGGGGGTTGAGGCTCGCGTTGTTGACCAGGATGTCGACGCCGCCGAACAGCGCGGTGGTCGTCTCGACCGAACGCGCGATGTCGTCGGCGTCCGAGACGTCCGCGACCACCGGCTCGGCGATCCCGCCGAACGCCGCGATCTGCTCGCACGTCTCGATCAGCTTGGACTCGGTCCGGCCCGACACCGCGATCCGCGCGCCCTCCTTCGCGAGCGCGAACGCGACGCCCTGACCGACTCCCTGACCGGCACCCGTGATGAGTGCGACCTTTCCGTCCAGCTTGCCCATGTGGTTTCAATCTCCCGCAGTATTCGATGTGCCGACCGACACACAACCAGGAACGGACGGCCGTCGGGTCGCGTTTCCCGTTGATCGGGACCGCTCCACCGCTACGCTCGACGTCATGCGGATCGGAGCCCATGTCCGGCAGGACGCCGACCCCATCGGGGCCGGCGAGCGTCTCGGTGCCGACATCGTCCAGTTGTTCCTGACCGACCCCCAGAAATGGGACAAGCCGGAGCGGCACCCGCAGACCGATCGGATCCTGGCCAGCCCCATCGACGTCGTCGTGCACTCGTCGTACGTCATCAACGTCGCGAGCCTCAACAATCGACTGCGCATGCCGTCCCGCAAGGCCGTGGCGGACCAGGCCGCCGCGGCCGCCGAGATCGGCGCGGTGGGACTGGTCGTGCACGGCGGTCACGTGCGCGACGGCGAGGATCCGGCCGCCGGAATCGCGAACTGGCGCAAGCTCTTCGAACGGCAGCAGGACAAGGGCGGCTTCCCGGTACCGATCCTGGTGGAGAACACCGCAGGCGGCGATTTCGCGATGGCCCGCCATCTGGACGCGATCGCGCGCCTGTGGGACGCGATCGGCGAGTTCGACGCCGGGTTCTGCCTCGACACGTGTCACGCGTGGGCGGGCGGCGAGGAATTGCTCGGCATCGTCGAACGGGTCAAGGCGATCACCGGCCGGATCGACCTCGTGCATCTGAACAACTCCCGCGACGAGTTCGACTCCGCGCGCGATCGGCACGCCAACCTCACGACCGGCCTGATCGACCCCGCGATGCTCACCGCGGTGGTGTCCGCCGCCGGCGCCCCCGTCGTCCTCGAGACGCCGGCGGACGGAATCGCGGACGACCTGGCGTATCTGCGCGACGCCCTCGCCGGCGATTGAACGCGTCGGACGTCACATACCGAAACGGACACGACGCCGCGTCGGACCGCGACGGTGTCGCAGGCCCGCCCTACCATCGCCACTCATGACGTACCTTCGGTCCCGCCGCACGCTCGCAATCTCCTCCGTCGCTCTCGCGGCGATCGCTCTGGCCGGCTGCTCCAGTACCGATTCGGAGCCCACCGCCTCCTCGACGTCGATCACCGCGTCGACGTCGACGTCCTCGCCCGTCAAGGCCGCCCCGCTGGCCGCCGACGAGGGCACACTGACCGCGGCGCCCACCGCGCAGGACGCCCAGACCGGCACCGCGTCCGAGGATGCGGCGCTCACGATCAGCGACATGAGGATCGGCACCCACGACGGTTTCGACCGGGTCGTGTTCGAGTTCGGCGGAACCGGCACCCCGGGCTGGCGTTCGGAGATCGTCTCCACCGCCAACCAGCAGGGCAGTGGCAACCCGCTCGCCGTGAGCGGTCAGGCGATCCTGCAGGTCATGATCACCGGTGCGTCGATGCCGTACGCGACCGGCGTCGAGGAGTACTCGGGCCCCAACCCGCTCGAGGCGGCACCCGGCGGCATCGTCACCGAGGTTCGTGACGCCGGCATCTTCGAGGGCACGAACCAGACGCTGATCGGGCTCTCCCGTCCCGATGCCGACTACCGCGTGTACACGCTGGACAATCCCACGCGCCTGGTGGTCGACGTCGCCCGTTGACCTGAGGCTTCCGCTCACTCATTGACCTCAACCATTGTCGAGGTCTTACCGTCGTGTCGTACCCCGGTCGTAGCGTGACCGGGCGACGGGAGGGTGCACACCATGAGCATGGAAGTCACCGCGTGGAACGCGATGTACAACGCGATGCACGCGCAACAGGACAGTCGGCCGTTCTCGCGGGCGACACTACGGCGCGTCGGGGGGTACGCGCGGCCGCACCGGCGCCACATCGCGTGGTATCTGGTGCTGAGCGTCGTGACCGCCGCCCTCGCGGTGGCCACGCCGATCCTCGCGGGCCGCGTCGTCGATGCGATCGTGGCCGGCGACGAGACCTCGGTGGTGGTGCGTCTGGCACTGCTGATCGCGGCGATCGCGCTGCTCGAGGCTGGCCTGGCGATCGTCACCCGTTGGCTCTCCGCGAGCATCGGCGAGGACCTCATCCTCGACCTGCGCCGGGCGGTGTTCGACCATGTGCAGCGCATGCCGGTCGCCTTCTTCACCCGCACCCGCACGGGCGCGCTGGTCAGCCGGCTCAACAACGACGTGATCGGCGCGCAGCGGGCCTTCAGCGACACGCTGTCCGGCGTGGTCGGCAACCTCGTGACCCTGGTCATCACGCTCGTCGTGATGATCGGGATCTCGTGGCAGATCACACTCCTGTCGCTTCTGCTGCTGCCGGTGTTCGTGCTGCCGGCCCGGCGCATGGGCGCGCGCCTCGCCCGGCTCAACCGCGAGGCCGCCAACCACAACTCGGTGATGAGCACCCAGATGACCGAGCGGTTCTCGGCACCCGGCGCGACCCTGGTCAAGCTGTTCGGCCGGCCCGCCGACGAGTCCGCCGAGTTCGCTGTTCGCGCCCGCCGGGTGCGCGACATCGGCGTACGCACGGCCATGCTGCAGTCGGTGTTCGTCACCGCCCTCACATTGGTGTCGGCTCTCGCGCTCGCCCTCGTCTACGGTCTGGGCGGGTTCTACGCGCTGCGCGGCCAGCTCGAGGCCGGCGCCGTGGTGTCGCTGGCGCTGCTGCTCACCCGGCTGTACTCGCCGCTCACGTCGCTCGCCAGCGCCCGCGTCGACGTCATGAGCGCGATGGTCAGCTTCGAGCGCGTGTTCGAGATCCTCGATCTGAAGCCGCTCATCGCGGACAAGCCCGACGCGGTCGAGGTGCCGTCCGGTCCGGTGTCGGTGGAGTTCCGGAACGTGGGCTTCGCGTACCCCGCGGCCGACAAGGTCTCCCTCGCGTCGCTCGAGGAGGTCGCGACACTCGACACCCGCGGCGGATCCACCGTCCTGCACGACGTCTCGTTCCGCGTCGAACCCGGCCAGATGGTGGCGCTCGTCGGGTCGTCCGGTGCGGGCAAGTCGACCATCGCGAGCCTGCTCCCCCGCCTCTACGACGCCGATTCCGGTGCGGTGCTGCTGGCCGGCACCGACGTGCGCGACCTGAAGTCCGACTCGATCCGGCGCACCGTCGGAATGGTCACCCAGGACGGTCACCTGTTCCACGAGTCCGTTCGGGCGAACCTGCTACTGGCCCGCCCCGGGGCTTCCGAGGACGAACTGTGGGAGGTGTTGCGCCGGGCGCGCCTCACCGAACTGATCGAGTCGCTACCCGACGGCCTCGACACCGTGGTGGGCGAACGCGGCTACCGACTGTCCGGAGGTGAACGCCAGCGCCTGACCATCGCCCGGTTGCTGCTGGCGCAGCAGCGCGTGGTGATCCTCGACGAGGCCACCGCACATCTGGATTCGACGTCGGAGGCAGCGGTCCAGGAGGCACTCGGCGAGGCACTCGAGGGTCGGACGGCCGTCGTGATCGCGCACCGGCTGTCCACCATCCGTGCGGCCGATCTGATCCTGGTGATCGAGGACGGCCGAATCGTCGAGCGCGGCAACCACACCGAACTTCTGGGGCGCGGCGGGCGCTACGCCCAGCTGTACCGGACGCAGTTCGCCACCGCCACTCCCGTGTTGACGGAGGTGCTGACCTGATCCGCCGGTCCCCACCGGTGACGGCTCAGAAGAACCGCCGGATGTTGTGAATCCTGAAGTCCGACAACGGCCGTAACCCGGTGGGGACTCCGGTGCCGTAGGCGTTGAACACCATGCCGTTGCCGGCATAGATCCCGACGTGACCGGCGATGTCGTAGGTGTCCATCGTGATGACGTCGCCCGGCTGGAGCGCAGACAGCGGCACGAGCATGCCGCCGGTGTAGCGGGCCATCTCCTGGCTGGTGCGCGGCAGGCTGATCCCGACGGTGCGGAACGCCCACTGGACCAGCCCCGAGCAGTCCCACGCGTCGGGACCGTTGCCACCCCACAGGTACGGCTTGCCGGTCTGCGTGGTGGCCGCAGCGAGCGCCGCGAGGCCGCGCGGGCTGGGAATCGGCAGCGGGATGGCTATCTCGCCGCTCCCGGCGAACAGGCTGGCGCTACCCGATCCCCCGCTGCTGCCGGACCCGACCGACGACACGACGGTGGCGAGACTGTCGGTGAGGTCGGCGGCGTTCGAGATGGAACCGACGATGTCCGGCTGCGCCATCGCGGGTGCCGCCAGGCCGACGGATGCGCCGGCGATGAGTGCTGCTGCGATCGATCCTCGACGAAGCGTGTGGGCCACGTTCGTGCCTCCTTGATGAGATTGCGCGGATCCCCCGACCGGCAAACTGCGAGGCACGTTACAGAGCAGGCGTCACTCCCGTCACAGAATTCAACTCATTCACAGAAACGGGCGCCGGCGAGTCGAATGACTCACCGGCGCCCGTTTCGATGGCGCGTAACTGCCGGGTGGGGGTCAGTCGCGCGGACGACGCTTCGCGAATCGGTCACCCCGGTCGCCCCGATCACCACGGTCACCACGATGACCGCGGTCGCCGCGGTCGCGGCTGAACTTGCCGCCCGCGCGGTCCTCGCGTCCCCCGCGGCCCTGCCGTCCCGTCGGCGCACCCTGGTCGAGTTGCAGCTGGATCAGCACACCCGAGATGCGGGTGGCCCGCAGCGCCTCGACGGTCTCCTTCGGCAGGTTCGCCGGCAGCTCGACCAGGCTGTGGTCGGGTCGGATGCTGATGTGCCCGAAGTCGCTGCGGCGCAGCCCACCCTCGTTGGCGATCGCACCGACGATCGCACCCGGGACGACCTTGTGCCGCTTGCCGACCGCGATCCGGTACGTCGCGAACTCCTGGCCGTCACGACCGACGCGCGGGCCACTCGGACCGCCGTCGTCGAATCGGCGGGCCGGCCGCTCCCGCGGCTCACGCTCGCGGCGCGGCGGGGCCGGCGGCTCCGGCGCCATGAGGAACGACTCGCCGTCGCGCGACTGCACCGCCAGCGCGGCGGCGATGTCGGCGAGCGGGACGTCGTGCTCGCGCTCGTAGTCCTCGATGAGCTTGCGGAACAGCGCCAGGTTCTCGGAGTTCAGGCTCTCGGTGATGGAGTCGCCGAACTTCGAGACGCGCTGCGCGTTGACATCCTCGACGGTCGGCAGCTGAATCTCGGTGAGCGGCTGCCGCGTGGTGCGCTCGATCGACTTGAGCAGGTGCCGCTCGCGGGGCGCGACGAACAGCAGCGCATCACCGGTGCGGCCCGCGCGACCGGTGCGCCCGATGCGGTGCACGTAGGACTCGGTGTCGTGCGGGATGTCGTAGTTGACGACGTGCGAGATCCGGTCGACGTCCAGGCCGCGAGCCGCGACGTCGGTGGCGACGAGGATGTCGAGCGCACCGGACTTGAGCTGACCGATCGTGCGCTCGCGCTGCGCCTGCACGATGTCGCCGTTGATCGCGGCGGCCGAGAAGCCGCGGGCCCGCAGGCGCTCGGCGAGATCCTCGGTGGCCTGCTTGGTCCGGACGAAGATGATCATCGCCTCGAACGACTCGACCTCGAGGATGCGGGTGAGCGCGTCGAGCTTGCGCTGATGCGCGACCTGCACCCAGCGCTGGGTGATGTTCGACGCCGTCGCGGTCTTCGCCTTGACGGTGATCTCGACGGGATCGTGCAAGTACTGCTTGGAGATCTTGCGGATCGCCGGCGGCATCGTCGCGGAGAACAGTGCGACCTGCTTGTACTCGGGCGTGTCGGCGAGGATCCGCTCGACATCGTCCTGGAAGCCCATCTTGAGCATCTCGTCAGCCTCGTCGAGCACGAGGTACTCGAGGTTGGAGAGGTCGAGGGTGCCCTTCTCGAGATGGTCGATCACGCGGCCGGGCGTACCGACGATGATCTGGGCGCCGCGCCGCAGGCCCGACAGCTGGACGCCGTACGCCTGACCGCCGTAGATCGGCAGCACCTGCAGACCCGGTATGTGTGCCGAGTACTTGCCGAACGCCTCCGCGACCTGCAGCGCGAGCTCGCGGGTCGGCGCCAGGATCAGCGCCTGGGGCACCTTCCGGTCGACGTCGAGGCGGGACAGGATCGGAATCGCGAACGCGGCCGTCTTGCCGGTACCCGTCTGGGCCAGGCCGACGACGTCCTTACCTTCGAGCAGCGTCGGGATGGTCGCGGCCTGGATCGGCGAGGGCGACTCGTAGCCGACGTCGGAAAGGGCCTTCAGCACCCGTTCGTCGATCTGGAGGTCGGCGAAGGTGATGGGATTGTCGTCGGTCTGCGGGTCGCGCTCGGTGTCACTCATTTGACCAGTGAGTTTAGTCGATGCATGGTATGGCCCTCGATCCGAGTGCCCTCCACGTGCGTCGACGGACCCCGAGTGCGGCCCGGCAATGACCGCGATCACAATGTGGACGACCGTCCTGCCACTCTCCGAGAGGAACCAGCAGTGTCCGACACGACACCCATCCCCACCCACTGGTACAACATCGTCGCGGACCTGCCGGTCGCCCCGCCGCCCCACCTGCACCCGGGCACCAAGGAGCCGGTGACCCCGGCCGACCTCGCCGCGCTGTTCCCGAGCGCACTGATCGAGCAGGAGGCGACCACCGAGCAGTACATCGAGATCCCCGAGCCGATCCGTGAGGCGTACCGCACGTGGCGGCCGGCGCCCCTGATCCGTGCCCGCGAATTCGAGAAGGCGCTGGGGACGCCCGCTCGGATCTACGTCAAGTACGAGGGTGTGAGCCCGGTCGGCAGCCACAAGACCAATACCGCCGTCGCGCAGGCCTACTACAACGCGCAGGACGGCGTGAAGAAGATCACGACCGAGACCGGCGCCGGCCAGTGGGGCAGCGCGCTGTCCTTCGCGTGCGCGAAGTTCGGCATCGATCTCGAGGTGTGGCAGGTGCGCGCGTCGTACGAGTCCAAGCCCTACCGCCGGCACCTGATGGAGACGTACGGCGGCACGGTGCATCCGAGCCCGTCGGATCTGACCGAGTCGGGTCGCAAGATGCTCGCCGAATTCCCCGACACCCCGGGTTCGCTGGGCATGGCGGTCACCGAGGCCGTCGAGGTCGCCGCGAACGATCCCGACGCGCGTTACGCGCTGGGCAGCGTGCTCAACCACGTCGTGCTGCACCAGACGGTGATCGGGCTCGAGGCCGTCGAGCAGCTGCGGAACGCGGGCGAGGCCAACGCCGACGTCGTGTTCGGTTGCGCCGGTGGCGGTTCCAATCTCGCCGGGCTCGCGTTCCCGTTCATTCGCGAGGTGCTGCACGGCAAGGCACAGACCCGTATCGTCGCGGCCGAGCCTGCCGCGTGCCCGTCGATCACCAAGGGCGAGTACCGCTACGACCACGGTGACGTCGCCGGCCTCACGCCGCTGCTGAAGATGCACACGCTCGGCCAGGACTTCGTCCCGGATCCGATCCACGCCGGCGGCCTGCGCTACCACGGCATGGCGCCGCTGCTCAGCCACACCGTCGAACTCGGCTACGTCACCGGCCAGGCCGTGGACCAGCGGGATTCGTTCGACGCGGGCGTGCTGTTCGCGCGCACGCAGGGCATCGTGCCCGCTCCCGAGTCGGCTCACGCGATCGCCGCGGCCGCCGACTACGCGCGGGGCCTCACCGAGCCCGAGGTGCTGGTGATCGGCCTGTCCGGGCACGGCATGCTCGACCTGCCCGCGTACCAGTCACACATCGACGGCAACCTGGTCTCCACCGCGTAGCCGCACCACCGAGACGGCGTCGTGGGGTCGGGGCAACCCGCCCCACGACGCCGAATCAGCCTTCCCGTCAAAGGATCTCGGGGCCCAGGCGACGGATGTTCTCGCGTACCGCGGCGACGTCCGGGTACCCGTTGACGCCCATCAGCAACTCCGCCTCGGCCAGGAGCATGCGCAGCACGTGGACGAGGCCCGGCACTCCGCCCATCGCGAGGCCGTAGACGTAGGGGCGACCGATCCCGACCATCGTGGCCCCCAGCCCGAGCGCCTTCACGACGTCCGAACCCGAGCGCACTCCCGAGTCGAACAGCACCGGCACCCGGTCGTCGCACGCCTCGACGACCGCGGGGAGGGTCTCGAGCGCGGCGATCCCCCCGTTCGCCTGCCGCCCACCGTGATTCGAGCAGTAGATGCCGTCGACGCCGGCGTCGATCGCGCGCCGCGCGTCCTCCGGATGCGAGATCCCCTTGAGGACGATCGGCAGTGTCGTCAGCGAGCGCAACCAGTCCAGATCCGCCCACGTGAGCGAGTTCCCGAAGGTCTGCACCCAGTGCAGCACCGTCAACTGCGGATCGTCCGACCCGACCAGGTCCCGGAACACCGGGTCGGACGTGTAGTTCTTCAGGACCTGACCGCGCAACTGCGGAAAGTTGCCGGTGCTCAGGTCGCGCGGGCGCCAGCCCGGGACCCAGGTGTCGAGGGTGACGGTGATTCCCCGGTAGCCGGCGGCTTCGGCCCGCTTGACGAAGCTCTCGGCGAGGTCCCGGTTCTTCGGGGTGTAGAGCTGGAAGAAGCTGGGAACGTCACCCGCATGCGGGACGACGTCCTCGAGCGGGTCCTCCATGAGCGTCGAGAACATCGCCGGTACGCCGGTCTGCGCGGACGCCTGTGCGACGGCGATGTCGCCGTGCCGATCGCGGTCGCACAGTCCGATGACGCCGACCGGCGCCATGAAGACGGGGGACGCGAACGTGTGACCCCAGGCCTCGACCGTGAGGTCCGGGGTCTCGGCACCCACCAGCATCCGCGGGAGCAGCCCCCACTGTTCGAACGCCTCGACGTTGCGCCGCTGGGTGGTCTCGTCGCCCGCGCCGCCCGCGATGTACGAGAACAGCGACTCCGACATCGCGGCGGTGGCCCTCGCCTCGAGCGCGCCGTACTCCATCGGGAACTCGGGCACCCGCCCTCCCAGCGCCGCGAGGTAGATCTCGTTCTGATAGCTGCCGAACTGCATGATGGCTCCATCCTGGTGCGAAATGATCGGCGCCGGCGAGGGATTCGATTCCCGACCCGCTGCGCGGCACAGCGTAACCATGCATCGGCGTATCGTCGAGGACGAGGCGAACCATTTCGACGGAGCACGCGAATGCACTACGCAACGCGAGCGAGAGCCGGTCGGGCGCTGACCAAGTCGCTCGGCCACCTACGCGGATCCGATCCGGTCGTGCTCGGACTCCCCCGCGGCGGCGTCCCGGTCGCCTTCGAGATCGCAGACGCTCTCGCCGCGCCACTCGACGTGCTGCTGGTCCGCAAACTGGGCGTGCCGTGGCAGCCGGAACTCGCCATGGGCGCGATCGCCGAGGGCGACTTCGAGGTCCTCAACGAGGACGTCGTCCGCCTCGCGCGGGTGGCGCCGGAGGCCGTGGACGCGGTCCGCGCCGCCGAACGTCAGGAACTGACGCGGCGCGCCGACGTCCTGCGGGGCGGGAGACCGCGGATACCGCTGCGAGGGCGCACCGTGGTCCTCGTCGACGACGGCATGGCGACCGGCGCGACGGCGGCCGTCGCCTGCGTGGCCGCGCGGGCGGAGGGCGCCGAACGAGTTGTCGTCGCGGTTCCGGTCGCGTCGACCGAGGCAGTCGCCCGGCTCGGGGTGACCGCGGACGAGGTGGTCTGCCCCTTCGTCCCGGCCGACCTCGGAGGGGTCGGCGGGGCCTACACCGACTTCCACCAACTGGACGACAGCGAGGTCACCGATCTGTTGTCCCGCGCCGGGCACCGTTGACCGTCCCGCGCCGGGCACCTGTGCCGCGACGGGTGCAACATTCGCCACGGTCCCGCCGATACACGTGTCACCAGGCCTCGCACTGTCAGGGAGGAACCGTGAGCGTCTCGCAGCAGCAAGTGCAGACGGTGGCCGCCGCTTGCCGGAGCCGACTCGGTGATCCGTCGGGCTGGGTGGCGCCGGACCAGTACCGGCGCAGCCTCGCACTGTGCATCATCGAGTCCGTGCAGGCCGCCGGTTCGCGCTATGCCGACGCGGGCACGGTCATCGACCGCTACATGGCCTACCGTCGCACGCACACTCCCGGCCCGGTCGACGACGGCGCCCGCGAGCTGCTCCGCACCTTCGAGGAGGCCGGCAGCTCCGACCAGTGGGCCGGGAAGATCGGTAACTACAAGCGCCGGTACTCGGACGGCGCGGCCCCATTACGGGCCGCCGAGATCCAGCGCACGGCCGAGCGCCTGTACACACTTCGCATCGACTCGGTCGGCGATCTGCTCGACGCCACCCGCGACGAGCGCGCCCGCACCGACCTGCACGACGCCTGGGTCGAGTGCAGCGGCGCGCACGACGACACCACGTGGGAACACCTGCTGCTGCTCGCGGGCGCCCCGCACGCTCAGCGCACCGGCGCGATCGACGAGTTCGTCGACTCGGCGCTGGCGGACGGTCCCGGGCTCGCCGACGCCTCCGAAGCGGGCGAACCCTCCGTCCCGCCCACCGAGATCCTGGCCGCGGCGGCGGACACTCTCGGAGTCGCGCCGCCGGCGCTCGAGCACGCCGTGCGGCGCTGGAAGTGCGTGCACGCACATGCCTGCGACACCGTCGCCTGACGCGACACGCCCGCTACCTGCAGAAAGTTAGCAGGACTTACGGTTACAGTTATTTCCGCAGGTGGGGGCACCCAAAGCGGCAAATCGGGCACTTGACCTAGTGCAAAGCGCCTCCGAATGTGATCCAATGCACATCCATCATGTCATTTTCTTGGAGGGGTCAAAGTGCGTGAGTATTCGGTTCCACAGTCGTTCACCATTCCGGAAGACGCGTCCATGGCCGACACTGTGTTCCGGTACGAAGCCGAGTGTCCGAACCTCGTGCCCTTCAAGAAGCCCGGCAACGGCGGCTGGGTGGACGTCACCGCCGCCGAGTTCGCCCAGCAGGTCAAGGCCGTCGCGAAGGGGCTGATGGCGTCCGGCATCGAGCTCGGCGACCGCGTCGCGATCCTCTCGGGTACCCGTTACGAATGGGTCGTTCTCGACTACGCGATCTGGACCGCCGGCGGCTGCACCGTCGCCATCTACGACACGTCTTCCGCGGACCAGGCCCAATGGATCCTCGAGGACTCGGCGACGTCGTTACTCGTGGTCGAGAATTCGAGCCACGCGGAAACGGTCAAGGACGTCGCCGAGGCCGCCCCCTCTCTCCGCGAGGTTCTGCAGATCGAGGCCGGCGCGCTCGACGAACTGATCACCCGTGGCAGCGGTATCAGCGACGACGAAGTGCACGAGCGCCGACACCAGGTGCGCGCGTCGTCCCCCGCGACGCTCATCTACACCTCCGGCACCACCGGTCGTCCCAAGGGCGTCCAGCTGACCCACTCCAACTTCTACGCGGAATCCGCGGCCGTGCAGATCGCACTCGGCGACGCGATGCAGGAGGGCCGGCGCACCCTCATGTTCCTGCCGCTCGCGCACGTGTTCGCCCGGGCGATCTCCTTCGGAGCCTTCGACGCCAAGGTGACCGTCGCCCACACCTCCGATCTGACGACGCTGCTCGACCAGTTCGCGGTGTTCAAGCCGAACTTCATCCTGTCCGTGCCGCGAGTGTTCGAGAAGGTCTACAACTCTGCCAAGCAGAAGGCCGAGGACGGCGGCAAGGGCAAGATCTTCGCCAAGGCCGCCGCGACCGCCATCGCGTGGAGCGAGGCGCAGGACAACGGCGGGGCCGGGCTGGGACTGCGGCTGCGCCACGCGCTGTTCGACAAGCTCGTCTACTCGAAGCTGCGGACGGCACTGGGCGGCGAGTGCGACCGCGCCGTGTCCGGCGGGGCGGCGCTCGGCGCGCGCCTCGGCCACTTCTTCCGCGGCGTCGGTGTCCCCGTGTACGAAGGCTACGGTCTCACCGAGACCAGCGCGGCCATCACGGTCAACACCACCCGCGACCAGAAGGTGGGCACGGTCGGCAAGCCGATCAACGGGCACGCCGCGAAGATCGCCGAGGACGGCGAACTGCTGGTCCGGGGTCCGGTGGTGTTCGGCGGCTACTGGCACAACGAGCAGGCCACCGCGGATGCGATCCGCGACGGCTGGTTCCACACCGGTGACCTCGGCTCGATCGACACCGAGGGCTACGTGTCGATCACCGGACGCAAGAAGGAGATCATCGTGACCGCCGGCGGCAAGAACGTCGCTCCGGCAGTGCTCGAGGACGCCCTGCGCGCGCACCCGCTGATCAGCCAGTGCCTCGTGGTGGGCGACTCGAAGCCGTTCATCGGTGCGCTCATCACCCTCGACCCGGAGGCGCTGCCGGGCTGGAAGGAGCGCAACGGCCTGGCCGCGGACACGCCGATCTCCGAGCTGGTCAAGCATCCCGAACTGATCGCCGAGATCGACTCCGCCGTCGTCGAGGGCAACCGGAAGGTGTCCAGCCCCGAGCAGATCAAGAAGTACCGGATCCTCGAGGTCGACTTCACCGTGGAGACCGGCGAGTTGACGCCCACCCTGAAGCTCAAGCGCAACATCATCCACCAGCAGCATGCCGAGATGATCGAGCGGATCTACACGTAAACCGCGGCAACGATTTTGCGGCCCGGACGCGGTTTCTCCCCGCGTCCGGGCCGCTCTCGTTCCGAGAGCCCTGCAGCGCTACAGCGCCGCGGCACCCAGCAGCGCCCGGGCGACAGCGGCGTCGCCGACGACGTCGAGTCCGTCCAGGGGCCGCCTGCGCCACAGTGTCAGCAACAGTTCCTGCGCCGACCCCCGTAGCGCCACGTCGCCCTTGCGGTGTTCTCGAGTCACCGCGACCGTTCCGCCATCGAATTCGAGGTACCACTCGGCCGCTACCGCGTCGGTTCCGTGGAGGTGGATCGAGTGGCCGTTCACGGTCTCGGGCATGCGCCCCGCATCGGCGAGACGAGCGAGGAACACCGAGACCCACTCGTCGACACCGTCGGCGGCCACCTGCGGATCCAGCGGCGGCACGTCCGGCCCGCCACCCGCGCTGATCGCGTCGGAGACGTCGATTCGATGGACCGCCACCTCGTGCGCCTGTCGGCGCACCCACCACGCGACGGGTGCGGGCCCGACCATCGTGGGAACGATGCGATCGGCACCGAGCCGATCGAACTCCGCGAGCACCAGGTCCAGCGCCGCACGGTAGGCGGCGACGCATTCCGGTCCGCGGGGCATGTCGCCGATCCGCCGGATCTCCGACGGCGGCGTCTGCGGGTCCGAACGCAGCGCCGCCGCGACCCACAGGTGCACCTTGCCGGTGTGCCGCAGCACGTGCTCGACGGTCCACTCCGGCACCGTCGGAACCGGTTCCGCGAGTGTCTCGGTCGGGGTGTCTGCCAGCAGGTCGCCCTGAGTGCGTAACGCGGACAGCAGTTGTGGGGTGTCCATCAGCCCACGGTAGCGTCGACGACGAACGCCGCGACGTCGTCGGCGACGACGCGGTGGATCTTTTCGTGCAGCAGGTCGTGGCCGGCGTCGGCGTATTCACGCAGTTCGAGTCCGGGCACCCCCGCCGCCCACGGACGGACGCCGTCGATCGGGGCCAGCCGGTCGTCGATGCCGTGCACCACGAGCACCGGGAACCCCGGATCCGCGAAATCCGACGTCTCGCGGTGCTGCACAACCGACTTGGGTGTTCCGCACAGCACGGCCGCGCGGAACGGCGCACGGCCGCGTCGAAGCAGGGTCACGGCCACCGCGGCACCGAGGGAATGCCCCATCACCACCAACGGCAGACCCGGCCGATCGGCGACGGCCGACTCGGTCAGCCGGGCCGCGTCGTCCGCCAGATCGGCGAGAAGTCCGGGCGCGCCGGGGGTCCCCTCGGACAGCCCGTGCCCGGCCTGGTCGAGGCCCCACATCTCGATGTCGTGGTGTGCGAGTCGTGCGGCGAACCGGTGGTAGTGCCCGGTGTGCTGGCCCATTCCGTGCAGGAACACCACTCCGGCCCGGGGCCGACGATCCCCGGCGAGCGGCCAGCGGCGGTAGTGGATCTGTCCGGTAGCCCCGGTGAAGAACGGCATGGGTCCATTGTCCCGGCACGGTTCGCGCGTCCGCGCGCCCCTCCCCCACCTGTCGGTGCGTGGTGACACAATCGCCCGAACCGACCGGGGAGGGAGCGCGATGTTCCTGCAGGGCGACGCAATCGTGTACAGCACCGGGGACCTGACTGCGGCGGCCGCGTGCGAGTTCGCACTGCTGCGCCGGCTCGACGGGCTGCTCGGGTTCGCCACCGGGTCACCAGAGCCGATAGCCGATCCCGTGCTCGAGCGCGCGTCGCGACTCGGCGCGGCACACGAACGCCGGGTATTCGACGAGTTCGCTGCCCGCCACGGGCGGATCGAGACCATCGCCCGGCCCGAGTTCACGGCCGCCGGGTTGTACGACGCCCACCGCGACACGATCGCCGCGGCCGTCGCGGGAGCACCGGTGATCCATCAGGGCACGTTCTTCGACGGACGGTTCCTCGGGTTCTGCGATTTCCTGGTCCGGGAGGACGAGCACGGGGACGACGGCACGTACACGGTGTACGACGCGAAACTGTCGCGCCGCGTCGAGGTTTCCGCGCTGCTCCAGTTGGCGGCGTATGCCGACGCGCTCGACGCCGCTGGTGTCCGTCCCGCGAGAGAAGTGCATCTGCTGCTCGGGGACGGCTCGGACTCGGTGCACGCGCTGGCCGATCTCGTCCCGGTGTACCGGGCACGTCGGGCGGCGCTGCAACGAGTCCTCGACGAGCACCGTGCCGACGACGCCCCTGCCGCGTGGGGTGACGACCGGTTCTCGGCGTGCGGCCGGTGCGAGACGTGTGCCCGCGAGATCGAGAGTCGTCGAGATCCCCTGCTGGTGGCGGGCATGCGCGTGGCCACGCGGGACAAGCTCGTGTCAGGTGGCGTGACCACGATCGACGCGCTGGCTACCCGGAACGCACCCGTCCCGGGCCTGTCCGCGGCGACGCTGGACACCCTGCGGTCCCAGGCCGCCCTCCAACTTCGCCAGGAGACGTCGGGCACCGCCGAGTACGAGATCTTCGATGCCGCCGCGCTCGCCGCGCTGCCGCCACCCGATCCGGGCGACATCTACTTCGACTTCGAGGGCGATCCACTGTGGGCGGAGCCCGGTGAGGCCGAGTGGGGCCTGGAGTACCTCTTCGGTGTCCTGGAGGAGCCCACGGCGGGCGGCGCGCCGCTGTTCCGTCCGTTCTGGGCGCACGATCGAGCCGAGGAGCGAAATGCGCTGTCCGCCTTCCTCGAATACATCCGGGCGCGACGCATCGCGCATCCCGGAATGCACGTCTACCACTACGCGGCATACGAGAAGTCGGCGCTGCTGCGCCTGGCCGGGCGTCACGGCGTCGGCGAGGAGGAGGTCGACGAGTTGCTGCGCGCCGGGATCCTCGTGGACCTCTATCCGATCGTCCGCGCGTCGCTTCGGATCGGCGAACGGTCGTACAGCATCAAGAAGCTCGAGCCGCTGTACCTGGGAGAGGACCTGCGCGACAACGACGTGACGACCGCGGCCGACTCCGTCGTCGCGTACGCGCGCTACTGCGATCTGCGTGATCTCGGTCGGCCGGACGACGCCGCCGACGTGCTCCGTGAGATCCGCGACTACAACGAGGACGACTGCGTCTCCACCCGGGAACTGCGCAATTGGCTGCTGGCCCGTGCCGCCGACCACGGCATCTCGCCCCACTCACGCGAAATCACGCCTCCCGCGTCCGAGCCCGAAGAGGACAGCGCCGCCGAACGCGTCCTGCGCCGTTTCGCCGGTGAGGGACCGGCCTCGGCCCGGACCGGCGAGCAACAGGCTGCGGCGCTCGCGGCCGCCGCAGTCGGGTATCACCGGCGCGAGCGGAAACCGTTCTGGTGGGCGCATTTCGCGCGACTCACCGAACCGGTGGACGACTGGCCCGACATCCGGGACGTGCTTGTCGTCGACCACGCGGAAGTGGTGCAGGGCTGGCACAAGAGCACGTCCCGACAACGGAAGCTGCGCCGACACGTCCGGCTCACCGGTACCTTCGGCACCGGCAGCACGATACGACCCGGCGCCGAAATGTTCCCGCTGTACGAGCGGCCGGTGCCGGGAGCCAAGACCTCGGAACACCCTGGCGGGCGCGCGTGGTCGACGGCCGTCGTGTCGTCGGTGGACACGAACGCGGACTTCGACGACGTCGTGGTCGTGGAGGAGACACTCACCGGCGACGTCGAATACGACGCCACACCGATGGCGCTCGCCCCGGGGCACCCGGTCGCGACGGCCCGGATCGACCGCGCCGTCGAGGAGTTCGCGGGGGCCATGGCGTCGGCCCTGCCCGTGTCACCCGCGAACGCGGCAACGGACGTCCTGCGCCGGGTTCCTCCGCGGCTGCGCAGCGGATCCGGACTGCCGGCGATCGCGGGGTGCGACCCGGCGACCGCCATCGCCACCGCGCTCGTCGATCTCGACGACTCGTACCTCGCGGTGCAGGGGCCGCCGGGTACCGGCAAGACGTACACCGGGGGGCGGGTCGTCGCGTCTCTCGTCGCCGAACACGGATGGCGGATCGGTGTGGTCGCCCAGTCTCACTCGGTGGTGGAGAACATGTTGGATGCCGTGGTCGACGCGGGGCTCGACGGCTCGATGGTCGCGAAGAAGGCCGACGCCGCGCCGGGCCACCGGTGGACCGCCCTCCCCACCACCGAGTACCCCCGCTTCCTCGCGGACGCCACCGCCGGTTGCGTGATCGGCGGGACGGCTTGGGACTTCGCGCATTCCGGCCGCGTGCCGGTCGGCAGCCTCGATCTGCTGGTGATCGACGAGGCCGGACAGTTCTCGCTCGCGAACACGATCGCGGTGAGCGCGGCCGCCCGCAATCTGCTCCTTCTCGGGGACCCGCAGCAACTTCCGCAGGTCAGCCAGGGCACCCATCCGGAGCCGGTCGACGAGTCCGCACTGGGTTGGCTCGCCGCGGGCCGCGATTCGCTGCCCCGCGACCGTGGCTACTTCCTCGAACGGACGTGGCGCATGCATCCCGCGCTGTGCGAGCGGGTCTCCCAGCTGTCGTACGAGGGCCGGCTCCACTCGGAGGAGACGGTGACGACCGCGCGACGCCTCGCGGGTCTCGACCCCGGAGTGCACGTCGAGATCGTCGAGCACGACGGCAGATCGACCGATTCCCCCGAGGAATCCGCGGCGATCGTCGCCCGGATCCGGGAACTTCTCGGCCGAGCCTGGACCGATCCGAGCGACTTCGCCGGCACCCGGCCGCTCGGCCAGGCCGACGTCCTCGTCGTCGCTCCCTTCAACGCGCAGGTTGCACGGCTCCGGCAGGATCTCGCGGCCGCAGGACTCACCGATGTCCTCGTCGGAACCGTCGACAAGTTTCAGGGACGTCAAGCGGCGCTCGTCCTCGTGTCGATGACGGCGTCGACGGCCACCGACGCTCCTCGCGGGATGTCGTTCCTGTTGTCCCGCAATCGGCTGAACGTCGCGGTGTCGCGCGCCAAGTGGTGCGCGATCGTCGTGCGCTCGCGCACGTTCACGCACTACCTGCCGCCCACCCCCACCGCCCTCGCCGAACTGGGCGCCTTCCTGCGATTGGCGCCCGAGCCGGCCGGGGACCGCGACCGCGAGTCACCGGGTCAGCCGAAGCTCATTCCTTCGCCGCGGTAGGTCGGGGTCGCCGTGGCGCGCCCGTCCTCGTCCACGAGGTGAACCTGGGTGAAGCGCTCGCACAGCTCGCCGGCCTTCGCGTGCCGGAACCACACCCGGTCCCCGACGGCGAGTTCGGCTGCGGCGGCGCCCGTCACCGGGGTCTGCACCTCGCCGGCGCCCTCGTTGCGCAGCAACGTCAATCCGGTCGGCCACACCGGCGCCGGTACGCGCGTCTTCCCCGCGGGACCCGACGCGATGTAGCCGCCGCCGAACAGCGTGGTGATCTTCGGGGTCGGCTTCCGGACCGCGGGCAGCGCGAAGAACATGGCCGGTCGCGGCCTGAACGAGTGGTAGCGGTCGAACAGGGTCGGCACGTACAGGCCGGAGCCCGCGGTGACCTCGGTGACGACCGAATCGGCCGAACTCACCTCGATCGAGCCGGTCCCACCGCTGTTGACGATCTCGAGCCGCCCGACCTCTGCGGTGACGGCGTCGACGACAGCCGTTCGCCGCGTGGACAGTTCGGCCGCGGACGCCTTCTTCACCATCCGCACCGCGAAGCTGGTGTCGGGTAGACCGGCGATCTGTGCCTCGTAGAACATGACACCGACGACGGCGAATCCCCGATCGGCCGCGGTCCGGGCGAGCCGGGCCACCTGGCCCGGCTCACGCAGCGGCGACCGCCGCACCCCGAGGTGCGCCGGTCCGAGCCGCAGCGAGGCGTCGACGTCGAGACAGATTCTCGGCCGCACACCGGCGGAGCCGACCGCGTCGCGGATCAGGTCCAGCTGCGCGACGTCGTCGACCATGAGCGTGATGCGTCCGAGCAGTGCGCTGTCGGAACCGAGTTCGGCGAGCGCGCCCCGATCCACCGTCGGGTAGCCCATCAGCACGTCTTCCGCGCCCTGCCGCGCCAGCCATACGGCCTCCCGCAGCGAGTACGCCATGATGCCCCGGAAGCCGCCCGACGCGGTCAGGCCGGAGCCGAGCGCGATCTCGAGGACGGCTCGGCACCGCACCGACTTGCTCGCGACCCGTACCGGCGTACCCTCCGCGCGCCGCACCAGGTCTTCCGCGTTCGTACGCAACGTCGCGAGATCGAGGGCCGCCAAGGGCGGATCGAGGCTCGCGGTCGCGGCGTTGAGACGGTCGATCGTCGCAGTCACATCAGTTCCGTTCGTCGGTCCCGTCGAACACACGGGAGGCAGGCGTCCGGATCAGTCGATCACTCCCCTGAACGATTGTCCAGGTCCGTACCCGCCTCGACGGCCTTGCTGCCGACGATGCGAACCAGGTCGTCGAGTTCGGTGAGGATCGCGGCGCTGTCGCGATCGACCAGCCAGCGCAGGACGATTCCGTCGATGACGGCGAGCGCGAAACGCGCGATCGCCTCCACCGGCTCGGTCCACGTGCAACCCGTCCGCCGCGCGCTCTCCTCGAGGAACACGGTGGCCTCGATGTCCATGACCCGGTACTGCTCGTCGGCGACGCTCCCGGCGAGCGGCGCGCCGGCCGCACGATGGCGCAGCGCGTAGGCGGTGATCTCGTAGGTGAGCAACTGACGATCGGCCGTGGCCTCGATCAGGGGCCACATGCCGGTCAGGCCGGTGTGCAGCACCTCGCGCAGGTCGCGGAGTCCGCTGAGTTCCTGTGTGTCCCACACCGACGCGAACGCCTCGCGCATGCCCCCGCTGAGCTGCAGCACCAGACTCTCGGCCATGGCCGCGACCAGCGCCTCCTTGCTCTCGAAGCAGTAGTGCACCACCCCGAGTGAGACCCCCGCCTCCTCGGCCACGGCACGGATCGTCACTGCCGCAATGCCACCCCGTTCGGCAATGTTCAACGCCGCTTCGACGAGCTGGGCGCGGCGCTCTTCCGCTGGAAGCCGATTCAACATCCCATGATCGTAAAACCCGGAGACGAAATTTCGTGTCTCATTTGCCTGGACGCTCGTCCAGGTGAATAGTTGCGGGAATGGCACAGGACACGTGGCGCAACTGGGCGGGGACCCACTCGTCGACACCTCACCGATTCGAGACCCCTCGATCGGTAGCCGAACTGAGCACGCTGGTCGCGCAGGCGACCGAGCAGGGATTACGCGTCAAAGCCGTGGGGGCGGGCCATTCGTTCACCGGGGTGGCCGTCACCGACGGCGTCCTCGTCAGCCTCGACAACATCTGTGGCATCGAGTCGGTCCGGCAGACGCCGGAAGGCCCGGTCGCCACGGTGCTGGCCGGGACACGTCTGCGCAGCCTCAACGAGCAGTTGTGGGAGCGCGGGCTGGCGATGATCAACCTCGGCGACATCGACGTGCAGTCGATCGCCGGCGCTCTCGGGACCGGCACCCACGGAACCGGCGCCCGCTTCGGCGGCCTGGCGACGCTGATCCGCGGACTGCAGATCGTGCTCGCCGACGGCACCGTCGCGGACTGCTCGGAGACGGAGAATCCCGAGCTCTACCAGGCCGCCCGCATCGGGCTCGGCGCGTTCGGCATCATCACCAAGCTCGACCTGGCGGTCACCTCGGCCTACGCGCTGCGCGCGGTCGAGGGCCCGGCCCGGCTCGACGACACACTCGACGGACTCGAACACGATCTCGCGACCGTCGACCACTTCGAGTTCTACTGGTTCCCGCACACCAATCGCGTACTGACGAAACGCAACACCCGACTCCCGGGCGACACACCATTGGAACCGGTGAGCCGGATCCGTGGCTTCCTCGACGACGAATTGATGTCGAACACGCTCTTCGAGGGCATCAACCGGATCACCACGGCTTTCCCGGCGGCGATTCCGCAGATCAACCAGATCTCGGCGCGCGCGCTGTCGGCGCGGCAGTTCGTCGACCGCAGCTACCACGTGTTCGCGTCGCCGCGCCGGGTGCGTTTCCGCGAGATGGAGTACGCGGTGCCGGTCGAGACCGTCAAGGACACGTTGCGGGAGATCTCGACCTGGCTCGATCGGTCCGGCTGCAACATCGCGTTCCCCGTCGAGGTGCGCTTCGCGCCCGGCGACGACGTGTGGCTGTCGACCGCGAACGGTCGTGACAGCGCGTACATCGCGGTGCACCAGTACCACCGGCGCGATCACCGCGAGTACTTCGACGCGGTCGAGGCGATCGCGCGCGCTGTCGACGGTCGCCCGCACTGGGGCAAGATGCACGGGCGCACCGCCGACGATCTGCGTCCGACGTACCCACGCTTCGACGACTTCTGCACGGTGCGCGACAAGCACGACCCCGCGCGCACGTTCGACAACGCCTACCTCCGACAGGTTCTGGCCTGACACGGCCTCGATCGACCGAATTACCGGTCGGCGCATGGCTAGTCTGAGCGATGTGCCGACCGGACCGGAGCGACCACGACTCGATCGCCGCGCGTTCCTCCGCGCGAGCGCGGTGGCCGTGATCGCGGGCGGGGCCACCCTGGCGGCGGGCTGCGGTGACGGACCCGAGGATCCCGGTGTTCCGCCGCTGCCGGGCGGGAACGTCGTCCCCGAAGACAAGTCGATCTGGCGGGTCATGGGCGATCCACTCGTTCCCGCAACCGGTTCCGGCCCCACGAGCGGCCTACGCGTCGCCGTCACCGACCTCTTCGCGATCGAGGGACAGCGCATCGGCGCCGGCAACCCGGCCTGGCTGGGTCAGGCGGCGACGGAGACCGCTACGGCCGACAGCGTGGCTCGTCTGCTCGCGGGAGGCGCGACGGTCGCCGGTATCGCGCAGACCGTCGGCTTCGGGTTCGGGCACTCGGGAATCAACACGTCGTACGGGACGCCTCCGAACGCGGCCGCCTCGGGACGCGTCCCCGGCGGCGCGACGTCCGGGGCGTCGACCGCGGTGGCCCGCCGCACGGCGACCGTCGGCCTGGGTCCGGACACCACCGGGTCGATCCGGATCCCCGCCGCCTACCAGGGGATGTACGGGTTCGGCCCCACGCACGGTGCGGTCTCGACGGCCGGGGCGATGCCGCTCTCGCGAACCTTCGACAACGTCGGCTGGGTGTGCGCCGACGCGCCGACACTCGCCACCGTCGGCGATGCCCTCCTCCCCTCCGCACCCGAGATCGAATTCGACGCGGCCGTCACCTGGCCGGGACTGCTCGCCGTCGCCGACGCCGACGTCCAGCCCGCGGTGCGTGCCGCGCTGGCGCAGTGGAAGCGGTCCGGTCTGCCGCCGCTCACCGAGGAGGACCTCGACATCGCCGCGCTGCCCGACTGGTACGACGCGGTCGTCGCCGTACAGGGATACGAGGCGTGGCAGCAGTACGGCGGCTGGGTGTCCACCGCGACCGGTTCGGTCACGGACGAGGCGCGGGTGAACTTCCTTGCCGCATCCAAGGTTTCGGCGTCCACGTACGACCGCAGCCTGGCCGACGTACGCCGGGCCGCGCAGACCGTCCGCGACTTCCTCGGCTCCCGGGTGCTGCTGCTGCCGACCACGGGATCGGCGGCGCCGTCGTCCTCCGACGACCCCGGAAGCGTCCACCTCGCCGCCACGCTGCGCACCACGGGACTGCTGATCACGGTGGCGACCGTCGCCGGACTGCCGGTGGCCACCGTTCCGGTGCGGTCCGAAGGGGGCTTACCGGTGGGGCTCTCGGTGATCGGTCCCGCCGGGCGTGACCGGGACGTGCTCGCGCTGGTCGGCCGGATCGTCCGGGCCGGCGTCGCAGTGTGACGAACGGCGTTACCGACGGCCGGTCATCAGCACATTTCTTGAACTGATTACACTCGATCCACTTACCTTCGGAGAGAGTGAGGCGACATGCGTGACGCAGTAATCGTCGAGGCAGTACGTACCCCCATCGGCAAGCGCAAGGGTTCACTTGCGGATGTGCACGCGGTGGAGCTGTCCGCCCACGTGCTCCGCTCGATCGCTCAGCGCACCGGGATCGATCCCGCGATCGTCGACGACGTGTACTGGGGCAACGTCAACAGCGTCGGCATGCAGACGGGCAACATCGGCCGCATGGCCGTCCTCGGCGCCGGCTGGCCCGAGTCCGTTCCCGGCCTGACCGTCGACCGCCAGTGCGGCTCGTCGCAGCAGACCATCTCGATGGCCGCCGCGTCGGTCATCTCCGGGCAGGCCGACGTCATCGTCGCCGGCGGTGTCGAGATGATGACCTCGGTTCCGCTCGGCTCCTCGAACGTCCCCGGTACCGGCGATTCCGCCGGCCCGGCCCGTGAGCGCTACGCCGCGCAGCTCGAGGCGCCCGGCTTCAACGGCCGCTTCAACCAGGGCGTCGGCTCCGAGCTGATCGCGCAGCAGTGGAACATCTCCCGCGCGCAGCTCGACGAGTACTCGGTGGCCTCGCACGAGCGCGCCGCCGCCGCGCAGGACGCCGGCGCCTTCGACGCCGAGATCGCGCCCTTCACGCTGGCCGACGGCACCGTGTTCTGCGCCGACGAGGGCATCCGCCGCGGTTCCACGACCGAGAAGCTCGGGCAGCTGAAGTCTCCGTTCCTCGAGGGTGGCGTCATCACCGCCGGCAGCGCGTCGCAGATCTCCGACGGTGCCGCCGCGGTGCTGGTGATGACCTCGGAGAAGGCCAAGGCCCTGGGCCTGACGCCGCTCGCGCGCATCCACACCGCCGTCGTCGCCGGCGACGACCCGGTCAAGATGCTGACCGGGCCGATCCCGGCGACCGCGCTGGCGTTGAAGAAGTCGGGACTGTCGATCGACGACCTCGACGCCTTCGAGGTCAACGAGGCGTTCGCCTCGGTGCCCATGGCGTGGCAGCTCGAGACCGGCGCGTCGATGGACAAGATGAACCCGCTGGGTGGCGCGATCGCCCTCGGCCACCCGCTGGGCGGTTCGGGTGCACGTCTCGCCGCGACGCTGGTGCATCACCTGCAGCGCACCGGCGGCCGCTACGGCCTGCAGACGATGTGTGAGGGTGGCGGCACCGCGAACGCCACCATCTACGAGCGCATCTGACGCGCGACGCGAACAGTGAAGGCGGCCGCCCCTGCAAAGGGTCGGCCGCCTTCGGCGTTCCTCAGGACCGACGCGCGTGCACCGCGAGCGCCGGGACGATCAGCAGGGAGACCAGCCCACCGAGGATTGCCAGCCAGCCGTAGCTCGCGGCTCCGACGACCATGCCCGACGTCAATCCGCCGCCGGCGCCGGCGATCGCGATCGTGAGGTCCACGGTCCCCTGGGTGCGGGCGCGGGTGGCGATCGGCACGGAGTCGGTGATGATCGCGGTTCCGCTGACGAGTCCGAAGTTCCAGCCCAGGCCGAGAAGGGCGAGTGCGACCGCGAGCGCGAGGACCGACTCCGCCGGCGCCGCCGCGGCAGTGACACCGGCGGCCAGCATGGTCAGCGCGGCTGCGCCCGCGACCGGACGCGGGCCGAACCGGTCCGCGAGTCGTCCCGACAGCGGCGACGGCAGGTACATCGCCGCGACGTGGATCGCGATGACCAGCCCTGCGGCGCCCGTGCCGTGACCGTGGTGGAGCATGTGGATCGGGGTCATCGTCATGACCGCAACCATCACGAGTTGGGTGAGGACCATGACCGTCGCTCCGAGGGTCACCGACGGGTTCCAGGTCCGGGCCGCCGCCTCCTCGTCCGCACTGCCCGCGGCGCTCGAGACGAATTCGCCCGCCGCGGCGTCGATGTCGCGGGCGAGCAACAAGGGATCCGGTCGCAGCATCGACCACAACACCGCCGCGGCCGCCGCGTACGCGACGGCGGCCAGGATGAACGGCCCTGCGAGCGCGGGGATTCCGAGGCCGTCGGCGACACGGCCCATCACCGTCACCAGATTCGGGCCCACGACGGCGCCGAGGGTCGTCGCGACGAGCACGGTGCTCACCGCCCGGCCACGATGCGCGGGCTCGGCCAGATCGGCTCCTGCATAACGCGCCTGCAGATTTGTCGCCGTCCCCGCCCCGTAGACGAACAGCGCGATCAGCAGCAACACGACGTTGTCGACCGCGGCCGCGGCCACCACGCCCACGCTGCCGAGGGCGCCGACGCCGTATCCCGCGGCCAGGCCGGCCCGGCGACCGAGGCGTTGCGAGAGCCGACCGACGGCCACCGCCGCCGCGGCGGAGCCGATCGTGAACAGCGCACTGGGGACGCCCGCGAGCCCGGTACCGCCCAGCATGTCCTGGGCGAGCAGGGCACCGACGGTGATCCCGGCAGCGAGCCCGGCACCGCTGAGGATCTGCGCGGTCACCAGCACCGCCAGCACCCGGCGCTGGGCGCCCGCGACATCGGGCGTCGTCGTCACATTCTCCGAGGTCACGACACGAGATCCTAGCGACGGCGCTCAGCGCAGTTCGGCGACCGCAGCGTCCGCGTCGGCAACGCGCCGGTCCGCGTGCTCGGCGGCATCGTGTGCGGTGGCGAGCGCGTCCACGGCCGCGACCTCCGCTCGCGTCAGGAACTCCGCACGCTCCTCGAGCTGCGCGAGTTCACGTCGCACGCTCTGCAGACGTCGTTCCCCGTCGGCCACGTCGGACCGGATGCGCGCCAACTCGTCCTCGGCCGCCGACAGCGCCTCCTGTGCGGCCTCCGCTTCGGCCCGGGCCGCGGCCGCCGCGAGCTGCGCGCGCTCGCGCTCCGCCGCGCGCTCGGCCTCACGCCCGCCCTCGCCCTCGCCCTCGCGGTTGCCGGGATGCGACTCGGGCCGGTCCTCGACGGCCTCGAGCCCGGACGGGCCGAAGCCGCTGTAGGTGGCTGCGCCCAGCAATCGACCTCGACGTACGGTGTCGGCGAGTTCGCGGTCGGCCATCGCCGCGTGCAGGGTTTGCGAAACCTCCCGCAGCGCAGATTCGTTCAGCGCTCGGCCGTGCTCGCGCACGAGCTTCTGCGCCCGCGTCGTGAGCGAACGCACCAACCGCTGCCGCTGCTCGGTGAGCCCGCGCAGGGTCTCGGAATCGAGTCGGCGCTGTGCCCTCTGGAGTGCGTCGCCCAGCGCGAGGACGGCGTCGACCTCGTCCGGCAGTTCCCGCGCCAGGAGGTTGACAGCCCACCCCACCACCGTCGGCTTCTTCAGGCGGGCGATCGCGGTGGCGGCCTCTCGGTCCTTCGACGCCTTCGCCTCCGCGACCCGAGTGGTGCGGGCCGCGACGAAGCCGGAGGGATCGAGCGCGTAAAGCTCGTCGGCCACCTGGTCGACATTCGTCATCGGTCGATCTTGACACCGGGATGCACGCTCGACCAGCAGGCCGAACACCCCGCTCGACCTGCGGCAACTTATCTGCCGTGCGCGACATAGATTTTGTAGTACGGTTGGAGACGACAACATCACTTCTCCGAATAAGGGTTGCATCCGGCGAATCGGATGCATGAACCCCGCGGCGAAGGGGAATACCTGGAGAGGACGAAAGGACAGACGATGACGAACTTCACGGTTCCGGGACTGACCGCCGAACAGGGCTCCGAAGTCGCCCAGACTCTGCAGAACCGGCTCAGCGCCTACAACGATCTGCATCTGACCCTCAAGCACATCCATTGGAACGTCGTCGGACCCAACTTCATCGGCGTGCACGAGATGATCGACCCACAGGTGGAACTGGTCCGCGGGTACGCGGACGCGGCGGCCGAGCGCATCGCCGCTCTCGGCGCCTCCCCCAAGGGCACGCCGGGCGCCATCGAGAAGGACCGGTCGTGGGACGACTACTCGGTCGGCCGCGACAGCGCGCAGGCCCACCTCGCGGCGCTCGACCTGGTCTACACCGGACTGATCGAGGACAACCGGAAGGCGATCGGCAAGGTCGGCGAGATCGATCCCATCACCGAGGACATGCTGATCGGTCAGACGGCGGAACTGGAGAAGTTCCAGTGGTTCGTCCGCGCCCACCTCGAGAACTCCGGCGGGCAACTCGCGAACGAGGGCGAACCCACCGAGAAGAAGGCGGCCGCTGCGGCCCGCTGATCCACCCGACCGAAACGATCCACCCGACCGTCAACTCCCCGAGGGGAAAGGAACCGCGATGACCGAACAGCGCAAGAGTGGGCCCGCTGAAGCCGTCGAAGGCGTCGTCGAAGGCATCAAGGGCAAGGTGAAGGAAGTTGCCGGCGCCGTGACCGGACAGGACTCGCTGCGCCGCGAGGGCGAGGCCCAACAGGACAAGGCAGAAGCGCAGCGCGAGGTCGCTCAGAAGGAAGCCGAGGCCGAGAAGGCCCGAGCCGAAGCCTCCGCGCAGGAAGCGCGCCAGCGCGCCGAGCAGTAGACACGCGCCGGACGAATCCTGGTCCGGGTGCCGGTCGGGGGTGCCCGGACCGGCCCGGACCGCCCTCATCTCGAAAGGACCGCCATGCTCTCTCTCGGAATCATCGGTTGGATCATCATCGGCGGTCTCGCCGGCTGGATCGGCAGCAAGGTCATGAAGACCGACGAACAGATGGGAATCATCCTCAACGTCGTCGTCGGCATCGTCGGTGGTCTCATCGGTGGCTTCATTCTCAGCGCGTTCCTCGACGTCGAGGGCGGCGGCTTGATCTTCAGCTTCTTCACGTGCCTGTTCGGCGCGATCATTCTGCTGTTCCTCGTCAAGCTGGTCACCGGTCGACGCTGACGGCCACGATCACGGAATGGGCCCGGCCACCTCGAGGTGGCCGGGCCCATTCGTCTGCGGAGACACCGACAGGCGTCGGCGCCACTCGGTCAGACGGCGAGCAGCTCCGCCTTTCTCGCATCACTCGCGAACGATGCCTCGATCGAGTTCCGCGCCAACGTCTCGACCTCGTCGTCCGTGAGGCCGATTCCGCGCCGAAGTTGAGCGAAGTTCTCGCCGACGTCCCCGCCGAAGTACGCCGGGTCGTCGGAGTTGACGGTGACGCGCAGACCGGCCCGGAGCATCGTCCGCAGCGGATGGTCGTCGATCGTATCCACCACGCGCAGGCGCACGTTGGACAGCGGGCACACCGTCAACGGAATCTCCTCGTCCACCAGACGCGCCACCAGGGCCGGGTCCTCGAGACAGCGCACGCCGTGATCGATCCGCTCGGCGCCGAGCAGATCGAGCGCCTGCCAGATGTACTCGGGTGGCCCCTCCTCCCCCGCATGCGCCACCACGTGCAGGCCCTCGGCCCGCGCCCGTGCGAACACGTCCTCGAACAGCGTCGGCGGATAGCCGACCTCCGCCGAATCGAGGCCCACACCGAGTAGCGGCGCTCGCAGGCGCAGCAGTTCCCCGAGCGTCTCCTCGGCGTCGTGCACCGGCTGGTCTCGGAGGAAGGCCGCGAGCAGACCGCTGCTCACTCCGAATTCGCGCTCGCTCGAGTCGAGCGCATCGAGCAGGCCGTCGAGCACCTCCTGGAGGGGGACACCGCGACTGACGTGCGCCTGTGGGTCGAAGAAGATCTCCGCGTGCCGCACCCCGGCCGCCGCGGCGCGGCGCAGGTAGTCGCGGGTGAGGTCGGCGAAATCCTCCGCGGTCCGCAGCACCGCCATGTTGGCGTAGTACAGATCGAGGAAAGACTGCAGGTCGGTGAACTCGTAGCGCGACTCGAGGTCGGCCAACCCGCTGTAGGGAAGATGCATGCGGTTGCGCTCGGCCAGCGCGAAGATCAGCTCCGGCCCCAGCGCACCCTCGATGTGCATGTGCAGCTCCGCGAAAGGTGTCACGCCCACGATCGTCAACGCCCCTTCCACACGGGTGCGCGCTTTTCCGCGAATGCGGTGGCACCCTCGCGCGCGTCCTCGGAACCGAAGACCGGCCCGATCACCTCGAGCTGCCGGGCGAACGCCTCGTCGGCGGCCCACTCGCCGGATCGGACGAGTACCTCCTTCGTCTTCGCGACGGCGAGTGGCCCGTTGGCGGTGATCCGGTCCGCCAACGCGAGGGCGCCGGCGAGTGCACCGCCGGGTTCGGTCAGCGTGTTGACGAAACCGTATGCGGCGGCCTCCTCGGCGGTGAACGGGTCGCCGGTGAGCGCGTACTCCATCGCCTTCTGATACGGAATCCTCTGAGGCAGACGCAGGAGCCCTCCCGCACCGGCGGCCAACCCGCGCTTGACCTCGGGGATACCGAAACGGGCCTCACGCGAGGCCACCACCAGGTCGGTGGCGAGCACCAACTCGGTACCGCCCGCGAGCGCGTAGCCCTCGACCGCCGAGATGATCGGCTTGCGCGGCGGCGACTCCGTGAAGCCGAGCCCCCGGCCCGGAGCCACGATGTTCTCACCGGCTACGAACGCCTTGAGATCCATACCGGCGCAGAAGTTTCCGCCCGCTCCCGTGAGGATCGCGAGCGACAGACCGTCGTCCTCGTCCAGCTCGTCGACCGCCGCCGCCAGGCCCCGGCTGACCGCACCGTTGATCGCGTTGCGGGCCTGCGGGCGATTGATCGTGATGACCAGCACCCGCCCCCGGCGCTCGAGGAGAACCTCATCCGACATCTGCGTTTCCCTTCGTCGTGGAACACGAATTCTCCAACCACGCGCGCACCGACGGCCGATCGACCCGTCCGGTCGATCCTCGCGGCAGGTGCCGCACACGCGCACACAGCCGAGGCGGCAGACGGTGCCCGAGGGGGCCGTCGAGGTACTCCCGGACCGCGTCGAGATCGAGCGCGACGCCCGGCGCCGGCACCACCGCGACCGCGAGGTCGGGTCCCCGTGGCGTCGACACTCCGACCACGACGGCCTCCTCGATTCCCGGGAAGTCCAGCAGGACAGCCTCCATCTCACGGCTGTAGACCACCCCACGCGGGATCTCGACTGCATCCGCCGCCCGACCGACGAGCCGGACCTCGCCACCCCGGCCCATCCGTACGACGTCGCCGGTGTGCAGCCATCCCCCGGCGATCGTGCGCGCTGTGGCTGCGGGGTCGCCCCAGTACCCACGCATCACGCTCGGCCCCCGGCACCACAACTCGCCGATCCCGTCCTCCGAGCCGGCGACCGCGAACTCCATTCCCCCGTGCGGCGATTCGGGGCGATCGGCACCCGAACTCATCTGGACCACGAGCCCGGCACCGCCGGTCTCGGTCATCCCCCAGCCCGAGACGACGTCCGCGGCGGGAAAACGCTCGCGCAACAGGCGCAGGGTGGCCCCGGACAGCAACTCGTCGTCGTGGGCCAGGACCCGTAGCCGCCCGAGACGGGCCGAGGAGACGCGTGCCACCTCCCGGCACAACGGAGCGGGAGCCGAAAGACGTTCGATACCTTCGCTTTCGATCGCGTACAGCACGCTGTCGGCGTCGAACTCGGGAGCGAGAACGACGGTCCCGCCAGCCACCAGGGTCGGCAGCAACTGCGCGACACACGCGGCCGCCGAACTGAGCGGCAACGCCACCGCGTGCCGGACCCCGTCCGCCCCGCCGGCCCACGAACCGATCACCGCCTCGACGGTGGACAGAACGTTCTCGTGGCTCAGTTCGACGCCCTTGGGGGCTCCGGTCGTCCCGCCGGTGTAGAACAGCAGCGCCGTGTCGGGGGGCGACGCGCCGTCGTCGATGAAGGGTGTGCCGCTGGGGAGTTCACCGTCGAGCACCAGCAGACAGCCGCTGTCCGCGAGAACGTGCCGGAGCTGCCGGCTCCCGTGTCCCGGGTGCACCGGCACCGGCACACCGCCGGCGAGCAGCACTCCCAGGAAGGCCTGCACCCATCGCACGCCGTTCGGCATCCGGACCCCGACCCGGTCACCGATGCCGACTCCCTGCTCGAGCAGACCGCCGGCGACTCGGGACGCCGACGTCCACAACTGCGCGTAGGTGAGCCGCGGCCCGCCGCCCGCCTCGACGACGGCCTCGCGCCCGCCGTACCGGTGCGCGGAGATGTCCAGCAGTTCGGTGAGGCACGGCGTCAGCCCGGTGTAGTGGAGCAGGCCGTCGGCACGGCGCACCATGCGGCCGCCGAGCGACGGGTCCGCGACGGCCGGATACTCGAGCAGCGACGCCATTGCCACCTCCACCGGGTCGGTTTGGCCCCGACTATATGACCCGCGTCACAGAAGTGGCGAGCGAACCACGCGGCACCGGCCGGCCTCACCGGCCGGTGTAGGTCGCGTGCCCGGGTCCTACGTCGAGGAAACTACGGACCGCCCGGCGCAGGTCGTCGGTGTCGAACAGTTCGCCCGACACCTCCGGAGTGACCGAATCCGCGTGCGTCACACCGCCCGCCCTCCAGGCGGCGACGATCTTCTTGGTCGCGGCGTGGGCACGGGTCGGGCCGTTCGCGAGTCGCTCGACGAGTGCTCGCGATTGCGCGTCGACGTCCTCGTGCACGTAGTTCACGACACCCCACTCACGCAGGGTGGGCGCGTCGTACAGGTCGGCGGTCATCACCAGTTCCCGGGCCCGGCCGGAGCCGGCCCGTTCGGCCAGCCGCTGCGGGCCACCCATCGACGGAGTGAGGGCGACAACCGTCTCCACCAGCCCGAACCGGGCCTTCGGTCCGGCGACGACGATGTCGCACGCGAGCGCGATCTCGAATGCCGCGGTGAGCGTGAGCCCGTGCGCCGCGAACACCACAGGGCACGGCAGCGCCTCGATCGGATGGCAGATGCGCGCGAACAACGACTCCCAAAGCTCGCTTCCCTGCTCCGGCGTCAACCCGTCGAACACGTGGACGTCGACACCCCCGGAGACGACCTTCCCCTCGGCCCGCAGCAGCACGGCCCGCGGCGGATGCGCCGTGAGGTCTGCGATGTCGGCGACGACGGCGTCGAACATCGCCTGGTCGAAGAGATTCAGTGGCCCGTTGTCCAGGGTGAGCACGGCGACCTCGGCGCCACCGGCAGTGGCGACGCGTTCGAGTCGGGTGGGACGGACACTTCCGGACGCCTGCGCGGATGACTCGGTCATCGCCCCAGCGTCGCACAGGCCGTCAGGCCGCGGCACTCGTCGTCGACAGCAGGACACTGCCCATCGCCCGGCCGAAGCCGTCCGGGTCCCCGATCAACCAGCCGTGGCAGCCGGCGACCCGGTGCACCTGCGGCTCTCGCAGCGCAGTTCGCAACGACTCGAAACTTGCGCGGGGAATGAAGGTGTCACCACTGCTCCACACCAGTGTGGCCGGTACGCCGCGGTCGACGACCTGCTCGGCTTCGGCACGCAGATCCGCGGACCGGGCCAGTTCCCCGATCCGCCACAGCGCGGCCGGATCCCGTACCGCGTTGCGCAGGCTGGCGCCCGCGATGGACGCGATCGCCGACCCCGGGGTTCCCGTGAGGACCGCGTCGGCGAGCGCGGACGCACCCCACCGCCACAGCGGCCGGTGCCGGATCTCGCGGACGGTGCCGCTCGGGGACCACGCGCCGCCGCCGACGGAGTTGACGAGCACGAGTTGCGACACCCGGTCGACGCGCGCGTGGGCGGACGCCAGCGCCACGCCGCCGCCGAACGAATGACCGACCACCGGGACGGGTTCGTCGATGCCGACCGCGTCGAGGAAGCGGGCGACCCAGTGGCCGTAACCCGCGAAACCGTGCTCGCGGTGCGGCAGGGCGCCGGTGCCACCGAAGCCGGGCAGCGCGGGCGCGTACACGCGCACGCCGACGGCGGCCAACCGCTCCACGGCAGCGGCGTAGGTGCGCGGCGCCAGCCCGAATCCGTGCAGGAACAGCACCGGAGTACCCGACCCCGCGATCCCGTACGGCACGGTGCGCCCGTCGACCGGCACGTCGCGCCAGCGCAGGCGGGGCCGGACCTCGGGCACGACTGCGGCGGCCGGGTCGATCGAACGATGGACGGGCGGCTGGTGATGCAAGGCGGCACCTCGACTTCCGGTATGCGTTGCATCACACGTTTCCGGCCGCCCGCGGATACCGGGACGGTGGATCTACCCGTTTCGGCTACCTGTTTCCGGCTCGGGCGCCATCGCGGATCACGCCCGGTTCCGCTCCGCCACCCATGCCGCGATCTGGGTGCGGGATCCGAAGCCCAACTTGGCGAGCACCCGCTCGACATGCCCCTCCGCGGTGCGCTGCGAGATCACCAGGGTCTCGGCGATCTCCCGGTTCGTCATGCCCTGCGCGACCAGATCGGCGACCTGCCGTTCCCTCCGGGTGAGGCCCGGCGACTCCTCCGCGGGCACCACGATCCGCATGGGGGCCGTCGGGGCGTCCATCTCGCCTCGGGTCAACCCCGAACTGTCGCTCCGGTGCAGCGCGTAGTCCGTGGCGTCGGCGAACTCCAGTGCGGCCCCGCGAGCGAGTGCGCCCTCGAACGCGCGCTCACCGAGCAGCGCGCGGGAGCGGCGACGGCACTCCTCGTGGAACATCAGCATGGTCGGTATCAGCACCGGGGGTACCCCCATCGTCTGCCGGAGGGACTGTGCGGCGCCGGAGAGCACTGCCGCCCGGTCGCCGTCCCGCGCCTGGGCCGCCTCCCAGGCCAGCGCCTCGATACACCCCGCGCCCGCGAACCGGTCGTCCACCAGGACGGCCAGCGCCAGCGCCTCGGTGAACAGTGAGCTCGCACGTTCGTATTCGCCCTGCCGCCACAGGCTCAGCCCCAGGAGGAACATCGCCCGCGCGCGGTACTCCGACTCGCCACGCGAACGGGTGATGGCGAGCACTTCCTCGAGGCAGGCCCGTGCGACGCCGACGTCCCCGCTCATACCGGTCACCAAGCCCAGTCCCAGCAGCGCCCAGATGAGCCCGTGCGGATCCGGCAGGCTCCGCATGGGCCCGACCGCACGCTCGAAGAACCCGATCGACTCGGCCAACTCGCCCCGGTACAGCGCCTGACGCCCCCGGGCATGCGCGACGAGGGCGTCCACGACGGGATCACCGATCACCACCGCGAGCTGCCCGGCCTCGGCGACCAGCGCCGCTCCCGCCGTGAAGTCCTCCTGCATGCCCGCGAGTTGGCTGGCGAAGCACAGAGCCGAGATCCGCGCCCGGCCCGGACCGGCATCCGACGCGTCGAGCGCCCGTGCGAACCAGTGCCGTCCCTCGCCGAGCATCCCGCGGCAGAACCAGAAGGGGTACAGGGCGTTCGCCATCCGCACCGCGTACTCGCCCGAGCCGGGCTCGGTCACGCCGAATTCGAGGGCGTCGCGCAGGTTCGCCCGCTCCCGGGTCAGTCGAGCGATCCGCACCGGCTGCTCGGGGCCCACCCAATTCGCGTGCGAACTCTCGGCGAATCCGAGGTACCAGTCCCGGTGCCGCGTCCGACACTCCCGGCACAGGCCCGACTCCTCGAGCTTCTCCTGCCCGTAGTCGCGCAGCGTCTCGAGCATGCCGTAGCGCACACCGGCCGCCGACTTCTCCACCGTGAGGATGGACTTGTCGACCAACGAGGCCACCAGGTCGACCATGTTGCCCGCACCACCTCGATCGGCGCAGATGCTCTCCACGGCGTCGAGTTCGAATCCTCCCGAGAACACCGACAGCCTGGCCCACAATCGCTGTTCCTCCCGGGTGCAGAGGTCGTAGCTCCAGTCGACGCTCAGGCGCAGGGTCTGCTGCCGCGTCGGCGCCACACGGCTCCCCGCAGTGAGGATGCGATAGCGGTCGGTCAAACGTTCGAGAATCTGGTCGAGCGAGAGCGCCCGAAGCCGTGCCGCAGCCAGTTCGATCGGCAGCGGCAGCCCGTCCAGTCGGTGACAGATCCGGACCACCGTCTCCCGGTTGTCGTCCGTGACCGCGAAATCCGGGACGGCCGCGCGGGCGCGTTCCTCGAACAGCGTCACCGACTCGTATCCGGGCAACGCCTCGAGGCTCGGTGGCCGGTCGGGATCCGGCACCGCCAGCGGGGGGACGCGCAGGACGGCCTCACCGCCTACCCCGAGCGGCTCCCGGCTCGTTGCGACGACCCGAACCCCCGGGCACTCCCGCAGCAGTTCGTCGACGAGCTTCGCAGCCGCGTCCAACAGGTGTTCGCAGTTGTCGAGGACGATCAGGGCGTTCCGGCTCGTCAGGTGTTCCGCCAGCAGGTGGGACGGCGACTGCGCAGCCTGGTCGTGCAGTCCGAACACCGCCGCGACCGTGTCGGGCACCAGACCCGGATCGTGCAGATCCGCGAGTTCGACGAACCATGCACCGTCCGGGAAGTCGCGCCGCACATCCTCGGCCACCCGCAGCGCCAATCGCGTCTTGCCGACTCCGCCGATTCCGATGAGTGTCACCAGCCGCGACTCGGCGAGCAACCTCTTAGCACCGGTGACATCGCGCCGCCTACCGACGAAGGTCGTCAACGTGGAGGGGAGGTTTCCCAGCCCCGTGCTACGTGCGGTGGGCGACATGAGCACTCACGCTCCCTCGATCCGCCTTGCTGATTCGACGGTACGCCCATCGGCGCCGGATCAGTGGTCCGCGGCAGGCACTACCGTTGTTCGCGTGGACGGCCATCAGATCGACATCATCCGGCTGGCGTGGGCCCGGGAACTGGGGCTTCCGGACCGCGCCCTCGGCGAGCCCGGCACCCGCCACGTGCGGGTCGACGAGACGACGGACCGGATCCGGTTCGTCACGGTCTCGGGTGCGAGTGCGCTCGTGGGTCCGGACTGGGCGGTGGAACGGGCACGGCTGCACGACGACGACGAACTGGTCCACGGCGGCGGGCTGCTCGCCCTCGCGAAGGACCACGCCGGACGCTGTTCGGGTCCCGTGGAACTGGGCTGGGCGGCCGACTTCGGCAAGAGCATCGCGGTCGACGAGCCGCTCGTCTCGCACGAGCGCGAGCACGTCGTCGCGCTCCAGAGTCTGTGCCCACCGGACGACGTCGCCGAAGCCGGCCTCACCGGCAAGTCCACGTGGTACACGATCGTCGACGACGATCACCGTCCCCTCGCATCCGCCGGTTACACGGAATGGCAGGGCATCGTCGCCGACATGGGCGCACTGACGGCCCCGTTCGCGCGGCGCCGCGGGCTGGGGATGACCGCGGCGCAGCTGGCCACCAACGACGCCCTCGATGCCGGCCTGATCCCGCAGTGGCGCGCCCACCGCGACAACGTCGCGTCCCGGCGGCTGGCGGCCCGGCTGGGCTACGAAGAACTCGGAACCCACCTGTCGATCGCGGTCACCCCCAGTACCGTGTGAGAAGGACCGACACACGGAGCTGATGCGCGATGAGTGACGACGGGGACGACCGCACGGACAGCACGTCCGAGACGGGAGCGGGCGCCGATTTCGTGGAGCCCGGCAAGGAATTCACGCGCGACACCCGCTACATCACCACCCGGATCACCGCCGACGGCCGGGACGGCTATCCCGTAGAGCCCGGGCGGTACCGGTTGATCGTGGCCCGCGCGTGCCCGTGGGCCAATCGCGCGATCATCGTCCGCCGCCTGCTGGGCCTGGAAGATGTTCTGTCCATGGGCATCTGCGGTCCCACGCACGACGAGCGGAGCTGGACGTTCGACCTCGATCCGGGCGGTGTCGATCCCGTGCTGCGGATCCCCCGACTGCAGGACGCCTACTTCGCCCGCTTCCCCGACTACCCGCGCGGCATCACCGTGCCGGCGATGGTGGAGATCACCACCGGGCAGGTGGTCACCAACGACTTCGCCCAGATCACTCTCGACCTGTCGACCGAGTGGAAACAGTTCCATCGCGAGGGCGCCCCCGACCTGTATCCCGAAGATCTGCGCACCGAGATCGACGAGGTGTCCGATCTGGTGTTCCACGACGTCAACAACGGAGTGTACCGCTGCGGCTTCGCCGGATCACAGGAAGCCTACGACGCCGCCTACGACCGACTCTTCGCCCGACTCGACTGGCTCACCGAACGCCTGTCGACACAGCGCTTCCTGCTGGGCGACACCATCACCGAGGCCGACGTCCGGCTGTTCACGACGCTCGCCCGATTCGACGCCGTGTACCACGGACATTTCAAGTGCAACCGCAGCAAGCTGTCGGAGATGCCTGTGCTGTGGAACTATGCGCGAGATCTGTTCCAGACGCCCGGGTTCGGTGACACCATCGACTTCACCCAGATCAAGCAGCACTACTACATCGTGCACCGCGACATCAATCCGACGCAGATCGTGCCGAAGGGTCCGGACCTGTCGCACTGGCTCGAACCGCACGGCCGCGAAGCGCTGGGCGGACGCCCCTTCGGGAACGGCACCGCGCCACATCCTCCGCGGCCGGAAGAGGTTGTGCCCCCGTCACACTGGGCCACCGAACGGCACGAGTGAGCGTGGTTCACTCACCGGTGTAGGTACCGAAACTCCAGTACACGCCCTCCGGATCGCGGCACGTGAATCCGCGCGAGCCGTAGTCCTCGTCGCGCAGACCGTCGACAACGGAGGCGCCTGCATCCACCGCCCGCAGGTACAGCCCGTCCGGGTCGTCCGTAACGAGGTACACCGCCCCGACGCCGCTGGGCAGCTCGCCGAGCACGGAGTCCTCACGCGGGGAGCCGAGCATCACGCCCCCGCCGCCCGGCCACACCAACTCGGCGTGGTCGACGCGGCTGCCCTCGCCGTACACCGCCTTCTCCTCGAAACCGAACGCCTCGACGAGGAACACGATCGCCGCACGGGCGTCCGCGTATCGCAGGGCGGGCCAGACCCGGGTCGCACCGGACATGTCGAACACCTGCTCTCGGCTCGGCGTCACGGACCGGTCCAGCCTATCCGCGCCACCACCACCCGAGCGGGGAATTCGGCGGTCGTCTCGCCCGTTTCCATATAGTTGGCTGACGACCGCCCGGACCGCCGACACCGGAAACCGATGTGAGGACCGACGATGGCCGATAAGCAGAGCCGAATGGAGTCGACGATCGTGTCCGTCCTGGACAACGCGAGCCGACTGCAGGCCCCAGCGGTCGCGAAGTACGTCGAACGCGTGCGGCGCGCCCACCCCGATGAGACGCCCGCGCAGATCGTCGCGCGCATGGAGAAGATGTTCCTGAGGGCCGTCACCGGCAGCGGCAGCGCGGTCGGGGCCACCGCTGCGGTTCCCGCGGTGGGCACGGTGGCGTCGATCGCCGCGGTCGGCGCCGAGACCGCATTCTTCCTCGAGGCCTCGGCACTGCTCACGCTCGCGATCGCGTCCGTTCACGGCATCTCCCCCGTCGACCACCAGCAACGTCGCGCCCTCGTCCTGGCCGTGGCGCTGGGCGAATCCGGAATGGAGATCGTCGAGAAGGCCACCGGAATCACCGCGACCAACTGGGCGCGACTCGTCACCGGCCGGATTCCGTCCGGGACGATGAAGACGATGAACACCTCCCTGGTCCGCAAGTTCGTGACCAAGTACGCCGCCAAGCGCAGTGCCCTGGTCCTCGGCAAACTCCTGCCGGCGGGTGTCGGCGCCGTCATCGGTGGTGCGGGAAACCGCGCGATCGGACGTGGTGTGATCGACAATGCTCGTGAGGCTTTCGGACCGGCACCGGTGCTGTGGCACGACCGGGCCGGTCTGTCGGGCGAGGCGCGACTGCACGTGGTCGAGCCTCCCGACAGTGAGACCCGCGCCATCCGGCGCTGAGGACCGGGGCCGGACGAGGAAAGGTAGGGCGCCCGTGCGTTCCGAGACTCCTGACCCACCCCACGTCCTGGCCGTCGGCGCCGGGGACCGCACCGTGGTGCTCGTCCACGGGTACTCCGACCACGGCGGCACGTGGCAGAAGGTGATCCCGACGCTCGCCGAGCGATATCGGGTGCTCGCGGTGGACCTGCCCGGTTTCGGGCGCAGCTCCGGGTACTGGCGCGAACCGCTCATCGACGGCTACGTGGAGGCCCTCGCCGATCTCGTCGCCGACGAACCGGAGCCCGTGAGCGTGATCGGCAACTCGCTCGGATCGGTGACGGCACTCGCCTTCGCTTCGCAGCGGCCGGACCTCGTCGCGAACGTCGTGCTGTCGGACATGCCCGGCGTCACCGGAATCCCGCGCACGTGGACGCGGGGCACCCAGCTGCGGCTCGACAGGATCACCCGGCTGCTCACCGCACCGCTGCCCGACCGCTACCTACAACAGATGATGGGCGCCGTCTATGCGGGCCTGGCGCTGCGTCATCCGCTCCGCGCCGACGCGGCCGTCCGCGCCGGATACAGCGAGCACTACGCGACGCGGCAACAGGTCTCGAACCTGCTCGCGATCGGCACCGTCGTCATCCGCGAGATCGCGGATCTCCCGATTCCCCGGATGCTCGACGAGCTGACCGTGCCCGCACTCCTGCTGTGGGGCGAGAACGACCTCCTCACCCCCGCCAAGGCCGCGCGCCGGGTGACCGTCACCGCGGACCGCGCCGTCGCCGTCATCCCGAGTTGCGGGCATTGTCCGCAGCTGGACTGCCCCAGCGAGTTCCTCGCGGAGGTGTTGCCCTTTCTGGCCCGGTGACCGACCCTTCCGGTCGGTACAGTCGAAGGCATGCCCGGCCAGCTTCGAGTGACGTTCGCTCGACTCGTGGCCCTCTGCGCGCTCACTCTCGGTGTTCTCGCGATGCATCACGTGACGACGGGCACGCTCGCGGAGCCGACCGCCTCCAGCCACCACGGGCCGGGACATGACGGCCACCCCGCACCGGACCCGAGCGGTGCGCCCGACGACACCGACCACGCCCCGGATCACGGGGCCTTCCACCTCTGCCTCGCAGTGCTCGTCGCGGCGACCCTCACCCTCGCGATCTGGTTGCTCCTGCGGACCGCCCGGACCCGGCGCATCCGCCTGCCCCGAGCAGCGGGACCTGCAGGCCGCGCCGGCCGCGGGCCACCGTTCGCCCCCACCACGTCGGCGTTCCTGTCGTCGCTCTGCATCCTGCGGGTGTGACAGGGCCACTGCGGCGCGGCTTCTCCGCCGTTCCGGCCGCAGTCCGGACCCCGATCACCGAATACGTGAGGAAAGTACGAATCATGAACAGCAAGCGCATGCTCGTCGCCGTCGGATCCGCAGCAGCGGTCGTCGCACTCCTCGCCGGATGCACCAGCGACGAATCCGACGACAACGCGACCACCAGCGCCACCACGAGCGCCTCGGTCAGCGCGTCCGGCACCGCCGAACAGGGCGGCCCGCACAACGACGCGGACGTGGAGTACGTCCAGATGATGATCCCGCATCACGAACAGGCCGTCGAAATGGCCGAGCTGGTCCCGAGCCGCACCGGGAATCCCGACATCATCGCGTTGGCCGACCAGATCGAGAAGGCCCAGGGCCCCGAGATCGAGCAGATGGAGGGTTGGCTGAAGGCGTGGGGCGCACCGGAGCCGAGCAAGGCCGAGGCCCCCGGCGCCACCAGCGACGGCATGGATCACGACGGCATGGAGGGTGACGGGACGTCGATGCCCATGCAGTCGATGCCCATGACGTCGATGAACTCGATGCCCGGCATGGAGGGCGGCGGCCACGGCATGATGTCCGCCGAGCAGATGCAGGCACTCGAGAACGCGAAGGACGCCGAGTTCGACAAGATGTGGCTCGAGCTGATGATCGCCCACCATCAGGGCGCGGTCGCCAGTTCCGAGCAGATCCTGCAGACCGGTGAGAGCGAGCAGGTGCGCCAACTGGCGCAGCAGATCGTGTCCTCTCAGCAGGCGGAGATCGCGCAGATGGAAGCCCTGCTGAACAAGTAGGTCCGCGCCCGTCGGGATGTCGGGTGCCCGGCTCGTCCTTCGACGCCGGGCACCCGTCGTCCGAACCGGTCGGTACCCTCGTCGGGATTCGATCGCCACCGGTCGACACGAGGGGGGACATTCGTGAGTGTGCAGATGGGACCGCCGGCCGCGATCGAAGCGCGCGGGCTGTCCAAACAGTTCAAGACCGTACGGGCCGTGACCGACCTGAGTTTCACCGTCCCGCTCGGGTCGATCACGGGATTCCTCGGCCCCAACGGTTCCGGAAAGACGACGACCCTCCGGATGCTGCTGGGCCTCGTCCGTCCGACCGGCGGCGACTCTCGCATCCTCGGGGTTCCGTTCCACACCATCGAGGAGCCCGCGCGTGCCGTCGGGGTCGTCCTGGACTCGCGCGGCCTGCATCCCGCCCGCACGGCGCTCGACCACCTCCGCGTGTACGCGTCGGCCATCGGCGTCCCGGACGGACGCGCCGCTCAGATGCTGCACCTCGTCGGCCTGACCGAGGCCGCCGACCGTAAGGCCGGCACGTTCTCGCTCGGCATGCGTCAACGGCTGACCATCGCCACCGCCATGCTCGGCGACCCGCAGATACTCGTCCTCGACGAGCCGTCGAACGGCCTCGACCCCGAGGGCATCGCGTGGCTGCGCGACTTCCTGATCGGTTTCGCGCGCTCCGGACGCACCGTGCTCGTCTCCAGCCACCTGCTCCGGGAGGTCGAGCAGATGGTGAGCCATGTCGTGATCGTCAGCCGCGGCACGCTCGTCCACCAGGGATCGATGGACGCGCTGCGGGCCGCTCACCGGGCGCGCCTGCTGGTGTCGTGCTCGGATCCGGCCCGCCTCGCGACCGCACTGGCTGCGACCGGCGTCGTCGACATCCAGCACCTCGCGGACGGCCGCATCGCGATCGGCGGAGCCGATCCCGCCACTGTCGGCCATGTCGCTGCGGAAGCGGACGTCACGGTGTTCGGTGCGGTCACCGAACACGTGGACCTCGAGCAGGTGTTCCTGGCCATGACGTCCGGGCAGTACGCCGCCGCACCGGGCTCCGGGTTCGCGCCGGGCTACGGACCGCCGCCACCCGGCTACGGCGCCCCTCCCGCATACCCGCAGGCCCCGATACCGCCACCGGTCCAGCCGTGGTTCGGTCCCACGAACGGCGGTGGACCGCGATGAACCGACTGCTGACCGCCGAGTTCCGCAAGATCACCACCCTGCGTCTGTGGTGGGCGCTCGGGCTGGCTCCGCTCCTGATCGGCCTGCTCTCCGGCGCGATCAGTGTGCCGTTCGTGTCGGCACTCGCGCAGGAGACCGAGTCCGACGAGCTCGCGATCGCCGTCGCTGCAATCGGCCTGTTCGTCGCGCTCGGTTCGGTGTTCCTGTTCGCGGCGCTCTTCGGCGCGCTCAACGCCGGTGCCGAATACCGGCACAACACGTTCGCCGGCACCTTCCTCACCACCCGCGGCCGCGACCGGGTCGTCGCCGCCAAGCTCCTCGCGACGGCCGCCGTCGGACTCCTCTACTGCCTGGTCGTCGAAGTCGTCAGCGTGCCGCTGCTGCTCGCCTTCGCACCCGACGACTTCCGGGTCGATTCCACGATCGTCGGCGTGCTCCTGATCGGACTGGTCGCGTCCACGCTGTGGACGTTGCTCGGTGCCGGACTGGCACTGGCGACGGCGTCGTCGATCGGCAGCGCCGTCGGCATCGTGGCCTGGTACGTGGTCGGCGAAGGGACAGTGCGTCTCGTGCTGTCCGGACTCGGACTGGGCACCGTCGCCCAGTGGCTACCAGGATCGGTGACGCTCACCGCTTTCGCCGCTGTCGTCGACGACAGCATCACACCCGGTTGGCCGCAGTGCCTGGTCGCGTTGGCACTCTGGGCGGCTGCGTCGTGCGGACTCGGATGGTGGGCCACCCGGCGCCGCGACATCACCTGATCCGGTATCGCCCGATCCGGGGCCTCGGCGCCCCCGACATGACTGTCGGGGGACCGGACTACCGTTGATCGGGATGGCAACACAGGATGCGACACCGGTCACCGACATTCGCCGCGGCTGGATACGACGACTCGCCGCGGAGTGCTTCAGCCACCGGAGGACCGCCGTGGGCGCGCTCGCGGTGACGGCGGTGGCGGCGCTCATCGACATCGTGTTCCCGCTGCTCACGAAGGTCGCGGTCGATGCGGCGTCGGGCGGCGAATCCTCCGCCACCCGTGTCATCGCGGGCATCGCCGCGCTCATCGCGCTCCTCGGCCTCGTTCGGTTCGGATGCCAGTACGGGCGACGAATGCTCGCGGGACGGCTGTCCCTCGACGTGCAGCACGACCTGCGGCTGGGCCTGCTCGGCTCCCTGCAGCGGCTCGACGGCCGCGGCCAGGACCAGATCCGCACCGGCCAGGTGGTGTCGCGGTCGATCACCGACCTGCAACTCGTCCAGGGGCTGCTCGCGATGGTGCCCATGTCGGCGGGCGTGGTGCTGCAGTTCGTCCTCGCGCTGGTGATCATGGCGTGGCTCTCGCCGCTGCTGACCCTCGTTGCGCTCGTGGTGGTGCCCGCGGTCGCCCTCGTCGTGTACCTGGTGCGGCCCACACTGTTCGCGGCCACGTGGTCTGCCCAGCAGCGCGCCGCCGACCTCGCCCAGCACGTCGAGGAGACCGTGACCGGCGTGCGGGTGGTCAAGGGCTTCGGACAGGAATCCCGGGCGGTGGATCAGCTCGAGGGCCTCGGACGCACGCTGTACGCCGAGCGTCTGCGAGCCGCCCGGATCAACGCTCGGTTCGCGCCGTCGATGGCAGCGATCCCCCAGCTCGGCCTCGTCGGTGTCGTGGCGCTCGGCGGGTACCTGGCCCTGCACGACCGGATCACCGTCGGCACGTTCCTCGCGTTCGCCGCATACGTCGCCACCATGACGGCCGCGACCCGCACACTGTCGCAGGTCGTGATCATGGCGCAGCTGTCGCGGGCCGCGGTCGAGCGGGTGTACGAAGTCATCGACACCGAACCCGAGGTGTCGGATCCACCGCACCCGATCGACCTTCCGGACGGCCCGCTCGGCGTCCGGCTCCGTGACGTCGGTTTCGGCTTCGACGCCGACCGGGCCGTCCTGTCCGGCCTCGACCTGAACATCGCGCCCGGCGAATCCGTCGCTGTCGTCGGCCCGGCCGGATCCGGCAAGACCGCACTGTCGCTGCTGCTCCCCCGCTTCTACACCCCGAGTGCCGGAACCGTCGCGCTCACCGCCGACGGCCGAGAGTTCGACGTCGCCGACGTGCGCGCCGACCAGCTTCGCGAGGCCGTCGGTCTGGTGTTCGACGAGCCGTTCCTGTTCTCGGACACCATCGCGGCCAACATCGCGCTCGGACGCCCGGACGCGAGCGCCGAAGAGATCCGGGCCGCCGCGAAACTCGCCCAGGCCGACGAGTTCGTCTCCGCGCTCGCCGACGGATACGACACCGTCGTGGGCGAGCGGGGTCTCACCCTGTCGGGCGGTCAGCGCCAGCGCGTCGCGCTCGCCCGCGCGCTGCTCGTCGACCCGCGCGTCCTGATCCTCGACGACGCGACGTCCGCGGTGGACGCGACCACGGAGGCCGTCATCTTCGACGCCATCCGCAGCGGACGGGAGCGGACGACGCTCATCCTGGCGCACCGGCGGTCCACGCTCACGCTCGCCGATCGCGTCGCGGTCCTGGACGAGGGCCGGATCATCGACATCGGCACGGTCGACGAGCTCGACGAGCGGTGCCCGCTGTTCCGTGCGCTGCTCGCGTCCCCGGATCCGACCGACACCACCGAGGACGCCGCTCCCGTCGCCACCGCGCCGGACCCCACCGAGGCCCAGCTGTGGCCGGACGTCGAGGACGACGACGGCGAGTACGCAACCGGCGACGGCACCCCGGCCCGACCGGGCCACGGGCACGGCGGTGGCGGCGGAAACATGAGCGGCGCACTCGGCGGGGTGGCGGCGACACCGGAGTTGCGGCGTGCGGTCGATGCACTGCCGCCCGCCGACGAGGACCCCGAGACCGACACGCGCAAGCTGCGTCGCGACGACCCCGAGTTCCGGTTGAGCCGGCTGCTGCGTCCGGTGCGGTGGATCCTCGCCGGCGTCGTCGTGTGCCTGGCGCTGGACTCGCTGATCGGCATCACCTTCCCGGCGATCGTCCGGTACGCGATCGACCACGGCATCGTCCCGGGCGATTCGGGACCGCTCTGGGCGGCCGCGGCTCTCGGCACGGTGCTGGCCCTGATCGGTTGGCTCGTCGTCGCGGTCCTCACGGTCATCACGGCCCGGGCCGGCGAGCGGGTGCTGTTCGGGCTGCGCGTGCGCAGCTACGCCCACCTGCAGCGGCTGGGCCTGGACTACTACGAGCGCGAGCTGTCCGGTCGGATCATGACGCGGATGACGACCGACGTCGATGCGCTGTCGTCGTTCATCCAAACAGGCCTGTCCACGGCCGTGGTGTCGCTGTTGACCCTGGTCGGGATCGCGGTCGCGCTGCTCGTCACCGACGTCACCCTGGCTCTCGTCGCGCTGGCCGCGCTCGTGCCGTTGACGATCGCGACCGTCGTCTTCCGTCGCGTCTCCAGCACCGCGTACTCGGTGTCGCGGGAGCGTATCTCGCTCGTCAACGCCGAGTTCCAGGAGAACGTCGCCGGCCTCCGCGCCGCGCAGGCGTACCGCCGCGAGGAGTTCACCGCACAGCGGTTCGCCGAGCGCGCGGACAGCTACCGCCGCAGCCGGATGCGCTCGCAGCGGGCGATCTCGGTGTACTTCCCGTTCATCACGCTGCTGTCCGACCTGGCGCTGGCCGCGGTCGTGTTCGTGGGCGCGCAGCGGGTGGCCGACGGGTCCGCGACCGCCGGCACGCTCGTCGCGTTCGTGCTGTACCTCGGGCTTCTGTTCGGACCGATCCAGCAGCTCTCCCAGGTGTTCGACGGCTACCAGCAGGCCGACGTGGGCCTGCGCCGGATCGGGGATCTGCTCGCCACCCCCAGTTCGATCGAGACAGCCGGCGCCGAGCACACCGTCCCGATCAGCGGCCACCTGCGCGGCGACGTGACCTTCGACGACGTCAGTTTCCGGTATCAGGGCGCCGAGTCCGACGCGCTCAGCGACGTCTCACTGCACATTCCGCCCGGCACCACCGTCGCGCTCGTCGGGCGTACCGGCGCGGGCAAGTCGACCGTCGTCAAGCTCCTCGCCCGCTTCTACGACCCGACGACGGGCTCGGTGCGGGTGGATTCCGAGGACCTGCGCCGCTATCCCCTGCACGACTATCGGCGTCGCCTCGGGGTCGTGCCGCAGGAGGCACACCTGTTCACCGGTACCGTCGCGAGCAACATCGCGTACGGGCGGCCGGAGGCGAGCCGCGCCGAGATCGAGGCGGCCGCACGTGCGGTGGGCGCGTTGCCGACGATCGCGGCGCTCCGCGGCGGCATGAATCAACCGATCGGTGAGCGGGGCCAAGGTCTGTCCGCCGGGCAGCGTCAGTTGATCGCGCTGGCACGCGCCGAGATGGTCGATCCGGACGTGTTGTTGCTCGACGAGGCGACCGCGACCCTCGACCCCGCGACCGAGCGGCTCGTCCTCGAATCGAACCGCATGGTCACCCGGAAACGCACGTCAGTGGTGGTCGCGCACCGACTGGCGACCGCCGCCCGCGCCGATCTCGTCGTGGTGGTGGACGGCGGCCGGATCGTCGAAAGCGGTGCTCACAGCGCACTTCGTCATGCGGGTGGTCACTACACGCGACTGTGTGATGCGGCAGCGCGCGAACAGGGGAATAATCGGTCGGCGAGAACCGTCTTCGATGGTGACCCCATCGCAACAGTGTGAGACAGCCGACACGCGGCGGACCGGATGGCCGAGCCCGACGCGCGGAGGCTAGCCTCATGTGTATAGGCGCTCTGATCGGGTACCGAAGAAAGAAACGAGGCGAACACCTGCCGTGAGCAGCAGCTCTACTTCCCAGTTCGGACAGAACCAGTGGTTGGTTGACGAGATGTACCAACGCTTCCAGGATGATCCCTCATCCGTGGACGCGAGTTGGCACGAGTTTCTGACGGATTACTCGCCCGACGCGGCGAATGCCGCCGGGAACGGTGAGGCGCTCAACGGCGCCGGTGATGTCGCCACCAAGGCCGCGAACGGGGCCACCGCCCCCGCACCGGCTGCTGCAGCTCCCGCCGCACCGGCACCCGCTGCGCCCCCGGCCGCGCCTGCCGCTCCGGCACCCAAGCCCGCCGCCGCCCCGGCGCCCAAGGCTGCGGCACCGAAGGCCCCGGCCCCGAAGGCTGCGGCACCCAAGCCCGCCGCGGCTGCTCCCGCGGAGACCTCCACGCAGGACACCAACCAGGTCCTGCGCGGTGCGGCCGCCACCGTGGCCCGCAACATGTCCGCCTCGCTGACCATCCCGACGGCCACCAGTGTTCGCGCCGTCCCGGCCAAGTTGATGTTCGACAACCGCATCGTCATCAACAACCACCTCGCCCGTACCCGTGGCGGCAAGGTCTCCTTCACCCACATCCTCGGCTACGCGATCGTGCAGGCGGTCAAGTCGTTCCCGAACATGAATCGGCACTTCGCCGAGATCGACGGCAAGCCGAACGTCGTCACCCCGGCGAGCACCAACCTGGGTCTGGCCATCGACCTGCCGGGCAAGAACGGCAGCCGTTCGCTGGTCGTCGCAGCCATCAAGGGCTGCGAGTCGATGAACTTCGTGCAGTTCTACGGCGCCTACGAGGACATCGTCCGGCGTGCGCGCGACGGCAAGCTCACTGCCGAGGACTTCTCCGGTGTCACGATCTCGCTGACCAACCCGGGCGGCATCGGCACCGTGCACTCCGTGCCGCGCCTGATGCAGGGCCAGGGCGCCATCATCGGCGCCGGCGCGATGGAGTACCCGGCCGAGTTCCAGGGTGCCAGCGACGAGCGCATCGCGGAGATGGGCGTCGGCAAGCTCATGACGCTGACCTCCACCTACGATCACCGGATCATCCAGGGCGCCGAGTCCGGCGACTTCCTGCGCACGATCCACAACCTGCTGATCAGCGACGAGTTCTACGACGAGGTCTTCCACTCGCTGCACATTCCTTACGAGCCGGTCCGCTGGCGCAAGGACGTGCCGGAGGGCGCCGTCGACAAGAGCACCCGCGTGCTCGAGATGATCGCCGCGTACCGCAACCGTGGCCACCTGATGGCCGACACGGATCCGCTGCAGTTCGTCAAGGACAAGTTCCGCAGCCACCCGGACCTCGACGTCACGAGCCACGGCCTGACGCTGTGGGACCTCGATCGCGAGTTCAACGTCGGTGGTTTCCACGGCAAGTCGCGGATGAAGCTGCGCGACGTCCTGTCGATCCTGCGCGACGCGTACGCCCGCCACATCGGCGTCGAGTACACGCACATCCTCGAGCCGGAGCAGCAGGCATGGCTGCAGGAGCGGGTCGAGGCTCCGCACGTCAAGCCGACGGTGGCGCAGCAGAAGTACATCCTGAGCAAGCTCAATGCCGCCGAGGCGTTCGAGACGTTCCTGCAGACCAAGTACGTCGGCCAGAAGCGCTTCTCGCTCGAGGGTGCCGAGTCCGTCATCCCGATGATGGACGCGATCATCGACCAGGCAGCCGAGCACAAGCTCGACGAGGTTGTCATCGGCATGCCGCACCGTGGTCGCCTGAACGTCCTGGCGAACATCGTCGGCAAGCCCTACTCGAAGATCTTCACCGAGTTCGAGGGCAACATGAACCCGGCGGCCGCGCACGGCTCCGGCGACGTGAAGTACCACCTGGGCGCCGAGGGCACCTACATCCAGATGTTCGGCGAGAACGACATCAAGGTCTCGCTCACCGCGAACCCGTCGCACCTGGAAGCGGTCGACCCGGTCCTCGAGGGCCTCGTCCGCGCGAAGCAGGACCTGCTGGACAAGGGCCAGGACGGCTTCACCGTCATGCCGCTGATGCTGCACGGTGACGCGGCGTTCGCTGGTCAGGGTGTCGTGGCCGAGACGCTGAACCTGGCGCTGCTGCGCGGCTACCGCACGGGCGGCACCGTGCACGTGGTCGTCAACAACCAGGTCGGCTTCACCACCGCCCCGGAGCACTCGCGTTCGTCCGAGTACTGCACCGACGTCGCGAAGATGATCGGCGCGCCGATCTTCCACGTCAACGGCGACGACCCCGAGGCCTGTGTCTGGGTTGCCCAGCTGGCCGTCGACTTCCGCGAGAAGTTCGGCAAGGACGTCGTCATCGACCTCATCTGCTACCGCCGTCGCGGTCACAACGAGGGCGACGACCCGTCGATGACGCAGCCGGCGATGTACGACCTGATCGACACCAAGCGCAGCGTTCGCAAGAGCTACACCGAGGCGCTGATCGGCCGCGGCGACATCTCGCTCAAGGAGGCCGAGGACGCGCTGCGCGACTACCAGGGCCAGCTGGAGCGGGTGTTCAACGAGGTTCGTGAGCTCGAGAAGTTCAAGCCGGAACCGTCGGAGTCGGTCGAGCTCGACCAGACCCCGCCTGCCCGCCTGACCACGGCTGTCGATGCCGCGACGCTCGCCCGTATCGGCGACGCGTTCGTCAACGTGCCCGACGGCTTCACGGTGCACCCGCGCGTCAAGCCGGTCATCGAGAAGCGCAAGGAGATGTCCCGCGAGGGCCACATCGACTGGGCGTTCGCCGAGCTCCTCGCGTTCGGTTCGCTGGCCGAGCAGGGCGCCCTGGTGCGCCTGGCCGGTCAGGACTCGCGCCGCGGCACGTTCACGCAGCGCCATTCGGTGCTCATCGACCGCAAGACCGGCGACGAGTACAACCCCATCGCGGAGCTCGCGACGGCAGCCGACAACGGCGGCAAGTTCATGGTGTACGACTCGGCGCTCACCGAGTTCGCGGGCCTGGGCTTCGAGTACGGCTACTCGGTCGGCAACCCCGACGCCCTCGTGCTGTGGGAGGCGCAGTTCGGCGACTTCGTCAACGGCGCGCAGACCATCATCGACGAGTTCATCTCGTCCGGTGAGGCCAAGTGGGGTCAGCTGTCCGACGTCGTGCTGCTGCTGCCGCACGGCCACGAAGGCCAGGGCCCGGACCACACGTCGGGCCGCATCGAGCGGTTCCTGCAGCTGTGCGCCGAGGGCTCGATGACGGTTGCCATGCCGTCGACCCCGGCCAGCTACTTCCACCTGCTGCGTCGTCACCACCTCGACGGCATCCGCCGTCCGCTCGTGGTGTTCACGCCGAAGTCGATGCTGCGCAACAAGGCTGCGGTCAGCAACCTCGAGGACTTCACCACCGGCAAGTTCCGGTCGGTGTTCGAGGAGCCGTCGTACGAGTCCGAGGGCGCCGACCGCTCCAAGGTCAAGCGCGTGCTGCTGACCTCGGGCAAGATCTACTGGGAGCTGCTCGCCAAGAAGCAGAAGGAGAACCGCGACGACGTCGCGATCGTCCGGATCGAGCAGCTGTACCCGATCCCGCGCCGCCGCATCGCGGAGACGCTGGACCGCTACCCGAACGTCAGCGAGTTCTTCTGGGTCCAGGAGGAGCCGGCGAACCAGGGTGCGTGGCCGTTCCTCGGCCTGGCTCTGCCGGAGCTGCTCCCCGAGCGGCTCGCGGGCATCAAGCGCGTCTCCCGTCGCGCGATGTCGGCACCGTCCTCCGGCTCGAGCAAGGTTCACGCCGTCGAGCAGCAGGAGATCATCGAGACCGCGTTCTCGCCGACGAAGTGATCCCGCTGATCGGCTGACCAGCCGAACACGACACCGGCCCGTCCACTTTCCGAGTGGGCGGGCCGGTGTCGTTCTCTGCCCCGTATCGGGCGTCCCCGCGATAAGTGCGCAAAACGCGAGACCGAGCCGGCGTGCCCCCGCGATAAGTGCGCAAAACGCGGGGCAGGGTCAGCCGCCGAGAAGGGCCTTCGCGGCGCCGGCGCTGAGGGCCACCGCGGGCAAGGCGGTGACAAGTAGTTCGATCAGTTCGTCCCGGGGGATTTCGGGTCCTCGCAGCCACGTGATCGTGGCCTCCTCGACGAACGCGATCCACCCCCGCACCGACAGGGCGATGCGGGCGTCGGGCTCGATTCCGAGACTCGGCAGTTGTTCGACGACGCGTCGCGCCATCTCGGCTCGGGTGCTCTCGAACACCTCGCGCATCGCCGGATCACCACTCGCGGTCCCCCGCAGCAGCGACACGTACGTGTCACGGTTCTCGGAGACGTAGTCGACGTACGCAGCCATGACGTCGCGCAGCATGTCGATGACCGGGAGCTCGAGGTTCGGCGCGGTGCGCGCCAGCATCTCGGCACTGGAGTGGCGCACGATGGCGACATGGAAGTCGTGCTTGGACGCGAAGTAATGGAACAGCAGACCACGGGACACGCCGGCCTGGTCGGCGATGTCCTCGACGGAGATCTGTTCGAGCGGCCGGTCGGCCAGCATCCGGACACCGAGGTCGATGAGCTGGGCACGCCGTTCCTCCGGGCTCAGGCGTACTCGTTTGACGGCATCCATGGACCACACCTTACTGAATTGCAGTCAGTAAGCTATTGACTGCTGATCAACAAGCTCCTACGCTCCCATACATGAGTCTTCCAGTCACAGATACTTCCGCCCGGGCCGCGTCCCCGCGCCAGGTCGACACCCTGATCATCGGCAGCGGCTTCGCAGGCCTCGGCGCTGCTATCAAGCTGGTCCAGGAGGGCAAGCACGACTTCCTGGTACTCGAGCGCGGCAACGACGTCGGCGGCACGTGGCGCGACAACACGTACCCGGGTGCCGCGTGCGACGTCCCGTCCCACCTGTACTCGTACTCGTTCGCACTCAATCCCGAGTGGACGCGTTCGTTCTCGCCGCAGCCGGAGATCCAGAACTACATCGCTTCGGTGGCTCGCAAGCACAACGTGCTCGACAAGCACATCTTCGGGTGCGAGGTGCAGTCCGCTCATTGGAACGCGGAGACTGCGCACTGGGATGTGCAGACGTCGAAGGGCAACTTCGTCGCGAAGATCGTCGTCGCCGCTGTCGGCGCCCTGTGCGAGCCGTCGCTGCCGGACATCGCGGGCATCGAGGGCTTCGAGGGCGAGATCTTCCACTCCGCGCAGTGGAATCACGACGCCGACCTGAACGGCAAGCGGATCGCGGTGATCGGCACCGGGGCGTCGGCCATCCAGATCGTGCCGCAGCTGGCGGCCAAGGCCGCGCAGCTCGACGTCTACCAGCGGACCGCGCCGTGGATCCTGCCGCGGGCCGACCGCGAGTACACCAAGGCCGAGCACCTTGCGTTCAAGTACATTCCGGGATTCCAGAAGCTGTGTCGCACCGGCATCTACTGGATGCGTGAGACTCAGGTGGTCGGTCTGGCGAAGGCGCCGATCTTCATGAAGCCGTTGCAGTTCGCTGCCGAACGGCACCTGCGCCGGCAGATCAAGGACCGGGAACTGCGCCGTAAGGTGACCCCGAACTTCCAGATCGGCTGCAAGCGCATGCTGATCTCCAACAACTACTACCCCGCCCTCGCGCAGCCGAACGTCGACGTCGTCACCGACGGCATCGCCGAGGTGCGCAAGAACTCCGTCGTCGACCGAAACGGGGTCGAGCGTGAGGTCGACGCGATCGTCGTCGCCACCGGCTTCCACGTCACCGACTCCCCCACGTTCGCCGGCATCTTCGGCAAGGACGGCCGGTCCCTCGCGCAGACGTTCGACGAGGGCGGCCAGCAGGGTTACAAGGGGTCGGCGATCGCGAACTTCCCCAACATGTTCTTCCTCGTCGGTCCCAACACCGGTCTGGGCCACAGCTCGATGGTCTTCATGATCGAGTCGCAGCTCAACTACGTGGTCGACGCGATCAAGGTGATCGAGCGCTACGACATCGGCACCATCGAGGTCCGCAAGGACGCGCAGGACGCGTACAACCGCGAACTGCAGGCCAAGCTCTCGAAGAGTGTGTGGAACAACGGCGGTTGCGCCAGTTGGTATCTCGACAAGCACGGCAACAACACCACGCTGTGGCCGGGCTTCACGTTCGAATTCCGCAACATGACCAAGCAGTTCGATCTCGGGGCGTACCGCAGCGTGACGACCGGCGATCTGCCGGCCACGACGACGGTCGCGGACCGCATCGACACCGAACTGACCGATCTCGACGACGACAAGGTGGCGGCACAGTGAGCGAGTTCGCAGGAAAGGTCTGCGTCATCACCGGCGCAGGCTCGGGAATCGGCCGGGCCCTCGCCCTGAACCTGGCCGGCCAGGGCGCGAAACTTGCGCTCTCCGACATGGATTCGGTGGGACTGGCCGAAACCGTTCGACAGGTGGAGGCACTCGGCGCCGACGTCAAGTCCGATCATCTCGATGTCACGCAGCGCGAGGCGGTGCTCTCCTACGCCGACGCCGTGGTGGCCCACTTCGGCAAGGTGAACCAGGTGTACAACAACGCCGGCATCGCCTTCCACGGCGAGGTGGAGCGCTCGGAGTTCAAGGACATCGAGCGGATCATGGACGTCGACTTCTGGGGAGTCGTCAACGGCACCAAGGCATTCCTGCCGCACGTCATCGCGTCGGGCGACGGGCACATCGTGAACGTCTCGAGCCTGTTCGGCCTGCTGTCCATTCCGGGTCAGAGTGCCTACAACGCCGCGAAGTTCGCGGTGCGTGGGTTCACCGAGTCGCTCCGGCAGGAGATGCTGATCGCGAAGCACCCGGTGAAGGTCACGTGTGTCCACCCCGGCGGTATCAAGACCGCGATCGCACGCAACGCCACGATGCCCGACGGTGACGACCAGGCGACGTTCGCGCAGTTCTTCGACAGGCGCCTCGCCCGCACGACACCCGAGGAGGCCGCGAAGACGATCACCACCGGTGTCCGTAAAGGCAAGCCGCGGGTGCTGATCGGTGCGGACGCGAAGTTCCTCGACGCGTGGGTGCGAATCGTCGGCCCGAGCTACCAGCGGGTGGTCGCGACGGTCACGTCCCGCGTGCTGCCCAAGTCGAAGTAGCGGAGGTATCCACGGTGCGTGCGGTCCGCCTTCCCCTGCCCGTCGTCGAAGCGAGCATCAGGCCGTTCTACCGACTCGCGCTCGACGCGCGTCTCCCGGTCCGGGTACAGCGGGCGCTGTTGGACCTCGCCGCACCGATCCAGACCCTGCCCGACGGGACGGTCGTCGAGAGGACCACTCTCGCCGGCCGTCCCGCCGAGCGGATCACCGTCGGCGCCACCGAGCGGCGGCACGCGGTGCTGTATCTGCACGGCGGGGCGTACACCATCGGATCGCTCGGCACCCACCGTTCGCTCGCCGCGTACCTGGCACGCGAATCCGCCTCGGCCGTCTACACCCTCGACTACCGGCTGGCCCCGGAGCATCCGTTTCCGGCCGCTCTCGACGATGCCGTGGCGGCGTTCACCGAGTTGGTCACCGACCACGGGTTCACGGCCGACCGGGTGGCGGTCGCCGGCGATTCGGCGGGCGGCGGGTTGGCGCTCGCGACGGCCCGCCGGTTGATCGACACTCGGGGCCTGTCCCCGGCCGCACTGGCGCTCATCTCGCCGTGGGTCGATCCGGGTTCGCGCGAGGCCCCGTTCGATCGCGACACCGTGGTGAACACCGCGTGGGCCCACTCGTCCGCCGGGGCCTACCTGGGCGGCGGCGACCCGGCCGATCCGGGCTACGCGCCACTGCACGGCGATCCCGCGGGGCTGCCACCCACCGCGGTCCACGTCGGCACGGCCGAGGTCCTCTACCCGCAGATCGTCGAGTCGGCCGCGCGCCTACGCGCGGCGGGGAACCGTCTCCACTACGTGGAGTACCCACGCCTGTGGCACGTCGCGCACCTGCAGGCGTCGTTGCTCGGGGAAGCCGCGGACGCCGTGGCCGACCTCGGCGGCTTCCTCCGCGGGGCTTTCGATTCAGGCGTGCTCTTCGAGCCAGACGCCGGCGGCGTCGGCTGACGAGATCTCGCCGTCACGCACTCGCGCCGCCATCGCGGTCAGGTCGTCGGTGCTCAGTTGCAGGACCACGCTCAGACTTCGGACGTCGTCCGCGGTCAGCACACCGCTCCGGAAGAGCGGGATCACGTTCTGGGCCGTGAACGCGCCCTCGTCGTCGGTGAGCACGACCAACTCGTCCTGCGCGATCACCGGGTCGGCCGCGGTGGTCCCGCGCACCGGAGATGCCCCGACGACGGCCAGTTCGCGGGTGGCACCGGCCGGCGATCGGGTGGGCACCACCTCGGCGAACGTGCACCCGTACCGCGCCTGCAGCCGGTCGAGAGCGCCCGCGTCGGAAGCGAAGTCGTCGGACGCGTGGAGTGAGAGCGTCGAGCACCGGGGTGCGAGGTCGGCAACCGAACTCGCGCCCCACGACTCCGCCTGCTGCTCGGTCAGCACGAGCGCCGACCGGTCGTCGGCGGGGGCGTACTCGGACACCGAAAGACCCTGCGGCAAGGACCTGCTGAGGGCGTCGTACACGTCCTCGGCCTCGGTGGCGTCCGCCGTCGGGTCGAAGCGGTGCAGCAACCGCCCGGTGTGCTCGGGCACGAGCGAGACGCGGTCGGCGTCCAGCGCGGCCAGGCGGTCCGCCTGGTCGCCCAGGCCCAGGACGAGTTCCGTGGACCGACCGCTCGCGCCGAGGGCACCCGCGTACAGACGGGCGACGAGTTCGCTCTCCACCGTGTCGGCCGCGCCGATCACCACCGTGGGAGCGGTGGGACCGCCCGTCCGGCTGCTCGTGTCGACCCCGCACGCCGTGGCGATCACGACTGCGGGAACCACCGTCAGCCAGGCCGCGAGACCTGCCGCACGCCCGAGGATGCCCCCATTTCCGTTCGGTGCCACCGTGTCCCTCTCCGATCGACGTCTCGTGCGACCCCGGCATCGTCGTGCCGTGCGGTTGTCGTACCTATCGTTACACTGAGTTCGCGCACCATCACGAGCGGTCGACAGATCCGGCTTGCTTCACCGCGCGGCGACCGTTCTCCGGGGATTGCGGGGTGGCGTCACGCCGGATCCGATGGAAGGACGACATGAAGGTTTCCCGGATTCGCACGCGCCGCCGTTTGGGCACGGGGCTGATCGCCCTGCTCGCACTGTCCCTCGCCGCGTGCGGTGGAGATCCCCTGGACAGCGGCGGATCGGGCGGCGACACCGACGCGATCGTCGTCGGATCGGCGAACTTCCCGGAATCGGAGACCGTCGCGTTCGTCTACGCCGAGGCGCTGCAGGCCAACGGGTTCGACGTGCAGACCCGAATGAACATCGGCTCGCGCGAGGTGTACATCCCGGCACTGCGCGACGGATCGCTCACGCTGATCCCCGACTACACCGGGAACCTGCTCGAGTACATCGATTCCGCGTCGACGGCGACCACGGCCGCGGAGATCGACGCGGCGCTGCCGGCTGCGTTGGCGCCGGATCTCGCGATCACGACACCCGCACCGGCCGAGGACAAGGATGCCGTGGTCGTCACCCGGGAGACGGCCGAGAAGTGGAACCTGACGTCCATCGCCGACCTCGCGGCGCACTCCGCCGAGGTGACGTTCGCGGCTCCGGCCGAGTTCCAGGAACGGTCGGTCGGGCTGCCCGGACTGCGTGAGAACTACGGTCTCGACATCGCGCCGGCCAACTTCGTGCCGATCGGCGACGGCGGTGGACCCGCAACCGTCAAGGCACTCACGTCCGGGCAGGTGACGGCCGCGAACATCTTCACGACCTCCCCCGCGATCGAGGCGAACGACCTTGTCGTGCTCACCGATCCCGCGAACAACTTCCCCGCGCAGAACGTCGTTCCGCTGATGCGGGCATCGGCGAAGACCGACCAACTCTCGCGTGTCCTCGACGCGGTGTCCGCCAAGCTCACCACCGAGGAACTCGTCGACCTCAACGACGCAGTGTCCGGCGACAGCAAGACCGAACCGCAGGCCGCCGCGAAGCAGTGGGTGGCACGACAGGGCCTGGACACCCCCGTCTCGTGATCTCCTTCTCCGCTGTCTCCAAGCGTTTTCCGGACGGCACGGTGGCCGTCGACGGACTGGATCTGAAGATCGACGCCGGATCGTTCACGGTCTTCGTCGGCCCGTCCGGCTGCGGCAAGACCACGTCGATGCGGATGATCAACCGGATGGTCGTGCCCACCGCGGGCACCGTGACCGTCGACGGCCGCGACGTCGCGACCACGGATGTCGTCGAACTGCGGCGCAGCATCGGGTACGTCATCCAGGGCGGCGGTCTGCTGCCGCACCGCACCGTCGTCGACAACGTGGCGACGGTGCCCGTCCTGCGGGGGCAGTCCCGCCGTGCCGCCCGACGCGCGGCGCTGGACGTGCTCGATCGGGTGGGGCTCGACCGCGCGCTGGCGAACCGCTATCCGGCGCAGCTGTCGGGTGGCCAACAGCAGCGGGTGGGGGTGGCGCGGGCGCTCGCGGCGGACCCGCCGATCCTCCTGATGGACGAGCCTTTCAGCGCGGTCGATCCGGTGGTGCGCGCCGAACTGCAGTCCGAGATGCAGCGGCTGCAGGCCGAACTGCGCAAGACGATCGTGTTCGTCACCCACGACATCGACGAGGCCGTCCGGCTCGGCGACAGGGTCGCAGTGTTCGGCCCGCACGGCCGGCTGCAACAGTACGACGCCCCGGCCACCGTACTGTCGGCTCCCGCAACCGATTTCGTCGCCGATTTCGTCGGCCGTGACCGTGGCTATCGCGGGCTCTCCTTCCGAAGCGCGGATTCGGTTCCGCTGCACGAGATCCGCCGCCTCCGCGAATCCGAGGTGCCCGCCGCGACTCTCGCTCCCGGCGACTGGGCGCTCGTCGTCACCGATGCCGGACACCCCCAGGGGTGGATCGATGCCGCCGGTCTGGACGCCGTCCGGGCCGGTCGGCCGATCGCGGATGCGTCGGCGGCGGGTGGGTCGCTGTTCACGATGGGCACCGATCTGCGGCAGGCGCTGGACGCGGCGATCTCGTCGCCGTCGGGGACAGGTGTCGCGGTCGACGCCTCCGGGGCGGTGGCCGGTGGCATCGATGCGGCCGACGTCGTCGCCCTGCTCGCCGAGCAGCGACGCACCGAGGATCGCCTCCGGAACGACCGGTGACGGCGTGCGCTACCTGACCGAGAACTTCTCGTACGTGCTGGAACTGACGCGCGAGCACCTGAGCTTGGCCCTGCTCCCGCTGCTGCTGGGACTCGTGATCGCGATACCGCTCGGCACCGCGGTCCGGCGCGTGCGATGGCTGCGGCGCACGACGCTCGTGATCGCGAGCGTTGCATTCACGATCCCGTCGCTCGCGCTGTTCGTCACGGTGCCCACCGTGGTCGGACTGCCGATCCTCGATCCCGCGAACGTGGTGATCGCGCTGACCGTGTACTCGACCGCGCTGCTGGTCCGCGCGGTACCGGAGGCGCTCGACGCGGTGCCGGAGGACGTCGTGGACTCCGCCACCGCGATGGGGTTCACCCCGCTGCGCCGGGCGCTGACCGTCGAACTGCCCCTCGCCCTGCCGGTACTCCTCGCGAACGTTCGCGTCGTCGCGGTCACCAACATCTCGCTGGTGTCGGTGGGCGCGCTCATCGGCGTCGGCGGACTCGGTGAGCTGTTCACGAAGGGCTACCAGCGGGACTACCCGGAGCAGATCGTCGCCGGCATCGTCGCGATCGTCGTGCTGGCGTTGCTGTTCGATGCCGCGCTGTACCTCGCCGGCCGGTTCCTGACGCCGTGGCAGCGCGGCGGCACCCGTCGGACCCGGTCGCGGCGCGCGACCGTCGAACTGTCGGAGGGCCCGGCCTGATGTTCACCAGTGCGTGGGACTACCTCGTCGACCCGGCGAACTGGCAGGGTCCGACGGGCATCGGCGCCCGAATCCTCCAGCACCTCTGGTACAGCCTGCTGGCGGTCGCGGGGGCGGCCGTGATCGCCGTGCCGATCGGGTTGGCGATCGGGCACTTCCGCCGCGGCGAGATCGTGGTCGTGGGCGCCGTGAACGCGCTGCGGTCGCTGCCGACGCTCGGTGTGCTGACGCTCCTGGTCCTGCTGCTCGGCCTGGGTCTGGTCCCCCCGATCCTCGCACTGGTGCTGCTCGGCATCCCGCCCCTGCTCGCGGGGGCCTACGCGGGCGTCGCGAACGTGGATCGACAGGTGGTCGATGCCGCCGAGGCGATGGGGATGACGACGCGGCAGGTGCTGCTGCGCGTGGAGGTCCCCAACGCGCTGCCGTTGATCCTCGGCGGGTTGCGCAGCGCGACACTGCAGGTGATCGCGACCGCGACCGTGGCGGCCTACGTCAACCTCGGTGGACTCGGCCGGTACATCTTCGACGGCCTCGCGCTGCGCAGCTACGACCGGGTACTGGTCGGTGCGCTCCTGGTCGCGGCCCTGGCCCTGATCGTCGACGGTCTGCTCGCCGCCGCAGTGTGGGCTTCGGTGCCCGGCACCGGACGCCTGCGCCGCCCGGCGGCGATCACGTCGTCGCCAGGAACTTCAGAATCGTCGAGTTGACCTCGTCGGGCCGCTCCAGTTGCAGGAAGTGGCCGGCCCCGGAGACGACGTGCGCCTCGCTTCCCGGTGGCAGCCCGGATCCGACCCGCGCCGCGAGACGCGGGTCGAGGCACCCGTCGCGGTCGCCGTGGAGGTAGAGCGTCGGGACGATCGGTGAGCGCATCTCCGCGCCCACCCACCGGCGGTAGCGGACAGGGGGACGAGGTAGCGGCCGAGCCATGGTGCGGTAGTAGCCGATCACGGCGCGCCGGTGTGCCGGATCGGCCATGGCCTCCATCACGGCGGGTAGATCGTCCGACGCGTCGTAGCCGGGTGACCAGTCCGCCCACAGGCGCGGAACAATCCGGCCCGCCAACTTCTCGGGCAGCACCGGCAGTTGGTTGAACAGGATGTACCAGCTGTTGCGGAGCTGACGGGGCAGCGCGGGCAGCACCGCCGGGGTGCGCAGCGCGGGAAACGGTGGCACCGAGAGCGCCACAGCGGCGACGAACGGGCTGTCGGGGTGTGCGGCGAGCGCGTTGGCGGTGATCGCACCCCAGTCGTGGCCGATCAGTACCGCGTCGACTTCCCCTCCCGCGCGGTCGTGGACGGCCACCGCGTCGTCCATCAGGGCGGCGACGTGCCCGCTGCCGTCCGCGGGGATCTCGGACGGTGCGTACCCGCGTGTGAAGGGGGCGACCACCCGCCAGCCGGCGTCGGCCAGGACCGGTCCCAGGTGCCGCCAAGTGTGGGCCGTGTCCGGGAAACCGTGCAGCAGGACCGCGAGCCGGCCCGTCGCAGGGCCCCACGTCAGTGCCCGCAGCCGGACCGCGTCGAGCTCGAGGGTGATCTCACGCATGCCGACCATCCTGGACGAGGCGGCCCGCGTGCGCACCCGATCCGGCGACATCACGCGTCAGGGCCCCGCCGCAGTCGCGGCGGGGCCCTGTTCACGCGTCGAGCGGTGCGTCGTCAGGCGACGCCCTCGTCCTTGGCCGCCTGCGCGACTGCAGCAGCCACGGCCGGCGCGACCCGCGGGTCCAGCGGGCTCGGCACGATCTTGTCGACCGCGAGCTCGTCCCCGAGCACCGACAGGATCGCCTCGGCGGCGGCGAGCTTCATGCCCTCGGTGATCCGGCGGGCACCGGCGTCCAGGGCGCCCTTGAAGACGCCCGGGAACGCGAGCACGTTGTTGATCTGGTTCGGGAAGTCGCTGCGACCCGTCGCGACGATCGCCGCGTACTTGGCGGCGATGTCGGGGTGGATCTCCGGGTCCGGGTTCGACATCGCGAAGATGATCGACTCGGGCGCCATCGTCGCGATGATCTCCTCGGGCACGGTTCCGGCAGAGACCCCGAGGAACACGTCTGCGCCGTCGAGCGCCTCGACCAGGCCGCCGCTGCGGCCGGCCGGGTTGGTGCGGGCCGCGAGATCGGCCTTGATCTCGCCCAGGTCCTCGCGATCGGAGGACACGATGCCCTTCGAGTCGAGAACGGTGACGTCGGCGATGCCCGCAGCGAGCAGGATGTTGGCGCACGCGACACCGGCCGCGCCGGCCCCGGAGATCACGACGCGCAGCGCGGTGATGTCACGGTTCTGGACCTTGGCCGCACCGCGCAGCGCGGCGAGCGCGACGATCGCGGTGCCGTGCTGGTCGTCGTGCATGACCGGGCAGTCGAGGGCCTCGATGACGCGGCGCTCGATTTCGAAGCAGCGCGGAGCCGAGATGTCCTCGAGGTTCACTGCGCCGAAACTCGGGCGCAGTCGCACGAGGGTCTCGACGATCTCGTCGGGGTCCTTGGTGTCCAGAACCAGCGGGATCGAGTTGAGGCCCGCGAAGTTCTTGAACAGGGCCGACTTGCCCTCCATCACCGGCAGCGACGCGCGGGGGCCGATGTCCCCGAGGCCGAGGACCGCGGTGCCGTCACTCACGACCACGACGAGACGGTTGGTCCACGTGTAGCGATCGGCCAGCGTCTCGTCGGCGTGAATTGCGCGGCTCACCTGCGCAACGCCGGGCGTGTACGCGATCGACAGCGCACGCTGGGAATCGAGCGGGGCGGTGGTCTCGACCGAGAGCTTGCCACCGATGTGGCCCGCGAAAATTTCCTCGTCGGTTATTTCGACCTTTGGCGTAACGGAAGCTTCAGACACAGGGGACACGATGACACTCCTCTTGAGACCAGACTCACTCGGGTCCTGGTTACTGAGAAGTAACCGAGTCGTGGAGGTGAAAACGACGCGGCACTTGACGAACGCAGGATTGATCGGTTGCAGCTACCGGAACGCGCGATCGTTGCACTGCTAGCCGGAGCGTGATGGCGCCGGGCGGGGTGGGCCCTGGCACAAGTTCTTGCCACCTGAAGAACTCCGAGAAGGGCGGTAGCACCCACGCGGAGTGCAATGATTCTGCACCATCGGAAGGCCGGAATCAAATCTGCCAGAACGGTCACGATCTCACGGAAACAGGCCTCTACCTGTGAGGATGCGTCGGCCCACGACGAACGGTCAGGACCACCACTGGGTCCACAGCAACAGGCCGGTGAGCGCGAGGATCAGTCCCGAGGCCAGGACGGAGGCGGCGCCCCGGCGCCGGTCGGCGAAGATCTGCAGGCCGACGGCGAGCACGCTCACCACCACATGCGCCGCGATCGACTCCGCGCCGGGACCCGGGAAATCCCGGTTCGTGGCGAGGTATGCCGCGACGATCACGACGACGGTCAGCACGACGACACCGCCGGAGACGACACCGGACAGTCCGCGCAGCATCCTCGCGACCCACGGATCACGCGGGCGGCGACGGACGGAACCGAGGTTCTCGTAGGTCATCGACGCGCTCCGTCGGTCGCGGGGACGTCCGTGACCGCGTCGCCGGTCAGCACCGGGACGCCGGTCGCGCGGGCGACGATCTCCTCGAGCGCCTCCGGTGCGGTCGTGTGCTGCCCCAGGGCGATCGTCTTGTTCTTTCCGTGGTAGTCCGAGGACCCGGTGGCGACGAGGTCGAGTTCGGCGGCCAGGGAGCGCAGCAGGGCCGTGTCGGCCGCCCCGTGATCGGGATGATCGACTTCGAGTCCGCCGAGCCCGTGCTCGGCGAGTTCCCGGATGTGTTCGAGATCGAGGAGTCGGCCGCGGGCACGCGCGCGGGCGTGGGCGATCACACTGACACCGCCCGCGTCGGCGACCATCTCGACGGCCCGCTCGAGCGGGGTGTCGGACTTCTCCACGTAGTACGGGCTGCGTGTGGAGAGCAGATCGGTGAAGGCGTCTCCGACAGTGTCCACGACGCCGGCCCGGACCAGCGCCCGCGCCAGGTGCGGACGGCCCACCGCGGGCCCGGCGTCCGCGAGAATCGCCTCCGGATCGATCGGCAGGCCCGCGGCGGCCATCCGGACCGCCATCGCCCGCAGCCGGGTCACCCGCTCGTCGCGCAGACGTTCACGCTCGACGGCGAACTCCTGCGACTCGGGATCGAACAGGTACGCGAGCAGGTGCACCGCGACGGGCCGGCCGTCCTCGCCGCGCCCCTCGCACGACATCTCCATTCCGCGCACCAGTCGCAGCCCGGACGGCAGCGCGGCCGCGGCTTCCTTCCAGCCGGCCGTGGTGTCGTGATCGGTGATCGCGAGCACGTCCACGCCCGAGGCGGCAGCCTTCCGCACCAACTCCGCCGGGGAGTCGGTGCCGTCCGAAGCGGTCGAGTGTGTGTGGAGATCGATACGCACCGAACCAGTGTGTCAGGTTCGCTCCGGCGACGCCGCGCGCCCGCGGTAGCAGTGATCGACCCCCGACGCTTTCGGTTGGCCCGCAACCGAATCGGACATCACCGCACCGACCGGGACGGCGTCAGAGCGCGGCGGCCCCACGACCGGGGTCGCGGACGTCGATGCCCGCCTCCGTCCACGCCTCGCGCAGCGCTGCGGCTCCCTTCAGACGGACCCACGCCGTCTCGGTGCCGGTGAGGGGCACCACCTCGAGGAACTGCACGGGGTCCAGCGGTTCGGGCAACTCGAGGTCCGGGATGTCGCTCTCGCCGAGCAGCACAGCGGTGAAGGGCACGCCCTTCCACAGCGGTTCCCCGAGGTCGATCAGCCCGTCCGGGCGCAGTACCACTCCCTCGACGGCAGGCGCGGCCGCGAGCACCGCCAGCGTCCGATGCACGCCTGAGGCGACGCCCGCGCCCCCGACCAGGCTCAGGACGATTTCTGCCCGTGGACCGCGGGTGGGGTCCGCGATCATGTCGCTCGGATCGCCCATCGGGTGCCGGGAGCACCCCAGGCTGACGTACCGGACGGGCGCGTCGCCGGTGCCCGGATAGCGCAGGACGTCGACGGGTTCCAGACCCAGGAAGGTCACCGACGCCGCCGTGGGCTCGGGACCGCCGATGTGCTGGTCGAGATGGGAACGCACGGCCGAGACAACGCTGTCAGTCACACACCCATCTAACACCGGCGGCGCAGCCGTCTCACCGACGCCTCGAACGCGCTTGCGCGCGAGGTCTTTCGGCCCCGTCTCCCGGCCACAGGGAACGCGACTGTACTTCGGGACGCGGAGCCACTAGTTAAATGAGGTAAACAATTTTGCAGGAGTTACCTTGTCTCGCCCCGATAGGCGCGTGCCCCGCACGGGCACGTCCGGAACGCTGCTCACCGCGGCGCTCTGCTTCGTCATCCTCGTCGTGTCCGTCCAGCAGACGGTCGTGCTCCCGCTGTCCGGGGTCATCAGCCGTCAGCTGGACATCGGCACCACCGCCGTGGGATGGACCCTCACCGCCGGATTCCTCGCCGCCGCCGTCATGACTCCCGTCGCCGGGCGCATGGCCGACCTGCGCAGCAAGAGGACGGTGCTCCTCGCGGTGCTCGGCATCGTCCTCGCCGGATCGGTGGTCGCGGCTGTGACCGAGTCACTGCCACTGCTGATCGTCGCCCGGGTCCTGCAGGGCGTGTCGTTCGCGGCGTTCCCGGTGAGCCTCGCGATCGTGCGCGAGGAACTGGCGCCCGGCAAGCTTGCGTCCGCGATGGGCCTGCTGTCCGGCACACTCGGTTTCGGCGGCGCCGTCGGCATGGTCCTCACCGGACTCGTCGTTCCCGACGGCGCGGACTACCGCCACGCCTTCTGGCTCGCGACCGCCCTGACGGTCGTCGCGATCGTCCTGGTGATCGCCGTCGTCCCCGCACGCGCGAATCCCGCGAGCGGTCGCGTGGACTGGCCCGGCGCGGTACTCCTCGGCATCGGACTCGTGCTGATCCTGCTGCCGCTCTCGGAGGCCAACGCTTGGGGTTGGGCGTCGGCCCGCACGCTCGGCTGCGCGAGCGCGGGCATCGTGGTGCTCGGGTGCTGGTTCGTCCTCGAGCGCCGCATCGCCCATCCGCTGGTGCCGACCGAGATGCTGACGCACCGCCCGGTGCTGTTCACCCACCTCGCGGGGCTGCTGGTGGGCGCCGGCATGTTCGTGAACATCACGACGCTCACGTATTTCGTCCAGACGTCGCGCGAGAACACCGGCTACGGGTTCGGCGCGAACCCCATGGAGTCGGGGCTGGTCTACATCCTCCCGGGCGCGACGGTGGGCGTCGTCGCGTCGATCTGCTCGGGCGCCCTCATCACTCGCTTCGGCGCACGCACCGTGATGACGGCCTCGGGGGGCCTGGGTGTGATCGGCTTCGGATCTCTCGCCGTCGCGCACGACGCTTCGTGGCAGGTGATCGTGGGATCGATGGTGGCGTCGGCCTTCACGAGCCTCGCGTACGCCGCGATGCCGGCACTTCTCGTGGCCGAGGTGAGCAGCGAGAACACCGGAGTCGCGAACAGCGTCAACTCGATCGCCCGCACCGCTGGTAGTTCCGTCGCGAGCGCTCTGCTGGCAACGCTGCTCGCGAGCCTCACGATCGGCGACACCACGTTCGCCCGGGTGGACGCCTACCTGATCGCGTTCGGGTTCGGTGTGGTGTGCGCGGTCGTGTCGACCGTGCTGGTCCACGTCGGCGGCGGAGGCCGACGCCCCACGGGCCTGCGGGACGAGATCCCCGCGCCCGATCAGAGTGCGAGCTTGGCCAGCATGTCGCGGGCCGACTCCGCCGTCTTGGGATCGCAGAGCACGTCGTAGCGGCCGGCCACCAGTTGCATCGTCGACGAGAAGTCGCGTGTGCCACGGGCTGCCGCGTACGGAATCGTGGTCGAGATCAGGCCGAAGACGATGCCGCCGAAGATGCCCACCAACAGCGGTCCGAGGAACTGACCGGTGAAGATCCCGAGCAGCAGACCGAAGAACACGCCCAGCCAGGCACCCGAAACGATGCCACCGCCAATGACTTTGGCCCAGGTGAGGCGTCCGAGCACGCGCTCGACCTGCATGAGGTCGACGCCGACGATCGTGACGTCCTCGACCGAGAACTGTTGATCCGACAGGTAGTCCACCGCACGCTGCGCCTCGGCGTAGGTGGGGTACGAGCCGATGGGCCAGCCGGTGGGCGGGGTCGGCAATCCGCGCCCCTGTCGGTTCGGCTGCGAGAGTGGATTCGTCATCGTCTTCGTCTCTCCTGCTCGGGCGTGCGGTATGTCCGATTTCTACCGGTGGCCGGTCCTTGATATCAATTGTGCCCGCACCGCTGGCCGGACGCCCCCTAGTCGGACGGGGGCGTGAACGTCGACGTCCGGGTCATACCCGCGGCGCGCCCCTTGGCCGAGATGACCAAGGCCATCTTGCGACTCGCCTCGTCGATCATCTCGTCGCCGAGCATCACCGCCCCGCGGGCGCCACCGGCGGCGGAGGTGTGGAACTCGTACGCGTCGAGGATCAACTCGGCCTGGTCGAAGTCCTCCTGACGCGGGCTGAACACCTCGTTGGCCGCATCGATCTGGGAGGGGTGCAGCACCCACTTGCCGTCGAACCCGAGCGCGGCGGTGCGCTGCGCCGACCGCCGGAACGCCTCGACGTCTCGGATGGCGAGGTACGGGCCGTCGATCGCCTGCAGATCGTGCGCCCGGGCCGCCATCAGGATGCTCATCAGGATGTGGTGGTAGGCGTCGCCGCGGTCGTAGCCGTCGGGCTGTTCGCCGACGACCAGGGTGCGCATGTTGATGCTGGCCATGAAGTCCGCCGGGCCGAAGACGAGGGTCTGCACGCGCGGGCTCGCCGCCGCGATCGCGTTGATGTTCGTGAGCCCGATCGCGTTCTCGATCTGCGGCTCGATCCCGATCCGGCCGACCTCGAGGCCGTTGGCCTTCTCGATCTGGGTGAGCAGGAGATCCAGCGCCTGAACGTGACTCGCGTCCGGCACCTTCGGCAGCAGCACGGCGTCGAGATAGGCGCCAGCCCCGCCCACGACGGTTGCGATGTCGGCGTGCGTCCACTCGGTGGTCCAGTCGTTGACCCGCACCACCTTGAGCTGGTCGCCCCACCCGTCCTCGCCCAGGGCGTCCACGATCCGGGCCCGCGCCTCGGCTTTGGCGATCGGCGCCACCGCGTCCTCGAGGTCGAGGAAGATCGCGTCCGCCGGAAGACCCTTCGCCTTGTCGATCATCTTGCGGCTGGATCCCGGGACAGCGAGAACCGACCGACGCGGCCTGAAGCGAGAAGTCATGACCGGCGGCCTCCGAATTCAGTGGATATCCCAATGAGGATTTAGCCTTTTCATCATGGCAGCTGTGAACAAGGTATTCGCAGCCAGGCTCGCCGGCCTGGTGGTTCTCGGACCCGACGGCGAGTCGATCGGTCGTGTGCGCGACGTCGTGCTCACCATCCGAATAGGCAGACAGCCGCCGCGAGTGCTGGGTCTCGTCATCGAGATGTTCACGCGCAAGCGCATTTTCGTTCCCATGCTCCGCGTCACCGCGATCGAGCCGGCGTCGGTGACCCTCAAGACCGGCAACGTCAGTCTGCGCCGGTTCGACCAGCGTCCCACCGAGATCCTCGCGCTCGCCCAGGTACTCGATTCGCGGGTCCGCATCGACGATCCGGAGGTCACCGAGGCCATCGGCACCGAGGCCGTCATCGTCGACCTCGGCATCGAACTCACCCGCACCCGCGACTGGGTGGTGTCCCGGGTGGCGGTGCGTGCCCAGCGGGGCCGGCTCGGCCGGCGCTCGGCGATCCACGTCGTCGACTGGCAGCACGTTCACGGATTGACCCCCACCGCGCTGTCGATGCCGGGTCAGGGCGTCTCCCAGTTGCTGATGCAGTTCGAGGGCATGCGCGCCGCCGACGTCGCGCACGCGATGCGGGAACTGCCCGAGAAGCGACGGCACGAGGTGGCTCTCGCGCTCGACGACGAACGACTGGCGGACGTCGTCCAGGAATTGCCGGCGGACGACCAGACCGACCTGCTGCTGCACCTCGAGGTGGAACGCGCGGCCGACGTGCTCGAGGCGATGGACCCCGACGACGCCGCCGATCTGCTCGGTGAGTTGCCCGAGACCGACGCCGAGTCGTTGCTGCAGTTGATGGATCCCGAGGACTCCGAGCCGGTCCGGCGGCTACTCGAACACTCCCCCGACACGGCCGGCGGTCTCATGACCCCCGAGCCGGTGGTGCTGACGCCGTCGACGACGGTCGCCGAGGCCCTCGCCCGTGCCCGCAACGCCGATCTCACCCCGGCCCTCGCGAGCATGGTGTTCGTGGTGCGCCCGCCCACCGCGACGCCCACCGGTCGCTATCTGGGCTGTGTCCACCTGCAACGGTTGCTCCGAGAACCGCCCGCCAACCTGGTGGGGGGCGTCCTGGACGACGACCTGCCCCGCCTCGATCCGGAGGACTCGCTCGCGACCGTCACCCGGTTCTTCGCGACCTACAACCTCGTGTGCGCACCCGTCGTCGACGACGAGCACCACCTGCTCGGCGCGGTGACCGTCGACGACGTCCTCGACCACCTCCTGCCCACCGACTGGCGCGAGGAGGACCACAACCATGAGTGAGCTGAGCGGACGTCAGCGGCTCGAGACCCCTCGCGGTACCCGGGGTCTGCGATTCCACATCGACGTCGAGGCCGTGGGGCGGGTGAGCGAGAACATCGCCCGCTTCCTCGGCACGGGCCGCTACCTGCTGATCCAGACGGTGATCGTGATCGTGTGGGTGGCCCTCAACGTGTTCGCGGTCCGGTTGCAGTGGGATCCGTACCCGTTCATCCTCCTCAACCTGGCGTTCTCGACGCAGGCCGCGTACGCCGCACCGTTGATCCTGCTGGCCCAGAACCGGCAGGAGAACCGCGACCGGGTGTCACTCGAGGAGGACCGGGCACGCGCCGCCCAGACGAAGGCCGACACCGAGTTCCTGGCCCGCGAGCTCGCGGCCCTGCGGCTCGCGGTCGGCGAGGTCGCGACCCGCGACTACCTGCGCCGCGAGCTCGACGACATCCGCCAGATGCTGACCGACCTCGCCGAGCGGGAATCCGGACGCGACGAGGACGAGCCCAGGCCGACCACTCCCAAGCCGCGCAGCCGCAAGTAGCGGACCGGTGCCCCGACCTCCGTCGGCAAGCCGTGGCGAACGCTCGGCCCGTTCTCCGACACGACCCGTCACCAATATGTAACGTGTGTCACATCGATCGAGATGTAGCGGACGGCGACGCTCGGTCGTGCAACACGAGTGGATGCGGGTTTGCCGCAAGGAGGGGTCTGAAGAGTGCGTGTGCGTGGAATTCTCGGTACGTCGTCCCTCGTCCTCGCCGGAGTCGTGACCGCAGCGGCATCGATCGGAGGCGTTTTCGACACCTCGTCTCCGGAACCGGCGTCGCCGGCCGCGGCTGTGTCTTCGTCTTCGTCGCTCGCCACCACGACCGAGGCGCCGGCGGCGCAGGCCGCGATGGTCCCCACCGTCGGACTCGTTCCCGCCGCGCCCCGGCCCGAACGGCAGCTGCGCACCGCCAAACCGGCGCCGGCGCCCACGCTCCCGGACCCGACCGCGCTGCTCGCGGGAGCCGCGCCGCGGTCGGTGCCGGTCCCCGTGGTCGTCGGGCCGCTCGGCATCCCCGAGATCGTCCTCAACGCGTACCGATCGGCAGAGCTGGCGATGGCGGGCGCGCAACCCGGATGCGGCCTGCAGTGGAACCTCCTGGCAGGCATCGGCAAGATCGAATCCGGACACGCCGGCGGCGGCCAGACCGACGCCGCGGGCACCACGGTGACGCCGATCCTCGGTCCCACCCTCAACGGCCACCTGGCCGGCAACGAGATCATCACCGACACCGACCGCGGCGCACTCGACGGCGACCCGGTGCACGATCGGGCGGTGGGCCCGATGCAGTTCATCCCGAGTACCTGGGTGCGCTACGCGTCCGACGGCAACGGCGACGGCGTCGCCGACCCGAACAACGTCTTCGACGCGACGCTGTCGGCCGCGCGGTACCTGTGTGCGGGCGGATTGAATCTGAACGACCCGTCCCAGCTGACGCGCGCGGTGCTCCGCTACAACAACTCGTCGACGTACATGGCGAACGTGCTGTCGTGGTCGGCCGCCTACCGGACCGGTGGCACGCCGGCCCCCGCCGTTCCGGTCGCCCCGGCACCACCCGAGCGTTCCCCCGACACGGAGGCGGTGGCCGAGGCCGCACCGACGCCGGTTCCGTCGCCGACCGAGCCCACGACGACCCCGGCCGCACCACCCGCCGAGCAGCCGGGGGCGACCGTCCCCGCCCCCATGCCACTGCCGACCGTTCCGGGTCTGCCGCAGCTGCCCTGCCTCGTCTTCTGCTCACCGCCGGCACCCGCGCCGACGCCGGGGCCCGCCGCATAGTGGGTGCCGCTTAACATGGGGGCATGGCAGCCCTGACCGAGACCGCCGTCCGCACCGCATTGTCGAAGGTGCAGGACCCCGAGATCCGTAAACCCATCACGGAACTCGGCATGGTCAAGAGCATCGACATCGGCGACGACGGCAGCGTCGACGTCGGCATCTACCTGACCACGGCAGGATGCCCCCTGCGCACCGAGATCACCGAGCGGGTCACCAAGGCCATCGCGGACGTCGAGGGTGCCGGCGCGGTCCGCGTCGAACTCGATGTGATGAACGACGAGCAGCGCACCGAACTGCGGCGCTCGCTGCGGGGCGACTCCACCGAACCCGTGATCCCGTTCGCCCAGCCCGGATCGCTCACCCGCGTGTACGCCGTCGCGTCCGGCAAGGGTGGCGTCGGAAAGTCCAGCGTCACAGTCAACCTCGCGGCCGCGATGGCGGCCAAGGGGCTGTCGGTGGGTGTGCTCGACGCCGACATCTACGGTCACTCCGTCCCCCGCATGCTCGGCACCGACGCCAAGCCCACGCAGGTGGAGCGGATGATCATGCCGCCGCAGTCGCACGATGTGAAGCTGATCTCCATCGCCCAGTTCACGCAGGGCAACACCCCGGTCGTGTGGCGCGGACCGATGCTGCACCGCGCCCTGCAGCAGTTCCTGGCCGACGTGTTCTGGGGCGATCTCGACGTGCTGCTGCTGGACCTGCCGCCCGGAACCGGCGACGTCGCCATCTCGGTGGCCCAGCTCATCCCGGGCGCTGAGATCCTCGTCGTGACGACTCCGCAGCAGGCGGCCGCCGAGGTGGCCGAGCGGGCCGGAGCGATCGCGCTGCAGACGCGTCAGCGCATCGCGGGTGTGGTCGAGAACATGTCGTGGATGGAGCTGCCGGACGGCACCCGGATGGAGGTGTTCGGCTCGGGCGGCGGCCAGGCTGTCGCCGACCGTCTCACGAAGGCCGTGGGCGCCACGGTGCCGCTGCTGGGTCAGATCCCGCTCGAGCAGGCGGTCCGCGAGGGCGGCGACGCCGGGCTCCCGATCGTCCTCGGTGCCCCGGACTCCCCCGCCGGTACGGCGCTGCGCGACATCGCGGACAAGCTGTCGGTGCGTTCGCGTGGCCTCGCCGGTATGTCGCTCGGGATCGACACCGTCCGCCACCTCTGACCCGGGACCGCTCGTAGCACAAGAGCCGGATCGCGTACGCGATCCGGCTCTTTGCGCTGCTCTCCCGGCGGAGGTCAGGTGGCGTCGGGGTCGACCGGCGGCCTCTCACCGGCCGCGAGCGGCTTCGACTCGGGTGCGGCGGCCGCGGCCCCCGGGGCGCCGGTCCCGTTCCCGAAGGGCTTGCCGTCGAAGGTTCCCTTGAGCACCGAGTCGTCGCCGTCCAGCAGATGCTTGGTGATGACGGCGCGCGGGGTCATGCCGCGCAGTTCGTTGAGGTCGGCGAGCGGCTTGCGGAGATCGTCGAACTCCGGGCCCAGTTCGTCCTTGAGCTGTTGGCTGGCACCGCTGGCGTAGTCGCGGACCTGCCGGATCGATTTGGTGACCCAGCTGACGGCGCCGGGTAGCCGCTCGGGACCGAGGATGACGAGCGCTGCGATGAGGAGCACCATGAACTCGCCCCAGCCGATGTTGCCAAACACGGGTTCAGAGTACGTGTCCGCACGCGGACCCGCTCGTGCGATACGTAAATTTCACATACGCGACGCATTCCGTCAGTCCGATGTCGGGGTCACTTCCACGTCGACGGACCGTCCGGACCGGAACAACTGCACGGTCACCGGTTTGCCGACCTCTTGGTCGTGCACCGCGACGATCAGTTCGTCGGCGCTGGACACCGACCGATCCCCGACGTTGACGATCACGTCGCCCTCGACGATGCCGGCCTTCTGTGCGGGGCTGTCCGCCTGCACGTTCGCCACCTCGGCGCCGCTGGTCGCGTCGTTGATGACGGTCCGCGCATTGACGCCGATCTCGGGGTGGTGGACGACTCCGTTGCGGATCAGCTCCTGCGCGACCGCCGTGACGTCGTCGATCGGAATCGCGAAGCCGAGACCCACCGACCCACCGCTCTCCGAACGGATCGCCGAGTTGATGCCGATGACCCGGCCGTCCATGTCGATCAGCGGGCCACCCGAATTGCCGGGGTTGATCGCGGCGTCCGTCTGCACGGCGTCGATCACCGCATCGGTGTCGGTGCCCGCACCGTTGAGCCGGACGGGCCGGTTGAGGGCGCTGACGATTCCCCGGGTCACGGTTTTGTTCAGCCCGAGCGGTGACCCGACGGCCACGACGTCCTGGCCGACCTGCACCTCCGAGGACTTGCCGAGATCGGCAACCGTGAGGTTGCGCGCGTCGGTCTTGAGGACCGCGAGGTCGGTCTTGATGTCGCGGCCGACGATCTGCGCCGGCACCTTGGTTCCGTCGGAGAACGTCACCCGGATCGTCGCGCCCTCCGGGGCGGTGGCGGCCATCGAGATGACGTGGTTGTTGGTGACGATGTATCCGGCGCCGTCGACGACGACGCCCGAGCCGGTGCCCGACTGCTCGCCCTGCGCCACCTGGATGGAGACGACCGACGGCAGGACCGCGTCGGCGACCGCCGCGATCTGTCCCACCGGTTCCTCGCCGTCGTCGCCCGACTGCGACAGCGTCACGCTGCGACTGGTGAGGCTGTCCCGATCCGACGTCGCCGCGATTCCGATGAGCCCACCGACGAGCCCGATCGCGAGCGCGAGCGCCGCCAGCCCGGCCAGCGCCTTGCCCTCGACGTGGCCGCCGAGCAGGACGTCCCGCACACCCAGTTTGGGTGCGTCGGGCATCCGGGCCGGACCGTCGCCCGCCTCGGCGGGCGCGCCGAGGCGCACGGGTGCATCGGGATCGCGCCACGGATCGGCGGGAGTGTCGTCGGCGGCCGGGATCTCGACCACGGGTTCGGGTGCGCGCTGGATCGAGTCGGACTCGCCGTCGGGGCGGCCGAAAGCCTCGGCCAGCACCGGGTCGGGTCGTCCGACTCGGATCGGGGACGGTCCACCGGCCCGGGGATCGGCGGCGCGGACGAACGAGCCGGTGACGTCCGCGGGACGACCGAAGGCGTGCGTGGCGGCCGGATCCACCTCGGGGCGGTACACCGGGCGCGGGGCCAGACGGGGCCCCTCGGGTCGATCCGATCCGGCGTCCGCCGCTCCGGGCGTCCTCGAGTCAGCCGTCACGCGCGTGTATCCCCCTCGTGTGCGTCGATCACGGATGCCAGTATCGCCGATTCGGGCGACCGCGCGGGTCGCGGCACGTCAGCGCCGACGGCGGAAGGGCCAACGCCGGGCGATGTCGCTGTCGCGTTCGAAGGAGATGATCCCGGGCACGGAGTCCTGCCGGGGCGCGGGATCGGGCTCGGCCGGATGACACCGGGGAATCTGGCTGAGGAGGCCGAGCAGGGAACTCGGCATCGACACCTCGGAGGCGGCGCGGCGCAACGCGATGCGGGCCTGCTGCTGCGCCTCCACCTCGGCCGCGCAGTCCGGACACAGCGCCAAGTGCTGCGACGCGCGCAGATAGGCGTTCATCCGCAGTTCGCCGTCCACGTACGACGCGATCGCTTCGCTCGCAAGGTGCTCGGTAGAGCCGAACTGACGAGGTCTGCGCGCCTGCGTCATCAAACCCTCCTGCATTGCCTACCCGACACCGATCTGGTCGGCATCAACCTTTCCATTCGCGGCGAGGTGCTCACGCAGCGCCTGTCGTCCACGATGGATCCTGCTGCGAACAGTACCCAGCTTGACGCCAAGTGTCGCACCGATCTCCTCGTACGACAGGCCCTCGATGTCACACAGGACCACGGCGGCGCGGAACTCCGGCGCGAGCGAGTCCAGCGCGGACTGCAGGTCGGGGGCCAGCCGGGCGTCGTGGTAGATCTGCTCGGGGTTGGGCGAGTCGGAGGGGACGCGGTCGTAGTCCTCCGGCAGCGCCTCCATGCGGATGCGGTTGCGGCGGCGGACCATGTCCAGGAAGAGGTTCGTGGTGATGCGGTGCAGCCAGCCCTCGAACGTGCCGGGCTGATAGTTCTGCAGCGATCGGAACACGCGGATGAAGGTGTCCTGGGTGAGATCCTCGGCGTCCTGTGCGTTGCCGGAGAGCCGGTAGGCCAGCCGGTAGACCCGGTCGCCGTGCTCGCGAACGAGCTCGTCCCACGACGGCATCGCGGACTTGTCTCCCGTTGCGTCGAACGCGGCGGTGCCCGTCGGTTCGGTCACGTCCGCGTCGATGCCGAGCGCGGACACACCTGAATCTGTGCCCGCCGCGAGCGTACGGTCGGCGGTGTCGGTGTCGATGCGTTCGGCATTGATCATGTGGATGGGTGGATCCTCCTACTCAGGACCGCTGATCACGAGACACGGAATTCTGCCGGTTCAACTCCCGAGAACGAGAAATTGTTCCCGACGATCCGCGGTTGCGCGATCTTCACGCCGTGCGGTCTAGTCGTCCGGCGATGAGATCACCCTCTCGCACCTCGATATGTGGCGAATATGAGCAACCTGAGCGGCGCCTGAGAATCTTGCAGGGCGCGGACCCGAGCGAGCCTCGGCACCGCGCAGGAACGGCCCGGCTAGCCTCTATTGCGTGCTCACCAACGCCGAACGAATTCTCACTCACACCGAGGACACCATCCTCGAGGACGAGATGCTCGCCACCGCGCGCGATCGCGCCGTGGAACTCGGCGCAGCGCCCGTGCCTCCGCCCGTGGGGGCGGCCCTCGCGCTCTTCACCAAGATGCTCGACGCGAAGACGGTCGTCGAGGTCGGGACGGGCGCAGGAGTGAGTGGTCTGTGGCTGCTGCGGGGCATGCGCGAGGACGGCGTGCTCACCACCATCGACAGCGAGCCCGAGCACCAGCGCGCCGCCAAGCAGACGTTCCGGGTCGCGGGCGTGGCCCCGTCCCGCACCCGGCTGATCAACGGCCGCGCCCTCGACGTGCTGCCGCGGCTCGCCGATTCCGCGTACGACCTGGTGTTCGTGGACAACGCCCCGGCGGATCACCCGCACTTCGTCCGCGAGGGTGTGCGTCTGCTGCGCCCGGGCGGCGTCATCGTGCTCCACAACGCGCTGCTCGGCGGTCGGGTCGCCGATCCCGGCCAGCGCGACGCGGCGACGGTCGCGGTGCGCGAGGCCGCGCGCGCGATCGCGGACGACGAGCGCCTCACCCGCGTGCTGTTCCCCATCGGCGACGGCCTGCTGTGCGCCGCCCGCCTCTGATCGCTAGATCCAGACGCCCTTCCCGATCGTGACGACGCCGCCGTTGCTGACCGCGAAACGCTGACGGTCACGTTCGAGGTCGACGCCGATGATCTCGCCCTCCCCCACGACGACGTTCTTGTCGAGGATGGCGCGACGCACCACGGCGCCCTTGCCGACGCGCACGCCCGGCATCAGGACGCTGCCCTCGACGGTGGCGCCGTCCTCGACCATCACGTTGGAGCTCAGTACCGAATTGCGAACCGTCGCCGCGGACAGGATGGATCCGGCGCCGACCACCGATTCCTGTGCCAGACCGCCCTTGACGAACTTGGCCGGCGCGAGGTTCTCGGCGCCACCGCGGATGGGCCAGCGCCGGTTGTAGAGGTTGAACACCGGGTGCACCGACACCAGGTCCATGTGCGCGTCGTAGAACGCGTCGATCGTCCCCACATCGCGCCAGTACCCGCGGTCCCGGTCCGTGGCACCCGGCACCACGTTGTTCTTGAAGTCGTACACCGAGGCGACCCCGGCGTCGACGAGCGCGGGAATGATGTCCCCGCCCATGTCGTGGTCGGAGTCCGAGTTCTCGGAGTCGGCCCGGATGGCGTCGACGAGAACCTTCGTGGTGAACACGTAGTTACCCATCGACGCGAAGGTGACGTTGGGATCGTCGGGGGTCCCGGGCGGATGCGCCGGCTTCTCCAGGAACTGAGTGATCCGGCCGGATTCGTCGCTGTCGATGCAGCCGAAGGCGTACGCCTCGCTGCGGGGCACCCGGATGCCGGCGACGGTGACGCCGGCGCCGGAGTCGATGTGATGCTGGACCATCTGCTCGGGGTCCATCCGATACACGTGGTCGGCACCGAAGACGACGATGTACTCGGGGTCCTCGTCGTACACCAGGTTGAGCGACTGGAAGATCGCGTCGGCACTGCCCGTGTACCACCGTGGCCCGAGCCGCTGCTGCGCCGGGACCGGGGTGATGTACTCGCCGGCGAACCCGGACAACCGCCAGGTCTGGGAGATGTGCCGGTCCAGGGAGTGCGACTTGTACTGGGTGAGCACGCAGATCCGCAGGTAACCGGCGTTCACGAGGTTGCTCAGCACGAAATCGATGAGCCGGTACGCGCCGCCGAAAGGGACGGCGGGCTTGGCGCGGTCAGCGGTGAGCGGGTACAGGCGTTTACCCTCGCCACCGGCGAGCACGATCCCGAGCACATGTGGCTGACTCCTCACACCAGTCAACCTATCCGGCGTCCACCGGCCGCCGCCAGCGTTGCAGGCAAACGCCCGGCGCCGCTGGCCGGAAACGGGTTCCGGCGGTTACGTTTAGCCGGTGCGGGTCGCGATGATGACGAAGGAATATCCCCCGGAGATCTACGGCGGCGCGGGTGTCCACGTGACCGAGCTGGTCTCGCACCTGCGCGCGCTGTGCGAGGTGGACGTCCACTGCATGGGCAGGGCGCGCGACGGCGCCGTCGTCCACGACCCGGACGCGGACCTGTCCGCCGCCAATCCCGCCCTGCGCACACTGTCGGCGGAGCTGCGGATGGCGAACGGCGCGGGGGGCGCCGACGTCGCACACTCGCACACCTGGTACACCGGTCTCGCCGGGCACCTCGCGGGCGCTCTCTACGACATCCCGCACGTCGTCACGGCGCACTCGCTCGAGCCGCGTCGGCCCTGGAAGGCCGAGCAGCTGGGTGGCGGATACCGGATCTCGTCGTGGTCCGAACGCAACGCGATGGAACATGCCGACGCGATCATCGCGGTCAGCGCCGGAATGCGGGCCGACGTGCTCGACACCTATCCGGCGATCGATCCCGCCCGAGTGCACGTGGTGCACAACGGGATCGACACGGACGTCTGGTACCCCGGCCCGGCAGACGCCGGCGCCACCTCGGTACTCGCCGCGCACGGCATCTCGCTCGAGCGGCCGATCGCGGTTTTCGTCGGACGCATCACCCGACAGAAGGGACTTGCCCACCTCGTCGCCGCCGCGCACCGGTTCGATCCCTCGATCCAGTTGGTGCTGTGCGCGGGCGCGCCCGACACGGCGGAACTGGCGGAGGAGACGGAGCGGGAGGTCGCCCGCCTCGCCGCGGCGCGAGGCGGAGTGTTCTGGATCCGCGACATGTTACCCACCGCCCAGGTGCGCGAAATACTTTCCGCCGCGACGGTTTTCGTGTGCCCGTCGGTCTACGAGCCGCTGGGGATCGTGAACCTGGAGGCGATGGCGTGCGCCACGGCGGTGGTCGCCTCGGACGTCGGCGGAATCCCGGAGGTGGTGCAGGACGGTGTCACCGGACGCCTCGTGCACTACAACTCGTACGAGGTGGAGGCCTTCGAACACGCGCTCGCCGACGCGGTCAACGCGGTGGCCGCCGATGCCGGCGCGGCAGCGCAGATGGGTCGTGCGGGACGCGCCCGTGCAACGGCCGAGTTCTCGTGGGCCCGGGTGGCGCAGCAGACGCTGGAGGTCTACCGGGACGTACTCGCTCGCCGATAGCTCGAGACCACGACCGACGCGGTCACCGGGAACGGTTCGGGCAGAGCGGCGATCGCCTCGGCGCGCCGCTCGGGGGGCAGATGGCGAGCGGAGGGCCCCATTCCGACGAGGTGGTCGACGTCGCGATGCGACAGCGGCATGGTGACCTCGACGGGCGTGCGGTGGACCCGCTCGAAACGTCCCGCCAGCGTCTCGCCGAGGCGCTCGACCTTGCGGTCGTCGACGCGCACCATGCCGAGCAGGTCGACCAGTTCGCGCAGGTGGCGGTCGGTGGGGGTGAGCACGACGAGGACTCCGCCGTCGCCGAGGACGCGGTCGATCTCGGCAGCGTTGCGCGGCGCGAAGATCGACAGCACGTGGGTGAGGACCCCGTCCAGCACCGGCAGTTGCCGCCACACGTCGGCGACGACCGCCGCGGCCCGCGGGTGCGATCGCGCCAGCCGGCGCGCCGCCGGTTTGGAGACGTCCAGTCCGATACCTCGAGCGGTCGGCGCCGCATCGAGCACGCGGGCGAGATAGTGACCGGTTCCCGCGCCCACTTCCAGAATCCGCGGTTCGACGTCGTCCGGGGTGGACTGCACGACAGCGTCGGCCACCGCCGCCATCAGCGGGTCGAAGTGACCGGCGTCGAGGAATTCGCAGCGGTCCGCAACCATCTCGGGGCTGTCGCCGGTGAACTTGCTGGGGGCGCCGGTCAGCAGCGTGACGTAGCCCTGCCGGGCCACGTCGAAGCTGTGGCCACGCGGGCAGACCAGGGTCCGATCCACCGGGTCGAGCCCGTCACCACACTGAGGGCACGCGAGGAGCGCACTCACATCCGCCAGCACCGGTACCGCCGTGCCCTTTCCGCCAGATCCGTCGTTCGAGCCACCGCGCGACGATCGCCACACAGGCATCGGCCGGGTTGTCTCACTGACAATCGTGAGCCGACCCGGCCGAGACACCGCGGAGGGATGCACCGATCAGCTGGTGACACCCTTGAGTTCGTCCCCCAGCGCCGCAGCCTCTTCCGGGGTCAGTTCGACGACCAGACGTCCACCGCCCTCGAGTGGAACCCTCATGACGATTCCTCGTCCCTCTTTGGTTGCCTCGAGGGGACCGTCCCCGGTCCGGGGCTTCATGGCCGCCATCCTCTGCTCCCTCCAAATCTGCGCCGGACTCCGCTAGCGCCTCGGGTTACCGTTTGCCCCGCCAGCAATTAGCGAGGCTCCTGGTCCATTCTTCCCTATCGAGTGGGTTGCCGGGTAGCTGAGGCACAAAACCCCTCGAATCCGGCGCCCTCACGAGCCCGGTTCGACCCAGCACGACGCGAGGTGATCGTCCACCATCCCGGTGGCCTGCATGAGCGCATACGCAGTGGTAGGGCCCACGAAACGGAAGCCGCGACGCTTCAGCTCCTTCGCCATCGCCGTGGACTCGGGGGTGACGGCCGGAACGTCCTCGACTCGGTCCAGGCGCCTGGCGCGCCGCGGCGGTGCGAACGACCACAGCAGCGTGTCGAGGTCCGTGCCGGACAGGTCGAGGACGGCGCGCGCGTTCCCGATGACGGCCTCGATCTTCGCGCGGTTGCGGACGATCCCGGCATCGCCCAGCAGACGTTCGACGTCTGCCTCGCGGTAGACGGCCACTCTTTCGGGGTCGAACCCGTCGAAGGCCTTCCGGAACGCTTCGCGCTTGCGCAGGATCGTGATCCACGACAGTCCCGACTGGAACGCCTCCAGGCACAGGCGCTCGAACAGCTCGTCGCGGCCGTGCAGCGGCTGCCCCCACTCGAGGTCGTGGTAGTCGGTGTAGAGCCGGGAGCCTGCGGAGTCGACCGCCCACGGGCAGCGCGACCGCTCGTCGAGCGTCATCGTGGCACCTCCGGGTCCCCCGCTTGGCCGGCGGCACCGGCACCCGCGTCACGGGCCGCCAATTGTGCTCGCAGCGAGTCGATTTCCCGACCCAGGCGGTCCAGCGCCCAGTCGACCTCGCTCGCCTTGTAGCCGCGCAACGTCTGCTGGAACCGCAACGCCTTCACGTCCGCCGCGGTGACGTCCTCGGCAGGCAGCACCGTCGCGGTGGTCCCCGGCGGCAGCGGCGGCAATTCCTCGGAACGACCGAACACGGCGCTCGCGCCGAGGAAGAGCAGGCCACCGACGAGCACCATGACCAACAGGTAGATCAGGACCGTCAGCATGCCCCGATCCTGTCACGAACCCCCGACACCGGCCGTCAGGAGTGAGCGGTCACGGCCGGACCGTGCTCATCGGCGGCCGATCGGCCAGCGAAACGTCCGTGTACGCCGGCACGAACGAGTCGCCGTCCACCAGGAACTGGGTCAGTCCGGCACCCGTGTCGTCGACGCCGCAGCGCCGCAGCATCGTGCCGATGATCTGCCGGCTCATCACCCCGAGTTCGGACAGCGGCCGGTTGCGGTGCTTGCGCACCCCCAGGTTGACCTGGCCGATGGCGCCGAGGCCGAGGCGGTCGTAGGTGTCGAGCAGCAGTCCGATCTCGACCCCGTAGCCGGGCGCGAACGGTACCGACGACAGCAGCTCGCGAGTACCGGCGTACTCACCGCCCAGAGGCTGCAGAACGCACGTGAGTTCGGGGCGCAGCGCCGCCAGCATGGGTCGGGCGACCAGTTCGGTGACGCGTCCACCGCCGTTGGCGTCCTCGGTGCCGCTGACTCGCAGCGGCCGGCGGTAATAGCCCTTGACCAGGTGGATGCCGTCGACCGTGAGCAGCGGACCCAGCAACTTCGGGACGAACGCGGGGTCCGGTTCCACGAGGTCGGAGTCGACGAAGGCGATCAGGTCTCCGGTGCTCGCGGCAATCGACCGCCACAGCACCTCCCCCTTGCCCGCGACCGGAGGCAGGCCCGGCACGGCGTCCTCCCGGCTGATCACCGTCGCACCGGCGGCCGCGGCCCGCTCAGCCGTGGCGTCGCTCGAGCCGGAGTCGAGCACGATCAGTTCGTCGACCAGGCCTCCCAACAGCGGGTGGATGGTGTCGACGACTCCGGCGACGGTCTTCTCCTCGTCGAGCGCGGGCAGAACCACGGACACGGTCCGTCCGGCCTTGGCGCGCTCGAGCTCGGCGATGCTCCACTCCGGGTGATCCCAGCTGTTCGCGTCCGTCCACGTGCGTGACGCCTCGGTGATGCTCATGCCAACCCCCGTACGGTGCGGACGGGCTGCCGTGTTCCCATGATCGCGGCGACCATGTCGACCACCCGACGGGTCGAGGCAACCTCGTGGACGCGGAACACGCGGGCGCCGCCGGCCGCCGCGAGAGCGGTGGCCGCCAGAGTGCCCTCCAACCTGTCCGCCAGTTCCACTCCTAGAGTCTCCCCGACGAAATCCTTGTTGCTCAGGGCCATCAGGACAGGCCATCCGGTGTTAACGAGATCTTCCACGCGGCGCAACAATTCGAGCCCGTGGAAGGTGTTCTTCCCGAAATCGTGAGTCGGGTCGACGAGGATCGAGTCGGATTTCACCCCCAGCGCGGTGGCGTGCTCTGCCGCTCGCACCACCTCGTCGACGACGTCGGCGACCACATCGGCGTACCGCACGCGATGCGGCCGCGTACGCGGGACCGCTCCCCCGGTGTGCGAGCAGACGATGCCGGCGCCCAGTTCCGCGGCGACCTCCACCAGACCCGGGTCCGCGCCCGCCCACGTGTCGTTGATGAGGTCGGCACCCTCGGCGCACGCAAGGCGCGCGACCTCGCTGCGCCACGTGTCGACACTGATGATGACGTCCGGATAGCGCGCGCGGATCGCCTCGACGAACGGGACCACGCGACGGGTCTCCTCGGCGGCGTCCACCAGCGTGCCCGGTCCGGCCTTCACCCCTCCGATGTCGACGAGGTCCGCCCCCTCGTCCACCGCGCGGTCGACGGCTGCCATCGCCGCTTCGTCGGAGAAGGTCGCGCCGCGGTCGTAGAACGAGTCGGGGGTGCGGTTGACGATCGCCATGACGAGGGCACGATCGGTCGCGACCGGCCTGCCGCACAACGTGGGCAGGACGTGACCGGGTGCCCAGGGGGCCGAGGTCACCGAATCGTTGTCGGAGGCGGGGCGCGGTGCCATGCCCCCATGTTCGCATGACCGACGTCTCACTACGCCCCGGGAGCGGTCCCGTCGGCCACCTCACGCACGTACCCGTCGTACGCGGGCCGGTATCCGTCCCTACGACCCGCCAGCACGTAGAGCCGCTCGACATCCGACGAGTACGCCTCCTCCCGCAGTTCCACCTTGCGGCTCTTGAACGTCGAGGTCGTCTCGAGGGAGTCGACGACGCGCACGAAGAGGGGGACCGCATACGACGGCAGCCGGTCGAACAGGTGCGCGGCCAGCCGGGCACCGTCGAGTTCGTGTCCGTCCCGGAGCGTCACCGCGGCCATGCCGGCCTTGCCGTCCGCGCCCGGGACCGCGACGCCGTACACAACCGACTGCTCGATCGCCGGGTGCGCCGACATCGCGCCCTCGACCTCGGTCGTCGCGACGTTCTCCCCCTTCCAGCGGAAGGTGTCGCCCAGCCGGTCGACGAACGCGACGTGCATGAAGCCCTGGTCGCGGACGAGGTCACCGGTGTCGAACCAGCAGTCGCCGTCCTTGAAAGCGTCTCGGACGAGCTTGCTTTCGGTGGCCTCGGGGTCGGTGTAACCGTCGAAGGGCGCCCGGTCGGTGACCTTGGACAGCAGCAGGCCCACCTCGCCGACGCGGACGCGGCGCAGCCGCCCGTCCTGCGCACGTCGTGCCCGCCCGGTGTCCTGGTCGTACTCGACCACCGCGTGCGGCAGAGGGCAGACGCCGGCGGTGCGCTCGACGCCGAGCGCGTTGACGAACGCGATGTTGCACTCGCTGGCGCCGTAGAACTCGGCGACGCGGTCGATCCCGAAGCGCTCGGTGAACTCGGTCCAGATCTCCGGCCGGAGCCCGTTACCCACCATGAGCCGAATCCCGTTGTCGCGGTCCGACGGTCGCTCGGGTTGGTTGAGCAGGTAGCGGCACACCTCGCCGATGTAGACGAACGCGGTGGCACCGTTGCGCTTCGCGTCGTCCCAGAATCGCGACGCGGAGAAGGTACGGGCGATGGCGAACGTGGCACCCGACGACAGGACCGACGAGAGCGAGACCGTCAGGGCGTTGTTGTGATAGAGCGGAAGCGCGCAGTACAGGGTGTCGTTGCGGCGCAGCCGGACTCCCATCGCCCCGAGCCCGGACATGCTCTTGAGCCACCGGAAATGGCTCATCAGACTGGCCTTGGGCATCCCCGTCGTGCCGGACGTGAAGATGTAGAACGCGCGCTCCTTGGCCTGGATCTGCTCGCACACAGCAGGATTCGACGGATCGGCACTTTCGGCGAGCTCGTCCAGCTTGCCCGCGGACAGCACCGTGTCCGCGTCCGGCGCCCCCGACAGCGACGAGATCGCCTCGTCGCACTCCTCCCCCACGACGAGGACCCGACTGTCGAGCAGCGACAGGCTGTGCGCGAGGACCTCGCCCCGCTGATTGTGGTTCAGCATGCCGGCGACGGCACCGAGCTTGACGGCCGCAAGGGTGAGCAGCAACGTCTCGGGACGGTTCTTCATCAGGATCCCGACCACGTCGCCGCGCTCGACGCCCTGCTGGACGAGCACGTCGGCGTAGCGGTTCACCCGCTCGTTCGCCTGCCGATAGCTGATCGAGGCACCGTCGAACCGGATGAACGGCCGATCCGGCTGGCGTCGTGCCAGGTCCTGGAAGACACGGCCGATGGATTCGCGCGCGTCCGGCTTGCGGGTGAGGCCGAGTGCGCCGCGAGCCAGGCTCGGAATCTCCGTCGCCATGCGTGGCAGTTGCAGCGCCAACTGCACCAGACCGATCGTCGAAGCGGCGGCGTCTGAACTCATCGGCATCCTTGTCGGGAGGGGACGGGTCGTTTCTTACTTCACAGTAACCTTTGTGACCCGTCCCCGGAACCCCTGGAGCGGCACCGCTTTCACCCCGCGCACGCGTCCAGTGCAGTCTCGACGTCTCCCGTCACGATCAGACCGTCCAGCGCACGTTGCGCCACGAACCCTTGCGGCTTCAGGCTTTCGAGCCACTCGAGCAGGCCCCGGAAGTGATCGACGGGGTCGAGCATCACCACCGGCTTCTCGTGCATCCCGAGGTATCCGGCGGTCCACGTCTCGAACAGTTCCTCGAGCGTGCCGATACCGCCGGGCAACGTGACGAAGGCGTCCGCCCGGTCCTCCATGATCTTCTTGCGCTCACGCATCGTGTCCGTGACGATCAGCTCGTCGGCGTCGACGTCCGCAACCTCCTTGTGCACGAGCGCCTTCGGGATAACCCCGACGGTCCACGCGCCGGCCTCACGCGCCGCAGTGGCGACAGCGCCCATCATCGACACGTTGCCGCCGCCGGAGACCAGCTGCCACCCGCGGCGCCCGATCGCCGCGCCCACCTCGGACGCCAGCCGCAGGAACTTCTCGTCGACGGGCCCGGACGCGCAGTACACGCACACGGCGAACTTCCCGGCAGTCCTGTCCTCGTTCACCATTCGTCCTCGTCTCCCAGAAGTGCAGCCTCGTCCACGCCCTGCTGCGACTCCACGACGATGCGGACCACCTCGTCGATGCTGTCGGTGACGTGGATGAGGTCGATGTCGCCGGGCGAGATCTTGCCGGACCGTTCGAGGGCACTGCGCAGCCAGTCCATCAGCCCGGACCAGAACTCCGTCCCGACCAGGACGATCGGGAATCTCGTGATCTTGCGCGTCTGGACCAGGGTGAGCGCCTCGAACAACTCGTCCAGCGTCCCGAACCCGCCCGGAAGACAGATGAACGCCTGCGAGTACTTGACGAACATCGTCTTGCGCGCGAAGAAGTACCGGAAGTTGATGCCCAGGTCGACCCAGTCGTTCAGGCGCTGCTCGAAGGGGAGCTCGATGCCGAGCCCGATCGAGTAGCCCCCGTTCTCGCTGGCCCCGCGGTTGGCCGCCTCCATCACCCCCGGGCCGCCGCCGGTGATGACCGCGAAGCCGGCGTCCACCAGGGCGGCAGCGAGGTCGTGCGCCGTCGCGTACTCGGCGGACTCTTCGGGTGTGCGGGCCGAGCCGAACATCGTGACCGCACGAGGCACCTCCGCGAGCGCCCCGAAGCCCTCGATGAACTCGCTCTGGATCCGCAGGACCCGCCACGGGTCGGTGTGCACCCAGTCGGTCGGTCCACGCTGATCGAGCAGTCTGCGGTCGGCGTTCGTCGACTCGGCCTTGCGATCGCGCCGCAGCATGACCGGACCGCGGTGTTTCACCGTCGAACTGTCGGGCCGGGCGGCGCCGGTCTTCCTGTCAGGTGCCATGCGGCCCAGGCTAGGCGTTCACGCACTCAGGTATCCACGCAGCACATGCGCCACGTCGGTGATCTGCTGGACCGGCACGTGCTCGTCCCGCTTGTGCGCGAGGTTCGGGTCGCCCGGGCCGTAGTTGACCGCCGGGATCCCCAGCGCCGAGAACCGGGAGACGTCGGTCCAGCCGTACTTGGCGCGGAACTGCCCGCCCGCGGCGGCGATCAGTGCGGCCGCGGCGGGGTTGGCGAGTCCCGGCAGCGCGCCGGGCGAACTGTCGGTCACCTCGAACCCGAGTTCCAGTCCGGCCAGCGCCGACGCGTCGAACACCTCGCGCACGTGGTCGATCGCCTGATCGACACTGCGGTCGGGCGCGAACCGGAAGTTGACGTCCATTTCCGCGGCGTCCGGCACGACGTTGCCGGCCACCCCACCCGAGATCCGCACCGCGGACAGGCCCTCGCGGTAGACACATCCGTCGATGTCCACGGACCGGGCCTCGTACGCCGACAGCCGCTCGAGCACGGGGGCGAACTTGTGAATGGCGTTGTCGCCCAGCCAGGATCGGGCCGAATGCGCCCGCACGCCCGACGTGCTCAGCCGCACTCGGAGGGTGCCCTGGCAGCCCGCTTCGATGAGTCCGCCGGTGGGCTCGCCGAGGATCGCGACGTCGGCGCGCAGCCAGTCCGGCAACTCGCGTTCGATCCGGCCGAGACCGTTGTACTGCGCGGCGATCTCCTCGCAGTCGTAGAACACCAGCGTGAGGTCGTGCGCCAGGTCGGCGACGGTCGCCGCGAGGTGCAGGAACACCGCGTCACCGGACTTCATGTCGACGGTGCCGCAACCGTGCAGCAGATCGCCGCGCTCGTCCACCGTGCGCCGGCTCGGGACGTTGTCGGCGATCGGCACGGTGTCGAGGTGGCCGGCCAGCATCACCCGACTGGGCAGGCCCCGGTCGGTGCGGGCCAGCACGGCGTCGCCGTTGCGGATCACCTCGAAGCCCGTGGTCTGCTCCCGCAGCGCCTCCTCGACCGCGTCGGCGATTGCGCGTTCGTCGTGCGACACGCTCGGAATGTCCACGAGCGCCGCGGTGAGATCGATGGGGTCGGCATGCAGATCGAGGAGACTCACGTCTCCAGGTTAGGCGCTGCCGCCTCCGCGCCCCCGACCGGTCGGAACGCGCGCATGATCACAATCGGACTCACCGGGCAGGAAGCCTGCCGCCGACTCGCGTAACCTGTGCACCCGTGAGTGCACAGGGAGCATCTGCAGTAGGCGTCGCCAACGTGACCGAGTCGGGCACGGTCCTCGACACCTGGTACCCCGCCCCCGAACTGGGCGAGTACGAGGACAACGGAACCGTCGCGCTCGAGGGCACCGACATTCCGTCGGACCTCGCGCTGCTGGCCGGTCACGACGAGGCCCGTGAGGTCAAGCAGGTCGTGGTCCGCACCACGATCACCGACCTGTCGGCCCCGCCGGTCGACGCGCACGACGCCTACCTGCGTCTGCATCTGCTGTCGCACCGTCTGGTGCAGCCGCACGGCGTGAACCTCGACGGCCTCTTCGGCCTGCTCGCCAATGTCGTGTGGACCAACTTCGGCCCCTGCGCGGTCGACGGCTTCGAGCTGGTCCGCTCCCGCCTGCGTATCCGCGGCGCGGTCACCGTCTTCGGCGTGGACAAGTTCCCCCGGATGGTCGACTACGTCGTCCCGTCGGGCGTGCGCATCGCCGACGCCGACCGGGTCCGCCTCGGCGCCCACCTCGCGAGCGGCACCACCGTCATGCACGAGGGCTTCGTGAACTTCAACGCCGGCACGCTCGGCAGCTCGATGGTCGAGGGCCGCATCTCGGCGGGTGTCGTCGTCGGTGACGGCTCCGACGTCGGTGGCGGCGCGTCGATCATGGGCACCCTGTCAGGTGGCGGCAAGCAGGTCATCGCCGTCGGCGAGCGTTGCCTGCTCGGCGCCAACGCCGGCCTGGGCATCTCGCTCGGCAACGACTGCGTCGTCGAGGCCGGTCTGTACATCACCGCGGGCACCAAGGTCACCGGCCCGGACGGCACCGTCGTCAAGGCGGCCGATCTCAGTGGCCGGTCCAACATCCTGTTCCGCCGCAATTCCGTCTCCGGCGCCGTCGAGGTGGTGCCGTGGAAGGGCACGGGCGTCGAACTGAACGCTGCCCTGCACGCAAACGACTGATTCGGATTCTGTGAGCTCCACCGACACTCCCGTTCGACTAGGGCACGGCCTCAAGGTCCGTCATCTCACGATGATGGGCCTGGGGTCGGCCATCGGCGCCGGCCTGTTCCTCGGCACCGGTGTCGGGATCGCGAAAGCGGGCCCCGCGGTCCTCGTCTCCTATCTGATCGCCGGCTTCGTCGTCGTGTGTGTGATGCGCATGCTCGGCGAGATGGGCGCCGCTCTGCCCGCCAGCGGATCGTTCTCGCACTACGCGCGCATCGGGATCGGCGAATGGGCCGGCTTCGTCATGGGCTGGCTGTACTGGTTCATGCTGATCATGGTGCTGGGCGCCGAGATCACCGGCGCCTCCGCGATCGTCAACGACTGGCTGCCCGGCGTACCCCAGTGGGTGATCGCGCTGGTGTTCGTCACCTTCTTCGCCGTCGTCAATCTGGCGAAGGTCAGCAACTTCGGCGAGTTCGAGTTCTGGTTCGCGGCCCTCAAGGTCGCCGCCATCATCGGCTTCCTCGTGGTGGGCGTCCTGCTGGTCTTCGGTCTGCTGCCGGACACCGATCCCGTCGGATTCACGAACCTGCTCGGTGAGGGTGGGTTCATGCCGAACGGGTTCAGCGGTATCGCGGCGGGCCTGCTGGTGGTCGCCTTCGCGTTCGGTGGCATCGAGATCGTCACCATCGCGGCCGCCGAGTCCGAGAACCCCGAACGATCGATCGCGACCGCCGTCCGCACCGTCATGTGGCGGATCAGCGTCTTCTACATCGGCGCCATCGGCATCATGGTTCTGGTCCTGCCGTGGAACGATCCCGAACTGCAGGACGGTCCCTTCGTCGCCGTGCTCGAGCGGGCGAACATGCCTTACGTCTCCGGGTTGATGGAACTGGTCGTGGTGATCGCGCTGCTGTCGGCGTTCAACGCGAACGTCTACGGCACCTCGCGGATGGCGTTCTCCCTCGCCCGGCGCAACGACGGGCCCGCGGCCCTCGCGAAGCTGTCCAAGACGGGCGTCCCCACCAACGCGGTGCTGCTGTCGGTGTTCTTCGGTTTCGTGAGCGTGCTGCTGAACTGGCTGCTGCCGGACGATCTGCTCGGCATCCTGCTCAACGCCGTCGGCGCGGCGCTGCTGGTGATCTGGGTGTTCATCGTCATCGCGCACCTGCGACTGCGCCCGAAGCTCGAGCGGGAGGGCAAGCTGACGGTCCGGATGTGGCTGTTCCCCTACCTGAGCTACCTCACGCTGGTCCTGCTGGCCGGGTTCGTGGTGCTGATGGCGTTCGACGAGGACGCCCGGAAACAGCTGATCTCCACCGCGGTGCTGTTCCTCGTGATCCTCGCGCTCGGGTTGCTCACGCAGCGGCACCGGGCGCGCAAGTCCTCGGCTCTCGCGGAGTCGGACGCCCAGCTGTAGCCCGCGGCATCTGTAGCATGCGCAATCCTCGGGCGAGTTCACACACTCCTTGTCGGCATCACACCCGCGTTCTGCAGGGAACAGGTGTGTGATGCCGGCAGAAGGTGTGTGCCGTTGCAGCGTGGTGTCCCGCAAGAACGGGCACATCGGGCGCTCCCGCGGCGTAGGGTCGGCGCACACCGACCCCTCTGCCAGTAGGAGTTCCCTTGAGCTTCATCCTCGTCGAACGGCCGCGTGAGCACGTCGCGCTGGTGACCCTCAACCGTCCGGAGCGGATGAACGCGATGGCGTTCGACGTGATGCTGCCGTTCCGCGAGGCACTCGACGCCATCAGCAACGACACCTCGGTCCGGGCCGTCGTGATCACCGGTGCGGGCCGGGGTTTCTGTTCGGGCGCCGACCAGCGATCGGCCGGCCCCATCCCCCACATCGAGGGGCTGACCCGACCGACGATCGCGCTCCGCTCGATGGAGTTGCTCGACGACGTCATCCTGACGCTGCGCCGCATGCACCAGCCGGTGATCGCGGCGGTCAACGGCGCGGCGATCGGCGGCGGACTGTGCCTGTCGCTGGCCGCGGACATCCGGCTCGCCGCTCCCGAGGCCTACTTCCGCGCGGCCGGGATCAACAACGGCCTCACGGCGAGCGAACTCGGACTGAGCTACCTGCTGCCGCGGGCGATCGGATCGTCGCGGGCGTTCGAGATCATGCTGACCGGCCGCGACGTCGACGCCGACGAGGCCGCACGCATCGGGCTCGTGTCCCGCGTCGTGGCGCAGGAGGATCTTCTCGAGGAGGCGTTCGACATGGCGCAGCGGATCGCCATGTTCTCGCGGCCCGGCGTCGAACTCACCAAGCGCACCCTGTGGTCGAGCCTCGACGCGTCGTCGATGGCGCAGCACATGAACCAGGAAGGACTCGGCCAGTTGATGATCCGACTGATGACCGACAACTTCGAGGAAGCCACCCTCGCCCGCAAGGAGAAGCGGGACCCGGTCTTCCGCGACAGCCGCTAGATCGCGGAGATCTCGTACGCGGCCTCCGCCTTCCGGAACTGCGCCTCGAGGCGAGGCCAACGCTCCTCCGACCCGAACTCGGTGCGCGCCCGCGCGAACTGCTCTCGCGCACCGATCACGTCGCCCGACGCCAGCCGGTACCGGAACACGTCGAAGTCGATGTCGGAGTCCGCGGCTCGGGCGACGGCGTCCGGGCCGTCGAGCTCACCCAGCACGTCCAGCGCGGCGACGAGCGCGGCGCGTATCTGCTCGGCGACGGCCGAGACGTCGGTGTCGGCGGTCACCGTGACGTGTGGTCCGATCCCGGGTGCGAGGTGTTCGATCCTGCGCCGGAACTGGCAGTCGACCTCCTTCGGGCGTTCCTGCGGAACCCGTCCGACGACCCGGGCGAACTCCGCCGAGTAGACGCCGCAGTTGACGTAGAAGCGGATCGACTCGTGACTGTTCCCGGCCGACCGTTGGAGGTTGACGACGTCGGTCAACCCGCCGCGATCGCGGGTGAAGGTCAGCTTCTGCTTCCTGAACCCGTGTGACTTCAGCAGCGGAGCAATACCGGTGCCGACCACGGACGAGAACGCCCGCTCGGCGGATTCGGAGATCATGACGCCATCGTTCCAGACCCACGCGTCGCCCTCGGGGACCTCGGAGACCATGGAGGCCCTGCCCGCTTGACCCGTTAAGGTTTCGGCCTTAAAGTCTGCGATGTGACCCAGAACACGTCCCGCAGGGCGATGCTCGTGGCTGCCGAACGGATCGTCGCCGAACGCGGTATGCCCGCACTCACACTCAAGGACGTCCAGCTCGCGGCCAATCAGGCCAACAAGTCGGCCGCCAAGTACCACTTCGGTTCTCGCGACGGCCTCATCGAGGCGCTCGTCGAACTCCGCATGACGCCGGTCAACGCACGACGGCAGGAACTGCTGGACGAGATCGGGCGGCTCGGGGGCCCGCCGACGGTTCGGCAGGCCGTCGAGGCGCTCGTCCGCCCGCTGGCGGCGGAGACGCTCGGCCGACCCGGGAGCCGGTACGCGCGCTTCCTCGTCCAGGCCCTGTTCGACCCCGCGCTCGCGGACATGATCCAGAAGCACCTGCGGGCCGAGACCTACCGGCGAGTGCACCACATGCTGATCGATCTCTGCCCGACACGCGGTGACATCGCGAAGTGGCGCGCGGACACCGTCGTCACGCTCGGAATGACCACTCTTGCAGCACACGAGGGCCGCGACCGCACGCAGCAGCAGACCGCCGCGATCGTCGCGGATCTGGTCGACACGTGCGTCGCGGTGCTCGAGGCCCCCACATCCGTTCCACACAGCACTCCAGATTCGACGGAACACACCGATCCCCAAGGAGTTTCGCTATGACCGCTTCCGCAAATCCCGACATCTTCCGGACCTTCATCGAACCGCGTCCGACGGACCCCCTGTACGCAGTCGGCCCGCTCGTCGCACGACGCACCACCGAGAGCGCCGACGACCGACCCTACGAATTGTTCTCGCTCACACCGAAGACCCCGACCATCGGCGCCGAGGTGTCCGGGATCCGGCTGACCGGCGACCTCTCCGACGACGTGCTCGCGGAACTGCGACGCGCACTGCTCGAGTGGAAGGTCCTGTTCTTCCGTGACCAGGACATCGACCGTGCCGATCATCGTGCATTCGCCGCCCGCTGGGGCGAACTCGAGCAGCACCCCTTCTTCAAGTACACCCAGCCCGGCCAGAGCGATGCGGACGTCGCGACCCTGGCCAAGGACGCGATGGCCGCCGGTGTCGAGAACATGTGGCACAACGACGTGACGTGGCACGAATTTCCTTCGTTCGCAGCGGTCCTGCGCGGCGTCGAGGTACCGGACGTGGGTGGGGACACCCTATGGGCCGACACGGGCGCCGCATACGATCTGCTCCCGGAGGATCTCCGCGCGCGCATCGACCATCTCGAGGCCGAGCACGATTGGATCAACTCGTTCGGCCGCGGGATGCCGGCCGAGACCGTCGAGATGCTCCGTCCGGTCTTCCCGCCCGTGGTCCACCCCGTGGTCCGCGTCATCCCCGAGACCGGACGCCGCGTGCTGTTCGTCAATTCCGTGTTCACACAACGCATCGTCGGCGTGTCCGAGGAGGAATCGAACGAGATCCTGCGCGCGCTCTACCGGCACGTCCAGCGTCCGGAGTTCCAGGTGCGGCTGCACTGGAGCCCCGACACGATCGCGTTCTGGGACAACCGCACCTGCCAGCACTACGCGTCGAGTGACTACTTCCCCGCACGTCGGGTGATGGACCGGATCTCGATCGTGGGCGACAAGCCGGTGGGTGTCACAGCCTGACGCTCACTCCTCCGGTCCGACGCGAACCACCAGTTTGCCGAAGTTCTTGCCGTGCAACATCCCCAGGAACGCCGACGGCGCATTGTCCAGTCCGTGCACGACGTCCTCCCGGTACTTCAGCCGACCTTCGGCGATCCACCGGGAGGCGTCGCGTTCGAAATCCGCGTACATCTCCGCGACGAACTCGGACTGGATGAACCCGCGCACCGTCAGACTCTTCGTGAGCACGAGCCCCATGAACGCCGGCAACCGGTCCGGCCCCTCCGGAGTGGTCGCAGCATTGTACTGGGAGACCAACCCGCACACCGGGATCCGGGCGTAGAGGTTGAGCAGCGGCAGGACTGCCGCGGTGACCGGCCCGCCGACGTTCTCGAAGTAGACGTCCACGCCGCCCGGAACCGCGGCACGCAACCGGTCGGCGAAATCCGTTGCCCGGTGGTCGACGGCGGCGTCGAACCCGAGTTCGTCGCGCACGTACGCGCACTTGTCGGGGCCGCCGGCGATGCCGACGGCACGGGCGCCGTGGATCTGCGCGATCTGCCCGACCGCAGAGCCCACCGGCCCGGCCGCGGCCGCCACCACGACGGTCTCCCCGGCCTGCGGGCGGCCGATCTTCAGCAGCCCCGAGTACGCCGTGAATCCGGGCATTCCGAGCACCCCGAGCGCGGTGGACAGCGGGGCACGGTCCGGGTCGAGGGGCCGGACGGTGTCACCGTCGACCACGGCGTGCGTCTGCCACCCGGTGTATCCGAGGACGTAGGTGCCGGCGGCGATGCGCGGGTTCCGTGACTCGATAACCCGGGAGACCGTCCCACCTACCATGACGTCGCCCACCTCGACGGGATCGGCGTAGGACTCGGCGGCGCTCATCCGGCCCCGCATGTACGGGTCCAGCGACAGATAGACGGTGCGCAAGAGCACCTGGCCATCGGACAGGTCGGGCAATTCGACTGTCTCCGTGCGGAAGTTGTCCGCAGTCGGTTCTCCGTGCGGTCGTGACGCGAGGACGATTCGGGTGCTCGTGACAGCGCTCATACCCCGACGGTACGCCCGCCCCCGGTCGGCGGGGATAGGGTCGAAGGGAACCGGCCGGCGCCCGATTCGGCCGCACGAGAGCCTGGAGGTTTCATGACGGACATTCGGAAGGTCACCGTACTGGGCGCGGGAGTTCTGGGTTCCCAGATCGCCTTCCAGACGGCTTTCAAGGGATTCGACGTCACCTCGTACGACATCGACGACAAGGCACTCGACGCCGCGCGCGGTCGCTTCGCCGGCCTGGTCGACACCTATCGGCAGGAGGTTCCCGGCGCCGACGACGGCAGCGCCGCCGCCACCCTGGACCGGCTGACGCTGACGTCCGATCTGGACGCGGCCGTGGCCGACGCCGATCTGGTCATCGAGGCGATCCCGGAGATCCTGTCCCTCAAGCAGGACACGTACCGCAGAATCGGTGCCGCCGCGCCGGAGCGGACCATCTTCGCGACGAACTCGTCGACGCTGTTGCCGAGCGACCTCGCCGAGGCCACCGGCCGTCCCGACCGCTTCCTCGCGCTGCACTTCGCGAACCGGGTGTGGCGGTTCAACACCGCGGAAGTGATGGGCACGGAGCGGACCGATCCCGAGGTGTTCCGCACCGTCGTCGAGTTCGCCACCGAGATCGGCATGGTCCCGATCGAACTGCACAAGGAGAAGTCGGGCTACGTCCTGAACTCGCTGCTGGTGCCGTTCCTCAACTCGGCCGCCGCCCTCGCCGCCGGCGGCTACGCGCAACCGGAGGACGTCGACAAGACCTGGAAGATCGCGACCGGCGCGCCCCTCGGTCCGTTCCAGATATTCGACATCATCGGCCTCACGACGCCGTACAACATCATGTCGCACGGTGACGAGGACGCGCAGAAGCTGGCGGTGTGGCTCAAGGAGAACTACATCGACAAGGGCAAGCTCGGCGTCGCGTCGGGTGAGGGCTTCTACAAATACGACGCCTGACTGCCGGATCGCCGGGAAGCGGGGCGAGGGGCAGGCGCCGATGCGTAGCGGCACCTGTCTCCCCCCCGGCCGCCCGTCAGGCCGGGACCGGCCCCCGTGCCAACTCGACCTCGCCCCGATTCCGGAACCGGCGGCTTCGCCACCCGTGCGCCTTTCCGGTGCCCCCAACTACCAAAAAGGCGCACGGGCGCGCAGCGCCTACAGGAGCTTCTTCTGCACCTTGCCCATCGCGTTGCGCGGCAGCGACTCGACCAGGCGGACCTCGCGCGGGCGCTTGTGCACCGAGAGCTGCGATGCGACGTGGTCGATCAGCGCCTGCTCGTCGAGTCCGTCGCCGACGACGAACGCGACGATGCGCTGGCCCAGGTCGGCGTCGGGCAGTCCGACGACGGCGGCCTCCTTGACGCCCGGGTGCCCGAGCAGCGCAGTCTCCACCTCCCCGGCACCGATGCGGTAGCCGCCGGACTTGATGAGGTCGGTGGACTCACGGCCGACGATGCGGTGGAAGCCGCCGGCGTCGATGACCGCGACGTCGCCGGTCTTGAACCAGCCGTCCTCCGTCCACGACTCGGCGGTGGCGTCGGGCCGATTCAGGTAGCCGTCGAACAGCGTCGCCCCGCGGACCTGCAGGCCGCCGATGCTCTCGCCGTCGTGCGGCACCTCCCCGCCGTGCTCGTCGCGCAGCCGGGTCTCGACGCCGCTCACCGGCACGCCCACCCAGCCGGGTCGGCGTTCGCCGTCGACGCGGGTGCTGATCGTCAGCATGGTCTCGCTCATGCCGTAGCGCTCGATCGGGGTGAGCCCGGTGAGCGCGCGCAACCGCTCGAACACCGGGACCGGCAGCGGCGCACTGCCCGACACCAGCAGCCGCGCACCGCTCAGGGCACGGGCCGACGCCTCGTCCTCCACGATTCGGGACCACACGGTGGGCACCCCGAAGAACAGCGATCCACCGGCCCGCGCGGCGTCCGCATACGCCTGCGGCGTCGGTTTGACGGTGTGGACCAGCCGGCTGCCCACCCGCAGCGGGCCGAGGACACCGAGGATCAGCCCGTGCACGTGGAACAGCGGAAGACCGTGCACCAGAACATCCTTCGACGTCCAGTCCCACGCCTCGGCGAGTGCGTCGATCCCGGCGGCGATCGCGCGCCGGCTGAGCAGCACGCCCTTCGGCGGACCCGTCGTGCCCGACGTGTACAGCACGAACGCGGTGGACGACGGGTGCGGTTCGGGATGGCTGTGCCAGTCGCGGGCGTGCACGCGCACCGGCACCACCGGCAGCGCGGATCCCTCCGGAGCCCGGCCCAGCCACCCCTGCGCCCCGGAGTCGGAAAGGATGTGTTCGAGCTCGGCCGGACCCGAATCCGGCGGAACCGGAACCACCGTGACCCCCGCGAGCAGGCAGCCGACGACGGCGATCACCGTCGCGGGCGTGGGCTCGGCCAGCACCGCCACCACCCGGGCGCCGGCGATGCGCTTGGCCAACGCGCCGGCCGCCCCGAGGATGTCGGTGCGCGAGAGTACGGTGTCGCCGATTCGGACGGCGTCGGGCATGTCGTCGCCGCGCGCGACGGCGAGGGGATTGAGCGAACTGAGCAGCACGACGCTCACTGTCTCACATCGCGCGTCAGCCCCGGGAGAGCGTCGAACGCAGGAAGAACCGAAGGTTCGACGGCCGCTCCGCCAACCGCCGCATGAAGTACCCGTACCACTGCGCGCCGTACGGCACGTAGACCCGGACCCGACGCCCCGCGTCCACCAATCGGGCCTGCTCGAGGTCGCGGATCCCGAACAGCATCTGATGTTCGAAATCGTCTGTTCCCCGCCCGGTTTCGGTGATCAGGCGATCCACCGAGGCGATCATCGCCGGGTCGTGGGTGGCCACCATCGGGTAACCGTCACCTGCCATGAGGACCCGAAGGCACCGCCGGTACGACGCGTCGACGTCGGCCCGCGACCGGTACGCCACCGACTCCGGTTCGCGGTAAGCGCCCTTGCACAGCCGGATCCGCGATCCGGCGCCCGCAAGGTCGCGGCAGTCGCCCTCGGTCCGCCGCAGATATGCCTGCAGCACCGTCCCGAGCCACGGGAAGTCGGCCCGCAATTCCCGCACGATCGCCAGCGTGGAGTCGGTGCGGGTGTGGTCCTCGGCGTCGACGGTCACCCACACCCCGTGCTCGTGGGCGGCCGCGCAGATGGTCCGCGCGTGGTCGAGCGCGATCTTGTCGCCGTCGCCCGGCAGCCCCTGGCCCAGTGCGGACAGCTTCATCGACACCTCGAGCGTCCGCACTCCGGTCGCCGCGGCCTGGGGCAGGCGCGCGAGCTCGGCGAGCAGTTCGAGATACGCGACGACGGTGTTCCGGGCCTGCTCGACGTCGAGGGTGTCCTCGCCGAGGTGGTCGATGCTCACCGATCGGCCCGCGACCAGCAGCGTCGACGTCGCGGCCATCGCGTCGGCGAGCGACTCCCCCGCCACGAAACGGCGCACGATCGACTTGGTGACCGGCGCCCGGGTGATCGCACTCTTCACCCTCGACGAGCGCGCTGCGGCCAGGATCGCCGGCCGCAGCGGATTCGACAGGACGCCCGGCGTCATCGGCCGTGCCCCGACCCCATGTGCGGGTAGCGATGATCGGTGGGCGGGACGAAGGTCTCCTTGATCGTGCGCGGCGATACCCACCGCAGCAGGTTGAGCGGCGAGCCGGCCTTGTCGTTGGTACCCGACGCCCGCGCCCCGCCGAACGGTTGCTGACCCACTACCGCGCCGGTCGGTTTGTCGTTGACGTAGAAGTTCCCCGCCGCGTACCGCAATGCCGCCGAGGCTCGTTCGATCGCCGCGCGGTCCGTGGCCACCACGGCGCCGGTCAACGCGTACGCCGCTGTCGTGTCCACCGCGGTGAGCACGTCGTCGAACGCCTGCGGGGCGGAGTCGTCGTAGACGTGGATCGACAGAATCGGACCGAAGTACTCCTTCACGAGCGCCTCGTCGCGCGGATCGTCCACCGTGAGGACCGTCGGCCGGACGAAGTACCCCACACTGTCGTCGTACTTGCCGCCCACGGCGATCCGCACTCCGTCGGCGCCGCGCGCCCGCTCGATCGCCGCGACGCTCTTGTCGTAGGCGCGCCGGTCGATCAGCGCACCGCCGAAGTTCTCCAGATCGGTGACGTCGCCGTAGGAGAGGGCGTCGACCTCGGCGAGGAACTGGTCCTGCATCCGCGACCACACCGATCGCGGAATGTAGGCGCGCGACGCCGCCGAGCACTTCTGGCCCTGGTACTCGAACGCCCCGCGGATCAGTGCCGTGGACAGCACCGCCGGATCGGCGGACGGGTGCGCCACCACGAAGTCCTTGCCGCCCGTCTCCCCCACCAGGCGCGGATAGCTGCGATAGTCGGCGATGTTCGCGCCCACCTCGCCCCACAGGTGGCGGAACGTCGTGGTGGAACCGGTGAAGTGGATCCCGGCCAGCCGTGGATCACGCAGCGCCACATCGGAAACGGCGAGACCGTCGCCGGTGAGCAGGTTGATCACGCCCGGTGGCAGGCCGGCGGCCTCGAGCAGGCGCAACGTCCAGTACGCGGCGAGCGTCTGGGTGGGCGACGGCTTCCAGACCACCGTGTTACCCATCAGCGCGGGAGCGGTCGGCAGGTTCCCGGCGATCGCGGTGAAATTGAACGGCGTGATGGCGTAGACGAAACCCTCGAGCGGGCGGTATTCGAGCCGATTCCACACCCCGGGCGACGACGTCGGTTGCTCGGCCAGGATGCCACGGGCGAAGTGGACGTTGAACCGCCAGAAGTCGACCAGTTCGCACGGCGCATCGATCTCGGCCTGCTGGACGGACTTGGACTGCCCCAGCATCGTCGCCGCCGCGATCTTCTCCCGCCACGGCCCGGACAGCAGATCCGCCGCCCGCAACAGCACCGCGGCCCGCTCGTCGAACGGGAGCTCGCGCCACGCCGGCGCCGCCGCGGTCGCCGCCTCGATGGCCGCGGACGCGTCGTCGTACGTCGCATTCGAGTAGGTGCCGAGGACGGCGGAATGCCGATGCGGTTGAACCACTTCCCTCGGTTCACCGCTGCCGTGACGGTGCTCGCCGCCGATGACGTGCGGGATGTCGACAACGGTCGAGGTGTGCTCCGCCAGCGCCCTCGTCAGTCGGTCGCGCTCGGGACTGCCCGGCGCGTAGGAGTGGACCGGCTCGTTGTACGGCGCCGGAACGTCCGTGACGGCATCCATGCTGCCCTCCTCAGCCAGTAGCCAAGTGACTGCAACCAAGCTCAGGCTACGCCCGCCACCGCCTCCCGCGCCCCGCAACAAGTGCGCGAAGCGTCAGATCGAGTGCCCTCTCCCCGCGATAAGTGCGCAAAACGCGAGAACCCGGGCCCCACGCGCGCGACAAGTGCGCGAAACGCGGGAACCCGGGTACCCGAAGATGAGATCAGGACAGGCGCGCTGCGGCCGCCTCGATCCGCTCGTCGGTGGCCGTCAGGGCGATCCGGACGTGCGCGGCGCCGCGCGGTCCGTAGAAGTCGCCCGGCGCGACCAGGATGCCGCGCTCTGCGAACCAGTCGACCGTGGTGCGGCAGTTCTCGCCGCGGGTGGCCCACAGGTACAGGCCGGCCTCCGAGTCGTCGACGGTGAAACCGGCACCGCGCACGGCGGCCAGCAGGACGTCACGGCGGCGGCGGTACCGCTCGCGCTGCTCCTTCTCCTGGTCGTCGTCGGTGAGCGCGGCCGCCATCGCCGCCTGGATCGGCGTCGGCATCATCATGCCCGCGTGCTTGCGCACCTCGAGCAGTTCGGCGACGAGCGCCGGATCGCCCGCGACGAAGCCGGCCCGGTAGCTGGCCAGATTCGACGTCTTCGACAGCGAATGGATCGCGATCAGCCCGGTGTGGTCGCCGCCGCACACCCTCGGGTCGAGGATCGAGACGGCTTCACCCTCCCAGGTCAGGCCCAGGTAGCACTCGTCGGACGCGACGATGGCGCCGCGCTCACGCGCGAAGTCGACCACCTTCCGCAAATGCTCCACGCCGAGGACCTTGCCGGTGGGATTCGACGGCGAGTTCACGAAGATCAACGCCGGCTTCTCCGGCCCCAACTGCGCGGTCCCGTCGGCGCGCAGCACCCGGGCACCGGCGAGCAACGCACCCACCTCGTACGTGGGATACGCAACCTCGGGGATCACGACCAGGTCGTCGGCGCCGAGACCGAGGAGGCTCGGCAGCCACGCGATGACTTCCTTGGTGCCGATCACCGGCAGGATCGCCGCGGGATCGACGCCCGTCATGCCGTAGCGGCGGGCCAGGGACGCCGACGTCGCCTCGCGCAGCGCGTCGGTCCCGTGCGTCGTCGGATAGCCGGGCTCAGCCGACGCCGACGCCAAGGCGTCCCGGATGCCCGGGGCAACCGGATCGACCGGAGTTCCCACCGACAGGTTGACGATCCCGTCGGGATGGGACTGGGCCTTCTCCTTCGCGGACGCGAGGGAGTCCCACGGAAAATCGGGCAGGGTCTGGGCCACGGGAATGCGAGGCAACGCCGGAACCCCTACCTACTCTTCGCCCATGGGGGGCAGCGCCTTGATGAACGGCGGGTCGAAGTCGACCTTGCCGAGCTTCGCCGCACCGCCCGGCGAACCCAGATCGTCGAAGAAGTCGACGTTGGCGGCGACGTAGCCGTTCCACTGATCCGGAACGTCGTCCTCGTAGAAGATGGCCTCGACGGGGCAGACCGGCTCACACGCACCGCAGTCCACGCACTCGTCCGGATGGATGTAGAGCATGCGACCACCCTCGTAGATGCAGTCGACCGGGCACTCCTCGATACATGCCTTGTCCATCACATCGACGCACGGTTCGGCAATCGTGTAGGTCACTGCTGCTCTCCCTGCCTTTCTGACACGGGCGCTCGGGCGCCTCGGTGAGCCGGATGCCGGGCTCGCGCCCGACGAACTTCCGGAAGGTCCAGTATGAAGCGCGCGCGCCGACGCAGTCAGGTAAGGGTGACCTATGAAGCCCGGCGGCTCCGCTGCGAACCCGCCGCTCGTTTGCCTCCCCCGCGGCGCGGGTAGCCGGATGCAAGTGCAGAGGAGGCGCCATGGCCGACCGGAACGTCGCGGACTATCTGCTCGAGCGCCTACGGGCGTGGAACGTCGAGCACGTGTTCGCGTACGCGGGCGACGGCATCAACGGGATCCTCGCCGCGTGGGGTCGAGCCGACAACCACCCCAGGTTCGTGCAGGCCAGGCACGAGGAGATGTGCGCCTTCGAAGCCGTCGGATACGCGAAGTTCTCCGGCCGGGTCGGGGTGTGTATGGCGACGTCCGGCCCGGGCGCGATCCACCTGCTCAACGGCCTCTACGACGCCAAGCTGGACCACGTTCCCGTGGTAGCGATCGTCGGGCAGACCAACCGGAGCGCGATGGGCGGCTCCTATCAGCAGGAGGTGGACCTGGCGAGCCTGTACAAGGACGTGGCCGCCGACTACGTGCAGACCGTGAACGTGCCCGAGCAGCTGCCCAACGTCCTCGACCGCGCGATCCGCACCGCGCTCTCGCAGCGTGCGCCGACGGCCCTCATCATCCCCGCCGACGTGCAGGAGTTGCCGTACTCGCCACCTACCCACGCCTTCAAGATGGTGCCGTCCAGCCTCGGTCTCGACCTTCCGCAGATCGCCCCGGACGACGACGCCGTCCGGCGGGCCGCCGACATCCTCAACGCCGGCTCCAAGGTCGCGATGCTGGTCGGCGCCGGGGCCCGGGGGGCGGACGCCGAACTCGCCGAGGCGGCCGACCTGCTCGGTGCGGGCGCCGCGAAGGCCCTGCTGGGCAAGGACGTGCTGTCCGACGAGCTGCCCTGGGTCACCGGATCCATCGGCCTGCTCGGCACCCGGCCGAGCTACGAGATGATGACCGGCTGCGACACGCTGCTCACCGTGGGGTCGAGCTTCCCCTACAGCCAGTTCATGCCCGATTACGGACAGGCGCGCGGAGTACAGATCGACATCGACGCCCGGTTCGTCGGCATGCGGTACCCGTACGAGGTCAACCTGGTGGCGGACGCCCGGGCCGCGCTGCGAGCACTGATCCCGCAGCTCGAGCGCAAACAGGACCGGTCGTGGCGCGAGGGCATCGAGGCCGACGTCGCCCGCTGGTGGGAGACGATGGACATGCAGGCCCGGGTAACGGCCGACCCGGTCAATCCGCTGCGATTGTTCTCCGAGCTCTCCCCGAGCCTGCCCGACGACGCGATCGTCACCGCCGATTCCGGATCGGCCGCCAACTGGTATGCGCGCCAACTCCGTTTCCGCGGCGACATTCGGGGTTCGCTGTCGGGGACGCTGGCGACGATGGGTCCCGGCGTCCCGTACGGCATCGGCGCGAAGTTCGCCCACCCCGTCCGGCCGGCGATCGTGTTCGCCGGCGACGGCGCCATGCAGATGAACGGTATGGCCGAGCTGATCACGGTCAAGCGGTACTGGCAGGAGTGGTCGGACCCGCGCCTGATCGTCGCCGTCCTGCACAACAACGACCTCAACCAGGTGACGTGGGAGATGCGGGCCATGGGCGGCGCACCGAAGTTCACCGAGTCGCAGAGCCTCCCGGACGTCGACTACGCCGCCTTCGCCGCGAGCCTGGGACTGCAAGGCATCACCGTCGACGACCCCGACGCCCTCGCCGGCGCGTGGGAGCGCGCCCTGTCCGCGGACCGGCCCACCGTCCTCGACGTCCACACCGATCCTGACATGCCGCCGATCCCGCCCCACGCGACGTGGGAGCAGTTCAAGGACGCGACCGCCGCCGTCCTGGGCGGCGACGAGAACGCGTGGGGCCTCGTGAAGACGGGCATCAAGACGAAGGCCCAGGAGTTCCTGCCACACCGCAAGGACTGAACCGTTCCTGCGGCGGGAGGCGCCGACGTCGAGAGGCACCGACGCTACAGCGTCACCGTCTCCCCGCGATCGACGTACACGATGCGGTCACCGAGGCCGCGCCGCGTCACCTCGTCGCGAAAGTCCGAGAGCGGCGAGGCGAAGACCGTGTAGTCGTCGAAGTGCACGGGCACCACCTTCGGTAGGGAGAGCAACTCCACCAGGTCGGCGCCCTGGCGGCCGTCCATCGTCACGGTCAGCCCGAACGGCAGCCGGTCACCGGCCGGCAGCCGGGTCCCACCGAGATGCACGACGCCGACATCCAGATCCGGGTGCCGGCGGGGAATCTCCTGCAGCGCATCGACGATCAGCGTGTCACCCGAGATGTACAGCCGGCGCTCCACCGGGCCGCCGAGCGGACCGAACTCGAGGATGCTGCCCATCACCGGCGGCAGTAGGCGGCGCGCCACCACCGGCGCGTGCTCCCCCGGCGCCGCCGTCACCACCACCTGGGCGCCACCCGTCGTGAGCGTGTGCCGCTGCCAGGTCTGCAACCCCGTCGCCCGCGAGAATCCTCTGCGGTGCAGTCTCTTCGCGGCGTGCGGCGTCGTCAGCACCGGCAGATCCCGGTCGAGGTGCCGCTGCGCGACCCGGTCCCAGTGGTCACCGTGCAGGTGGGAGAGCACGATCGCGTCGAGGGGCGGCAGGTCCCGCACGTCGATCGCCGGATCGTGGCGGCGCGCCGAGACGAGCCCGTACCCGAGATACGCGTGCTGTCCGCGGTGCAGGAAGTTCGGATCGGTCAGCACCGTCAGATCGCCGTATCGCAGCAGCACCGTCGCGTTGCCGACGAACGTCAGTGTCAGGTCCACCTGGGGCTCCCTTCGGCCTCTCGACCACGGGTGCCCCGGCGCGAACCTTCCGAAACAGCGAACTCACCGCACCGGAATGGGTGCACCCTCCCGGCGGCTGTAGTTCGTCAGTCGTTCGTGCGCCGGACGACCGATGCCCTCGGCGATGGCCCGCAGCTCCTCGACCGTCTTCTCCGAACCGTGCTGCGATCCGGCCATCCGCGAGATGGTCTCCTCCATCAACGTTCCGCCGAGGTCGTTGGCACCGCCCTGGAGCATGGCCTGCGTGCCCGCGACGCCGAGCTTGACCCAGCTGGTCTGGATGTTGGCGATCCGGCCGTGCAGCATGATCCGCGCCAGCGCGTGGGCCGCCCGGTTGTCGCGCTGCGTCGGCCCCGGGCGGGACGCGCCGGCCAGGTACAGCGGTGCGCTCTGGTGCACGAACGGCAGCAACACGAATTCGGTGAATCCGCCCGTGCGGTCCTGGATTCCGCGGATGACGTTCAGATGTCCGACCCAGTGCCGGGGACTGTCCACGTGGCCGTACATCATCGTCGAACTCGACCGCAGTCCCACCTCGTGCGCGGTGGTGACGACGTCGATCCACGCCGACGCGGGCAGCTTGCCCTTGGTGAGGACCCAGCGGACCTCGTCGTCGAGGATCTCCGCGGCGGTGCCCGGGATGGTGTCGAGGCCGGCCGCACGCAGCTCGGTGAGCCAGTCGCGGACGCTCTGACCGCCGCGGGAGGCGCCGTTCACGATCTCCATCGGGCTGAACGCGTGCACGTGCATCGACGGCACCCGGCGCTTGACCGCCCGCACCAGGTCCGCGTACCCGGTGACCGGCAGCTCGGGGTCGATGCCGCCCTGCATGCAGACCTCGGTCGCGCCCGCGACGTGCGCCTCCCACGCCCGGTCCGCGACTTCCTCGGCCGATAGCGTGAACGCGTCCGCGTCGCCCTTGCGCTGCGCGAACGCGCAGAACCGGCAGCCGGTGTAGCAGATGTTGGTGAAGTTGATGTTCCGGTTGACGACGTAGGTGACGTCGTCGCCGACGGCGTCCTTGCGCAGCGCGTCGGCGAGCGCGACGACGGCCTCGAGGCCGTCCCCGTCGGCCGTCGCGAGTGCGAGGTACTCGTCGTCGGACAGCGTCGCCGGATCGCGTTCGGCGCTGCGCAACGCGGACAGCACGTCGGTGTCCACGCGGGCCGGCGCGGCGCGACCCAGTTCGAGAACCTGCTCGCGCACGGTCTCCCAGTCGCCGAACGCGCTACCGAGGTCCGATCGGGTCTCGGTGTTGCGGCCGTCGGTGTCGATCTCGGTGTTGAGGTCCACGCGGCCGGACGACACCCACTCCTCGTCCGGTTCCTGCCACGGCAAACCCGCCGGCTTCACGTCGGCCCGGGCGAGGCCGGTCACCGGGTCGGCCACAGCGCGCACGTGCGCCCCGATCCGCGGATCGATCCACGGATGCCCGGCCAGCACGTACTGCGGCTGCGCCGCGGTCCGCTCGACCAGCGTGTACCCGGCCTGCGCGGTGATCGCGGCGAGCGAGTCCAGATTCGGCCACGGCCGTTCGGGATTCACGTGATCGGGGGTGAGCGGCGACACCCCGCCCCAGTCGTCGACACCCGCGCCGATCAACGCCAGGCATTCCGCCTCGGATACCAGGTTCGGGGGCGACTGGATCCGCATCCCCGGCCCCAACAGCAGGCGCGCGACCGCGATGGTGGCCAGGAACTCCTCGAGGTTCGCGTCGGGGGCGTCCCGCATAGCGGTGTCCGGCTTGGCCAGGAAGTTCTGCACGATCACTTCCTGCACGTGCCCGAAGGCCTTGTGCAGCTTGCGGATCGCCATGATCGACTCGGCGCGCTCGGCGAGCGTCTCGCCGATACCGACGAGGATGCCGGTCGTGAATGGCACCGACAGTCGTCCCGCGTCGGTGAGCGTGCGCAGCCGCACCTCGGGATCCTTGTCGGGGCTGCCGTAATGGCACTCGCCCTTGTCCGTGAACAGTCGGGTCGACGTCGTCTCGAGCATCATGCCCATCGACGGCGCCACCGGCTTGAGCCGCGAGATCTCCTCCCAGCTCATGACGCCCGGGTTGAGGTGCGGCAGCAGTCCGGTCTCCTCGAGAACCCGGATCGACATGGCCCGCACGTAGTCGAGAGTGGAGTCGTAGCCACGCTCGTCGAGCCATTGCTTCGCCTCCGGCCAGCGGTCCTCAGGCCGGTCACCGAGGGTGAACAGTGCCTCCTTGCAACCCAATTCGGCGCCCTGGCGGGCGATCTCGAGAATCTCGTCGGGCTCCAGGTACATGCCGTGCCCGGCCGCCCGCAGCTTGCCGGGGACCGTCACGAACGTGCAGTAGTGGCACTTGTCGCGGCACAGGCGCGTGATCGGGACGAACACCTTGCGCGAGTACGACACCGTATTCGGCCGTCCCGCAGCGAGCAGGCCCGCGTCGCGCACCTTCGCGGCAGACGCGCACAGATCCTCGAGGTCGGCGCCACGCGCGTGCAGCAGCGTGGTGGCCTCGTCGACGTTGAGCGTCGCGCCGTCCCGGGCCCGGCGCAGGACTCGCCGCATCGCACTCGCGGACGGGCCCTCGGTGGGAACCGACGGGATCGGCAGAATCGTGGACCGGTCGGTGTCATCGCTCGAGTGACTCACCCGACGATCATGCGCCACCGACCGGTCTCGCTGCCACCGTGGGTCTCACACCACCCGTCTAACCGCGGGGATAGTCCTCGTCCAACGGAACGCTCCGCCGCTGCTCCGCGGCGTCCGCCGGATTCACTTCGAGGGGTGTCGGCGGCGGCGTCGACTCCTCGTGTTCGTCGTCCGACTCGGCCGGAGTCAACTGTTCGACGAGATCGGCCTCCGGAACGTCCACGGCCCCCGCGTCGTTGTTCTCTGCGTCGGTCCGAACCATCACGACCACCTCCCGTCTCGACAGGCACCGCACGCCCTGTGCGGCCACCTCCACCATAGGACGCATCGTCCCGGCTCGGGCAGGATGAGGTCGTGAGCGTTCCTTCCGACCCGACCCGTTCCCCGCGTACGGTGACCATGGCCGACCCGGCATGGCGACCGAGCACGAAGGCCCCCGCGCTGTGGGCCACCACCGCGACCCTCGTCTGGCTCCCGGTGTTCGCGGCGCAGGTCGTGTGGGCGGTGCTCGACGGGCGCTGGACGACGTGGCCGCACGTGACGGTGTTCGCGGTGACGCTCGCGGTCGCGGTCGCGGACATCGTGGTCGTGCCGCGGTGGCGGTACCGGGTACACCGCTGGGAGATCAGCGACGACGCGGTCTACACCCGCACCGGCTGGTTCGATCAGGAACGGCGCATCGCACCGATCACCCGCATCCAGACCGTCGACACCGAACGGGGACCACTCGACCGTCTGTTCGGTCTGGCGACCGTCACCGTCACCACGGCGTCGTCCGCCGGGGCGGTCAAGATCACCGCTCTGGACCTCGACGTCGCCGACCGCACCGTCGAGCAACTGACCGCGATCACCGCCCGCAATGCCGGGGACGCGACGTGAGCGTGCCGGCCGAGAGGACCGGCGAGGCCGCCCTCGCCGCCGAGGACGAGCAACCGTGGCTGCGCCTCGACAAGCGGATGCTGCTCGTCCACCCCGTCAACGAGGTCGTCAAACTGCTCCCGGTGATCGCGGTCTCGTGGATCGTCGGCAGCAGCAGCGGCAATCACTACTGGGGCCTGATCGTGGTCGCCGCGCTCGTCGCGTACGGCGTCCTGCGCTGGGTCACCACCACCTACAGGATCGGCCCGGTACACGTGCAGTTGCGTCGCGGCGTCTTCCAGAAGAAGGTGCTGTCGGTCCCCCGCAACCGGATCCGGTCCGTCGACGTCGAGGCCCGCGTGTTGCATCGACTGCTCGGGCTGGCCGTGCTGCGGATCGGCACCGGACGCCACAGCGGACGCGACGAGGAGAAGTTCGAACTCGACGCACTCGACGTCTCACTCGTTCCGGATCTGCGAGCCGCGTTGCTGTCGGGTCACGGGCAGCACCCCGACCGACCCGACGCGGACAGCGCCCCCGACCGGGAGGGTGCCGAGATCGGCCACTGGACCCCTGCCTGGGTGCGGTACGCCCCGTTCTCCGTCACCGGACTTGTCGCGATCGGCGCGCTGGTGGGCATCGTCTTCCAGTACGGCCTGGTGGACAGCATCGCGCGGTCGCCCGCATTCGAGGAGGGCGTCGACTCCGCGCAGCAGGCCGGCGCACTCGTCCTCGCAGTCCTCGGCTTCCTCGCCTTCGTCGGGCTGTTCCTCGCCGCGAGCGTTCTCGCGTGCGTCCGCTACCTCGTCGTCTACGGCCGCATGACCGTCACCGACACCGGCCGCACACTGCACGTGAGCCACGGTCTGCTGCGGACCCGGCAGACCACCCTCGACCGGCAGCGCCTGCGCGGCACGACGCTCAAGGAGCCGCTGCTGCTGCGGCTGGCGGGCGGCGCCTCGCTCGACGCGATCATGACCGGTGTTTCCGCCGAGCACCGCGAGTCGTCGCTGCTGCTGCCGCAGAGTCCGCGCGCCGAGGCGATGCGTGTGATGGCGACCGTGCTCGGCGACGACCGCCAGGCCGAGACACCGTTGGCATTGCACGGCCCGGCCGCACGGCGACGGCGCTACACCCGTGCGCTGTGGCCCGCTGTCGTGGCCGCCCTCGCCGCGGCGGGCGTCGCGGTCGCCGGACGCGACGTTCCGTGGCCCGTGTGGGCAGGCGTCGTGGTCCTCGCCGTCGCCGGTGCCGGCCTCGCCCGGGACCGCTACCGCGGGCTCGGTCATGCCGTCCTGCCCGGCTGGCTGGTCACCCGCAGCGGCTCTCTCGACCGCCGACGCGACAGCCTGGCAGCAGAGGGCATCATCGGCTGGACGGTGCGGCAGACGTTCTTCCAGCGGCGCGCCGGAGTCGCCACCGTGATCGCCGCGACCCCGGCCGGCACCGGCCGCTACGTCGTGCACGACCTCCCGGCCGAGCAGGCCTGGGCGCTCGTGGACGCCGTGACGCCCGGCGCGGGCGGCATCTGGCTACGCGTTCAGCGCTGAGCCGCCGCCACGAGCGACGAGAGCCGGACCTGGAACAGGTACAGGCCCGCCGGAAGCAATGCCGCGACGAACAGCAGCAGGGTGCGCCAGTCCTCGAACACCAGCACGTCGCCGCCCGGACCGCCGATCGCGCACAGACCGAAGCCGAAGAGCCACCCGAACAGCGGCAGCGCGGCCACGAGAGCACGATCGGTGAACTTGCGGGCGCCCAGTACCAGCAACAGGTTGACCACCGCGGAAATCAACACCGTGATCGGGAACGGCGTCGTCCCGATGTACGCCGGCAGGAACAGCACCGACAGCACCGCGCAGAGGAAGCCGTCGAATGTGAGCAGGGCGAGTGTCGTGCGCGCCTCGGCGGGCGACGCGGGCGGGTCGACGGCGATGCTCGGGTCGGTCATGACTTCAAGGGTCCGTCATCGGCGCCGACGCGGCGACGGCGGGGTCCGGTCACGGGACCGGCGGATAGCCCATCGCCGTCAGTAAGTCGCTCATCTGGTGTGCGAACGCGTGCAGTGATCCGATGTAGAGGTCGTGGAAGTACGGCGCCATCGGCCGCAGGCTGTCCACGAAAGCCGTGATCGCATTCTGGAGTTCCCAGTTGTACATCCGCAGCGACCTCCCGTTCGACAGAGGCTGGTGCCGACGCACGGACCCCCACGAACGTGGCCTGGGTCACAGCTTACGGGGAATCGTCAGCCGATCCCGCCGAACAGATCCTTCTCCCGTCCGTCCGATTCGACGGGCCCGGGCTCACCCCGGACCAGGGTGTAGTGCTCGACGGCGAGGATCGGCTGGATCACGTCGTTCGACAGCGCGAACTCGGTCCCCGACGGAGCGACGGTCACCTGCGTCGCGTGTGCCCGGAACGCGGCGCGTTTGGCGTCCAGCACCGGCCGGACGTCCACGGCGGCGGTCACGGACGCGTCCGGCACCGTCGGGAGTTCGTCCGGCGTCGGCATCCGCCAACCGTGCGGCACGTCGGTGATCGCGGTGATTCCCGCCTCGAGCGTGGACCGCTCGGTGACCGTCCAGTAGAACTTCGCGACATTCCAGGGTTGCCCGCAGTCCGGGAAGGCGTCGGTCCCGGCAGCCTCGACGGCGGCCGTCGTGAGCCGGTGCGCCTGAATGTGATCGGGGTGCCCGTAGCCCCCGACCGGATCGTAGGTGACCACCACGTGCGGGCGTAGCTCCCGGATCACCGCGACGATCGCGGCGATCGCCTCGTCGATGTCGGCGTTGACGAACGCGCGCGGATTACGAGCCGACGGCGTGCCCACCATCCCGGAATCCCGCCAGCGACCCGCACCGCCGAGGAAGCGCGGCCGGGACACGCCCAGCGCCTGCAGCGCGCCGGTCAGCTCCATGATCCGGTAGCCGCCCAGCTGATCCGCCGCGCCCGCGACCAGGCCGGCCCACCGGTCCCCGATGACCTCGCCCTCCTCGCCGAGAGTGCAGGTCAGCACCGTCACGTCGGCGCCGTCGGAGGCGTACCGCGCGATGGTGCCACCCGTCGTGAGCGTCTCGTCGTCGGGATGGGCGTGCACGAACAGGATGCGTCGGGCGTTCATCTCACTCACTTCGTCGTGCGGGTCCACACTCCGGCGTCGCCGAAGATGCCCACCGGGATCGGACCCGCCAGCGACACGCCCTCCACACCTGGACCGGCGACCACGATCGCGTTGTCCTGGAGGACCGGCAGGACGGCCGCCAACTCCCACAACCGGGGCTCGGCGTCGGCGATGACGCGCGCCGGGTCGTCGAGGCCACGCAGGGCCGCGTCGATCCCGGGCTGCAAGACGGGATCGCACAGACCGGACAGGTTGCTGGGAGAGCGCACCGACGGCGCCGGCGTGGCCGCGGACGTGGGTGCCGGAGACGTCGTCTGCGGCGTCGTGTCCGGTGCCGACTCCGACGTGTCCAGCGGCAGGCAGCCGAAGCGGGACGCCAGCGACGTCGCCGGGTCCGACCCGGCGCGTTCCCAACCGACGACGGCGTCGACCGTGCCCGACGTGAGTGCCTCGCCGTACAGGTCCTCGGCCTTGAGCGCACGCACCGAGGCCGCGATACCCGCCCCCCGCCACTGGTCGGCGACAGTGTTGGCGACGGCGATCGCGATGTCGTCGTTCTCCGGCGCACCCAGTACGAGGGTCAACTGCTCGTTGTCCCGCACCAGACGTCCGACGGTGACGGTCTCCGGATCGTTGCCCTCGGCGAGCGTCGGGACGACCTGGAAGCCGGCACCGGCAAGCGCCCCGAAGGCCTGCTCCCGCGTCGGCGGCGGTGGCGCCGTCGGCGCATACCCCGGGTCGGACGGAGCCAGCACCTGTGCGCGCGCGGGGGTGGCGGACGATTCGCTGCCCGCCCCCACCGTGGCCAGCAGGTTGGGATCGAGAAGTCCGAACAGTCCCTTGCGGACCGTGGGCTCGGCCAGCGTGGACACCCGGCCGTTGAGAGTCACCGACAGCACCCGTGGCTGCAGTTCGGTGCCGGTGCGCACGCTGGGAATGACCGACAGCTGCCCCAGTGTGGCGGCACCGCCGTGCACGCGGGCCACCTGGGCGTCGCCCGACCGGATCGAGTCCGCGAGCTGGGCCGGGGAGCCACCGCGGCGCATCAGGATCTGATCCGCCTTGGCGGGGGTGCCCCAGAACCGGTCGTTACGCTCGAGCACGATCTCGTCGCGGCCGCGATCGACCGACTTGATGTGGAACTGCGCCCCCGAGACCGGAATGCTGTCACCGAGCCCGCGGGCGAAGCCGCCCGGCGTGTCCTTGACCAGATGCGACGGCAGCAGGTCGGTGAAGAGCTCGCGCCACGCCGGATACGGGGCGGTGAGAGTCACGGTGACGGTCTTGCCGCCCCCGGACGACTCGACGTCGTCGATCAGACCGTAGCCCGCGGGATCCACGACGCCCGGCTGGGTGATCATCTGCTGCCACAGGTAGCGGAAGTCCTCGGCCGCGATCGGAGCACCGTCCGACCACTGGGCCTCGTTTCGCAACTGGTAGGTGATGGTCGTCGGAGCCTCCGGCGGCACCGCGGTCGCCGACACCAGCACGGACGGATCGGGCACCCACAGCGTCACGCCGGGGCGCGCCGGATCGAGCGCGGGACGGAACGGACTGGGCAGCACCAGCGCGCTCACCGCCGAGTTGACGGGTGACTGGTCCGCGAGGAGATGCGGATTGAACCCGATGCCCACGTCGTCGATCGCGACGGCAACGGTGTTCTTGGTGGGAACCGCAGTCGTCGGCTTGGGGCTGTCGGTGCTCTCGACCGGCGGCGGCGGGTTGGCGGTACAGGCCGCCAGCGCCAGCAGCGACACCGCAGCCAGGGTCCTCGGAACCAATGCACGGAACATCCCGTGCCGTACGTGCGCCACTACCGGCCCTCCCGTCCGCGAGCGGCACACCCGCCCGTGCGCGTTGCGCGAGCACTCAGCCTCGCACAACGCGCACGGAACGCGTCACACACTTACAGCGCGGCCTTGTCACGCGACTTCGCGCGCGAACGCTCGCGAGCGCGATCGGTCTGCGACAGATGCAGCTTGCGCACACGCACGACCTCGGGAGTGACCTCGACACACTCGTCGGCGGCACAGAACTCCATCGCCGCCTCGAGGGTCAGCTCGATCGGCTTCGCGAGCGTCTCCGTCGCGTCGGCCGTCGCCGAGCGCATGTTGGTGAGCTTCTTCTCCTTGGTGACATTGATGTCGAGATCCTCGGCGCGCGGGTTGATACCCACGACCATGCCCTCGTACGTGTCCGAGCCGGGCTCGACGAAGAAGGTGCCGCGGTCCGCCAGCTGGATCATCGCGAACGGGGTCACCGAGCCGGTGCGGTCCGAGACCAGCGAGCCGGTGTGGCGGGCGCGGATCTCGCCGGCCCACGGGGCGTAGCCGTGCGAGACGGCGTTGGCGATGCCGGTGCCGCGGGTCTCGGTGAGGAAGTCGGTGCGGAAACCGATGAGGCCACGCGACGGAACGATGAACTCCATCCGAACCCAGCCGGTGCCGTGGTTCGTCATCTGGACCATCTTGCCCTTGCGGTTGGCCAGCAGCTGGGTGATCGCGCCCAAGTGCTCCTCGGGGGTGTCGATCGTGAGCTCCTCGAAGGGCTCGTGCAGCTTGCCGTCGACATGCTTGGTGACGACCTGCGGCTTGCCGACCGTGAGCTCGAAGCCCTCGCGGCGCATCTGCTCGACGAGGATGGCCAGTGCCAGCTCGCCACGGCCCTGGACCTCCCACGCGTCGGGGCGTCCGATGTCGAGCACGCGCAGCGACACGTTGCCGATCAGCTCGGAGTCCAGACGGGACTTGACCATGCGGGCGGTCAGCTTGTGGCCCTTGACGCGACCCACCAGCGGCGACGTGTTGGTACCGATGACCACGGAGATGGCCGGCTCGTCGACGGTGATCGTCGGCAGAGCCACCGGGTTCTCGATGTCGGCGAGGGTGTCGCCGATCATGATCTCGGGGATACCCGCGACGGCGACGATGTCACCGGCCACGGCGACCTCGCCGGGCTCACGGTTGACGCCGACGGTCTTCAGCAACTCGGTGATCTTGACGTTCTTGACGCCGTCGGCGTGCATCCACGCGACGTTCTGCCCCTTGCGGAGCTCGCCGTTGTGGATGCGGACCAGCGCGAGGCGACCGAGGAAGTCGGAGGCGTCGAGGTTGGTGACGTGGGCCTGCAGCGGCGCGGCGGAATCACCCTTGGGCGCCGGCACGTGCTCCATGAGGACGTCGAACAGCACGTCGAGGTTCTCGGTGTCGGGCGCCTGTCCGTCCTCGGGACGGTTCATCGACGCCTTGCCCTCGCGGCCCGACGCGTACAGGACCGGCAGGTCCAGCAGCGCCTCCGCGGCGGCGGCGGCCTCGTCGTCGAGATCGGACGCCAGGTCCAGGAGCAGGTCCTGGGCCTCGGTGACGACCTCTTCGATGCGCGCGTCGGGTCGGTCCGTCTTGTTCACGACGATGATGACCGGCAGCGACGCGGCGAGCGCCTTGCGCAGCACGAAGCGGGTCTGCGGCAGCGGACCCTCGGACGCGTCGACGAGCAGCACGACGCCGTCGACCATCGACAGACCGCGCTCGACCTCGCCACCGAAGTCGGCGTGGCCCGGGGTGTCGATGACGTTGATGACGGTGACGGTGCCGTCCGGGTTGTGACGGTGGACGGCGGTGTTCTTCGCGAGGATGGTGATGCCCTTCTCGCGTTCGAGGTCACCGGAGTCCATGACGCGGTCGACCAGCTCGGCGCGCTCGGCGAAGGCGCCGGACTGGCGCAGCATGGCGTCGACGAGGGTGGTCTTGCCATGGTCGACGTGCGCGACGATGGCGACGTTACGGAAATTGGTGGTGCTCACGCGGGGCGTTCTCCTGGCTGCTGACGGGGCCACACGAAGTTGCTGTCGTACGGCTTCTGGCTGCCGCTACGCGCATGCGTGATTCCCATTCGCGATCCCCCGAGTATCGGAACGCACCGGACGTCGCACGAGGAATCGCGACGTGTGCACCGACGGGGGACTGCGGCCAGCGAATACCCTACCCGCCCGAGCGGCCGCCCTCCGCACCGCGCCCCTCCTACGACGGCCCTGACCAGGCGATAGTGATCTGCACCACTACGGTCGGAGGTCCTGCGAACTCTCCCGAGGCGGTGCGTCCGGCGTCGGGTCGTCGTTGCCGCGGGCCCGGATAAGGGTACGTTTACTCTCGTGCGGGAACGCTCCGGGCACCGCACTCGGGAGGAAGGCCGGGTTCGCACATGGGCAAGGGAAAGGTGAAGGCCAGCAAGGTCTCTGGCCTCAAGCCCAAGAAGAAGTGCTGCCGGAAGAAGACGCGCTGCCTCAAGTGTCCGGTGGTGATCATGCGGATGAAGAAGCTCGAGAACGAGGGCGCGACCAAGAAGGAACTCAAGAAGGGCCTGAAGAAGGCGCGCGCAGCGTGAGTGGCGATGTCACTCGCCCAGCAGTGCCACCAACTCGGGCAGCCAGCCACGGTCGTTGCCGACGAGGGCGATCTCGCGCAGTTCGAGTGCATCCACCCAGCGCAGTGCCGCATGCTCGAGGGCCTGCGGCGTCCCGCTGACCAGTTCGGCCCGGTAGGCGCGCAGCACCAGTCCTCCGCGGAGCGGGACGTCGGCGCCGATCCGCTCCCCTGCCGTCGCCTCGACGCCCAGTTCCTCGCGCAGTTCGCGGCGCACCGCGTCGCTCGGCGCCTCGCCGGGCTCGACCTTCCCTCCGGGCAGTTCCCACAGACCGGCCAACTCCGGCGGTCGGGTGCGCTGTGCGAGCAGCAGGCGTCCGTCCCGGATCAGCGCGGCTGCGACGACCTCGCGTCCAGCGCTCATTGCGGTCCCCTCGCCATCGCACCATCATGAGGTATGGCCGAGCTGCTGTCCGACACCGAGATCGATGCCGCCCTCACGAATCTGCCGCACTGGCGCCGCGACGGCGCGTCGCTCACCCGAACCATCGAGTCGGCGAGCTTTCCCGCCGCCATCGCGTTGGTGGACCGCGTCGCCGAAACCGCGGAGTCGATGAACCACCACCCGGACATCGACATCCGATGGCGCACGGTCACGTACTCGCTCTCCACCCACTCTGCGGGCGGGATCACCGGATCGGATCTGGAGTTGGCGCGGCAGATCGACGATCTGGCGGCGTCGGCGTGACGGGGTGCCGCCGGCCCGCGTAGGCCACCCATGCGAACAGCACCAGCGCCCCGACGACGTTGACGGTCGCGGCCCACGCGAGCACGCCGGGGCGCGAGATGGGCTCGTCCTCGATCTGCTTGAGCAGCCACGGCACACCGACGACGGTCACGGCGAGCCAGCCGGCCGCGATGATCCGGGATCCCAGCAGCCGCCCGTACGGGCCGTGCACGAGCCAGATCAACATCGGCAGCACCCACACCCAGTGGTGGACCCAGGAGATCGGCGACACCAGCAGCCCGAAGAGCTGGACGAGCACCAGCGTGCCGAGTCGGTCGTCCCGCCCGAGAGCACGCCACGCGAAGAACGCGAGCCCGGCGGAGACGACGACGGCCGCGATCCACACCGCCCCCGATTCGACGTCGTGACCGGCCAGGCGGCTCAGCGCGCCACGCAGCGACTGGTTCCAGGCCGATCCGACGGGCCCGATCCGGTCGGCGTCGCCGAACTTCGAGGTGAAGTAGTCACGAGCCTGCGCGCCGATCACGAGGTAGCTCACCGCGACCGTGCCGAAGAAGGCGACGGCGGAGAAGATCGCGGCCCGCCAACGACGCTGCGCCAGGAAGTACAGCCCGGTGACCGCGGGCGTCAGTTTGATGCCGGCCAGGACACCGACGATGCCACCGGACAGCCACCACCGGGCGCTGCGGACGGCGATCATCGCACCGAGCACCAGGAACACGTTGACCTGCCCGTAGTCCAGGGTGGTCCGGACCGGTTCCGTCCAGATTCCCACCGCGGTCCACACCGCGGCCACGTACTGCCAGTGCCGTTCGCGGGCGACCTCACCGAGCAGCAGTTCCAGACTGATGCGGATCACCCAGAACAGCGCCGCGACCGTGGCGAGCTGCCAGAGAAGCCCGACCAGCCCGAACGGCAGGTAGTGCAGCGGCAGGAACACGAGCGCCGCGAACGGCGGATACGTGAACGGGAGCGGGAAGTCGGGCGTCTCCTCGGAGTACGTGAAGGCGTACAGGTCGCCACGCAGCAGCGCGGCCGAACCGTCGACGTAGACGTGGAGGTCGACGAAGTTCGCACCGTTCGGCGTCAGGTAGGTCCACAGCAGTCGGAGGATCACCGAGAGGGCGAGTAGTAGCGGCGCCCACCGGAGAAGTCCGCGCGCGGCCGCGGCCGTACGCGGCCGTCGATCGGCACGTGAAAGCTGGGACACTGGCGGCGCTCTCCCGTGATCGTGTGTGCTGGCAGGACGCACCCAGTGTGGCGCGGGAGCGGGAAGGACCAGGTGTGGCGTCAGCCTAACGCCCCGGCCCGATGCGCCGAAAATACCTTGCTCATCAGTAACAGTTGCATCAAGGTTCACATTTTCCGCATACGTCACAGATATTGTCACCAGGCGATGGCAGTTACATCACAGCTTGAATAGACTCCGCAGGGTTGTGGATCACGAATGCGACGTGCAGAACAGTCTGTACACATCGGGGGATCGATCCATAGAGTGACCCGCGACGAACAAACCGCGACCACGGAGGCCGTGGGCGCCCGTGCGGCAGACCGACGCTGTCAGCAAGCGTCTGAACGACAAGGATGGGGAAACCGTGATTCGTAACCGAGGAACGCGACGAGCAATCACTGCATGCGCAGTCGTGGCCGCCGCTGCGCTCGCTGTACCGGCCAACGCGGCCGCACAGCCGACGCCTCCCGGGCTCCCCGAGGGCGTCTCCATCGATGCGCTGACCTCCCTCGCGCCCGCCATCCTGGGTGCCGCGGCGGCGCCGGCGGACATGCAGGACGTCGACGCCAAGACCGACCTGCTCGCCCAGGCCCGCATCCTTCTCGAAGGCGCGAACCTGCCGCCGGAACTGAAGTCGACGCTCGAGCGCGTCATCACGTTCCTGGACGGCAGCGGTGGCGGCGGACCGGAGATCCCACAGGACGGCCCGGTCATCGCGCAGTTCCTGTACCCGACCGTGGGCAAGGGCTGCATCGCCCCGTCCAGCGATTCCGTCGGCACGGCCCTGGCCGTCCCCGGTCCCGCGCACCTGCCGCCTCCGGGCCCCGGCGCCGGCCAGGCCGGCTTCGTCTTCACCGCGCTCGGCACCGCGAAGGCGGCCCCGAACCAGGGCATGACGGTGTCGTGGATCAACGTCGACAACGGCCGCCGCGAGACCCAGCCGTTGACCACGGAGGCCCGCATCAACCCGGACGGACCGGCGACGCTGTCGGCGATCGCGAACACCGGCCCGGGTCGTGTGCTCGCCGTGATCTCCGGCGACCTCACCACCGAGCCCGACGGTTCCGCGCCGATCACGTGCAACTTCCTGCCGACGGTCGGAATGTTCGCGGTCGCGTAACCCCGCTCGCACAGGAAGGCCCCGCCGGCTCCGGCGGGGCCTTTCCCTGTTCACGGCCCAGGCTCGCGTGGTAGACCGGGGAATGGCCGAGATGACGAAGTCGATCCGCTCACTGCACTCCCGACGATCCATCCTGTCGATCCGATCGGAGGGATCGATCCTCTGCATCGGCAGCGTGGGCTCCATCCTGTCGATCGGATCCATCGGGTCGGTCCTGTCGATCGGTTCCGTCGGCTCCGCCGGGTCGGCGATGTCCTCGCTGTCGTTCGGCAGCATCGGTTCCGTGCTGTCGGGACTGTCCCGCTGGTCGCTGTTGGCCTGGCGTGGCGTCGGGCAGGCACCCGACGAACATCCGACCCTCGTGGTCGTCGCCGACGAACCGGACCTCGCCGAGTCGACGACGTTGCACGTCCAGTCCTAGTCGGACTCCGGCCTCGGCCAGGCTCGACCCTCGAGCGCTTCGACATCCCGGTTGAACCGCACCAGCAAATCGTGGAGCAACGCGATCTCGTCCGGGGCCCAGTCCTCGAGTACCCGTTCGGCACCGTCGCGGTTGAGATCACGATCGGCTCGCAGGCGCGCCAGGCCGGTCTCCGTGGCTCGAATCTTGCGCGCCACACCGCCGTCCGGATCGGCGATGCGTTCGACCAGTTCGTGTCGCTCGAGCGCCCCCACCTGACGGTTGACCGTGGAGATGTCGAGGAGGAAAGCCTCGGCCAGTTCCTTGAGGCTCATCAAACGATCGAGTTCCAGGCGCGCGAGGATCAGGTAGGCCGAGCGGTCGAGGGTCTGTTGTCCCCGTTGCCACGACAGGGCGTGGTAGCGCGACAGGAGCATCAACTCGTACTCGACGCCCGCTACGGTCCGGTCTTCGTCGGACAAACCCGACCCCTTCCACCTCGATTGCCCGCAATGTCCGCGTTGTGCGGTACGGCGCCCGATGTGTACGGTACACATTCTTCCAATTTTCTCTTTCTGCAGTTTCTTTCGAGGAGTTTCCTTGTCCACACCCGTCGCGTCCTCGACGGTGAAGACGACCCCATCCGTATCCGGCAACGCCATCGTCGCGATTCTCGGCTTCTGCGGCATCGTCGTCTCTCTGATGCAGACGCTCGTCGTCCCGATCATTCCCCAACTGCCACATCTGATCTCGGCCTCACCGGCGGACGCGTCGTGGGCCGTCACCGCCACTCTCCTCGCCGCCGCCGTGGTCACCCCCATCAGCGGCCGGCTCGGCGACATGTTCGGCAAGAAGAAGGTCCTCGTCATCAGCCTGGGCCTGGTCGTCGCCGGGTCCGTGGTGTGTGCCTTCGCCGACTCCCTCATCCCGCTCATCGTCGGTCGTTCCTTGCAGGGCGCCTCGGTGGGGGTGATCCCGCTCGGCATCAGCATCCTGCGCGACGAGTTGCCTCCCCGGAAGGTGGCCGGCGCGATGGCCATCGTCAGCGCCACCCTCGGCGTCGGCGGCGCGATCGGCCTGCCGATCGCGGCAGCGGTCGCGCAGGTGGCCGACTGGCACGTGCTGTTCTGGATGTCGGCCGGACTCGGCCTCGTCTGTGCGGCACTGGCCGCCGCCGTCATCCCGGAATCCTCCGTCCGGAACCCCGGCCGATTCGACTTCGTCGGCGCGATCGGGCTCAGCGCGGCGCTGATCCTGTTCCTGCTGCCCATCACCAAGGGCGGCACGTGGGGCTGGAGCGACCCACTCACCCTCGGCCTGCTCGCAGGATCCCTCGTGTTGTTCCTGGCCTGGGGATTCCTGCAGCTGCGCACGGCGCGGCCGCTCGTGGATCTGCGAGTGTCCGCCCGTCCGCACGTGCTCTTCACCAACCTCGCGTCGATCGCGATCGGCTTCTCGATGTACGGCAACTCCCTGACGCTGCCCCAGTTGCTCATGGCGCCGGAATCGACCGGGTACGGACTCGGGCTCTCGATGGTCACGGCGGGCCTCGCGCTGGCCCCGGGCGGGATGGTGATGATGGCACTCTCGCCGGTCTCCGCCAAGATCTCGGCCTGGCGGGGACCGCGTTTCACCCTCATGGTCGGCTCGGTCGTCGTCGGCCTGGGCTATACGTTCGTGTACTTCCTGTCGTCCTCGGTGTGGATGATCGTCGTCGGCGGCATGATCATCGGCGCGGGCGTCGGACTGTCGTACTCGTCGATGCCTGCGCTGATCATCGGTGCCGTCCCGGTGTCGGAGACCGCCGCCGCGAACGGTCTCAACTCCCTCATGCGGTCGATCGGCACGTCCAGCGCGGCCGCTGTCATCAGCGTCGTCCTGGCGAGCATGACCGTGACGCTGGGGACCGCCACGATTCCCTCGTTCGATGCGTTCCGCGCGACGTTCGTCATCGCGATCGTCGCCGCCCTGGTGTCGTTGGCGTTCGCGTTCCTCATCCCGAAGGCCCGCCCGGCGGCCGCCGGGACGCAGCATCCCTGACGGCCGTCCGAATACGGGGAAGGCCCGCAACCGGGGATCCGGTTGCGGGCCTTCGTGGTTCTCGTGGCGTCCTACTGCTGGCCGCCGCCCGAGGACCCGTCCGAGGAACCCAGGTACAGGTTCGCAGCGATCGCGTAGAACAGGTTGATGAGGAAATCCACGAGAGCCTCCGAGTCGTAGCGGTTTCGGACCGATAACGGTAGCCGACCGGTTCTTGCGAACCGGACCGACACCGGGCGTATCGGAACATCCGTCCAACTTGTTTCACTCCGCAGGCGCGGTAGCGTTGAGGAAGCATGTGAAGTCACTCCAGACGGGAGTCACGACCATGAGCAGAGAGAAGTGGTGGGTACTCGCCGGCCCGGACAGCGGCTGGTCGCTCGAACAGCGGGCCAACGGCGACCACGTGGTCGTCAACACGACCACCTCCGAGGAACACGTGCTCAACGGGTACCAGTGGATGCACGTCAAGCATGCCGACGCGGCAACGGGCACACCCGAACACGGTCTGAAGGTCCTCGGGGAGGGCCCGCCGCCCTTCGGCCGATGGACCGAACTCCACGGCACCTGAAAACCCACCCGAATCAGGCAAAAAACTGAAACACGTTCCAGGCGTGCGTTAGGTTGCAGGTGAGTCCGCGTGCGAGGCGGGCGACCGCATCGACCACGAGGAGCGCAGCCATGCCGTGGACCCGCGAAGAACTCGAAGGAGCCTTCGAGAACTACCAGAAGACCGTCGTGCGAGCGACGCAGACCGGCGACTGGAATCTCTTCGCCGACATGTTCACCGAGGACGCCACCTACCTCGAGCACGCATTCGGCCGATTCGAGGGCCGCGAGGAGATTCGCCGTTGGGTGACGCGCACGATGACCGCGTTCCCGGGCAACCGCATGCCCGAGTTCCCCGCCTCCTGGCACGTCGTCGACGTCGAACGCGGCTGGGTGATCTGCGAGATCCAGAACCCGATGGAGGATCCCGGTGACGGCACCGAACACGGCGCCGCGAACATCACGATCCTCCACTACGCGGGCGACGACCTCTGGTCGCACGAGGAGGACGCCTACAACCCGATGAACTTCTTCGCGATGGCGAAGAAGTGGTGCGAGCATGCGGAGGCCGCGGGCAACCTGCCCGAGGATGCACGTGTGTGGCGCGAGAAGATGGCGAAGCTGCCCGGCTGATCAGCACCCGGGAACGACGACGGGCGCCCTCCGTACGCGGAGGGCGCCCGTTCTCGTGTGCGACGAGTTCGTCAGTAGCTGGTCCAGAGCACCGCGATCAGGGCGTTGACGATGCCCAGGATGCCCACGATGTGCGCGAAGTTCGGGTTGCCTTCGCCGCGCTTCTGGCGAGCCCGGCCGATCTCTGCGACGGCGACGATGATCAGCGTGATGAGCAGCTTGACGCCGATCTTGGCATGGTCGTAGTCCTTGCCCAGCGAATCGACGGCTTCGCCGAGGCCGACGATGACGAGGCCCGACAGCAGCTGGATGCGCGCGCCCCAGACCATCACCTCGCTGATCCGGGGGGCCTTCAGGACCGAGAGGTAACCACCGACGATCGCGGCCATGCCCAGCAGGTGCACGGCGACGAGGATGTTGTAGACGACAGACATGCCATTACCTTAGCTTTACGTATCCGGCGGTCTCACAATTCCGCGGCCACAATCCATCGTTGGATGGATTCTCCCGGGATCGATTCCTCGACTATGACAGGAAGAACGGCTTCTGCGCCGACCATTGACCGTACTGCGGCTTGAGGATCGAGTTGAGGTCGATGCCGATGCCCTCGATCTGTCGCTTGTCGATCTCGAACTGGTGCAGGTGCGCGGCCGGATGCACGTAGCCGGCCGGGGATCCCCAATTGTGCTGCCAGAACAGTCCCCCGATCCCGGCGCGCAGGCAACGGTCGATGGTCGGCGTGTTGGCGTACACGCCGACGTTCCGCCGCCCGAGGACCTCCTCCCAGCCCCGCAGGTATGGCGCGATGAGGTTGTCGAATTCCCACGGCGACGGATTGTCGTCGATCGACGCGTAGATCGGGCAGTTCTCGGGGCCGCCGGCAGCCCGGTGCAACTCCAGTCCGCGTTGCGCGTGGCGGATGCCGGCGTCGAAGCCGCCGCGCCAGTCCGACGTCTGCCCCTTGCCGAACTGGTAGCAGGAGACGATCTGCAGGCCGAACGCCGCCATGGCCGCGGCCTCACCGAACTGCATGGGCTTGCCGAGCATCCACTCGGCACCCGGACGCCGATCCGACACGTACCTGATCGCGCCCACGTGGCCGGCCGCACGGATGCCCAGCGGAGACGGCACGCCGGCCGAGTAGTCGATCAGGGTCGCGGGCCCGGCGTTCGCGACCGACGGTCCTGCGAGCGCCGCGAGCCCCGCTGCCGCGGTGCCTGCCGCCGCGTACTTGAAGAGTTCTCGCCTGGAAACCTGCACCGTGAAACCTCGCATCGCCGGGACTGGGGTGTGCGGCGACGGATTCGGCGCCCGCACTTGTCGATTCGACGGCTATTCCACCACAGCCACTCTGGTTCCGTCAGTCACATCGGTGACTTCGGTACCACTAGCTCGACTCGAGGCCCGCGAAGAATCCGGTGTTGACGGCGACGTCCTCGACGACACGGGTCCGGGTCTGCACACCCAACCCGTGCTCTTTGAGCAGTTCACAGAGCCGGTCCCCGTCGATCAGATCCACCGGCGGCGCACCGTCGCGCCGCGATTCCGCCCGGGCCTCGCTGGTGAACGTGCCGGTCGTGATCAGCAGGCCCTTCTCCCCCCGGCCCGCCATTGCTCCGCGCAGATCTCGCACCGCCCCGGCGCCGACGCTGCCGCTCACCCGCTTGCACTGGAAGGCGACGGGGAAGCTCAGCAGCGAGATCTGGCACATACCGATGCCGTCGATACCACCGTCCGCGGTCCGCCCGGTGATGGTCGCGGTCGAGAATCCCGCTTCCCGGAGCAGGCGCTGCGTCAGACGCTCGAACGCCGTGGACGACATGCCGAGCACCGCCTCGAGCACCGTCGACTTCCAGGCGGCCGTGTCGGCGTCGTTGTAGGCCGAATCCGGCGTGGTGTCGGTCTCGGCGTCGGCAAGCGGAAGCACCTGCGCGTCAGGTGTATTGGCCTTGCGGCTGAGCCGCTGCCGACGCTTGTCGGCGGTGAAGGCCAACAGCAGCGGCCGTAATTCCGGTTCGGTGACCGCGCGCCCCTGCTTGGTGACACTCCACACCGCCCGCCGACTGTTCGCGAGCAGACCCATTCCCTTGAGATAGGTTCGGGCCCAAGCCAACCGGTATTCGACCTCGGTTCCGGGCCCCTCACCGTGCAGAACCCCCTGCAACTCCGGGGACCACCCCTGGCGCTCGACCACGGCGCCGTCGAGTTCGTTGTTCGACGCCGATCCGCCCAACGCGATGAGCGCCTGGAGCGTGGGCCACAGCAGTTCGGTGTATGGCGGCAGTTGAGCGATCAGCTCCTGCTGACCGGCGACGCCGTCACGCCGTGGCTCCTGTTCCTGCACACCCGCTCCCATCCGCGCCGTCCATCGATGGCCGCTCGACACGGGATCGGCCAGCCGACCTGGATGTTATCGGGTGTCGCGCACTCCCCCGAATCCGGTGGTTCCGCCGGAGCGGCGGAGCCACCGGTGCACGTCAGGCCCGGGCAGCGGCGTCGCGGCCGGCCACCCGACCGAACGCGAGGGCGTCGGCGATGTGGAAGCCGCCGTCCTTGCGCCAGCTGTAGGTCGAGCTCACCTCACCGGCGGCGTAGAGACCGGCGATGACCTCTCCCCGGGTGTCGAGGACGCGCGCTCGCCCGTCCCGGCGAGGGCCACCGTTGCTCCAGCCCAGCAGTGGCGTCACCTCGAGCACGTAGAACGGTGCCTGCGTCACGGCGCCCAGCGTCTGCGGCTCGCGCCCGAAGTGGTCGTCCCGACCCGCCTCGCACGCCGCGTTGTACTGCTCGACGGTGCGCTCGAGCGTCTGTGCGTCCACCCCGATCAGGTCGGCGAGTTCGGCGATCGAGTCGGCGCGGCGGATCCAGCCCTTCTCGATCTCCGCGCTGTTGTCGACACTCCACCGGCTCCCGTTCATCAGCAGGTTCCAGCCCACGGGGAGCACGTCGGGCGTCGGGCTGAGCGGACCTGCCGTCCGCATCTGCTCGTCGAAGATCAGGTGGAAGGGGCGCAGCGGGAACAGCTCGTACGCGCCACCGCGGGCGGTGTGGCCGTGCTTGGGCTCGGAGCTCTCGTCGGTGAAACGGCGCCCGTCGCCGGACACCCACAGGTAATTGTGGGCGTTCCACAGCGCCAGGTAGTGCCCGAACTCGTCGTCGCCCCGCACCCCGGTGATGGTCATCATGTTGTCCATGTGCCACAGGTCGGCGCCCACCGCCTGCGCCATGCGGTGGCCGTCGCCGGTCGAGGCCGGTGATCCCCACAGCACGTGGTCCTCGACCCGCAGGTAGTCCCGCACCATCTGCGGATCGGCCGCGAATCCCCCGGTGGCCAGCACGACGCCGCCACGCGCGCCGATCCGTCGGCGCCCGGCGGGCCCCTCCACGACGACGCCGCCGACCGCTCCCGCGTCGACGATCAACTCGACGGCGGGCGTACGGAACCGGGTCTCGATGCCACGCTCCGCGAGCGCGCGGCGCAGGAAGTCGTGGAGCAGTCCGTTGCCCATCCGGCCGCCGACGGTGTCCATCCCGGCGTAACAGTCACTGCCCTCCAGCTCCAGGTATTCGGGCTCCGTGTGGTAGTCGCCGCTCATGGCGACGTCCGCGCCGAGCCCTTTGAGCCACGGTGAGATCTCGGCCGTCTCGCTCGCCCACGCCTCGACGACGTCCTCGGCGACGGGGAAGGGACCGTTCAGCGCGTGCAGGAAGATGCGAGCCCGCTCCGGGTCCCGGTTGACCCACCAGCCACTGCCCGAGACGCGGGTGTTGCCGCCCGCCGTCGCCTCGTCGCACTTCTCGACGACCAGAACCGTGGCGCCGGCCTGATGCGCGTCGAGCGCGGCGGCGGCGCCCGCAGCGCCGGATCCCACCACCACCACATCGAATTCCTCGTCGAAGCCCGTCACGCCCACATTCGCCCCTCTCGGTCATGTGATCCACACCGCTTTCGCAAGCCGATGTGATTCACACCATCTTTCAACGGAGCCGGGCGGGGCGCGCCGGGGTTCCCATCCAGCGGAACAGTCGCCGGCGTCAGCGGTCGACGAGCACCTGCAGAGCGGCGCCGTAGCGTTCGACGATGTCGTCGATCGGCGCTGCTCGCAGCCACGGGCTCTCCATGACGTAGAGCGCGGCCATGAGTCCGGACAGCTGCGCGGCCAGCAGATGCGCGCGCAGCTCGGCATCCTCGCCCATCAGACGCGGAGCCAGTGGCGCGACGATCATCTGGTCGATTGCCTCCTGCAGGTGCTCTCGCACGACGGGCCGGTCGGACGCACGCACCAGGGCGGCATAGACCGCCGTCGGCTTGTCCGCCTGCTGCCGCCGCGTCCGTCGGACGACGAAATCCACCAGCGCCCTACCCAATCCGTCCAGTGGGCCCTGCACCACCTCGACGAAGGCGTCGGACATCGTCATCGTCCGGATGAAGAGCTTCTCCTTCGAGCCGAAGTAGCGGATGACGAGCGCCGGATCGACGCCGGCGTGCCGAGCGATGTCGCGGACCCCGGTGGCGGCGAAACCCTGCTCGGCGAACAGTTCCGCGGCAGCCGCCTGCACCGCTTCGCGGTTGTGGGCGGTGCCCGCGCGGGCGTGGGGTTCGGGTGTCTCGACGGTCATCGATCGTCCTTCGCTCGGAGGTGTCCGATTCCAACCTTGCCGCAGAGCCTACGTCAACAGTGTTGACATCCGGTCGTCAACACTGTTGACTATCCGTCTCGTCAACAGTGTTGACATTTCGACGATTCAGAAAGGGCGATGCGGATGCCCAACACCACCGATCAGCGCCACGACGACTGGGACCGAGCCATGGAGGCCGACACCGAGGCGGTCGCCCCCGCGCTCCACCTCGACCACGGCGCACCCGACGGCGCCGCCGGCGGTCCCACCCAGTGGCGCACCGTCGTCGAATCGATGGTGTTTCCGCTGTTCTTCGCGGTCATGTTCGCGCTCTGTTATGTCAGCGCGTTCCACAACCCCGCGCCGCGCGACGTGGAGATCGTCGTCGTCGGCCCCGAGTCCGCCACGACCGCGCTGGTCGACCGGCTCGCTCCGACCGTCGGCGACAAGTTCGACCTCGAGACCTCCACGGACGCGACCGGCGCGATCGATCGCCTGCAGAACCGCGAGATCGCCGGCGTGATCGAGCTGGGTCCGACGATGAACCTGCACATCGCGTCCGCCGAGGGCACGATGCGGGTCCAGGCGGCGGAGGGGCTCGCACAGCCGCTCGCCGCCGCGCAGGGCGTCGACCTGAACGTGGTCGACCACGCGCCGCTCGCCGCGGACGATCCGACCGGCACCGGCCTGTTCTATCTCGTCATGGTCTGCACGATCGTCGGGTACCTGACGATCACCGTGCTCTCCCAGGTGGCGCCGCGCATGCGATTGCGTCAGCAGCTCGGTGTGCTGGGCGTGATGTCGGTGGTCGGTGTGCTCGCCGCATATCTGGTCTCGGCGATCTTCGTCGGCTTCTACGGCGCGTCGTTCGCGGCCAGTCTCGCGCTGCTCGCCGTGGTGATCGCCTACACGATCGTCGTGGGGTTGGTGAGCATCCTCGTCAACCGGGTGTTCGGCAAGGCCGCGATCATGGTCGTGATGGTCTTGATGATCTTCGTGAACTTCCCGAGTGCTGGTGGCGCGTTCCCCGCCGACTTCCTACCCGGCTTCTGGTCCGCACTCAGCCACTTCTGGATCGGCGCGGGTGCCGTCGACGCCACCCGTTCGATCGTCTACTTCGGCGGCACCGGCGTCGGCCACGGACTGCTCGTGATCGGCGGATGGTTCGTCGTCACCGCGGCCCTGTTGGGGCTCACGCAGCTCCGCAAGCCGAAGGCCGAGGCACCGCAGCAGCAGGCCGGCTGACCGCACTCATCGCCATACGGCTCGACCAAGAACACCGTCCGGGGATTCCCGGGCGGTGTTCTTCGTCGTCAGCTCAGGCTGCCGTACACCGTGGCGCCGGCGAACACCGTGGCTCGCACCTCGATGTCCGCGATCCGCTCGGGATCCACAGCGAGCGGATTCGCCGACAGGACGACCAGGTCGGCGTGCATCCCAGGTTTCAACGCGCCGATGGAATCCTCACTGAACAGCTGCCAGGCCGCGTCGACGGTCTGGGCGCGCAGCGCCGCCTCCACCGGGATGCGCTCCTCGGGCGCCAGCACCCGCCCGCCGCGGGAACGCCGGGTGACGGAGTCCGCGAGGTTGCGCAGCGGATCGGTCGGCGTGACCGGACCGTCGTTGTGGAACGAGATGCGATGACCGGCAGCCAGCGCCGAACCCGCGGCGGCCCAGTGCCCGCCGTGCTCGCTACCGAACAGATCGTCGACGAGGACGTCACCCCAGTAGTAGAGGTGGTCGACGAACAGGCTGCAGGTCACCCCCAGGTCGGCGGCGCGTCGGAACTGGTCCGGGCGCATCGCACCGACATGCTCGAGGCGCAGTCGGTGATCGTCACGCGGGTTCGCGGACAGCATCTGCTCCCACGCGTCGAGGACCATTGTGATCGCGTCGTCGCCATGCGCGTGGCACGCGATCTGCCAGCCCTGTTCGTAGTACGGGGTGCTGATCTCGAGGATCTGCTCGCCCGTGTAGTTGGCTCCGCCGTGACTGCAGGCCATGCCTAGTGCGCGCGTGGCCGGGGTGTCCAGGTAAGCGAAGCTGAGCGCGATGTTCCCGATCCACGGTGAACCGTCGGACCAGATCTTGATCCCGACCTGCCGCACCATCTCGTCACCCGCGCCCGGGTCGAACGCCATCTCGCTCACGGTGGTGACGCCGGCAGCGTTCAGTCGCGCGGATTCGGCCGCGAGCAGGTCGGGGAATCGTCCCGCCGCCGAGGCCAGCACCGGGCCGGCGATCGCGATCACGGCCGCCGACTCGTATGCGACACCGGTGAGCTCACCGGTGTCGGCGTCGCGCCCGAAGCGGGCACCCTCCGGATCGGGAGTGTCCTCGGTGACGCCGGCGGCGGCCGCGGCGGTCGAGTTGAAGTAGGCGGCATGTCCGGAGTTGTGCAGGACGATCAACGGCTTGTGCGGCGACTGCTCGTTCATCCACTGCAGAGTGGGCTCGTCGAGCCCCTTCTGCAGCAGCGGATCCCAGCCGTTGAGTACGGCGCCTTCGGGGCCGGCGTCCGCGACGGCTTGCGCGATCGTGGCGAGCACGCCGTCGGCGTCGGGGACCGTGACGGGGCGGATATCGACGACGGGCTCGCCCAGCAGGACCGCCTCGTTCAGAGGGTGACCGTGCGCCTCGATGAATCCCGGCATGATGCAAGCGTTTCCGACGTCGTGGACGACGGTCCGAGGGCCGATGAATCCGGCGACGTCGGCGTCGGCCCCGACTGCGACGATGCGCCCGTCCTCGACGGCAACCGCAGTCGCTCGCGGATTCGCGTCGTCCATCGTCAACACGTCACCGAACACCACCAGGTCAGCCATCGGCACTCTCCGCTCCGTTCCCGGCTTCGGGCGGCCGGTTCTCGCCCGACAGGCTACAGACCAGCCGTTCTCTTCGCGCGTCCTGCGCGTGTGGCCCGGCCGCGTCGTGTCGTCGTCCGGTAGGAAGAACGGAGGGCGTTCGACCAGCGCGGACGTCGACCTGTGGACACGGAAGGAAAGGCCCCATGGCGAAGAAGAAGTGGTCGGAGATGAGCCCGATTCAGCGCGCGGTGATCATCGCAGCCGGCTCGGTCCAGTTGAGCCTGGCGGCGACCGCGTGGGCGGATCTCGCGACCCGGCCGCGCGACGAGGTCAACGGCAGCAAGCGCAGGTGGGCCGCGATCATCGCCGTCAACTTCATCGGCCCCCTGTCGTACTTCCGGTGGGGGCGGCGCACGTCTGCGTGATCACTGCGCCGACTGCACACGTTCCTCGACGAGGTCGGCGAAGACGACGGTGTTGTCGCGGTAGCTTCTTGCAGCAGTGTCGAATTCGCCGCCACATGTGATCAGCCGGAGCCCGGGGTGATCGATGTTGCCGTACACCGCCGCGGTCGGGAACTCCGCTTTCGCGTAGCGGTCGACTCTCGTCACCCGGAACACAGCCGTGACCCCGTCGGATCGGATCGTGTCGATCGTGTCTCCCGGTATCAGTTCGTGGAGGCGAAGGAACACGCCGGGCTCACCGCCCCAGTCGACGTGGCCGGCGAGTATCGCGGGACCTCGTTCGCCGGGAACCGGTGAGCCGGAATACCATCCGGCGGGGAATGCTCCGGGCGGCACCTCGAGCGTGCCGTCCGGCTCCAGCCCGAGATCGACGAGTTCGGTGTCGACTCCGATCGCGGCGACGACGAGTCGGTCGGGGCGGAGCACCGCGTTTTCCGGACCGGACACGATCGGGGCGGCGGCTGACGTCGTGGGTGCCGGACCGGATTGTGCCGGGACGGCCGATTCGGGTGCGGCGCAACTGGCCAGCAGGAATCCGCATGCGAGGGCCCCGGCAAGAACGGCCGACAGGCCGGTTCCGGACGATCTCCGGAACCGGCCTGTCGGCTTGTCGTTCACGGTCGAACTCACTGCCTACTGCTTGCGGCGGTGGCGTCCGGTGGCTGCGGCCGTTCCGGCCGTGGCTGCCAGCAGCAGTGCGGTTCCCAGCAGCAGCCCCCGCCCCGCGGTGTCGCTCGGGGCGCCCTTGTCACCGGCTTCGACGCCGCCGACGGGTACCGCGGAGATCTGAGCGCCCCCCTGCTGCGCCGCGGCGGGCGCGCTCACGTTCTGCAGAGCGGCTGCCTGGGCGGCAATCGGCTGCGTGATATTCCCAGTGCCCGCGCCTTCGGCTTCGGCATTCGCACCGCTGCCGGCGTTGCCGGTCGAGGCCAGGGTGCTGCCGAGTGCGGCGCCTCCGGCGAGGGCACTCCCGAGTGCCGCACTGCCGAGGGTTCCGCCACCGGCAAGGGTGCTGCCGAGAGCCAGCCCGCCTACCGCGGCACTCCCGAGGACTGCACTGCCCAGGTCGGAGCTACCTGCTTCGCCGCCACCGGCGCTGCCGTTCTCGGAGCTACCGGCCTCGGTTTCACCGGCGCTGCCCAGTCCGAGGCTGCCGAGGGCGAGGTCCGTGAGGCTCCCCAAGCCGAGGTCACCGCTTCCTGCGGTCAGCCCGCCGCTGCCCGTGCCGCTGCCGGAGGCACTGCCCGAACCGAGGTCCGCCAGGCTACCGAGGTCCGCGCTACCCACATCGGTACCACCGGTGCTGCCCGCATCCCCTGTGGACCCGAGTGCCACGGCACTACCGACAACCGGCAGAGCCAAACTTCCGAACGGAAGCGCCAAGCTACCCAGCGCAAGCTCACCCAAGCTACCCAAGTCGAGATCACCACTGCCGGAGCTCAACTCACCACTACCGGTCTCCAGGCTGCCGGTGTCGCTACCGGAATCGCTGCCCGACCCCAGGTCAGCCAGGCTCCCCAGATCCACCACACCACCAAGGTCCGCACTCCCCACACCGGCACCCCCGGCGCTCCCCGCATCCCCCGTGGACCCGAGTGCCGCGGCACTACCGACAACCGGCAGAGCCAAACTTCCGAACGGAAGCGCCAAGCTACCCAGCGCAGCCTCACCCAGGCTGCCCAGGTCCAGATCGCCACTGCCGGCTGTCAGCTCACCGCTACCCGTCTCCAGGCTGCCGGTGTCGCTACCGGAATCACTGCCCGTACCCAGGTCAGCCAGGCTCCCCAGATCCACCAGACCACCAAGGTCCGCGCTACCCACATCGGTACCACCGGTGCTGCCCGCATCCCCTGTGGACCCGAGCGCCGCGGCACTACCGACAACCGGCAGAGCCAAACTTCCGAACGGAAGCGCCAAGCTACCCAGCGCAGCCTCACCCAGGCTGCCCAGGTCCAGATCGCCACTGCCGGCTGTCAGCTCACCGCTACCGGTCTCCAGGCTGCCGGTGTCGCTACCGGAATCACTGCCCGACCCCAGGTCAGCCAGGCTACCCAGATCGACACCCAGGCTTCCCAGCGCAAGCTCACCCAAGCTACCCAGGTCGAGATCACCACTGCCGGAGCTCAACTCACCACTACCGGTCTCCAGGCTGCCGGTGTCGCTACCGGAATCGCTGCCCGACCCCAGGTCAGCCAGGCTCCCCAGATCCACCAGACCACCAAGGTCCGCGCTACCCACATCGGTACCACCGGCGCTGCCCGCGTCGCCCGTGGACCCGAGTGCCGCGGCACTACCGACAACCGGCAGAGCCAAACTCCCGAACGGAAGCGCCAAACTCCCCAGCACAGCCTCACCCAAGCTGCCCGGATCCAACTCCGCAGCACTCCCCGCGTCCGCACTACCCGAATCCAAGCTCCCCAGCGCGAGGTCCGCGAGGCTGCCCAGATCCAGATCGCCACTACCCGAAATCAACTCGCCACTACCGGTGTCGCCGCTACCGGAATCGATGCCCCCCTCGCTACCCGAACCGAGATCCGCCAGGCTCCCGAGATCCACCAGACCACCGAGGTCCGCACTCCCCACGTCGGCACCACCGGCGCTGCCCTCATCCCCCGTGGACCCGAGCGCCGCCGCACTACCGACAACCGGCAGAGCCAAACTCCCGAACGGAAGCGCCAAACTCCCCAGCGCAGCCTCACCCAAGCTGCCCGGATCCAGGTCGCCGCTGCCGGCGGCGAGATCGCCACTTCCTGCAGGTAGGTCCACGCTCCCCGGGGCCAACTCGGCCAAGCTGCCCAAGTCGAGGGTCGGCTCGGCGCTGCCGGCGGGCAGTCCCAGGCTGCCGAGTGCCAGGTCCGCGAGGCTTCCGAGGTCGACTCCGCCGTCGCCGGAGCTGCCCAGCGCCAGCTGCGCCAAAGCGGCCAGGTCGAGGTTGCCGCTTCCCGAGCCCAGATCAGCGAGGCTTCCGGCATCGCCGCTCCCGGAGGCGTCGCTGCCGGTATCGGCGCTACCGCCCCCGACCTCCCCGGCGCTGCCTGCGGTCAGGTCACCGATGACACCGAGTCCTAGTTCGAGGCTGCCCGCGCCCGGAGCCGCTCCGGCACTGCCGGCTCCCGAGTCGCTTCCGGTGTCGCCCAGGCTGCCGGCATCCGCCTCGCCGAGGCTGCCGACGCCGAGTTCGGGCATCGCATCCGTCACGCTCCCGGCGTCGATCCCGCCGCCGAGGCTGCCTGTGCCCAGATTCGCGAGGCTGCCCAACGCGGTCTGTGCGAGGTTCGCCAAGTCGAGGTTACCGGCGCTGCCCGCGTCGACGCCCCCGTTGGCGCCTCCGGGCCCCGCGGCGCTACCGAAGCCGGCGTCACCGTTCCCGCCGATGCTGCTGCCCAGACCCGAGAGTCCGCCGTTTGCGCCGCCGTTCGCGCTGCTCCCGAATCCGTTCTGGGGAGCGGGCTGGGCCTCGCCGACCGCCGGCGTGGCAATCGTCAAAGCCCCGACTGCGGTGGCCGCGACCATGATCCGGCTCTTCATCCGCAGTGTTCTCGAGTTGCGGGCTCTGTGGGTAGACATCGTTCCTCATCCTCCTCGATCGGCATGCCAGCGACGCACAACAAACACCCACCGCATGAAGACAGAAAACAGGTGAAGAAACGCCCCCCGAAAAATCCGTCAGACCCCCATCTGAACGGATAGCAAACCCCCAGCCACATGCATACAGGCGTGATGAAGATAGCATCTCGAACTTATATCGAAAGCCATCCCTTTCCACGGATCCGAGCAGATTCGATTCGCATTACTAACCAAAGATCGTGGCGCACGAGGCCCATCTGCAGCTTTCCATCCCGATGCGCCGCGCACCGAAGGAGATTTCACCCCGACGTTCACCCTACGACCGACGACTCGCGGCAGACCCGCAGGAAGACGCGCATTTGCCCTGTAACGGCGGCGCCTCGAAATGCGATAACGCGCGCCCGAAAGCGTATTCGGCGGCGACGGTTCTGCTGCCGGCATCCATTTCCGAGCTCCGACAGACGCGCGGTTACTGCACAGATGGCGGTATTTCCCCGGACGCCGGCGCCGACGTCTAATCGATCCGGTACGCGTGCGCGTGTGCGCCCGCGTGCCCCTTGGCCCAGCCATAGTCCGGCTTGCCACTCGGGGTGCGCAGCACCTCGTCGGCGATCCAGTAGGTTCGCGGGATCTTGTAACCGGCGAGCCGGCTTCGGGTGTGCTTCTCCACGGACTCGAAGTCCGGGTCGACGCCGTCGCGCACCCGGACGACCGTGGCCACGCGGCTGCCCCAACGGTCGTCGGGTACGCCGATGACGATCGCGTCGTAGATGTCGGGGTGCGACTTGACGACGGCCTCGACTTCCTCCGCGAACACCTTCTCGCCGCCGGTGTTGACGACCATGTTTCCGCGCCCCAACAGCGTGATCGATCCGTCGTCCTCAATTCGCGCACGGTCGCCCGTGACCACCGCGCGCTGCCCGTCGACGACGCGGAAGATCTCGGCCGATCTGACTGGGTCGTTGTAGTACCCGACGGGGACGTTGCCCAGTTTCGCCAACCAGCCTTCGGCTCCGGAACCCGGTACGAGGATGCGGTTCTCGTCGTCGACGACGACCGAGTACTTGTTCGCACCGACCTTCGGTCCACCGTGCTGCTCGAACCCCTTGGTTGCGAATCCGATTCCGCCGAAGCCGGTTTCGGACGACCCGACCGAGTCGGAGATCATCAGGTTCGGCATCACCTCGAAGAAGGCGTCCTTGACCGCGGCGGAGAACAGCGCTGCGCCGGACGCGAGCACGGCCAGGCTGGACGTGTCCCCCTCCTGTTCGCGATAGGCCTCGACGAGGGGCCGTCCCATCGCGTCGCCGGTGATGACCATGACCTGCGGCCGGTGTTCGGCTACGACCGCCCAGACACGGCCCGGATCGAACTTCGGTTCCATGATGACGGTGTTACCGGAGAAGAACGCCGTGAAGGTCGGCATCATCGCCGACGTGTGGATCAACGGCGGCAGCATCACCCAGCGCATCGCCTCGCCCGCTGCCACCCCTGCCCGGGACTGCTCGAACTCGTCGAGGATCGGTTCGCCCGTGTAGAAGTCCAGTCCTCCGCCCAGAACCCGCCAGATGTCCTCGTGGCGCCACACCACGCCCTTCGGTCGACCGGTGGTTCCACCGGTGTAGAAGATGTAGTGATCGTCGGGGCTGCGCTTCCCGAAGCCGCGCTCTGCACTTCCCGACGCGAGCGCGTCCCGGTATTCGGCAGCCCCGGTGACCTCGCACTCGTCGCCGCAGGCCAGGACATCGGGAACCGAGACGAGGTGCCGGATGCGCGGAAGTTCGGGCAGCACCTCGGCGATCCGGTCGGCGAACCCCTGATGGAACACCAGCCCCTCGAGGTCGGCATTGTCGTACAGATACCGCAGTTCGTCGGAGGTGTATCGGTAGTTCACCGTCACCGGAACGGCCCGGAGTTTGAAGGACGCGATGATCGCGACCATCGTCTCGATCGAGTTGTGCATGTGGACTCCGATGTGGGCGCCCACGCCGAAACCCGCTCCCGCGAGGTGGTGCGCGAGCCGGTTCGCTCGCTCGTCCAGTTCTCGGTAGGTGACCTGCTCGTCGCCGACGATCATGGCGAGGCGGTCCGGCATCGCATCCACCGAATGCTCGAACAAGTCAGCGAACGTGTAGGCCATGCGAAGATCCCCTTGTCTGGGTCGGTCGATCAGATCACATAGAGCGGCAACGGAATTCCACGGTCCTCGAACGCGAAGGCGGCACCGGTGCTCACCTTGGTGATCGCGACCTCGACGCATTCGGGCGCGGGGTCGGTGGTGACGTCGACGGTGACGTGCAGCCCGGCGGCGCCGTCACCGACGACCCGTACGGTGAAGCGCGGATTGACCCCGCGTACCAGGGCCTGCAGCGCTTCGAGGTGCTCGGCATCGATCAGCGTGGGCCAGCCACCGTCGACGTCCACGAGCCCGGTCCGTCGAATCACGAGCTCCAGTTGCTCTCCGTCGAAACGAATTTCGCTGTCCACGTACTGCGTGGGGTTCAGCAGTGGGTGCAGTGCCAGCACGGTCGCGAGGCCTTCGAGGTCGTCTGGCAGACCGAGCGCGTCGCGAATTCGTTGCGCGGTGACGCCGGCGATGCCGGTGAGCTGTTTGCGGGTGATCTCGCGGGTCTTGTCCTCGTCCGCGCGCTTGCGGACCGCGATCAGGAAGCCGAGGGCGAGCAGGTGTTGCTGCAGGCACACCTCCTCGGCGATCCGCACGAGAGCGGACTGCGAGAAGTCCTGGAACCGCAGGTCGGCGAGCAACGGTCCCGCGTAGTCGTGGTTGCCGTCGCCGCCGTTGTCGATCGGGCTGAGTTCGACCGTGTTGGCGGCGGTTCGGCCGATCTGCTCGGTGTGCGGCTGCATCGTCGGCGGGACGTGCTTCTCGTCGATGACGACGGTCCACGCGCAGTGTGGGTGACGGTCCGCCGGCCGGCGCGGGGGACGATGGATCGGACGGACCTGCGCGTGCGCATTGGTGGCCAGTGCCGTGGCGTCGAATGTGGGGTCCTCGATGTCGTGGCACATCGCGGTCACGTACTCGTCGCCCAGCGGTTCGACGTCCATCAGCGCGCCACAGTGGTCGAGCCAGAACTCGCCGTGCTGCGGATCGTCGACCCGGAAGCGGAAGTCCATGAATTGCGGCGGCGCCCCGATGTCGAGCTGCAGGCCCTTGAAGATGGTGACGACGTCGTCGCCCTCGTAGCGCAATGCACGCTGCATGCGCCGGGTGTACCAGGGACTCGCCGCCTGCCATTCCTCGATCGCGACCTGAGCCATGCCCTCCCGCCCGAACTCGACGATCAGGTGGGCCATCCCGGATCGGTCGATCAACTGGCCGCACAGCAGCAGTTCCGGCACCAGTGCCGCCAGGTCCGTCCGCGACAGCGCCGCGAACGAGGGTGACCGCCGCTCCTCGGTGCTCACCACAGCGGGACCGGGGCCTGGCCGACCGGGTACCAGCCCGGCAGCTTCTCTCCGGAGATCGAGCGCTGGATGCGGGACTGCATACCCGTCGACAGCGCATTGTTCTGAATCATCTCCATGAACAGTGCCGAGACATTGCCGAAGTCGAAGAAGTCACGCTGCCAGGACCACTGGAAGTTCCCGCCGTACCGGAACCAGCTGCCACCGATGCCGTACACCGCATAGTTGGTGCCGTCCGGACGCGCCGCGTCGGAGATCTGCTTCCACAGCCCGATCACGTTGCCACTGCGCTCGTCGATCACGAACTCCTGGTAGGGATACTCCCAACCCTCGAGCCCCTGCATCTCCAGTCCGAGCGCGACGTCGCGGATCTCGTCACGCCCCACTGCCATGAAGTCCTGCTTGGGGCCGTAGTTCCAGCCGTAGGTGGCGTCCTCGGTATAGAAGTCCGCCAGCGGCTTCCAGTCGCCGGCCGCCTCGGCCTTCTTGTTGGCGTCCACCCAGCGCTGGACCATCTCGTCCAGTTCGCCACGGTCGAATCCGGTCATGTCGTCGTCTCCTTCGATGGTTCTGGTGTGGTGCGTGCGCGAAACGCCGTCAGTCCTCGACGATCCGCAGGGCTTGCGTCGGGCAGTACCGGACCGCGCTCTCGACGTCGGCCCGCAACGACTCCGGCGGATTCGCATCGAGGACGGTGACCTTGCCGCGCTTGGGCACGGTGAACACGTCGGGTGCCTCCATCTCGCATGCGGCGTGCCCCTGGCAGAGATCGAGATCAGCTTCGACGCGCATCGTCAGGCCTCACTCGTGTGGGCGACCGGGCACCCAGTCGGAGCCACTGCCGCCGCTCCGACGGACGCCGCCCGGACGGTGCGCCGGCGATAGCGGACGCGGCACGGCTGCTGCAACTGCACCACCATCTTGCTGTGGTCGTTGCGGTACGAGTCGGCCGACTGCGCCATCTCGAACTCGAAGTCGCGCAGCAGGATCGAGAAGATCGCCTTCAGCTGCATCTGCGCGAACGCCGCCCCGACACAACGGTGACGACCCGCACCGAAGGGGATCCACGTCCAACGGTTCGCGGTGTCCTCCTGGTTGGGGTCGATGTACCGACCCGGGTGGAAGGAGTCGGGTTCGGGGAAGTCCTCCGGGATCCGGTTCGAGATCGCCGGCGTGGCCGCCACCAGGTTGCCCTCGTGGACCGAGAACCCGCCCACCTCGAAGTCGCCGCGGGCGACCCGGAGCAGGATGATCAGCGGCGGATGCAGCCGCAGGGTTTCCTTGATCACCGCCTCGAGGACCGGGATCTGCCGCAGCGCATGGAAACTGATGTCGGCACCGTCGGCATACAGCTCGTCCAGTTCGGCGGTGACCTGCTGCATCGTGTCCGGATGCCGCAGTAGCTCGATGAGCGACCACGCCGCGGTGCCGGACGTGGTGTGGTGGCCGGCGAACATCATCGAGATGAAGATTCCGGTGATCTCGTCCGCGCTGAAGCGCAGGTTGCCCTCGTCGTCCCTGATCGAGACCAGGACGTCGAGCATGTCGCGATCCTCCTTGCCCCGGGGAGGATTGGCGACGCGCCCGGTCATGATGCCCTGGACGAGCTCGACGAGGGCGACGCGAGCGGCGTCGCGGCGACGAAAACTCTCGATCGGCGCGTACGGGTCGACGAAGGCGATCGCGTCGGTGCCCTGTTCGAGTTCGTGGTAGAGCTTGGCGAACCGGTCGTCGAGTTCGTCTCGGAACTTCTTGCCGATCAGGCACGCCGAGGACGTGTAGATCGTCAGTTCGGCGAAGAACTCGAGCAGATCGATCTCGCCCTCGTCTCCCCACCGGGACACCATGTCCTCGACCTCGCCGCCGATCGTCGTCGCATGGCCCCGCATCTGTTCGCCGCGCAGTGCGGAGTTGTGCAGCATTTCCGACCGGCGCTCGGGGCTCGCGTCGAACACCACGCCCTCGCCGAAGATCGGCTTCATGAACGGGTAGGCGGCCTGCTGGTCCAGATCCTCGTCGGAGGAGCGGAAGAAGAACTCGTTGGCCTCGGCCCCGGTCAAGAGCACCACGTCGCGATCGACCAACCGGAACACCCCGACGTCGCCGCACTCCTCGCGCACGCGGCGCATCAGGGCGATCGGGTCGGTGCGCAGTTCCTCGAGGTGTCCGTGTTCGTGGAGTCCTCCGGACACGCGGGGCGGATCGGGCAGGGTCATTTCGACTCCTCGGAACTCGGAAGGGGCGCGAGCGGCGCCTCGGGCTGGACTTCGATGAGGACGAGGTGGACACCGCGCGGGGCGCCCACCACCGCGACGACGGCGTTCGCCATGTCCGATGCGCGCAGCATGTATCCGTGGCGGGCGAAACCCCACTTGCCCCACAGCTCGGCGACGGGCGCGAGGATCTCGGGAGTGGAGTTCATGCCCATGCCCGTGAAGGTGGGACCGGGCCGCACGATCGAGGCTCGAATTCCGGTTCCCTCGAGTTCCATTCGCATTTGGCGCCCCATCGCCTCGAGGCCGGCCTTGGCGGCGTCGTACGCACCCATCATCGGGCGTTGGCGGTCGGCGCAATCCGAGCCGATGAGCACGAAGTCGCCGCGGCGGCGTTCACGCATCCCGGGTAGGACGCGGTGTGCGAGCCGCTGCGCGCCGACGAGGTGCACGTCGATCTGCTTGGCGAAGCTGGCCGGGTCCATCTGGTCGGCGGCACCGAACTCGAGGTCGCCCGCACCGGAGACGACGATCTCGGCGGGGCCCAGGGCCTCCTCGGCGGCCGTGACGAACGCGTCCACCGAGGCGTCGTCGGTGACGTCGAGGAAGTGGGCGAACGCCTCTCCCCCGTTGCTGCGGATCTTGTCCGCGATCGCCTCCGTCTCCGCGACCCGGCGGGCACCGAGCGCGACCGGGTGCCCCAGGTCGGCGAGCGCGTATGCGACCGCCTCGCCGATTCCGGACGACGCGCCGCTGACCAACGTCGGCCTGCGGGTGGGGTTGGGTTCGAAACGGGGCATCAGCGCACCTGCACCTTCATCGGCAGGGCCGCGAAGCCCCGCACGTTCGTGGAATGGACACGTTCGATTCCGGACTCGTCGACCTCGAAATGCCTCACGCTCTTGGCGAATTCGGCGAGGGCGATGTTCGCCTCGAGCCGGGCGAGGTGTGCGCCGAGGCAGAAGTGCACACCGCCACCGAAGCTGACGAGTTTGTTGGTCGAGTCCCGGCCGATCCGGTAGCGGTCGCCGTCCTCGAACACGTCCTCGTCGCGGTTCGCGGACCCGATCAGCAGCAGCATCTTCTCTCCTGCCGGAACCGTCTGCCCGTAGTACTCGAGATCCACGGCGGTGGTGCGGGCGACGATCTGGCTCGAAGTGTCGAATCGCAGCGTCTCCTCGACCCAATCCGTCACCCGCGCCGGGTCGTTCAGCACCTGCGCGACCTGATCGGGATTGTGGGCGCCCCAGTACGCCGCGTTGCCGAGCAGCTTGGTCGTAGTCTCGTTGCCGGCGACCACCATCAGGAACAGGAACCCGAGAACCTCCTGGTCCGACAGCTTGTCGCCGTCGATCTCGGCGTCGAGCAACGCCGACGTCAGGTCCTCGGTACGCGAACGTCGACGCTGCTCGATCATCTCCTTGTAGTAGGTCATAAGGCTCAGCGACGCCTCGACCGACGCCGGCGGCACGTCGAGGACGCCATCCTCCCGGTGAACCACCAGGTCCGCGAGGCGCCGGAGTTCCGCGCGGTCGGCCTCCGGCACGCCCATCAGTTCGGAGATGACGTCCATCGGGAGCTTGCCCGCAACCTCGGCGATCCAGTCGAATTCACCGGCTTCCAGAGCCGGCTCGAGGTACTGACGGGTGAGTTCGAGGATCCGCCCGTCGAGCTCGGCCACACGGCGCGGAGTGAATCCGCGGGAAACCAACTGGCGCAGGCGTGCGTGCCGCGGGTCGTCCATCGCGAGGAAGGACATCACCAGGTGCGCGTGCGGCCCGTACGCGGCAGGGTCGAGGGAGACCCCGTTTGCACTCGACAGCCGGGTGCTGTCCCGGAAGGCACGCAGCACGTCGGAGTGACGCGACAGCGCCCAGAATCCGATCTCCGGATTGTGGTAGAGCGGGGACTCGTCGCGCAGCCGGGCGTAGATCGGGTACGGGTCGTCGTGGAAGTCGTAGTCGTAGGGATTGAAGACCACCGGGTCGACCAGCGCTTCGGTCATGTGATCACTCCAGAATCATTGTGGCGGAACGCTCCAACTGACCGGCGAGGTCTTGGTAGGAGCCGTACCCGATGCCGGCCCGGAGCAGCGCTCCGGCGTACAGGAGGTCGAGGGTCTCGAGAAGTTCGGGATCGGCGGGCTTCCCCAGCGCCTCTTCGAGGCGGCCGCGGATGTCGATGCCGATTCGCACCCGCAAGTGCTCGACGTCGGGGTCGCTCCCGAGGAGTGCGTTGGTGACGGCGCTCGACAAGCCGGGCTCGTCGGCGAGCAGGAGGGCGATGCCGCGCAGCACCGCTACGACGCGACCGGTCCGGTCGAGCCCGTCGGACTCCGGCCGCGGTGACTGCGAGAGCCGGCGCCAGAAGACCTCGGCCACCAGGTGTTCCTTGGACGAGAAGTACGTGTAAGCGGTGGCGGGCCCGACGCCGGCCCGCGAGGCGACCGCGCGAACGGTGAGACCGGCGAAATCCTCCTGCCGCAGGACCTGCACTGCGGACTCGCACAGTCGGTCGACGGTATCGGCCTGCTTCGGCGTAAGGCGCCGGCGCGTGGACTCGAAACTCATACTAGACACATGTCCGGACACTACTACAGTTTCCTGTCTGTCGGCAGAGATCAGAGGCCGATCTTCATGCCGGCTCCGGCGTCGATCCTCAGTTGCTGCCCGGTGACGTAACGTGATTCGTCGGAGGCCAGGTACACCACGGCGTGCGAGATGTCCTCCGGCTCGACCCACGGGATCGGCATGGCCTGCATGAACGGGAAGGTCACCGCAGCATCCTCCGCAGTGGGGTTCTCGAGGTCGGGCCGGAAGGTCTTGTACATGGGCGTGCTCTGCAGCATGTCGGTGTTGCAGTTGGTCGGGTGGATCGCATTGACCCGGATCGAATCGGGGCCGAGCGTCAGCGCCAGCGAGTTCGTGTAGGTCTGGATCATCTTCTTGGCCAACCCGTATCCGTCGCCGCCGGGCCCCTGGAGCGCCTGCTGACCGTTGAAGCCGGTCTGCGGCACCAGTCCCGCGACCGACCCGATCGCGATCACCGAGGCGCCCTCCCCCAGGTACGGCAGCGCCGCGTGCACGGTGTTGACGACGCCCACGAAGTCGACGTCGAACGCGTCGACGAACGCCTGCGCCGGCAAATGCTTGCCGAGCGGACAGATACCCGCGTTGGCCACCACGACATCGAGGCGGCCCAATTGCGCGACGGCGTCGGCCAGGCACACCTCGAGCGCTGCCCGATCCCGGACGTCCACCTCGGCCGCGACAATCCTGCCGCCGGCCTTCTCGACGAGCCGCGCGGTCTCGTCCAGATCCGCCTCGGTCGCCAGCGGGTACTCGTTGGTTCCGATGTCGGCACAGACGTCGAAAGCGATCACGTCGGCGCCCTCCTCCGCCAGCCGAACCGCATGACTGCGCCCCTGACCGCGGGCGGCACCGGTGACCAGGACAACTTTCCCGGCAACTCTCCCCATGACTGCTCCCTTGCACTACTGCAATGGATTCCGAATGACATTCCATCGGAACGGCATTGCTGGCGACATTTGTTCGTACTATAGTCCAGACACCTGTCCAGCCAGAAAGGTTCTGCGCAATGACGCTTCGACCGACCGACAGCTCCGCGCTCCTGATCGACGGCAAACTGGTTCCCGGTTCGGGCGGCGTGTTCGAGGTGCTCGCGCCCGCCACCGAGGAGGTGGTGGGCCACGCGGCAGAGGGCACGGCCGCCGACATGGACGCGGCGATCGCGGCGGCCCGCCGGGCCTTCGACGAGACGTCCTGGTCGCGCGATCACAGCTTCCGCGCGCGGTGTCTGCGTCAGTTGCGCGATACCCTGCAGTCGCACATCGAGGAGCTGCGCGAGATCACGATCGCCGAGGTGGGCGCACCCCGCATGCTCACCGCCGGGCCGCAGCTCGAGGGCCCGATCGCGGATCTCGGCTACTTCGCCGACCTCGCCGAGTCGTACGCGTGGGAGTCCGATCTGGGCGTCGCGGCGCCAATGGGTATCAGAACGCGGCGCCGGGTCCTCAAAGAGGCCGTCGGCGTCGTCGGAGCGGTCACGCCCTGGAACTTTCCGCACCAGATCAACTTCGCGAAGCTCGGGCCCGCGCTCGCGGCCGGCAACACCGTCGTCCTCAAGCCGGCTCCCGATACACCCTGGTGCGCGGCATTGGTCGGCAAGGTCATCGCGGAGGAGACCGACATCCCGGCGGGCGTCGTCAACATCGTCACCTCGACCGACCATCGGCTCGGCGCGCAGCTCGCCGAGGATCCACGCGTCGACCTGATCTCCTTCACCGGCTCCACCGCGACCGGCAAAGCCGTCATGACCGCGGCCGCACAATCACTGAAGAAGGTGTTCCTCGAGCTGGGCGGGAAGTCCGCGTTCGTCGTCCTGGACGACGCCGACCTCGCCGCCGCCTGCGCGATCGCCGCGTTCACGGTGTGCACCCATGCCGGTCAGGGGTGCGCGATCACGACCCGCCTGCTGGTGCCGCGCGAACGCTACGACGACGCCGTCGCGGCCACCGCCCGCACGATGGCGGGGATCCGGCCCGGCGACCCCGACGAACGCGGAACCGTCTGCGGCCCATTGATCTCCGCCCGTCAGCGTGCACGCGTCGAGAGCTACCTGAAGCTCGCGGTGGAGGAGGGCGGGACGATCGTCGTGGGCGGCGGACGGCCCGCCGAGCACGAGCGTGGCTTCTTCGTCGAACCCACCCTGATCTCGGGTCTCGACAACTCGTCCCGCGTCGCCCAGGAGGAGATCTTCGGGCCGGTACTGGTAATCCTCCCCCACGACGGCGACGACGACGCGATTCGCATCGCGAACGACTCGCCCTACGGCCTCTCCGGATCCGTGTGGGGCACCGATCCCGATCGCGTCCGGCATGTCGTGGAGGGCGTCCGCACCGGAACCCTCGCCGTCAACGGAGGCGTCTGGTACGCGGCGGATGCACCGTTCGGCGGCTACAAGCAGTCCGGAATCGGCCGGGAGATGGGCGTGGCCGGCTTCGAGGAGTACCTGGAGACCAAGCTCGTCGCGGAACCCGCGACCGCTTAGCCGAATTCGACGACAGGAGACATGCAGATGGGACGTTTCGACGGACGCACCGCCATCGTCACCGGCGCCGCCCAGGGCATCGGCGAGGGGTATGCCCGGGCACTTGCCGCCGAAGGCGCCGACGTGGTCGTCGCCGATCTCAACCGTGAGCTGGGCGAGACGGTCGCCAAACAGATCACCTCCGACGGCGGCTCCGCCGTCTTCAAGGAAGTCGATGTGGCCGAACCGGACTCGGCCCTGGATCTGGCGTCGTTCACGATCGAGAGGTTCGGCCGCATCGACCACCTCGTGAACAACGCGGCGATCTACGGCGGCATGAAACTCGACTCGCTGCTCACGGTGCCGTGGGACTACTACAAGAAATTCATGAGCGTCAACATGGACGGTGCGCTCAACGTGTGTCGGGCCGTCGTGCCGCACATGCGCGAGAGCGGCGGGTCGATCGTCAACCAGTCGTCCACCGCCGCGTGGGTGTACTCAAACTTCTACGGTCTGGCGAAGGTCGGGATCAACGGCCTCACCCAGCAGCTCGCGTTCGAACTCGGCTGGTCGAACATCCGGATCAACGCGATCGCCCCGGGCCCGATCGACACCGAGGCCACCCGGACGGTCACGCCCGGCAACATCGTCGCCGATATGGTGAAGCGGATTCCCCTGCAGCGCATGGGCACTCCCGAGGACCTGGTCGGCATGTGCCTGTTCCTGCTGTCCGACGAGGCGAGCTGGATCACCGGCCAGATCTTCAACGTGGACGGCGGGCAGGTGATCCGGTCGTGAGCGAACCCACCCGCGCGGTCGGCTACATCGGTCTGGGGAACATGGGCGCCCCGATGGCCACCCGACTGCTCGAACGTCCGGGCACGCTGGTCGTGTGCGACGCCCGCGCCGAGGCCGTCGAACCGTTCACGACAGCGGGCGCGACCGCGGTGTCGACGCCGGCGCAGGTCGCCGATCGCGCGTCGGTCATCTCGGTGACCGTCCTCGACGACGGCCAGGTCCGCGACGTCGTCGCCGGACCGGACGGCATCCTGTCCACGGCCCGGCCCGGCACGGTGATCGCGGTGCACTCCACGATCAGCGACACGACGGCGACCGAACTGGCCGCAACCTGCAGGGCCAAGGGGGTCGACCTGATCGACGCACCGGTCAGCGGCGGAGCGCCGGGAGCACAGCAGGGCCGGCTCGCCGTCATGGTCGGAGGCAGCGACGAGGCATTCGAGGCGGTCCGCGAACCGTTCGGCTACTTCGCCGAGCTGGTGGTCCATGCCGGGCCGGTGGGCGCCGGAACCCGGATGAAGCTGGCGCGCAACCTACTCCACTTCGTGTCGTTCACCGCGGCGTGCGAGGCGGCGCGCCTGGCCGAGGCAGCCGGCATCGACATCCGCAAGCTCGGCAAGGTGGTCCGCCACACCGACGCGATCACCGGGGGCGCGGGGGCGATCATGCTCCGCGACACGACCGCTCCGGTCGCGGACGACGACCCGTGGTTCTCGATCCTGTCCCACGTCCGCAACCTCGGGGAGAAGGATCTCGCGCTGGCGCTCGATCTGGGCGACCGGTTCGACGTCGACCTGCCCCTCGGCGCCCGGGCCCTCGCCGGCCTCGGCCCCGGACTCGGTGTCGGCACCGGAACGGTCGCCGACCGCGCCCACCACAAGGAGAACGCATGACCGACCACAACGGCGACGCCACCACGTCGGAACGACGCAAGCGTGGGGTCGCGATGATGAACCAGGTGTACGGCTGGGAGATGCCGTCGGACGTGCCGGGCGACTTCTTCGCCGTCACCGCCGACCACCTGTTCGCCGACATCTGGACGCGTCCGGGCCTGAGCCTGCGCGATCGGCGCCTGCTGCTGCTCGGAGCGATCGCGGCGCAAGGGCAGACCGATGTCGCGAAGATCCAGATCAACGCCGCGCTGGGCAACGAGGAGTTGACCGAACAGCAGATCGAGGAGGCCGCGATCTTCCTCTGCCACTACGTCGGCTGGCCGTTGGGCACCGGACTGAACAACGCGCTGATCGCGGTCAAGGCCGATCGTCGTAAGGCCGCGCGCGCCGCGGAGAAGCAGCGCTCCGAGTAGTCCGCCCGATTCGGGCACGCCGGCCGCCCGATACGCGGATACTGATTTATAGAACACGTTCTACCCAGTCGAAAGGATCCACCCACATGTCACAGCCGGTGTCCGGGGCCACCCCGGTCCGTCCCTTGTCCGCCGAGAGCATCGACGTCTGGGACTACGAGGCCGATGTCGTGATCGCGGGCTACGGTATCGCCGGCGTCAGCGCCGCGGTCGAGGCTGCCCGCGCCGGCGCCGAGGTCCTCGTACTCGAGCGGGCCGGCGGGTGGGGCGGTGCGGCCTCGTTGGCGGGCGGATTCATCTACATGGGTGGCGGCACCCCGCTGCAGAAGGCACTCGGGTTCGAGGACACCCCCGAGAACATGAAGACGTTCATGATGGCGGCACTCGGGCCCGGCGCCGACGAAGCGAAGATCACCGAATACTGCGAGGGCAGCGTCGACCACTACAACTGGCTGGTCGACTGCGGCGTCCCGTTCAAGGAGAGCTTCTACGGTCAGCCCGGCTGGGAGACGCCGTTCGACGACGGCCTGATGTACTCGGGCGGCGAGAACTCGGCGCCGTTCAACACGATTGCCACACCCGCCCCGCGCGGCCACATCCCGCAGATGGCGGACAAGAAGGTGGGCGAGAAGGGCGGCGGCTACATGCTCATGAAGCCGCTGGTCGAGACGGCCGAGAAACTCGGGGTGCAAGCCCAGTACGACATGCGCGTCCAGACCCTGGTCACCGATGCCACCGGCCGGGTCGTCGGCGTGCAGGCCAAGCAGTACGGCAAGGACGTGGTGGTGCGCGCCCGCAAGGGCGTCGTGCTGGCCACCGGTAGCTTCGCTTACAACAAGGACATGGTCGAGGCGTTTGCGCCCCGCCTCATCGGACGTCCCGGCGCCGCGATCGAGGAGCACGACGGCCGGTCGATCCGGATGGCGCAGGCCCTCGGCGCCGACCTGGCGCACATGGACGCTACCGAGGTCGCCTTCTTCGGTGATCCGCAGATGATGGTCCGCGGCATCCTGGTCAACGGGCGCGGTCAGCGCTATGTCAACGAGGACACCTATCCGGGACGGATCGGTCAGCTCACGCTGCTGCAGAACGACAATCAGGCGTACCTGATCATCGACGAGGACGCGTACGAGGAGGCGAAGACTACGCCGAGTTCGACGCCGTTCTTCCGCTTCCAGCCCAAGTGGGTGGCCGAGACCGTCGAGGAACTCGAGGCCGAGATGGGGCTGCCGGAGGGCACACTGCAGGCGACGGTCGAGGTCTACAACAAGCATGCCGCGAACGGGCAGGATCCGGTGCTCGGGAAGAAGCCCGAGTGGGTCAAGCCGATCGGCTCGCCGATCGCAGCACTGGACCTGCGCAACTTCACCGCCGGATTCACGCTGGGTGGTCTGCGCACCAACACTGCCTCCGAGGTGCTGCACGTGTCGGGCGATCCGATTCCCGGCCTCTTCGCGGCCGGTCGCTGCACCGCCGGCGTCTGCGCATGGGGCTACGCGTCGGGCACCTCGCTCGGCGACGGCAGCTTCTTCGGTCGTCGCGCAGGCGTCAGCGCCGCGAAGGGCTGAGCGTGAACTGACACTGCGGACATGCCGGATCATTCGGTCCGGCATGTCGGCAGCTGCTGACCCAGGCCGTTCGAAGGTGGATACTCGGAGAAGACCGGGCCCCCGCACGGGGCCGAGTCCAGCCGTTCGGGGATGCACCCATGACCGACGTCGAGACTGTCTACGGGAACGAACTCGTCGTCGACGCGCTCGAAAATGTCGGAGTCACAACGATCTACGGCGTCGTGGGGATACCGGTCACCGATCTCGCCCGGACCGCGCAGGCGCGCGGCCTCCGCTACCTCGGGTTCCGCAACGAGCAGGCCGCCGGGCACGCGGCCGCCGCGGCGGGATTCCTCACCGGCCGGCCCGGCGTCTGTCTCACGGTGTCCGCGCCCGGATTCCTCAACGGGCTCGTTGCGCTCGCGAACGCCACCACCGACTGTTTCCCGATGATCCAGATCAGCGGGTCCAGCGAGCGATCGATCGTCGATCTACAGCAGGGCGACTACGAGGAGCTCGACCAACTCGCCACCGCCCGGCCGTTCGCGAAGGCCGCGTACCGTGTCGACTCCCCTGAACTCATCGGGATCGGCGTCGGCCGGGCCTTTCGCGCCGCGGTGTCCGGACGCCCGGGCGGGGTGTACCTCGACCTGCCGGCCCGGATGCTGGCCGCGACCGCGCCCCGCACGCCACGTCCACCGTTGGTCGATCCCGCGCCGCGCCAATTGCCCGCTCCTGAGTCGGTCGAGCGGGCAGTTGCGCTCCTCGAACGCGCCGAGCGTCCCCTGATCCTGCTCGGCAAGGGTGCCGCGTATGCCCGCGCCGACAAGGAGATTCGCGCGTTCGTCGAGGCAACCGGCGCCCCGTTCCTGCCGATGTCGATGGCCAAGGGGCTGCTGCCCGACGACCATCCGCAGGCCGCGGCCGCGGCCCGCTCGCTGGTGCTCGGCAGCGCCGACGTGGTGGTGCTCGTCGGCGCGCGGCTCAACTGGATGCTCGAGCACGGCCGCTCGCCCCGGTGGTCCCCCGACGCCCGGTTCGTCCAGCTCGACGTCTGCCCCACCGAGTTCGACAGCAACCGGCCGATCGCCGCCCCGGTTGCCGGCGACATCGCGTCCTCGATGACGGCGCTGCTGGCGGCGTTGCGGCCCGGCGCGGTCACGCCGTCGCCGGAGTGGCTCGCCGAGATCGCGGCGAAGAAGCAGGCGAACACCGCGAAAATGGAGGCGCGGCTGCGCGCCGACGTGCATCCGATGAACTTCGCCGTCGCGCTGCGCGCGGTACGGGACGTCCTCGCCGCCCATCCCGACGTGATCGTCGTCAGCGAGGGCGCGAACACCCTCGACAACGCACGCAACATCATTCCGATCCACCGGCCACGCCACCGCCTGGACACCGGGACGTGGGGCGTGATGGGCGTGGGTCTCGGATACGCGATCGCGGCGGCCGTCGAGACCGGGTCGCCGGTGGTCGCGATCGAGGGCGACAGCGCGTTCGGGTTCAGCGGCATGGAGATCGAGACGATCTGCCGGTACCGACTGCCCGTCGTCGTGCTGGTGTTCAACAACGGCGGCGTGTACCGGGGCGACGAGATCAACACGCACTCGGCCGATCCGGCGCCGACGGTGCTGCTGCACTCGAGCCGGTACGACACGCTGATCGAGGCGTTCGGCGGCGTCGGGTACCACGCGGAGACGCCCGACGAGGTGGCCGCGGCGGTGCGGTCGGCACTGGCGTCGGGTGAGCCCGCACTCCTCGACTGCGTGATCGACCCGGCCGACGGCACCGAGAGCGGCCACCTGCAGAAGCTGAACCGTCCGGCGCACGAGGAGGAGCCATGACCGAACACGATCCCGGCGGACATCTCGACCCCACCAAACCGCAGGCGCTCGAGGGCATCACGGTCGTCGACTTCACCCATGTGCTCGCCGGACCGACCTGCACGCGGATGCTCGCCGACGCGGGTGCCCGGGTCATCAAGATCGAGCGCCCCGGGATCGGCGACGACACCAGGCAGATGGGCCCGTTCGCCGACGACGGCAGCTCGGAGTACTACCGGCTGGCGAACGTCGGCAAGGAGAGCATCGCGCTGAACCTGAAGGACGCCGACGACATGGCGTTGGTGCGCTCGATGATCAAGCACGCCGACGTGGTGGTGGAGAACTTCCGCCCGGGCGTGATGGCGCATCTCGGTCTCGCGCCGGACGACCTGGTAGCCGAGCATCCGCGACTGATCGTCTGTTCGATCTCCGGGTTCGGCCAGTACGGGCCGATGCATCAGGAATCGGCCTACGACACCGTTATCCAGGCGCTGTCGGGGATCATGGACGCCACCGGATGGCCGGACGGCCCGGCCACCCGGGTGGGCACCTCGATCTCGGACATCACCGCCGGCATCATGGGGTACTGCGGAATCCTCACCGCCCTCGTCGCCCGGGATCGGACGGGGCGCGGCACCACAGTGGACATCGCGATGCTCGACAGCACGTTCTCGTTGATGGAGCACGGGCTCATGGATGCCCTCGGCCCCCGGGTACGCCCCACTCGTCTGGGGAACCGGCACCCGTTCATGTATCCGTTCGACACGTTCGAGTGCAGCGACCGCCCGATCGCGATCGCGGTCGGCAACGACCACCTCTTCGAACTCATGTGCGGCGCAATGGGCCTCACCCACCTACCCGAGGACACCCGGTTCGCCACCAACGTCGACCGCTGCGCCAACCACACCGACCTCAAGACCGCGATGGAGGATGTGCTGCGCACCGACACCGGCGAGGCGTGGCGGGGCCGCCTCATCGAGGCCGGTGTGCCGGTCGGAATCGTCCTCAACGTCGACGACACCCGCAAACTCGACCAGATCGCGGTCCGCGGAATGATCAAGAACGTGGGCGGGTTCGACGTTCCGGGCACACCGCTGAAGTTCGGGACATGGGATTCGCTCGGGGCGACGATCCCGTCACCCGAACTCGACGACTGCGGCGACATGCTGCGCACGGAGTTCGCGCCGCGTCCCGATGCGTGACGGTCAGCCGCGCGGTGTGACGGTGACCGTGACCTCCTGCCGGGTGGCCGGCGCGCGCAAGGTCAGGATTCGGGTCTCGGGATTCCAGTTTGCAACGTGCGCACCGTCGACGTCGGGACCGTCCGGGAAGGTGCGCACCGGCAGGTACACCTCGGTGGGTGCAGTGATCGACAGGTTCGGCACATAGGAGAATTCGAGGCGGTCCGCGTCGGCCGCCCATCGGACGGGTTGCCCGGCGATCGCCCGCGGGTACGGCTCGTCCAGCGCCCCAACGAGGTTACGCTCGGCGCCGTCCTCCTCGTACGGACCCCAGGGCCCGGGGTCCCGCGACCAGTAGGAGACACCGGCGCCCATGTCGCGGGCGGTGTCGTAGATCCGGTTCACGTAGTCCAGGGCACCCGGAAGCGTGGTGTCGAGTCCGAACTCTCCCAGGATGATCGGCGCGTTCCCGAGGTCGGCGGCGGTGCGCAGGACGTTGCCGCGCCATGCGTCGATCGTCGCGTCCACCTGGGTCCGGGAACTGCCGGTATATCCGCCGCCGAGATCCATCGGCAGCGGGTAGATGTGCGGGCAGTACGCGACGCGCTGCTCGCCGTCACGGGCGTCGTCGATGGGGCGCAGTCCGCTGGGCGTGCCCCAGTTAGTGCCCATCGCCTGCGGGGCGACGCACACCCAGGTGTCCTGGTCGACTTCGCGGATCGCGTCGGACGTCTTCTGGTACAGCGCCGTCAGCGGCCCGGCCTCGAACGCCGGCCCCTGCAGGGTGCCGCCGTACGGCTCGTTCATCAGGTCGTACGCGACCACCGCGGGGTTGCCGGCGAAACGTTCGGCGACCGCGCGCCACGCGTTCGCGTAGTGGTCGGTGAGTTCCGGATGCTTGCCGGTGGTGTTCCAGAAGTTGTCGAACGCCCGGATCACGCCGGGCTCGAGGTAGTACATCTCCCACATGTCGTTGTCGCCCACGGGCAGCCCGTCCAGGTACGTCGCCCACGCCGGCGCTCCGTTGCCGTTCTGTCCGCTCGGGGTGATGGCGCTCGAGTACAGGTCCTGGTGCATGTCGAGCATGACGCTGTAGCCGCGTTCGGCGTACCAGTCGACGCGTTCGGCGACGCGGTCCAGATACTCCTGGCTGTACACACCGGGTTCGGGTTCCACCGACCGCCACGAGATGAGGAACCGCACGAAGTTGGTGCCCATGTCGGTGTGCTCGCGGTCGAGGTCCGCCTCGGTGAACGTCGGCATGCCGTCCGGCGTGCTCTTGGCGCTCGATGCGGTGTTGAAGCCGTTGAGGATCAGCGCACGGCCGGCGTCGTCGGTGAGGTACGCGGTCGACTGTGCCGGGTCCGCCCGGAGCGCGGCACCGATGCCCCCGGCGAGGACCAGTGCCCCGACGGCCGCCAAGGACAGCACCCTCACACGTCCCACCGCTCCACCACTCACTTTCGCACGCAAAACCTGGACGATCGTCCTACTTACTGGGCTAATGTTGCGCCATGTCTGTCCAGTCCGGGGCGTTTTCGGCAAGGCCGCTGATCCAGCGGATCGCGGCGGGTCCGTGGCCCGCGACCGCGACGCTCGTCCTCGCGTCGATCCTGTTCGGCACGTGGTCGATCACCGGCCGGGTCCTCACGTTCACCCCGGAGTTGCTGATCCCCAGCGCGATCGGGTGGCCGTTCGGGATCCCTCCGCTGCGCCTGTTCCCATTGGGCGACACCACGTGGACGTTCTGGTTCGTTGACGTCGCCGCCGCCCTCGTGATGATCGCGACGGCCTGGTTCCGGTTGTCCGCGAGCCGGCGCCGCCCGTTCCTCGCCGGCCTGCTCGCCACCATGCTCGGTGTCGCGGTCGGCAACCTCGTGCGCATCGTGTATCTCAGCTTCGAGACCCATCAGGGCCTCGGAACGTACGTCCTCGCAGTCATTCTCGGCCTGGTCGTCTCGGCGCTGTGGGGCGCCGCCGTCGGGCTTGTCGTCGGGCTGGCGCACCTGCTCGACGACCGGCTCCGACGTCCCGTCGAACCGGTGCCGGCGAAGACTCGGGCCGCGCGGCCTCGCGTCAGGGCCGGATCGCGCTGAGCCGGAGCGTCACCGACCATCAGTCGGTACGACATGGTGGTGATCGACCGGACCGTCCGGGGCGTCCGCAGCCGCCAATCGCATCGGCCGCACCGTCTGCTGGTTCACCTGATGCGCCCGCAGATTCACGCGCGGTCCGGCGTGCGCGGGCTCCCATTGGATGGGAGACCCCGTAGTCGGTCCCGACCACGAGCTGCTTCTGTGATCTTCGACACCCCGCAATTCGGTTCTTTGGCACACCTGAAGCGGGGTCCCCCCGATGAAAGGCTTTCTCACCATGCGAATCCGACCTCTCCGGCTGTCCGTTGCGGTGATGGCGACCGCGGTCGCGGCCACAACCGCTGCCACCGGCGTCGCGTCCGCCGACATCTCCTTCGGAAGTTTCGGAGGCAGCTTCGGCAGCAGTTTCGGCAGCAGCGACGGCGATATGGTCATCACCCTGGTGCGCCACGCCGAGTCCGCCGGCAACCTCTCCGGACTGGTCGACACCAAGGTGCCCGGACCCGATCTGACGCCACGTGGCCGGACGCAGGCCGACAATCTGGCCGTCCAGCTGGCCGACCAGAATTTCGACTGCGGCTTCGCGTCCAACATGGTGCGTACCGCGCAGACTGCGGCACCGACCGTCGCCGAGCACGACCTGAGCCTCGACATTCAGCCCGGTTTCCGGGAGATCGAGGCCGGCGACTACGAGGGCACCCCGGAGGCCGAGGCGCTGTCCGGTTACCTGCAGGCGCCGATCAAGTGGCTCTCCGGCGACCTGAACGCACGGATTCCAGGCTCCATCGACGGCAACGAGTTCGACGACCGATTCGATGAGGCACTGCTCGATGTGCAGCGCCGCGGCTGCACCAATCCGGTGATCTTCTCGCATGGCGGCACGATCATGTTCTGGTCCATGATGAACGCCGACAACGCCGACATGAGCAAGCTCGGCACCGATCCGATGCGTAACGGCGGCCACGTCACCCTCGAAGGCAGCCCGCAGAAGGGCTGGACGATCGTCGACTGGGTCGGCCACCCGGACCTCGGCTGATTCACCCCTTCCGCGCCCCGGTCGTCATCGGCACAATCGATGGCACCGGGGCGCAGTCGTATCCCGGCCGGGTGTGCTGCCTCGCCTCGCGGTCAGCGGCTGTCGAGGACGTCGAGCAGCAGCCGCAACACCTCGACCTCCTCACGCAGTTTGCCGACACCGTGAGCGGTGATCCGGATCCAGGAACGGACGCGACGACCGGTGTACTCGCGGCGCACCTCGACGCAACCGGCCCCGAGCACCAGAAGGTTCGGCGCGCCGAACGAGCAGTCGGAGCGCCACATGACGTATGACCCCGCGGTGTGAGAGCGTCTCGACATGGGGAGAACCAACACCTGGCCGGTGCTCGACCGCGGGACGCGACTGTGGTGGAGGACAGTTGGCCGCCGCATCGATCCCGAAGGCGAGCACGCGTGGCTGGCCGCGCCGGTCTCCGGGCGCGGCACCGTCGCCGACCGTTGGCTCCCCGCCGAGGCCGAACGCATCGGCGGTCGGATCGACCGCGACCCCGACCCGCGGTCCGGGCTACTGCCCAGTCTGGACGCTCTGGCCGGTCCCGGCTTCGATCCGGCAGCGGTGCATCCGGCGCTCCGAGACTTCTACGAACACACCTCGGCGTGGCGAATGGACGCGTGGACGAAGTGGTCTCGCGGATTCGCCGGACCGGGGGCCGTGATCGAGTCGCTGTACGGCAAACGCCTGCAGCAGCTCGCGCTACCCGTGGATGCCCTGGCCGTCGCACACGGCGTCGACAGCGAGATCGTGCGGATCGTCGGACCGGACGGCACGCACGCCGGGTCGGCGTGGCTCCGTACTCTGCGCAAGACCGGCGACTACATGTTCAGCGGTTACTACCGGGTCGGCCGGCTTCCCCGGCACGATCAGCCCAGCGTCCATGTGAGCTTCCCTCTCGAGCAGGGAAATGTTCAGGTGTACCTTCGCCCGTCGAACGGACCGGACGGCGCGATGACGCTGTCGTCACCGCCCGGGCCGTTCGGCGACGACGGTGCGTACGTCATGGTGATCGACGACGGACGGACGTATGCCGCCCGCGTGCCGGTGCACGAGGAATTCCGGCTCTACGTCGACGACGAGGGCATCGCCCGGACGGACCATGTCCTGAAGCTGTGGGGCGCCACGGCTGTTCGCCTGCACTACCGCCTGGTTCCGGTCCCCGACGCGCACTCGATCTCGGCCACTACCCGAGTGGTAAGCGAGCCCGAGTGACAGGCCCGACCGGTCAGTCGGGGACCGCGAGGGCCGACTTCAGACCGAGGTGCATGTCCTCGCGCGTCCGATCGGAGACCGAGATTCCTGGAAATCCGTTGGAACCGTGAAACGTTCCCGGTCGGTGGTGCAATTCCACGGGCACCCCGGCCCGCATCAGGCGGAGCGCGTATTCGATCGCCTCGTCACGAAGCGGATCGACTTCGTTGGCCGAGATCCACGCCGGGGGCAGTCCCGAGACGTCGGCCGCGCGCGCCGCGGCAGCGTACGACGGGGTGTCCGCCGACCAGTCGCCGAGATAAAATTCCCAGCCCAGGACCGCTTGCCTGTAGGTCCACAGCGGCGTGTCGGTGAACTCGCGTATGGACGCGGTCTCCACGCGGTCGTCGAGCATCGGATTGTCCAGCACCTGGTACACGAGCCTGGGGCCGTTCTCGTCGCGCGCCCGCAGTGCAAGTGCCGCGGCCAGTCCGGCGCCGGCGCTGACACCGCCGATCGCCAGCCGCGACGGATCTACCCCGAGTTCGTCGCCGTGCTCGGCGACCCACGTCAGTGCTGCAGAGCAGTCGTCGAGCCCTGCCGGATACGGATGCTCAGGCGCCAACCGGTATTCCACGCTGACGACGACGCACCCCACCACGTCCGCGATCTCGACGCAGGCACGCTCGGATGCCTCGATCTCGCCGAAGACGTAGCCACCGCCATGGAACCACACGAGCGCCCCCACCTCGGACGAGACCCCGCCCGGGGTGTAGAGCCGGACCGGCACGTCCGGCGCACCGGCCGGCCCCGGGACGAGACGGTCGACCACTGCCATGCCCTCCGGTCGGTCGACCGCCGCAGCGAGTTCGGTCGCACGGATCCGCTGGCGGCTTCGAAACGCCACCGGCTCGGTGATGTCCACCCGAGGGAGCGCGGGGATCAGGGGACGAAGTTCGGGGTGGATGCGATCGATCAACGCGGGCTCCCTGGTATCTCGGAACGGCATGCTCAGCGACGGCGCTGTAGCTCGACACGCCCCCACAGTAGAAACGGGCGACCCGGGTCAGAACCGATCCACCCACCGAGCGGGACGACCAGCCGAATACCCGCCTCTTCATCGCGAGATCGACTGGCTTGGGGCTACCGCAACACGAAGTGCTCCTCGATCGGCGTGCGATGCTGCTGCCACACATCCACCAGCCGCCACGGGCTCGCGACGATCACGCGTCCGCTGTCGTTGCGGTAGTAGGTGTGGGCACTGGGCGTGTGCCGCCACACGGTGTTCTCCATCGCCCGGTCGATCTCGTCGACGTACGCCTCGTAGGCCTCCCGGGTGGGTTCGAGCGACCGGGCGCCACGCTCGGCCAACAGATGCAGGCATTCCGTGAAGTAGTGCACTGCGACCTCGATACCGAAGTTGTTTCCGGCGCCGTGACTAGGGTTCGTGTTCGGTGCCGACGTGACGAACAGATTCGGAAAGCCCGGGACGGTCCCCCCGCGGTACGCCCGCGGGTTGCCCGACCATTCGTCGACGAGCGCACGCCCGTCACGACCACGAATGTCCATGGTGGACAGGAAGTCCAGATGAAAGCCCGTCGCGTACACGATGACGTCCACCTCCACGAGGGCGCCGTCCGGTGTCACGATGCCCTCGGGCACGATCCGGGCGGGCTCGGTCACGAGTACGTCGACGTGGTCGCGCGTGAGCGCCGCATAGTAGCCGCCCGGGTCGCGGATGATGCGCTTGCCGAACGGCGCGAAGTCGGGCGTCACCTTCGCGGCCAGGTCCGACCCGGCACCGAAGGTGCGGTCGATGTATGCGAGGCAGTCCTGCAGCAACATGTCGTTGGCGCGGGAGATCGACAGGTGCGTCGGCGCCCATTCCGGGTCGACGATCACCACCGGGTAGGCGCTGTCCGCGGACCCCCAGAAGGCTTTGAGCCGCAGCCAGTTCGCATAGAACGGGACGTGCCGGGACAACCACCGGTGGTGTGCCGGGACAGCGTCGCTGTCACGCTTACGCGGCGCTACCCAGTGGGGTTGGCGCTGGAACAGCGTCAGATGTGCGACGTCGTCGACGATGGAGTCGACGATCTGCGCAGACGTGCAGCCGGCCCCGATCACCGCAACCCGCTTGCCGGTCAGGTCGAGTTCAGGATCCCACTCCCCCGAGTGGACGCTGACGCCCGCGAAGGAGTCTCGTCCCTCGACCCGTGGGAACTGCGGCCGGTTGAGATAACCGAGCGCGGTCACCACCGTCGCCGCGTGCGTCACCGATACGGTGCCGTCCGCAGCGCGCGCATGGACGGCCCACCGGTGCTCCGTCTCGTTCCAGACGAGCGACTCGACCGTGGTCCCGAAGCGGGTGTGGCGGCGTATCCCGTGCTTGTCGACGACCGCCTGCAGGTAGGCCTGATACTCGCCGCCCTTCGGGTAGTAGCTGGTCCAGTCCGAATTCAGCTCGGAGGACAACGAGTAGTACGACGACGGAGTGTCGACCCCGACACCGGGGTACGTCTGGACGAGCCACGTGCCGCCGAGTTCGTCGTTGCGTTCGAGAATTTCGTACGAAACACCTTCCCGTTCCGCGGCCATCGCAGCCGCGATTCCGGCGAGCCCACCTCCGACGATTGCGACGTCCAGGGTGCGAGGCAGCGGCACGGTGCGCGGCAGCACCGGCTGCGCCGGGTGGAATCCTCCCTGCTCGAGGAGCATGGGCAGGAACTCGTCGCCGGGCGCCACCCCGAGCGCCAGCGGAACGAGCCGGGCGAAGAGTTCCGGGTCGTCCGGCGCGAGGCCGGGTGCCTTGCCGACGGCCAGCGCCACAGTCAGCTCCGCGACGATCGCGGCGGCCGTGGCGTGGTCTGTGACGCCGGCCATCTCGGGCGCATCCGGTACGTGGGAGATCGCGCCTTCGTACCGATCGAGTACGCCGATGTCCCCCGTGACCTGTGCCAGCACCGCCAGCAGCACGGCCGGGTCGGCCGACCGCAGCCGGTCCGCGAGGGCTCCGTCATCGGCAGGCGAGCAGTCGTCGTCCGTAGCGGCGGGAGCGGCGGTGCTGGATGTCATCGAAATCTCCTTGCAGGACGGGTGGTCCGGGGCGGAACTCGCACAGCGCCCGCGCGATCCGGCTCGCGGTGACGTTCCTCGGGACAGTAGGCCACGGCAAACCGCCTGTCCATACCTTCATCCCATTTACCAGACTCTCAGTCTGGTTTTTTGCTCGAACGTCTACCCTCGAGCCGTTTCGTCGGCTACCGTCCGATCCGTACCCCTCCGAGCCCAGCGAAAGGCGTTGCCGGCCATGAATGAACTTCGATTCGACGGACAGGTTGCACTCGTCACCGGCGTGTCCACCTTCGGGCTGGGCCTCACGTACGCGCGCACGCTCGCCGCGCGGGGTTGCGCGGTGGTGGTCAACGACCTCGGGCGCGATTGGGCCGGCGGCTCCAACGCCCCCGCAACCGACGAGGCCGTGCGCCTGATCGAGAGCGACGGCGGGACGGCGACGGGCGTGACCGGTGACGTCGTGACCGAGGCGGATCGCATCGTGCAGGCCGCGGTGGACACCTTCGGTCGCCTGGACATCGTCGTCAACAACGCCGGAGCCGGCGGTGACTTCGATACCTTGGTGGACGTGCACCTGCGCGGCGCGCACCGCGTCACCGGGGCCGCCTGGCCGCACCTGTCCGCCTCGGGCGACGGACGGATCCTCAACATCTCGTCGAACGGAAGCTACGGCGCCCCCGCGATGCCCGGTTACGCGGCCGCGAAGGGCGCGATCCTCTCCTTGACGCGAACGCAGGCGATTCTCGGGAAGCGAATCGGTGTGCGCTCCAACGCGATCCTCCCCGCGGCCTGGACCCGTTCCACCGCCGGCATCGAGCAGCCCGGATTCGGGGAGTTCCTGCAGGCGCACTTCCCACCCGAGGCGGTCGCGGCGTTCGCCGCGTATCTCCTGCACGCCGACACCACACTCACCGGCGAGGTATTCGCGGTGGGCGGCGGGCTGGTCTCTCGGGTGGTGCAGGCCGAGACACCGGGGGCCCTCACCGACGAACACACCCCGGAAGCGTGGTCCGCGCTCATCGACGAGGTGATGACGCCGGGGACCATGACTGTGTCGAAATCACTGTGGTCCCAGCTCGATTCGTTCGTCTCCCGCATGGATCCCCGGACCCGCGCCGACTGGGAGGCAGTCAAGGTCGCCCCCGACGTCGACGGCAAGGTCACGGCCTGAATTTCCGGATCCGAGAGGACAACGCCCATGCTCGAGCTCGACCCCGACGTCGCCGCCTACCTCGGCACCCGTGAGGACTGGGTACCGATGCACGTGGCAGGCGTGCAGGCTGCCCGCACCGCCTTCGAGTCGCTGCCGCAGCGACCGGGCCCGGACATGCACCGGGTCGAGGACCGCGTCGTCGACGGCCCGCACGGACCGCTCCGCCTGCGGATCTACCACCCGGTCGACGCACCGGACCTGCCCGCGCTCGTGTACTTCCACGGGGGCGGTCTCGTCATCGGCAGCATCGACAGCTTCGATCGGCTCGCCCGTCTCCTGGCCGTGGCGTCGGGCGCAGTCGTGGTGAGCGTCGACTACCGGCTCGCTCCGGAACACCCCTACCCGGTGGCCACCGACGAGGCGTACTTCGCGACGCAGTGGGTGGCCGGCAACGCCGCCGGCCTCGGTATCGACGGAGATCGGATCGCGGTCGCCGGCGACAGCGCCGGCGCGACTCTCGCCGCCGGGGTGACCTTGCAGACCCGCGACGAGGGCGGGGCGCCGTTGGTGTTCCAGCTGCACATCTACGCGGGCATCGACCGCGACGACACCAGACCGTCGGTGCTCGAGTTCGCGGACGGCCCGATCATCACCGCCGGCGACTTCGCGTGGACGAAGAACCTGTATCTCGGTGACGATCCCAGCCGGGACCACCCGTACGGCGTGCCGAGCCTGGCAGCGGATCTGACGGGCCTGCCGGCGGCGATCGTGGTCACGGCGTCGCACGATCCCAGCCGCGACGGCGCCGAGGAATACGCACACCGCCTCCGGGACGCAGGGGTCCAGACCGCCGTTCTGCGGTATCCCGGTGTGGCGCACGGCTTCCTGATGCATGCCGATCTCCATGCCCGGGCGCGGCTGGCGCTCGCCGAGATCGGCGGCATCATGCGGGCCAAGTTCACGTACGGCTGAGCGCTACTCCGACCGCAGTGCCGCGCACCAGACGTCGGTGAGCGTGTCGATCGCGCCGTCGCGATCGACACGCCACCCGCGCACCATCCACGTGTTGAGGAACAGCTCGAGCCCACTGATGAGCAACAGCGCGCGCCGCTCGACGTCGGCGGCGTCGAACCGGCCCCACAACACAGTGTTCGCGGTGAGCGCCGCGACGAAGCGGCGGTGGTAGTCGAGGTAGAAGTCGTCGAACCGGACCACCCCGGCCGACTGGACGCGGAGCCTGTCTCCGCTCGCCTCCCACGCCTCGACGACGCGCCCCACCCAGGCACGGATCGTCGGTCGCGACCAGTCGTCCAAACCACCGAAATCGCGGTACAGCGCCTCGGCGCGGTCCCAGACCTCGACGACGATCTCGTGGGCGATGGCGTCCTTGCTCGGAAAGTACGAGTACAGCGTGGCACGGCTCGCGCCGGCCGCCTTGGCGATGTCGTCGATGGTCGTCTCGCGAAATCCCCGCTCGCCGATCAGCCGCGCTGCGGTGTCCAGCAGGTGTGCCCGGCTCCGCTGCTTCTGTAACGCGCGCAGGGACGGCTTCTCGCCGGGTTCGGTTTCCATACTCGCAGTCTAGTGTCCGCGCGCGTTTGTCCGTGACCGCCCTTACACTCACCGCTATGACCGTGGAAGTGACCCGCGCGCAGGTGCTCTCGTACCGGTGGCATGTCCAGCAACTCGATCGTCCCCCCGGTTCCGCGCAGGGCCCCACCGACTGCGATCTTCTCGATCTCGGGATTCAGAACACCGGTCCCGACGGCGCGGCGTGGGCGCTCCACCTGCGGGGCACGCCGCCGGGCACCTCGGACGACCTCGCACTCGCCTGGACGCTGCGCGGAGCACCGCACCGGTACCGGCGCGCGGACCTGTCGGCGGTCGCGGTCGCCACCGCTCCACTGTCCGACGCGGACGCCGCCAAGCGCATCTTCGACGCCAACCGTCCGCTGAAGGCCGCGGGGATACCGACCTTCGACGCGCTTCGGGCGGTGGCTGCCGAGATGCGCGACATCGTCCGGCAGCCCACCGTGAAGGGCGAGATGTCGTCGGCACTCACGGCGCGAATGGACGAGCCCTACCTGCGCTTCTGCCGTCCATGCAATGCGACGCACATGTACGAGATGCCGTTTCGGCTCGCGGCGCTGCAGGCCGGTCTGGAACTGCGGCCCGAGACCTCACCGCCGGTGCTCGAACGGATCCCCGGATGGCGGGGCAAACCTTACGCACGCACCGCCGCGGAGGCCGACGCCCGCTTCGACGTGATCCGCGGCTACCTGAGGTTCTTCGGTCCGACCGATCCCAAGGCAACCGCGTCGTACATCGACGCTCCGGTGAAGGACGTCAAGGCGCACTGGCCGTCCGACGTCACCGAAGTGTCGGTCGACGGCACCCCGAGGTGGATCCTGACCGAAAGCCTCGATGCGCTCCTCGGGCCGCCCGCCGACGCTTCGGTTCGCCTGCTCGGGCCGTTCGACCCGTACCTGCAACTGAAGGATCGCGAACTACTCGTACCCGATGAGGACAATCGAAAAGCGCTGTGGCCCACGCTCGGCCGCCCCGGTGCCGTCGCCGTCGGTGGCGAGATCGTCGGCCTGTGGCGGCCGCGCACTTCAGGGAAGAAGCTGACGGTGGAGGTGACAGCATGGGAGAAACTGCCGGCGCGGACCAAGGCCGCGATCGAGGAGCAGGCCGACACGCTGGCTGCGTTCCGCGGTCAGTCTGCCGGCGCCGTGACGGTGCTGTGAATCGCCCCGTCACCCGCGCGTCACGCGTGCCGGTCCGGTGCTCATCACGCCGGATTCGATGACGATCCCAGGGTGCGGCCCCGGCCGCATCCACTGTCCGAGCGTGGGGCCGGTGGCGTCCACCGCGACCCGCGCACCACGGAACCTTCCGCGCAGCCGTGCGCGAGCCCGTGCGACACCGCCGTCCGGCAACGGCTGCGCGAACCCGAGCGCACCCACGATCGGTAACGAGGGCCCGAATGATCGCGCTGTGGTCCGCACTTCCCAACCGTCGGCGCTCGCGGTGAACGTGCCCGTGACATCCCCGTCGAAAGTGGCGAGCACCTTCGGCAGATGCCAGTGCTCTCGTCCGCCGTGGACCGACGGTTCGGAGTCGACTGCGATGAACGGGACCGCCATCGACGGAAGGACACCGGCGCGAAGGGACGGCGCCCGGAGAACGGGACTGGCAAGGATCTCGCGGTACGGACCGACCGGCGACTCGAGGTAGTCGACCATCATCGCGAGTGTGACGGGCAGTGCGCGGCCCCCCGGCCCGAACGATGCCGCTTCGGGCGTCGCGCGATGCCACCACAGGGTGGCCCGGACCTTCGCCGGCCACGGCGGCGGCGGACTGATCGGCCAGTCCTGCCGGAGGTGTTCGCTCTCAGTCACGCTCCACACGGACGTTCCCCTCTCTCGTGGCGATCTCCGGCTGCGGACGAATGGCTCACCGGGGACACGGGCAGACGCAGCGCGCCCGGCGCCTCCGGCGGCACGGTGGGGTGCGCCGGGACAACCGGCGCGACCGCCTCGTACGGCGCGTCGAGGTCGGGACGAGAGTCGTTCTCGCCCTTGTTGGGCCACAGAGCCATCGCACGTTCGGCCTGCGCGGTGATCGTCAGCGACGGGTTGACGCCGAGGTTCGCGCTGACGACCGAACCGTCCACGACGTGGAGCCCCTCGTGCCCGTACGCCCGTAGGTACGGGTCGACCACGCCGGTCGCGGCACTGTCCCCGATGGTGCAACCGCCGAGGAAGTGCGCCGTCATCGGGATGTTCACCAGATCGAGCAGTGACCCGCCCGCGTCGCCCCCGATCCGCTCCGCCACGCGGCGGATGACCTCGTGCCCCACCGGGATCCACTCGGGTGGTGGCGCCCCCGGACCCGGACGGCTGGTGAGTCTGCGCCGGCCGAACAGACCCTTCTTGCCGGCGAGCTCGAGCGAGTTGTCGTCGGTCTGCATGACCAGTGCGATCACCGTGCGCTCGGACCAGTGCCGCACCGACAGCGTCCGCAGGAAGGCGCCCGGGTTCCGCAGCGCCACTCCCACTGCCCTCAGCGGTCGGGGCACGCGTCCGCCACCGTCGGTGAGAAGCGCCTGCAGCAACCCGATCACGTTGCTGCCCTTGCCGTATCGAACGGGCTCGATATGGGTGTGATCGTCGGGATGGAACGAGGACGTGATGGCCACCCCGTGCGTGAAGTCCACCGACCGCGTTCTCGCGGCCGCAGCGAGCACCGCTTCCGAATTCGTCCGCACCACGGCGCCCAGTCGGGGCGACAGCTTCGGAAGTAGGCCACGATCGCGCATGGACAACAGCAGTCGGGCGGTCCCGTAGGTGCCTGCGGCGACGACGACCTGGTCGGCGGTGAACGTGGCGCGCGGTCTCCGAATCCCGCCCGTGACGCGGCCGGTGACCGTGTAGCCACCGCCGGCGCGCGGGCGCACCTCCTCCACCGTGGTCATGGGGTGGATGGTCGCTCCGGCGCGTTCGGCGAGGTACAGGTAGTTCTTCACGAGGGTGTTCTTGGCTCCGACGCGGCACCCGGTCATGCAGCTTCCGCACTCTGTGCAACCGGTCCGGTCCGGGCCGGCACCGCCGAAGAAGGGGTCCGGGACACGTGCGCCGGGTTCACCGAAGAACACCCCTACCGGCGTGGATGTGAACGTCTGCCCGACGCCCAGTTCCTCTGCGACCGAACGCATCACCTCGTCGGCGGCGGTGAAGGTCGGGTTCTCCCGGACGCCGAGCATTCGTTCGGCCTGCTCGTAGTAGGGCGCGAGTTCACGCTCCCAATCGGTGATGTGACCCCACGGGGATTCGCGGAAGAATGCGGCCGGAGGCCGGTAGAGCGTGTTGGCGTAGTTGAGGGATCCACCACCCACACCGGCACCGGCCATCACGAGGACGTCCGGAAGCAGATGCATCCGTTGCACGCCGTAGCAGCCGAGCCACGGCGCCCACAGGTACCGCCGCAGCCGCCACGACGTCTGCGGCAGTTCGTCGTCCGCGAAGCGCCGTCCGGCCTCCAGGACACCGACGCGATACCCCTTCTCGGTGAGGCGCAGGGCGGCGACGCTCCCGCCGAAGCCCGAACCGATCACCACCACGTCGTAGTGCGTCATGCGCGCGCCCCCGTGTCCTCGGTCGCCCGGCGGTCCTCGCCCGCGGTGGTCAGTCGGTAGTTCTTCCGGTCGAACCGCCTCGTGCGCCTGCGGAACCGCCACGTGTACGTGGGCCACATCACCGAGTTGCGTCCGCTGGCGTCCAGGTACCAGCTGTCGCAGCCACCGGCGTTCCAGACGGTGCGCGCCAGCTGCGGATCCAGCCCGTCGTTGTAGCGCCGCTGCGCGTCCCCGGTGACCTCGACGGCCGCGGCCCGTTCGTCCCGCATCACCCGCAGTGCGTCGGCGATGTAGGTGGCCTGCGACTCGAGCATGTACACGATCGAGCTGTGTCCGAGGTTGGTGTTGGGCCCGTACATGAGGAACAGATTCGGGAACCCGTGCACCGTCGTGCCGAGATGCGCCGACGGGCTCCCCGACCAATGTTCGGCCAGCGTGCGACCGTCCGCTCCCCGGACGTGCCGCGCGACGGGCGGCTCGGTGGGGGTGAAGCCGGTGGCGAAGATGATTGCGTCGACCGGATACTCGTTGCCCGCGTCGTCGATCACTGCGGTCTCGGTGACAGCGGTCAGGCCCGACGACACCACGGTCACGTCGCGGCGCGTGAGTGTGCGCAGCCAGTCGTTGGAGAGCAGAATCCGCTTGCACGTGATGGTGAACGCCGGCGTCAACGCGGCTCGCAGGCCGTCGTCCGGCACCTGCGCGCGCAGATACGCCTCGGCGCGACGCTGGAACAAGCGCAGTAGCCAGAGTTGGTGCGCCATACCGACGACGTAGCCCTCCTTCTGGGCGTAGACCGCGCCGCGCACGAGCTTCTGGGTGGACGGGAACGCGCGGAACAGGGCGCGTTCGATGCGCGAGACGGCGCGGTCGTGCTTGGGCAGCACCCACGACGCCGTCCGCTGGAACAACGTGAGGTGCTCGACCCGATCGACGATCTCGGGAACGAACTGGATCGCCGACGCCCCCGTACCGATCACCGCGACCCTCTTTCCGGCGAGGTCGTAGCCGTGGTCCCATGTCGCCGAATGGAAGGTTGTACCGGTGAAGGATTCGACGCCCGGCACGTCCGGAAGCTTCGGCGCGGAGAGCGCGCCCGTGGCGGCGACGAGAACGGTCGCGGTGAGATCCCCCCGCCCGGTGCGGACCCGCCACTGCCTGCCGTGGGCATCCCACTGCGCTTCCACCAGTTCACATCCGGTCACCGTCCGGTCGGCCACACCGGTCTGATCGGCCACGCGCCGCAGGTAGGCGTGGATCTCGGACTGCTTGCCGTAGGCGTATCGCCAGTCCGGCTCCGGAGCGAACGAGTAGGAGTACAGGGCGCTGGGTACGTCGCAGGCGCAGCCCGGGTAGGTGTTGTCGCGCCAGGTGCCGCCGACGTCGTCGGCACGCTCGATCACGAGTAGGTCCGCCGCGGGGTCCTCGCGGAGAAGGGTGGCGGCGAGGCCGATACCGCCGAAGCCTGCACCTACGATCAGGGTGTGGACGTGAGCGGGCAGGGTGGTGCGTCCGGTTTTCACTGCGTCACCATCGCTTTCCAGACGGGCAGCAGACGATCACGCAACTGCCGGTCGGCTTCGGGAGTGCGGAACAGCGCGGAGACCGCCAGCCCCCTGGCGATCTCGATACTGAGATCGACGGCGTCCGCGCTCATGCGGTCGCCGACGATCTCGGCGAATCCGAGACGCAGCGCGTCTCCGACCTTGCGCTCGAGCGGAATCATCGCTTCGTGCAGGCCGGGATCGGTGCGGGCGGCGACCCAGAGTTCGAGGGCCGCATAGAAGAGCGGGCCGGTGAACGCCTCGCAGAGCGTCTCGAGCCCGCGGTCGGGATCGGGGCGTGAACGCAGCAGCTCGGCCAGGCGCCTGTCCACCAGATGGCCGACCGCGGCCACGACCAGCGATTCCTTGGTGGGGAACTGGTGCAGCTGGGCGCCCCGCGACACTCCGGCGCGCTTCGTCACGGCCTGGCTGCTGGTGCCGGCGTAGCCCACCTCCACGAGCAGTTCGATGGTGGCGTCGAGGAGCTTTCCGCGGGTCGCGGCACTGCGTTCTGCCTGCGTGCGAGAAGTAGTTGCTATGCCTTGGGTCACATGTCGGACATTATCGGGAAACTTACAAACAGTCCAGACTGTCGGCAAATTTGATGGCACAGAAAGATGGCACAGAAAGCGGACGGCTCGCTCCGCCAAGGCGGAACGAGCCGTCGAAACCAGGGCCGAGTCAGGCCAGGGAGGCGTGCCAGACGAGAGCGGCAGCGAGTGCGCCGATGCCGTTGAGCGACCAGTGCAACGCGATCGGGGCGAGCAGGCTGCCACTGCGACTACGGAGCCATGTGAAGACGAATCCGGCCGCGGCGGTGGCAGCGACCGCGCCGGCGATGCCGAGGATCTGCCCCACCAGCCCGCCACCGAGGATCCCGGTGAGACCGCGATTGCCCGTCGTGAGTCCCAGCGACGAGGCGATGTGCCACAGCCCGAAGAGCAGCGAACCGGTAGCGAAGACACCACGCGCCCCGGAGACGCGCGACAGGGTGCCCTGCAGCACGCCGCGGAACGCGAGTTCCTCGGGGATCACGGTCTGCAGCGGAATGACGATCATCGAGGCGATGAGGGCGCCGGAGACGGTCGCGTAGCGATCCGCCATGAAGAACTGCCGGGTGAACGGCAGCGCGATGCCGACAGCCACGACGGCGAGCACCAACCCCACACACGCGAGCGCATAGACCGTGCCCTTGCGCCAGTGTCGCGGCGACAGTCCCAGTTCCGCCCAGCCGAGTCCGCGACGACGGGTGAGTCCGACCAGGACGACCGCGGCGATCGGAACCGTCGCGATACTCGCCCAGACCGTGGTGAAGTGCGCGACCAGATTGGTCGAGACCAGGACGGCCACGACGACGACGACATCCAGCCAGGCGTGCGCGGCGCGGATGCGGTGAATGCCCGTGGTCGACACGGTGTCGGCGTTGGCTGTAGCGATGTTCATACGGTGAGGGGCCCCCGTCCGTCCGATCTACCCGATACCGACAGACGACATATCGTTATCTGCCCGTTATCCAATTCAGCGTACGCCCTCCACTGCTGCGCGGCCGGTGAGCTTTCGCACACTGCACTGGGACTACCCCCGATTCGACGTGTTCACACGCCGCCCCGATTCGGAGCGGCGAATGCCCGCCGTTAGCCTGGAACCGAACTCAACAGCCCGTGTTCAGGAGAAACGATGCCGGAATTCCTCTACGAGGACCTGCTGCCGATCGGTGAAGACCCCACCGAGTACCGGCTGCTCACCACCGAGGGCGTGTCGACCGTCGAAGGACCGGACGGCCGCACGTTCCTGAAGGTCGAACCAGAGGCCCTGCGGCTGCTCACCGAGACCGCACTGCACGACATCTCGCACTACCTGCGCACGGACCACCTGAAGCAGGTCGCGAGCATCCTCGACGATCCCGAGGCGTCGGGCAACGACAAGTTCGTCGCGTTGGACCTCCTGAAGAACGCCAACATCTCCGCCGCGGGCGTGCTGCCGATGTGCCAGGACACCGGCACCGCGATCGTCATGGGCAAGCGCGGCCAGCAGGTGCTCACTCCGGGCGACGACGAGGAGTCGATCGCCCGTGGCGTGTACGACGCCTACACCAAGCTGAACCTGCGCTACTCGCAGAACGCTCCCATCACCATGTGGGAGGAGAAGAACACGGGCAACAACCTGCCCGCGCAGATCGAGCTGTACGCGGATACCGCGAAGGGCCACGAGAACTCCTACAAGTTCCTGTTCATGGCCAAGGGCGGCGGATCGGCCAACAAGTCGTACCTGTACCAGGAGACGAAGGCCATCCTGAACCCGGACTCGATGATGCAGTTCCTCGAGGCCAAGATCCGTTCGCTGGGCACTGCGGCCTGCCCGCCGTACCACCTGGCGATCGTCGTCGGCGGCACCTCCGCCGAGTTCGCGCTCAAGACGGCCAAGTACGCGTCCGCGCACTACCTGGACGAGCTGCCCACCGAGGGCGCGATCACCGGGCGCGGCTTCCGTGACCACGAGCTCGAGAAGAAGGTCTTCGAGCTCACCCAGAAGATCGGCATCGGCGCACAGTTCGGCGGCAAGTACTTCTGCCACGACGTCCGCGTCATCCGTCTCCCCCGCCACGGCGCCTCGCTGCCCGTCGCGATCGCCGTCTCGTGCTCGGCCGACCGCCAGGCCAAGGCGAAGATCACCCCCGAGGGCGTCTTCCTCGAGCAGCTCGAGTTCAACCCGGGCCAGTTCCTTCCCGAGGTCACCGACACCCAGCTCGACACGGACACCGACGGCGTCTCGGGTACCGGCAAGGGCGCCGCGGTCAAGATCGACCTCACCCGCCCGATGCCGGAGATCCTGGCCGAGCTGTCCAAGCACCCAGTCAAGACCCGCCTGTCGCTGACGGGCCCGCTGGTCGTCGCGCGCGACATCGCGCACGCGAAGATCAAGGAGCGCCTGGACGCCGGCGAGGAGATGCCGCAGTACCTCAAGGATCACCCGGTGTACTACGCCGGACCGGCCAAGACCCCGGACGGGATGGCGTCCGGCTCCTTCGGCCCCACCACCGCGGGCCGGATGGACTCGTACGTCGAACAGTTCCAGGCTGCGGGCGGATCGATGATCATGCTCGCCAAGGGCAACCGGTCCAAGCAGGTCACCGACGCGTGCAACACGCACGGTGGCTTCTACCTCGGCTCGATCGGCGGCCCGGCGGCGCGTCTGGCGCTGGACTGCATCAAGAACGTCGAGATCGTCGAGTACGAAGAGCTCGGCATGGAGGCGGTCTGGAAGATCGACGTCGAAGATTTCCCGGCGTTCATCGTCGTCGACGACAAGGGCAACGATTTCTTCGCCCACACCGGCGAAGTCACGCTGACGATCGGCAAGCGCCCCGGCCTGTGAGCTGACGGCCGCCCCGAATACCGAAGGCCCGGTAGAGCATTCGCTCTACCGGGCCTTTCGTCGTTTTTGCCGCGTGCGCCGCGGGCCCTTGCCACGGTCCGTCCGTGCGGGTTTGACTGGAACACGGACCGCCGACCGCCACACCCGGAGCGAGGTGCCGATGCCGACACATCGAGCAGTACACGTCCAGTCCCCCGGTGAACCACTGACACTCGCCGACGTCGAGACGACGCACCCCGATCGCGACCACGTCCGCATCGCGGTCGCCGCATGCGGCGTCTGCGGTACCGATCACGGGTTCGTCAACGGCGGATTCCCCGGAATGTCCTGGCCGCTGACCCCCGGACACGAGATCGCCGGGACTGTAGCCGAACTCGGCGACGGCGTCGACGAGTTCGCGGTCGGCGACCGGGTGGCGGTCGGCTGGTTCGGCGGCCACTGCAACGAGTGCGTCCCGTGCCGGAAGGGCACCTTCATCCACTGCGAGCGGATGCAGGTACCCAGCTGGCAGTATCCCGGCGGCTACGCCGAGTCGGTGACGGCGCCGGCCAACGCGCTCGCCCGGATCCCGGAGGGCCTCACGTTCGCGGAGGCCGCACCGATGAGCTGCGCCGGGGTCACGACGTTCGACGCGCTACGCAAGACTCGGGCGCGGCCCGGTGACCGCGTCGCCGTCCTGGGCGTCGGCGGCCTCGGACACCTCGGCGTCCAGTTCGCCCGCGCGATGGGATTCGAGACGGTCGCCGTCGCACGCGGCTCCGAAAAGCGGGACGACGCACGCCGGTTCGGCGCCCACCATTATGTGGATTCCACAGCCGGCGACGTCGCTGCGGCCTTGCAGTCCCTCGGGGGCGTGTCGGCGATTCTGGCGACCGCCGCGAACTCGAAGGCCATGGCCGACACGATCGGCGGACTGACCCCGCTGGGCGAACTGGTCGTCGTGGGTGTCACGCCCGACCCACTGCCGATCAGCCCGATGCAGCTGATCACGCCCGGCGTCAGCGTGACCGGACACCCGTCGGGCACCGCTCGCGACGTCGAGGAGACGATGCAGTTCGCGGTCCTGACCGGCGTGCGTGCTCAGATCGAGGAGCGCCCGCTCGCCGAGGCCGCGGACGCGTACGCCGCAATGGACGAAGGACGCGCGCGGTATCGCATGGTGCTCACGATGTGACCGCGCCCGCCCGCGTCATTCGGCCGCGATCCGCTCGACCACGGGCTGGAGGTCCACGTCGAGCAGCTCGCGCAAGAACACCGCGGCGACGCGGTGCTGCCGGTCGAGGACGATCGTCGACGGGATGACACTCGTCGGGTACTTTCCGCCGAGCGCCAGCAGTGAGCGCATCGGCGGGTCGTAGATCGACGGGTAGGTGAGCCCGAAGTCGACCGCGAAGTCCTGGGCCTTGTCCCGCTGGGGATCTCGTACGTTGATCCCGAGGAACTGCACACCGCTCCCCCTGGTCGCCTGGTAGACGCGTTCGAGGTCGTCCGCCTCGGCGCGGCACGGCGCGCACCACTGACCCCACAGGTTGATCACCACAACCTGCCCGGGGAAGTCCGCGACGCCGACCTGCTGATCGGTGATCAGTTCCGGGCCCGCGAGGTTCCCGATCGTTCCTCTCGATTCGGGCGGGTCGTAGAAGATGTCCATCTGACCGCCGGGCGCGACGAAGTCGAACGTCCCGCCCTGTGCGACGGCGTCCGTCCCGGTGGCGCATCCCGACAGCAGCATCGCGACCAGCCCCGCAGCAGCGATCGCCCGACCGTTTCTCCATCCCGGCATCCACACGACACCCAACCTACTACCTATGTACGTAGATAGTAGATGCGGCCCCGCCGAGCATCACAGTACGAAGGGGATCAATCCTCGTGTGCGGTGCATGTACTGCCGGTACGGCTCGCCCAGCCCCTCGACGAGCACCCGCTCCTCGTGCGGGATGCGCACGACGTACGCAGCCGCCAGACCCAGTACGGTCAGCGGCGCAAGCCAATTCGTGTAGGCGACAGTGAACCCGAGCGCACAGATCAGCGCACCCGTGTACGAAGGATGCCGGATCCGGCGGTAGAGGCCGGTGTCCACGACGTGCTGCCCCTCCACGGTCTGGACCTGGAACGTGAACGAGGCACCGAGTTCGTGAACGGCCCGCAGGCGCAGCACCTGGCCCGCAGCGGCCACCGCGATGCCCGCCCCGAAGAGCCACCAGGCGCCGTCGGTGATCACGGTCGCCGACACCAGCACGCTGACCGTCGCACCGCCGACGTACGCCACCAACAGGCCCAGTCCCACGGCCGCCCCGGTCCAGCCGTCCCGGTGGGACCCGGCGCCCGGGTGCGTCCGGCCGATCCACAGTTCGGACAGCACGACGGCGAGGAAGGCGACGGCCAGGATCGCTGCCGCGACCGGATCCGACGCGAAGAGCGGGAGTGCCGCACCGTTGTCCGCCACCCTTCGAGTGTGCCGCGTCCACGGCCGTCGCACGGCCGGAACGAGAGGGCCGAGCGGGCGACCGGGCGCGTAGTCAGTCCGACACGACGCCCGCGTCGACCGCGGCGGCGCGGTACGCCCGGGCGAGGGAGTCCACGGTGTCGTGCGCGTTGAGACCGCTCGGATTCGGCACCACCCACAGCGCGGCGCCCTCGAAACCCTCGGGCTGACGTCCTGCCACCGCCTTCCGCATTCCGAAAGCTGTGCGGTACGCGGTGATCCCGGCTACCGCCACCACCCGCGGTCGCACCCGGGCAACCGTCTCACGCAGGCGGACACCGCCCGTCTGCAGCTCCTCTGCGGTGAGCTCGTCGGCGCGGGCGGTCGCACGGTGGGCGATGTTCGTTATCCCGATCCCGCGGGCTACGAGCAGGCTGCGATCCTCGTCGGACATGCCGGTGGTGGGGTCGATGGAGCGGTCGACGATGCCGGCCCGCAGCAACGCCGGGTAGAAACGGTTCCCGGGCCGGGCGAAGTGCGCGCCGGTGGCCGCGGTCCACAGGCCCGGGTTGATGCCCACGAAGAGCAGCCGGCAGCCTGGGCCGATCAGGTCCGGCACCTCCGCGTCCCGGAAGGCCTCGAGTTGGTCGCGCGTGAATCCCATGACGCACAGCGAACCTCACCGACCGGGCGCGGCCAAACCGTCAGGGGTTCTCGTACGCCTCACGAATGACGTCGATGTCGAGCTTGCGCATCTGCATCATCGCCTGTGTCGCGCGCTGCGCGGCTGCCGGGTCCGGTCCGCCGATATACGACGCCAGGGTCTCCGGGACGACCTGCCACGACACGCCCCACCGGTCCTTCAACCAGCCGCACCGGCTCTCCTGGCCGCCGTCGGCGGTCAACCGGTTCCAGTACTCGTCGACCTCGGCCTGGTCGGCGCAGCTCACCTGGAACGACACAGCCTCGGTGAACGGGAACTCCGGCCCGCCGTTGAGAGCGGTGAACTTCTGGCCGTTCAGCTCGAACTCCACCGTCAACGCCAGCCCCTCCGGCCGGTGCATGCCCGGCCCGTACCGGGAGATGTTCAGAATCCTGGAGTTCTGGAACAGCGAGACGTAGAAGGTCGCGGCCTCCTCGCCTTCGGTGTCGAACCACAGGCACGGGGTGATCGTCTGCATGGTCGAGATCCTTCCGGTCGTCGTGTTCCGCATCGTGTTCGGTGGGATAGACCGCGACCGCGCCGAGAACTCATCGGCCGGCGGTCGCGAGCGTACGACGAAGCGGTGACATCCGGCCGGTAGTCGGCTCCACCGGCGGTAGATTGGGACGCGAACGAACCCGCGTGTCGCCGATCGCCGAGGGGGTTCCATGTATCAGGTTCCCGACATCACGGGCCGGTACGTCGTCGTCACCGGCGCCAACAGCGGCATCGGCAAGGAAGCCACCCGGCGGCTGGCCGCGGCGGGCGCACACGTCGTGATGGCCGTGCGGACACCCGCCAGGGGCGAGTCGGCGTGCGCCGAGATCATGCACGAGAACCCCGACGCGCAACTCGAGATCCGCCGGATCGACCTGGCCGACCTCGGCTCCGTGCGGGAGTTCGCCGCCGGTCTCCTCGACGACGGTCGACCGCTCGATCTGCTGATCAACAATGCCGGCGTCATGTCGCCGCCGCGCAGGTTCGAGACGGTGGACGGGTTCGAGCTGCAGTTCGGCTCCAATTTCCTCGGCCCGTTCGCCCTCACCAACCTGCTGCTGCCCCTACTGCTGGACGCCGCCATGCCGCGGGTCGCGACGATGACGAGCGGCACGGCGCACTACGGCCGGATCAACTTTCGGGACCTGCAGTCGCGGCACCGGTACAGCCCGGCATTGAGCTACGCGCAGTCCAAGCTCGCCGACATGCTCATGGCGCAACAGTTGGCACGGGTGGCCGACGAACTCGGCTGGCACCTGCTGAGCACCTACGCTCACCCCGGTTACACCCGAACCAATCTCCAGACCGCCGGTGCAAGCCTCGGGCGCGAGCGGCCCCGCCACGGCATGTTCTCCGGCAACGACCGCACGATGCTGCCGTCGCAGGACGTCCGCGCGGGCGTCGAGCCGATCCTGTTCGCCGCGACCAGCCCTGACGCCGTCCAGGGCGGGTACTACGGACCGGGTGGCCGGATGGCACTCGTCGGGCCCACGCGGCGGTACGACCCGCCTCGCAGCTCCCGGGGCGAGGATCTCGCGCCGTCGCTCTGGGCGGTGGCCGAAAAGCTCACCGACACGACACTTCCCCTGTGAGCAGACACCGACGGAGGATCGATGACCGACCGGACAGAAACCGCCACAGTTGCCACCACGGGTGACCGAGGCGTGCACATCGAACGCGTCGTCAGGGCACCACGCGATCGTGTGTGGGCCGCCTACACCGAACCGGATCTCATCGCCAGGTGGTGGGGGCGCGGCAACCGGCTCGACGTCGAGAAGTGGGAACTGGGGCGCGGTGGGCACTGGCGCTTCGTCGAACACCACGGGGGCGGTGCGGCCGGATTCGAGGGGCGATTCCGGGAGGTGACGCCGGGTGAGCGCATCATCTGGTCGTTCGAGTGGGACGGCATGCCGACCCACGTCTCGGTCGAGACGATCGAGTTCGTCGATCTCGGTGACGGCCGCACCAAGCTGGTGATGGATTCGATGTTCATGACGCCCGAGGACCGCGACGGCATGATGCAGTCCGGCATGGAGGCGGGCATGAACGCGAGCTTCGCCGCCCTCGACGCGTTGCTCGCGCAACCCTCCTGACCCACCGCGCGCGACTGCTGGACGATCGTCCAGATCACTTTCGGCAAAACGCCGTGGTCCGGGCCGACCCTCGGCTATATTTCGGGCGCATAACGACCTTGTCGACCGGTCTCGCCCTGGAAAGGCCCACGATGAACCTCAACCTCGTCTCGCTGTTCCCGTTTCTGATCGGACCGATCGGCAACCTCCTGAATTTCGGCAGCACCCTCGATTTCAGCTGAGCGCGACACCCGTTCGCGGCGACACCCCGGGACAGATCCCGGGGTGTCGCTGCTTCCACGGACCGATCAGGTGCCCTTCACGTTGAGGATCTGCCGCAGCGTGTGCCGGACCTCCACGAGATCTCGAGCGTCGTCCATGACGACGTCGATGTCCTTGTAGGCGTCCGGGATCTCGTCGATCCACTCGGCGCCGTGCCGGTACTCGATCCCCTTCATCCGGTCGGCCAGGTCCGCCACGGTGAACCGCTTGCGGGCCTGCGTCCGGGAGAATCGACGGCCGGCGCCGTGCGGGGCGGAGCACAGCCCGCGCGCATCGCCCTTTCCCCGGACCACGTAGGACCGGGTGCCCATCGACCCCGGAATGACCGCGTCCACGCCCTCGTGCGCGTCCACCGCCCCCTTGCGGGTGAGCCACACCGTCTCTCCGTAGTGCTCTTCCTGCTCGGTGTAGTTGTGGTGACAATTGATCCGCTCTTCCTCCACCACCGGCGCGCCGATCCACTCGCCGAACACTTCGGCGAACCGATCCATCATTTCCGCGCGGTTCAGCAGCGCGAACCGCTGCGCCCAACGCAGTTCCCGGATGTACGCCCAGAACTCGGGCGCACCCTCCGCCAGGTAGGCGAGATCCCGGTTGGGCAACCCGATGTGCCATGTCCGGCAGAGCTTCTGGGCGATCGCGATGTGCTTCTGTGCGATCTTGTTCCCCACCCCACGACTACCGGAGTGCAGGAACAACCAGACCCGATCCTCCTCGTCGAGGCACAGTTCGATGAAGTGGTTGCCGCCGCCCAGCGAACCCAACTGCTCACGCCACTTCGGGGAGTGCGACAGATCGACGCCGTCGCGCGCCGCCCGCTCCTCGAGTTCGGCGATCTTGGGCTCCGCGAACCACTTCCCGAGCGACGCGGTCAGGTTGTAATTGCCCGGAGACAGCGGGATCGCGCGCTCGACACCCAGGCGCAGCGTATGCAGCGTTCGTCCCGCACCGCCGCCACGCTCGATGTCGACCAGGCCGAACTGCGTTCGCGCGGCGATCATTCCGCATCCGATGTCGACGCCGACCGCCGCCGGGATCACTGCTCCGCGGGTGGGAATCACCGTTCCCACCGCCGAACCTTTGCCGAAGTGCGCGTCCGGCATCAGTGCGATGTGCGGGTACACGAACGGCATGGACGCGGTCTCCCGCGCCTGCGCGAGGGTTCCGTCGTCGATGTGGCTGGCGAAGTTCACGAGGTTGTGGTCGTACTCGGTGGGGCTCACTGTCCTGCTCCGGTCGGGGACGAACGACGCGGGGATCGCCCACGCCGCTGTCCGATCAATTGTTCGATATTCCAACCGTAGAGCGATTTCGGGACAGGGCAAGCGAATTACCCTCCGGCAGCGTTCAATGGACCGCGGCGGACAACACATGCGAGGACGGTGACAGACATGACCGAGCACGACGACTGGGCACACCACAGCGGGGCTTCTGCCCTGCGCCACTTCGCTCCCGAGGTGGCGTCGACGCTCGATCGCCTCATCGCGACCGCTCCCACCGATCTCGCCGCCGGCACCCGAGTGGTGTGCGCGCGGACCCTGTCACTTCCGCCGCTGCCGGCGCCCGCACGGATCGCCGACGACCTCACCGGTGCCTCGCTGGAGTTCGCCGAGCAATTCTCGGTGGACGTGTCGATGATCGACGATGCCCAGCGTGCCTCGTTGACCACCGCGATCGGTGCGGACACCGGCAGATTCGTCCAATTGCTGTACGTCGCCGACTGGGTGCCGCGGGCGCGGGCCGGCCTCGACGCGCTGTTCTCGGCGTCCGGACCGGGGTGGACGGTCCCCGTCGAGTGGGACACCGCCGGCGAACCGTGGCCGCTGATCCAGCGCACCCTCGTCGAGATCGCAAGGGTACGTGAACTGGACCCGGTGACCACCGAGGTGGTGCGCCTCTATCAGGCCCGGCAGCACAATTGTCGTCTGTGCAAGTCGCTGCGCAATCGGACCGCGATGATGGCCGGCGGCCGCGAGGAACTGTACGACGAGATCGACGACTTCCGGCGCAGCGGGTTGTCGCCTCGGCACAAGGCTGCGCTCGAGTTCGCCGACGCCTTGATCTGGCAGCCCGCTCGCATCGATCCGCAGGTGGTGGCCGACGTCCGCACGCACTTCTCCCCCGCCGAGGCCGTCGAGCTCGTGATCGATCTGCTGCGTAACGCGTGCAACAAGATCGCGGTGTCGACGGGAACGGACGGCGCGAACGTCGCCGAGGGGATCGAGGTCTACGACGTCAATCCCGACGGCAGCGTCGACTTCGGTCTGGCGCTACCCGGCTGATCCCGCGCCGTCAGGTGTAGAGGCGATCGACGAACGCGTCGATGTTGGCCCGCACACGCTCGGTCTTCTCCTCCGGGCTGAGGTCCTCGCGGTACCGGCTGCCCAGCGCGGGCTTCTTCCGGCCGCGCGCGTACAGCGGGCAGGCCAGGTCGATGCACATGTAGATGCCCACCGAGTTGCCCGCGCGTCCCGACTCGCCGACCTTGTTCGCTGTCATGAGCGCGATACCACCGCGGGTGTGGGTGGTGAGGCAGATCGCGCACATCTGGGATTTGCCGGAACCGTTGGGTTCGAACCGCATGGCGACACCGACCGGGCCGTCCGCCCGGGGCACGACCAGGTAGCCGCGCCCAGGGAAGGCCGGGTCCGTCCAGCCGAGGAAGTCCAGGTCATCCCAGGGCCGATCGTCCAGGTCGCGCGGAGCGGGCAGGCGCTTGGCGTCCCCTTTGGAACAGTTGACGAACGACGCCCTCAGGTCGCGTTCGGTGATCGGATCCATGGGCCGACTCCTTCGATCGTTCGGGCGGCTAACTGCCGCCACGATACGACCGGTGCCGCGGACGGACAAACGGTTTTCCGGACGTCACGCGACGTGCAGCAGCCCCCGCCTGGACAGGATCGGCCGCACCCCCTCCGCGAACCAGTACGCCTCCTCGATGTGCGGCTGGCCCGAGAGCACGAAGTGCTCGACGCCCACCGCCGCGTACTCCTGGATCAACGACGCCACCTCTTCGTGGCTGCCGACCAGCGCGGTGCCGGCACCACCACGAACCAGGCCGAAGCCCGCCCACAGCCCCGGATACACCTCGAGGTTCCGCAGGTCCGCGCTGAGTCCGAGCTGGCGCCGCTGTCCCTCGGACTCACTCTGTGCCAGCCGGGCCCTGGCCAGCTCGATCTGGGCGGGACTGATCCGGCCGACGAGCTTGTCGGCCTCGGCCCACGCCTCCTCGGTCGTGTCCCGCGCGATCACGTGGGCGCGGATGCCGAAGCTCAGCGTCCGCCCGTGAGCGGCGGCGCGGCGGCGCACGTCGTCGATCAGTGCCCCCACCTTCGCCGGCGGCTCCGTCCAGGTGAGGTACGTGTCGACATGCTTCGCCGCGACGTCGAGCGCCGGTTCACTGGCGCCGCCGAAGAAGACCCCCGGCGCCGGGGACGGCGTCGGGAACGCCGCCGCGCCCTCGACCGTGTAGTACTTGCCGGAGAAGTCGTACGGCGCACTGCCCCACGCCCCGCGCACGATGTCGAGGAACTCACCCGTCCGCTCGTACCGCTCCTCCTTGGAGTGGAAGTCACCGAAGCGGCGCTGCTCCTCGGCATCACCGCCGGTGACGATGTTGAGCAGCAGACGACCTCCCGACAGCTGCTGGAACGCGGCCGCCTGCTGTGCCGCCAGCGTCGGGGTGATCAGACCGGGCCGAAATGCGACCAGGAACTTCAGGTTCCGTGTCTCCCGGATGAGTGCGGCCGTGGTGATCCAGGCGTCGGGGCACCACGATCCGGTGGGCGTGAGCACCGCCTCGAATCCGAGCTGTTCGGCGGTCTTCGCCACGAGCGTCAGATAGTCGAGCGACGCCGGACGGAACTCGGATGCCCGTCCCGACGCCTCCCGGGGTTCGAGTGCGCCGATCACCTCCCGCCCGTCCCCGTTCGTGGGCAGATACCAGTGGAAGTGCAGGGTCATGCCGAAATCCCTTCGAGAACACCGAGATGGGCGAGTACTTGTTTGCGGAGGGCGACGACCTCCGGGTGCGCGCGTTGTCGTGGACGCGGCGCCGTCACGGACACGTCGTGCGCGATCCGTCCGCCGTCGAGAACGAGCACCCGGTCGGCGAGCAGCACCGCCTCCTCCACGTCGTGGGTGACGAGCAGGACGGCGAATCCGTGTCGCCGCCACAGGCGGATGAGCAACTCGTAGGCCGTGATCCGGGTGAGCGCGTCGAGCGCGCCGAACGGCTCGTCGAGCAGCAGCAGGTCCGGCTCACGGACCAGCGCGCGGGCCAGCGAGACCCGCTGCGCCTCGCCCCCGGAGAGGGTGAGCGGCCAGGCGTCGACGCGGTGCCCGAGGTTCACCTCGCCGAGTGCCTCGATCGCCCGCCGCTTGCCGTCGCCGTCGGGCAGTCCGAGGGAGACGTTGCGGTGCACCCGCTTCCACGGCAACAGACGCGGCTCCTGGAACGCGACCGCGACCGAGCCGTCCACGGCGATGCGCCCCTCGTGGCCGCGGTCCAGTCCCGCGACCGTGCGCAGCAGTGTCGACTTGCCCGACCCACTCCGTCCCACGAGCGCGACGATCTCGCCGCGGCGCAGCGTCAGGTCGATGCCGTCGAGCACCACGTCCGATCCGAACACCCGCCGCACGCAGCGGGCGGTGACGACGTCGTCGCTCACGCGCCCTGGTACGTCTTGCGCCATGTCAGCAGCCTTCCCTCCAGGGCCCGCACGATCGCGTCGGTCGCGAGACCGAGGAATGCGTAGACGAGCAGACCGAAGATGACGATGTCGATGCGGAAATAGATGCGGGCGTTGTTGATCAGGTAGCCGAGGCCCGCGTCGGCGTTGATCTGTTCGGCGACGATGAGCGCGAGCCACGCGACGCCGAGCGACATCCGCAGTCCGGTCAGTGCCTGCGGCAGCGCACCGGGCAGGACCACGTGGAGTGCCAGCTGGAACTTGTTCAGCCCGAGGGTCTCCGCCGCCTCGATCAGTTTGCCGTCGATGCTCCGGATGCCGGCGAACAGATTGAGGTAGAGCGGGAACAGCACGCCGAGTGCCACCAGGAACACCTTGGGCTGCTCACCGATGCCGAACCAGATGATGAACAGGGGGATCAGCCCCAGGAAGGGCACTGTTCGCAGCATCTGGATCGGGGGGTCGATCGCGAGTTCCACGATCCGGGAGAACCCGGCCAGCACACCGAGGAGCACGGCGACCAGGATTCCGAGCACGGCGCCGAGCAGGACCCGCTGCAGTGAGACGGCCAGTGCATCCTGCAGGCTGCCGTCGGACCACAGTTCCGCGGCGGCGGCGACCACCTGCGCGGGCGATGCGAGTGTCTTGTCCGAGACGATCCCGGCGCTGCTGAGCACCTGCCACAGCACCAACAGCACCAGCGGGGAGATCAGGCGGAGCACCGGCGTCCACGAACGCCGCGGCTGTTGCGGGCGATCCGGGGCGGTGGAGTCCGTCGCTGCGGCCTCCGGCAGCCCCTTCGCCAGTACGGCGGTCATTTCGCGCCCGCCTGGATCTGCGCATTGAACCGGGCGTCGAACCAGTCACCGGCGACCGGTGCCTGCTTCACGAGTCCTGCAGCGGTGAACAAGTCGATCAGTCTCTGCTGCTTCGCGATCCGCTGGTCGTCGATGGGAACGTACGAACCCTTGGACGTGTCGAACGACGCCGCGGCGACATCCTCCGGCAGCTTGGTCAGCTTCGCGAAGATCGGCACCCATGCCTCGGGATGCGCGTCCGCCCACACCTGCGCGCGGGCCAGTCGTTCGAAGAAGTCGGCCAGCGCCGCCGACTTCTTCGGATCGGCCAGGGCCTCCGAGGCAGCCGAGAAGTACGACTGTCCGGTGGTCACCTCACGGCCGTCCGCGATGATCTTGGCGCCCGCGGTGTTCTTGCCGATCGTGGCGTAGGGATTCCACACCGCCCACGCGTCGACCTGGCCGGCCGTGAAAGCGCTCAAGGCGTCAGCGGGACCGAGGAACTGGAACTGGAAGTCCGAGACCGGCAACTTGGCCTGATCGAGAAGTCCGAGTACGAGACCGTGCGAGCTCGAGCCCTGCGTGACCGCGATCTTCTTGCCCTTCAGGTCCGCGATGGACGACGCCGTCGAGTTCGCGGGTACGAGCAGGAAGTCGTTGGCCCCGGTCCGTGCCTGCACCGCCACGATGCGTCCGGAGTTGCCGTTCGCCTGTGCGAACACCGGAGGCACGTCACCCGTGCCACCCGCATCGATCTTGTTGGCGCCCAATGCCTCCAACAGCGGCGGACCGGCCTCGAACGTCGACCACTCGATCTTGAAGTCGAGCCCGTCGAGCGCGCCGGCTGCCTCGAGCAGCGACTGCGTGCTCTTGACCTGGTCACCGATACGCAGGGTGACGTCGGACTGCGGGTCACCCGCGGTGTCCGACGCCTCGGACGCGCCGGAACTGCTGCAGGCCCCGATCGTGAGGGCCACGACCGCCGTCACGGCTGCCAGAACGAAACGTGCTCGCGTCGAACGACGCATGAAAACCTCCGATGAGTACGTGAGGAGTGCGCGAGAAACCCGGGCCGAATCGGGACGACCGGCGGGTGCGGAGAATCGGCCTGGCGTGGATACGCGACCGGTGAGATCAACAGGAACGCGGACAGGGCACACACGCGCAGCAGGCCGAGAAGGCGTGCCGGCGGGCCAGGAGGTCGACGCTGCCGTGGGTCATGCCGAGAATCCTCGGAGAGGCCGGTGCGACCGTCAACGGATGCGAGCGGGACGCCCCCACGCTTTCCGTCGCTGTGCAGGGAGTTCAAGGTTTTCGATCACCCGACGTCGATCCACTCGGGATACGGCATATTCGGGACAGGCAGGTCGCCGAACTGCCATACTCCGGCCATGCTGATCATCGGGATCATCCTGTTCGGACTGCTCGTCGGCGCCGTCGCCCAGCTGATCGTCGGCAAGTCCAAGTCGGGCATCGACTGGGGTCTGGCCTGCGCCGCGGGAGTCGGCGGCTCGTTCGTCGGCGGTCTGGTCATCAGCCTCATCGCCGGTGACGGCCTCGCACTGCGTCCCAGCGGCATCATCGGCTCGCTCGCGGGCGCGATCATCGTCACCGCTGCCTGGTCGTGGTGGAAGTCGCGCCCGGCGGCGGAGACCAGCTGAGACTCGCTCCGCCACAGCACCACCCGCGGGCTGACCGTTTTGGTAGACATTGCCATTCGTGCCCATATCGGACATCACGCGACAACCCCCCACCCACGTCGATGCGTGACGCCGACCCCCGCTCCGCCGAAGGAACAATCGTGCCCGCTCCCCTCCACCTGGAATCGTGTCGGCCGCCGCCGTTCCACCGCGTGCGTTCGACGCTTCTCGGCGCTGCCGTCGCCGCCACCGTCGCCGCATCACTGGCCGCCTGCGGGAGTAGCGACTCCGCCGGGAACACGCTGACGGTGCCGAGCCCTTCATCGTCGACGACGACTCCTGCAGCAAAGTCGACGACGCGCGCCGCCACCCCCGTGGCTGCAATGACCTCCGATGCCGCGACAACAGCCCTCGCCGCACTCGAGACGTTGCCGGTGAAAGGCCGGGCACCCAAGACCGGTTACGACCGAGCGCTTTTCGGTCAGGCGTGGTCCGACGATGTGACCGTCGCCGGTGGCCACAACGGCTGCGACACTCGCAACGACATCCTGCGTCGCGATCTGGTCGACATCACCGTCAAACCCGGATCGAACAACTGCACGGTCCTGACGGGAACCCTCGACGACGTGTACACGGGCAGGACCATCGAGTTCGTTCGGGGAGAGGGCACGTCGAACGCCGTGCAGGTCGATCACGTCGTCGCGTTGTCCGACGCCTGGCAGAAGGGTGCCCAGCAGCTGGACGAGACGGCCCGCCGCAACCTGGCGAACGACCCGCGCAATCTCCAGGCCGTCGACGGTCCCACCAATGGGCAGAAGGGCGACGGAGACGCCGCGACGTGGCTGCCACCGAACAAGGCTTACCGCTGCACGTACGTGTCCCGGCAGGTCGAGGTGAAAGCCGCGTACGGGCTGTGGGTGACCCAGTCCGAGAAGGACGCGATCTCCCGGGTTCTCGGCGACTGCGGCGCGGCTCCCCTCGGCACCACCTCGGCGCCTGCACCGCCGTCGACCACTCCGACGCCGCCCGCGCCGCCGGTCACCGCCGCCGTCCGACAGCAGGCACCGGAACCGGCGCCCGCGGTGGCGCCCGTGGCACCCCGCGCCGAGACCGTGTACTACGCCAACTGCGCTGCGGCCCGGGCGGCCGGCGCCGCCCCGATCTACGCCGGGCAGCCCGGTTACAGCAGCAAGCTCGACCGCGACAACGACGGGATCGCCTGCGAGTAGCGTCGAACCGGACGCCGCCCACGTGGGATACCAGCCTCGCGCTGGGCTGATGCCCCGGCCCACCGCGATACCGGGCCCGCGCCGGTGGGATGATGGGGCACGTGCCGATGCCCTCACCGCTGCCCGTCCGGAACGGGGTCGGACCGACGCGACTGCGCGTCCCGACGTCCGGGCCGTGGGCGACGATCGCCGAGTACGTCGTGGCGCGGTTCGACCACATGGACGCCGCCGACCTGCACCGCCGGTTCGACGCCGGCGAGATCGTGGGCCCGGGCGGGGTCCCGATCCGACGCGGCACGAGGCTCGGCGAGCACGTGTTCATCTGGTACTACCGCGACTTGCCCACGGAGGAACCAATCCCCTTCCGTGAGGAGATCGTCCACGTCGACGACGACCTCGTCGTGATCGACAAGCCGCACTTCCTGCCGACCACCCCGGGTGGGCGATACCTGCGCGAGTCGGCGCTGGTGCGGTTGCGCATGCGCCTGGACAATCCGGATCTGACGCCGATCCATCGACTCGACCGCGCGACCGCCGGGCTGGTGATGTTCTCGGCTCGCCCCGCAACACGCGGCGCCTACCAGTCCCTGTTCGAGAAGCGTCGAGTCACGAAGGTGTACGAAGCCGTCTCGGCTCTACCGCCCGCCTGGAAGCCGGATGCCCCGGCGCTGGGCGGACACCCCGTGCCCGTGCTGTACCGCAACCACATCGAGGCCCGGCGCGGCGAGCTCCGCGTCGCCGTCGACCCGTCGCGGCCCCCGAACTCCGAGACGCTGATCGAGGTGCACGGAACCGGCGTGAGCGCGTCGGGCCGGACTGTGCTGCATACGATCCTGCGTCCGCACACCGGACGCATGCATCAGCTGCGGGTGCACCTGGCGGCGCTCGGCGCCGGAATCCTCGGCGACAGCTGGTACCCGGACCTCCTGCCCGAGGAGCCGGACGATCATTCCCTCCCGCTCCAATTGCTCGCGCGGGAGCTGGAATTCACGGATCCGCTGTCCGGGGTGCCTCGGCGGTTCGTCACCGGGCGGACATTGAGCGAGGCGCCCGTGTCCGCGAGCGCAGATCCGCAGCGAGCTGGCTGACGGTCTCGGCCGCACACCCTCGGTTGTCACCGACACCGCCGGACGCGCCTCGTTTGGCCCAGCCGACCACGTACAGTCCGTCGAGCGGCTCGCCGGTCTCGTGGGAGATCACCTGTCCTCGACGGTTGGGGACGACGCCGCCGGCGCCCAGCGGGACGCCGTCGATCGGTTTGGTGGTGAAGCCGGTGGCGCAGATCGCGGAGTGTGCGTAAAAGGTCCGTCCCGCGGTCGTCGTGACCGCGACGGCACCGTGCTCGGTCTTCACGAGGTCGGCCGCGTCCTGTCCGAACGACAGGACGATTCGCAGGGGGCGGTCGCCGGCCGGAAGGTCGGGCGATTCGCCCACGTCGATCGCGGGCAGGTGCGACAACGCGCGGAGCATCGGTCTGTCGGCGTCGGCGGGCGGCGCGCTACCGCCTCGGTCGATCAGCACCTCGGTGTACTCGAGGTGGAGCAGCTCGTGGAACGCGGACGCCGTGAAGGCTGCGCCGTCGGGCGCCGACCGGGACAGGATCACCAGTTCTCGGAGCCGATCGTTCGCGGGCACCCGGTGACGGGTCTTCACGACCCACCGGGCGACGTCGAAGGCGACGTTGCCCGCTCCGATCACGATGCACCTGGGGCCGGCGGGCGCGGGCGGCTGGTGTGGGCCGCAGTTCTCGGCGACCAGAATGTCGATGGCCTGGTGGATCCCGGCGCCGGCGCCGCCGGCGCCGATTCGGCGCGGCTGGGAGGCTCCGCAGGCGAGGACCACGGCGTCGTAGCCCTTCCGCAGCTCGTCGATCGAGATATCTACGCCCACTTCGGTTTCGGTCACGACCGTGACGCGGTCGTCACCGAAGGGCACGTCGAAGAGCTGGATCATGTCACGCACGCCGACGTGGTCCGGGGACACACCCCGGTACAACAGGCCCCCGACGGTGTCGTATTGCTCGTAGACCGTGACGCGGATCGACGACGACCGCTGCAGGAGTTCCCGGACGGTGTACATCGCGGCCGCACCCGCCCCGACGACGGCGACGTCGAGCCGGTCGTCCGGGCCGGTCAGCGGCAGCTCGAGGACGAGGCGGGACCGGGTGCGCGTCGCCGCGGGCGCCTGCGCGAAGAACTCCCTGTTACGCGCGGCGTACGGGAGCTCGGCCGGGGTCAGCGCGTGCTCCGATTTGACGGCCGACGCCGGGCAGGCGTCGACACAGGCGGTGCAGTCGATACACGAGTCGGGGTCGATGTAGAGCGTCTCGGTGGACGCGAAGCCGTCCTCGCCGGGCGCGGGGTGGATGCAGTTCTGTGGACACACCCGCACGCACGACGCGTCCTTGCAGCAATGCCCCAGGATGACGTGGGCCACGACGACTCCTAGTCAGAGAAGATGCGACTTGCGGTAGATCCATCGAGCGCCGGAATTCAGCAGCCCTTCTCGGCTCAGGAACTCGACGAACGGCTCCGCGGCCCTCCGGAACATCATCCGATGGTGTTCGTTCCCATCGATGTTCGCTTTCACGACATCCCAGTCGAGGCCGAGATCCTCGTACACCCGGCGGTTGATCAGACTCCGCGCGATCAGGTGCATACCGGCCGCGATGATCAGGGTGCTGACGAACCGCCGGAATCGGGTGCGCCCCACCAGTCGGTCGCGGATCTTCCTACGCGCGAACGCCATGTGCCTGGACTCTTCGACGACGTGGATGTAGGCGGCCCGGCGGATGGGCGCAGCGACGTCGTCGCTGTTCATCCAGTCGCGTTGCATGACGTCGAACACCTCTTCGCCGGCGAGCACGATCCCGTACGCGACCTCGTCCCAGGCGAGGTGACGGAACAGCCAACCGAAGAAGTCGAGCATGCGGTCGCGCGGATAGAAGTGGGACCCGATGCTCTCGATGGCGTTGGCGAACATCAACGAGTGCAGGTTCTCGTCGGCGCATTCGTTGAGGAGGAACTTGACGTCGGATCGCCCCGGATCGGCGCTGTGACTCGCCCGCAGCAGGGCCACCTGCAGGCCCACCTCGAGCCAGATGCCGATGCCCAGGAAATGTGCGACCTCGCACCGGGTGAGCCGCACGCGCTCCGTCTCGGACATGCTGTCCCACAGCGGGGTCCCGTAGAGCGGTGACCACTGCGGGGTCATGCCGTGTCGGTCGTCGTCTCCGGGTTCGGGCGCGTAGACCAGCGGACTTCTCGAGTCGAACGACAGCCGCTGGGCGGATTCCAGAAGAGTCCGGAACAGTGCATCGCTTTCGGAAGCTGTCATTCCGTCCCATTCCTCCGATCACCGTGTCGCGGTGGACACAGGGGTGCCCGGACTTCCACTCGTACGGCATGGAACCACACGTTCGGCGCGCTGTCGCGCCGGAGCGGCGCCTCGAACCCGACCGATCCTCGCCGACGGCAGTCGCCGAGCGAGCGTAACCCCGATCACACCGAGACCGGCGCACGCGCGGCCGGTGCAGACGCGGCGGATCAGGGATTCATCGCTGCGCCGCCGCCTGCATCATGCGGGCTCGCGCATCACACCGAAGTGGCGCACACTCCCGGACAGACCCGGGATTTCGCGCAACGGGGACCAACTGACCAGCCCGTCCGCGCTGTCGGAGTAGAGGTACTTGCCCTCGGTGTAGGCGTCGAGGTAGATCCGCCAGACCCCGTCCGGCAGCTGGACGACGGTGGGGCCCTCCACCAGCGTCCCCCAGTTTCCCGGCGGGACGAAGGAGTAGGGGCCCGTCGCCGACGGGGCGACGGCGTGCTCGACCACCTTGGTCGCCTCGTTCTTGGTGAACGCATGGTAGGTCGATCCCACCTTGACCACGGTGGTGTCGATGTGGTCGGCTCCGATCCCGGCGAGCGGCACGGGCAGACTCCACTGCCGGAGCGAGGGTTCCAACGCCGTCAGCAGATACGGCACGAATCCCCCGCCGGTCGACATCGACAGGATGACGTTCACACGGTCACCGTCCACGAACCATTCGGGCGCCCACGCCTTCGTAGTGAACGGGGACAGCGACGGTCCGTCTGCCGAGCCGGCCGACCCGGACGAGCCCGGCGGGCTCGCCGACCCCGTGCCGTCGCCCGTCCCCGGCATCAATGCGCAACAGAACGGAACCGGTAGGTCACCCATGTGCGTCCAGTTGACGCGGTCACTGCTGCGTGCGAACCCGATGCTCGCGCCGCCGCCGTTCGTGTACGTGATGTAGTACAGCCCATCGGAGTTCCGGAAGATGCTCGGGTCCCGCACGAGCCCGGCCGGGGGCCGGTATGCCGCCGGCCGGACCATCTCGAACTGGGTGCCGTCCCCCGACTCGAACACATCCATGTCCTGGGCGCTGGTGTTGCTGAACGCCACCATGGTGTATCGCCACTCCGACGGCGGCGCAGCCCCGCCGGCCCCCGATGCCGCAACCAACAGGCCTGCGACACAGAGCATCACCATCGGTACGGCGAGAAGGCTTCGCTTGGCGAGCGTCACCTCTGCAGCATCCATGACAGCAGTCGCGCCCCGTCGCGCTTCGCCCACAGGGATTGGCAGATCGTTACCGACGAAGGGTCCAGGCACCCGCGGACCGGCGCATCGTGAACGACTGGCTCACACTGCTTCCGGACGCTCCCGACGACCGCGGCATGATTGACTCGTGCCGGAACTACTTGTCCCACTGGTGTGGCTGATCCTGCTGTCGGCGGCCATCTGCTGGTGCCTGGCGCGCCCGTCCGCGCGGTCGGCCACGACGACACTCGTCGCAGCCGCCGTGTGGCTTCCGGTGAACGGCCCGGTCGAAGGCCCCGTCCTATTGGTGGTCACACCCAGTCACGGGCTCACCGTGGCAGACCTGTTGTCGGCGGTTGCCGCCCTGGCTGCCCTCAGGGCATATCGACACGTCCGGCCCTGACCGGACACCACTAGACGTTGAAGCGGAACGCTAGTACTGCCCCGACCAGCCTCATCTAGCTGCACATATGCCACTCCAGCTCTCGGTGCTAGCCCCGACCTAGCCCCATCTGCAACGCCACCCGGGGCAACCGACCGGGCGGTCGCACATGACCGCTAAGGTCAACGTCCATGAGCGACTCTAAGCTCCTAAACACGGAGATCAGCGCGCGCGCCCGAGAGATCCGCACCGACGGGTACGCCATGTCAATTGGTGAACTGCTCTCCCTCTACAAGGAGGGCGACATCGAGATCCACCCGGAGTTCCAGCGCATCTTTAGGTGGAAAGATGAGCAGAGGACCCGACTCATCGAATCAATCTTGCTGGGCATTCCAATTCCTCCGATATTTGTCTCTCAACGCCAGGATGGGGTCTGGGACGTTATCGATGGAGTTCAGAGACTCTCTACAATATTTGAATTCGCGGGCGAATACCGCAACGAGGCGGGCGAGACGCAACCAGGCCTGGTACTGGGCGAGGGCGAGTACCTGAAAAGCCTGGCAGGCTACACGTATTCCGAGGATTCCAACCCAGAGGGTGTCCGCCACTTCGATGACGCATTGCGGCGCGACTTCAAGAGGTCGAAGATTCAGTTCTCAATCATCACCAAGGAGTCCGATCAGGACGCCAAGTACGACCTTTTCCAGCGCTTGAATTCTGGATCTGTCCTTTCTCAGCAAGAGGCACGAAATTGCCTAATGGTGATGCTTAACCGGCAATTCTTTCATGACATCATGGAGATGTCCGAGAACCCGGATTTCAAGAACTGCGTAACCCTCACCGATCGCAAAGAGGAAGCGGCGTACCGGAGCGAGTTGGTCCTCCGATTCTTTTGCCTACTCGACTACCGCGGACCGGCCAGCGATCTCAAGAAAGACTTTGGCGAGTACCTTACAGACTGGATGCGTGATGCTACGGCTCGGGAGTCTCGACTTGACCGGAAGCTATTTGAAGACACATTCCGACTCCTGAACAATACGTTGGGTGAAGAAACATTCAAGCGTTACTCGGGGACTCGACACCTCGGGCCGTTCTCCATATCAGGGTTTGAATTCATTAGCTGTGGTGTAGCAGCGACCCTTGAAGTGTGGATGAACCACCCAGACGATCTCATGGACAAGATCAGGAGCGTGTGGTCATCGCCTGAGCTCAAAGACAACTCGGGCGCCGGAATCAGTCCCCGCCAACGCGTCCCTAGGTTTGCAAACTTTAGTCGAGACTTTTTCAGGAGTTAGCGTTGGCTACTGCAACTGACGAAGGTTTCGAATCCAAGGCAGATGAAGAGCTTTCGTGGCGGAGGATCGAACTGCACGCGCTCGCAAAGGAACTGGAATCTACGTCACGCAAGAATGCGACGAGCCCCATCACTCGCGCATTGACTCGAGGCATGTCCACCCTCCTTTACGCTCACTGGGAAGGTTACTGCAAGGCAATATTCGAAGAGTATGTGAAGCTGATTCTCAAAAGAAAGCCCTTGCTAGTAGAAGCCGCTGACAGCTTGGTCATCGCTCATACACAGCAACTACTTCGGCGAATCGAATCAGGAGACGCCCAAGCGCTTTCAGACCTTGTTTCTGTTGCACGTGGAGCGTCGACGCAACGCCTACGCGTCAATCGGGACAAGCTTGTAGATACCAAGTCCAATCTCCGCTACCAAGTTCTCGAGTCAATAATGACCACACTTAGCCTGCCAATTGCCGATTTCGCGCTAAAGAAGAATCTAATCGACAAACAACTTTGCGACAACCGCAACGAGATTGCTCACGGTCGCGCGAGCTTTCCAAGCGCAGCCGAGACTCTAGAACTTCACCGAAAGGTGATCGAGATGATGGAGGAAATCCGCGATGTCACCATTGGGCAGGTCCGAATAAAGGGCTACGCGATCGGCACAACTCTTTAGGATCCGATCGCTCTCACATTTGCAGGCTTCGGTGCCCCCGGTGCCGCGAACGCCGCATTCATCGCGTTGGCGACGTGATCGCTGGCGTCCTCGTACAGGTGACCGTAGGTGTCCATCGTGATCTTGAACGAGCTGTGCCCCAGGTGCGCCTGGATCGCCTTGGCCGGGACGTTGGCCGCGATCAGCAGCGCCGCGCAGGTATGCCGTAGATCGTGGAAGCGGAGCTTCGCCGGCAGACCTGCCTTGGCGACCGCGGCCTTCCACCACTTGAGGTAGAAGTCCCGGCCCCAACTCATCGGCGTGGTGCCGTAGGGCGCGCCCTTGGTCGCGGGGCCTGGCCACACGTACATCTCAGGGCCAAACGCTCCGGCTTTAGTGCGCTCGTTCGCCAGGACTTCCAGGGCGTCGCATAGTGCTGGCGGCATGGGGGCGATGCGGGTCTTGCCGTTCTTCGGCGGGACCACGCACCAGTCTCCGTTCTTCACGGTGCTGATGGACTCAGCGACGGTGATCCGTCCGCGGAGTAGGTCCACGTTCTCCCACCGCAACCCGCAGCACTCCCCCGCTCGCATTCCAGTCTGCGCGGCGAAGCGGACCAGCAACGCCAAGGCGGGGTCGCCGCTGACGTCTTCCATTGCGACGGCCAGTCGCTCCACCTGTGCAGCGCTCAAGTAGGGCGTGGCCGTGGCGTCTCGCTGCGCTCTGGGCAGGTCTGCCCTCGTCAGGCCGTGCGCGGGGTTGCCGCGCAGGTACCGGGCGCGCACGGCTGCGTCAAGCACCTGACGCATCACTCGCACCGCATTGTGGACGGTCCCCGGTGCCAGCGGCTTGCCGGTCGGCGTCTTGCCTGCGCGCTCTCGATGCCGTGCATCGCGCTGTGCTCGAGGCGATTCCGGGTTTGCGGGCTTGTTGTTGTGGCCGATGCGCTTGCCCTCAGTGCTGAGCTGGGTAATCCACGTGACCAGGTCCATCGTGGTGATGCTGCCGACGGCCCTATCGCCGAAGGTTGGATAGATGCGCTGCTCCAAGATCGTCCGGTACGACTGTGCCGTCTTCGGCCTCAGGTTTCGCGACTCGAACCACAGCTCGGCCACTTCCCGGAAGGTGCGCCGGGCGTCACTCGGGTCGATGTAGTCGCCCCGGTTCAGGTCGGCGCTGATGTTGTCCAGGAACTTCTTCGCCTCGGTCTTGGTGGCGAACGTCTTACTGCGGCGTTTGCCGTCGGCGTCGTACCACCGCGCCTGATGCCGCCCTGCCGTCTGCTCGCGAATGGAGTACCGGTTCACTCCCATGCTGGTCCTCTCTAACCTGTTGTCTCACAATCTGTTTCCACCACCGTACTGCTCCAAACGTTCAGCTCACACGTCAGTTAAACTGTCCGACTTAATGTTTCAACTGCGCCGATGTCGACAGCGGTGCTTGGCGAAGCCCCGTTCTAGCCCCGATCCCCTGTCGACTTCGGATTTGACCGACCTTGACGGGCGGTGCAGGCAACTGCCCCATCCCGCCCGTCAACGCCCCTGGAGCGACGGCTAGGCCGGTCTAACGTCGGCCCCTGCGCCGGGCCACCGGCACGGGTGGCGGGCTGGTGCGCCACAGCTGATCGAGCGCGTCCTCGAGCGGGACCAGCCCGGTCGCCGGCGAGGCTTCACGGTGAGCCGGGGCGGAAGGTTGAGGTGCTGGCAGCGCCGGAGCCAACTCCTCCACGACCTCAGCGTCGAGAACCTGCGCGTCCTCTAGCTCCTCGGCCAACCAGTCGGGCGTCTCCTTGTCAGCGACGCCGCGCTCTGCGCGGGATTCGGCACGACTTCCACCTGTGAGTTCGGCGAGGACCATTTCGAACGCGGGGGCTGCATCGCCGCCAAGGCCCGGGATCGCCAGAACGTGAGCCGCCACGTTGCCGCCACGGTCAAGGAGGTCGGCGGCAGCCATGCGCTGCACACCCGGCGGAACGCTGGGATCGTTCATCAGCTCAATCAGCTTCGCCGCAGCGAGATCCTGCGCCATGAGGATGCGCTCAGCGGCTTTCCGCCGGGCGGCAGGTGCGGCACCACCGTGGTTCTTACAAACGTTCTGCCCCTTCATGGGTCTGTTCGCACAAGGCTGCCCGTTCGTTCGATGGGCAATGCACGTCACCTTTGCGACGATGCCTGCCGTCCGTTCGCTCTTTGTAGCCATCGGTTCGTCCTACTCTCTGATGTTTGGATGAGACTCACTCGAAGGCTTGGGCGGACCGTCTCCGGCGCTAGGTGGGTACATGGGTACATGTACCCACCTATACTTCGGATCTCGGGCGTAAGCTGCCCTTCCCACGAATGAATCGATTCTCTCTACCTGGTCTTTCAAGGGCACCCTAAGCTGGCGGTGGCGCACGCCTAGCCGGGTACATGTACCCATGTACCCACCCAAGCGGGGCGCACGGCGGGCGCTTGGTCACGGCTGCGCGTTCGCCGTGATTCGCCATGTGGCAGAGCCGTTCTTGGCCGCGTACCGATCCAGCTCAATCTCACTGCGAGCGGCGAGCAGCTCGACTGCCTCGTCCATCAGGTTCTTGTCTCGACCCAAGAAGGAGCGAACTGCGGTCCGCTCCATAGCGCCAACCTCGTTCAGGCGCTTCATGATGCGATTGCAGACCCGCGATAGCCCGTCCTTCTGGAGAACAGCCGCCTTGGCGATCTCTCGCTGCGCTTCGGCCTTGCCGCGACTCTGGTTGGCTGTGTGGGCCTCGGCTGCAATCGCCTTCTCGACCTCTCGTCGGGTGCGGTTGCTGACCTCCATCACCACCCCGGCCAGGTTCCAGTCTTCGTCGGTCACGGTGTCGTAGCGACCGTTTAGCACCATCAGCCCAACCGCGACTTTGAGTCGGGTCATCAAGGCGTGGCCGTCCAGGGGGTTCACGTCGGTGTCACCGCGCAGCACCCGCCGACGCTGCGAGCGAACCTCATTTCGAACGTGGTCCGGAATTGCCAGCTCGATGAACTCCCTCCCCGTCGCCGCTACAGTGACCAACGCGGCCTCGGACGTGGGCCGGTTCATCTTGAAACCGCTCTTCGGCTTCGGCTGCGGCCACGGGCCGACGACGATCGGGTCCGGTTCGGCCGGCTCAACCTCTGGAGCGTCAGGGTCGGCGGTCGGCATCCACAAGAAGCGTTGCGGGGTACCGCCGTCAGCATCGTCCAGGAGTGGCTGGGCCTTGGTCGGCTGCACCCCGACGACCATCGTCAGGCGGTAGCGGTGCGCTTCGACTGGGATCGCCTTTGTCTTGTCGCGGTTGGCGAAGCCCAACGAATCCCCCGTCCAGGCCGTCCGTAGCGTGGGCATCAGGGTGGACCCACTGCGCGACCCCTGAGCGGTCAGCGTCTCAACCTCGTCCACGGTGAACATCACCCGCGTTCGCAGCCCTACATATGCCTTGGCCTTGGCGTCGTAGGTGGCGAACTGATCTACCAGACCTTCACCGCTGCCCACATTGCGGACGTGCAACTGGTTGTCGCCGTCGAACTTCAGAGTGAGAACGTCGCGGGCAGCGCCCCGCGTCACGCTCTTGCCTGCGCCCGACGGGCCGACCAGCGCGATGAACGAGTTGACGCTGCCGTGACTGCCCACCAGAGCAGGGAGCACGACACGCGGCGGGACGATTGATAGCGCTCGCGCCAACACCGAGCCGAACAACGCCCACGGCGCGACCATCCGCGCCTGCGCGAACTGTTGAACAGTAGACAGTTCCGGCCGTGCCGCCCAGAACGCGGCCTCGCGCTGGCTGAGGTCAAGTTCGTCCCGGTTGAGCCGGGCCAAGGTCTCAGCCGGGTCTGCGAGGAGCGCCTGCGCTGCCGCCCACCGGGCCGTCCGAGCGAATTCGTCAGGAGTCGGCCGACGACGACCGGAACCCCTTGCCGTCAGATGGAACGCGGCCGTGAAGGCTTCTTGAATCTCGGCGGTAGCAGTCTGCGCCGGGTAGCACCCGGCAATCGCCTCGCGATAGGCCATCGGCAGCGCGCGGACCAGCGCCTCGTGCCGGGACATTCCGCCGTTAACGTTCTGCTCGAACACCTTCAGCACACCATTGAGAGCGCCCGGGCGGTCGTTTTCGGTGTACTTCGCGAAGAAGTCTCCCAGCTCGACGTCCGTCATCGGTTTAGCTTCGGCTTCGGACGCTAACCGCAAGCACGCCCGCAGCGTGTCCGGTAGGACGGGAAACGCCCCACTTTCGGTCCACAAGTACCCGCCGCCCTTGCTGTCGGCGTCGAGGTGTGGGGTCGGTGACGCGATGATCACGCCGTTCGTGCCGCGCACGTCTCCGAACCCTGCGAACGCCCCCGCGCCGTTGCCGTACAACTCGCCAGATGGCACCGCGAACACGTAGTGGCCGCGTGCGTTCGCGCCCCGACGGGTGCTCTGGAACTTCCCGTGCTGCAAAGCCTCACGCAAGACCTCGGGTAGATCGGTCAGCTCGTCTACGTCCAGGTCGAACACCACCGCACCGCTACGGCCCGAGTGCAGCGCGATCCCGTAGTCTGGGTTCCCTCCCCACCACTCACGGATCTGTTCCGGGTCGCGGGTGGACTTCTTGTGCCAGCCTCGCCCGACCACGCTTCCGGGGTTCTTCGTTCCCGGTCTCACCGGGAGCACGAACCAACCAGCCTCAGCGTAGGCCAGGGCAGCGTTTATCGGCGACATCTCGTTGACGCCCTCGGGAACACGCAGTCCCAGCTTGAACCGTATTCTTGCCGTTCCGTCTTGGTCCTGAACGACTGAGTGCCGGAATGCATTGTCTTGCTGATGCTTACGTGATTGCCGCGCCGCTTGGGCAGTGGTACTGTTTGGCTGCATTGATGGTTCCTTCGCGTGGGATTATCTACTTAGAATCGCCCGGCTCGACTGCCCAACACCCGAGCCGGGCGATTCACTTTTCTGCTGTGCTGCAACGCTTCTAGCGCTGCTACGGTTTGTTGCAGCTGACCCCCGGTCAGCTGGAGAAGGCTCCGCTCTCCGTGTCAGAGAGAAGCCCGTCCCGACCTAGTTTCGGGACGGGCTTCTCTCGTTAAAGCGGTTGACCAACCGGCACCCTGGCCGGTACACCACGAGGCTGCGCAAGGCGGGGCACGGGACGCTCAGGCACCGGCGATTGGCCATCGCGCCGCCATGCCCCTAGCGCTGCAGCGTGGGTGCGGCGTGCCACGAGAGACGCCCCAGATACCTGCGCTCGAGACTCTGGCGGCAGTGCGCGCATACCCACCACACTCCGACGTACTGACCTCGCTTGACCGTCAGCAGAGAGCAGCGCTTGCTACCGGAGCTGTCAGGTTTGATCGGCCCTTCGTGCCAGTAACACCGGTCCCGGCTCAGACGACTCGTTGCACCAGGCTGGTGTGTTCCGTGCGCGCGCAAGAGCTCCGGATCGCCGAGCATCCGAGCGATCGTCCACGGCGCGCGGACAACGAAGGCCAACTGCTGATCCCACGAAGGCAGCAGCATCGCGGCCAGCATGTGGTCGGGGTTGTCGACGCTGAAAGGCTCATCCGTCGGAGTGCTAACGATGGTGCAGAATCCGGGATCTCCCGGCTCGGAGAAGAACCGAGCTGCCGCTCGGTGCCGCTCAACCAATCTGAGCATCTTACGGTTGCCCAGTTCGGTTGCGCCGAACCCGCGATCGAACTGTTCAACCTCTCGAAACATCGCCCCGATCCGATCGGCCTCGGCCCGGATCCACGCATCCTCGGCGAACGGCGCGCTCATGCTGCACCGGCCTTCGAGGTCTGCGCGAGCGAGAGAATCCAGTCGTACAGGTCCCTGGGAGCGAGGTGGTTGGCCCCGCTGATTTTGAACACCGGTAGCTCTCGCCGTTCGATCGCGGCGCGCATCCGGGTCGGCGTCATCGGTACGCCAAGGTGCTCGGTGATGTACCGAACTGCTGCGTCACGCCCCCTGATGGTAGGCAGTTGATTGAGTTCGTCTCTATTGACGAGGCTGCGTCGTTGATGTGCAGGTACGCCTGGGCGTGTGCGCTGGTTGACCGCTTGCTGACTCATGAGACCTCCCTGAAATGTTGCCGGGAGGTGGAGACGAAAAATCGCAGCCACCTCGCGACAGAGTTCTGCCGGTTGGTGTCTGCGATTCAGTATTTTGGATAATCCTGGCGCTAGCCGTTTAGCGTTGAGCGGATCCCCGGGGTGGCGGGCAGACGTATCAAGGTCCCCGATTATGCGCGATCCCGTTGTCTCTCGGTATTCGCACCGGCGTCGACTCGTCGTAGTGCTGAGTCCTGCGTTTCGTATGTGCATCCGATGCGCGGTGGTGGCCGCTGCGGTGCGCCCTAAAGCCTGCCATAAGTAGGCCAAAGGACGCAAGCCGCAAGCATTGGAAACCCTTCCTGTGCAATGGGTTCCATGAACTTGACCGATTGCCTACGCATCGGCTCTCAGGTCTGCTGTCCACACAGACGGCCGAACGCGGGTTCAATGACCACAACCGGCCGCGAAGAAAAGTCAACGAGTGCGTCCGAGTCCCTCGAAGACGACTGCACCCCTGTCGCGAACAGGTGACAGGGGTGCAGGTGCAACGCGAAGACTACTGAGCAGCAAGACTACTGAGCAGCGGCCTCGCGGTTGACGATGGTCACAATGGTGGAGTGCCCGAGGTCCATCTCGAGCGATTTGCCGATGCAGGCCGCGTCCCTGGGCCGATTCTCACATCGCTTGGCTTGATAGTCGGCGTAGTCAGCCTTCAGGCTGTCGACCGCACCGAGGGCGTCGGTGCGAGCCTTGCTGCGCGGGAGCTCGGTGGCGTCGCGGACAAACGATTCAAGCCCCGCGTTCCTGAGTCCGATGCAAATGGTGTCGTCGGTCCCCGTGAAGCTGTCGCATTTCATGCCGAGGAACTTGGAGTGCTCACTCTGCAGGTACTTCCAGTTCGTCACGCCAGTCTCTGCAACCGACGCCTTGGCTGTGGACGTGGTGGCCTTGTCTGCGACGTTCTGCTTCACGTCGGCGTAGTAGGTGTCCCAGGTGGGGCCAGTACACTCGTCGGGGTTCGTCTCCGGGTTGTAGACAGATTTGTCGGCGCGATCCTCGTCGATATACCGCTGAGCCTCAGCGCGCTCCTCCGCAGGAAGCGACAGGTTGTAAGCCGTCCGAGCGGCTTCCGACACGCGCAGCTGCCGTTCACCGATCGCCTGATATGCCTCGCAAGCCTTCGCCTTGAGCGCTTCATCCTCTGCGGACGCGGCCGAGGTGGTCGCCGGCGACGCACTCGCCTCCTCGTCGCCCCCGCTGCTACAACCAGCCGCCGATAGTACGGCGGCCAGGCCAACCGCCAGAACCCACTTCTTCATTCATTCCCCTAAGTTCACGGCGAACTCTCCCTTAGAATCGCCCACGGCAGCATACGCTCAAATATAGCTCTGACGTGCAAATACGACGTTTCCGCTCTGGACGGTTACGCCTTAGACGTATGTGCTGTCGGGCGATGCCCGAGCTGAAACCGCCCCTGAACACCACCCTGGCGTCCTTCGGCGCGCGGGTACGGGCCAGGCGCATGGAACTCGGGTGGAGCCAGGAAGTCGCCGCGCAGCACATCGGGATTCACTTCACGCATCTCGGACAGGTGGAGCGCGGGCAGCGGAGTTCCCGCATCGAGAACATCCTCAAACTTGCCGTTGGCCTGCAGACCACGCCGGGCGCTCTGCTCGACGGTCTACCCGTGGAATAAGTGCAGAACGACCCCGAGGGAGGCAAGTTCCTCGGGGCCGTTCTGGTGAGTAGCCACCCCGGAGACAAGTCGATCCGTGGTCTTGCTCTCGCCGACTGCCAGAACATGTTCACGTCCAATCGGCTTGGGGTCCGCGACGAGGAACCGGGAGAACCCGTCGCGGGGGCATGTAGCGGCGTCGGCCAGGGCGGCGCGCGGCGCTGTTGTGCCTATCGCGGGCGTCTGACGCTCGCCAGGCTTCGCTTGCGGGTGCCGCTGGGAGTTTGGCCCTACACCAGCACAGCTCAACGGCTACTTCCGTACTCGAGTGCCCGCGCTGGCCCTGCGGTTGGGGTTCGGCCTGGCCGACAGAGTGACCTTCTTCTGGGCTTTGTCGAGCGATGGGGTGATGTCGAGCCGGCGATCTGGCATACCTTGGTACCCAACCATTCCCTTGACCACCACGCCCCGGCCCTTCGGTGTCTTGAACTCAGCACCAACCTTCATGCCCTTGTAGCCGCCGCCCTGGCCGACGCTCAGGTTCTTCGTGAAGCTCCCGGCGACATAGCTGCGGCCGACACCGCCCGCAACCCTCTTCGCGCCGGTCCTCACGACAGCCTTGGTGACGGTGCGACCACCCTTAGCAGTTGACGAGACCTTTGTCCCCGCGCCAGCGAACCGACCCCTGCTGTCGCGCCGGTACTTTCGTCGCCGGCTCACCGTCCGTTCCAATCGTTCAGTCGATCGGCCAGAGCACGCAGGTCGGGATCGTCATCCGTCGCCGGCGGCTTCCCCCGGTACCGCCCGCCCTGGCTCGGCGGCGCATCCTCCAAACCGGGCGGCGTCAGGCCCGGCCCCCAGGAGTACTGACCAGGCAAAGCCTCGGGGTCGCGGGGAGCCATCAGGACCAAGCCCAGTTCGGCGGGGTGTAGACGCTGCCGGTGGTCACCTGCACAACGCACGCGGCCGACCGATACCTGACACCGCAGCCGAACGACCGCTGGAAGAAGCTGTCCTGCAGCGGATACCGCTGATCCCGTCCGGGGATCATCCGCAGGCCCTGATACGCGGGGTTCTCGTGCTGGCGGAAGGCGACCGGGTTGAGGCTGCTGTTCGGCCCGCCCGTCGCCACCACGGCGAGATACCCCTGAGGGATGAAGTAGCTGGGCACGATCAGCGCCGGGCCGTAGTTGCCGAGGACTTCCAGACCGCCGAACTCGCCGGGCGCGATTTGACCGATCACGCTCTCGGTCGTCAGGTAGGCCGGGGCGCTGGCCGACGGGATGAAGTCGAACTTCGAGGTGATGCCGCTGGACTCCTGCCCAGCCCGGAACGTGCTGATCTCTTCCGCCTCGGCGGGGTTGCACAACACGATCAGTTGGGTGCTCGCGCTGGTGCCGAAGCCCTTGACCCGTACCTGATCGATCGCGTCCAGCAGGTCCCCCGGATCGACGACCGCGTTACCCGATGCCAGGTAGTGACTGTTGGTGGAGGGGAACTCCAGACCCGCGTGCGGCGGCGGCGTGTGGCCGTCGGTGCCGTTCCACAGGCCAAACACGCGATGGCCGTGTTCGTTGAGGCCCTCAGTCGGGTCGAATAGCCGACGCAGCAGCGTCCCAGTCACCAGACGATTGTCGGCAGAGAATGCCCGGTTGATCGCGTCGCGCACCTGCTCGGCCGAGGCGGAACGTAGGAACTTCCACGTCATCCGAGATGCCATGTCGTAATCGTCGAAGTCGTAGCCGAGGATCAGCGCATCGGGATTACTGCGGATACCCTGTGGCTCACCGAACTCCGACGCCTTCTCGAAGTTCTCGCTCGCAAGGGTCTGCGGGATCGCATCACCGACGCGGGTTGTCGGGTACGAGATCAGCGCCGCCAGGGCAGACCGCTCCTTGTTGTAGAGCGACATCGCCGTGGCGGCGGCGTTCCAGATTTCGTTGAGGTCCACGCCGTCGGCTGTCTTATTGACCAGCACGTCGCCTTCGGTCGCATAGCCGCCGTCACCACCCCATGCGAATAGGGCAGTCATGGCGTGACGGCCAGGGCGGGAGAAGAAGGGGCGGCTGTTCCAAGGCCGGTTATCGGTCGGTCGGGTGATCGTCATGGATAGCTCCAATTCGGTGGTGCGCTGAAAGCGCGACATGAGACGGGATGAATAACCCGAGCGCCTGCTCTGGGTTGTCGAAATCCGGTCTCCGACCGAACGGAAAACGCCGCCCGATCACCGATCGGGAATGTGTAGCGGCTGCCGGGCACTGCCCAGTGGTGCCGTACTGCGGCCACCATACGGCCTACATCCGACTGCTTGCCAGCCCTGACACCTGCGACCGGCAACCAGTAGTCGGCCGCTGGCCGGTAGCCCTTCTGTAGCCCCATCGGCCACTGATCAGCCAGTGACCGCAGGTACGCAGCAGGTGAGCAAAAACAAGCGCTCACCAGCACATACTTTGTACTGGTGAGCGCTTGAGCTGCGGGAACTTAGCCCCACTAAACGTTGAAGCGGAACTCCACGACGTCGCCGTCCTGCATGATGTAGTCCTTGCCCTCCATGCGCACCTTGCCGGCAGACTTGGCGGCATTCATGGAGCCGGCCTCGACGAGGTCGTCGAAGGAGACGATCTCGGCCTTGATGAAGCCGCGCTCGAAGTCGGTGTGAATGACGCCGGCTGCCTGCGGGGCGGTGTCGCCCTTGTGGATCGTCCAGGCGCGCGCTTCCTTCGGGCCGGCCGTGAGGTAGGTCTGCAGGCCGAGGGTGTGGAAGCCGGTGCGGGCGAGGGCGTGCAGGCCGGGCTCGGACTGGCCGATGGAGTCGAGCATCTCCTGGCGGTCGTCCTCGTCGAGCTCGAGCAGCTCGTGCTCCACCTTGGCGTCGAGGAAGACGGCGTCCGCCGGGGCCACGGAGTCACGCAGCTCGGCGACCTTGGCCTCGTCGGTGAGCACCGACTCGTCCGCGTTGAAGACGTACAGGAACGGCTTGGTGGTGAGCAGGTGCAGCTCGCGCAGCAGCGAGAAGTCCAGCTTGTCCTTGGCGGAGAACAGGGTCTTGCCCTCGTTGAGGATCTCCTGCGCCTTGAGCGCCTCCTCGTGCTGGGGCTTGAGTTCCTTGTTCTTCTTCGCCTCCTTCTCGAGGCGCGGCAGCGCCTTCTCGAGGGACTGCATGTCGGCGATCACGAGCTCGGTCTCGATGACCTCGATGTCCGAAGCCGGGTCGACACGGCCGTCGACGTGCACGACGTCGTCGTCCGCGAACACGCGGACCACCTGGCAGATGGCGTCCGCCTCACGGATGTTGGCGAGGAACTTGTTGCCCAGGCCCGCGCCCTCGGAGGCACCCTTGACGATGCCGGCGATGTCGACGAACGACACGGTCGCCGGGAGGATGCGCTCGGAACCGAAGATCTCCGCGAGCTTGTTCAGCCGCGGATCCGGCAGCTCCACCAGGCCGACGTTGGGCTCGATCGTGGCGAACGGGTAGTTCGCGGCGAGCACGTCGTTCTTGGTCAGCGCGTTGAAAAGGGTCGACTTGCCGACGTTGGGGAGGCCGACGATTCCGAGGGTAAGGCTCACGGTATAGGGATTCTACGGCGTCGCGGCGCCGTGCCGGTGGCCGGCCGCGTCCGAGCCGACCACCGGACGGGTCACCAGTTGTACGACGAGGACGGCGTGGGGTCGCTCGCAGCGGTCGCAAGCACGATGATGATGAAGATCACGTACAGCACCACGAGGCCGACGAAGATGCCCAGCGCGATCTTGCCGAGCGTCTTGACCCGCTCCGACGCGTACTGCGCGCCCTGATAGTCGCCCATCGACCACTTCGGGAAGATCGAGTGCAGATGGTTGAACGCGGCGAAGGCGAGCGGCCAGAAGAAGATGATCGACGCGACGGCCCATCCGGCGTTCGACGCGGGCGGCTGCGGCTGTCCCCCGTACTGTCCGGGCACCGGACCGCCCGGATACTGCGGCGCCGCCGGATACGGCTGCTGCGGGTAGGCCGGTGCGCCGTACTGCTCGGACGGCCCGGCGTTGTAGGTCGGCTCGGACATGGGATCCCCCTGGGTCTGACGAACGTTTCTGTCGGCAGAGACCGTAGCCCAAACCGACATGTCGGTTACAGGTCAGGTTTGCGGGCCACCGTGACGGCCCACCCGGCGCGGTCGTGCCACGGCCGCAGGTCCCACGTCGAGAAGCGGTGCTCGCGCACCAGGCCGACGGCGGCGAGATCGGCGTCGAACTCGTCGACCGTGTACTCGTAGTCGGTCGCGAACCCGGTCACGAAGATCCCGCCCGGCACGAGGTGGTGGGCGATGCGCCCCAGCACCTGCCGTTCGGTGCCGCGGGCGACGAAGATCAGCACGTTTCCGGCCGCGACGACCGCATCGAACCGCTCCCCCGGCAGATCCAGCGTTGCGAGGTCGGCCTCGTACACGGTGAGGGCGGGCTTCTTGCGCGCCTCCGCGACCAGCACCGGGTCCAGGTCGACGGCGGTCACGTGGTGTCCCCGGCGGGCGAGTTCGGCGCCGAGTCGTCCTGTGCCGCAACCGGCGTCGAGCACCCGGGCGCCGCGCGGCAGCATTGCGTCGACCGCGCGCGCTTCGCCGTGCAGGTCGGTCCCGTCGGCTTCGAGGCGATCGAAGCGCGCGATGTACTCGCGGGAGTCGGATGCGGATCGTTCACGCTGCCATCGGGTGTCGGCCATGCCGTCCACGATAGGTGCCACACGAAAGCGGGCCGGGTGTGCGTCGTCGACGCCCACCCGGCCCGTTGTCCTGTTGCGGTGCGCTACCTGCGGCTCTTCTCGGCCGGCTCCGCCGGAACCGGGTCGACCAGCACCGGGTCGCCCTGGACGATCTCGGCCAGTTCGGCGTCGATGTCCTCGCCGGACGCTTCGGCCCGACGCTGCTCGTCGGCGCTGAAGGTGCGGAGCGCAACCTCCTTGATGAAGAAGATCGCGGCCAGGCTGAGCAGCGAGACGATGCCCGAGATCAGGAAGATCCGTGCGGTCGCGTCGCCGTAGGCGCCGCGGACGATGTCCGCGATCGGGCCCGGCAGTTCCTTGAGGTTGGACAGACCGGCCCCCGATCCGCCCGCCTGGGTCATGTCCACCCCTGCGGCCGTCAGACCCTTGATCGTCAGGTCGGAGACGTGGCTGGAGAGGACCGCGCCGAGGACGGAGACGCCGGCCGCGCCGCCGAGCGAGCGGAAGAACGAGACCACCGAACTGGCCGACCCCAGATCGGACGGGCTCACGGTGTTCTGCACCGCCAACACCAGGTTCTGCATGGTCAGACCCATGCCGACACCGAGGACGAACAGGAACACCCCGAGCACACCCATGTTGGTGGCGTGGTCGATCGTCGAGAGCAGGAAGAACCCGACCGTCATCATGATCGCGCCGCCGAGGATGAAGCCCTTCCAGCGGCCGAACTTGGTGATCAGCGCACCGGAGACCGCCGAGGACACCATCGATCCGATGACCATGGGCAGCGTCAGCAGTCCGGCCGCCGTCGGCGAGTAGCCGCGGGCGATCTGGAAGTACTGGCCCAGGAACACCGCGCCACCGAAGAGGGCGATGCCGACCGCGACGCTCGCGAGGGTCGCCAGCGCGGTGGTGCGGTCCTTGAACAGGCGCAGCGGAATGATCGGATCCTTGGCCTTGGTCTCGGTGAAGATCGCGAGCGCCAGCAGCGCCACGCCGAGCGCGACGAGACCGAAGGAGACGCCCGACGCCCAGTCGAAGTTCTTGCCCGCCAGCGTCACCCAGATCAGCAGCGTGCTGACACCGGATGCGATGAACAGGGCGCCCATGTAGTCGATGCTGACGTTCTTGCGCACGACCGGAAGGTTGAGGGTGCGCTGGATGACGAACAGCGCGATCACCGCGAGCGGGACGCCGACGAAGAACGTCCAGCGCCAGCCCAGCCAGCTGGTGTCGACGATGAGGCCACCGATCAGCGGGCCGGCCACGGTCGCGATCGACATGACGCCGGCCATCGGGCCCTGGTAGCGGCCGCGCTCACGCGGACTGAACATCGTTGCGATGACGATGACGACCAGCGCTTGCAGACCGCCGAGACCCAAGCCCTGGACGGCGCGAGCGCCGATGAGCATGGCCACCGACTGCGACAGGCCGGCGAGCACGGAGCCGACCGTGAAGATCACCAGCGCCAGCTGGACCAGCATCTTCTTGCTGACCATGTCCGAGAACTTGCCCCAGATCGGCGTGGTCGCGGTGGAGGCCAGCAGGGTCGCGGTGACGACCCAGGTGTACTGGTCCTGTGTGCCGTGCAGATCGGTGATGATCGTCGGCAACGCGTTGGAGACGATCGTCGACGACAGGAACGCGACGAACATGCCGAGGAGCAGACCCACCAGTGCCTGGATGCGCTGCGGATGGGTCATCGGCGCGTCCGCCGCCAGATCAGGCTTCCCGGTGTCCCGGGTCACGGATGTACTCATGCAGAAACCTCACGAATTCTTCGAGTGAGCTCGAAAACGATTACTTGGTAAATGAATTGACGATGCGGCGTCAGAGCGCCGAAACCCGGTCCCGAAACGACGCCTTCAGGTGCGTCAGCCCGTCCACGAGCTGCTGCACCTCGTCGTCCGTCCAATCGGAGATCGAGTGGAGCAACCATTCACGCTGACGCGACCGGTACCGCTCGAGAATCGCTTCGCCCGCGGCGGTGAGCGCCGGCAGCGTGGCTCGCCGATCGGCCGGATCGGGAATCCGCGTCAGATACCCGAGTTCTTCCGCATGGGCGATGTGCCGACTCAACGTCGACGGGGTGATCCGCATCCGGTCGGCCAGCGCATTGCACCGGCTCCCCTCGGCCGCCCCGACGAGCGACAACAGTGCACCCAGAGGTTCGGTGAGGAGATCGCCGTCGGATTCACGCGCGAGGTGCGCGTTGAGTTCACGCCCCCGACGGATGACGTCCCGCAGGAGCCCGATCAGGGTCTCCGCCGTGGTCGCCTCGGCCATCACACCTCCCCAACTAGTTGCGTTATGCAACCATACGTCAGATGGTTGCATCGCGCAACTAATATTCGGAGGCTGGATCAGGCGGTGCTCTCCCCCAGCCGGTGGAGCAGCATCGTGAGCTGCTTGACGTCGGCGGGATCCCACCGGGACAGCCGCTCGTGCCACTGTGCGATGACGGCCTGACGCTGCGCGGTCAGCCGTTCGCGTCCGGAGTCCGTGAGAACCACCAGCCGGGCGCGCGCATCCTGCGGGTCGGGGCGGCGCTCGACCAGCCCCAGCCGAACCAGCGCATCGATCTGCCGCGTCAACGTCGACTTCTCCAAGCCGAGTTCGCACACCAACGCCGACATGGGCACCGCGTCGGTGCGGGTGAGGATCGCCAGGAGCGGGTAGCAGGCCGGATCGAGCTTGGGGTCGATCTGCCGGGCGCGTTCGCGTGACTGGATCCGGCCACGCCGCCACATGTCGACCAGTTCGGCCTCCAGGTCGGTGATCGGATCCGACTCCATGCGCGCACGCACCCTTCTCTTCGGCCGGCGTCGGCGGACACACCGACGCCGCAATGCCCGTCAGGGTACGGCCCGGCGTTTCGGCCTACCATCGCCGCATGGCTCGTTGGTCGATCGTCGTCGGTGTCTGGGCACTCGCGCTGGCCGCCGGTGTCGCTGTCGCGACGGAGTCTCGGTGGTGGCTGATCGTCGCCCTTCCCCTGTTCGCGCTCGCCGTCACGGGGACCTGGGATCTCACGCAGCGCCGCCACAACGTGTTGCGCAACTATCCGATCCTCGGCCATGCCCGGTTCCTGCTCGAACGCATCCGCCCCGAGATACAGCAGTACTTCGTCGAATCCCAAACCGACGGAACGCCGTTCGATCGGGAGACGCGAGATCTGGTGTACGAGCGTGCGAAAGGAACGCTCGACGAGGAACCGTTCGGCACCGAGCGGGACGTGCACGCGGTCGGCTACGAGTTCATGACGCACTCGTTGCGCGCCCGCCTCGCGCCGGCCGAAACCCCGACCGTGCGGCTCGGTGGCCCCGACTGCACCCGCCCGTACGACATCGCACTGCTCAACGTCTCCGCCATGAGCTTCGGGTCGCTGTCCGCGAACGCGATCGAGGCCCTCAACGCGGGTGCCGCACGCGGCGGCTTCGCGCACGACACCGGTGAGGGCGGCATCAGCCGCTACCACCGCAAGCACGGTGGCGACCTCATCTGGGAGATCGCGTCCGGCTACTTCGGGTGCCGCACCCCCGACGGGAACTTCGACCCCGACCAGTTCGCCGCCAAGGCGTCCGACGACCAGGTGAAGGCGATCTCCGTCAAACTGTCTCAGGGCGCCAAGCCCGGCTTCGGCGGAGTCCTGCCCGGCGCCAAGGTCACCGCCGAGATCGCGGAGGCCCGCGGTGTGCCGATCGGCGAGACCGTCACCTCACCGCCCGCGCACCGGGCGTTCGGCACACCCGTCGAACTGATCGATTTCGTCACCCGGCTCCGGCAGCTGTCGGGCGGCAAACCGGTCGGATTCAAACTGTGCGTCGGCTCGCGCGTCGAGTTCCTCGCGATCTGCAAGGCCATGCTCGAACGGGACGTCACGCCCGACTTCGTCATCGTCGACGGTGCGGAGGGCGGCACCGGGGCCGGGCCGGTCGAGTTCGAGGACCACATGGGCATGCCGCTCACCGAGGGGCTGATCATCGTTCACAACGCGCTCGTCGGCGCGGGGCTGCGCGACCGCGTGAAGATCGGAGCGTCGGGCAAGGTCGCGAGCGGCGCGGACATCGTCAAACGCATCATCCAGGGCGCCGACTTCACCCTGGCCGCCCGCGCGATGATGTTCGCGGTCGGCTGCATCCAGGCGCAGAAGTGCCACACGAACCGGTGCCCCGTGGGCGTCACGACCCAGGATCCGGCCCGCACGCGGGCCCTCGACGTCCCCGACAAGACTGCGCGCGTCGCGCGGTTCCAGCAGGCCACCGTTGCGAGCGCCAAGCAGATGGTCGCCTCGATGGGCCTCGACAGCTTCGCCGAGCTGACGCCGTCGATGCTCAACCGGCGCATCGACGGCGTGACCACCCGCACATACGCCGAGCTCTACGAGTGGCTCGAGCCGGGCGCGCTCCTCGACCACGCGCCGGCCGATTGGCGGCGCGACTGGCAGGCCGCCGACGCCGCGCGGTTCTGACCGGCCACGCGGTTCCGACCGTCGGCGCTACGGGCAGGCCGGACGCACCAGCTGCAGGATCCGGTCCACCTGATCGTCCGTCGGGACCGTCCCGTCGTTCGCGGCGGTCTCCTTGACCTTCGCCGACAACTGCTCGTCGCTCGCACCCGAGTCGATCGCGGTGCACGTCTCCTTGACGATCGACTCGATCGACTCGTCGTCGCGGTCGCTCGACAGATTCGGGTACGCGGTCCGGAACGCGGCCACGAAGGTCGTCAGCTTGGCGTTGTCCCACGCCCCGCCGATCCCCGACACCGCACTCGAGGCCGTTGCCTGGATGCTCGACACCAGGCCCGACGCCGTCGCCTGGATGCTCGACTTGAGGGCCTCCCCAGGGCCGGTCTCGGGTGTGGACGTGACCGCCGAACTGATCCTCTCCTTGGTTTCCTCGGATGTGCCGTTGTCGTTCGAGCACGCTCCGAGCGCGAGCACGACGGCCGTTGCGGTGACGATCGCTGCGGTGAGTCTCCCGTTGATTCTCGTCATGCGCCGGATACTACGGACGCCTCGAACACCGAATGTCGGCTTTTACCGGCCCGTGACCGGATCGATTACTCGCGCCGTTCCGCGGAGAAATGCGTAGATTCGACAGGTCACTGTCACCAGCCTGTGGAAGGACCCTCACCCTGTGAGCCTGAAGAAGACCGCCCTGCCCACCGAGCGACCGCGGCTGCGTGAGCGCGGCGAGGTGATCAGCGCCGGCGGGTTGTGGTTGGCGAAGTGGTCGTTGTGCCTCGCCGCGATCGCGATCGGCGCGTTGGTCGTCGGCTGGATCCTGCAGAAGCTGTGGGTGATCGCGCTCCCGGTGATGCTGGCGATCGTCGTGAGTACCGTGCTGTGGCCGCCCACACGGGCTCTCACCAAGCGCGGAGTGCCGCCGGCCGGTGCGGCATCCATCACCCTGCTCATCTTCTTCGCCCTCTTCGGCGGCGTCGTGGCTCTCATCGTGCCGTCGGTCGTCGACCAAGCCCCCGAACTGGCGAACAAGGCCACACAGGGCATCCAGCAGGTGCAGGACTGGTTGAAGGGGCCTCCGGTCAACCTGCAGGACGACCAGATCGACACGGCCGTCCACGCCATCACGTCGAAGCTGCAGGAATCCGGCACCGCGATCGCGTCGGGCGTCTTCACCGGCGTCACCACGGCCGGGTCGATGGTCGTCACCCTCTTCCTCGTGCTGATCCTGGCCTTCTTCTTCGTCAAGGACGGCCCGCGCTTCATCCCGTGGCTCCACGGAGTCAGCGGCGGCCGCGCCGGACGGCACCTCGAAGAGGTCCTCGGGCGGATGTGGGACACCCTCGGCGGTTTCATTCGCACGCAGGCCCTCGTCAGCCTCATCGACGCGGTCTTCATCGGCGCGGGGCTGCTGATCCTCGGGGTGCCGCTCGCCCCCGTCCTCGCGATCCTGACGTTCATCGGCGGTTTCGTTCCGATCGTCGGTGCGTTCGTCGCCGGCGCCCTCGCCGTCCTGGTCGCCTTGGTGGCGAACGGCCTCACCACCGCGCTGATCGTGCTCGCCATCATCATCGCGGTCCAGCAGATCGAAGGAAATGTCCTTCAGCCGGTGCTGCAGAGCAAGAGCATGAAGCTGCACGCCGTGGTGGTGCTGCTCGCCGTCACCGCCGGCAGCTCGCTGTTCGGCATCGTCGGCGCGTTCCTCGCCGTCCCGGTCGCAGCGGTGGGCGCGGTGGTGATCCGCTACCTCGGCGAGCAGATCGACGAACGGCTCCAGGAGGACGCCCTGCTGGACGCCGCCGACGCGACGGCCGGCGGCGCCGTCACCCCCCTGATCGGCGAGCCCACCACCGACGAGCCCAGCCCGATCGCCGAACCTGCGCCGAACCCCAACCTGCCGGGGCCGACGATCTAGCCGGCAATCATCTCCAACGTGGACCCGGTCCGGCCGCGCAACACGTGCAGCCGGCTCGGGATCCGCTGGCGCATCTCGTCCACATGGCTGACGATGCCGACCACGCGCCCGCCCGCCCGCAACTCGTCGAGCACGCCCATCACCAGGTCCAGGGTGTCGGCGTCCAGCGTGCCGAACCCCTCGTCGATGAACATCGTGTCGAGCACGACGCCACCCGATTCGGCGGCCACGACGTCCGCGAGCCCGAGCGCGAGCGACAGGGATGCGAGGAACGACTCGCCGCCCGACAGGGTCTTCGCGGAGCGGACCACGCCGGTGTAGTCGTCGCGGATGTCGAGCCCGAGTCCCCCGCGGCGGCCGTGGGAGCCCGCCTCGTCCGAGTGCACGAACTCGTATCGGCCGGCGGACATGCGGCGCAGCCGCACCGACGCCGACAGCGCGACCTCCTCGAGCCGCGAGGCCAACACGTACGAGCGCAGCGACATCTTGCGTGAGTTCTGGCCGCGTCCGGCGACGACGTCGGCCAGCCCGGCCAGTTCCTCGTGTTCGGCGAGGACCGGCCCGAGCGCGGTCAGGGTCGCTTCCAACTGGTCGATGTAGTGCTCGAGGTTACGTCGGCGGTTCTCCGCCTCGTCGGCCGCACTGGCGGCCGCCTCGACGGCCCGCGCCGCCTCCCGCTCGGCTGCCTCCGGGGCGGTCAGGTCGACTGGCTCCAGACCGTCTATCGCGACGACGTCCGGCTCGGCGAGCACCGCGCGAGCGGCCGCGAGCCTGTCCCGCGCCGCAGCCAGGGTGGCCTCGATCTCAGCGATTCGCTGCGTCGGGCGCACCGCTTCCAACGCGTCGGCAATCGAGGCGAACCCTGCATGGGAGGCGGTGGCGAGGGCGCGGCTCCGGGCGTCGTGCGCAGTGGCCTCGAGCGCGGCGGCCCGATCGCGGACGTCGAGCAGTTGTGCTGCACGCGTCGCGAGATCGTCGAACCGATCCCGCCGAGCCGGAACGCTCGCGTCGTTTCCTGCCGCGGCGACGAGCCGGGCACGCAACTCGGCCACCTGGGTCTCGGTGGCCTCGATCCGCACGCGGAGCGCGGCATGATCGGCGTCGAGCGACCGGGCCTGTTCCTCCAATCGGGATCCGCGCGAACGCAAGTCGTTCACCGCGGCGGTCGCCTGCGCGAGTCCTGCGGCCACCGTGCGGGTCTTCTCGACCTCGGCCAGCGCGGCGGCGTGGATCCGGCGCAGCTCGTCTCGGTCGCCCCCCTTCGTGCGCTGGGCCAACCGGTCGACGTGCCGCTCGGTCTCCGCCAGACGTTCCGTCTCGCGTTCGAGCACCGCCGCGGCCCGCTGTTCGGCGTCCCGGGCAGCCTCCTCGTCGTCCTTGGTGACCGTCGCGCCGCTCGGGAGGGCCGGCACGGGGTGCTCCACCGAGCCGCACACCACGCACTGCTCGCCGTCGACGAGCTGCCCCGCCAACTCCGCGGCCATGCCCGCGATGCGCTGCTCACGCAGGTCCAGCAACCGAGCGCGCGCGTCCTGGTGCGCGGTGCGCGCCCGCGCCACCGCGCCGCGTCGGGCGTCCAATGTCTCTGCCGCCGTGACGAGTTCCTCGGCGGCGGAAGCGGCGTCCGCAGCACGTACGGCGGCCTCCTCCGATCCGGGCAGGACGCTGTGCGCCTGCTCGGCCCGGCGCAACGTCTCCTCCGCCGCGGCCAGCTCTTGCGGTAACCGCGTCCGCTGGGAGGCGATCTGCTGGGCCTGTCGATCCAGATCGGCACTGCGACGGCGCATCTCGTCCAGGTCGCGCTCGCCGCGCGTCATCGTGCGCGCCTCGCCGAGCAGCGAATCCAAGCGGACCACCTCGGCCGCCCAGTCCCGCTCCTGGGCGCGGATCGTCGCGCGATCCGCGTCCGACTGCGGCCACGAGAGCCGCGCCACCAGACCGGCACCGTCCTCGGACGCCGCCAGCTGCTCGGCTGCCGCGCGCGCCTGCCGGCGCGCCGCCTCGGCTGCACTCGTCGCGGAATCGGCTTCCGCCGAGGCGGATGCGACGGCCTCGGCTCGCACCGCACGAGCCGCCTCGGCCGCCAGTGCCTCACGCTCGTCGGCGCGCTCGTCGAGTTCGACGATCGCCGCGCGCGCGGCGTCCCGGCGACGTTGCAGTTCGAGCCTCTGCCGAGCTCTCGTCGCCGCCGCGCGAGCCTTCTCGCCCACGGCCCGCGCGCGAACCAGGTCGGTGGCGGTCAGCTCCGCGGTCTCGATCGCCTGGTCGAGCAGGCGCCGCGCCCACACCAGCGGCTCGCCGTCGGATCCTGCCTCGATCCCCGCTGCCGCCGACACCTTCGCCAGCGCCAGCTCGACCTGCTTGCGCTGCTCCACGACGCGCGCGTCACTCGCCCGCTTGCGGTCGACGAACCACTCCTCGACCGCCTTGAAACGCGTGGTGTCGAAAAGCTTCTCGAGCAGCTTGCCGCGTTCCTCGTTGTCGGCGCGCAGGAACTTCGCGAACTCGCCCTGCGGCAGCAGCACGACCTGGAAGAACTGGTCGGCGGTCATCCCCAGCAGACGCTCGACCTCGCGGGCGATGTCCGGGATCCGGGACAGGTTCTCGCCGTCGCCGTCGAGCCACGCCAGAGTCGCCTTGGCGTTCTCGGTGATCGTGCCGGTGCCGCGCTTCTTGGCACGTTGGTATTCGGGGCTGCGCGTGATCCGGATCCGCCGGCCGCCGATCGTCGCCTCCAGCGTCACCGCCGGCACCGATCCCGCCGGCGCGTGGTCCGACAGCAGACGCTTGCCCTCCTTGCGGGCACCGGGGACCGTTCCGTAGAGCGCGAAGGCAACCGCGTCCAGGATCGTCGTCTTGCCCGCGCCGGTCTGCCCGTGCAGCAGGAACAGTCCGTCCGCGCCGAGCTCGTCGAAGTCGACGGTGACGGTCTCGGCGAACGGACCGAACGCCGTCACCTGGAGATCGTGGAGTCTCACGCGGACGCCTCGGCAAGGTCGGCCGGGCCGCCTGTGCGCGTGGGCACCTCGGCCGCGGTGGCGCTCCGGAGCGCCTGCTCGAACAGCTGCACCTCGCCGGGCGTCGCGTCGCTGCGCACGTCGGTCAGGAAACCCTCCGCGATCTCGAGATCGGAACGCCCACGCACCCGGTCGCGATACCTCAGCTCCGGATTGCCTTCGGGGCGCTGCCATTCCATGTGCACCGCGTACGGGAATCGGGTTTGCAGGGCGCGCATGGCGTCCACCGGGCGCAGCGCGTCGGTGAGTACCGCCGACACGTAGTGGTCCTCGGCGGAATCGAACGCGGCGTCGCTCAGCAACTCGTCGAGGGTCCCGGTGACCTGGCTGAGCCCGCGCACCACCGGCAGATCGAGCCGCTCGACCGTCGCGAGACCGGCCGCGTCGACGTCCACCAGCCACACCGCCTTGCGATGGGAACGCTCGCCGAACGAATACGGTAGGGGCGATCCGCTGTAGCGGACGTTCTCCGCGAGTGTCTGCGGCGAGTGCAGGTGCCCGAGCGCGACGTAGTCGACCCCGTCGAACGCCGACGCCGACACCGTCTCCACACCGCCGACCGAGATCGAGCGCTCCGAACCCGTGGCCTCGCCACCCACCACGAAGGCGTGCGCCAGCAGCACCGAGCGCAACCCGGGCGCACCCGCGCGACGCTCGTCGAGATCGGCTCGGATCCTCGCCATCGCGACGTCGAGGATCTCCGCGTGCGACCGTGCCTGCGGCACACCCAACTCGGTCCGTGTGATCTCGGGCTCGAGGTACGGGATGCCGTAGAACGCGACCGGACCGTGGTCGTCGTCGAGCACGACCGGGACGTCGAGCGCCGACACACGGGTCATCAGATGCAGTCCGCCGGCTGCGGCGAAGGCCGCGCCGGCGCCCAGCCGCACCGGCGAATCGTGGTTGCCCGACGTCGCGACGATCACCGCACCGGCCGACCGGATGGCCTCGAACCCGCGGTTGCAGACCGCGACCGCGTCGGCACTGGGGATCGACCGGTCGTACACGTCCCCCGGTACCACCACCACGTCGACGCCGCGCTGCGCGACGACGGCCGCGATCGCGTCGAGTACCCGCGTCTGGTCGGCCAACAGGTCGACACCGTGGAAGGTGCGCCCGATGTGCCAGTCGGACGTGTGGAGGATCCTCATGCGCAAGCACGCTAGAGCACCCGTCCGACAGCGCGGGGCCCGACCGTGGGCGATTTCCCGGCCTCCGACGGCGGCGCCATCGAGGCAGCCGGGCGATAACCGACTACTCTCGAGGTGTGTCCGCAACCCAACGCGCTCGATCCGGGGTGCCCCTCGACCAACGTTCCGCACTGCCCACCGTTCCCGGCATACCCGCATGGGGCGCCGTGGCCGTGGCCGCCGGAGCCACCTTCCTCGGGTTCGCCTTCGACGCCGTCTCGGGCAGCGAACTGACGTCGGCCTTCTCCGCCATGTACTTCCTCGGGTGTGTCCTGGCCGTGCTCGCGGTCCGCAAGCGCGGCCTGTTCACCGCTGTCGTGCAGCCGCCGTTGCTGCTGTTCGTCGCCGTCCCGCTGGGTGCGCAGTTCCTCACCGACGGCGCGGGCACGGGCCTCAAGGACATGGCGATCAATGTCGCCTACCCGCTGGTCAACCGGTTTCCGTTGATGCTCGCGGCAACCGTCGTCGTGGGACTGATCGCGGCCGCGCGGGTCTTCCTCGTCCAGTCTCGTCCGAGCGCGCCGGCCCGCCCGCGGGACCGCCGCGCCGAGGCTCGTCCGGCCCGCGCTCGTCGCGCACGCAACGACCGCACCGCCACCCGCGACGACCGCACCACCGTCTTCGACCCGGTCACCGACGACCGTCGCGCACCCACCCGTGCGGCGCGTCCGTCCCGGCCCGCGGCGGAACCCGCCACCGTACACATTCCGGCCGGCTCGCCCGGGAACCCCTACCCGGGGCGAGAGGGTCGCGCCTACGAGGACGCGCCCCCTCGCCGCGACTACGGCCGACGCGAACCGCTCCGCAGTGAGAGCGGACCCCGCGAGAGCGCCCGGCGTGAGCCGATTCCTCGCAGTCCCCGCCGCGAAGCCGCCTACCGGGACCCCGTCCAGCGCGATCCGGTCGCGGCCCGTCCGCGGCGAACCGCCGAGGTACCGGCGCATCCGATCCCGGAGGTTCGCTACCGCGACCGCTCGGATCAGCCCCCGTTCGAGGGGTGATCCGGCGGGTTTCTAGCTGCGCGCCGCGCGCAGTTCGCGGGGAAGCGCGAAGACCAGGGTCTCGTTGGCGGTGGTGACCGACTGCACGTCCGCGAAACCGTGTTCGGCCAGTAGGTCGATGACCCCGCGGACCAGGATCTCCGGCACCGACGCACCGGAGGTGATGCCCACCGTCCGGACCCCCTCGAGCCACGCGAGGTCCACCTCGCGGGCGAAGTCGACGAGGTGCGCAGCCCGGGCGCCCGCCCCCAATGCGACCTCGACGAGGCGCACCGAGTTCGACGAGTTCCGCGAGCCGACCACGATGACGAGATCGCACTCGGGTGCCATCGCCTTCACGGCGACCTGACGGTTCTGGGTGGCGTAGCAGATGTCGTCGCTCGGCGGATCCTGCAGCTTCGGGAACTTCTCCCGCAGGCGCTCCACGGTCTCCATCGTCTCGTCGACCGACAGCGTCGTCTGCGAGAGCCAGATCACCTTGTCCTCGTCGCGGACCGTGATCGCATCCACCGAGTCGGGGCCGTCGACGATCTGCACGTGCTCGGGTGCCTCGCCCGCGGTGCCCTCGACCTCTTCGTGGCCCTCGTGGCCGATGAGCAGGATGTCGTAGTCGTCGCGGGCGAACCGCTTCGCCTCCTGGTGCACCTTCGTCACCAACGGACACGTCGCGTCGATGGTGTGCAGGCTCCGCTCGGCGGCCGCGGTGTGCACGGCCGGCGACACCCCGTGCGCGGAGAACACGAGGACCGAGTTCTCGGGTACCTCGTCGGTCTCGTCGACGAAGACGACGCCGCGTTCGGCGAGCGTGTCCACGACGTGCCGGTTGTGCACGATCTCCTTGCGGACGTAGATCGGCGCCCCGTGCTTCTCGAGTGCCTTCTCGACGGTCTCGACGGCGCGATCGACGCCCGCGCAGTAGCCGCGCGGCTCCGCGAGGAGGACCCGCTTTCCGCCGCCGGCCGCATCCGCGCCGGCCGATCGTGCGATACCCAGATTGAGAGGAACTGCCGATGACATGCCCCCAGCCTACGGGGCACCCAGCCAACGGACCGCCGAGCACGGACTCGTGCGCCGGACAGCAGGGCCTTCGGCGCCGTCGGCTACCAAATGGCGCGCCCGTGAGGCAGGCTGTGACCATGATTCGTCCCCCGTTCATGGCGCGCGTCGCCGCCGGAGTAGCCATCACGGCGTACGAAGAGGCGCTCAAGCTGCCGTCCACGGCCATGACGCTGCCGATGACCGCGGTCAGTCAGGTGTTGCAGACCACGATGCGGGTACAGCAGTCGATGACCGCGCTCGCCATCAAGGGTGACCGCGCCTTCTGCCTTCTCGACCGCACCGAGGAAGAACCCGAATGGGCCGTCTTCGACGAGGACCGCGCCGACTTCGACACCGACGGTGAAACGGACGTCGACGATTCCGACGGCGCCGAGGACGCCGAGCGCCGCTCGGCTCCCGGCCGATTCGCCCTCTACTCGATGACGCCCGGCGAGGACGAGACGCCGGCCACGTCGGCACCGGCGGAGGAGTCGGCACCCGCCACCGAGCACGTGCCGGTTCCGGAGATCGCCGAGGAACTCGACTACGCCGCACTCACGCTGGCTCAGCTGCGCTCGCGCCTGCGGTCGCTGTCGGTCGACGACCTGACGGCACTGCTCGAATACGAGGAGCGGACGGCGGCCCGGGCACCGTTCCAGACGATGCTCGCCAACCGCATCACCTCCGCCCGCGCCAAGTGACCTCCGCGCGCCCCGCATCCGGCGGCCCGTCCCCCAGTTCGCCCGAGCAGCCGTGGCCCGTGCGCACCGTTTCCACCAAGGTCGCACAGTGGATCGACCGGCTCGGCAGCGTCTGGGTGGAGGGTCAGATCACTCAGATCAACGCCCGACCGGGGACCCGGACGGCGTTCCTCGTGCTGCGCGATCCGTCCGTGGACATGTCGCTGTCGGTGACGTGTTCGCCGCAACTGCTGCGCGATGCGCCTGTCCCCCTCACCGAGGGCAGCCGTGTCGTGATGTTCGGCAAGCTGTCGTTCTGGACCGGCCGCGGGTCCGTATCGCTGCGAGTCACCGAGATCCGGGCCGTCGGTATCGGCGAACTGCTCGCCCGGATCGAACGCCTGCGGGCGCTGCTCGCGGCGGAGGGTCTGTTCGATCCACGGCTCAAGCGGCCGCTGCCCTTCCTGCCCGGCACCATCGGGTTGATCACCGGGCGGGCCAGCGCCGCCGAGCACGATGTGCTGAGTGTCGCGCAGCGGAGGTGGCCGGCTGTGCGCTTCGAGGTCCGCAACACCGCGGTGCAGGGCCCGACGGCGGTCCCGCAGATCATCGAGGCGCTCGAGGAGCTCGACCGCGATCCCCGTGTCGACGTCATCATCCTGGCTCGCGGCGGCGGCAGCGTCGAGGACCTGCTGCCGTTCTCCGACGAGACGCTGTGCCGCGCGATCGTCGCGTGCACGACGCCGGTGGTCAGTGCGATCGGTCACGAGCCCGACAGCCCGCTGAGCGATCACGTCGCCGACCTCCGCGCCGCAACCCCGACCGACGCCGCCAAGCGTGTCGTGCCCGACGCGGTGGCCGAGCAGGCCCTGGTCTCCGAACTGCGGGGACGGGCCGGCGCCGCCCTGCGGAACTGGGTGGCCCGGGAGTCGCATCTCGTCGCGCAGTTGCGCAGCCGACCGGTGCTCGCCGATCCACTGTCCGGGATCGACCGTCGGGCCGAGGAGGTGGAACGGCTCCGCGACACCGCGCGCCGGGACGTCACCCGCACGATCGACGCGGAGGCCACCGCCGTCGAGCACCTGCGGGCGCGGCTGGCCACGCTCGGTCCCGCCGCGACCCTCGCCCGCGGTTACGCGGTGGTGCAGCGCGTGTACGGCGACACCGAACCCGAGGTGCTGCGTTCGGTCGACGACGCGCCACCCGGCACGCAGATTCGAGTCAGATTGGCCGACGGCGCCGTGCGCGCCGCCGTGATGGGAAGAGAATCATGAGCAACACCGATGTGGCCGAACTCGGATACGAGGCGGCACGGGACGAGTTGGTCGTCGTCGTGAAGACCCTCGAGCTGGGCGGCCTCGACCTGGACGAGTCGCTCGCGCTGTGGGAACGCGGCGAGGCGCTCGCCAAGCGGTGCGAGGAGCACCTCGCGGGCGCTCGCAAGCGCGTCGAGGATGCCCTCGCGCACGCCGACGACGTAGACGAGGACGACGCCGAGTGACGACTCGGCGCCGACGGTCCTAGGGCTGCAACGGTGCCACGTCGATCGCGGCCGCGAGCTGCTTGAAGTCCTCCGCCGGTGCCGGTCCGGTGATGAGGACACGGGCGTCACCGAAGTCCGAGACCCAGATCGCCTCGGAGTCGCCGTCGTCGAACACATCCCACTGCCGGCTGCCGATCCGTTCGGTGCCGCTCTGGATCCGAGTGTCGCCCGCCACGAACGGGACCAGCGTCTCCACCGTCGCGTCGCTCTGGGTGAGCTGGATGTACCGACCGACCTCGGTGATGAACCCGATGTTGCTCGAGTCGCCGCCGCCGTCACCCGAGACGATGCTGCGGCTGCCCGAGTTCGGCTGCCAGCCCTCGGGGATCTCCGGCTTGCGGATCGGGAAGCCGAGCTCGCGCGAGTCGTACTTGAAGGCCGCGTCCGCGTCGAAGCTGGGGACCGGGCCGGGCTTCGGACCACCCGGGCTGAACGAGCACTGACTCGCCACGCCCGCGATCAGCAGACACGCGACCACGAGCGGGATCAGGGACCACATCATGTCGTGGCCGTTCTGCAGGATGCGGGGCTTCTTGTCGGGCACGGTGTCCAGTATTCCTGTTCCCGGCTCCGGGTGGCCCAGCAGGCCACGCATCGTCGGGTAATGAAAGAATCATCCTCGAGATTCGTCCACCGAATCGACGGCCCGACCGCACCGCGGTCGACCGCCCCGAAGTGTCGGCCACCACATTGCGCCGACCTTGACTGCAGGAGGCACTGCCCATGACGGCCAGCACCCCATCGAGTCGCCGCGAGGCCCCGGACCGCAACCTCGCTCTCGAGCTGGTACGCGTCACAGAGGCCGCCGCCATGGCTGCCGGCCGTTGGGTCGGGCGGGGCGACAAGGAGGGCGGCGACGGTGCCGCCGTCGACGCCATGCGGCACATGGTGAGCTCGGTCTCGATGCAGGGCGTCGTCGTCATCGGTGAGGGCGAGAAGGACGAAGCCCCCATGCTGTACAACGGCGAAGAGGTCGGCAACGGCGACGGCCCGCTGTGCGACGTCGCGGTCGACCCGATCGATGGCACGACGCTGATGAGCAAGGGCGCCCCCGGCTCCATCGCGGTGCTCGCGGTCGCCGAGCGCGGCGCGATGTTCGACCCGTCCGCCGTGTTCTACATGGACAAGATCGCCGTCGGTCCCGAGGCCGCCGACGTCATCGACCTGGCTGCCGGTGTCGCGGAGAACATCCGTCGCGTCGCGAAGGCCAAGAATCGCGCGGTGTCCGACACCACGGTCACGATCCTGGACCGTCCGCGGCACGCCGACATCATCCGCGAGATCCGCGAGACGGGCGCCCGCATCCGGCTGATCTCCGACGGCGACGTCGCCGGCGCCATCGCGACGGCCCGCCCCGATTCGGGTGTCGACATGCTGCTGGGTATCGGCGGCACCCCCGAGGGCATCATCGCCGCGGCCGCACTGCGGTGCATGGGGGGAGCCCTGCAGGGCAAGCTCGCCCCGAAGGACGAAGCCGAGCGGCAGAAGGCCCTCGACGCCGGCCACGACCTGGACCGCGTCCTGCGCACCGAGGAGCTCGTCACCGGCGAGAACATCTTCTTCTGCGCCACGGGTGTCACCGACGGCGACCTGCTCAAGGGTGTGCGCTACTACGGCGGCGGCGCGACGACGCAGTCGATCGTCATGCGCAGCAAGTCCGGCACCGTCCGCATGATCGAGGCGTACCACCGCCTCGAGAAGCTGCACGAGTTCTCGTCGATCAACTTCGACGGCGTCGACGGCGCACAGCCCCCGATGCCGTGATCTAGGCGCTCCGCGCCTGTGCGCACTTTTGGTAGCTCCGACCACCGAAAGTGCGCACGGGCGGCGCAGCCGACCGGGTGGCAAGCTGGATGCATGAGCGACAGCAGCGATCCGCAGTTCCGTATCGAACACGACACGATGGGCGAGGTCCGCGTCCCGGTCGACGCGCTGTGGCGCGCCCAGACGCAACGCGCCGTCGAGAACTTCCCGATTTCCGGCCGCGGCCTCGAGCGCGCCCAGATTCGCGCCATGGGGCTGCTGAAAGCCGCTTGCGCACAGGTCAACAAGGACCTCGGACTGCTCGATCCGGACAAGGCCGACGCAATCATCGCCGCCGCGAACGAGATCGCCGACGGCCGCCACGACGACCAGTTCCCGATCGACGTGTTCCAGACCGGGTCCGGGACGAGTTCGAACATGAACGCCAACGAGGTGATCGCGAGTCTGGCGGCGAAGGCCGGTGTCACGGTTCACCCCAACGACGACGTGAACATGTCGCAGTCGTCGAACGACACGTTCCCGACGGCCACGCACGTCGCCGCGACGGAGGCCGCCGTCAAGGATCTGGTTCCCGCTCTCGACCACCTGCGGCTCGCCCTGTTCGACAAGGCGGCACAGTGGAAGACGGTGGTCAAGTCCGGGCGCACGCACCTGATGGATGCCGTCCCGGTCACGCTCGGTCAGGAGTTCGGTGGCTACGCGCACCAGATCGAGGCCGGTATCGAACGGGTCCTCGCGACGCTCCCCCGTCTCGGCGAGCTGCCCATCGGCGGCACCGCGGTCGGAACGGGCCTCAACGCGCCGGACGGCTTCGGGCCCCGGGTCGTCACGGAGCTGGTCCGCACCACGGGATTGGACGCACTCTCCCCCGCTCGCAACAGTTTCGAGGCGCAGGCCGCGCGCGACGGACTGGTGGAGGCGTCCGGTGCGCTGCGCACCGTCGCCGTCTCACTGACGAAGATCGCCAACGACGTCCGGTGGATGGGCTCGGGCCCGCTGACCGGTCTCGGCGAGATCCGGTTGCCGGACCTTCAGCCCGGCAGTTCGATCATGCCCGGCAAGGTCAATCCTGTTCTGCCCGAGGCGGTCACACAGGTCGCAGCGCAGGTGGTCGGCAACGACGCCGCTGTCGCGTGGGGCGGCGCGGCCGGCGCGTTCGAGCTGAACGTGTACATCCCGGTGATGGCGCGCAACCTGCTCGAGTCGTTCCGTCTGCTCGCCAACGTCTCCCGACTGTTCGCCGATCGCTGCATCGCCGGCCTCGAAGCGAACGAGGAGCACCTGCGCACGCTCGCCGAGTCGTCGCCGTCGATCGTCACCCCGCTCAACTCCGCGATCGGCTACGAGGAGGCCGCCGCGGTCGCGAAACAGGCACTGAAGGAGAAGAAGACGATTCGGCAGACCGTGATCGATCGCGGACTGATCGGCGACGGACTCACCGAGGCCGAACTCGACCGTCGCCTGGACGTTCTCGCCATGACCAGGGCGGACGACGAGTAGCCCCACGACGATTCACCAGGAGTGCACCGTGGAAAACCGACCGGACGCAGCAGTACAGGTAGTCGAGGACTTCTTCGCGGCCCTCACCGACATGGACGTCGACCGCGCGGTCGAGTACCTCACCCCGGACATCGTGTGGCAGAACACGACACTCCCGACATTGCGCGGACTGTCCGCGGTCCGGCGGGCACTCGCTTTCGCGAACAAGCCGACTCGGCGTTTCGAGGCGGTGATGCAGAACATCGCGAGCGACGGCGACGCTGTCCTCACCGAACGTATCGACACGCTGTTCGTCGGCCCACTGCGCTCGACGTTCTGGGTGTGCGGAACCTTCGAGTTGCGCGACGGCCGGATCGCGGTCTGGCGGGACCGCTTCAGCTGGGGCAACGTGGCTGTGGGCACCGTCACCGCGACGGCCCGCGCACTCCGGGGTGGTGACCGACGCGGGTAGGCTCCCTGACCGTGCGGTACCGGCGATACGTGCCGCGAGATCCTCACACAGGAAGCCGACGGCGATGACCGAACAGCAGAACTCCTCCCCCGCATTCGAGGCCGGCCTCGATGTCCGCACCGAGGTGATGGGCGCCGACTTCGTCGAGAGGGCTTTCGAGCGCACACGCGGCACCGATTCCGAGGACATTCAGGAGTTCATCACCGAACACGTCTGGGGATCGGTGTGGACCCGCCCCGGATTGGACCGCCGCAGCCGCAGCCTGATCAACCTCGGCATGCTCATCGCGCTGCGCGCCGAGAACGAACTACGCGGCCACGTCCGGGGTGCCCTCCGAAACGGGCTCACCCGCACCGAGATCGTCGAGACCGTGATCCATGCGAGCGCCTACTGCGGCGCTCCCGCCGGGCTCGCCGCGATGCGCGTCGTGCAGGAGGTTCTCGAAGCCGAGTTGGGTCCGCTCAGCGAGGACTGAGCGGACGCCCCGCCTTGGCGGCGATGTCCAGTGCCGCAAGATAACCGAACACCAGCGCCGGCCCGATGGTGGCGCCGGGCCCGGCGTAGGTGTGACCCATCACGGGGGCGCTGGTGTTGCCCGCCGCGTACAGCCCCTCGATCACCGAACCGTCCTCGCGCAGCGCCCGCCCGTCCACGTCGGTGACTATCCCGCCCTTCGTCCCGAGATCGCCGGGCACCATCTGCGCGGCGTAGAACGGCGCCTTGGTGAGTTCCCCGAGGCTCGGGTTGGGCTTGTTCGTGATGTCGCCGTAGTAGTGGTCGTAGCGGCTCTCACCGCGATGGAAGTCCTCGTCGGTTCCGCTGCGCGCGAAGCCGTTGAACCGCTCCACGGTCGCCGCGAGCGCGTCGGCGGGGACGCCGATCTTGCCGGCGAGTTCCTCGATGCTCGACGCCTTCACGATCGCGCCGCTCTCGAGCCACTTGCGCGGCAGCGGGCTGCGCGCGGTGACGCCCGCGAAGAGGTAGCGGTCCCGGTAGGTCTGGTCGAATATCAGCCATGCCGGGAGGTTCTCGCCGGGACCTTCGCCCTGACCGAACTCGCCGCCGTACATGCGGTGCGTCGCCTCCACGTACGGGAGCGACTCGTTCATGAACCGCTCGCCCCGGTCGTTGACCATGATGCTGCGCGGCAGCGACCGTTCGGCGAGCGCGAACCACGGCCCCTTGGGCAGCGGGATGGACGGCGCCCACCACGCGTCGTCCATGAAATCGATTGCGGCCCCGACCTTCAGTCCCGCGTTTATGCCGTCGCCGGTGTTGCTCGGGGCACCGATCGTCCATTCCGAACCGATCGGCGCACGCTGGTATTTCTTTCGCATCTCGTCGTTGGCGTCGAAACCACCGCACGCGAGGACGACGCCGTACTCCGCCCTCAGTGTGCTTTTGCCGCTGCCGGTTTCGACGACGACCCCGGTCACGCGCCCGTCCTCGACGAGGAGGTCGACCAGGCCGGTGTTCAGCCGCACCGGGACGCCAGCCCCGCGCACACCGAGCATGAGTTCGGCCATGAGGGCGCCACCCATCCCGATGAGCTTCTGCCGCCGCGCCTTCGCGACGAACGTCCGCATCCCGACCCTGATCATCCGGACCGGTCCGCGCCAGTGCCGCAGTCCGGTACTGAGCCAGCGATAGTCGGACTGCTTGACCACGACGTTGAGCGGAGCCTTGCTGTACGGCGGGTGCAGCGTGGCGAGGTCGTCACCCAGCGCCCGCGCGTCGAACGGTTTGGGCTCGCACGAGCGCCCCGTCGACAGTCCACCGGGCGCCTCCGGGTAGTAGTCGGAGTAGTTCTTCACCCACTCGAGCTTCAGCGGCGAGTGGTCGACGAGGAACTGCAGCGCCTCGGGCCCGCGGTCGATGTAGGTGTCGATACGGGCCGGGTCGACGCCGGGACCGATGATGCTGTGCAGGTAGCGGCGGGCCGCCTCGACGTCGTCGGCGGGGGCTTCACGCTTCAACACCGAGTTGCCGGGGATCCAGACGCCACCACCGGACCGAGACGTGGAACCGCCCCAGTACCGGGACTTCTCGACGATGACCACCTTCAGCCCCTGGTGCGCAGCCGTGATCGCGGCGGCCATACCGGCGCCTCCGGCACCCACCACCACGACGTCGAACTGCTCGTCCTGACCCGTGTTCTGCTCCATGACCACCCCTCGGTACGCGACGACGAACCACTGCGGCAAATCTAGAACACGTTTCAATATTGAACAACGATTTGAGGGTGGAACCGGCCGCACGCTGGCGCGACCCGGCTGGGCGATCCGGTTCGTGGGGTGAAATCATGGATGAAATGCCCGTTGTCGTCCGGTTTCGGTTTCTCCCGTGACCACTGTGGCGGCTAGCGTCTGAGTCGCTGCTTCTCCTCTGTCGAAGCAGCAGCGGCACTCGCCCACCCCCCGACGCGGGCGAGCGCTGCACCACCGGGCGGTGGGTGCGGTCACGCCGGCCGCAGCCACCGTCCGGCCACCTCCCCCCTCGGAGGCCGTCCGGTGGCTGCGAATGCCCACCCCCGGTGGACTACTCAGGCGGGACCGAACTCCTCGAGCATCTCCGTCACCAGCGCGGCGATGGGCGAACGCTCACTGCGAGTGAGAGTCACATGCGCGAACAGCGGGTGCCCCTTGAGCTTCTCGATGACCGCGGCAACGCCGTCGTGCCGCCCGACCCGCAGGTTGTCCCGCTGCGCGACGTCGTGGGTGAGCACGACCCGCGATCCGGTGCCGAGCCGGGAGAGCACGGTGAGCAGAACGTTGCGCTCGAGGGACTGCGCCTCGTCCACGATCACGAAGGAGTCGTGTAGTGAGCGGCCACGAATGTGCGTGAGGGGCAGCACTTCCAGCATTCCGCGGCTGAGCACTTCCTCCATCACCTCGGGGCTGGCGAGGCCGTCGAGGGTGTCGAAGACGGCCTGCGCCCACGGGCCCATCTTCTCGCTCTCGCTGCCCGGCAGGTAGCCCAGTTCCTGACCCCCCACCGCGTACAGCGGACGGAAGACGACGATCTTGCGGTGGCTGCGCCGCTCCAGCACAGCCTCGAGTCCGGCCGTGAGCGCCAGCGCGGACTTACCGGTGCCCGCCTTGCCGCCGAGCGAGACGATCCCGATGCTCTCGTCGAGCAGCAGATCCAGCGCCACCCGCTGCTCCGCGGATCGGCCGTGCAGCCCGAATGCCTCCCGCTCACCACGCACCAACTGCACGCGCTTGTCCGGCGTGACGCGCCCCAGCGCACTGGACCGGCCACCGAGGAGCCGAATACCCGTGTGGCAGGGCAGTTCCCGCGCCTCGTCCAGGTCGACGACGCCCTCGGAGAACAACTGGTCGATGAACTCGGAGCTGACGTCGATCTCCGTCATCCCGGTCCAGCCGGACGGGACCACGTCGTGTGCACGGAACTCGTCGGCCGGCAGACCCACCGCGCCGGCCTTGACCCGGAGCGGGATGTCCTTGCTGACCAGCACGACGTCCTTGCCTTCGGCAGCAAGGTTCAGAGCACAGGCCAGGATCCTGGAATCGTTGCTGTCCGTGCGGAATCCGACTGGGAGCACGGAAGGGTCCGTGTGGTTGAGTTCCACCTGGAGTGTGCCGTTCTCGGTGCCGATCGGCACCGGGCGGTCGAGACGACCGAACTCGAGACGGAGGTCGTCGAGCATCCGCAGCGCTTCGCGGGCGAACCATCCCAGCTCGTGATGGTGGCGCTTGTCCTCGAGTTCGCTGATCACGATCAGTGGCAGCACCACTTCGTGTTCGGCGAATCTACTGACGGCCCACGGATCCGAGAGCAGGACCGAGGTGTCGAGGACGTAGGTGCGGACGGAGCTGATTGCGGTCACGTGAGGCTCCTCGTTCGTTTGCGTGGCACCCGCGCAAACCTGTTCGCTGGACCGGTCCGGGCCCGAGTGTCAGATGACACGAGGGCCGGGTGCCGGCCCCCTCGCACTGAATGTTCCAGTCACGATCAGGACCTCCCGTACAGACAACTTCGCCTGCTGTCTGTTACGCGCGACGCTACGCCCCCGGACCGATCGCCCAGTGCACGCGTCCGGCGTGTCGAGTGAAGTCGACGTGAACGGCAGCTCACGTGAAGATCCACCCGCCCCGGCCCGGTGCCGGTCCGCCACACTGGATCGATGATCGCCTTCCGCCCCGTCGCCCCGGACGGACTGATCGAACTGGTCGCTACTCGCGCCGCCTCCGCACCGGATGTCCGGGTGGTCGCGATCTCCGGCGCGGACGCGGCCGATCCGGTGGAGTTCGCCGAGCGGGTGGCCGCACGCCTGCGTCTTTCCGGGCGTCCCGCCGCGGTGGTGTCCTTGCACGACTACGTCCGGCCGGCGTCGCTCCGGTTCGAGCACGGCCATCGCGACGACTACAGCTACCGCCACGGATGGTTCGACTATCCCGCGCTGCTGCGGGAGGTCGTGACGGCGCTCCGTGAGCGGCGGCAGTGGCTGCCCCGGCTGTGGGACGAGGCCGCCGACCGTTCGGTGCGGGCATCCGTCGTCGAGGCCGGCCCCGGCCAGGTGCTCCTGATCGCCGGCCCGATGCTGCACGGACGCGGCCTCGATCCCGATGTGGTCGTGCAACTGACGCTCTCCCGCGGCGCCCTCGAGCGCCGCACCCGGCCCGAGAATCTGTGGACGATCGATCCACTGCTCGCACACGACGCCGCGATCGACGCCCCGGCGGACATCGTGGTGCGCTACGACCACCCCGACCGCCCGGCGATATCGGCCGGGCCGTGAACACGACGACGGCCCGCACCCCATCGGGCACGGGCCGTCGTGGACCGAGTATCAGGCCTTGGGCAGCAGGCCCCAGTTCTCGAGGCCGTCGTACAGCGGGAAGTCCTGCGCCAGCTTGGAGACGCGGGCACGCAGCGCCGGGACGTCCGCGTCGGCGCCCTTGGCCAGCGCGGTCGCGATGATGTCGGCGACCTCCGTGAACTCGGCATCGCCGAAGCCACGGGTGGCCAGGGCCGGGGTGCCGATGCGCAGGCCCGACGGGTTCATCGGCGGGCGCGGGTCGAACGGCACGGCGTTGCGGTTGACGGTGATGCCGATCTCGTGGAGCAGATCCTCACCCTGCTGGCCGTCGAGCTGCGAGTGACGCAGGTCGACCAGCACCAGGTGGACGTCGGTGCCACCGGTGAGCACCGAGATGCCGTTGCCGGCGACGTCGGCGCCACCGAGACGCTCGGCGAGGATCTTCGAACCGGCCAGGGTGCGCTCCTGACGGGCCTTGAACTCCGGGGTGCCGGCGATCTTCATCGCGACGGCCTTCGCGGCGATCGCGTGCATGAGCGGGCCGCCCTGCTGGCCGGGGAACACCGAGGAGTTGAGCTTCTTCGCCCACTCCTTCTTCGCCAGGATCATGCCGGAGCGGGGGCCACCGAGGGTCTTGTGGACGGTGGTGGAGACGACGTCCGCATGCGGGACCGGCGACGGATGCAGACCCGCGGCGACCAGACCGGCGAAGTGCGCCATGTCGACCCACAGCTTGGCGCCGATCTCGTCGGCGATCGAGCGGAACGCCGCGAAGTCGAGGTGACGCGGATACGCGGACCAGCCGGCGATCAGGACCTGCGGCTTCTCCCGCAGCGCGGTCTCGCGGACCTGGTCCATGTCGACGACGTGGGTGTCCTCACGGACGCCGTAGGACGCGACCTCGTACAGCTTGCCGGAGAAGTTCAGCTTCATGCCGTGGGTGAGGTGACCGCCGTGCGCGAGGTCCATGCCCATCAGCTTCTCGCCCGGGTTCATCAGCGCCATCAGCACCGCGGCGTTGGCCTGCGCGCCGGCATGCGGCTGGACGTTCGCGAACTCCGCGCCGAAGACCTCCTTGGCACGACCCCGCGCCAGGTCCTCGACGACGTCGACGAACTCGCAGCCGCCGTAGTACCGGCGACCCGGGTAGCCCTCGGCGTACTTGTTGGTGAGCACGCTGCCCTGGGCCTCGAGGACGGCGCGGGGAACGAAGTTCTCCGACGCGATCATCTCGAGGGTGTCACGCTGACGCGACAACTCACCCGCCATCGCGGTGGCGACCTCGGGGTCCAGTTCGGCGAGGGACGCGGTGTTCACGTCGGTGGCAGGCACAGCAGTCATCAGCGAATCTCCAGGCTGGATTGCGGAAGTATCCCCTCCAGTCTAAGGACGAGGCTGTTCGGTCCCCAAAGCGGCTCCGCCGGCGGCCACCAGCTCGTCACGGAGCGCGCCCGGTGTGAGCGGCTCGTCGAGCAGCCGTCGGAACCGCTCGGAGCGCTCCGGGCCGACGGGCGCGCGGTCCAACCAGGCGCCGAGCAGCCGGTAGCCCTCGACGTACGTGCTGATGTAGGCCCGCCACAGCGGCGACGACAGGAACCGCAGGCTCTGCTTGGCCCGCTCGGGGCTCGACAGCGTCCAGCGCTGCAGGAACGCGGCGACGTCGTCCGCGTCGGCGCCGCGATCGTGGAGCAGGAGCGCGGCGTCCTGACGCACCGACAGCAGCCCGGCCGACGCCGCGGACAGCTCCTCGGCCCGCTCTCCGTCGAACCGGAGCCCCAGGTCGGCGTAGATCTCCTGCGCCCAGCGTCCCCAGCCCTGACCCACGATGGACGCCAGCGCCAGGTCGGCGAGCCCCTCGGCCATGAGGCACTGCGGGGTGTTGACGACGAACAGCGTCTGTTCGAGCTGTCCGGCGCCCACGAGGCCGGCCTCCTTGCGGCAGTGTTCGGTGTGGTGACCCGGGTAGGACTCGTGCGCGATCAACCGCGGCAGGTTCGACATGTGCTGATCGAGATCCGAGTTGATTGCGACGGTGGACCGGTAGCCGCCGAGGTAGTAGTTGAACCCGGACCACGGCTTGTCGCCGACGACCTCGTACTCCACCCGCTCGGTCTCGGGCAGCGTGTACTCGGCGCGCACCCGGTCCCGCAGCGCGCTGTCGAACGCCTCGACGCACTCGGCCAGCCGCTCCGGCGGAATGCGGTCGGCGGCGCGGTGCGCCTCCATCCGCTGGGCGAGGGTGCCCGGGCCCGGCAGGACGGCGTCCATCCGGCGGTGCGCTTCGCGGTAGGTGTCGGGGTCCGCGGGCTCGATCCGGACGTCGAAGTAGGCCGCGACCTCGTCGACGAAACCGATGTCGTCCCCGGCGAACTTGCGGGCCGAGCACTCGAGCGCAGTGAGGTGCGCGTCGAGGAAGCGCGTCCGTTCCACCGTGAACCCCGCTCCGGACAGTTCCGTCCGCAGTGCCCGGGCATCGACGGCGAGTCGGCGCGGATCCGGCCGCGGCTCGTTCTCGACCTGGCGGCGCAGCGCCGGATCGCCGGTGTAGGCGTCGACGAACCCCTCTTCCAGGCGGTCGAACCGCAGGCCGAGCAGGAGATAGTCGCGCACCAATGCGTCCGGTTCCATGATGGGGACAGTAGTCCGTCACCTGTGGTTACAGCAGGCCGTCGCCCACGGTTTCCACCGTGAGGTGGACCCGGCGCAGCGGGCTCGTGTGGTTGCGAGCACAATTTGCCTCATGCACCTGCCTTCCCCCAGCACGCGCATGCGCCGATCTCAATCGAAGCCACTCTCCCGAGAGGTGCAGCGATGGCACGGGTGAGCGAATCCAGCCCCTACGTCGAGTTCGACCGCAAGCAGTGGCGCAAGCTCCGCAAGTCGACGCCACTCGTCCTCACCGAGGAAGAACTCGTCGGGCTCCGCGGCCTCGGTGAGCAGATCGACCTCGACGAGGTCGCCGAGGTCTATCTCCCGCTCGCACGTCTGATCCACCTGCAGGTCGCCGCCCGCCAGCGGCTGTTCGCCGCAACCGCAACGTTCCTCGGGGACAAGCACCCCGACCGTCAGGTGCCGTTCGTCATCGGTGTCGCCGGCAGCGTCGCGGTCGGCAAGTCGACCACTGCCCGTGTCCTGCAGGCGCTCCTCGCCCGCTGGGAGCACCACCCCCGCGTCGACCTCGTCACCACCGACGGGTTTCTCTACCCCACCGCCGAACTGACCCGCCGGGGCATGATGCACCGCAAAGGATTTCCGGAGAGCTACGACCGCCGCAAGCTGCTGCGGTTCGTGACCGAGGTCAAGTCGGGTGCCGAAGAAGTTGCAGCCCCGGTGTACTCGCACATCTCGTACGACGTCATTCCGGGCCAGTATCACCTCGTCCGGCAGCCGGACATCCTCATCATCGAGGGCCTCAACGTGCTGCAGACCGGCCCGCGGCTGATGGTCTCGGACCTGTTCGACTTCTCGATCTACGTCGACGCGCGCATCGAGGACATCGAGGCGTGGTACATCAAACGTTTTCTGGCGCTGCGGAAGACGTCGTTCGCGGATCCGAACGCCCACTTCCATCACTACGCGGCCCTGTCCGACGAACATGCGACGCTCGCGGCCGAGGACATCTGGAACTCGATCAACCGGCCGAACCTGGTCGAGAACATCCTCCCGACCCGCCCCCGCGCAACGCTGGTGCTGCGCAAGGACGCCGACCACACCATCAACCGCCTGCGCCTGCGCAAGCTCTGACGGCCCGGTGTCCTGTGCGTCCCCCTCCGGACGCACAGGACACCCGGGTCACAGCCCCGCGTACGCCTGCGCGACGTAACTCTCGGTGCGCGGTGCACCGAGGAGTTGCGGGGACATCTTGTTCATCACGTACGCGAAGGTCATCCGGCGGTCCAGGTCGTTGACGACGATCGAACCGCCGTACCCGGTCCACCAGCACACCCGCCCGTCGGGGATCGACGGATGGATCGCGGGCGCCGGCAGCGCGTATCCGAGGCCGAAACGCAGTGCCGCGCCGAGCACCTGGTCGACGCCGTCGGACTGGACGTCGAAGATCCGGTCGATCGTCGCGGGGCGCAGTAGCTGCTCCCCCGACACCGTCCGGCCTCCGTGTGAAACGACCGATTGGACCAGTGCGACCGACCGCGCGTTCCCATGACCGTTCGCGCCACCGATCTCCGCGCTCCGCCACAACCTGCTCGACGTCTCCGGTACCGGGATCACCGGGTTCGCCATCGTCTTGACGAACACCCCGTCGGGCGGCAGTGCCGCATAGTCGAATCCGGAGGGCGGGGGCGCGATCAGCGGCGCGATCCTCGGATCGACGTCGGCAGGAACACCGATCAGATAGTCGGCGCCGCAGGCCGCCGCGACCTCCGTCGCGAAGAACTCGCCCAGACCGACCCCGGTGACGCGGCGGACCATTCCACCGACGAGGTGCCCGAAGTTCGTCGCGTGGTAGCCGGACGCCGTGCCGGGTTCCCACCAGGGTGCCTGCTCCGCGAGCAGGTCCTCCGCCCGGACGGCGTCGCAGATGTCGGCGAGGGACACCGGCTGCTGCCAACCGCTCACACCCGACGTGTGACCGAGGACGTGACGCACCAGCACCGCGCCCTTGCCGTTCGCCGCGAACTCCGGCCAGTAGCGGGCGACGGGCGCGTCCAGATCGAGTTGCCCACGATCGACCAGCAGCAACGCCGCGAGTGTCGTCATGGTCTTCGTCAGCGAGTACGTGTTGACGACAGTGTCCTTGACCCACGGGGTGCCCGTGTCGACGTCCGCGACACCGCCCCACAGGTCGACCACGGTCTCCCCCTCGGCTACCACACACACCGACGCCCCGACGTCGGTGCCGTCGTCGAGGTTGCGCTGCAACAGGTCCCGCAAACCCGAGAACGCGGGGTCGGCGAAGCCCTCGACGGCCGTCATCGCGCCCCCACCGGCGCCTGCTGTGCCCGCTTCTCGCCGGCCGCGATCTCCTTCTTCAAGTCCCGCACGTAGCGCGCGAAGTCGACCTGGATCGTGTGCCTCGGCGTCTGGTAGTACTGCGCGAGGCTGGCCGCGTCGGCGGCCCCGATGATGCGCCGCATCTCGTCGTCCGACGGCGGCACGTACGTGCCGGTGAGCACGCCGGCGACCAGCTTGCTCTGCTGCTCGGCGAGGTTGACGATCGTCGGCGACGCCTGCGCGAGGCCCATGAAGAACAGGTTGTCGACACCGGGCTGCATGATCCGCTTGAACAGCGGAAAGCGGTGCTGCGCATCCGGTTGCAGCGAGGGGTCGTCGAAGAACGGAAAGCTCATGTTGTACCCCGTGGCGCACACGACGACGTCGGCGGGGATCCGCCGTCCGTCGACCAGCCGGACGTGGTCGCCGTCGAGCGATTCGATCGCGGGAACACACGTCAGGTCCCCGGATCCCGCCTTCGCCAGGAAGTCGATGCTGACCGACGGGTGCGCACCGAGCGGCTCGTGGTCGGGCTCGGGGAGACCGTAGTCCTGCATCTGACCGAGCGACTTCTTGATCTTGCGCCGTGCGATGGCCAGCCCCAGTTTCTTCGGCATCCACGGAGGCATCATCATCTTGTCGGCCGGCTTGCCCTCGCGGTACTTGGTCAGCACCCAGACCCCGCGCCGGGCGGATACCCACACGTGCTTCGCGATCGACCGGTGCGACAGCTCCGACGCGATATCGAGCGCCGAGTTGCCCATGCCGACGACCACGACGTTCTTGCCGCGCATGTCGATCGGGTCGAACACGTTGAGGTAGTCGTGACTGTGGATGATCGCCCCGTCGAAGGCGCCCGGATACTCGGGCATCCGCGGATCCCAGTGGTGTCCGTTGGCGACGACGAGGGCGTCGTACGTACGGGTCTCGCCGGTGTCGAGTGTGACGTCCCAGGTGCCGTCCGCGTTCCGCCGCGCCTTCTCGACCATCGTCTTGAACGTGATGGTCTCCCGCAGGCCGAACTTCTCGACGTAGTCACGGAAGTAGCCGTGCATCAGCGAGTGGTGCGGGAAGTGCGGCCAGTCCGCGGGAACCGGGAAGTCCTCGAACTGCAGCCGGGTCGACGACGTGTCGATGTGCAGGCTTTCGTAGCACGACGACATGCCGGTGGGGTTCTTGTAGTACCAGTTGCCGCCGACGTCGTCCGACGCCTCGAAGCAGTCGTACGGAATCCCGTGATCCTTGAGCCGCTTGGCCGTGGTGAAGCCGGAACAGCCGGCGCCGATGATGCACACCTTGGGCAGCTGGGGCATGGAAGCTCCCTTCCCACAATCGGATTGCAGCAGACAACTGAAAGGACGTGACGTACGTCATAGAACCGGATTCGCTGACATACTGTCAAGCGAATGTCGGCGGGGCGGAACCGGCAGTGTCCGTACGATCTGACCGGAGGTGTGCATTGAACGAGACCGGAGCAGCGCCAGTCAGGAAGCCGACACTGCGGGACGAGCAGAAGCGGCTGACGCGCCGACGCCTTCTCGACTGCGCGCGAGACCTGTTCGCCGCGAACGGCTACGCCGCAGTGAAGATCGAGGACATCGCGTCCGCAGCCGGCTGCAGCCGGGCCACGTTCTATCTGCACTTCACCGGCAAGACCGACATCTTGCGCAAGATCGGATCCGAGTCGATGGACCCACGCGCCGCGTCGGTCTACGCCGACCTCGACGACGTCCTCGGGACCGGGTCGCGGGCCGAGTTCACCCGCTGGGTCGAGCGCGCCATCGACTGGTTCGACCGCAATCGCGCGATCCTGCCCGCGTGGGACGAGGCCCTCGTCCTCGAGCCGGACTTCCGGGAACCTGCCCGGGAGGCCATCGCGGCACTACCGGACGCGATGCCGTCCTACCTCGCACGCTGGGGCAGCGCCCGGGAGCGCGAGGCGCGGGTCCGGATCGAACTCCTCGTCACGCAACTCGAACGGTTCTTCACCCGCTGGGCCGTGCAGGGCACGATCGAGATCCCCCGCGACCAGGCCGCGGAGGTCCTCACCGACATCTGGTACCCCGCCCTCACCCCGCCGGCGAGCTGACGACCGTCGGACGCCCCGCGCCGACGGCGGCGGCTACGTGCCGAAGCGTCGGTGCCGGGCGGCGTAGTCGCGCAGCGCGCGCAGGAAGTCGACGCGCCGGAACTCGGGCCAGTACGCCTCAGTGAACCAGATCTCCGAGTACGCGCTCTGCCACAGCAGGAAGCCGGACAGCCGCTGCTCCCCCGACGTCCGGATCACCAGGTCCGGATCGGGCTGGCCCGACGTGTACAGGTGCCCGTCGATACCTTCGACGCTCATCGCCTTGACGAGGTCGTCGCCGGTCAGCCCTGCGGCCAGCTTGTCGCGCAGCAGGGACTGGACGGCGTCGGCGATCTCCTGCCGGCCGCCGTACCCGACCGCGACGTTGACGTGGGTGCCCGTGCGGCCACGGGTGCCCTCGGCGGCTTCCCGCAGCCGCCGCGCCTGATCCTCCGGCAGCAGGTCGAGCGTGCCGACGATCTTCACACTCCAGTTCTTGCCCGGCCCGGAGATCTCCTCGACCACCTCGGTGATGATCTCGAGCAGCGTGTCGAGCTCCTCGGGCTCGCGCCGCAGGTTCTCGGTGGACAGCAGGTAGATGGTGGCCATCTCGATCCCGGCCGCGTCGCACCAGCGCAGCAGTTCCGCGATCTTGCGCGCGCCCATCCGATGACCATGGCTGACGTCGGTGAATCCGTTCTCACGCGCCCACCGGCGGTTGCCGTCGCACATCACCGCCACATGGCGCGGATGCTGTAAACCGTCGAGACGGCGCAGGAGCCGTCGCTCGTAGATGCTGTACAGCAGGCCGCGCAACTTCACCTGGACATCACCACGGGATCAAAGACTACGCCGCGAACCTGCGGTGCCCGCGCCGAGCACCCGAGTGTCGCGAACGCCTCAGTACCGACCCCCTTCCAGGTTACGGTACCGTAGGTTACTGTTGCGTAGCTTTTGCGGAGACTGTCCCATGGAGCGGAACGACAGACAGGGCACGACATGACGGCACTCGGACTCGACGACCTCCCGGTCAAGCCCCGCATGCGCGGGTGGATCCATGCGTGGTCACTGGTGGTCGCCATCCTCGCGAGCGCCGTCCTGGTATCGCTCGCCTTCACCGCCGAAGGGCCGCGCGCCGGAATCGCCACCCTCGTCTACGGCGTCACCGTCTGCGGCCTGTTCGCGGTGAGCACGACGTACCACCGGATCCACTGGCACACGGTTCGCGCCCGGACGTGGATGAAACGCGCCGACCACTCGATGATCTTCCTGTTCATCGCCGGCAGCTACACCCCGTTCGGACTGCTGGCACTGCCACCGCACACCGGCGCCGTCCTACTGACCGTCGTGTGGTGCGGCGCGCTTGCGGGCGTCGCACTGAAGATGCTCTGGCCCACCGCTCCTCGCTGGGTCGGGGTCCCGCTGTATCTCCTGCTCGGCTGGGCGATCGTCCCGGTGGCCGGCGAACTCGTCGACCAGGCCGGCGTGGCACCGATGGTCCTGCTGGCCGTCGGCGGCGTCCTCTACAGCGCCGGCGCGGTCCTCTACGCCACCAAGTGGCCCAACCCGTGGCCGCAGACTTTCGGGCACCACGAGTTCTTCCACGCCGCAACAGCGGTCGCGGCTCTGTGCCACTTCGTCGCGGTCTGCCTGGTGGTGTTCGGGTAGGCCCGAGCAACGCAAAACGGACCCGCCGGGCGAGTCGGTCTGCCTACCCTGTTCTGATCCGACGCGGGAGGAACAGTGTGACAACGACCGAAGGTACGGTGGGTGACGTCACCCGACTGGCCCCACAGGATGCCGACTTCGTCTATCACGAGCGCGAGCACCACATCTCGAACTCGACGGGCATCTACCTCTTCGACACGACGGCCGAGACCACGTCGATCACACAGGCCGAGGCCATCGATTGGATGCGTCCGCGTCTCGGCTACAGCGGAGTATTCACCCGCCGGCTCCGGCACGTACCGTTCGCTCTCGACTATCCCTGTTGGGTTCCCGACCCCACCCTCGACCTCTCGAAGCACGTGATCGTCGAACGCGTCGACGGCCCAGGATGGGATGCGCTGCGCCACCACATCGCGCGGTTCTCCGGCAAGCCGCTGGATCTCACCCGCCCGCCGTGGCAGTTGCATTTCCTCACCGACGTCACCGGCATCGACGGCCTGCCCGACCGCATGACGGTCGCGGTTCTGCGCTGCCACCACAGCTCCGGGGACGGTCTCGCGGCACGCGACCTGGCGTTGCGTATCTTCGGCCGCGCGGGCGATCACCCACCTGTTCCCCGACCGACGGCGAAGTGGTCCACGACCGCCGAATTCGTCCGAGCCGTCGGCCGATTGTCCCGGCAGTGGCGTGCCTTCCGCCGAGGACTCACCGAGTCCGGAGAAGGAGCACGCCGGGTTGCCGAGCAGATCCGATCCGGCGCGATCGCTCCGGCGCCTCCGCGGCGCCCCGCGACTCGCTTCAACACGGCCATCACCTCGGACCTCACTTTCGACGTCGTGAGCTTCTCACCGAGCGACATCCGCACCGTTCGATCCGCCGTCGAGGGCGCGACCTTCAACGACGTTCTGCTGGCGACGATTTCCGGCGCACTCGCCGGCTACCTCGCGGAGAAGGACGAGACACCGCCGAGTTCCCTCGCAGCACTGGTGCCGATGTCGCTGCGCGGCACCCGTCCGGGGGTGGCGGACCATCCGGACGGGAACCGCGCGAACCACTTGGCGCTGATGGCGGTGGACCTCCATACGGACATCGACGACCCGATCCAGCGACTGCGCGCCATCCACACTTCGGTCCGCGCCGAGAAGGATCGGCACCGCAATCCCGACGTCCAGGCGGCCGCTTCGAGAATCGACACATCGCCTGCTTGGCTGCTGAGGCTCGTCATACGACTGCAGAACCTGCGCAATCGGTCCGACGACACTGTCGAAGCAGTCAACACGATGGTCAGCAACATCCCGTGGACCGGCGAGGACCTCGTCCTCGGAAATGCGCCCCTGGTGCGAAGCTTCGGCATTCTGGGAATCATCGACAGGGTCGGTTTGAGGCACCTGATCGTGTCCCATCACGACGACGAAATCGAGATCTCGTTCTGTGCCGACGCTGCAATGATGCCGGACACCGATCGCTACAAGGTTCTCCTCACGCAGTCATTCCGCGCACTGGTGAAATCCGCTGATCGCGCCGTGACCTCGGATATCGCCGGACGTTCCTCTGATTCCCGAGAAGTTTCGCGAAACCGACCCATCCGCCCGTGATCCGTTGTTACCGTTCAGTCGGATCACAGGCAATCAGCCCGTGATACGCGGAAACCGGTGTGTCATCCGAACCGCCTGTGCGGGATTCGGCGCCGGGTACACATGACGTCCTGAGGAGGCATAAATGGGTTCACTCGAAGGGGTTCTCGGAGCGATCTTGGGAAATGAAGGGCTCGGCTCGCTCATGGCTGACGGCCTGCTCCCGGCGTTCCTCGGCTCGGCTCAGACGAGCATCACGGACGCGCTGGCGTCGCTGGGTGAACTCGTCAACATCGGCTTCGGCTCGATCGACAGCTTCTCGGCCGCCCCGACGCCGTAGTACTCCGAGCTCACAGTTCACGATCGAGCACCGTAGTCGGCCGGAATTCGTCTCGCGCCCCGACCCACACGGTCCGCCGATCACTCAGATCCGCGACATCTAAGGAGAATCATGGGATCCATCTACGAAGCCCTCGGAGTTGTGACCGGGAGCGTGAGTGCACAGATCGCGAAGGGCATCAATGCCCTCTTCACGCTGAGCGGCTACCCCGGCGGAATGCCGAAGTAGCAAATCCGGACGCACCGCAATCGGGCCTCGCGCAATTGATTTGCGCGGGTCCCGTTTGCGTTTGGCGCCTCGGTCTACTCAGCCCTGGCACTCGTGCGCGCCCGCGCCCGCGCCCACCGACCTCGTGCACCGCAGGCTCGGCGCACCTGAACAGCCTGCCCCGAAGGACATCGAGAATGACGAGCCTCGGAACATTCCGACGACGCAGCACGTCCACCCACCTCCGTCGCGCCGCGTGCACCCTCGCCGCGACAACTGCATTGACCACGATGTCGATTTCCGCCGCTCCGTTCACACTCGCCGAGACACCCTCTCAGAGCACCCGAGCGTCGATAGTCGAGACGATCGACGTCACCGATCGTCTCCTTCTCCTTCAGGTCACTTCAGCGGCCATGGGTCGCGACGTACCTGTGAACGTGATCGTCCCGGCGGACCGCTCCGAAGCGCGGGGTGTCTACTACCTGCTCGACGGCAACTCCGGTCAGGTCGACACCACCAACTGGCTCGATCCGCGCCGGGGCAATGCCGAAGAGTTCTTTGCGGACAAGAACGCCTACGTCGTCATGCCCGTCGGGGGAACAGGCAGCCTCTACTCCGACTGGGAGACCGACCACCCGAAGTTCGGCAAGACGAAGTGGGAGACGTTCCTGACCGAGGAACTGCCCTCGGTCATCGACGCGCAGTTCGCTACCAATGGACGTAACGTGATCGGCGGAATCTCCTCCGGTGCGCAGGGCGCACTGATGTTGGCGTCGAGGACGCCCGACCTGTACACCGGCGCAGTCGGTTACAGCGGTTGCTATCTCACCGAGGGCCCCCTCGGCCGTGCGCTCACCGATCTGGTCGTGCTGAACGGCATGGCCAACTCCGAGATGATGTGGGGTCCGGAGGGCAGCGAGGCATGGCGTGAGCACGACCTCTTCCGCAATGCGTCCGCCCTCGCAGGCAAGAAGATCTATCTCTCCTCCGGCAACGGCCTACCCGGACCACACGAATCACTGAATCACCAAGGCATCGCGCAGACCCTCATCGTGGGTGGACTTCTCGAAGCCGGCTCGAACCTGTGCACCGATCAACTTGCGCAGGCACTTCGGGACGCCGGTGTCGACGTCACCCGCAGCGCACAGCCCGTCGGCGTCCACGCGTGGCCGTACTGGCGCGACGAACTCGGCCGCTCGTGGCCCACCATCGAAGCAGCCCTCCGGTAGCACTCGGTCGACGAAGCGGTCGTGCCCGCAACGACTTCGGGCACATGGACTCTTGCGGTCACCTTATCGCTGTCGAACGTTCGACCAATGTGAAACAGGCTGCGGAGAGATACCGGCGGGAATCAGCCGCGTTGACGAAGGGGCAGGAAACGTCAGAGACGACGCGCGAAGAACCGCCGAAGGTACGTGAGGGATTCGCACCACGGTCCGGTTTCACGAATATCTGAAATCGCCACAAAAGATACCAACCGATTGCTAGCGTCTCACCCGTCACGGGTCGGACGACTCGCGGACAGATCGCGCACCGCTCGAGCAGTGGGCGCCCACCGCACTACGCAAGGAGACTCACATGGGATCGCTCGAAGGCCTGTTCGCCAATTCCTCGGCCGCGCTCGAGGACCTGTTCGACACCATCACCGGCTCGGTCGAGGGCATCTTCGGCATCTTCGGCAGCTGAGCCCGATTCGGTACCGGGGCAGTCGGGTTCATTCCTGAACCTGCGGCGCCCGCGCTCCTCCACGGAGCACCCCACCATATTTCGCAGGCCCGGCTCACTCCCCGGCCCGCCCTGTCTTGGAGGTACACCATGGACTTCGGTTCTCTCACCGCCGCGATCGGCATCCCGTTCGGCAGTGCCGATCTCGTTCTCGCCGGCATCATCGACTCGTTCGACTACGTGCTGTCCGGTATCACTGCCGTCGCCGGCAACGTGCTGAGCAGCTTCGGCTCCTGAGCGACTGATTCGAGTTCGGCCCGTTCGGCATCGCCGAACGGGCCGAACTCATCTCTCGATCTGCGCGCGCAGATCCTCCGGGTCCGTCACCGGCCGATCACACACGAACCCCCGGCACACGTAGGCGGTGGGCGCCCCGTCGATCTGCGGCCGGTCCGCCAGCAGCGGCGTGGAATCCGCTCGCCCTGCCACCACCACAGCGCCGCCGGGCGCGAGAACCCGCGCCTGCATGGACAGCTCGGACGGCGCGTCCTCGGACACCGCGATCTGCAGGGGTCCGCGAACGAACGCGTCGGCGACGGCCAGCCAGTGCCCGGCGGATCGCGGTGCACGTTGCAGGGCCATCGAGGCACGATTCAGCGAGTCCGCGGCGGCAGCCGCGTACCTCGCCGACCGGTCCGCGTCCACCAGCGACGACGCCGTGAGCAGTGCCTCCGTCGTCACCGATGCCCCGGAGGGCGTCGCGCCGTCCAACGGATCGCGGGGCCTGGCCACCAGCGTCTCGGCGTCGTCGGCGGTGTCGAACCAGCTTCCCGGCTCGTCGGGGTCGGCGAAGTGGTCGATGGCGGTGTCCAGCAATCCTGTTGCCGCCTCCAGCCACTCGGCCGCACCGGTTACCTGGTGCAGCGTCGACAATCCTGTCGCCAGGGCGCCGTAGTCCTCGAGAATCCCGGCCGGCTCCCCCACCGTCCCACCGAGCGACGCGCGCCGCAGCCGTCCGTCCACCAGGTGCGTCGACAGCACCATGTGCGCGCATTCCTCGGCGACCTCGACCCAGTCGGCACGACCGAGCGCGGCCCCGGCCTCGGCGAGCGCGGTGATCGCCAGTCCGTTCCAGGCCGTGACGACCTTGTCGTCCCGCGCCGGCTGCGGACGCCGGGTTCGCGCGGCGAGTAGCCGTGAACGGACGTCGGCCAGCCGATCCGCGTCCAGCGGATCGGCGGGCAACTGCAGCACCGACGTGCCGCGCTCGAAGGTTCCGGTGTCAGTGACCGCGAACGTCTCGGCAGCCCACCGCCCGTCGTCGTCTCCGACGACGTCGGCGATCTGCTGCGGCGTCCACGCGTAGGTGAGGCCTTCCTCGCCGTCGGTGTCCGCGTCGAGTGCGGAGGCGAACGCCCCTGCCGCGGTGCGAAGGTCGCGCAGAAGGAAGTCGACGGTTTCCTCCGTCACGCGGCGTGCGAGCGCCGAACCGGTCCGACGGGCGAGGTGCGCATAGAACCGCACCAGCAAAGCGTTGTCGTAGAGCATCTTCTCGAAGTGCGGCACCACCCACTGGGTGTCCACCGAGTAGCGGGCGAAGCCGCCACCGAGCTGGTCGTAGATGCCCCCGCGGGCCATCGCCTCCGCGGTGCGCTCGACCGCCCGCAGGGTCGGTCCGGCCGACGTCCGCTCGTAGGACCGCAGCAGTCCTTCCAGCAGCATCGACGGCGGGAACTTGGGCGCCCCGCCGAACCCGCCGTGATCGCGGTCCTCGTCGCGCAGCACGTTCGCAACGGCACCCGACAGCAGCGGGACGTCGATCGGCGCCCCACCCGCGGGCAGGGCGCCGCTGCTGCGACGCAGCTCCGCCACCACAGACGCGGCTGCGTCGTCCACATCACCGCGACGACTCCGCCACGTGTCGGTGACTGCGTGGAGCAGCTGCACGAACGACGGCATCCCGCCGCGCGGTTCCCGCGGGTAGTACGTACCGCAGTAGAACGGCGCACCGTCCGGGGTGAGGAAGCACGTCATGGGCCAGCCGCCCTGCCCCGTCATCGCGACCGTGGCGTTCATGTAGACGGCGTCGAGGTCGGGCCGCTCCTCGCGGTCGACCTTGATGCACACGAAGTGCTCGTTCATCACGGCCGCCGTCGCGTCGTCCTCGAACGACTCGTGCGCCATGACATGGCACCAGTGGCAGGCCGCATAGCCGATGGACAGCAGGACCGGCACGTCCCGCTCGCGCGCCCACGCCAGCGCGTCCGGTCCCCACTGGTGCCAGTGGACCGGGTTGTCGGCGTGCTGCCGCAGATACGGGCTGGTCGCCTCGCCGAGCGTGTTGCGCTCACGTCCCCCCGGCGAAGTCACGACGCCCCCTAGCTCGCCGGCTTCGCGGGCGGGTCCTGCTCGGTCCGCGAATCCTGCGTCCTGTGCTCGGCCCTCTGCTTCGGCTCGGTGACCTCGGCGATCGTGGCGACCCCCAGATCGGTTCCCTCGTCCGCCGCCTGATCCGCCTCGGGGTGCTCGGGCTGGAACGTGTCCGGGAGCTTCTTGAGCTGCTTGTTCATCGAACGAATCAACAGGACCGTGCCGACCAGGAGCGCAACGACGAGCACCAGCCCGAGCGGTGACGCCTTGCCGAACTCGGGCCCCTGCGGGCTGCTCGGGGTGCTCGTGCCCTGGGCGAGGATCTCCCACGCCAACGTCGTCATCACTGCTTCTCATCCTTCACGATGCCCGCGAACAGGTCGTTCTCCGGTATTGCGGTGTGTACCCGGGTCTTGGCCAACTCGAACTCCTCGGTCGGCCAGATCTTCTGCTGGATGTCGAGCGGCACCGCGAAGAAGGACCCGTTGGGGTCGATCTGGGTCGCGTGGGCACGCAGGGCGTCGTCCCGCTGCGGGAAGTAGTCGCCGCACTCGATCTGCGTGGTGACCCGCGCCATGAGGTCACCCTGCTCGGTCTTCCACTTCTTCAACCACTCGGCCATCGGGAAGTCCTCGCCGCGTCGCTCGTACTCCTCCTGGAACTGGACCAGACGCTTCCGGATGAATCCGTGCGAGTAGTAGACCTTCTGCACCTCCCACGGCGCACCGGCGTCCGGGAACTGCTCCGGATCGGCGGCCGCGTCGTACGCGGCCATCGACACCTCGTGGCACTTGATGTGGTCCGGGTGCGGGTAGCCGCCGTTCTCGTCGTACGTGGTCATCACGTGCGGGCGGAACTCGCGGATCACCTTCACCAGCGCCTCGGTGGGCACTTCGAGAGGCTCGAGCGCAAAGCAACCCTCGGGCAGCGGCGGCTTGGGGTCGCCCTCCGGCAGTCCGGAGTCGACGAATCCGAGCCACGTCTGCCGCACCCCGAGGATGCGGGCGGCCTCGGCCATCTCCTCCTGCCGCACCTCGCTCATCCGCTCCCGGATGCCCGGCACGTCCATCGCCGGGTTGAGGATGTCGCCACGCTCACCACCGGTGAGGGTCACCACGAGAACCTCGTTGCCCTCCGCGGCGTAGCGAGCCATCGTCGCAGCGCCCTTGCTCGACTCGTCGTCGGGATGGGCATGAACGGCCATGAGTCGGAATCCGCTCACGTGTGTCTTCACCTCAGCTTCGCGTGTCACTGTCGTGGCGTGTCACCTGCAGTGTCCGACCGCTACCACTCGCGGGGCGCAGTCGTCCTTCCCCTATAGTTCCACCTGGCACATACGACCGTCTGTCGTACCCCCGCTACGCGCGGTAAACGGCGACTCCGACGGCCGCACACAGCCCCCTTGACCGACGGCGCGAGAGCAGAGTGATGAGCAGTACCCCCTCCCCGGATCGCTACGGAACCGCCCGACGCCGGTCGGGTCCGCTCCCCTGGGGCAAGCTGCTGCTCACCGGCCTCGTGGTGCTCGCCGGCATCGGAATCGCGTACATCGGCTACACCAAGTTCGCGGTCAAGGACGTCGAGGGCAAGCAGATCGCATTCGACATCGTCGACGACCGGACGATGAACATCCAGTTCACCGTGACGCGCGACAACCCGTCCGAGCCCGCGGTCTGCATCATCCGGACCCGGTCCAAGGACGGCTCGGAGACCGGCCGCCGCGAGGTGTACGTCGCTCCGTCCGACTCGGACACCGTCGAGATCACCGCCCCCGTGTACGCATCCAAGCCGCCCGCTATGGGCGATCTGTACGGATGCAGTACGAACGTTCCGGACTACCTTCGCGCGGGCTGAGCGGACGGCCGATCGGCCGTTGTTCCGATCGGCCGAAAACCCTCATCGTGCTAAAATGAGTCGATACACGGTTCCACTCGGAGCCGTGTATTGCTGCATTGACGGCAGGACGAGTCTGCTCACGCGGTGGGCGTACCCGGGGGATTTCGCCACGGACTAGAGCCGGCCTGACCGTTGATCGTTGCTGTTCGCAGCGATCTGCCGAGGGAGTCCACCCGGACTTCGACTACAAGGGAGTGATCGAGAATGACCGAGACCCAGGTGACCTGGCTTACTCAGGAGTCTCACGACAGGCTCAAGAATGAGCTCGACCAGCTCATCGCCAATCGTCCGGTCATTGCCGCCGAGATCAACGAGCGTCGCGAAGAGGGCGACCTCAAGGAGAACGGTGGCTACCATGCTGCGCGCGAGGAGCAGGGCCAGCAGGAGGCGCGTATCCGCCAGCTGCAGGAGCTGCTGAACAACGCCAAGGTCGGCGAGGCGCCCACGCAGTCCGGCGTCGCGCTGCCCGGGTCCGTCGTCAAGGTCTACTACGACGGCGACGAGTCCGACACCGAGACGTTCCTGATCGCGACCCGTGAAGAGGGCGCCCGCGACAACAAGCTCGAGGTCTACTCCCCCAACTCGCCGCTCGGTGGAGCCCTGCTCAACGCCAAGGTCGGCGAGACCCGCGAGTACACCCTGCCCAACGGCAGCCTGATGAAGGTCACGCTCATCAGCGCGGAGCCGTACCACGGCTGATCCCGCCTCGAACGTCCCCGAACCCCGGCCGAGCATCCGCTCGGACCGGGGTTCGGCTGTTCTCGGGACCGGTCAGTTCAGCACGTCGACGACGTCCTCGGGTTCGACGTCGTCGGCCGTCAGCACGGCGAGGACCGCGTCCAGTCGGTCGGGGTCGACCTGTTCGACGCCGCCGAGGATCTGCGTCCGCTCACCGGTCGGCACGACGCGGGCGCACAGCAACTCCCCGACCGCGCGAGCCCCGTCGTCGACCGTGGCCGTCTCGTCGGTGGCGAGATCCCGCAGCGTCGCGGTCGAACCGTCCACGGACACCACTTCGTGCACCGACCGCCGCACCCGCAGCCAGCGGTCGGCCAGTTCCCGTTCGTCCGCCGGCAGCAGGACCCCGCGCCGGGCGACGAACAGGCGGAACAGGCCGCCCTCGAACAGCGCGGTGTCGATCACGAGGGGCTCGTCGAACGCGCGGGCAACGGCGTCCTCGTCGTCCCAGTGCGCGGCCCGACGCTGCGCCAGCCCCAGAACCAGATCGAACAGCACCGTCGACTGCGCGTACAGCGTCGCCTTCTCGTACAGCCAGGAGGCACGGTCGTCGAGCGTGGCGTCGGCCTTGCCGAGGTGACACACCTTGTACTTACGCCCCGACCCGCACCAGCACTTGTCGTTACGGCCGAGTTCGGGGTGCTCGGCGGGCGCGAAACGAGTCAGCACGTCGTACAGCCGTTCGTCCCGGCCGCCGTCGATCCGGCCCAGCAGTGACAGTCCCCGTTGTGCGTCGCCGCGGTCGGACGCGATCTGCGCCAGTTCGAACAGTGCCGGCGTCCACTCCTCGTCCATCGCCGCGGCGTCCGCGAAGTGACGTTCGGCCTCGAGCACGTCGCCGAGGGTGTCCGCGGCCATCCCGGCCAGCCAGTGACCCGACGCCTTGGCTCGCCGCGGTCCCGCACCCACCACCGCCGACGCCGTCGTGTACAGCGCGGGGATGTAATCGTCCTCGACCGCGTTGACCAGATCCAGCACCGCGGCAGCCGCCGCCGGATCCTCCAATCCCGCAACGGAGTCCGCGTCCTCACCCACCCGCGCCAGAACCTCCGGGAGATCGAGCTCGTCGTCGTGCACGATGCCGACCAGTTGAACGAACGACACCACCGCGCTCGCCTCGTCCGGGTGCAGCTCGTGCTCTCGCGCCACCATCGCGATGTGCGCGGCGAGGTGGTGTGCATCGAAATCGAAACCGCGCGCAGCGATGTAGTCGCCCTCGCACTCGTAGCCGGCGGCCTCGATCAGCTCGCCGAGCGGCATCGTCGGCGTGGCGCAGAGGGCGTCGTCGTCCGCAAGCAGCTGCCAGGCAACGGTTTCCAGATTGTCCGCGTTGTCCGCGCCGACGATCCGGTCGAGCCGATCGGCCATGTCGGGTACGTCGGCCACATCACCGCCGGCCGACGACAATTCGAGTGATCCGCCGGCGCCGACCGTCACCGCGATCAGATCGCCGGACGAAAATCCTTGCAGCGCTTCGGTTCCGAACAGCAGCACGGGCCCGTCCGGGAAGTGCTCGTCCGCGATCCCCAGCGCCGCCAGCTCGTCGGCGTCGTAGTCCGGGAAGAGAACACGGACCGATTCGTCGGCCCGTCCCAGCGCCGACATCACGACCGGGGCCAGGTCGGGATCGGCGTGCAGCAACCCCGACTCGATCTCACCGCCCGACAGCCGGTGGGTGAACACCCGCCCCTCCAGCAGCGTGTCGAGGACCGCGTTGCGGCCGTCGGCGAGCAGCACCACCGAGGGATGGTCCAACAGTTCGACGAACTCGGTCATCTCCGGCAGCGAGCCGTGCCCGGCGTCGACGAGCCGCTGCGCCCAGTCCTCGCCGGTCGACGGGCCGGAGGCACGCAGGTCCGCGATGGCAGCGGTGGTCAGGTCACGGGGATCGGGCGTCGCACTCACCTCGTGATTTTAGGCCAGTACGCGGCGCGCCTTCATTCCGTCGAAGACCGGGCCGACCTTGACCACGTCGCCGAAGGTCGGCGCGTGCACCATCATGCCGTTGCCCATGTAGATGCCGACGTGCCCGGGACCGCCGGCCTGCCAGTTGCCGAAGACCAGATCGCCGGGCTGCGCGGCGGCCATCGGAATCTCCGTTCCGACACCCCACTGGGTCTCCGACGTCCGCGGCAGCACGACCTTGCCGCCACTGGCAGCGAAGATCGCATACGACGTGAGGCCCGAGCAGTCGAAACCGCCCGCCGTCGGACCGCTGATGTTGCCACCACCCCACACGTACGGAAGGCCCAGGTACCGCATCGCGAGCTGGACGATCGCGCCACCGATGCCGGTTGTCGGCAGGTTGATGTCGAGGTTGAAATTCGCGAACGGCGAGAGCAACTGCTCGAACTGTCCCTCCGACGCCCGGATCTTCTGGATGTACGGGCCGCTCTGGTCGGCCGCGTCGTCGACGCCCGACGGGACCCCGCCAGCCTTGCGCACCGCGCGGGCGCCCGCGTTGAAGGCCGCCAACGCGAGGTCGAGGGTGTCACCTTGGACGAGCCCCTCGTTCTTCCAGGCTTCGACCTGAGCGTAGTTGTCGCACAACATGTGTCCGGCCGCCATGACGGAGTCGGCGACGCCCAGGATGTCGGCGTTGCCGTCCCCATCGGCGTCCTTGCCGTACTTGGCCCACTCACTCGGCATGAACTTGGCGGGTCCACGCCCTCCTGCGAGCGACACCGGCGCAGTGGGGCCGTACCGGAAGTCGTTCTCCACGGAGAACAGGGCCGCGAGCGTGGGCGCCTTCACGCCGCCACAGATCTCGCCGGCCTGCCGCAGCCACGGGGCGAACACAGCGATCGCGCCGACCTGACCGAAATTCGTGGTGGGCAGGATCGCCGGCAGCGTCGGCAGCGTGAGACTACCGACGCCGGGCAGAGTGATCGCGGGAGCCGTGTCCGCAACCGCGACCGGAGCGGACACGACGGGAGCGGGAGCGGGCGCAGCCGCCACCGGCGGGGCCGGCTCGGGCGCAGCGGCTTCCGGGGTGGGGGCCTCCGTGGGGGACGCCTCCGGTACAGCAGGCTTCGGGGCTTCGAGAGCGGGGATGGCCCGCACGAGATCGCTGGCCGCCTGCTGCCGCATGTCCGGCGGGAGCAGCGCGACGATGCTGTTCACCGGCTCCACGAGCTGCGGCGCGGACTGCAGCGCGGCCGGTACCGGTTGTGTTTCGGGAGCCTGATCGGGAGTTGCATTCGCCACTGCCGGGAACGCGACACCTGTTACTGCTGCGACAGCCACGATGGCGGCTGCGGGCTCCCATGTCATACACCGCTCCTGGGGTCGTACTTGATCCGAGGACTCACGGTAACGGGCAAACCGACTGCCGGGGGTGGGATTCAGGAAACCCTCAGCGTTTCGCGCACTTGTCGTCGACCGGTGTTCACCGGACGCGACGACAAGTGCGCGAAACGCGGGAGTGGGGCCGGATCAGCCGAGCGCCTGCTCGACGTCGGCGAGCAGGTCGGCGGCGTCCTCGATGCCCACCGACAGACGCACCAGATCCTCGGGAACCTCGAGCGCGGACCCGGCCGTGGACGCATGCGTCATCGCGCCCGGGTGCTCGATCAACGACTCGACACCGCCGAGCGACTCGGCGAGCGTGAAGATCTGTGTGCGCGCGCAGAAGTCGAGCGCGGCCTGCCGGCCGCCCTTCAGGCGCACCGAGATCATGCCGCCGAACCGGCGCATCTGCTTGGCCGCCACGGCATGCCCCGGATGCGACTCGAGGCCCGGGTAGATGACCTGAGCGATCGCGGAGTGCCCGGTCAGCAGGTCGACGATCTTCTCGGCGTTGTCGCTGTGCCGCTCCATACGCAGCGCGAGCGTCTTGATGCCACGCATCGTGAGGAAAGCGTCGAACGGACCCGGCACCGCGCCGGCGCCGTTCTGCAGGAACGCGAACTTGGTGTCGAGCTCCTCGTCGTTCGTCACGAGCGCACCACCGACGACGTCGGAGTGGCCACCGATGTACTTGGTCGTCGAGTGCAGCGCGATGTCGGCACCCAACTGCAGCGGCTGCTGCAGGTACGGCGAAGCGAACGTGTTGTCCACCACCAGCTTCGCGCCGGCGGCCTGCGCCACCTCGGAGATCGCCGCGATGTCACCGACGTTGAGCAGTGGGTTCGTCGGCGTCTCGACCCACACCAGCTTGGTGTTCGGCCGGATCGCGGCGCGAACGGCATCGACGTCGGACACCGCGGCCGGCGTGTACTCGATTCCCCACTGCGTGAAGACCTTGTCGATCAGTCGGAACGTGCCGCCGTAGGCGTCGTTCGGGATCACCAGGTGGTCGCCGGGGCGCAGCAGCGACCGCAGCACGCAGTCCGTCGCTGCCATACCCGAGCCGAACGCCCGGCCGAACGTGCCCGATTCGAGCGCCGCGAGGTTGGCTTCGAGCGGACGACGCGTCGGGTTGCCCGTGCGCGCGTACTCGAACCCGCCGCGCATGCCGCCGACACCGTCCTGCGCGAACGTGGAACTGGCGTAGATCGGGACGTTGACCGCACCGGTCTGCGGATCCGGCTCGTAACCGGCGTGAATGGCCCTGGTGGAGAAACCGCTGGAAATTCCCTGCTCACTCATGGCGCCCAGCCTAGCGACCGGCGACCGGGGGCCGTCGGTTCAGCCCGCGATCGTCTGCCCGACAGCCACCCGAAACGACGAGTTCCCGGTGGGCATCCACCGGGAACGCGTCAGGGTTCGGGCAATCAGGCTCCCGCGCTGAGGAACCCGAGCAGGTCGTGGCGGGTGATGACACCGACGGGCTTGCCGTCGTCGACGACCATGAGCGCGTCGGTTTCGCCGAGAGCCTTGGTGGCCGACGACACCGGCTCCTGTGCACCGATCAGCGGGAACGGCTTGCTCATGTGCTTCTCGACCGGATCGGCGAGTGCCGCGCGGCCCTCGAATACCGCGCTCAGCAGGTCGCGCTCGGACACGCTGCCCGCGACCTCGCCCGCCATGACCGGCGGTTCGGCGCCGACGACCGGCATCTGGGAGACGCCGTACTCGCGCAGGATCTCGATCGCGTCACGCAGCGTCTCGGACGGGTGCGTGTGTACCAGGTCGGGCAGTTCACCGGACTTGCCGCGCAGCACGTCCCCGACGGTGGGCTCGGTGGTGTCGCCGTCGAGCGGCGTGCGCAGGAAGCCGTACGACGCCATCCACTCGTCGTTGAAGATCTTCGACAGGTACCCGCGTCCGCCGTCGGGCAGCAGCACCACGACGACGGCGTCGGGATCACGCTCGGCCACCTCGAGCGCCGCGACGACGGCCATGCCGCACGAGCCGCCGACCAGCAGGCCCTCCTCGCGGGCCAGGCGCCGGGTCATCTCGAAGGAATCGGCGTCCGAGACGGCGATGATCTCGTCGGGCACGGACGGGTCGTAGGCGGAGGGCCAGAAGTCCTCGCCGACACCCTCGACCAGATACGGCCGACCGGTGCCACCCGAGTAGACCGAGCCTTCCGGGTCGGCGCCGATGATCTTGACCTTGCCGCCCGAGATCTCCTTGAGGTAGCGGCCGGTACCGGTGATGGTGCCGCCCGTACCGACGCCGGCGACGAAGTGCGTCACCTTGCCCTCGGTGTCCCGCCAGATCTCGGGCCCGGTGGTCTCGTAATGACTGTCCGGTCCGCCCGGATTCGCGTACTGGTTGGGCTTCCAGGCGCCCGGGATCTCCTTCACCAGACGGTCGGAGACGTTGTAGTAGCTGTCCGGGTGCTCGGGCGCCACCGCGGTGGGGCACACCACGACCTCGGCGCCGTACGCCCGCAGGACGTTTCGCTTGTCCTCGCTGACCTTGTCGGGGCACACGAACACGCACTTGTAGCCGCGCTTCTGTGCCACCAGGGCCAGTCCGACGCCGGTGTTGCCGGACGTGGGCTCGACGATGGTGCCGCCGGGCTTCAGCTCGCCCGACGCCTCGGCGGCGTCGATCATCTTGACCGCGATGCGGTCCTTCGAGCTGCCGCCCGGGTTGAGGTACTCGACCTTCGCCGCGACCAGGCCGGAATTCGCGCCGACGACCGAGGACAGCTTGACCAGAGGTGTGTTGCCGATGAGATCGACGACATGATCCGCGATGCGCATGCCCCCATGTTTCCAGATCGAATTCGGACACGTCTCGTGAAGGGGGCATTACCTGCGCCGACAGGTTCCCGGACACCGCTCCACCGAGGCGCGAGACGACTAGATTCAAAGGTCCGACACACTCGCGGAGGGTGAGTCCGATGGATCGGTGGCGGACGGCGGCGAGAGCGGGGACGGCTGCCCTGCTCGCGGGCTCCGGCGCGGGTACGGCGTCGTGGGCGGCGTACACGTACCTGGTGTGGCAGGCAGGGCTCGCGCGAGGACAGATCGTCCCCACCCGCCGGTGGCCCCCGCAGGCGGACGGAATCTACACGCCGGGGTCCGCGCAGCCGGAACGCTGGCGTCACGGCTCCGACGTCGACCTGCACCTGATGGTCTTCGGCGACTCGACCGCGGCTGGACTCGGCTGCGACGTCGCCGCAGAAGTTCCCGGCGTCCTGCTGGCCCGTGATCTCGCCGAGCGCACGGGAGCGCGGGTTCGACTGAGCACCAAGGCGATCTCGGGTGCCACGTCGCGCGGGCTGGTCGGCCAGGTCGACGCGATGTTCGTCGCGGGGCCCGCGCCCGACGCGGCAGTGATCATGATCGGCGCCAACGACGTCACGACCGGGATGTCGTTGCCCGGGTCCGCCCGTCGGCTGGGCCGCGTGGTGTCCCGCCTGCGTGACGCCGGTGTCGTCGTGGTCGTCGGTACGTGCCCCGACCTGGGGGTGATCACCGCGATCCCGCAGCCCCTGCGGGTGCTCGCCCACAGCTGGGGCATGCAGCTGGCGAGACTGCAGGCGGCGGCCACGCGGGCAGCCGGCGGGCACCCCGTCCCCCTCGGCCGTCTACTCGCGGCGCGCTTCCTGGAGGACCCTGCGACGATGCTGTCCGACGACCGCTACCACCCGTCCGCCGCGGGCTATCGCCTGGCCGCGGATCGCCTGGCTCCGGCCCTGATGCGGGCTCTCGCTGAGTGGGACGGGCCTTCGTCACGCGGCGGGCCCGGACGCGCTCCCGAAATCGACCGGTTCCCCCAGGTTACGACGGCGACACCCCCCGCGAACGTGCTGTGGGAGCGGCTGTGGGGCCCGTTCGGGAGACGGCAAGGTGGTGATGCCGCGCGGGCAACGTAAGTTCAAGGGCGAAGAGACCAACGTACGAAGGAGTTTCCATGCCCGAGGCAGTCATTGTCTCCGTTGCCCGCTCGCCCATCGGCCGCGCCGTCAAGGGCTCGCTGGCCAGCATGCGCCCGGACGATCTGGCAGCTCAGATGGTTGCCGCCGCGATCGCCAAGGTCCCCGAGCTCGATCCCGCCGACATCGACGACCTGATGCTGGGCTGCGGTCTGCCCGGCGGCAAGGCCGGCTTCAACATGGGCCGCATCGTCGCCATCAAGCTCGGGTACGACACCCTGCCCGGCACCACGATCACCCGCTACTGCTCGTCGTCGCTGCAGACCACCCGTATGGCGCTGCACGCGATCAAGGCCGGCGAGGGTGACGTGTTCATCTCCGCCGGTGTCGAGTCGGTGTCGAGCTTCGCGGCCGGCAACTCGGACTCGCTGCCCGACACGAAGAACCCGTTCTTCGCCGAGGCCATGGAGCGCACCGCCGTCGCCGCGCAGGGTGGCGTGCAGTGGAGCGATCCGCGCGAGAACGGCATCGTCCCCGACGCCTACATCGCGATGGGCCAGACCGCCGAGAACGTCGCGCAGCTGACCGGCATCAGCCGCGAGGACCAGGACCACTGGGGCGTCCGTTCGCAGAACCGCGCCGAGGAGGCCATCAAGTCCGGCTTCTTCGAGCGCGAGATCACCCCGGTCACGCTGGCCGACGGCACCGTCGTCAGCACCGACGACGGCCCGCGCGCCGGCGTCACCTACGAGGCCGTCAGCCAGCTGAAGCCGGTCTTCCGTCCCGACGGCACCATCAACGCCGGCAACTGCTGCCCGCTGAACGACGGTGCTGCCGCGCTGGTCATCATGAGCGACACCAAGGCCAAGGAGCTGGGCCTGACCCCGCTCGCGCGCGTCGTCTCCACCGGCGTCTCCGGCCTGTCCCCCGAGATCATGGGCCTGGGCCCGATCGAGGCGACCAAGAAGGCCCTCGCGCTCGCCGGCAAGTCGATCAGCGACATCGACCTGTTCGAGATCAACGAGGCCTTCGCGGTGCAGGTGCTGGGCTCGGCCCGCGCGCTGAACATCGACGAGGACAAGCTGAACGTCTCCGGTGGCTCCATTGCCGTCGGCCACCCGTTCGGCATGACCGGCGCCCGCATCACCGCGACGCTGATCAACAACCTGCAGACGCAGGACAAGCAGTTCGGCGTCGAGACCATGTGCGTCGGCGGCGGCCAGGGCATGGCGATGGTGCTCGAGCGCCTGAGCTGATTCTCGGCTGAGCCGCGAACGGGCGGTTACTGCGTACGGCTTCCGGCCGTTGCCGCAGTAACCGCCCGTTTCGTGTTCTGTGACGGAGACTGTGACCGAGACGCAGAACGGGCGGCCGCCGCTCTCGCGACGACCGCCCGTTCGTGTCCGGCGCGGTGAGACTAGTCGTTGTTGAAGTAGCTCAGCAGGCGCAGGATCTCGACGTACAGCCACACCAGGGTGACGGTGAGGCCGAGCGCGACGCCCCACGCGGCCTTCTCCGGCGCCTGAGCGCGGATCAGCTCGTCCGCAGCGTCGAAGTCGAGCAGGAAGCTGAATGCGGCCAGGGCGATGCACACCAGGCTGAAGACGATCGCGACGGTGCCGCCGTCACGGAGGCCGAAACCGCCGTCGGTGAAGAAGCTGGCGATCAGGTTGCCGATCATGAGGACCATGACGCCGATGAGGCCGCCGATGATCATGCGGGTCAGCCGCGGGGTGACGCGAATGGCACCGGTCTTGTAGACGACCAGCATGCCGAAGAAAACGCCGAACGTGCCGAGGACGGCCTGGCCGATCAGCATCGAGCCGCCGACCCCACCGAATTCGACATTCGTGAACATGAAGGACAGCGCGCCGAGGAACACGCCCTCACACGCGGCGTAGGCGAGCACGATCGCCGGGTTGTCCATCTTGCGGCCGAACGACGCGACCATCACCAGCACGAAGCCGATGAGACCGCCGCCGATGACGAACGGTGCCGCGAGATTCGTGTTTCCGTCGACCAGGAAGTACGAGACGATCGCGGAGATCGTCAGCACACCGAGCGTGATCGCGGTCTTGGTGACGACGTCGTCGATCGTCATCGCCCGCTGTGTGGTCTGCTGGAACTGCTCGGGAGCGCCGTACTGCTGGCCGTACTCCTGCGCGACCTGCGCGCCGCCGGCCTGCGCGGATCCGAACGTGGCGTATCCCGTGCCCTCCTGCTTGGGCAGGTTCTTGAACACCGGGTTGCTGGTGGTGCGCACCGTGAACATCCCTTCTCGTGGTCGTCTGTCGGGCTTGTGGGGCCCGAGCTCGGCCGGGTGGACCGGCGTCGTTGTCCGTAGAACGCACCGCCCGGCAGGGAAAGTTCCCACACCACGAAGATGACTTGGACAATTCGGACTTTACCGGGCGCCCGCAAGTGGATGCCATCCGAGCGCCCCATGCAACCGTATCGCCGTCGGCCACAATCCAGCGCGAATCGGCGATCCGGAACAGAATGAAGTCATGGGCATCGAAGAAGGACCAGACGACACTCTGGACGTCAGCGAGAGCCTCGACTCCGACGAGGTCCGCAACGAGGACGGCGACGACGTGGTCGATCCGCCGGACCACTGGAGCGAGGCGGACCGGTTCGGCACCACCCTGCGGGAGGCCGAACAGGGCGAGAGTCTCGATCAGCGACTCGCTGAGGAGGAGCCGGACGTCCCGCCGTCCGGTGGAGAGGACGAGTCCGAGGACCCCGACGAACTCCAGGGAGCCGAGATCATCGACGGGGTGATCGTCGAGGACGTCGGCCTCCACCGCGGGCAGGTCGACGGCGACGCGGCGGGCGGCGGACCCGTCGAATAGCGGCTACACCGCTCGCACCGACCGCGTGACGGTGAACTTCGGGTTGCGGCCGACCTCCTCGGTGCGGCCCACTGCGCGCTCGAGGGCGCGCTTGTACCCGAGGTGCGAGTTGTAGACGGTCCACAGTTCGCCCCCGGGTCGCAGAACCCGGCCCGCGGCGTCGAACATCTTGCCTGCACTGCCGGTGTGCACCGCCGCCCCGACATGGAACGGCGGATTGCACAGGATCAGGTCGACGCTCGATTCGGGCAGCGAGGACAGCGCGTCGTCGCGGATCACGCGCACCCGCGCCGCCACCCCGTTCGCGCGGGCGGTGGCGGCCGCGGACGCGACGGCCGCGGCCGACTGGTCGCTCGCGATCACCTCCGCCGACGGCTGCGCCTTCGCGAGACTCACCGCGAGAATGCCCGTCCCGCACCCGAGATCGACGGCGGTGCCGGCCTCCCGCATGCGGGGCAGGAATTCCAGCAGGAATCGGGTGCCGATGTCGAGCTTCGGACCGGCGAACACCGCGCCGTGCGCGGCGACGTCCGATCCGAGTTCGTCGACGTGCTCGACAACCGGGAATCGCGGGGGCTCGGTACTCGTGCGCGGCGTGTCGGCGATCAGCACGCGGGACTTCTGCCGACCGAGCGTTGCGCGCACGCCACCGAAGGAGCGGCGCAGTACGTCGTTCATCGCCGGGGTGATGTGCTTGTTGCGGCCGCCCGCGAACACGACGACTTCGGGGTCTGCGTACCGCGCGACCGCGTCGGCGACCTCGTCGAGCTCGTCCAGGCTGCGCGGCAGCTGCAGCAGCACGACACGCGCGCCGGTCAGCAGGTCCTCCCCCAGCGCGCAGGACCGATACCGGCCCGCGAGCCCGAACCGTTCCGCATTGTTCGCGAGCGCGCGTTCACCGGTGAGCGGATCCTGGTGCACACGAATACCGTTCGCACCGAATCGGACGGCTGCAGCAAGCGTGAGCGCACCGTAGTGGTCGCCGACCACGACCACCGACGCCTCCGGGGCGGCCGACAGTGCGTCCGCGGCCTCGTCGAGGATCAGCCGGTCGGCCGCGTCGACGGCGAACAGGTTGGGTGCCTCGACGTCCGGGAAACGTGTGAGGCCGGCGAACAGGTCATCGACGGAGAGCATGACGTCCAGTGTGCGCGACCGGCCGGTGCGCGGCGCAGTCGGCCTGAGCGCCCGTTCCCGACCTGAATCTGCGGCAATCGGCCCGACGCACACAGGAGTGGACATCGGCCACTGGTGACGAGACTCGACCGGGCGGTCGCGGAGTTCGGCGGTCTCGACGTCCTGTGCGACCACGTGGGCGGCAGTAAACCCGCAATGCGATCGCGCCGGGTGCGATCACGACCCTCAGGCGTCGACGCGCTCGGCTAGGAATGCGTCGATGTGCCGCCACGTGGTCTCTTTCGCACCGGGCCCGGCCAGCAGGCCCAGGTGGCTGCCCGGCGCGGTCTCGAACCGCACCGACGGCGAGCCGGTCAGCACGTCGACGATCGCGGCGACCGAATCGGCCGTCGCGATGACGTCGCCCGTGCCGCCGACCGCGAGCACCGGGACGGCGAGTTCGGAGAGCTTGATCGTCTTGCCGCCCACGGTGATCCGGCCGTCGCGCAAACTGTTTCCGAGCACCAGCTCCTCGGCCGTCTGGTAGAACAGCCGCGCCGGATAGCCGGGCATCTCGGCCATGAACCGGTCGATGGCCTCCATCCGGGCGAGGGTCTCGGTGTCGTGCAGATTGTTCGCGACGAACCACGGTTTGAGCAGCTCCCGTTGCGGAGCGGTGGCCCGGTAGGCGATCTGGACCAGCGGCGCCGGGAGCCCGCCCATCAGGCGCGTCAGCTCGGTCACCGGGCGATGCCCAGTGATGCGGCCCACGGCCTGCGCCACCGCCATGGTCGGAATCCTGGAGTAGTCGATCGGCGTGCCCAGGGCGGTGACCGAGGCGATGGGAAGCTCCGGGTGCGCCGACGCAGTCAGCAACGAGATGGTCCCGCCGAGGCTCCAGCCGACGACATCGACGGGCGCGCCGTCGTGCAGGGCACTCACGCGCCGCAGCGCGGCCGGGACGATGTCGTCGATCCAGTCCTCGAAGCCGAGATTCCGGTCGGCATAGCCGATGGTTCCGTAGTCGACGACGTACGGCGTACGGCCGGTCTGCGCCAGGTGCGCGACGAGGGACTGGCCGGGGCGCAGGTCGTAGCAGTGCATCGGTACCGCCAGCGGCGGCACCAACAGGACGGGCGCCCCGACGCTGCGCACCCCGTAGCGGTGCAGGTCGCGGTGGGGTTCGCGATGCACCAGCACGGACGGCGTCCGCTCCACCGGCGCGACGCCACCTCCGAACGTCAGCCCCCACGCATTGCGCAGCGACGTGTTCAGCCGCGATCCCCAACCCGATTCCCGCACGACTCTCCCCTGCCCTGTCGACCTTGTTGCGGGCATCTTACCGGTGAGTCAGTTAGCGCGCTGCCGCGCCAGCAACTCCTCGAACGGCACCGCGTCGGCGAAGGGAGCTGCCGGCGCGGTCCGCTCACGCGATGCCATCGCTGTCGCAAGCTCGTCACCCGCTCGTGCAATCCGCCCCGCGAGGGCCTGGTCACCCGAGCCCGCCCAGTCCTCCGAGGCCGCGTAGACCGCCGTGGGGACGACGCCCGCGCGCAGGTACGCGAACATCGGCCGGATCGCGTGCTCGAGCGCGAGCGAGTGCCGCGCGGTGCCGCCGGTCGCACCGATCAACGTCGGCATGCCGTCGAGCGTCCTCTGCTCGAGAACGTCGAAGAACGACTTGTACAGGCCGCTGTAGGACGCGTTGAAGATCGGTGTGACGGCGATGAGGCCGTCGGACGCCGCGACCCGATCGACGACCGATCGCAGGGCGCCACCGGGAAATCCGGTGAGCAGATTGTCGACGAGCGCGTGTGCGTGGTCGCGCAGCTCGACGACCTCGACGTCGGCGTCGACGCCGCGGCCGGTGAGCGCGTCCACGGTGGCGGCGGTGAGCCGGTCGGCGAGCAGCCGGCTCGACGACGGCTGCGTCAGGCCCGCCGAGATCACCGTCAGAGCGCGTGTTTTCGTCTCGGTCACGACAGCACCTCCGCCTTCCTGCCGGCCAGCAGGCTCGCGTGGGTGGGTGCGTCGGGCACGTGCGCGGGGCGCATCGCATCCATCTCGCGACGGAGCACCGGCACGACTTCCTCACCGAGCAGGTCGAGCTGCTCGAGGACGGTCTTCAGGGGCAGCCCGGCGTGATCCACGAGGAACAGCTGACGCTGGTAGTCGCCGAAGCTCTCCCGGAAGGTGAGGGTCTTGTCGATGACCTCCTGCGGGCTGCCCACGGTGAGCGGGGTCTGTTCGGTGAACTCCTCGAGCGACGGGCCGTGGCCGTAGACCGGCGCGTTGTCGAAGTAGGGGCGGAACTCCCGGACGGCGGCCTGCGAGTTCTTCCGCATGAACACCTGGCCGCCGAGCCCGACGATCGCCTGGTCGGCGGATCCGTGACCGTAGTGCTCGTAGCGCCGCCGGTAGAGGTTGATCAGCTGGATGAAGTGCTCCTTGGGCCAGAAGATGTTGTTCGCGAAGAAGCCGTCGCCGTAGTACGCGGCCTGCTCGGCGATCTCGGGGCTGCGGATCGACCCGTGCCACACGAACGGCGGGACGTCGTCGAGTGGACGTGGCGTCGACGTGAAGCCCTGCAGCGGAGTCCGGAAGCGCCCCTGCCAGTTCACGACGTCCTCGCGCCACAGCTTGTGCAGCAGCGCGTAGTTCTCGATCGCGAGCGGGATGCCCTCGCGGATGTCCTTACCGAACCACGGATACACCGGCCCGGTGTTGCCACGACCGAGCATGAGGTCGACCCGGCCGTCGGCCAGGTGCTGGAGCATCGCGAAGTCCTCGGCGATCTTCACCGGATCGTTCGTGGTGATGAGCGTGGTGGACGTCGAGAGCGTGATGCGCTCGGTGCGCGCCGCGATGTAGCCGAGCATCGTCGTCGGCGACGACGGCACGAACGGTGGATTGTGGTGCTCACCGGTGGCGAACACGTCGAGGCCGACCTCCTCGGCCTTCTGCGCGAGGGCGACCATCGCCTTGATCCGCTCGGCCTCGGTCGGCGTCCGACCGGTCGTGGGGTCCGCGGTCACGTCACCGACGGTGAAGATTCCGAACTGCATGCCCTACCTCCCAGGTATTTCAACTTTCAACTATATGCCACCAACCCGAGCGCCACGCCGCATATTCCGCGCATGTCCTTGACGTTCCCGCCGAAGCGTCATTGACTGCACTCGAGGATCGCCACCACCACCGCAGGGGGTCGTATGAGGGTCACGCACGAGGTCACCAACCAGGTTCCGCCGCTGATCGACTACGACGCCGCCGACTATCCGCCGATCCTGGAGGCCCTGCAGCGCGAGGGCGCACATCACGCACTCGACGAGATCCATCGCGTCGGGCGTCTCGCGGGCGGCGCCGAGGCGCAGGCGCTCGGCGATCTGGCCGAGGCCCACCCCCCGGTTCTGCGGACCCACGACCGCTACGGCAACCGGATCGACGAAGTCGAGTACGACCCCGCCTACCACCAATTGATGGACACCGCGGTGGAGCTGGGCCTGCACGGCGCCCCGTGGGCGGATCCCCGTCCGCAGGCTCACCTGATCCGCGCCGCCAAGAACGCCGTGTGGGGGCAGGTCGACGCCGGACACGGATGCCCGATCTCCATGACCTATGCCGTGGTCCCGGCACTGCGACACGATCCGGAACTGGCGCTGCAGTACGAACCGCTGCTCACCGCCAAGGTGTACGACCCCGAGTTGCGCGCCCCGCTCACCAAGCCGGGGCTGATCGCCGGAATGTCGATGACCGAGAAGCAGGGCGGCTCCGACGTCCGGGCCGGCACCACCCGCGCGGTCCCGCAACCGGGCGGTTCGTACCTGGTCACCGGGCACAAATGGTTCACGTCGGCGCCGATGTCGGACATCTTCCTGGTCCTCGCACAGGCGCCCGGCGGACTCACGTGCTTCCTGCTCCCGCGGATACTGCCCGACGGCTCACGGAACGCGATGTTCCTGCAGCGCCTCAAGGACAAGCTCGGTAACCACTCCAACGCGAGCAGCGAGGTGGAGTACGACGACGCCGTCGCCTGGCGCGTGGGCGACGAGGGCCGCGGAGTCCGGACCATCATCGAGATGGTCAACATGACGCGTCTCGACTGCACGATCGGCACCGCCACGGGCATGCGCCTGGGTGTCGCGCAGGCCGCCCACCACGCAGCTCACCGCAGCGCGTTCGGTGCCCATCTGATCGACCAGCCGCTCATGCGGAACGTGCTCGCGGACCTCGCCGTCGAATCGGAGGCGTCGACCACCGTCGCGATGTGGCTCGCCGCTCTCACCGACCACGCCGACAACGGCGATCCGCAGGCGTCGATCCTGCGCCGCGTCGCGCTCGCGGTGAGCAAGTACTACGTGTGCAAGCGCGGGCCGGCGCATGCCGCGGAGGCACTGGAGTGCCTGGGCGGCAACGGTTACGTCGAGGAATCGCGGATGCCGCGGTTGTACCGGGAGGCACCGCTGCTGTCGGTGTGGGAGGGCTCCGGCAACGTCGCGGCGCTCGACGTCCTGCGCGCGATGGCCCGTCAGCCCGAGTCGGTCGAGGCGTTCTTCGACGAACTCGACGCCAGTGCGGGAGGCGACCAGCGACTCGACACGGCGGTCGAGAAGTTGAAGGGCGCGTTCACCGACGTCGCCAGCCTCGAGCATCGCGCTCGAAGTGTGGTGGGCGAGATGGCCCTCGCGCTGCAGGGCGCGTTGCTGGTCCGGTACGGGCATCCGGCGGTCGCCGACGCCTTCTGCGCGAGCCGACTGTCCGGCGAGTGGGGCACCGTGTTCGGAACGCTGCCGACCGGCCTCGACCTGGCGTCGATCATCGATCGCGCGACGCCCAAGGTGGGTTCGTGAGCGGCCCGAACCCGGAACACTCGCACCAGCGCGCCCGCAGCGTCATAGTGGAGTCATGAGTGACCTCGACGCCCAGCCCGAAGTGACCCCGGATCACGACCGCCGCCGCTACGAGATTCGAGTGGGTGACGCGACCGCCGGGTTCACCCAGTTCGTCGACAGCGGTGACCAGCGCATCTTCTTCCACACGGAGATCGGAGAACGTTTCGCCGGGCGCGGTCTCGCCGGAACGCTGATCCGTGCCGCGCTCGACGACACCGTCGCGCACGGTAAGCGAATCGTGCCGATCTGCCCGTTCGTTGCGGGTTTCCTCGACAAGCACGACGACTTCAAGGGGTTCGTGGACGCCGTCACGCCGGCCGCACAGCAAGCCGTCATCGATTCCCAGCGCTGACCCGCGTCCCCCGACACGACAGGCCCCACTTCCGGTCGGAAGTGGGGCCTGTCGTTCTCACATCGCCCGGTACGGGCGACACGCGATCAGATCGCGGTGATGTTCGTGGCCTGGGGGCCCTTGGCGCCCTGGCCCAGATCGTAGGAAACGCGCTGGTTCTCGTCCAGGCTGCGGAAGCCGCCGCCCTGGATCTCCGAGTAGTGCGCGAACACGTCGGCGCTGCCGTCCTCGGGAGCGATGAAGCCGAAGCCCTTTTCAGCGTTGAACCACTTGACGGTGCCGTTTGCCATTTCTTGCTCCTCTTGCTTGCCGATCACGAATCGCCGATGTTCGAGCGACCCGGGCCGGTACTGCTGAAAGCGATACCCGAAGAGGAGATCCATCCCCCACAACTTAGGGAATTGTGCGCGCAACGAGCGGGCACAAATCACTATGACCACTTTCAGTGAATCACACTCGGGCCGCGAAGTCGACGCGTTTCCGATCACTTTGCTGGGCAACGGCTTTTCCCGCTGCGCTTCGCGCACCGCCGACACAGCGTGCCGTTGTAGCGATGTGGCGCGCGCTTCGGTCGGTTCGACGGTGCACGTGACCGAGCCGACGAATCTCCCGCAGCCAGAAGTGCGCCGCGAGGGTCGTCTGCGCGTCGGCCGCCGAGCCGTCCGAGGGGCCGTCAACAACAGCGACAAGCGATTCCGCGAGCGCGGCGAGCTTGAGGTTGTTCGCCTGCGAATGCCGCAGCAGCTGGTCCGCAGACTCGTCGGCGTCACATCGATAGAGGATTCCCACTATCTCCAGCGCGCGGGCACGGACAGCAGCGGATCGGTTGTGCCGCAATCCGACTGGCGTCGAACTGTCGACATCCGACGACGGGATGAAATTGTGGTGCATGGAACTTCCTTCGTGGTCGTCACGAGACCATCTCTGCGACAACACATATCGGCGCCTTCACGCCTGTGAATAAGATCGTTCGGTCGAAGTTCGGCTCGACTCGCGAGCACTCGACCGGTGAGTTCGTGAGGAGTCAGGGCTGCGTCGCTGCGGCGGCTCAAGAGCGGTGTCCGAGCTGACACACCGACAAGACGGCGTACCTGACCAGGACAGTCTACGCGATCCCGACACGGAAGGACACCTCTTCAGCCGGAGACTCACGACGACACGTCGCGTGAGCGCCGCGTCAACCATCGAATCCTCCACGACTTCAGAGTGATTCGCCCCCGACCCCCAACCGACCACACGTTCGCACCGACACGCATGCGGGATGTGGCATCGGTCTCGATCCCGTGGAATCACCTCCCCTCACGCCGTCGCGGGTACGCCCCGTGCTGGGCGCAATCCGACGAGTCCGCCCCCAGGCGTCACAGGCCGGGCAAACCGACCCTGACGGCTTCTGCCGGCCTGCTGCCCGCGATGGTGGACCTCGCCGTCACCGGAGTACCGACCGAGGGCATCGCCGTCGGCGGACTGTCGGCGCTTGCGGTCGGCGTTGCCGCGGTCGCGATCTGAACTTGCTGCGCGAGGCCCTTCTCCGCTCTCGCGCGGATCGATAGCATGGTGAGTGCGCCGCAATGGGCTGCGACGAGGACGCCATCGACGCTTCGATCGCAGCACGGGGAGCGCTGCGGTCCCGCCGAAAGGATCGACCGATGACTCAGGTGCGCGTGCCACCTTCCCCGTCCACATTCCTCACGCTCGCAAGGGTTCTCGTCGTAGCCACTGTCGCAGCGACCGGACTGGCGATTCCGCCGGCCGCAGCTTCGACCGCCGCCCCGATCGTCCCGCGCGATCTCCCCACGGTTGCGGCCGCCCAGTCGAGCCCGGACCGCACCGCACCGTGCCGGCGATGGCAGAACCCGAACGCTTACGGGCACTGGCACTGCAGGTGAGGGGGTAGACGCCGCGTGCGCGCCACCTACCCCCTCCTGCGGGCGTCTCAGTTGCAGGCGTTCATCTCTTCAGGGGTATCGGCATTGCTGATGCACTCCGAATAGCTGTCCCAGTCGTTGGAAATCTGGTTCAGGTCGTCACCCAGCTGATCCACCGCAGTGAAGACGATGACGATGCCCGCGATACCACCGACCACCGCGAGCGCGCTGAGCACGATGCCCGAGATCGTGACACCCTTGTTGCTCGCCTGCGCCTTCCGCACCCGACTGAGGCCCGCCAAACCCAGGGCGAGGCCGATTACGCCGAGGATCAGCCCGATGAAACCCGTCAACGGCACCAGACAGAACAGCAGGCCCACGATGCCGAGGATCAGCGCCGCCAGGCCCAACCCGTTGCGCTCGGGGTTACCCGAGATCTGGCCGTAGCCCTGCGGCATCGGCTGCTGCGGCATCTGGCCGTAGGCCGGCTGCGCGCCCTGAGGTGCACCCCCACCGGGGTACTGCGGAAATTGCCCTGTCATTGAATCCCCCTCGCTCACAAATCAATTCAGTCCCCACCGCAGCTGGAGGCGGAAATGGGCAGGTGCGAGCGATGGAACTACAGATCCCCACCCGTGATCCCCCAAGAAAACCGACCAGCCCGGTTGTAGAGCACAAGGTATACCGCACCACCGACACGAACCGAATCGGAACTGCCGATATTCATGAGCGAAGGCGACGAAATGGCGGAAGGTCCCGTCCACCGGAAGCGCGGTGGACGGGATCCCCGATGCCATGTGCCGTCAGACGGCGGGACGGGCGTGCCCCCAGTGGGACTCGAACCCACACTCGGCGGATTTTAAGTCCGCTGCCTCTGCCAATTGGGCTATGGGGGCCCACCACCGGCCCGACTCCGGTGGCCACGACAGTGGAAACCAAGGAACAGTGTAAGCGGCACAAACAGTGAGCTAATTCACGACCCACCCAGTAGGACTGACATTGCAATTCCGTCCAGAATGTCGTGTTCGCTGACGACCAGTTCGTCGATGCCTGCACGCCTCGCGAGTTCGTCGGCGAGCACGGTGGTGACGATGGCGCCGCCACCGATCACGTCGACCCGCCCGGGGTGCATCGGCCCGAGCGCGGCCCGCTCGTCGTGCGTCATGGACACCAGGCGGTTCGCGACGTCGTGCAGCTGCCCGACGCTCAGCCGCGAGAGGTGCACCCGCTCGGCATCGTACTCGGGCAGGTCCTGCGCGACGGCCGACAAGGTCGTCATGGTGCCGGCGACGCCGACCCAGGTGCGAGCCTGCTCCACCGGCACGCGTTCGAAGGCCTGAGCGAGGCGCTCGGCCGCGAACGCGCGGGCGGCGTGGATCTGATCGGTGGTGGGCGGATCGTCGTGCAGGCACCGTTCGGTGACGCGCACGCACCCGACGTCGGTGGAGTACGCGGCGTGGACTCCGGCGTCGTCGCCGAGCACCACCTCGGTGGAACCGCCACCGAGGTCCACGACCACGAACGGACCCTCCGACGCGTCGAGCTCGCCGACGGCGCCGGCGAACGACAGACGCGCCTCCTCGTCGCCGGTGATGACCTCCGCCTCGGCGCCGGGAATCACCGCTCCGAGCACCTCGCGCGTCATGGCGAAGAAGTCGTCGCGATTCGACGCGTCCCGCGTGGCGGACGTCGCGACCATACGCACCGCGGTGGCGCCGGTGTCACGGATGATCTCGGCGTACTCACCGAGCGCCACGCGCGTGCGCTCGATGGCTTCGGGCGCGAACGCTCCCGTGGCGTCGACGCCCTGTCCGAGGCGCACGATCCGCATCAGACGAGTGACGTCGGTGAGACGGCCGTCCTCGCCGGCGTCGGCGACCAGCAGACGAATCGAGTTGGTGCCGCAGTCGATCGCCGCGACCCGGGTCACTCGGCGTCTCCGGAAACTTCCGGGCCCTGGTACTCGGGCCAGTCGGCGGGAATCGCGGTGCCGCGCAGCTTTCCGCGTGCAGCGAGAGCGACGGACTCGTCACCGAGCGGATTGACCCCCGGCCCCTTCGCGAGCGAATGCGCCATGAGAACGTGCAGACACTTCACCCGGTCCGGCATGCCGCCGCCGGTGAAGTCCGTTCCCAGGGAATCGATTTCATTGCGTTCCGCGAGGTAGGACTCGTGTGCGGCACGGTAGGCTGCGGCCAACTCCGGGTCGGTGGCCAGGCGCTCGGTCATCTCGCGCATCACGCCGGCCGACTCCTGCCGGCTGGCCTCTGCGGTCAGACGCGGGTCGGTCAGGTAGTAGAGGGTCGGGAAGGGCGTGCCGTCCGGCAGCCGGGGGGCGGTCTTCACGACGCCGGGCTGGCCGTCCGGGCTGCGGTACGCGATCTCGAGGACGCCCCGTGGGACACGACCCAGCTGGGCCTCCACCGCGTCGAGGTCTTCCTGGGGGACGGACGATTCGCTCACCCGGTGGGTACTCCTGGTTCTTCTGGGGCGGGTGCCGGCACCACGGGGGCCTCCGGCGGTGTCTCTGTTTCGGCCTCGGCGACGGGCGCGGGTTCGGTGAGCCGCTGCCACAGGTCGCTGTGCCAGGCGCCGGTCGACGGCGGCGGCGGGGGCGCATCCTTCTTCGGCGGCTGCCAGTCCCCGGGCAGCTGCACCTTGTAGGGCGTCTCACCGGGGCGGACCAGGCCGAGTCGCTCGCGGCCCTGCGTGGCGATCCACGCGGGATCCTCGATCTGTTCCTTCTGGCGGCGCAGCTGGTCCAGTTGCTGTTCGAGCGCCACCTGCTCGGAGGCGAGCCGATCGGCCTCCGCACGCTGCGTGAGATACGTGCGCAACGGCATCGCGAGCGTGAGCGCGAGAGCGCAGATCACGACGCCGAGGATGACAGCGCGGCCGGTCGACAGACCGAAGAAGGTGCGCTCGGGCTGCGCCTGCGCCGACCGGCGTCCCGCGCCCGCCCGCCTGGAGCGGACACGGGAGCCGGTGGCGTGCGAAGGTCCGGCCGCGTCGCCGCCCGCATCGAGTGGGCTCGACGCGTCGGGGGCGACACGTCCGGTCGCGGTAGTGGTGCCGACCCGGTTGCGGCGGGGCCTACGAGAGCCCTGCCCGGTCCCGGCACCGTGGCGCTCGGGGCGTCCTCCCGGGGAGGGACGACCCGACCGCGACCTACCGCGCTGACTCATCGGCGTGCTTACGCCTCGAAGGCGAAGCGCGGGAACGCCAGCTCGCCGGCGTAGCGGGCGGCGTCGCCCAGGCTCTCCTCGATGCGGAGCAGCTGGTTGTACTTCGCGACGCGTTCGCTGCGGGCGGGGGCACCGGTCTTGATCTGGCCGCTGCCGACCGCGACGGCCAGATCGGCGATCGTGGTGTCCTCGGTCTCACCGGAACGGTGGCTCATCATCGTCTTGTAGCCGCTGCGGTGGGCCAGGTCGACGGCATCCAGCGTCTCGGTGAGCGTGCCGATCTGGTTGACCTTCACCAGGAGTGCGTTCGCGGCGCCCTTGGCGATGCCCTCCTCGAGGCGCTCCGGGTTGGTGACGAACAGGTCGTCTCCCACGAGCTGGACCTTGTTGCCGATCTGCTCGGTCAGCGCCACCCAGCCGGCCCAGTCGTCCTCGCTCAGCGGATCCTCGATCGAGACCAGCGGGAACTGCGTCAGCAGCTCGGCGTAGAACGCGCCCATCTCCTCGGCGGTACGGATCTTGCCCTCGAACTTGTAGCCGGTGCCGTCGGTGTAGAACTCGGTGGCGGCGACGTCGAGTGCGAGTGCGATGTCGGTACCCAGCTTCAGGCCGGTCTTGGCGACAGCCTCGCTGATCAGGTCCAGCGCTTCCTTGGTCCCCGCGACGTCGGGAGCGAAGCCACCCTCGTCACCGAGGCCGGTGGACAGGCCCTTGGCCTTGAGCACCGACTTGAGCGAGTGGTACACCTCGGCACCCCAGCGCAGCGACTCCTTGAAGGTCGGCGCACCGATCGGCGCGACCATGAACTCCTGGACGTCGACGCCGGTGTCGGCGTGCGCGCCACCGTTGAGGATGTTCATCATCGGGACCGGCAGCACGTGGGCGTTCGGGCCACCGACGTAACGGAACAGCTCCAGGCCGGAGGACTCCGCACCGGCGCGGGCCACGGCGAGCGACGCGCCGAGCAGCGCGTTGGCGCCCAGGCGGGACTTGTCGGGGGTTCCGTCGGCGTCCAGCAGAGCCTGGTCGACGGTGCGCTGCTCGGTGGCATCCAGGCCGATGATGGCCGGTGCGATCTCACCGAGGACGGATTCGACGGCCTTCTGGACACCCTTGCCCAGGTAACGGTCGCCGCCGTCACGCAGTTCGACGGCCTCGTGCTCACCGGTGGACGCGCCGGAGGGAACGGCGGCCCGGGCGAAGCTACCGTCCTCGAGCAGCACCTCGACCTCAACCGTGGGGTTGCCACGGGAATCGAGGATCTCGCGAGCTCCGACCTGCTCAATGATGGCCACGAATGGTTCTCCTTCGGCGGCTTCGTACGGCTGCTGCGGACAGCGGATCGAGCCGGTCCGGGCAGCAGCAACTGGGTTGTCTACGGGCAAGCGACCACGCTGAGTCGCCGGATGCATAGTGCCAGGTCTGAGCCTAGCGGGAGTAACCGACTCCCGCCTCCAGGCACGCCCGTCGCGCAGGTCACCTCCGCACTCCCACCGAGTACGCAGCCGCGCGGTCGCGGACGTCGCGCAGATACTCCCCCGACAGGTTGTAGGCCATGAGGGCGGCGGTCCACCCGTCCGCAGTGGTGAGGTCGCCACCGCGCGCACACAGGTACCGCGCTGCGGTGAGGGCTGCGTCGTCGATGTTGTCGGGGTCGACCACACCGTCACCGTTGGCGTCGACGCCCCAGCGCGCCCACGTCTCCGGGATGAACTGGAGCGGACCCATGGCACGGTCGTGGGTGGCGTCGCCGTCCATCGCGCCGCCGTCGGTATCGGGGATCTCGGCGACTCCGGGCGAGCCGTCGAGCGGGATACCTCGAATCGGCGGGCTCACCTGCCCGTCCTCGCCGACGCTCGAGCCGCGATACGTGCCGTGCTTGCTCTCGACGGCCGCAATCCCCGCGAGTGTCGTCCATCCGATTCCACAGTCGGGCTTGGTCGCGGCCATCACTGCGGCCGCGTACCCGTAGGCCTCGAGCGCGGTAGGCGAGATTGCCAGCGCGTCCGACAGGGGTGCCGCCCACTCCCCCAGTCCGGCCGCAGTCCGACCGGGCCCGTTGATGTCGATCGGCGGCGTCGGCGCACCCGGTCCCGGCGGGACGCCCTCCGGGATCTCGATGCGGGGCTTGCGCTGGTCCAGCTCGTCCAACCCGACCGCGAGGACCACCACCGCGACGCCCACGAGGACGGACGACGCCACGACCAGGAACGTGCGCAGCGGACGCCGGCGCTTGGGTGGCGGGTACGTCGGCGCGGGTGATCCGTAGGACCGCCCCGTAGCGGCCCTCGTCGCGGTTGCGCGGGTTGCGGCTTCTCTCGTCACGGCATCCATCATCCAGAACCGCGCGGTCGCGACGTCGGGCGAATCGGGACCAAAGCCCCATTCCAGACAAAAAGCACCAGGTCAGGGGTGGTTTTTGTCCAATGTCGGGGGCTGCTACTTTCGGCGTGGTCCTTCGAGGTTCGGCTTGCCTTGCCTTGCCTTTCCGTTCGCGCCGTCCCGACCCGTAGCAGGAGCCCAGAGTGTCAGTCCTCGCCGCCGGTGCCGCCGCGCCGTCCATCGCGACCCAGCTGTTCGGCAGTGGCCTGATCGGGGTGCGCGAGGGACTCGAGACCGGCATCGTCGTGATGATCCTGGTCGCCTTCCTGGTGAAGTCCGAGCGCCGCGACGCCCTCAGATGGGTATGGGTCGGCGTCGGCGCCGCCGTCGCGATGGTCGTCGCAATCTTCGTCGGCATCCACTTCGGCACTTCCACCGTCACCGGCACGGCCGCCGAACTCATCAGCGGCCTGGCGTCGCTCGTCGCGGTCGCGATCGTCACCGCGATGGTCCTGTGGATGCGCACCGCCGCGGCGTCGATGTCGGGGCACCTGCGCGCCGGGCTGGACCGGGCGCTCGCCGTCGGCCCGGTCGCCGTCGCGACGATGGCCTTCTTCGCCGTCGGCCGCGAGGGCGTCGAAACCGCTCTCCTCCTCGTCGGCTACGCCGAGAACGCGGCCGGAAGCTCGTGGCCGCTCGTCGGACTGCTGCTCGGCATCGCGGTCGCGGCCGCCCTGACCGTGCTGCTGTACGTCGGCGCGGTCCGCATCGACTTCGCCCGCTTCTTCCGCTACACCGGCGCGTTCCTCGTCGTCGTCGCGGCCGGCATCCTCGCGTACGGCGTGCGCGCACTGCAGATCGCCGGGTGGCTGCCCGGCGGATCGACGCTCGCGTTCGACATCTCGTCCGTGTTCGACACGTCCAGCTGGTACGGCACGGTCCTGCAGGGCATCTTCAACTTCCGCCCCGATCCCACCGTCCTCCAGGTGATCGCGTGGGTGGCGTACCTCGCGATCGTGATGCCGCTCTTCCTCCGCCCGGTGAAGCCGAAAGCCGCAGCACCGCAGGCCGCTCCGGGACCGACCGACTCCGAACTCAACGCTTCCCGATGACCGTCACCCGAAAGGTTCCGCTCGTGCGTCGTACCACCTCCGCGCTCGCCCTGCTCGCGATCGCCCCCCTCGCCCTCGCGGCGTGCACGTCCAAGTCGACCGCGGACGCCGAGGCGATCACGGTGACCGCCACCGACTCCACCTGTGACATCTCGGGCAACTCGGCGGAGACCGGCAACACCACGTTCTCCATCACCAACAACGGTTCCAAGGTCACCGAGTTCTACGTCTTCGGCGCCGGCGATCGAGTGATGGGCGAGGTCGAGAACGTCGGCCCCGGTCTGACCCGCCAGCTCATCGTCAACCTCGCCGAGGCCGGGACCTACCACACCGCGTGCAAGCCGGGCATGGTCGGCAACGGCATCCGATCCGAATTCGTCGTCACGGGCGACTCCGTCGCCGCGACCGACCAGGACGGCCGCCTCACCGAGGCCGCCGACGGCTACAAGCGTTACGTCGACAGCCAGCTCACCGCGCTGCAGGAGACGGTCACCGCGTTCGTGGCGTCGCTCAAGGCCGGCGACGTGGCCGCCGCGAAGGCCCAGTACCCGCTGACCCGTACGTACTACGAGCGCATCGAGCCCATCGCCGAGAGCTTCCCCGACGACCTCGATCCGCGCATCGACCTGCGCGAGGTCGACGTCGAGCCCGGTTGGAACTGGACCGGCTTCCACCGCCTCGAGAAGGACCTGTGGGTCCAGGGCCTGCAGCCCGACACCAACGCGATCGCCGACCAACTCGTCGCCGACATCCAGGAGCTCGCCGACGGTGTCGCGGCTCCCGACTTCGTCGTCGACCCGATCCAGGTGGCCGGCGGCGCCCAGACACTGCTCGACGAGATCGCCCGCACCAAGATCACCGGCGAGGAGGACATCTTCTCGCACACCGACCTGTACGACTTCCAGGCCAACGCCGACGGTTCGCAGGCCGCGATCGCGTCGCTGCGTCCGATCCTCGACGACCGCAACCCGGAACTCGCCGCCCGCATCGACCAGCGTTTCGCAGACCTCGATGCCGAACTCGCACAGTTCCGCCAGGGCGACGGGTTCGTCTCCTACGAGACGGTGACCGAGCCGCAGCGTCAGGCGCTGTCCCAGAAGATCGATGCGTTGTCCGCCGAAGTGAGCCAGGTGCAGGGTGTCGTCGCAGGACAGTAACTCCCGGAACGACAACCAGTCGGACGACACCCGCCGGGCCGAATCGCGTCCAGGACTGTCCCGCCGGCGTCTCTTCGGCGCCGTCGGCGCCGTCGGGGCCGGCGCGGTCCTCGCCGGCGCGGGTGCGGCGGTGGGCCGCCTGTCGGCCCCCGAGGCCACGGCATCGACCTCCGAAGTGGTGCCCTTCCGGGGTATCCATCAGGCCGGAATCGTTACGGCCGCACAGGATCGCATGCACTTCGTCGCGTTCGACGTCATCACCGATTCGCGTGACGAACTGGTGGCGATGTTGAAGAAGTGGACCGAGATGGCCGCGCGGATGACCGCCGGCGAGGAGGCCGCCGCCGACGGTGCCGTCGGCGCCGGCGAATACAACCCGCCCACCGATACCGGTGAGGCACTGGACCTGCACGCCTCGAAGCTCACGCTGACGATCGGGTTCGGACCGTCTCTGTTCGACGCGAACGGTAAGGACCGCTTCGGGATCGCGGACAGGAAGCCGGCGGCGCTCGCCGACCTGCCCAAGTTCACCGGAGACGCGCTCGAGCCGGCCCGCTCCGGCGGCGACATCGCGATCCAGGCCTGCGCCGACGACCCGCAGGTGGCGGTGCACGCGGTGCGCAACCTGGCCCGCGTCGGCTTCGGTGTAGTGGCGGTGCGGTGGTCGCAGCTCGGATTCGGGCGCACGTCCTCGACATCGACGACGCAGGCGACGCCTCGAAACCTGTTCGGGTTCAAGGACGGAACACGGAACATCAAGGCCGAGGACCCCGCGGCGCTGTCGGAGTTCGTGTGGGTGGATCCGCAGGACGACCAGGCATGGATGGCGGGTGGCTCGTACCTGGTGGCCCGCCGCATCCGGATGCTGATCGAGCCGTGGGACCGCACCACGCTGCACGAACAGGAGCGGGTGTTCGGCCGGACCAAGGGCACCGGCGCACCGCTGGGTCGCAAGGACGAGTTCGACGATCTGCAGCTGGGCGCCAAGGGCGCCGGCGGGAAGCTCGTGATCGACAAGGACGCACACGTTCGGCTCGCGTCGGCCGAGGAGTTGAACGGCATCCAGATCCTGCGCCGCGGCTACAACTTCACCGACGGCACAGACGGTTTCGGCCATCTCGACGCCGGCCTGTTCTTCATCGCGTACTGCCGCGACCCGCAGAAGCAGTTCGTGCCGATGCAACAGAACCTCGCCCGCAACGACGCACTGAACGAGTACATCAAGCACGTCGGCTCCGCCGTGTTCGCGGTGCCGCCGGGTGTCGGTGACGGCGACTACTGGGGATCGACGCTGTTCGAGGCGTGACGCGCAACGCACGACTGATGCAACGCACGACTGATAGAGTGCCGGCCATGGACATCGAGGTCGACAGAATCTAGCCACCGGACTGCCGGTGGCGTAGCCGCTCCGGCGCGGACCGCGCCCAGGCTGACGACCCATGCCCATTCCAGGGCGCCCATCCCCGGCACTTCCGGCTCGCGCCGATCACGTTCTCCCGTGTGCGCAGCGATGTCGACCTACTCGTGCGACGCATGCTCGCCCCTCCGGGCGACCCCTTGTGATCGGTCGTTCCCTCAGCCCCGCTGATCAGCAACCTTTCACGAAAGGGACGGCAACGCATGAGTGCCTCCGCAATCACTTTGAGAGACCTCACCTTCGAATGGCCCGACGGCACCGTCGCGCTCGATCGCGTGAGCGGCACCTTCACCACCGGGCGCACCGGTCTCGTCGGGCGGAACGGAGCGGGTAAGTCCACACTGCTCCGACTGATCGCCGGGCTGCTGCGGCCCACGTCGGGACGCGTCGACACGGTCGGGGAGGTGGGGTATCTGCCCCAGACGCTGACCAACCGCAAGGACTCGACCGTCGCCGAACTCCTGGGTGTCGACCGGATCGTCGCAGCGCTCCGGGCCATCGAATCCGGAGACCCCGATCCGCGCCACTTCGACACCGTGGGCGACGACTGGGACATCGAGGCCCGTGCCGAGGAGGCCCTCCACGAGATCGGCTTCACCACAGTGGATCTCGACCGCCGAGTCGACACCCTCTCCGGCGGAGAGGCGATGCTGATCGCGATCACCGGCCTCCGAGTCCGGCGTACCCCGGTCACCCTGCTCGACGAGCCGACGAACAACCTCGACCGGCCCACACGCGCACGTCTCGCGGAGATGATCGACAACTGGACTGGCACTCTCGTCGTCGTCAGCCACGACCTGGAACTGCTCGAGCACATGGATGCCACCGCAGAGTTGCACGACAGCCGGATCGAGGTGTTCGGCGGCCCGTACAGCGCATGGAAGGAGCATCGCGAACAGGAGCAGGCGGCCGCCGTGCAGGCCGCGCGCTCCGCCGACCAGGCGCTCAAGGTCGAGAAGCGCCAGAGGATCGAAGCCGAGACGAAACTGGCCCGCCGCGAACGGACGGCGAAGAAGACCCAGAAGGACGGCGGTATCCCGAAGATCCTCGCCGGAAATCGCGCGAGCAAGGCGCAGGCTTCCGCGGGAGCGATGCGCGGGACGCTCGACGACAAGGTCGAGAGCGCCAAGGCCGCGGCCGATGCGGCCGCCAGACGGGTTCGGGAAGACGAGCACATCCATCTCACGCTGCCCGACCCGGATGTGCCACGGAGTCGACGCATCGCCGAGTTCCATGACGGCGAACGCACCATCGTCGTGCAGGGCCCGGAGAGAATCGCGCTCGTGGGCCCCAACGGGGCCGGCAAGTCCACGCTTCTCGACCATCTCCTCCGGGGCACCGAGGGCGACCCGAGCCGAGTGCGCGGGGCGTTGCTCACCGAGCGGGTCGGCTATCTGCCACAGCGACTCGACAACCTCGACGAGACGCGGAGCGCACTCGAGAACGTGCAGGACGTCGCAACCGGAACCTCGTCCGGCACGATCCGGAACCAACTCGCCCGTCTCTTGATCCGCGGCAGCGCGCCCGATCGCCCGGTCGCGACGTTGTCCGGCGGTGAACGCTTCCGAGTCTCACTCGCCAAACTGCTACTGGCTGAGCCACCCGCACAATTGTTGATCCTCGACGAGCCGACGAACAACCTCGACATCACCAGCGTCGAGCAACTCGCCGAGGCGCTCGACAGCTACCGCGGCGCGATGATCGTCGTCAGCCACGACTACGAGTTCCTCGGCAAGATCGGGGTGGACGTCACGATCGAACTCGACGCGCACGGCCGAATCGCGGGTCATCACAACGGTTTCCCGGAATGATCCAGAGTCAACTACTCCAGTAGGTCCGCCACGCGTCACCGTCGAGTCCGCCCCATGCGACCCCGGCCGCGTGCGCGGCGGACTCGGCGGCCCGGATGCGGGCGACGAAACGCAGTGTCGCCTTGCGCAGTTCGTCCTCGGCGCTGGTGTCGCCGCCCAGCCGCACCACCCGCAGTTCGTCGGGCACCAACTCGTCCGGCAGTCCCGCCTTGCGTGCCCGCGAGATCACCTTCTCGGCGAGCGCCAGGGCGGGCTGCTGCAACGCGATGCCGTCGATGCAGGATTCGCGGGCCTTCTCGGCCGCCTTGCGGGCCTCCCACGCGCGTTCCTGCTCGGCGATGTCCACCGGGCCCGCGAGGTCGTCCGCGAGGTGGGGGCTGCGGTGAGCCAGCTTGGTCACGAGAGTGGCAGCCACGTCGTCGACCGTGAACTCGCCGGCGGCCTCCGCGATCCGGGAGTGGAACAGGACCTGCAGCAACAGGTCTCCGAGTTCCTCCCGGATCGCGACGGGATCGCCGGACTGGATCGCGTCGAGCAGTTCGTACGTCTCCTCGAGCAGATAGGGGCGCAGCGAGTCGTGGGTCTGCGTCACCTCCCAGCCCCCGAAGCCCCACAGCTTGTCCATCACCAGGGCGGCCTCGACCACGGCATCGCCCGTGCGCCACTCGTCCTGGCGCTCGTCACCGGCAGTCATCTGCGTCAGACCCCGGCCTGCACGCCGGTGGCGGTGCCGAGATCCACGGAGTCCGCCGCCTTCCCGTCCATCGCGAGGAGGAAGTTCGCGATGTACTGCAGCAGTTCGACGTCGCGCACCCGTTCGGCTCCGACGCCGCCCGAACCGGCACGCGGCAGCGGCATCTGCACCATCCCGGTAGTCGCCCGGTACTGCGCGCTCGGGTACATGCGCTTGAGCCGCAGCTGTTTCGAGTCCGGAAGTTGCATGGGCGAGATCTTGAGCTGGGTGCCGGTGACGGCCACTTCCTCGATGCCGTACTCGCGGCACAACAATCGGAGCTTCGCGACCGACACCAGCCGACCCACTTCCTCGGGGAGCGGACCGTAGCGGTCGACGAGTTCCTCGACGACCGCGGCGATCGCATCGGTGTCGGCTGCGGCAGCGAGCTTGCGATAGCCCTCGAGCCTGAGCCGATCGCTGGTGACGTAGTCGGGCGGGATGTGCGCGTCGACCGGAAGATCGATGCGCACCTCTTTGACCTCAGGCTCGGTGGTGACGGGCCGGCCGTCGGCGACTGCGCGATACGCCTCCACGGCCTCGCCGACCAGCCGCACGTACAGGTCGAAGCCGACACCCGCGACGTGCCCCGACTGCTCGGCACCCAACACGTTTCCGGCGCCGCGGATCTCGAGATCCTTCATCGCGACGGCCATGCCGGCGCCGAGGTCGGAGTTCTGCGAGATCGTGGCGAGCCGGTCGTACGCCGTCTCGGTGAGCGGCTTCTCCGGCGGGTACAGGAAGTACGCGTACCCGCGCTCACGACTACGGCCGACGCGGCCGCGCAACTGGTGCAGCTGCGACAGGCCCAGCGAATCGGCCCGTTCCACGATGAGCGTGTTGGCATTCGAGATGTCGAGGCCGGTCTCGATGATCGTGGTGCAGACCAGGACGTCGAACTCGCGCTCCCAGAACCCCTGCACGGTCTTCTCGAGGGTCTCCTCGTTCATCTGCCCGTGCGCGACGACGACCCGAGCCTCGGGAACCATCTCGCGGATCCGCTTGGCGGCCTTGTCGATCGAGCTGACCCGGTTGTGGACGTAGAACACCTGACCGTCGCGCAGCAACTCGCGCCGGATGGCCGCGGCCACCTGCTTGTCCGCGTACGCACCGACGTACGTGAGGATCGGGTGCCGTTCCTCGGGCGGCGTGAGGATCGTCGACATCTCCCGGATGCCGGCCATGCTCATCTCGAGCGTTCGCGGGATCGGGGTGGCCGACATGGTGAGCACGTCGACGTGCGTGCGCAGCGCCTTGATGTGCTCCTTGTGCTCCACGCCGAACCGCTGCTCCTCGTCGACGATCACGAGACCGAGGTCCTTCCAACGGACACCGGTCTGCAGCAGTCGGTGGGTACCGACCACGATGTCGACCTCGCCGTCGGCCAGCTGCGCGATGATCTCCTTGGACTCGGCGGCATCGGTGAACCGGGACAGGCCCCGCACCTTCACCGGAAAGTTCGCCATCCGCTCGGAGAACGTCTGCAGGTGCTGCTGTGCGAGCAGCGTCGTCGGCACCAGCACCGCGACCTGCTTGCCGTCCTGCACGGCCTTGAAGGCGGCACGGACCGCGACCTCCGTCTTGCCGTAGCCGACGTCGCCGATCACGACGCGATCCATCGGGACCGGCTTCTCCATGTCGGCCTTCACCTCGTCGATGACGGTCAACTGATCGTGGGTCTCGGTGAATGCGAACGCGTCCTCCATCTCCTTCTGCCACGGGGTGTCCGGACCGAACGCGTGACCCGGCGCCGCCTGGCGGGCGGCGTACAGCTGCACCAGCTCGCCGGCGATCTCGCGGACAGCCTTGCGCGCCTTACGTTTCGTGTTCTGCCAGTCCGAGCCGCCCAGCTTCGACAGCGCGGGCATCTCGCCGCCGACGTAACGGGAGAGCTGATCGAGCGACTCCATCGGCACGAACAGCCGGTCTCCCGGATGGCCGCGTTTGCTGGCGGCGTACTCGATGACGAGGTACTCGCGGCGGGCCCCGCCGATGGTGCGCTCGACCATCTCGACGAAGCGGCCTATGCCGTGCTGGTCGTGCACCACCATGTCGCCGGCGGTGAGCGCGAGCGGATCGACCTGGTTGCGCCGTTTGGCCGGCATCTTCTTGCCGTCACCGGCGGCGGCCACCCGATTGCCGGTCAGGTCGGACTCGGTGACGATCACCAATCCGGGGACCCCGGCCGCGTCGTCACCCGGCAGCACGATGCCTTCGTGCAGCGACCCACGCAGGACCTGGACGAGTCCGCGGGCCGGCTCGGCGCCCGGCGCGAGCTCGCCGGCCGGGACGTCGGCCTCCTTGAGTCGCTCGAGCACGCGGTGGGCCGTGCCCGAACCGGCGACGACCACCACCGCGCGTCCCCCGGTGGTCACGTGCGCCCGCAGGTTCACGAACAGCATCGACAGCAGCTCGTCGGACCCGCGCACCTCGGGCGCCGACTGCACCGGAAGGACGAGCTCGTCCTCGCTGCCCGACGCCAGCGGACTGATCGTCCACCACGGACGGCCCTGCGCCTCGGCGTTCTCCCGCACCTGACGCAGCGACCGGTACGCGGACGCTCCCAGGTCGATGCCGCCGCCGAGCACCGACGTGTCGATGGGCGCGGCCCCGCCGATCGATGCCGCCGTCCACGACGCCTCGAGAAACTCCTGCCCGGTGCGCACGAGATCGGTGGCGCGGGTCCGGATCTTCTCCGGATCACACAGCAGCACATGGGTCTCGCGCGGCAGCACCTCGGTGAGCAGCTGCAGCTCGCCGGGCTGCAGTAGCGGCAGCAATGCCTCCATGCCCTCGACCGGGATACCGGCCGAGAGTTTGTCGAGCATCTCGACCAGAGCCGCGTCGGCGGGGTTCTCGGTGGCCAGCTGCGCGGCGCGGTCGCGCACCGCTTCCGTCAGCAGCAGTTCACGGCACGGCGGCGCGACCACCGTGCTGAGCTCGAGTTCCGGCAGCGAACGCTGGTCCGCGACCGAGAACGCCCGCAGTTCGGTGACCTCGTCGCCCCAGAACTCGACGCGCACTGGATGATCCGACGTGGGCGGGAAGACGTCGAGGATGCCGCCGCGCACCGCGAACTCGCCGCGCTTGCCGACCATGTCGACGCGGGTGTATGCGAGTTCCGCGAGACGCGAGACCAGTTCGCCGAAGTCGTGTTCGGATCCGATCCGCAGGACGACCGGCTCGATATCGCCGAGCCCGGGCGCCATCGGCTGCACCAGCGAGCGCACGGTCGTGACGATCACCCGCAGCGGCGGGCCGTAGTCGGCCTCGTCGGGACACGCGAGACGCCGCAGCACCTGCAGGCGGCGACCGACGGTGTCCGCGCTCGGCGAGAGCCGCTCGTGCGGCAGCGTCTCCCACGACGGGAACTGCGCGACGCCGTCCCCGAAGATCTCCTGCAACTCGGTGGTGAGGTCGTCGGCCTCACGTCCGGTAGCGGTCACCAGCAACAACTGGGTGCGGTCGGCGAGCGCGGCGGCGACGAACGGGCGCGCCGCGACCGGGGCGACGATGTCGACACCGGTACGTCCGACGCTGTCCTGCACCCGGCCGATCGCGCCGTCCGCGAGCGCCGTCGACGCGAGACCCGCGAGTGGCGTGGCCGCGGCGACAGGGGCCGAAGAGTTATCTGAAGTGGACACGGAAGACAACGACGGCGCTCCTGATGTCGTGAAATGCAGACCGTTCGATTCTAGGCGTGCCCACCGACACCGGGCCGGGCACCCGACCCCGCCGCCCGGTCGTCCCTCACTGCCCGAGTTGCGGGTCGGCCTCGAGGTTGGTCAGGCCGTTCCAGCACAGGTTCACCAGGTGCGCGGCGACCACCTCCTTGGACGGGGTGCGGTCGTCGAGCCACCACGTGGCGGTGGTCGCGACCATGCCGACGAGCGCCTGCGCGTACAGCGGCGCGAGGTCGGGATCGAGTCCGCGGCGCGCGAAGTCGCCGGCGAGAATGTGGCCGACCTGCCGGACCGCCTCGTTGAGCAGGCTCGAGTAGGTGCCGTCGTCGGCGGCGACCGGCGAGTCCCGGACCAGGATCCGGAAGCCGTCGGTGCGTTCCTCGACGTAGGTGAGCAGCGCCAGCGCGACCCGTTCGACCCGGATCCGGGAGCGATTCTGGGTGAGCGACGACGTGATCATCTCGAGCAGCGTCGACATCTCCCGATCGACGACGACGGCGTACAACCCTTCCTTGCCACCGAAGTGTTCGTAGACGACGGGCTTCGACACGTTCGCCCGCGCCGCGATCTCCTCGATCGATGCCGCCTCGTATCCGCGTTCGGCGAACAGCGCCCGGCCGATCTCGATCAACTGCTCGCGGCGTTGGGTTCCCGTCATCCGCGTCCGGGGGGCACGCTCGGTGGTCCGGTCCTCCCGCGATGGTCGTGACACTGGGGTCCACCGTCCTTTCCGACACGCCGCGTCGCGCACACTCGGCGCTGGTAGAGGCCACCCTATAGCCCGGTCGCCGAGGAATTTGTCCGGCGGTTCGACGCACGGCGCGTCGGCATGCGAGGATCGTTCCCGCGTATCCGGGCGTCGTCCCGGCGCGCGGTAATCCGCCGTAGTGTAATGGCAGCACCTCTGATTTTGGTTCAGATAGTTCAGGTTCGAGTCCTGGCGGCGGAGCCCTTCGGATCCTTCTCACCCCACGCCCGCGAGCGCTGTGATCCTCCACACAACCCACGGACCGTTCGGTTCGGAGTTGTTACTCCCCCGTTAACTTCCCGGCCTGTTCGCGGGCGCCGGAGCGGATCGCCGGACACCCGACGGGGGCCGTGGTTAATCTCGGACACGTTGCCTTCGCGGGTTCGACTCGCGATATTCTCTTCCGGAACGTGCGCGACCGTTGGGCCGCGCGAGCGGCTAAGCGTAGATCGACTTCGAGGGAGCTTCATGCCACCGCAGACCGCCGTCATCGTCCTTGCTGCCGGCGCCGGGACGCGAATGCGGTCGAAGACCCCCAAGGTGCTGCACACCCTGGCCGGGCGCTCGATGCTCTCGCACGCACTGCATGCCGCGGCCGGCATCGAACCCGCCGAACTGGTCACCGTCATCGGCCACGATCGTGACGCCGTGGGCGCTGCGGTGGACGAGGTCGCCAAGGATCTGGGACGCGCCGTCGCCACCGCCGTCCAGCACGAACAGAACGGCACCGGCCACGCCGTCGGTTGTGGACTGACCGCGCTCCCCGACGACTTCGACGGCACAGTTCTCGTCACCGCCGCCGACGTCCCGCTCCTCGACAGCGACACACTGCGCGCCCTCATCGCGACGCACACCGCCGAGCCCGCCGCCGCGGTGACCGTGCTCACCTCCACGGCAACCGATCCCACCGGGTACGGCCGGATCCTGCGGACCACCGACGGCGAGGTCGCCGCGATCGTCGAGCAGGCCGACGCCACCGAGGCGCAGCGGGCGATCACCGAGGTCAACTCCGGCGTGTACGCGTTCGACGCCGCCACCCTGCGCGGTGCCCTGTCGTCGCTGAGCGCCGACAACGCCCAGGGCGAGCTGTACCTCACCGACGTGATCGCGATCGCCCGGTCGGCCGGGAAAACCGTTCGCGCGCAGCACATCGCCGACGACCTGCTCGTCGCCGGAGCCAACGACCGCGTGCAGCTCGCCACCCTCGCAGCCGAACTCAACCGCCGCATTCTCGAACGCCACATGCGCGCCGGGGTCACCGTCGAGGACCCGTCCAGCACCTGGATCGACGTCGACGTGACGATGGAGCGTGACGTGACGCTGCGTCCCGGCGTGCAGTTGCGTGGAGCCACGCACGTCGCCGAGGACGCGGTCGTCGGACCCGACAGCACACTCACCGACGTCACCGTCGGCGCGGGCGCATCGGTGATCCGCACGCACGGCGAATCGGCCCGGATCGGACCGGACGCCACCGTCGGCCCGTACACGTACCTGAGGCCGGGCACGGTCCTCGGCGTGGCCGGCAAGCTCGGTGCGTTCGTGGAGACGAAGAACGCCGACATCGGCGCGCACTCGAAGGTGCCGCACCTGACGTACGTCGGCGACGCGACCATCGGCGATCACAGCAACATCGGAGCATCCAGCGTCTTCGTCAACTACGACGGCGTGAACAAGAGCCGGACCGTCGTCGGTTCGCATGTTCGGACCGGATCCGACACCATGTTCGTCGCCCCGGTCCGTGTCGGCGACGGCGCGTACACGGGTGCAGGTACCGTCCTGCGCACCGACGTGCCTCCGGGGGCGCTCGCCGTCTCGGGCGGCAAGCAACGAAACATCGAGGGCTGGGTCCAGCGCAACCGACCCGGTACCCCCGCTGCCGACGCAGCGGCTCGAGCAGCCCAGCAAGACACCGATTCGAAGGATGGCGAAGACCAGTGAGCGCGATATCCAGCGACGTGCAGAAGAACTTGATGCTCTTCTCGGGCCGCGCACACCCCGAGTTGGCCGAGCAGGTGGCCAAGGAACTGGACATCAAGGTCACGCCGCAGACGGCTCGTGACTTCGCGAACGGCGAGATCTTCGTCCGCTTCGAGGAGTCCGTCCGTGGATCGGACGCGTTCGTGCTCCAGAGCCACCCGGCGCCGCTGAACCAGTGGATCATGGAGCAGCTGATCATGATCGACGCTCTCAAGCGTGGATCTGCCAAGCGCATCACCGCTGTGCTGCCGTTCTACCCGTACGCCCGTCAGGACAAGAAGCACCGCGGCCGCGAGCCCATCTCGGCCCGTCTCATCGCCGACCTGCTCAAGACGGCCGGTGCCGACCGCATCATCACCGTCGACCTGCACACCGATCAGATCCAGGGCTTCTTCGACGGCCCGGTCGACCACATGCACGCCCTCGGCCAGCTCGCTCAGTACGTCCGCGAGAACTACGGCACCGAGAACATCTGCGTGGTCTCCCCCGACGCCGGCCGGGTGAAGGTCGCCGAGAAGTGGGCCGACGCCCTCGACGGCGCCCCGCTCGCGTTCGTGCACAAGACCCGCGACCCGTTGGTTCCGAACCAGGTCAAGTCGAACCGTGTCGTCGGTGACGTGAGCGGCCGCACCTGCGTGCTGATCGACGACATGATCGACACCGGCGGCACGATCGCCGGCGCGGTCGAGGTGCTCAAGAACGCCGGCGCCGGCGACGTCATCATCGCGACCACGCACGGAGTGTTCTCCGATCCGGCTGCCGAGCGTCTCGCGAACTGCGGCGCCAAGGAGGTCATCGCGACCAACACGCTGCCGATCCCGGAAGAGAAGCGATTCCCGACGCTGACCGTGCTGTCCATCGCACCGCTGCTGGCGCGCACCATCCAGGAAGTGTTCGAGAACGGCTCGGTGACCTCGCTGTTCAACGGCATCGCCTAGACGTTCTGCAGACTACACCCGTGCCCGTGCCCGGTCCGCGATTCGCGGCCCGGGCACGGGCGTAGTCTTTCCAAGTGTGTTCACCGGATTTTCGACGACCGCACTGGACTTCTACGAGGACCTCGAGGCCGACAACAGCAAGGCCTGGTGGACGTCCCACAAGTCCGTCTACGACACGGACGTTCGCGCCCCCATGGTCGAACTACTGTCCGTGCTGGAACCCGAGTTCGGTCCGGGTAAGGCCTTCCGGCCGTATCGTGACGTCCGTTTCTCGAAGGACAAGTCCCCCTACAAGACCCACCAGGGCGGCTTCGTCGAGTCCTGTCCCGGCGTCGGCTTCTACGTCCAGATCGACGCCTCGGGCCTGTTCGTCGCCGGTGGGCACTACTCACACACCCCCGAGCAACTCGCGCGCTACCGCGCGGCGGTCGACGACGACCGGCACGGACGCACGCTCGAACGGTTGGTCCGCAAGATCGAGAAGGCGGGATTCGAGATCGGCGGCGACCGTCTGGCCACCCGTCCGCGTGGCGTCTCCCCGGGTCATCCGCGCATCGAACTGATGCGGCACCGGTCGCTCACGGCCGGACTGAACTACGGCTGCCCCGACTGGCTGGGCACACCCGAGGCGGCCGACCGGATCCGCTCGGCGTGGGCTTCGATGCGGCCTCTCGTGGAGTGGTTCACCGACGTCTTCGGCGCTCACGGCTGACACCTCCGGTAGATCTCACGGGAGCGGAGAACTCGTGTGCCACAAGCCTTTGCCGACGTCGAGGGCGACCGAACATGAGTTTGGTCACGCCCGCGGAGAAGATTGGACCTCGGTGTAGCCGGACGCGAACGGGTGCCCTATTCTGGCTCCTCGTGATCGACGCGCAGACCCTGCAAAACCCCGCCGCCGCCTCTGTTGTTCCGAATCCTCAGCCGGTTCGCCGTTGGACTCCCGGGTCGTGCGTGTGGTGCGGAAGCGATGATTCGATCGAGGAGTTCCGCAACGAGCCCCGGTGCGGTGTGTGCCGCGAGCACGAGACCGTGATCGACGAGGCCCGCAAGTTCATGGGCATGTACGGCCTGCGTCCGATCGGCGGCACCCTCCAGTCCGACGACGAGGAGGAGCGCGAGTGGCGCGTGGGCGCCCGCGATGCGCGTGCCGCCCTCAACCAGATCCGCCTGCCCGAGCCCCCGGACCCGGCCCTCGTCCGCAAGTCGATGCGCCCCAAGGCCGCTCGGATCGTCAAGGCCTTCGAGGCGGAATCCGCTCCGGCCCGCAAGGCGTCCGCTGCGCGCCCGCGTACGACGTCGGCACCGGCGCCGACACCCACCGCTGCCGTCGCTCCTGCGAAGAAGATCGATGTCGCGGCGCTCGAGCAGCGGGTCACCGGTCTGCTCGATCAGCTCACCAAGGTCGATTCGCAGATCGCGCTGGCCGAGGCCGCTCAGGGCCTCGCGGCCCGTGCTCGCCTCAACGACCTCAACGGGCAGAAGGCCACCATCCTGCGCACGCTCGCGGCGTTGGAGAAGGCGCGCCGCAGCGCAGGGGCGTAAGGCTCTCTCGACCATGCTGATCCGCGACGCCACCACTGGTGACCTGCCCGGAATCCTCGAGATCCACAACGAGGCGATCGCCAACTCGACGGCGATCTGGGACGAGACACTCGCCGATCTGGACGAGCGGCGCCGTTGGCTCGACGATCGTCGGGCCAACGGCTTCCCGGTGCTCGTCGCCGACGTCGACGGAGCAGTCGCGGGGTACGCCTCGTACGGGGTGTGGCGGGCCAAGAGCGGCTACCGATACACCGTCGAGAACTCGGTGTACGTCCACGTCGATCACCATCGGCGGGGCATCGCGACCGCGCTCATGACCGCGTTGATCGAGCGGGCCCGCGCCGGCGGGATCCACGTGATCGTCGCCAGCGTCGAATCGTCCAACACGACGTCCATCGCCCTGCACGAACGGTTCGGTTTCCGCATCGTGGCGCAGATGCCGGAGGTGGGACGCAAGTTCGGCCGCTGGCTGGACATGACGTACCTGCAGCTGACCCTCTAGACGCCCCGCACCGTCAGCGGCGCCGCGCACACACGAGGGCGAAGCGCTGATCAGCGTCCGTCCACGTCCGGATGTCCTCGAAGCCCGCGGCGACGAGTTCCGCGCTGATGCCGCTCAGCCGGAACTTGGCCGAGATCTCGGTACGCATCTGCTCCCCCGCCGCGAACCGCACCGCCAGCCCCAGGTCGGCCACGTGCACCGTCATGTCGGCGGTCGCCTCGAGACGCATCTCGATCCACTCGTCGACGGGATTCCACACTGCGACATGACAGAAGCGGTCCAGGTCGAAGTCGGCGCCCAATTGTTTGTTCAACACCGACAGCACATTGAGGTCGAACTGCGCTGTGACACCGGCGGCGTCGTCGTAGGCGGGGACCAGTACGCGCGGATCGGTCACGAGTGCGACGCCGAGCAGGAGGTGCTCGCCGGATTCGAGAACACCGGCGATCTCCGCGAGGAACTGCTCCCGCTCGTCGGGAACGAGGTTGCCGAGTGTGCCGCCCAGGAAGGCGACCATCCGGCTGCCACCGCTGGGCAGATGCTGCAGCGACTGCGTGAAATCCCCCACCACGCCGTGCACGTCGATCTCCGGGAACTCCGTGGCGATCCGGCGGGTGGCGTCCCGTAGCGCGCTCTCCGACACGTCCTGCGGCACATACTTCTCCAGCGTTCCCCGGGCGCCCAGCTCGTGCAGGAGGAGCCGCGTCTTGTCGGAGGAGCCCGATCCGAGTTCCACGAGGATCTGAGGCATGACGACGGCGGCGATCTCGCGGGCGTGCTCCTCGAGCAGCGCCCGCTCGGTCCGCGTCGGGTAGTACTCCGGAAGCCTCGTGATCCGCTCGAACAGTTCGCTGCCGCGCGCGTCGTAGAACCACTTCGGTGGCAGCCACTTGGGGGTCGCGGTGAGCCCACGCTCGGCGTCGGCCCGTAGCGCTGCGTTCAACTGCTCGGACGTGATGTGTACTTCCAGGGTCGGTGCTCGCATACCTCTCCGATCTCCGTGGGTGTTCTCGGTCAACTCACAGGGCGCTCACAGGGGTGTTCACAGGGGCGTGACGATCAGGTGCCCCGGCCGGGCGGTGACGATGTGCCCGTCCGGGATCTCCCGCCACAGGTGGTTGTGGTCGAAAGGTTCGGAACTGAGGACCGCCCGGTCGTCGTCCACCAGCGCCGACAGCGAGTGATCCCAGGTGGTCGCCCACAGTTGGCGTCCGTCGCCGAGCAGCATGTTCAGCCGCGACCCCGGCGCCGCCTCCGCGACCGCGGACGTCACCTGCATCAGCGCGACCTCCGGGCTGTTGTCGCGCAGTGCGTGCCGAACCAGCGCCCACAGGAACACCGAGTCGGTGGGCGCCTCGAGTCTCAGCAGTTCCGACACCGGCAGGCCGGCCGCAAGCCCCGTCATCGAGTCGGGCCACTGCTCGATACGACCGTTGTGGCTGAACGCCCAGTGCCCCGAGACGAAAGGCGCGCACGCACTGCGTTCGACGGGCATTCCGACGGTGGCGGAGCGGACGGCGGCCATCACCGCGTGCGAACGAACCGTCGAGAGCATCTCGGGTAGAGCAGGATCCGACCAGATCGGCATCGCGCACCGATACCGAGACAGCGTCGAACCCCACCAGGCGGCGCCGTAACCGTCGGCGTTGATGGTCCCACCGCCACGCATGTCCCGCGGCGACCACGACTGCCGCAGCAGGGAGAACTCTCCCGCCGCGATCACCTCGCGCACCGACCGGGTGGGCCCGAGATAGCCCAGGTGCCGACACATCACACGTCCCTGGCGCAGCGGAATCCCGCGAAGATCTGCCGGCGGATCGGGTGATCCCAGTTACGGAACGTCCCGCGGCAGGCCACGGGGTCGGTGCCGAACGATCCGCCCCGCAGCACGCGGTAGTCGCCGCCGAAGAACACCTCCGAGTACTCGCGGTACGGGAAGGCGGTGAATCCGGGGTACCCGGTGAAGCGCGACGACGTCCACTCCCAGACGTCCCCGATCAGCTGGAGCACCCCGAGCGGGGACCGGCCGGCCGGATACGATCCCACCGGGGCCGGGGCCAGATGACGTTGCCCCAGATTCGCCCGGGTGCGGTCGGGTTCCTCGTCGCCCCAGGGGAAACGCCGGGACCGTCCACTCGCGGGATGCCACCGCGCGGCCTTCTCCCATTCCGACTCGGTGGGCAACCGCTTGCCGGCCCACCGCGCGTAGGCGTCGGCCTCGAACCAGCACACGTGCATGACGGGCTCGTCTGCGGGCACGGGTTCGAGCACCCCGAACCGGTGCCGCCACCATCGACCGCTGCCGTCACCGGTCCAGAACTGCGGCGCCTCGAGACCCGATTCGCGATTGTGCTGCCAGCCCCGTTCACTCCACAGTTCCCGGCGCCGGTATCCGCCATCGTCGATGAACTCCGCGTACTCCGCATTGCTGACCGGCACCGTGTCGATGGCGAACTCCGGAACGTGCACGCGGTGCGCGGGCCGCTCGTTGTCGAGTGCCCAGGGGTCGTCCGACGTTCCCATCGTGAATTCGCCTGCCGGAATCACGGTCTCACGATCGGCGATCGGTGCGGCGGCCCTCGGGACATCCGGCGCGGTGAGCACCGCCTGCCCCTTCCGCAACTGATGGGTGGCGAGCATGGTCTCGTCGTGTTGCTGTTCGTGCTGCGCGATCATCGCGAAGGCGAACCCGTCGTGCTCGAGTCGACATCCCCGGAACCTGCTCGCGTCCAGCACGTCCCACGTCTTGTCCCGGACCTCACCGACGTACTTCCGGGCTTCGTCCGGGCCGAGGAGCGGGAGGGTCGGGCGGGTGGACCGGGCGTGTTTGAAGGCGTCGTACAGTTCGTCGATGTCGCGGCGGACCGGGTCCCGCCCACCCACATCCCGGATCAACCAGAGTTCCTCCTGGTTGCCGATGTGCGCGAGATCCCAGACGAGCGGGCTCATCAACGGCGAATGCTGGGCGATCAGATCCGAGTCGTCGACGCAATCCGTGAGGGTGTGGCTGCGATGCCGGGCCCTCAGTAGCGCGGATTCCAACTGCTCGCGAAGACCGGTCACGAACGCTCCCCCATCGGATTCTCGGCGCGCCGACATCGCGCCGACGCGGCCCCCAGCCCCGCGGCCAGGTTGCGATCCGACGCGAGGTCGGCCGCCAGTTCCGTCAATTGCACCGCAGCACGGCGCAGTTCACCGTCCGCGAGCCCGTACCGCGCCGCGTCGATCCAACGCCCCCGAGTATTCGCGGCTATCGCGGTGGCCGCATCCACGGCCTCACCCGATGCGAGCAACGCCTCGAGCGTCGCGATCGGCTGCCGCCACTGGTCGCCCGGCTGGGTGTCGAAGTAACGCACCTCCAGGTGGCCGACCGCCCGCACCGCGGGGAACACCGTCGTCAGGTGATAGTCGAGATCGGCAGGGGTGGGACGGCGACCTATCTCGTCGTCGAGCGCACCGTCGACCCAGTCCGCGAACGTCGCACCCGGCGGCGCGGCCCAACACGGTCCGTCGCGGCGCACGCAGAGCAGGGGGACGTCGAGCACCCAGCGCGCGTAGTCGGCGATCGGATCGGCCGAGAACCCCGCCGACTCGGGTGGACCGATCGTGCGGGACCGATCGAGCTCGAACCACGTCCGCATCCGTTGCGATGCCCACTCCCCCGGCGGCACACCCCGCAACCGGGGCGAGCACGCGAACGCTGCGATCAGCGCTGGGCCGACCGCCTGCAGCAGGTTCCAGCGGCGGGCGACATCGGCGACGTCCGCTCCGGCATCGACGCTCACCTGAACCGCGGCGGTGTTGCACATCATCAGCTTCCCGAACGGGCCGATCTCCTCGAATCGCTCCTCCATCGCCCGGTAACGCGGCAGTTCGAGCAGACGCCGCGCGGTGCGCCGCGAATCGGCGGCATGGGCGTGTGCGGTGATGGAACGTCGAGCGAGCAGCGCGCGCAGGGTGCCCTCGTCGGCGGCCAGGGCGGCACAGAGGGCGACGGCACTGTCGTGGGGTGCGCTGGAGAGTTCGATCTGACCGCCGGGTTCGACGGTGACGAGACTGCCCGCGGGAAGTGGGCGGGCGGGAGAATCGGGAGCCACAGATTTCGGGGCGTGCGGCCCGAGAGCTGCGGCGATGGAGGCGAGGTCGGGACGGTCGGGCGAGGATCGGGCGTGGTGGGTGAGCCATTCGAGTTCGGCACCGATGAGCCTCGGCGGACCCAGCTTGAAGCAGACGCCGCCGACGTAGGACTCGGCAGCCGGGCGCGAGGTGAAACCGGTGGACTCGACTGCGACAACCATGCAATCCTCCCCTCGGGAGCGGTCGAGCGTCCTTCTCGAGGGTAGAGCTCACTCCCTGTCGTGGCTACCGATCGGGAGGAATAGCCGATGCTCGATCTCGAACGCCTCCGGCTCGACACTCCGGGTTGTCTGGAAAGAGTGTTTCTCGACAGCGCCGGATCGTCACTGCCCCCTCAGCCGGTGCTCGCGACCGTGATCGAACATCTTCGGCGCGAGGCCGAGGTGGGCGGGTACGTCGCGGCCGCCGAACGTGCGGACGACCTCGCCGCCGTGCGGGATTCGATCGCACGCCTGATCGGCGCCTCACCCGTGGAGATCGCGCTCGTGGACAGCGCGACCCGGGCGTGGTGCGACTTCTTCACGTCGATCCCGTTGGGGCCTGGCGATCGAGTGTTGCTGTCTCAGGTGGAGTACGCGAGCAACGCGATCACTGCCCTGCATCGCGCGAAGGAGACGGGCGCGTCGGTCGAGGTCGTCCCCAGTGACCCGAGCGGCCGGATCGACCTGGACGCCCTCGCTCGGATGCTCGACGACCGCGTCGCGCTGGTGTCGCTCGTTCACGTCCCCACCAACGGCGGCCTGATCAACCCGGTGCGCGAGGTTGTCGACCTCGCGCACCGGCACGGCGCGCTGGTCCTCCTCGACGCCTGCCAGTCGGTGGGCCAGCTCCCCATCGACGTCGGCGCGCTCGGTGTCGACGCCCTCTCCGCCACCGGACGCAAATGGTTGCGGGGACCGCGCGGCACCGGATTCCTGTATCTGCGGGGCGCCCTCGCCCGCGAACTGAAGCCCCTGGCGATGGATCTGCACGGGGCGCAGTGGTTGTCGCCCGACGAGTACCTGCCCGCCGCGGATGCGTCGCGCTTCGAGCTGTGGGAATGCGATGTGGCTGCTCGACTGGGGCTGGGCGTTGCAGTCGACTACCTGCTGAGCCTCGGGATCGACTATGCGGCCCGTGCGATCGCGGCCGGCGCCGAACGGATTCGGAACGAGCTGGACGCCTTGCCGGGCGTGCAGGTCCACGATCTCGGCACCGACCGCTGCGGCATCGTGACGTTCACGGTCGACGGCCGGGAGCCGTCGGGCATTCGAGACGCGCTGGCGGACAAGGGGATAACGGTGACCGTGAGTGGACGGTCGTCGACTCTGCTCGACATGAGTGCGCGCGGGCTCGATGCCGTGGTGCGCGCCTCGCCGCACTACTTCGTTTCCGACAGCGATCTGTCGCGGTTCGTCGACGCCATTTCCCAGCTGACCCTCGAGTAACAATTCGGACAACTGATTCGCAAAGCTCACTTCCTGCCTACCAACCGACTGGTATCTGTTTGTCCGGCATGTACCGATCAATGGGGAGGAATTGAGTAATGCGACGTATCAAGGCTGCCGTTCTCGGGGCGGGCGTCATCGCGTCGGCGCTGCTGCTGGCGGGATGCAACGACGACGGCGACACAACGGCCGAGACGACAACCACCGCGCCGTCCTCGACGACGACCGCACCGAGTACCACGACGGCACCGACCAGCCCGCCCGGCGACGCCGACGCATCTGCTGGTTCCGGCGCGGGAACGGGTGGGGGCAACCGTCCGGCGCCGGGCACCGCGGGCGGCGGCAACGCCGGCGGTGGCAACGCAGGCGGTGGCAACGTCCAGGCGCCGGCCCCCGCGGCGCCGGCGCCCGCACCCGCACCCGGCGGGGGTGACGCGCCCGCCGCACCGGAGGCCCCCGCAGTCGGGGATCCGGAGAAGGAGAACCCGCAGGACGGGACGGAGAATCCGGAGAAGACCCCCGAAGACACCCCGCCCGGGGAAGGGACGACGCCGGGCGACGGCACCGGCGGCGGGACCGGAGGCGACTCCGGGGACTCGAACGGCTGATCTCGACAGCCCCGCGGTCGGTGTGGCAATCCCCGACAGGATTGCCGCACCGCCGACCTGCGCCGACCTCACAAACCGCGAAGTTCGTTCCCGCTGGGCGGGAACTGTGTGACGCAACAGTTTTGACGCGTGTAAATGATCTGTGTCACATCTTTGTTTGCGCTTGTGAGAGGACAACCTTATGGCCGAGGCCACACCGATCCGACCGATTTCCGCAGATCACATCGCCGATTGGGCCTACGAGGCCGATGTCGTCGTCGCCGGATTCGGCGTCGCCGGTGCATCTGCTGCGGTCGGCGCAGCACAGAACGGTGCCGACGTCCTGGTGCTCGAGCGCACCGGCGGCTGGGGCGGCGCCGCGGCGATGGCCGGCGGTTTCATCTACATGGGTGGTGGCACGCCGCTGCAGAAGGCGTGCGGGTTCGAGGACACCGTCGACAGCATGAAGGCCTTCATGAAGGCTGCACTCGGCCCGGGCACCGACGAGGCCAAGATCGACGCGTACTGCGAGGGCAGCGTCGACCACTACCACTGGCTGGTCGACGAGTGCGGCGTCCCGTTCAAGATGAGCTTCTGGGGCGAGCCGGGCTGGGAGCCGCCGGGTGACGACGGCCTGCAGTACACCGGAGGCGAGAACGCCGCCCCCTTCAACGCGACGATTCCGCCGGCACCGCGCGGCCACGTCCCCCAGATGGAGGACAAGCACGTCAGCACCGAGAAGGGCGGCGGCTACATGCTCATGAAGCCGCTCGTGGATACAGCCAAGGCGCTGAATGTGCGCGCCGAGTACGACATGCGCGTGCAGACGCTGATCGTCGACGCCGACGGCCGTGTCGTCGGCCTGCTCGCCAAGCAGTACGGCAAGGACGTCGCGGTCCGTGCCCGCAAGGGTGTCGTCCTGGCGACCGGCAGCTTCGCATACAACAACGAGATGCTCGAGTCGTTCGCGCCGAAGATGGTCAACCGGCCCGCCGCCTCGATCGAGGAGCACGACGGCCGCGCGATCCGCATGGCGCAGGCACTCGGCGCTGATCTCGCCCACATGGACGCGGCCGAGGTCGCGTTCTTCTGCGATCCGCAGCTGTTCATCCGCGGCATCCTCGTCAACGGCCGCGGCCAGCGGTACATCAACGAGGACACCTACCCCGGCCGCGTCGGCCAGGCCACGCTGTACGAGAACCACAACGAGGCGTACCTGATCATCGACGAGGCCGCGTACGAGGAGGGCATGACCCGCCCGACGTCGAGCCCGCAGCTGCGTCACCAGCCCAAGTGGGTCGCCGAGACCGTCGAGGAGCTCGAGGCCGAGATGGGTCTGCCCGCAGGAGCCCTGCAGGCGACCGTCGACGTCTTCAACCGTCACGCCGAGAACGGCGAGGATCCGCTGTTCGGCAAGAAGACGGAATGGGTCAAGCCCATCGGCTCCCCCGTGGCCGCGATCGACCTGCGCGGCATGACCGGGGGCTTCACACTCGGCGGCCTGCGCACCAACACCGACTCCGAGGTGCTGCACGTCTCCGGTGAACCGATCCCCGGCCTGTTCGCTGCCGGCCGCTGCACCTCCGGCGTCTGCGCCGGCGGCTACGCGTCGGGCACCTCGCTCGGCGACGGCAGCTTCTTCGGTCGTCGCGCCGGCATCAGCGCCGCCAAGGCCTGACGCCTTCCCGATCCGCATCGGGCCCGGTCGGCGCATTCGCGCAGACCGGGCCCGATTCTGTTCCGGACAGCGATCCGGTAGACTGCATCGAGTTGTCTCGGCGAGGGCGATTCGCGTAACGCGCTGAATCACCGTGATCGACGCGGCACGGCTTCGATAGAGCAGTTTGCTCCGGCCGTTCGTGTCAGTCCGCCCCCTCGTCGCGACGAACGACCGTCAACGAATATCTCACGTGAGTTGTAGGAGCCGTTTCACCATGTCTGACGACAACAAGCTCGTAGCCTCTGTCCGTTCCGAGTTCGGCAAGGGCGCTGCCCGCCGCGCCCGCCGCGACGGCCAGGTCCCCGCGGTCCTGTACGGCCACGGCACCGACCCGCAGCACCTGAACCTCCCGGCTCGCGAATTCGCCGCCATCCTGCGCGCGCACGGCACCAACGTCGTCATCAACCTGGACATCGACGGCAAGGATCAGCTGGCGCTGACCAAGTCGGTCGTCGTCCACCCGATCCGTCGCCACATCGAGCACGCCGACCTGCTGATCGTCCAGAAGGGCGAGAAGGTTGCCGTCGAGGTCCCGATCGTCGTCACCGGCACCGCCGCTCCGGGTGCGCTGGTCACCGAGGAGACCACCACGATCAAGCTCGAGGTCGACGCTCTGGACATCCCCGAGTCCGTCGAGATCTCGGTCGAGGGCGCCGAGGTCGGCACCCAGTTCCTGGCCGGCGCGGTTGCGCTGCCCAAGGGCGCTACCCTGGCCGACGACGCCGAGCTGCTGCTCGTGAACGTCGTTGCCGCTCAGGCTGCCGAGCCCGCTGCCGGCGAGGAGACCGAGGCCGAGGCCGAGGCCTGATCAGCTCCGCGCTGAACATCCAGCGGCGCGTCGATCCCGTTCGGGTTCGACGCGCCGCTGTTCTGTGAGCACTGTCGTATGAGCACCGTCGCATCGAAAGGACTCCCGAGCAGTGAGTGACGACAACGGCACCGCAGTGGTCGTCGGCCTGGGCAACCCGGGACCGCAGTACGAGAAGACCCGCCACAACATCGGTTTCATGGTGGCCGACGTCCTCGCCGGCCGCGTGGGCGGAAAGTTCAGCGCCCACAAGCGCAGTGGCGCCGAGATCGTGCAGACCCGGCTCGTCGGCCGGCAGGTGATCCTCGCCAAGCCCCGCTCGTACATGAACCTGTCGGGTGGCGCGGTGTCCGGACTGGCCCGCTTCTTCTCGGTGAAGCCGGAGAACATCGTCGTGATCCACGACGAACTGGACCTCGACTTCGGCACCATCCGGCTCAAGCAGGGCGGCGGCGAGGGCGGCCACAACGGCCTGCGCTCGATCTCGCAGTCCCTCGGCACCAAGGACTACCTGCGCACCCGCGTCGGCATCGGCCGCCCGCCGGGCCGACAGGATCCCGCCGACTACGTGCTCAAGCCCTTCTCCACCGTCGAACGCAAGGAACTCGATCTCGTCTGCGAGGAGGCCGCGGACGCCGTCGAGCTGGTGCTGCAGCTCGGACTCGAGGCGGCGCAGAACCGGCTGCACTGACGGCCGACCTGCGCATCGGTTGCGAATCCCCGCCTGGTGACGTTGCATGGGTGAGACCACTCGATCGACGGAGCGGACAGGGAGCAGCCGATGAGTATTCGTGACTTCGCGCAGCGCTGGCCGGTGTGGCAGCAGATCACCGGGACCGACCCGCTCGGTCGCGGCGCGGCCGCCCAGTCCCGCCGCTCTCTCGAGATCACCCCCCGCACCGAATCGGCCGATCGGGTCGTCAAGAGCGTGTGCCCGTACTGCGCCGTCGGCTGCGGGCAGAAGATCTACGTCCGCGACGAGAAGGTCGTGCAGATCGAGGGCGATCCGGACAGCCCGATCTCGCGCGGGCGTCTGTGCCCCAAGGGCTCGGCCAGCAAGCAGCTCGTGACGAACCCCGACCGGGTCACCACCGTGCTGCACCGTCGCCCGTATGCGAGCGAGTGGGAAGAAATCGACCTGGACACAGCCATGGAGATGGTCGCCGACCGGGTGCTCGAGTCGCGAGATCAGTTCTGGCAGTGGGAAGACGACGAGGGCCGACGGGTGCGGCGCACGTCCGGTGTCGCGAGCCTCGGCGGCGCGACGCTGGACAACGAAGAGAACTACTTGATGAAGAAGCTCTACACCGCGCTCGGCGCGATCGAGGTGGAGAATCAGGCCCGTATTTGACACTCCTCCACAGTTCCCGGTCTGGGAACCTCGTTCGGCCGTGGTGGTGCCACGAACTACCAGCAGGACCTCGTCAACGCGGACTGCATCATCATCCAGGGCTCCAACATGGCGGAGTGCCACCCCGTCGGTTTCCAGTGGGTGATGGAAGCGAAGCTGCGGGGCGCCAAGGTCATTCACGTGGATCCGCGGTTCACTCGCACCAGCGCGGTCGCGGATCTGCATGTCCCGGTCCGCGCCGGCTCGGACATCGCGTTCCTGGGTGGGCTCATCAACTACGTGCTGGCCAACGACGCGTACTTCCACGACTACGTCGTGGCGTACACGAACGCGCCGATGATCGTCTCCGACGATTTCCGGGACACCGAGGATCTGGCGGGCCTGTTCTCCGGGTTCGACGTGGAGGGCCGGCAGTACGACACCAGCAGCTGGCAGTACCGGGACGGTGGGTCGCAGTCTCCAGCGGCCGGTGCGCGTGATGCCGAGTCCGGGGAGACCGAGGCGTCGGGCAGCGGCGGAGCGCTCACCGGAAGCGCGGACGAGGTGCCGCAGCGGGACGACTCGCTGCGGGACCCGCGATGCGTCTTCCAGGTACTCAAGCGGCACTTCGAGCGGTACACGCCCGAGATGGTCGAGCAGGCGTGCGGTGTTCCGCGCGAGAGCTTCCTCGAGGTGGCCCGGGCGCTGACCGAGAACTCGGGCCGCGACCGGACGTCGGCGTTCTGCTACGCGGTGGGCTGGACCCAGCACACCGTCGGCGTGCAGTACATCCGCACGGCATCGATCCTCCAACTCCTGCTCGGCAACATCGGCCGGCCGGGTGGCGGGATCATGGCGCTGCGCGGGCACGCGAGCATCCAGGGGTCGACGGACATCCCGACGCTGTACAACCTGCTGCCCGGGTACATCCCGATGCCGCACGCGCACAAGCACATCGATCTGGACACCTTCGTCGGCGAAAACGCCGGTGCGAAGGGCTTCTGGGGCAACATGCGCGCGTACACGGTGAGCATGCTCAAGTCGTGGTGGGGCGACGCGGCCACGGCCGAGAACGACTTCTGCTTCGACTACCTGCCGCGCCTGACCGGCACGCACGATTCGACGGACACCGTCGAACGGCAGATCAACGAGGGCGGGGGTGGCTACTTCCTGGTCGGCGAGAACCCCGCGGTGGGCACGGCCAACGCCCGCATGCAGCGGGCCGGCCTGGCGAATCTCGACTGGCTGGTGGTGCGCGACCTCGCGATGATCGAGAGCGCGACGTTCTGGAAGGACGGGCCGGAGATCGAGACCGGCGAGATGCGGACCGAGGACATCGGTACCGAGGTCTTCTTCTTCCCCGCCGCCAACCACGCCGAGAAGCAGGGCAGCTTCACCAATACGCAGCGGCTGCTCCAGTGGCATCGCAAGGCGCTCGATCCGCCGGGCGACGCCCGCAGCGACCTGTGGTTCTACTTCCATCTGGGTCGCATCCTCAAGGAGAAGCTCGCGGGCTCCACCGACGAGCGTGATCGGCCGCTGCTCGATCTCGTGTGGGACTACCCGATGGAGCCCGGCACCGACGAGCCCGACGCGGTCGCGGTCCTGGCCGAGATCAACGGCACGGGCCCCGACGGTCAGCCGCTGTCGATGTACACCCAGTTGCGCGACGACGGATCGACCCGCTGCGGGTGCTGGATCTACTGCGGGGTGTACGGCGACGGCGTCAATCAGGCCGATCGACGCCGGAGCCGGCACGAGCAGGGCCCGGTGGCGCCGGACTGGGGTTGGGCATGGCCGGCGAACCGGCGCGTGCTCTACAACCGGGCCTCGGCGGATCCCGACGGTAAACCGTGGAGCGAACGCAAGGCGTTCGTGTGGTGGGATCCGGACGCGAACGACGGCGCCGGCCGCTGGACGGGCCACGACGTCCCGGACTTCGAGGCCGACAAGCCGCCGACGTACCGGGCGCCGGAAGGGGCGAGGGCGGAGGACGCGATCAACGGCACCGAACCGTTCATCATGCAGAACGACGGCCGGGCGTGGTTGTACGCGCCGGTGGGCCTGCTGGACGGTCCGATGCCGACACACTACGAGCCACCGGAGTCGCCGCTGCCGAATCCGCTCTATCCGCAGCAGTCCAACCCTGCTCGGATGCCGCATCCGGGAAAGTTCAACCGCTACAACCCTGCTCACGGTGCGGCGGGCAGCGAGGTGTTCCCGTACATGTTCACCACGTACCGCCTCACCGAGCACCACACGGCCGGCGGGATGAGCCGCACGCTGCCGTACCTGTCGGAACTGCAGCCGGAGTTCTTCTGCGAGGTGAGCCCCGAGCTGGCGGCCGAGCGCGGTCTCGAGAACGGGGGGTGGGCGACGATCGTCACCGCCCGCACGGCGATCGAGGCTCGCGTCCTGGTCACCCACCGGATGCAGCCGCTGGTGGTGGACGGTCGACGGCTCCACCAGATCGGGTTGCCGTACCACTGGGGACGGAACGGCATCAGCGTCGGTGACGGCGCCAACGAGCTGCTGCCGCAGGCGCTGGACCCCAACGTGTCCATCCCGTCCACCAAGGCCACCAGCTGCGACATCCAGCCGGGCCGTCGGCCTCGGGGTCCCGCGCTGCTGGAGTACGTGGCCGAGTACCGGCGACGCGCCGGCGTGACACCCGAGACAGGAACGGAGCTGTAACCGTGTCGGACAATCTGTCGAAACTGGGTCGAGCGTTCTTCGGCCCGGGCGACCCCGCGCGGGAAGCGGGGTACACCGACCCGCCGAGCCGCAAGGGTTTCTTCACCGACACCAGCGTGTGCATCGGGTGCAAGGCCTGCGAGGTCGCGTGCAAGGAGTGGAACGCCGTCCCCGAGGACGGGCTCGAGCTGACCGGGATGTCGTACGACAACACCGGGGCGCTCGGCGCCTCGACCTGGCGGCACGTGGCCTTCGTGGAACAGCCGGTGCCGGCCGAGCGACGGCGGGAGACCGTCGATCTGGGGATGCCGGGGACGTCGTTGCCCGGCGCCGACTCCGACGTCACCGAACGCACGGACTTCCGCTGGCTCATGGAGTCGGACGTGTGCAAGCACTGCACGCACGCGGCATGTCTGGACGTGTGTCCCACCGGCGCGCTGTTCCGGACCGAGTTCGGCACCGTCGTGGTTCAGAACGACATCTGCAACGGCTGCGGCTACTGCATCCCCGCCTGCCCGTACGGCGTGATCGACCGCCGCGACGGCCCCACCGGGGACCCGGCCGTGGGCCTGGCACAGAAGTGCACGCTCTGTTACGACCGGCTCTCGGGCGGGATGGAACCGGCGTGCGCGAAGGCGTGTCCCACGGATTCGATCCAGTTCGGCGATCTGGACGAGTTGCGCGAACGCGCCGATCGCCGGCTCGCGCAGCTGCAGGACGCGGGCGAGTCGACCGCCCAGCTGTACGGGCGCGACGAGGGCGACGGCGTCGGCGGCACCGGGGCGTTCTTCCTGCTACTGGACGAGCCGGAGGTGTACGGGTTGCCGCCGGACCCGGTGGTCACCACGCGGCACCTGCCCGGGATGTGGCGGCAGGCCGCGGTCGCGGCTGCCACGCTGCTCGGCGGCGCGGTCGTCGCGTTCGCCGGCCGTCGAAAGGGACACCGATGACCGACCGTACCCAGACACGTCGCCGCGGACGGCGCGGGCGCGGCGAGCAGGCGATGGTGCCCGACGCCAAGTTCGAGAGCTACTACGGCCGCCCCATCGTGAAGGCGTCGCCGTGGCAGGCGGACATTCCCGCCTACCTCTTCCTCGGTGGGCTGGCCGGCGGCTCGTCGCTGCTGGCCGCGGGGGCGGATCTGACCGGGCGCCCGCACCAACGGCGTTCCGCCCGGGTGATCGCCCTCGGCGCCATCATGGCGAGCATGTACGCGCTGATCCACGACCTGGGCCGCCCGGCCCGGTTCCATCACATGCTCCGCGTCGCCAAGCCGACGTCCCCGATGAGTGTGGGCACGTGGATCCTGTCGCTGTACGGACCGTTCAACGGTCTGGCCGCGGTCGGCGAGTTCGCGGATCTGCTCCCCCGCCCCATCCGGCGGGGACGGCTGGGCCGGCTGCTGACGTTCGCGACCCGTCCCGCCGGGATCCTGGCCGCGGTCACCGCGCCCGCGGTGGCGTCGTACACCGCCGTGTTGCTCACCGACACCGCGACGCCCAGTTGGCACGAGGCCAAGCGCGAGTTGCCGTTCGTATTCGTCGGCAGCGCGGCCGCGGCCGCGGGCGGGGCGGGCCTGCTGACGGCACCGCTCGCCGAGTCCGGACCTGCCCGGCGCCTCGCGGTCGGGGGCGCGGCGCTCGAACTGGCGGCGTCGCAGATCATGCAGCGGAGCATGGGCATCACAGCCGAACCGCTGCGGACCGGGACCGCGGGTCGTCTGCACTCCGCTGCGACCGCCCTCACCGCGGGCGGCGCGGTGGGAGCCTTGCTCGGCCGACGCAGCCGCGCGGTGACGGCACTGTCGGGCCTGGCGCTGACCGCGGGATCGGCATGCACGCGCTTCGCCGTCTTCCACGCCGGGCAGGCCTCGGCACGCGATCCGCGATACACGGTGGTGCCGCAGCGGGAACGGCGTGCCGCTCAGGCCACGACGTGACCGTCCTCCCCCGTCCGGCGGGTCCGCCCCTCGCGGGCGAGGACCTCGAGCAGCGGCATGATCACCCGGCGCGAGGTTCCCAGACGAGTCCGGGCTTCGCTGGGCGTGAAGGGTTCCGGTAGCTCCCGGAGCGCCTCGACGGCGGCGTCCACCGCCCCGGCCCCGAGCCAGACGCCCCCGCCGAGCGGAGTGACCAGTCCCGCCCGGGCACAGGCCGCGAGTTCGCGGTGCCCGAGCCCCAGTTCGGCGAGCTCGCCCGCGGTGGGAGCGACGAAGGGCTCGTCCTCCCACCGCTGCTGCAATCGGGCGGCCGCCTGCGCGACGGGCTCCGGAAGCCCGGCCTCGGCGTCGCGTCGCACGATCCGGCCGTCGTCCACCGTGAGGGCGTCCGCATGTTCGAGCACCGCGGCCAGCAGCTGCGGGTCGGGCAACGCGAGCACTCGCCGCGCCGCCTCGCCGGGCAGGCCGGGCGCGAGCGGATGCGTGCGAGCGTGCTCGTCGACCAGTTTCCCCAGTCTCTCCGCCGCCGAACGTGCCGTGTCGGGGTCGAGCAGCCAATCGCCGGGGCCCGCTGTGTCGGGAACACCGGTGACACCCCACGCCCGCAGATCGCGGGCCCGCGCGAAACCACGTCGGCGCAACTGCGAGCCGACGTCGGGGGCCGCCGCGGCCAGGACCTCAGCGCGCCGACGGGCATCGCCGCGGCGGCGAAGCTCGGGCGGCGCGGGATCGAGTACCACCGCACCCGACGGGATGAGCCCGGCGTCCGGGTCCCGCAGAATCATCCGGTCACCGATCCGCAGCGGCAGCCGCTGCTCGAGCGACAACCGGGCGAACGCGTCGGTGAGCGGTCGGACGCGAGCACCGATCGCGGCGGATCCGCAGTGCACGACGACGTGTTCCCGCAGCGTTCCGGGCGCCGTCAGCTGCACGTCCACCGTGGCGGTCTCGTACCACCGGTCGGGGGTGAGCAGCGCATCGCCGCGTGCGATGTCGGAGTTGGCGACGCCGCGCAGGTTCACCGCCACGCGGGCCGGCGCCGGCACCTCCGCGCGGTCGCGGCCGAGCGACTGCAGGCCCCGCACCACCACGCGTGGCCCGTTCACGCCCACGCGCAGCGTGTCGCCGGTCCGCACCGTGCCGGCTCCGAGGGTGCCGGTCACCACAGTGCCCGCCCCGCCGATGGTGAACGAGCGGTCGACCCACAGCCGCACGTCGGCGTCGACGTCCGCCGCGGGGAGCTCGTTCCCGAGTCGTTCCAGCCCCGAACGCAATTCGTCCATCCCCGAGCCGGTGACGGCAGACACCGCCACCGTCGGGACGTGCGCGAGCGACGTTCCCGCCAGCGCCGCCCGCGCCTCCTCGGCCGCCGGTTCGGGGTCCAGCAGGTCGCTGCGGGTGATCACCAACACCCCGTGCCGCACGCCCAGCGCCGTCAGCGCGTCGAGGTGCTCCTGGGACTGCGGCATCCAGCCGTCGTCGGCGGCGACGACGAACAACACCGCGGGCACCGGGCCCACGCCGGCGAGCATGTTCGGCACGAACCGTCGGTGCCCCGGCACGTCGACGAAGGCGACGGTCCGGCCGTTCGGCAGCGTCGTGGACGCGAATCCCAGGTCGATCGTGAGACCGCGGCGGCGTTCCTCGGCCCAGCGGTCCGGTTCCTCGCCGGTGAGCGCACGGATCAGCGTGGATTTGCCGTGATCGACGTGCCCGGCGGTCGCGACGACGAACATCACCGCGCCGCCAGGATCGCCCGATGCAGGTCGTCGTCCGCGGACGGGCGGACGGTTCGCAGATCGAGCAGACACCGGCCGTCGAGCACCCGGCCGAGCACGGCCGGAGTGCCCGCGCGCAGCAGGTCCGCGTACGCCGCGGGCAGACTCACCGCCGCGCTGGGCAGGTCCACCCCCGGCGCTCCGCCGCCACCGACCGTGGCCGCCGAGTCGGCGGCCACCGCGTCGACGCCGGCGCTACGCAGGCGGTCCGCCATCGTCTCGGCTCGCCGTCGCAGCTCCGCGACATCCGCGGAAAGCGCTGCGGCGGTGGGTGTTTGCGGTCCACGCAGGGTCGCCTCGAACGCGGCCAGCGTCAGCTTGTCCACGCGCATCGCACGCGCCAGTGGGTGGCGTCGCAGCCGGTGCACCAGTTCCGCGCGTCCTCCGATCACCCCCGCCTGGGGTCCACCGAGAAGCTTGTCACCGCTCGCGGTCACGAGGTCGGCCCCTGCCCGCAACGTCGAGGCCATGTCCGGCTCGTCGGGCAATACCGGGTGGCGCGCAAGCAGTCCCGAGCCGATGTCCACCACGAGCGGGCAGTCGAGGCCCGCGAGGTCGCGGACCGCGACGCTCGACGTGAAGCCGGTGATCCGGAAGTTCGAGGGATGCACCTTCAGGACGAACGCCGTCTCCGCGTCTATCGCGCGCACGTAGTCGTCGAGGTGCACCCGGTTGGTGGTGCCCACCTCGCGCAGTCGCGCGCCGGTCGATTCGAGCAGGTCCGGCAGCCGGAACCCGTCTCCGATCTCCACCATCTCGCCGCGGGCGATGACGATGTTGCGGCGTTCACCGCCGAGAGCCGTGGCGGCCAGCGCCAACGCCGCCGCGCCGTTGTTGACGATGTGGACGTCCTCGGCATCGGGCACCGCCGACCGGAGGGCGTCCAGCGCGCCGCGCCCGCGCTTGCCGCGCTGCCCCGACACCAGGTCCAGTTCGACATCGTTGGTGCCCGCAGCCAGTTCGAGCGCTCGGACCGCGGCCGTCGACAGCGGCGCCCGGCCGAGGTTGGTGTGTAGCAGCACTCCGGTCGCGTTGAGCACGGGAGTCAGCGTCACCGGCGTGGCGGGCAGACCGTCGAGCACGACGTCGACGACGCCCTCGGGTGCCAGCAAACCTTGCCGCACCTGCTGCTGGGCGGCGCGGATCCCCGCTTTGACGGTCTCGCGGCCCACCGTGTCGATCGCCTCGCGCAACCGCTCGTCCCGGAGCACCGCGTCGGTGGACGGGACGCGCCGGCGCGGATCGGCCTCGCGGGTCTGCTGCTCGGCTATCGCGGTACCTCACTTCTCATGGCTTTGGCGGAGGCGGACGGGAATCGAACCCGCCTGACCGAGATACTCGGCCACGTCGGTTTTGAAGACCGCGGAGACCACCAGGTGCCCATACGCCTCCGCTGAAAGACCTTAGGCTGCCTCCATGGGTTCCGCACAACACACCGACAGACTGACCTCATATGCGCACGGCGGCGGATGTGCCTGCAAGATCCCGCCGGGAGCGCTCGAGTCGGTGGTGGCCGGTCTGGTCGCGGCGCCTGTCGCCGAACCCGCGGCCCCGCTGATCGTGGGACTCGACAACGGTGACGACGCGGCCGTCGTGCAGGTGCGCGGCGACCTGGCGGTGATCAGCACGGCGGACTTCTTCACGCCCGTCGTCGACGACCCGTACGACTGGGGGCGCATCGCCGCGGCCAACGCCCTGTCCGACGTATACGCGATGGGCGGCACTCCGGTGGTGGCGATCAACCTGCTGGGGTGGCCGATCGACCGGCTGCCCTACGAGGTGGCCGCGGAGGTGCTGCGCGGCGGCCGGGACGTCGCTGCCGCCGCGGGCTGCCACGTGGCCGGTGGGCACAGCGTCGACGACCCCGAACCGAAGTACGGCATGGCGGTGACCGGAACCGCCGACCCGGCTCGCCTGATGCGCAACGACGCCGGACGCGCCGGCATCCCGCTGTCGCTGACCAAGCCGCTGGGCATCGGTGTCCTCAACAGCCGCCACAAGAACACCGGAGAGGTGTTCCCGCAGGCGATCTCGGCGATGACTACGCTCAACGACCGAGCCTCCCGCGACGCCGTCGGGGCCGGGATCACGTGCGCGACGGACGTGACCGGCTTCGGCCTGCTGGGGCACCTGTTCAAGCTGGCCCGCGCCAGCGGGGTGTCCGCCGTCGTCGATGCCGCCGCGGTCGAGTACCTGGACGGCGCCCGCGACGCGCTCGCCGCCGGCTTCGTCAGCGGCGGCACCCGCCGCAACCTCGACTGGGTCCGCCCGCACCTGGACGCGTCCGTGAGCGAGGACGAGCTGCTGCTGCTCGCCGACGCCCAGACGTCGGGCGGTCTGCTCGTCGCCGGCGAGATCCCCGGGGCGCCGGTGATCGGCGAACTCGTTCCCGCCGGGGATGCGGTGCTGATGGTGCGGTGACGTCCGACGGGGCCTGGCGTCACAGCAGCCCGATGGAACTCGACCGCCGCAGCTTGCCGGACGAGGTCTTGGGCAGCGATCCGGGACCCAGGACGGCGACAGTGCGTGGGCGCACCCCCACCTCCGCGACGACGGCGTGCGCCACCTCGCGCTCGATGCGTCTGACCTCGTCGGCGTCGTCGATTGCGTTCGTTTCCACGGCAACCGCGAAGCTTTCCCGCTTGTCGCCGGCGTCGAGTCGGATCGCGGCGGCGTTGCCGGGGCGCACACCGGACACCGATCCGGCGGCCCGTTCGATGTCGGTGGGATAGATGTTGCGGCCGCCCATGATGATGACGTCCTTGACGCGGCCGCACACCACGACGAGGTCGTCCTCGGTGAAGTAGCCGATGTCGCCGGTGTTGATCCACCCGTCCGCGTCCTGCGTCGCGACGGGGCCGTCGACGGTGAGATATCCAGGGGTGACCGACTTTCCACGCAGCTCGATCACTCCGACCGCGCGCTTGGGCAGTTCCAGCCCGTCCCGGGCGACGACGCGTCCCTCGAGTCCCGGTACGAGCGGACCGAGCGTCGCCATCGCGCGCGCATTGGCGCGGGTGGAACGGACGGCGAGTCCGCCGGCCTCCAGCAGATCGGGATCGACGCGGTCGAGGACGAGCCCTCGGCCGGGTTGCGGCACCGAAACCGCAAGGGTCACTTCGGCCATTCCGTAGGTCGGAGCGAGCGCGAGCGGGTCCAGCCCGAACCGGGCACCGGCGTCGGCGAGCGCGATCATGGTGTCGGGATCGACCGGCTCGGCTCCGTTGAGCAGGACTCGCATCGACGACAGGTCGTACTCGCCCGCCGGCGCCTGCGCGAGACGTCGGGCAAGCAGCGAGTACGCGAAGTTCGGTGCTGCGGTGACGGTTCCGCGGTATTTGCCTATCAGCTCGGCCCACAGCAGCGGCGTCCGGAGGAAATCGAGCGGCGTGATGTGGACGGTGGTGGCACCGATCTGCATCGGGACGGTGAGGAACCCGATCATTCCCATGTCGTGGAACAGCGGCAGCCAGCTGATCATCACATCGCGTTCGGGACTGAACTCGACCCGGTCGATCATCGCGTACGCGTTGGCGTAGAAATTCGCGTGCGTGAGTTGCACGGCCTTGGGCGATCCGGTGGAGCCGGAGGTCAACTGCTGCAACGCGATGTCGGACTCCGCGGTCTCGACGGGGTCGATGTCGTGGCCGTCGCGCATCGACTCGATCGTCACCACCTCGATGCCGCGCTCGACGAGCAGTGGCACGGCCGCCTCGAACGGCGCCCCCACCACCACCGCAGCAGCGGAGATCATCCGGATGATCGCCTCGGTGTCCTGCGCCCACACCTGCAGATCGGTACGCGGGGTGGGCTGGTGCAGCATCGTCACCGACCCGCCGCGCATCCAGATCGCCTGGCACGCGGGCGCGATGTCGACAGGCATGCCGGCGAGGACACCGATCGCGTCGCCGGACCCGATACCCGCATCCGCGAGGGCACCGGCCATACGACGGGCGATCGTGTGGACCTCGCCCCACGACTGGCGGAGCGGCGCATCGGGCTCACCCGTGATCAACACCTGCGCACTGGTCGCGGCGGTGGCATACATCTCGTCGGTGAACTTGCTCATCGAAGGCTCCTGCAGGCTCCTGCCGATACCTGTGCGGACACTACGACTGCGCGGCCGATCTCCGACACGTATATCCGGAAGCGGTGCCGACCTGTTACTCCGGCGAACGCCCCGAGTACGCTGGTAGCGGCCCCGATTCCCTTCTGAGAGGTTCACCGTTGACCAGCGCGCCCGACTCGGCCGAGATCACGACCGCCGAGAAGGCGTCGACCACCGCTCCCAAGAACCTCGCCGGTGAGGCGGCCCGGCGACGGACGTTCGCCGTCATCTCCCACCCAGACGCCGGCAAGTCGACGTTGACCGAGGCCCTCGCGCTGCACGCGAAGATGATCTCGGAGGCGGGCGCGGTGCACGGCAAGGCCGGCCGCAAGTCCACGGTCTCCGACTGGATGGAGATGGAGAAGGCCCGCGGCATCTCGGTGTCGTCGACGGCCCTCCAGTTCAACTACCACTCGGACGAGACTCCCGACGACCAGATCAACGTCGTCAATCTGGTCGACACCCCCGGTCACTCCGACTTCTCGGAGGACACCTACCGCGTCCTCACCGCGGTCGACGCCGCCGTGATGCTGATCGATGCCGCGAAAGGCCTCGAGCCGCAGACCCTGAAGCTGTTCCAGGTGTGTCGCCACCGCGGTATCCCCGTCATCACCGTCATCAACAAGTGGGACCGACCGGGTCGCACCCCGCTGGAGTTGCTCGACGAGATCGACGAGCGCATCGGCCTCACCCCCACCCCGCTGTACTGGCCGGTCGGCATCGCCGGCGATTTCCGTGGACTGCTGCGCCGCGGGGAGGACGGGGCCCCGAGCGAGTACATCCGTTTCACCCGCACCGCGGGTGGCGCGAAGATCGCGCCCGAAGAGGTCATGGACGCCGACGCCGCCCTCGAGCGTGAGGGCGACGAATGGGTGACCGCCGCGGAGGAGAGCGAACTGCTCTCGGCCAGCGGCCAGGATCACGACCAGGAACTGTTTCTGGCCGGGCAGACGTCACCGGTGATCTTCGCGTCCGCGATGCTCAACTTCGGTGTCCGTCAGATCCTCGACACGCTCGTGGCGCTCGCCCCCGCACCGGGAGCCCGCAAGGATGTCGCCGACGAGCCGCGCGAGGTCACCGACCCGTTCAGCGCCGTCGTGTTCAAGGTGCAGGCGGGCATGGACACCGCGCACCGCGACCGCCTGGCGTTCATGCGCGTAGTCTCCGGCGTGTTCGAGCGCGGCATGGTCGTCACGCACGCGCAAACCGGCAAGCCGTTCGCCACCAAGTACGCGCTGACGGTGTTCGGCCGTGACCGCAACACGGTCGAGAACGCGTACCCCGGCGACATCGTCGGCCTGGTCAATGCCAATGCGCTGGCCCCGGGCCACACGCTGTTCTCCGAGAAGAAGGTGGAGTTCCCGCCGATTCCGTCGTTCGCGCCCGAGCACTTCTCGGTGCTGCGCGCGGAGAGTGCGAGCAAGTACAAGCAGTTCCGTCGAGCCGTCGACCAGCTCGAATCCGAGGGTGTCGTGCAGATCCTCCGCAACGACATCCGCGGTGACGCGTCCCCGGTCATGGCGGCCGTCGGTCCCATGCAGTTCGAGGTGGTCGCGGCCCGCATGAAGGCCGAGTTCAACGTCGAGGCCCGGATGGAGCCGCTCGGCTACGCCCTCGCCCGGCGCACCGACGCCGAGTCCGCCGTCGAACTCGGCCGTCAGCGCGGCGTCGAGGTGTTCACCCGCAACGACGGGGTGCTGTTGGCTCTGTTCAGCGACAAGTGGCGGCTGCAGTACATCCAGAAGGAGATGCCGGAGCTGACACTCGAGCCGTTGGTCGCCGCAGGCGATCAGTGAGTTTCCTCCAGACGCTCTTCGACGCCGAACTCCACGTCGGCGGCGCCACGATCCTGTGGCGCGAGATCGTCGGGAACGCGTTCGGTATCGCGTCGGCGATCGGCGGGATGAAGCGCGTCGTGTGGGCGTGGCCGGTGGGCATCATCGGCAACGCGCTGCTGTTCACGGTGTTCATGGGCGCGCTGTTCCACACGCCGCAGAACCTCGACCTGTACGGCCAGGCCGGCCGCCAGCTGCTGTTCATCACCGTGAGTGCATACGGCTGGACGCGCTGGCTCCAGTCGCGGCACGACTCCGGCAAGGCGGTGCTCCCGCACTGGGCGTCCACCCGCGCACGAGTGGGGATGATCGCGACGATGGCGATCGGCACCGTCGCGTTCGCGAAGGTGTTCGAGATGCTCGGCTCGTGGGGACCGTGGCCCGATGCCTGGATCTTCACCGGTTCGATCCTCGCCACCTACGGCATGGCGCGCGGGTGGACCGAGTTCTGGTTGATCTGGATCGGGGTCGACGCCGTGGGCGTTCCGCTGCTCTTCAGCGGCGGCTACTACCCGTCGGCCCTGCTGTACCTCGTGTACGCGGCCTTCGTGCTGTGGGGTTTCGCGGTGTGGTTGCGAATCCAGCGGCAGTCCGCGCCGCAGTCGACGGCGATCACCGCGGAATGATCCACCGACCGGTCCGGTTGGAACCGGTATGGCAGCGGTCACACACGACACGGCAGATACCCCTTCGTACGGAAAGTTCGGCGTCTGGCGACACGCCTTCGGGCTGCAGCCCGAGGTGGGCGCCGAGATCGAACGCCTCGGCTACGGCGCGATCTGGGCCGGCGGGTCTCCCCCCGCCGACCTGCAGGTGGTCGAGGACCTGATCGCCGGCACCGAGACGATCACCGTCGCCACCGGCATCGTCAACATCTTCTCGGCACCGGCCGACGAGATCGCGAAGTCCTACCAACGCATCGAGTCCCGCCATCCCGGACGCTTCGTCCTCGGCATCGGCGTCGGCCACCCCGAGGTGCCCGGTATGGGCGCCGAGAAGCCGTACGACGCCCTCGTTCGGTACCTCGACGTCCTCGACGACGCCGGTGTCCCGAAGCACCGGCGCGTCCTGGCCGCGCTCGGCCCGAAGGTGTTGCAGCTCGCGGCCGATCGCACGGCCGGCGCACACCCGTATCTGACGACGCCCGAGCACACCCGGCAGGCGCGGGAGATCATCGGCCCGGACGCACTGCTCGCTCCCGAGCAGAAGGTGGTGCTGAGCACCGACTCCGGCGCCGCCCGCGCCACCGGCCGGGAGGCCGTCGAGAACCCGTACCTGCATCTACGGAACTACCGCCGCAACCTCGAACGCCTCGGTTTCCCGACCGAGGAGCTCGACAACGGAGGCAGTGACCGCGTGATCGACGCACTCGTCGCGCACGGAGACGCGGCCGCGATCGCCCCGCGGCTCACCGCGCACCTCGACGCCGGAGCCGACCACGTCGCGATCCAGGTGCTGCCGATGGCGGGCGACCCGCTGCCGGCGCTGCGAGAGCTGGCCTCGGCGCTGAACATCGGCGGGTAACCGCCGCCCTCCTACGGCGCGGCGTGCAGCAGCGGCAGCGCGTCGACGAGGGGTGCCAGTTCGGGCACCCCTCGCGCCTCGGCGAGCGCGCGCTCGAGCGTCGCGTCGTGGACAGGCCGCGCCTCCTCGAGTAGTTCACGCCCAGCCGGGGTGAGCTCGGTGTAGATCCCACGCCGGTCGTCCGCGCACAGGATCCGGGTGAGCAGGCCCCGGTCCTCGAGCCGATTCACCAGACGGGTCGTGGCACTCGCGCTGAGCGCCGCCGCACGGGCCAGTTGCTGCATGCGCATGTGCCAGCCGTCCTGCCTGCTCAGGGCATCCATCACCGTGTATTCCACGACCGAGAGCTCGGCCTCTGCCTGCAGTGATCGCTCGAGTTCGGACTCGATCAGCCCGTGCAGCGCGGCGAGAGTGCGCCACCCCTGCGACCTGATCTCGACCGCATCGTCCCTGATGCCCACGATGCCCCTTTCCTGGTGACGAGCCTTACATCTTCAAATAGTTGCTTGCGCGGGATATCTACGCGTGCAACTATTTATCCAGCGCCTGCAACTAACAGCTTACGCGCCCTATCTGCTCTCACCGCGCTTTCAAGGAGCACCCCACATGCCCATAGGCCTCATAGCCCTCGCTCTCGGCGGGTTCGGCATCGGATTGACCGAGTTCGTCATCATGGGCCTCCTGCCCGAGGTCTCCACCGACTTCGCAGTCAGCGAGGCCACTGCGGGCTGGCTCATCTCCGGCTACGCACTCAGCGTCGTGGTCGGCGCACTGGTCCTGACCGCTGCCGTCACCCGACTCCCCCGCAAACCTGTCCTCGCCGGATTGATGGTCCTCTTCGTCGTCGGGAACACGCTCTCGGCGCTCGCCCCGGACTTCCCCACCATGCTGCTGGGACGTGTCGTCGCGGCGCTCTGCCACGGAGCCTTCTTCGGTATCGGCGCCGTCGTGGCCGCCGACATGGTTGCGCCCCACAAGAAGGCGGGCGCGATTGCCGTCATGTTCACCGGCCTCACGGCAGCGAACGTGCTCGGTGTCCCCTTCGGAACACTGTTGGGGCAGGCCGCGGGCTGGCGCTCGACGTTCTGGGCGATCAGCGCGATCGGCGTCGTCGCCCTTGTCGGCATCCTCGCACTGGTCCCCGTCACCGAGCGCGGCACCGCAGGAACCACCGGGCTACGCGGCGAACTGCGAGCCTTCCGCTCCGGCCAGGTGTGGGCCTCGATCGCCATCACGGTCCTCGGCTACGGCGGGATGTTCGGCGCCTTCACGTACATCGCGTTCACCCTCACGTCGGTCAGCGGCTTCGACAGCGCGACGGTGCCGTGGCTGCTCATGGTGTTCGGTGTGGGTCTGTTCATCGGAAACACGCTGGGCGGCAAGGCCGCCGACCGCAACGTCGACGCCACCCTTCTGGCGGCGCTGTCCGTGTTGACCGTCGTCCTCGCCGTCTTCGCGCTGACCGCCGCGAGTGCCGTGATGGCGGTCGTGTCCCTGCTGCTGATGGGCATCTTCGGGTTCGCGACCGTACCCGGCCTGCAGATGCGCGTCATGAAGTACGCCAGCGAGGCTCCCACTCTCGCGTCCGGCGCCAACATCGGCGCCTTCAACGCGGGCAACGCGTTCGGTGCCTGGATCGGTGGCGTCACCATCTCGGCGGGTCTCGGTTACACCTCACCGATCTGGGCCGGAGCCGCCATCACCCTGGCCGCCGTCGCTGTCATGGCACTCGCGGCCCGAAAGGCGAACTCCCGCAATGGAGTCGAACTCGCACCCCGCACCGGCGACCTCGCCGGTGTCTGACCGTCCCCAACCGACCGACCTTCACCCACACCCAAGGAGAATCATGTCCACCGTTCCCAGCATCACCCTGAACAACGGCGTCACGATGCCGCAGATCGGCTTCGGAGTCTTCCAGGTTCCCGACGACGAGACGACGGCGGCGGTGACCGCTGCACTCGACGCCGGGTATCGCTCGATCGACACCGCGGCCGTCTACGGAAACGAGTCCGGCACCGGAAAAGCTCTGGCCGCCTCCGGGATCGCGCGCGACGAGTTGTTCGTGACGTCCAAGTTGTGGAACACCGACCAGGGCTACGACGCCACTCTCGCGGGCTTCGACGCGAGCCTGGACCGTCTCGGCCTCGACTACCTCGACCTGTACCTGATCCACTGGCCGGCCCCCGCCCAGGATCGATACCTCGACTCCTGGCGTGCCCTCGAAAAGCTGTACTCCGATGGACGCGTCCGGGCGATCGGCGTCTCGAACTTCCTGCCCGAGCACCTGCGTCGGGTACTCGATTCCGGCTCGATCGTCCCCGCCGTCAACCAGATCGAGCTGCACCCGGCACTGCAGCAGCGCGACGTCGTCGAGTTCGCCGATGCCCACGGCATCGCCACCGAAGCCTGGAGCCCGTTGGCGCAGGGCGCGGTCCTCGACGACGCGTCGATCGCACGGATCGCGGCCACCCACGAACGGACACCCGCGCAGGTCGTCCTCCGTTGGCACCTGCAGCAGGGACGCATCGTCATCCCGAAGTCGGTGACGCCGTCACGAATCCGCGAGAACCTCGACATCCTCGGCTTCGAACTCTCGGCCGCCGAGCTGGCGGAAATCGATGCACTGGACCGCGACGGACGGACCGGACCGCACCCGGCGGAGTTCAACGGCTAGACCGCACCCGACGACCCTCACCAACCCCTAACAGTTCGTTAACGGGGACCGATATCCGCGCCCATAGCTTGGTGTCGGTGCCACCGGGGCACCGACACCGAGCCAGGAGGCCGCACATGAACAAGAACGTCGTCACCCGCCACCGCATCGCGGTCGCCGCCGCGAGCATCGCGGCCGCCGGAGCCCTCGCAGTGCCCGGCGTCGCGTGGGCGCAGAACGCCATCCCGGGTGGTTCCCCCGTGGCCGTCGCCGCCGTGAACGGTGTCGGCGCGGCGGCCGCGTCCGTCGTACCCGCCGCCACGACCTCCCCCGACGAAGTGGTCTGCGGCCTGACGGTGGCGCCGCTGACGGACACGGAACTGCAGACGCTGCGCGACGGTGGGGTCGTCACGAAGGAGGTGGAGACGATCTCGGAGACAGGTGAGTCGTCGACCGTCTCGTTCTCGCTGGCCGCCGCCGTCACAGCGGCCGACGAGACGGCCGCCGCGCCCGTGGAACTCCCCGCCGACGTCGCAGCGACGGCAAGCGATTCCGTCGCTGCGACCACGGTCACAGCGCAGGCCTGCTGAGCACCCCGAGGGCACGGGCACTATGGATGCAGTGACCGACAGCGCCCGTATCCTGCTCGTCGACGACGACCCCAAGGTCCTGTCGTCCCTCACGCGGGGGCTCCGACTCTCCGGTTTCGAACTCGATACCGCCGACGACGGAGCTTCCGCGCTGCGGGCCGTCTCCGAGTCCCGCCCGGACGCGATCGTGCTCGACGTGAACATGCCCGTCCTCGACGGGGTGAGCGTCGTCACCGCGCTACGGGCGATGGGGAACGACGTTCCGATCTGTGTGCTCAGCGCGCGCAGCACGGTCGGCGACCGGATCGCGGGGCTCGAGGCCGGCGCCGACGACTATCTCACCAAACCGTTCGAACTGGGCGAGCTCGTCGCCCGGCTGCGCGCGCTGCTCCGCCGGGCGCCGCGGACACCGGCGCCGGCCGGGACGGTCACGGTCGGACCGTTGGAGGTGGACCTGCCGGGCCGACGCGTCCACATGGGAGGCGAGCGAATCGACCTCACCAAACGGGAATTCGATCTGCTCGAGGTTCTCGCCGAGAACGCCGGCATCGTGCTCAGCCGGGTCCGACTGCTGGAGCTGGTGTGGGGCTACGACTTCGACGCGGACACCAACGTGGTGGACGTCTTCGCGACGTACCTGCGGAGAAAGTTGGAGGCCGGTGGCAGGCCGCGAGTGCTGCATACCGTGCGGGGAGTCGGCTTCGTACTCAGGGAGCAGCCGTGACCGTGCGCCGCCCGTCGCTGTCGCTGCGCGCCCGTGTCGCCGTGGTCTCCGCACTCGCCGCGGCGATCGTGATCGCCGCGATCGGTGTGGCGTTCGCGGTGTTCCTCCGGGTCAACGGCTCCGAGCAGCTCGACCGCACCCTCGATTCGGTATCGCTGAGCGTCGCCCCCGCCACTTCCGCGCCTAACGACTTCCCGGCAGGTCCTCCCGAGATCGCCGCACTCGACGGCTATTCGACCCCCGCGGTGTCCGAACCAGTCCGCACGACCACGATCGACGGTGCCGCGGTGCGCGCGAAGGACGTCACCATCGCCGGCACTCTCGGCGAGGTGATCGCCGTGTCCGTACCGGAGGACGCCCTCAGCCGGGCCATCTGGGAACAGCAGTGGCAGGTCGCGGGGGTGGCCGTTGCCGCGATCGCGGTGGCCGCCGGCCTCGGATGGCTCCTCGCCGGCCGTGCCGTGCGCCCGCTGCAGCGACTCGCGGCAGCCACCCACACCGTGGGGGACGAACTACCCGCGTCGCTCCCGGACATCCGCGGGGCGCGCGAGGCGGAGGAACTCGGTGAAGCGATCCGACACATGCTCGATCGAATCGGAAAGGCCCAGAGTCGAACTCAGGACGCACTGGGAGCGGCGCGCGATTTCGCGGCCGTCTCCGCCCACGAACTGCGCACACCGCTCACGTCGATGCGCACCGATCTCGAGGTGCTCGCGACGATGCCGCTCACCGAGACCCAACGCGCCGAGATCCTGCGCGAACTGCGCTCCACCGAACGGCAGATCGAGTCGACACTCACCGATCTCGAAAGCCTCGCGGTGGGTGAACTCTCCGATCCCGCCGATCACGAGGACGTCGATCTGGTGGAACTGGCGGACCGCTGTGTCCAGGAATCGTCCCGGCGCCTGCCCGACGTGGACGTCCGGCTGACGGCACCGGCATCGTCGTCCCCGATGCGCGGCCTCCCGTCCGGACTACGATCCGTCCTCGACAACGCCGTCACGAACGCCATCCGGCACGGCCGCGCCGATCGCATCGAGATCACCGTCGCCGCGACTGCCCACGCGATCACGATCACCGTCGACGACAACGGCGTCGGCGTCCGGGAAGACGAGCGGACGGCGGTGTTCGAGCGCTTCGCGCGCGGAGCGTCCGCCCACCCCGTCGGGTCCGGGCTCGGGCTCGCACTCGTCGCCCAACAGGCCGCACTGCACGGCGGCACCGCCGAACTGACCGACAGTCCGCTCGGCGGTGCCCGGCTGCGGCTCGACCTGCCGAGAACCGACTGACGGAGACTACTGCGCCGGCTCGGCCGTGATCTCGGTGAACAGCGCCTCGATCGCCTCGGCGTCGATGTCGTCGATCGACGGCGGATTCCACGACGGATTGCGATCCTTGTCGACCAGGACCGCCCGCACGCCCTCGATGAAGTCGGCGTTGCGGGTCACCTCGGCGCCGAGCACCAGCTCGAGGTCGAGGCACTGCTCGAGAGTCAGGTCCGCACCCCGGCGCACCAGCTCCGCGGTGATCCACAGGCTGCTGGGAGCCAGCGTGGTGAGAGCCTCACGGGTCTGCTTGGTCCACTCGTCGTCGCCGGTCAGGCGCGCCACCATGTCGGTGATGGTGCCGGAGCCGAACACTCGGTCGATCTCGCCCGCCTGATCCTTCAGCTGGGACGCCGGCGCGTCGGTGGTGTGCTTCGCCAGCACCGCGTCCAGATCCGTGCCGCTCATCGCCCGGATGGCGTCGGCGAGCGCCCCGAGCTCGTCGCTCGGCACGAAGTGAGTCGCCAGGCCGGCGAAGACGGCATCGGCAGCCGACGCGCGGGCCCCGGTCAGCCCCAGGTACATCCCCGTCGCACCGGTGAGCCGCGGCAGGAAGTAGCTGGCACCGATGTCGGGGAAGAAGCCGATGGCCGTCTCCGGCATCGCCAGGCCGGCCTTCTCCGTGACCACCCGCACCGACCCGTGCACCGAGATGCCGAGACCGCCGCCCATCGCGTGGCCGTCGATGAGCGCCACGTACGGCTTGGGGTAGTTCGCGATGAGCGCGTTGAGCTTGTACTCGGCAGCGAAGAACGCATGGACCGCGTTGTGGTCGCGGTCGAGGGCGGACTGGCGGACGGACTTGATGTCGCCGCCCGCGCAGAAGGCGCGTTCCGACGCGCTGGTCACCAGCACCGCCGTGATCGCGTCGTCGTCGCGCCACTTGGTCAGCGCGGCGTACATGTCGCGAATCATGCTGCCGTCCAAGGCGTTGAGCGCCCTCGGTCGATCGAGCACGATCTCCGCGACGTTTCCGTGCACCTGGGTCTGGATGAACGAGGCCATCACATCTCCCTTTCTGTCGAACTGTTCACGGCCACAACGCGTCGGAGCGCCAACCCGACCCCTCCGGGGGACGGAGGCGTCGGTAGCGGACACGCAGGTGCCGTCGGCCCGGGTCTGCGTGCCAGAACTCGACTGTCGCCGGAACCAGACACCAAGCCTGCCAGGTTGCCGAAACGAACGATCGGTCGGCCTCCATCTCGGATTCCGCGGCCCGGACGGCAGCGTCGTACTCTGCGGCGTCGGCGAGGATCTCGCTCTGCCGACTCGCCGCGGCCACCGCCCGCGCCGTGATCGACCGCTCGCGGAAGTCGCGGGCGGTCACGTCGGCGTCGCCCCGCTCGACTCGACCGCAGACCCGCACCTGACGGCCCTGTTCGCGCCAGTAGAAGGTCAGTGCCGCGGCGGGATGCGCGCCGAGCTGACGGGCCTTCGGCGACCGCCGGTCGCTCGAGAACCACCATCCCCGCTCGGTGACGTCCTTGAGCAACAGCGTCCGGGCGTCCGGATCGCCCGCCGGATCGACCGTCGACAGCGTCGCGACGTGCGGCTCCGCGACGCCCGCAGCGACCGCCTCCCCCAGCCACGACACGAACAGCGCGACCGGGTCGGCGGGCAGGTTCGGGTCGCCGGGCATCGGCAGACCGCTCGGCGGCGGTGACGTCGCCGCGCCCGGAATGGCGCGGATCCAGCTGCGGGTGTCGGGGAAGTCGGCGGGAGACGGAACGGCCACCGACCGACCCTATCGAGCGGAGTCGCCCTTCGCCGGGCCCGAGAGCATCCAGCGATGCCCGAAGGGGTCGATCAGCGTCGCGTTGCGCCGACCGTAGTTCTCGGAGATCCAGCGCTCGACGGTGCCGCCCGCGTCGTGGGCACGTTCGAGCACCGCATCGGTGTCGTCGACCGGGAGCATCAGACTCACCGAGGTGGCACCCGACTCGGGGGCCGTCAGCCCCATCTCCGGGAACTCCTCCGCGAGGTAGATCAACCCGGTAGGCAGGCGCAGCTCGGCATGTCCGATCCGCCCGTCGTCCATCACGATCGGCTCGCCCACGACCTCAGCCCCGAAAGCCTTCCGATACCACTCGAGCGCCTCCCGCGCCCCGCGTACCGTCAGGTAGGGCAGGGCACCGGCGGGCGGGAATGCGGTCACGGCGCCACCCCGGACACCCCCGGCTGCGGCGACCCGATGAGGGCCCAGCGGTTGGAGGTGAGACGGAAACTGGGCACGTCGACCAGCGAGTACACCGATTCGTAGGTGCGCTCGTACGTCGTGGCGGCGATCTTCCACCGTCCCGCCGAGTCCCTGGTGTAGCGGTCCTGATAGAAGGCGGCGCCGTGCATCACCATCTGATCGCCCGGCACCACGACGGTGTCGGACAGGTACCAGATTCCCGTCGCGGTGTCGCCGTGGACGTCGATCTCGGGATGCCCGCAGTGGTGTTCGGTGATCACGTGCGGGCCGAGCGTGTCCTGCAGGAAGGAGACGAACGCGTCGCGCGAGTCGAACCGCAGATGCTCCGCGTACGTGGCGGTGACGTCCGGCATGAGTGTCTCCGCGAAGTCCGCCCACGACTTGGTGTCGAGAGCGCGCACGTACCGGTACTTGAGCCGACTGATCTCGGCTATCGCCTCCAGATCCACGATGCCCGCCCTCCACCCGCGCGTACGGTGACAACTGCAGGCTATCCGCCCGCGCGCCCGAATGAGGTGTGTAGTGCGATTATCGTTGCCCGGCAGCGATACCGCCCCGCCTCAGTCGAGTTCGGACGCGAGCTCCATCCACTGCTCCTCGGCCGCTTCCTTCTCGGCCACCACCTGCTTGAGCTCGGCGTCGAGGGTCATCAACCTGGCCGGATCGGTCGCGGCCTCCGCGAGCTGGGCGTGCAGCTTCGCCTCGCGCTCGTCGAGTTTCGCGACCGCACGCTCGAGCCGGGACAGTTCCTTGCGGGCGGCGCGGTCGGCCGCGCCGTCGCGCGCCACCTTCGGAGCGGCCGCTCCGGCCGTCGACGCCACCGACTGCGCTACGTTCTCCGGCTTCTGGGCCAGGATCGCGCGTCGGCGCAGGTACTCCTCGATGCCACCGGGCAGGTTGGTGAGCTTGCCGTCGCCGAACAGCGCCCACGTGGTGTCGCAGATCCGCTCGATGAGGTAGCGGTCGTGGGAGATGACGACCATCGTGCCCGCCCAGCCGTCGAGCAGGTCCTCGAGCTGCTGCAGGGTGTCGATGTCGAGGTCGTTGGTGGGCTCGTCGAGCAGCAGCACGTTGGGCTCGGCCATCAACACACGGGTGAGCTGCAGGCGGCGGCGCTCACCACCGGACAGGTCGCCGACCGGCGTGCGCTGGCGGGCCGGGGCGAAGCCGAGGCGCTCGGCGAGCTGACCGGCGGAGATCTCCTTGTCCCCCAGTGTGATCCGCTCCGCGACGTCCTTGACCGCGTCGAGCACCCGCATGTCGGTGGGCAGGTCGTCGAGTTCCTGTCGGAGCCAGCCGATCTTGACGGTCTGGCCCTGGATCCGCTTGCCCGAGGCCGGTTCCAGCTCGCCTGCGAGAGTGCGCAGCAGCGTCGTCTTGCCGGAGCCGTTGACACCGACCAGGCCGACGCGCTCGCCGGGCGCCAGCCGCCACGTGAGGTCGTGCACCAGTTCGCGGCCGTCCGGCGTCGTGAGCGTGGCATCCTCGAGTTCGATGACCACCCGGCCCAGCCGCCGCTTCGCGAACGACGCCAGCGCGATGCTGTCACGCGGGGCGGGCACATCGGCGATGAGCGCCTCGGCCGCCTCCACCCGGTACTTCGGCTTGGAGGTGCGAGCCTGCGGTCCGCGGCGCAGCCACGCCAGTTCCTTGCGCGCGAGATTCTGGCGCCGCTCCTCCGCGGCGTCGGCCTGCCGGGCACGTTCGGCGCGGGCGAAGATCCAGTCGTTGTAGCCGCCCTCGTAGCTCTCGACCTTGCCGCCCACCACCTCCCACGTGCGGGTGGCGACGGTGTCGAGGAACCAACGGTCGTGCGTGACGACCACGAGCGCGGAGCGCCGCGACACCAGATGCTCGGCGAGCCACTGCACACCCTCGACGTCGAGATGGTTGGTGGGCTCGTCGAGCACCAGCAGATCGAGTTCCTGCACGAGCGCCGCGGCCAGGGCGACGCGACGCCGCTCACCGCCGGACAGCCCGTCGACCGACGCGTCGAGCCCGAGGTTGTCGATGCCGATACCGGCGAGGATGCCACGGATACGGGCGTCACCGGCCCACTCGTGGTCCGCGACACCGAGCGGGCCCAGGACGACGTCACCGACCGTCGATCCGGACGGGAGCACACCGCGCTGGGTGACGACCGCCATGCGCAGTCCGCCGACCCGGCTCACCCGGCCCGAGTCCGGCTCCTCGAGGCCCGCGAGGACCTCGAGCATCGTCGTCTTGCCGCCGCCGTTGAGGCCGACGACACCGATCCGCTCACCCTCCTGCACACCGAGCGAGACGGAGTCGAGCAGCGGCTTGATGCCGAAGGACTTCGAAACCTGTTCGAGATTGATCAAATTCGCCATCAGAGGCTGCCTTCCGGCTCGGAGTCGATCACGCGTGCGCCGGGCACCGGCCCGCTCGCGACACGCACGGTGCGGCACACTCCCGCACCCGAGAGTTCCGCCCCCACCGCGACCGCGGCGTCGGCATCCGCACACAGGAACGCGCACGTGGGACCGGAGCCGGACACGATGCCCGCGAGCGCACCGGCCGTCACGCCGGCGCGCAGCGTGCGCCGCAGGTCGGGGGCCAGCGACAGCGCCGCCGCCTGCAGGTCGTTGCCGAGCAGCGGAGCCAGCGCCTCCGCGTCACCGGACGCGAGCGCGTGCATGAGATCGTCGACGTCGCCGACCCGCGGCGGGTCACCCTCCACGCGAAGTCGATCGAGTTCACGGAACACCGTCGGCGTCGACAGTCCACCCTTGGCGAGGGCGAGCACCCAGTGGAACGAATCGCGGGAGAGCACCGGCAGCAGCTTCTCGCCGCGCCCGGTGCCGACGGCGGTGCCGCCGTGCAGGGAGAACGGGACGTCACTGCCGAGGCGGGCGGCGAACACGGAAAGGGCGTCCCGATCGAGCCCGAGCCGCCACAGTTCGTTGAGCGCGACCAGCGCGGCCGCCGCGTCGGCGCTGCCGCCGGCCATTCCGCCCGCCACCGGGATGCCCTTGACGATCGAGATCTCCACGTCGGGCGCGATCCCCGCCTCGGCGGCCAGCATCTCGGCGGCCTTCCAGACGAGGTTGGTGTGGTCGGTGGGCACCGACTCGGCGCCCTCACCGCGCACACGGACCGACAGCGCGTCCGACGCGATCACGGACACGTCGTCCGCGAGGGACAGCGCCTGGAAGACGGTGCGCAGCTCGTGGTAGCCGTCCTCCCTCAGGTCACCTACCGACAGGTGCAGGTTGACCTTGGACGGCGCCCGGACGGTGACGGGGCGAGGAACGACGGAAAGCACAGGTTCCAACAATAGGCGGTGCGCCCGAGGTGACGAAAACGCACCTCAGGCGGCACTTCCGGCTAGCGGACGGACCGCACGCCCACACCGAGGCCCACGGCCGCCACGGTGGCGGCTGCGATCACGCCCGACAGCACCGGCCCGGACGCGAGATCGCCCGCGAACAGCGCGCGCTCGGCGTCGACGACGTACCCGAGCGGATTGATCGCGACCAGAGCGCGCATCCAGCTCGGGGCGTCGTCGAGGGGGAGCATCGTGCCCGACAGGATGAGCATCGGGAACATCAGCGTCTGCTGCACCACCCAGAACATCCAGTCCTGATCCCGCACGGCGAGCGCCAGCGCGTACGACAGTGCGCCCAAGCCCACCCCGAACACGCCGAGCACCGCGATGCCCACGACCGCGCCGAGTGGATCGACGTCGAGACCCAGTGGCAACGCCACCAGGATGATCAGGACCGCCTGCGCGGCAAGCGGAACCATTTCCTTCGCCGCCCGGCCGATCAGCAGCGCCGAGCGGTGCAGAGGCGTCACCAGCATCCGTTCGTGCGAGCCCTGCTGCATCTCCATCAGCAGGTTCGAGCCCGTCATCGACGTCCCGAAGATCGCGATCATCACCAGCACACCGGGGATGAACCAGTTCCACACGCCCTCGCCCATGCCCGGGACGTTCTTCAGGAGTGGGCCGAACAGCGCCAGCAGGATCAACGGCTGAGCGAGGCTGAACACGACGCTCACCGGGTCACGCAGTGTGGGTCGCAGTTCGCGGGCCATCACGATGCCACTGTCGCGCACGATTCCGGTCATGAGAGGTCTCCTGGAGTGTGGAAGGCGAGAGGTGTGGAAGGGAAGACGTTCATGCGGCGGCCGTTTCTCGCAGGCTGCGTCCGGTCAGGCCCAGGAAGACGTCGTCGAGGGTCGGCCGCGTGATGTCGGCGGTCGTGACACGCAGGCCGGAAAGTTCGCTTCTCCGGAGCAGCTCCGGCAGCGTCGCGTCGCCCTCGCTCGTACGAATCCGCACCGATGTCCCGACCACCGTGACGTCGCGGACCGTGACGAGCTCCCCGGCCAGCCGGGCCGCCTCGGCGGCCGCGACGGCGTCGTCGAAGCCCACCGTCAACAGGTCGCCCGCGAGATCCGCCTTGAGTGCGGACGCGGTGTCGTCGGCGATCACCGTGCCGCGATCGATGACGATCACGCGTTCGGCCATCGCGTCGGCCTCTTCGAGGTAGTGCGTCGTGAGCACGATCGTGGTGCCCATCGACTCCCGCAGGCGCAGGATGTGATCCCACAGGTTGGCCCGGCTCTGCGGGTCCATTCCGGTGGTCGGCTCGTCGAGGAACAGCAGCGGCGGCCGGTGCACCAGTCCGAGCGCGATGTCGAGACGTCGGCGCTGTCCACCGGAGAGCGTGCTGACCTTGCGGGTGGCGAGGTCGTCGAGATCGAGGGCCGCGAGCAGTTCGTTCGCGCGTGCGTCCGACGCCTGCCTCGTCATGCCGTAACAGCGTCCCTGCGTCACCAGCTCGTCCCGGACGCGCTGATTGTGCCCGGCCCCGCTCCCCTGGCCGACGTAGCCGATCCGGCGCCGCACCTCGTCGCGATCCGCGGTGACGTCGAAGCCGGCGACCTCGGCGCGACCCGCGGTGGGCTCCAGCAGTGTCGTCAGCATGCGCAGCGTCGTCGACTTGCCCGCACCGTTGGGTCCGAGCAGCGCCACCAGCTCGCCCTCGGCGACGTCGAGATCGACGTCCACGACCGCCTGCACCGTGTTCTTGCCCTGCGTGAATCGTTTGGTCAGACCCACCGTCCGGATCATCGCGTGCATCGCTTCCGCCTCCCGCTTTCGTGATTCGTTTCGTCCGACCACGAAAGCTAGGAGCAATTGCGGACACCTGGCGTCCGCAATCTCCGGGATACTTCGACGCATGCGGGAAACCTCGGCACGGCTGCTCCGGCTGCTCTCCCTGCTCCAGACCCGACGGGACTGGTCGGGCGTGGAACTGGCCGAGCGCCTGGACATCACCCCACGGACCGTGCGACGCGACGTCGACAAGCTGCGCGGCCTCGGCTACCCCGTCGACGCGACCGTCGGAGTGGGGGGCGGGTACCGGCTCGGCGCGGGCGTGGAGATGCCGCCGCTGCTGCTCGACGACGACGAGGTGCTCGCCGTCGCGCTCGGGCTGCAGTCCGGCGCGACGGGCTCGGTCGTGGGCATCGGCGAGTCGTCGGTACGCGCACTCACCAAGTTGCGGCAGGTGATGCCGTCACGGCTGCGACACCGACTCGAGGCACTGCAGGTGGACGTCGTGCAGCGCGAACCCGCGCCCAGCGCGGTGGACGCCGCGGTGCTGTCCGCGATCGCATCGGTGTGCCACGGCCACGAGCGTCTCCGCTTCGACTACCGGACGCACGACGGCGGCGAGAGCCGCCGAGAGGTGGAGCCGTATCGCCTGGTCCGCTCCGGATCTCGGTGGTATTTGATGGCGTGGGACCTGTCGAGGGAGGACTGGCGGTCGTTCCGCGTCGACCGCATGGATCCGAGGATTCCCACCGGACCGCGCTTCACCCCTCGCGCACTCCCGCCCGGCGGGGCCGCGGAGTTCGTCGCGCGCGGCATCGGCCGAGCGGTGACGCGTGTGCGCGCCCGAGTGCTGCTGCACGCTCCGATCGGGGACATCGCGCCGATGGTGGACGCCGCGTGGGGCACGCTCGAAGACGCGCCGGACGGTCGGTGCGTGATTGCCCTGGCGGGCGAATCGCCGTCGTCGATCGCCCGCTGGCTGAGCGCGTTCGACGTCGACTTCACGGTGCTCGATCCCCCGGAACTACGTGACGAGTGCCGACGCCGCGCCGCGCACCACGCGCTGGTCGCCGAGCGTTACCGCGGCGCCTGACCGGGCACGTCCATCCAACCGCCGCCGACATCGTTACGGATCCAGTCGACCTCGATCCGGCGATCCGCGATGGCCCACCGGCCGTCGCGGCGCTCGAACCGGTCGAGGTAGCGCAACCACACGACCAGGAAGTTGCGGGTGGCGTGGCCCGCGTCGGCCGCACTGGTGTGCTGCGCCATCGCGTAGGTTTCGGCGTCGGCGGTGTCACCGTCCAGCTCGATCAGCTGATTCCCCGTGAAATGGAACGTGCGATCGAACAGGCCGAACCCGCCCGGGTCCGCGAGAAACTGCATGAAGTCGTCCAGCCCGCCCTGGTAGAACGGCGCGTAGTCGTTGTGCGCATCCTCGAAGAAGCAGCCACGCACCAGGTTCCAGTCGCGGCGATCGACGCCCCGGAAGTAGCGGAGCAGCACGTCGCCGATCTCGGCACGGTCCGCGAGTGCGCGCAGTTCGTAGGCAGCCACCGTCGTCCCTTCGGTCACCTGAGCGGTTGCCGAACCCTACTTCCGAACCGGCGACCGGTGCCACGAATCCGGCCGTGAAACGCCGAAACGGGGCCCCATCCTCGCGGATGGGGCCCCGTGCACGTCAGATCCCGGTCAGACCGGGAGCGGAATCAGACCGCGGTGACGTCGGTGGCCTGCGGGCCCTTGTTGCCCTGACCGATCTCGAAGCGAACGCGCTGGTTCTCCTCGAGGGTGCGGAAGCCGTTGGTCTGGATGGCCGAGTAGTGGACGAAGACGTCGGCGCTGCCGTCGTCGGGCGCGATGAAGCCGAAGCCCTTTTCAGCGTTGAACCACTTCACGGTGCCTTCTGCCATGTTTCTTTCTCTCTCTTACGAAGTGCAAACTCGGGAAACTCCAGGTCAGGGGTTCCCGGGCCGGTGTCACACGGCGGCTTCGTCGATTCTCGGAGAGAGAACCCGTCCGCCCGCAACTTCAGGATTTGCGAGCGTGGACTAACACAAACACAAAAACTACGACCGAGGACCAGTCAACCACACGCAGCCCGGATGCGCCCGGGGACCCTCGTCACACTTCGTCGCAGTGACGCGGATCTCTTCGAATCCCTTGCAAGTCGATACCCCCCAGGGGTACCTTCGAGATGTCAGAACGAAGTACCCACACCGGGTAGTGGTACCGAAGCAAGGAGTCCGACATGAGCACCGCCGAATACACCGTCACCGGAATGACCTGCGGACACTGCGTCTCCTCGGTCAAGGAAGAGGTCGGCGCGATCGGCGGCGTCTCCGACGTCGCGGTCGATCTGAAGTCCGGCCGCCTCACCGTCACATCCGCGGCACCCCTCCCCGTCGACGCGGTCACCGCCGCGGTCGAGGAGGCGGGCTACACCGCCCAGCCGATCTGAGGAATCCGATGCGTACGTCCACCACGCTCATCGCCTACGCCGGGGGGCTCGCGGTCGTCTTCGCCGCGGCCCTCGGCGTGGGCGCCGTCACGGGAAGTCCGATCGACATGACGAGCACACACTCCGACAGCCACGCGGCCGCGGACCCCGAGCCCGCCTCGAGTGCCCCCGCCGGGTTACAGGTCTCGCAGGACGGCTACACCCTCGGCGAGGTCACCTCGCCGACCCGCGCCGGCCAGGCCGGCACCCTGAGCTTCCGCATCCTGGACGCGGACGGAGCGCCGGTGCGCGAGTACGACGACCTGCACGAGAAGCAGCTGCACCTCATCGTCGTCCGCTCGGACACCAGCCAGTTCCGACACGTCCACCCCACGCTCGGGCCCGACGGCACATGGTCGATCGACTGGACCTGGCCCACGGGCGGCACGTATCGCGTGTTCGCCGACTTCCAGGCGAGCGGCGCTCCCCGCCAACTCACCCTGGGCCGGAACGTCGACGTCGGCGGCGATCTGCAGCCGGCGGCACTGCCGACCCCGTCGCGCACGGCGACGGTCGACGGCTACACCGTCACCCTCGACGGCGACCTCGGCACCGCAGGCGGACCGCTGACGCTCACGGTCGCCCGCGACGGTGCGCCCGTCACTGATCTCGATCCCTACCTGGGCGCATACGGCCACCTGGTCGCGCTGCGCACCGGCGACCTGGCCTACCTGCACGTGCACCCCGAAGGCGAACCCGGCGACGGTGTCACCGCGCCCGGCCCGGACGTCACGTTCCACGCACAGGCCCCGAGCGTCGGTACCTACCGACTGTTCCTCGACTTCCAGCACCGGGGCACCGTCCGCACCGCCGAGTTCACCGTTCCGGTCGGACCGGCGACCGCGCCATCGACCACAGGATCCGTACCCGCACCTCACGACGGTCACGAAGGAGGACACTGATGACTACCGCCGATCTCACCACCGGCCGCAACGACACCATCGAACTCGCGATCGGCGGTATGACGTGCGCCTCGTGCGCCGCCCGAGTCGAGAAGAAGCTCAACAAGATCGAGGGCGTCACCGCTACGGTCAACTACGCCACCGAGAAGGCGAAGATCGCCTTCCCCGAGGGTGTCAGCACCGACGACCTCGTCACCGCGGTGCAGAACGCCGGCTACACCGCGACCCTGCCCACTCCCCCCTCGGCCGACGAGTCCGGCCCCACCGACGATCCGCGTGATCGCGAACTCACCGCGCTACGCACCCGTCTGATCGTCTCGGCGATCCTGTCGGTGCCGGTGATCGCGATGGCGATGGTCCCGGCCCTGCAGTTCGACAACTGGCAGTGGCTCTCGCTCACCCTCGCCGCCCCGGTGATCGTGTGGGCCGGCCTCCCCTTCCACCGCGCGGCCTGGACGAATCTGCGCCACGGCACCGCGACCATGGACACCCTCATCTCGCTCGGCACCACCGCAGCCTTCGCGTGGTCGCTGTACGCACTGTTCTTCGGCACCGCCGGCACCCCCGGGATGAAGCACGCGTTCGAGCTGACCGTCGACCGGATGGACGGCGCCGCGAACATCTATCTCGAGGTCGCGGCCGGTGTCATCACGTTCGTGCTCGCGGGCCGATACTTCGAGGCCAAGTCGAAGCGAACCGCCGGTGCGGCACTGCGTGCTCTGCTCGAACTGGGCGCCAAGGAAGTCTCGGTGCTGCGCGACGGCGTCGAATCCCGCATTCCCGCAGACCAATTGCGCGTCGACGACCTCTTCGTGGTCCGGCCCGGCGAGAAGGTCGCGACCGACGGCGTCGTCGTGGAGGGCAACTCGGCCGTCGACATGAGCATGCTCACCGGCGAATCTGTGCCCGTCGAGGTGGGAGTCGGCGACGACGTCGTCGGCGCCACCGTGAACGCGGGCGGACGGCTCGTGGTGCGCGCCCGCCGTGTCGGTGGCGACACCCAACTCGCGCAGATGGCCGCGCTGGTCGAGGACGCCCAGAACGGCAAGGCCGAGGTGCAGCGCCTCGCCGACCGCATCGCCGGCGTGTTCGTCCCGATCGCGATCGCGATCTCCGTTGCAGCCCTGGGCTACTGGATCGGCACCGGCAACCCCCTGCAGATGGCGTTCACGGCCGCCGTCGCGGTGCTCATCATCGCCTGCCCCTGCGCCCTCGGTCTGGCAACCCCCACCGCGCTGCTGGTCGGCACCGGCCGCGGCGCCCAACTGGGCGTCCTCATCAAGGGTCCTGAGGTTCTCGAGACCACCCGCGGCGTCGACACCATCGTGCTCGACAAGACCGGCACCGTCACCACGGGCAAGATGACGCTGATCGACGTCGTCACCACCGACGGCGTCGACCGCGACGAGGCGCTGCGCCTGGTGGGCGCGCTCGAGAACGCGTCCGAGCATCCGATCGCGCAGGCGGTCGCGGCAGGAGCCGCCGAGGGCGTCGGTTCCCTGCCCTCCGTCGAGGATTTCGTCAACGTCGAGGGCAAGGGTGTGCAGGGCATCGTCGACGGCCACGCCGTGGTCGCCGGACGCGAGAGTCTGCTCGCGGACTGGTCGCAGCACCTGCCCGACGACCTCGCCCGCGCGAAGCGGGAGGCCGAGAAGCTGGGCCGCACCGCGATCGCCGCAGGCTGGGACGGACAGGCCCGCGCCGTGTTCGTGGTCGCCGACGCCATCAAGGACACCAGTGCGGACGCCGTCCGCCGGTTCAAGCAACTGGGCCTGAACCCGGTGCTGCTCACCGGCGACAACGAGACCGTCGCCCGCACCGTGGCGGCGCAGGTGGGCATCGACACCGTCGTCGCCGAGGTGCTGCCCGGCGACAAGGTCGACGCCGTCAAGAACCTGCAGGCCGAGGGCAGGGTTGTCGCGATGGTCGGCGACGGTGTGAACGACGCGGCCGCTCTCGCCCAGGCCGATCTCGGCCTGGCGATGGGCACGGGCACCGATGTCGCGATCGAAGCCGCCGACATCACCCTCGTTCGCGGCGACCTGCGCTCGGCCGCCGACGCGATCGAGCTGTCCCGCAAGACCCTTCGCACCATCAAGGGGAACCTGTTCTGGGCGTTCGCCTACAACGCGGCGGCGATCCCCCTGGCCGCGGCGGGTCTGCTGAACCCAATGCTCGCCGGTGCGGCGATGGCGTTCTCGAGCGTGTTCGTGGTCAGCAACAGCCTCCGGCTGCGGCGGTTCAGCCCGTCCGCCTAGAGCAGGCGCAATACGAGGGCCCGGCGACCGTATCGTCACCGGGCCCTCGTCACGTCACCGCGTCGTCGACGCTCAGTTGCGACCGGCCTTGTCGAGCAGCATGATTCCCGTCGCAGTGGGAACGACACCGCCGACGTTCTTCTGCCAGGCGACGTAGATCATCACCGAGCTCACCGGGACGCTCGGGACGGTCTCGTTCCACAGCGTCTGGATCTCCGCCAGCACACCGCGGATCTGGTCGTCGCCGTCCGCCGCCTGCAGCTTGTCGAGCAGCACCTCCATCTGCGGGTTCGAATAGCCCGCGAAGTTGGCCGTGGACGTCGCAGACAGCGTGGTGTCGAGGCCCAGGTACGGAATGGCCTCGTACAGACCGATGCCCGCGTGGGCCATGTCGTAGTCGCGCTGCACGTACACCTGCTTGACGATGTCGCCGGCGTTGTTGGCGTTGATGATGTTCACCGTGAAGCCGACCGCCTGCAGCAGGGACTGCACGGCCAGGCCGATCGCCTGTTCACTCGGCTCCTGCAGCACGATGTAGTTCAGCTTGCCGTCGTAGCCGTCGGCCTTCGCCTCGTCGAGCAGCTTGCGGGCAGCGTCCGGGTCGAACGGCACGCCCTCGACGTCGGTGGCCCAGCGGGAGAGATCGTTGAACATGGCCTTGCCCGGCAGGCCCAGGCCGTTGTCGCCGCGCTGACCGACCAGCTCCGGATCGATCGCGAGCGCAATTGCCCTGCGCACCCGCACATCCGCGCCCGGTCGGCCCTCACGGTTGTTGACCAGCTCGGCGCCACCACTGTTGAGGATGCTGAAGGATCCGGGGTAACCGGCGTCGATCGTGTCGTAGATCGCCTGCGGGTTGCCGCGCAGGAACCCGATGTCGATACCGTTGGTGCGCATCGACTCCAGGTTCTCCCGCGAACCGCTCAACGCGATGAAGCGCAACTTGTCGGACTTGGGCTTGCCGTTCCAGTAGTCGGCGCGCGCCGTGAGCACCCGCTCCTCGTTGGGCGCGTAGCGGTCGAGGACGAACGGGCCGGCGCCGATCGGCTTGAAGGCTTCGCCCTCGCCCGCACCGGGCGCGACGATCATGCCGTGGCCGAGTGCGAGCATCGACGGGAACGTCGGCCACTTCTTGTTCAACCGGAACTCCACCGTCTGCGCGTCGACGGCCGTCGTCGACGCGACGGCGTCGACCCACACGGCAGCGCCGTTGCCCTTGTTGGCGTTGTAGCGGTTGATGCTCGCGACGACCGCGTTCGCGTCGAGCGGGGTTCCGTCGCTGAAGGTGACGCCCGGGCGCAGCTTCAGCGTCCAGACGTTGCCCTCCTGATCGGACGTCAGGGACTGCGCGAGACGCGGTACGAACTCCCCCGTCTCCTCGTCGTACCGCAGCAGGACGTCGTAGACCGCGGCCAGTTCGTCGCCGCCACTGCCGCCGCGGGCGGTGGTCCTGGCCGGATCGAGCACTGCCGCGAGCGCCTGCACGCTGAACGTGAGCTGCGGCGTCGAACCCGTCGGGTCCGGAGCCTGGTCGCCCACCAGGCCCACCGCGGGCGGGGTGCGGGTACCGCTGGTGTCGCCGCCACCGCCGTCGTCCGAACTGGCACAGCCCGCGAGCGCCAGCGCACCCACCACCAACACCGTCGTCAGGCTCTTGCCGAACCTCGCCCTGCTGCCCACGCACCCTCCAGTCGCTCCGGTGTGACTCACGCCACACATCCGCGCAGACGTTAGCCGGACGCGAATCGTACGGAATGCCCGGTCCCATTGAGCGGGAGAATTGGTGCGTGGGCGGCGTCGGCCGCTAGGAGAAGAGGCTGCCGAACAGGTTGCCGAGGCTGCCCAGGGAACCCGCTCCGGCCGGTTCGGGATCGTTCTTGGCGAAATCGGTGGTGCACCCGTTGAACTGCACGGCGTCGACCAGAGTCGACGTCGCGGCCGAGCCCGAGCCGACGCTCACCCCGTAGTGCTCGACGGTCGCGTTCGGGTTCGCTGCCGAGATCGCCGCCAGCGTGGTCGGCACACGATCCTTCGCGCCGTCGATGTTCTGGGTGCTCCACCACAGACCCTTCTGGATCTCCTCGTGGGTGGCACCCTCGGCGACGTCGGCGCCGGGCTCGGCGACCCACACCAGTGTGGTGAAGCCGTTCTCGAACTTGCCTCCCTTGGTACCCAGCAGACGGATCTGGAACGACGCGGTGGACGTGGCCGCCTTCTCGGCGAAACCGATGTCCTTCGAGATGACGTCCGCGAGCGCGACGCTGCCGGCCTCGTGGTACCAGGCGGTGCGGTCCGTCGTTCCGGTCACGGCCAGCTCGAGCGAACCGTTGTCGTCGAGGACGTTGCTCGCGGAGTACGCGGCCTCCTGCCCCTTCTCGTCCTCGAACGGCACACCCCAGCCGGCGGGATTCGACTCGGTCGACAGGGCGTCACACGTGAAACCACCCGCAGGCTCCTCGGAGGAGCTGCCGAGCGACCCGGACGCGCTACCGAGGGAGCCTCCGAGCGAGCCGGTTGCGGCCGAGGACAGGGCCGGCGAGACCAGGATCGCGGTACCGGCGATCGCGACCACCGTGGCGACGCGACGAAGCGAGCTACTCGACATAGGAAGACCTTTCGGATGCGGAAACAGGCTGTACTCCAACGAAGTTAGAGAGCCACAGCCCGTTTCCGCTGCCCCGCAGGCCGCCTTCGGTACGAAAGGAGGAGACGTTTCCTACGAAAGTAGGAGACGCCGACTGCTCGGCGACGTCTACAGCGGACGCACCGTCTCCGTGCACACCGTGAATTCGCGCTCGTCGTGGACGTAGCCGCCCTCCGAGCACTGCTCGACGTCGACGACGCCCTCGATGACCTCGATCGCACGCTCGATACCCGGAGCGTACGGGTCGTCGCACTCGACACGCTGCGGTTCGTCGTCGTCACCGTCCGGCAGGCTCATGCACCCGCCCATCACCCAGTCGATGTCGAGGCACAGCGCACCACGCTCGTTGCCCCAGCGGGTCTCGTAGTACACCTGGTCGACGTCCGACGCGCACTGCGCGTTCTTCGCGGCCTTGCCGACGACCTTGTAGTTGGATTTGTCACTGCCGCACACCGCTTCGTCGATCGTCGCGGCGTCCGCCGTTCCGCCCAGGCGCACACAGTCACCGATCTCGACGTCGATGTCGACCCGTCCGCCGAGATCGGCCTCGCGTGGTGCGGTCGATGACGTCGACGATGACGACGACGACGTCGCGGCCGCGGAAGTACTCGCGGCGGTCGCCGTACCGTCGACGGACGTCCCACATCCCGCCGCGGTCAACGCCGCGGCCACGACCACAACCGCACCCGATCGTCGCACGATCGCCCGAATTCCCTTGTTCACCATCACATTCCTCACACCAACCCCGTCGCCGGGGACACCGTCGCGAAGGTCCGACAGAACGGACCACCCGGACCATTGTGGTCGAGGCCGTTTCGAGGAGGTGCGTCGGCCGTCTGGAACTACGAGACGTTCGCGAGCCGCACGAAGGCTGCCGCATCGAGTTTCTCACCGCGCGTGGACGGTTCGATCCCGGCCGCGACGAGCCGGCGCTCGGCTTCGACCGGCGAACCGGCCCACCCGGCAAGGGCTGCCCGAAGAGTCTTGCGACGCTGCGCGAAGGCCGCGTCGATGACGGCGAAGACCTTGCGCCGATGGTCGGCGTCGATCGGCCACGGCGCCTGCTCGTACCGGTCGATCCGCACCAGGCCGGACTCCACCTGCGGCACCGGCCAGAACACCGCGCGACCGACGTGGCCGGCGCGCTTGACCGTGCCGAAGAAGTTGGCCTTGACGCTCGGCACGCCGTACACCTTGCTGCCCGGGGTGGCCGCGAGCCGGTCCGCCACCTCGGCCTGCACCATCACCAATGCGGTGCGCAGGCTCGGGAACTCGGCGAACAGGTGCAGCAGTACCGGCACGGCCACGTTGTAGGGCAGATTCGCCACCACCGCGGTGGGCTCCGCCGGGACGTCGTCGGGCATCACCCGCATCGCGTCGGCGCCGACGACCGTGAGCCGATCCGCGAGTTCGGGGGCGCGGTCGGCGACCGTCGCGGGCAGGCGGGCGGCCAGCTTGGGGTCGATCTCGACGGCGACCACGCGGTCGACGACGTCGAGCAGTGCCAGCGTGAGCGAACCGAGCCCCGGGCCGACCTCGAGGACGGTGTCCTCGGGACCCACGCCGGCCACCGTGACGATCCGGCGCACCGTGTTGGCATCGTGCACGAAATTCTGGCCGAGTTGTTTGGTGGGGCGCACCCCGAACTCTTCGGCGAGCGCACGGACCTCGGCGGGGCCCAGGAGGGCGGCCTGTCCTCGCGGGTGGATGGGGGGCGGCACGGCGTCTGACACCTGAAGAACCTAACGCACGGCGGAACCGGTCAGCGCAGGCCCAGCTTGCTGGTACACGACGGCCACGCGCCCCAGCCCTGTGTCTGCTGCGTGCGGGAAGCGATCGCGATCTGCTCCTCCCGGGTGGCGAGGTCCGCCCGCGGCGCGTACTTCAGGCCGCCCTGGCGCTCCCACGTGTTCTGGTCGAACTGCACGCCGCCGTAGAAGCCGTTTCCGGTGTTGATCGCCCAGTTGCCCGTGGCCTCGCACTGGGCCAGCGCGTCCCACGTCGCACCGTTCTGCACCGGCGGCACCTCGGTGCCGGGCTTGGCGCCCACCCGGACCACCTTGGGCTGGGCCGGCACCGTGACGGTGGATGCGACCGGCTTGCGTCCGGTCTCGACTCCGTTGACGGTGGTGACCTCGTAGGTGACGTCCGCGACGCCGGCCGTGCCCGGGTTCTCCACGACGGTGCGGCTCATGTTCATCGACGGATCCTCGATCCGTTGCTCCGGCGGCGCGACCGGCTCCGTGAGTACACGGGTCTCGACCCGGCCGCGGGTCACCGCGACCTCCATCCCGTCCGCGAGCGGCGTCTCCGCGGCCGGCTCGACGGTGTCGGCCTGCTCGAGCGGGGTGCCGTGGGCGGCGAGGAAATCGCCGACCGTCGGCGCGGCCAGGCGGACGTCCACCGGGGCGGACGTGCCGTCGATCAGTTTCACCGTGCGGGGGCTCAGGACGTCCAGATCGGATCCCTCGAGCGGCAGGCGCTGCGACCGGTTCGCCGAGACGTGCACGTCACCGGCGAGTCGGAACTGGTTCAACGCCTCGTCGACGGTGAGCGCCGTCGTCCACACCGTGCGTTGCCGACCGTCCACGGTGAGCGCGACCTCGCGACCGCGACGCAGCACCACCGTGTCACCGTCGTCGAGGTCCGAGTCCGACGCGGGGGCCACGACGTCGTGTTCGCCCACGCTGTAGCCCGCCGCCGCGAGCGCCCCGTCGACCTTCGACGACATCGTGCCGACCGTGATCAGCTCACCGTCGACGTCGACGGTCACCGTCTTGTGTTGTGCCACCGCGACACCGCCACCGACCGTGAGGGTCACGAGGGTCGCGGCCACGACGCCGTACATCAGCGGCGAACGGCTCGAGTTGATCTTCGACAGTGGCGACATCGCGATTCCTTACCGGAGACCCAACTTGCTCGAACACGACGGCCACGCACCCCAGCCCTGGGCGGCCTGGACCTTCTCGGCGACGGCGATCTGCTGCTCACGCGACGCCCGGTCGGCGGTGGGGGCGTACTGCGTGCCTCCGTAGGCGGCCCACGTGCTCTGCGAGAACTGGAGCCCGCCGTAGAAGCCGTTGCCGTTGCTGATCGCCCAGTTGCCCGTCGCCTCGCACTGCGCCAACGAGTCCCACACCGACCCGGACGCGACCGCGGGCGCCGACGGCTTGGGCTTGGTCCCGACCCGCACGACCGCCGGCGCCGGCTCACGGACCACCACGGACGACAGTTCCCGGCGGTCCGTCTCGGCGCCGTTCACGGTCGTGACGGTCACCGTCACCGTCCGCTCCCCCGGTGTGCCGGGGTTCTCGACGGTGGTCTTCCCCTGCTCGAGTCCCGGATCGTCGACGCGGTTCTCCGGCGCCTGGATCGGCTGGGTCTCGGTGCGCGTCTCGGTGCGGTTGCGGGTCACGACGATCTCGAGGCCGTCGGTCAGCGGCGTCTCCGGCGCGGGCACGACCGTGTCGGCCTGTTCGAGCGGGACGTTCGTGACGTCGAGGAGCGCGCCGACGGTCGGTGCCGCCACGCGGACGTCGGCGTGCGGGGCGCCGTTGTCGGAGATCCGTACCGCCTTCGCGTTCACGACGTCGAACTCGATGCCGTCGAGCGGGATCCGCTGGCCACGCGATGCGGACGCGTAGGCGTCGCCGGCAAAGTTCAGCTGGCGCATCGCGTCGTCCACCGTGAGCGCCGTCGACCAGACGGTGCGGCGCTCGCCGTCCACCGTGAGCACGATCTCGCGAGCGCGGCGCAGGACCACGGTGTCGCCGTCGGAGAGCTTCGCATCGACGCTCGGCGCGACGACGTCGTGCTCACCGATCGGATAACCGGCGTTGTCCAGCACGGAGCCGACCTCGGAACGCAGTGTGCTCAGCGAGATCTGGTCGCCGTCGACGTCGAGTGTGATCGTCTTGTGCTGGGTGACGACCAGGCCGCCACCGACGAGAAGGGTCGCGAAGAGTGCGGCGACCACGACGTACAGGAGCGGCGACCTGGCGGTGTTGATCCGAGCGAAAGGCGACACGAGAAATCCTGGGGCAGACGACAGGTTCGATCACAGCACGGTAACGGTGGGGCTGTGATGTGGCAACCGCGCGGTCTCGATCAGCACAAACACGACTACAAAGATATCGAGGAAAGCGCTGGTCGATCACGAATCGATTACGGAAGATTTCGGCCAGTTGCGCGCGTCACACCCACACGGGGCCGTGGGAGGGTAGGGACATGAGCAACGTCGAAGCCGAACCGATCGAGATCGAGTGCGAGAACGGACCGCGCGCGGGCACCGCGGGCCGCCCGCTCGCCGAGATCATCACCTCACGAGAGGTCCCGCTGGGCGGGCCGCGGGCGATGCCCGTGCGCCGAACGCTGCCCCAGCGACAGCGCTCGCTGATCGGCGCGTGGTGCTTCGCCGACCACTACGGACCCGACGACGTCGCGCAGACCGGGGGCATGGACGTCGCCCCACACCCGCACACCGGATTGCAAACCGTGAGCTGGCTGTTCACCGGCGAGATCGAGCACCGCGACAGCCTGGGCATGCACGCGACGGTCCGGCCCGGCGAGGTCAACCTGATGACCGGCGGCCGCGGCATCTGCCACTCCGAGGTGTCGACGGCGGAGACGACGATCCTGCACGGCGTCCAGCTGTGGGTGGCACTGCCCGACGTCGCCCGGGACGCGCCCCGCAACTTCGAGCACTACGTGCCGCCGCAAGTGGATCTGGACGGCGGACGTGCTCGGGTCTTCCTCGGCTCGCTGGCCGGATCGACCTCCCCCGTGCACACCTTCACCCCCCTACTCGGCGCGGAACTCGTCCTCGAGCCGCGCGCCGAGGTGCGCCTCGACGTCGATCCGACGTTCGAGCACGGCGTCCTGGTCGACGCCGGGGCGATCGGTGTGGAGGGACTCGAGCTCGCTCGCGCCGACCTCGGCTACGTCGGGACCGGGGCGTCGGATCTGACGTTGGTCAACCGCACCGACGAACCCGCCCGCGTCGTGCTGCTCGGCGGCGAACCGTTCGGCGAGGAGATCGTGATGTGGTGGAACTTCGTCGGCCGCAGCCACGAGGAGATCGAGCAGTTCCGCGCCGAATGGGAGGCCGAGTCGGACCGCTTCGGCGCGGTGCACGGCTACGAGGGCACCGTGCAGCGACTGCCGGCGCCGCCGTTGCCGAACGCACGCATCAAGCCGCGGCAGAACCCGCCGTCGGCCTGAGCGCCCACTCCGTCGGCGCCGGACGCGCTCAGTTGCGACTCGGCAGGCGGTAGACGCGCTCGGCCGTCGCGGTCGACGCCTTCGCCAACTCGATCGGGTCCTCGCCGCGCACCTCGGCGAGGGCCCGCAGCGTGTACGGCAGACAGTACGACTGGTTCGGCGCGCCCCGGAACGGGTGCGGAGTGAGATACGGGGCGTCGGTCTCGACCAGCAACTGGTCGGACGGGACCGACAGCGCCGCCTCACGCAGGGCTTTCGCGTTCTTGAAACTCACGGTGCCGGAGAAGCTCAGCACGTAGCCGGCGTCGACACAGGCGCGGGCCATCGCGCTGTCGGACGAGAAGCAGTGGAAGATCACCGTCTCGGGCGCGCCCTCGGCGTCGAGCACGCGCAGCAGGTCGGTGTCGGCCTCACGGTTGTGAATCATGAGCGGCTTGCCGAGGCGCTTCGCGAGATCGATGTGCCAGCGGAACCCGTCCTCCTGCTCCTCCACCGTCGCGCAGCCGTCGAGCTTGCCGGGCCAGTACAGGTCGAGGCCGGTCTCGCCGACCGCGACCACACGCGGGTCCGACGCCAGCCGTTCGATCTCCGCCTTCGTGGCGTCGTCGAGAGTGTTCGCCCGGGTCGGGTGGATGGCGACCGCCGCGAAGACCCGCTCGTCCCAGTTGGCGGCGTTCACCGCGAACTGCGCGGCCGCCAGGTCGTCGGCCACCGTGACGATCCGCTCGACGCCCACCGACGCGGCACGGTCGACGATCGCGCGCGTGCTCTCCGCGTCCGTGGCACCGCACGCGTCGAGGTGCGTGTGGGCGTCGACGAGTGGAAAAAGCGGCTCGGGCAGGTCCGGGGCGGGACGATCTTTGCTCACGTCGATAGAGTAGGCGCACCATGACTGTGCCTTCCTCGCCCAACCAGATGCCTGCCCCGACGGACCGTCCGCCGTTCTATCTGACGACGGCGATCGCCTACCCCAACGGCGTTCCGCACATCGGGCACGCCTACGAGTACATCTCGTCGGACGCGATCGCGCGCTTCAAGCGCCTCGACGGATTCGACGTGTTCTTCCTGACCGGCACCGACGAGCACGGCCTGAAGATGCAGCAGACGGCGGCCAAGGAAGGCGTCGACGTCCGCGACCTGGCAACCCGCAACTCCGATGTGTTCCAGGCCATGGACAAGGCCCTGAACATCTCGTACGACCGGTTCATCCGGACCACGGACGCCGACCACCTCGAGGCCAGCAAGGCGATCTGGGAGCGGATGGTCGCGGCCGGCGACATCTACCTCGACACCTACTCCGGCTGGTACTCCGTTCGCGACGAGGCGTTCCACGCCGAGGAGGAGACGACGGTCCTCGAGGACGGCACCCGCATCGCCACCGAGACCGGCACGCCGGTGGAGTGGACCGAGGAGTCGAACTACACCTTCCGGCTGTCGAAGTACCAGGACCGTCTCCTCGCGCACTATGAGGAGAACCCGGACTTCATCGCGCCGGCCACTCGGCGCAACGAGATCCTCAGCTTCGTCAAGAGCGGGCTCAAGGACCTGTCGATCTCGCGCACCACGTTCGACTGGGGTGTCCCCGTGCCCGGCGATCCGGCACACGTCATGTACGTGTGGGTGGACGCGCTCACCAACTACCTCACCGGCGCCGGGTTCCCGAACACCGATTCCGCGGAGTTCGAGCGGTACTGGCCCGCGAACCTGCACATCATCGGCAAGGACATCACGCGGTTCCACACCGTGTACTGGCCGGCCTTCCTGATGTCGGCGGGGATCGAGCTGCCGAAGCGCGTCTTCGTGCACGGCTTCCTGTTCAACAAGGGCGAGAAGATGTCGAAGTCGGTCGGCAACGTCGTCGACCCGCTCGCGATGGTGGAGCAGTACGGCCTGGACGCGGTCCGCTTCTTCCTGCTGCGCGAGATCTCGTACGGGCAGGACGGCAGCTACAGCCACGAGGCGATCGTCACCCGGATGAACACCGACCTGGCGAACGAGCTGGGCAACCTGGCCCAGCGGTCGCTGTCGATGGTCGCGAAGAACTGCGACGCGCAGGTCCCGACGCCGGGCGAGCTCACCGACGCCGACCGCGCGCTGCTCGCACAGGCCGACGCGCTGCTCGGGAAGGTGCGGGCCGAGTTCGACGTGCAGGCCCTGCACCTCGGGCTCGAGGCGATCTGGCACGTGCTGGGCGAGACGAACCGGTACTTCTCGCAGCAGGAACCGTGGGTGCTGCGCAAGACCGACCCGGCCCGCATGGCCACGGTCCTGTACGTCACGCTCGAGGTGGTCCGCATCGTCGGCATCCTGGTCCAGCCGGTGATGCCGGGCTCGGCCGAGAAGATCCTCGACCTGCTGGGGCAGGCTCCCGACGCCCGCGCCTTCGTCGACCTCGCGAACCGGATCGTCGCAGGTACGCCGCTGCCGAAGCCGGTGGGCGTGTTCCCGCGGTACGTCGAGGAGACCGAGGCGTAGCGACGCTCCCGAAAGTTGTCAGCCCCCTGATGCACACTGTCGCCCATGGGGAGCAATAGAACATACATTCGAGAAAACCCGACCGGCTCGACGTCCGAGGACTACGACGAGTTCGAGGACTTCGACGCCGGCATGTTCGACGACTTCGGGCAATTCGAGTGCCCACCACCACGGGAGCGTTCCATCACCGGCCTACTGATCGCCCTGACCGACGCCTACGAGCGCGGATGGCAGCCGGCCGACGTCATGCACGTGACCCGGCGCGCTCTCGGGGCGGACTCGACGGCGGTCACCGCCGCCACGGTGCTGTACCACTACCGGACGACGGGCGCAGCCGATCGAGCGCCGGCCGTCTGGGTCACGCAACTCGACCAGATCGCGGAGCGGGAATCCGCCGCCGCCGAGTTCGCGGCGGGTCTCCCGGCCGACTGCGACAGCAGCGCGTTCGGTGCGGCGCTGGACGCGTCTGGGTGGCATCTCGGCGAGAACGAGTCGACGGCGACGACCCTGCTCTGGCTCGAGCTGCCCCGCGTAACCGAACTGTGTGTGCCGCCGTCGAGATGGCCGCGGATCCGCGTCGAGTCCGCGCCGGAGGCCCACGACGAAACCGCCGATCCCAAGGTCCTCAACAAGATCCGAGGACTGCTGGCCAAGGCGGAGGCCACCGAGTTCGTGGAGGAGGCGGAGACCTTCACGGCAAAGGCGCAGGAACTGATGACGCGGTACGCGATCAGCGCGGCACTGCTGCACGCGACCGTTCCGGGCTCCCCCACCGTACGCAGCCGACGCATCCACCTCGACAATCCGTACGTCAAGGAGAAGGTGCACCTGCTCACCGCCATCGGCGAGGCCAACCGGGTGCGCACGGTGTGGTTCGACAGGTTCGGCATCGCGACGGTCGTCGGCAGTCCGGTCGACCTCGAGCAGGTGGATCTGCTGTTCACCTCACTGCTCGTCCAGGCCACCCGGGCGATGCAGGAGTCGTCCCCGCGTGCGAAACGCGGGGCGCGCACCACGTCGTTCCGGAAGGCGTTCCTGTTCGGGTTCGCGGTCCGGATCGGGCAGCGCCTGAAGGAAGCCGGGCACCGCGCCACGGCAGACGTCGCCGCCGAGTCGCACGTCCCCGTCGAGGACCTGCTGCCCGCACTGGCGGCACGGTCCGCGGCAGTCGACGCCGAGTTCGATCGACTGTTCCCCACGACGAGGGCAGCGCGGAGCCGATCGGTGGATGCCGGCGGCTGGTACGCGGGACAGTCGGCCGCCGACGACGCCTCGCTGGATCCGAGCAGCCGAGCGTTGCGGCCGTGACGATGCGTGGACCCCGGATCGGCTGCCTCACCGGCCGGGGCCGGCGCGGTCCGATGTCGGCGGAGACCGAGCCACATGGAAGGCTGGACGGATGCGATCGGAGCGACTCGGAGATGGTGGCAGCGCCGCCGACGTGTTCCGCGCACTGGCTCGGCGCGCTCGCTCGCGGGAGCTGGCACCACCGGCCGGCCTGATCGGGAACTGGTTCGACGCCGCCGCCGTCATCGCACCCAGCGTTCGGGCCGCTCCGCACGACGCACGATCGGCGTTCACACTGCCGCCGCGCGGCACGGGACCGGACCCCACCCCCGGCGACCCGATCGTCGGCGGCGGATGGATCGGCTACCGCGCCTACCCCGACCGATCCGGCATCCTGCCCGAGGCCGCGGGCGGATGGACCGATCATGTGCTGCGGCTGGACAACTCGGGTTGCTGGTGGTTCGAGAGCCTCCTCGACGAGCCGTGCCCCGAGGACCTCGTCGACGCGGTGCGCCGACCCGACGCCGTCCCCGGCCCCTGGCACATCGACTGGACCACCCCGGACCGTCACGCCCACCGCCGCGGCGTCGAGGACTGTCTCGACGCCATCGCCCGCGGCGACGTCTACCAGGCGTGCGTGTGCGCGCGCTTCCACGGCACCAGTTCGGGCCGCCCCGTCGACTTCTTCGCCGACGCAGTCGACCGAACCCGGCCCGGCCGAGCAGCTTTCGTGCAGGGCGATTGGGGCGCGGTAGCTTCCCTGTCCCCCGAACTGTTCCTGTCCCGCCGCGGCGGAACCGTCACCTCCAGCCCCATCAAGGGCACGCTTCCGCTGAGCGAAGACCCTGCGCGGCTGCGTAATTCGGTGAAGGACGTCGCCGAGAACGTGATGATCGTCGACCTCGTCCGCAACGACCTGGGCCGCGTTGCCGACGCCGGGTCGGTCAGGGTGACCGACCTGTTGCGCGTGAAGCCCGCGCCCGGCGTGTGGCACCTGGTCTCGACGGTGACCGCGGCCGTGTCGGACCGGGTGAGTGCCGCCGATCTGCTCGACGCCGCGTTCCCGCCCGCCTCGGTGACCGGGTGCCCCAAACACTCGGCCCGGACTCTGCTCCGCGCGTGGGAACCTGACCCCCGCGGCGTCTACTGCGGGGCCGTCGGAATGCACAGCCCGCTGGCGGGACTCGAACTCAACGTCGCGATCCGGACCGTGGAGTTCGACGCGGCCGGCCGGGTCGGGCTCGGCGTCGGCGGCGGAATCACCATCGACTCCGACCCCGACGCCGAATGGCAGGAGTGCCTGGACAAGGCGTCGAGCATCGTCACGCTCAGCCCGTCCCGCACGCTCCCCGACCCGATTCCGGCATCTCGAAATGCGCCGGGCGATCCTGTGTCAGCTCCGACGTAGACGAACAGATCCGTGCGGTGATCGGATCCTCGTCGAGGCGCCACGTCCGCAGCACACCGTCGCCGCCGCCCGCGATCACCGTGTCGGTCCGCGGCAGGAACGCGACCTGCCAACGTCCGGTGCCGATGGTGGTGAGCGGCCCGCCCACCTCCTCCGCCTCACCGGCGCCGTCGACGTTCCACAGCCGCACCGAACCGTCGTCGCTGCCGCTGACCACGTGGGTGCCGTCGCCGCCGAACGCGACGCTGTACACCGTGCCGGTGTGTCCACGCAGCGGCACCGGGCGGGGCGTGAAACCCCCGTCGTCGTCCCGATCCCACAGCACCAGCGTGTGATCGTCGCTGGCGGTCACGAGAGTGTCGCCGTCCGGACCGAACGAGACGGCATTGACGCCACCGTCGTGCCCGCCGGCACGGACGGGAAGCGATGCGGGCTTCTCCGGCGTGGACACGTCCCATGCGTAGATGTCGCCGTCGGCGCTCGACGCGACCAGGACGTCGCCGTCGGGCCCGAACGCGACGCTCCGCACCAGGTTCCGTGGACCGGTGAGACGCTCCCCCAGCCGCACCGGGTTGCGCGGATCCTGCACGTCCCACAGCGCGACGCTGAAGTCGTCGTCGCCGATCGCCAGTGTCCGGCCGTCCGGGCTGAACGCCATCTCCCACGTGAACCGCGTCGCCGTCGTGATCGGTGCCCCCAGCGCCGCCGGGTGCTCCGGATCGGCGACGTCCCACAACTGGACGTGGCCGCCCGACGTCTGGGTCGTCGCCAGCACCTTGCCGTCCGGCGACAGCTCGACCACGTTGCCGCCGCCGAGCGGTCGCGGCAACTCGATCGTGCCGGCGCGGTCCATCTCCCCGGCAGCCGACACCTTCCACAACCGCACCTGCGAGTCGTATCCGGCGGTCACCACCCGGGAGCCGTCGCTGTTGATCGACGGCAAGGTCATCGACGCGTCCGACACCGGCACCGTTCCCGCCGGCAGTGTCCACATCCGCACGATCGAATCCTGGCCACCCGTGACGATCGTCGTGCCGTCGGGCGAGAGCGCGAGCGCGGGGACACCGCCGCCGTTGCCGCTGAGCGCGGGCCGCAGTTCGTGCACCGCGCGGGTCCCCGGATCGACCGACCACAGCTTCGCGGTGCCGTCCCACGACGCACTCGCCAACGTCGACCCGTCGGCGGCGAACGCGACGGTCCAGATGCCGCCCGTATGGGCCTGCACCGGGGCGCCGACCTGACGGATGTCCGCGAGATTCGTGGCGTCGAAGACGCGGATCATGCCGTCGTCGCTACTCGCCGCGAGCGTCGTGCCGTCGGGGCTGAACGACACCGAGTGCGCGACGTCGTCGAAGCCCGTCAGATCCCGCCCCACCTGGATGGGGCGGGCGGGGTCGGCGACGTCCCACACCCGCACGGTGCGGTCGTCACTCGACGTCGCCATCACGGTGCCGCCGCGGAACGACACCGTGCGCACCGCACCGGAGTGTGCCCGCAGCGTGAACGCGGGGAACTCTCCCGAATCCGGCTTCGTGGTGTCGAACAGCGTGACCGTGCCGTCGTCGTGCGGCACCGCCAGCAACCGGCCGTCCGGGCTGAACCGGACGTTGTGCACCGCACCGGGCGCGTTCCGCTGCCCCGACATCAGTGCTCGCGGCGCGGACCGGTCACCGATGTCCCAGATCCACATCGTGCCGTCGCCGCCACCGGCCGCGAGGAGATGCCCGTCGGGGCTGAACGAGACCGACGCCATGTACTGGTCCGGTCCGGTCAGCTCCTGCCCGATCTGTACCGGAACGGAACCGTCGGCGAGATCCCACAGCCGCACGGAACGGTCGTCGCTCGCGGTCGCGAGGGTCCGTCCGTCGGCGGAGAACGCGACGCCGTACACCGGACCGGTGTGGCCGGTGAGGCTGCGTGAGATCGGCGTGGTCTCGGTGGCGACCAGCCGGGAGAACGCGTCGTCGCTGCCCGGGCGCATCCGCCACGCGGCCAACGACAACTGCGCCGACGTGGTAGGGTCGCTCTCCCGCAGTGCGTCGGCGAGGGCGACCACCTGCTGGAACTGCGCGGCGCTCCGCTCGTCCTCGGCGCGCGACTTCGCGGCCAGCGCCATCGCGCCCATCGCGACGGCGACGACGGTCGACAGCGCCAGCGCGGTCATGACGGTGCGTTTGCGCCACGTCTGCCGCCGCACCTGCCCCACCGACGCCTCCAGGAAATCCGCGGCCGCGGGGGTCAGCGACGCCGCCACCGCCTCGACAGCGCTCTCCCCCGTCGGAGTTCCGTGATCGGCTCGGGTCTGCGCGTGCTCGGTCAGCAGGTCGAGCCGACCGCGGTGGTAGAGCAGGCTGCTGTTGCGGTCCGAGTCCTCCCAGTGCACGGCGTCCGTCTCGATCTGTTGGCGCAGCGCGGAGTAGGAACGGTCCTCCTGGATCCAGGTCCGGAGCCGCGGCCACGTGTAGATCACCGCGTCGTGGATCAGCTCGACCGCGTCGCCGTCGGCCACCAGCACCCGGGCGTTGACGAAGTGGTCCACCACGCGGCGTCCCGCTCCGGTGTCGTCGCCCTCGAGTGCCAGCAGCTGAGGGATCGTGCGACGGATCTTCACGTCGGTGCCGGTGCTGGTGACGTAGACCAGATGCACGAACATCGCCCGCGCGAGCACCCGGCCGCGTTCGTCGAGTTGCTCCCACGCACGCTCGGCGGCGGCCGCGATGGACCCCCGCACCCCGCCGGTGGCGCGGTAGTTCGCGATGGTGAGCTGTCCTCCGCGGCGCCGCTCCCACATCGTGTCGAGCAGGTGCGAGACCAGCGGCAGCACGGTGTCGCTGCTCTCGGAGGGGTCGGGCGACGCCGCGTTGAGTACGCCGAGATCGTTGAGGATGAGGTCGACCAGGCCCGGCTCGAGCTTGAGCCCGATCATGCGGGCCGGTTTCGTGATCACCTCGACGACGTCCTCCCGCAGGAGGGGCGAGACCGTCTTGCTGCGCTGTTCGAGCGCCCGCGCGAGCACCGGATGGGTGAGCGCCTGCGGATAGAAGTCCGATCGCATCGTCGCGACGACCGACGTCGTATCGGTCGCCCCGCCGCCGACCGGTGCCGTCGCGGCCAGGTCGAGCACCGTCAGGAAGGCCGCCCGCTCGTCGGCGTCGGAACACTGCGAGAACAGTTCCTCGATCTGGTCGACCACGATCAGCAGGTGGTGGGCGCCGAGCCGTTCCGCCGCGCGGCCCAAGGCGTCGTGGAGCTGGTCGGCGCTCGGGACGTCCTCCGTCAGCTCGGGCACTGCGGACCGCAGCGACGTCAGGGGGTGCGCACCCGGCGCGAAGACCACCGCCGCGTAGGCGCTGCGATCGCCGTCCTGGTCGAGGGCCTTCAGCTGCGGAATCAACCCGGCCTGGACCAGCGACGACTTGCCGACGCCCGACGCGCCGGTGACGATCACGATGCCCTTGCCCTGAGCCGCCTCGACCGCGGCGACGAGTCCGTCGACGCTCTGGGTGCGCCCGAAGAACAGCCGCTCGTCCTTCTCCCGGTACGGCGCCAGGCCGCGATAGGGCCGCACCCCGGCCGGCAACGTCGCCGGCGCCGGCTCCCCGGCTGCCGCGGCCGCCGCCTTCGTCGTGGGGACGGAGCTGGCCTTGCGCCACCACGCCTCCCACTGGCGCATCGAGAAGAGTCCGTCGGTGGGTGGCGGACCCTCGTGGAGCGCGCGAGCCATCCGGATGAGGACCGCCAGCACCGGGCGGACCGACTCGAACGTGGCCGGCATCCGCTTGCCCGACCGCCAGTCGCTGATGCGCTGGACCGAGGCGGGCTTCTCCCCGCCGACCGAGCGACCGAGTGTCGCGGCCTCGGCGGCGACCTTCTTCAGCGGGGGACCGCCGGCGGTCGCGAACAGCAGCCGCAGCTGGTCGGCGAACATCAACCGCGCCTCCGCGCCGGACCGTTCCGCGTCCCGCGGGGCCTCGCTGTCCGCTGTCATCGCGCTGGTCGTTCCTTCCCTGTCGCCGGCCGGGCGTTCCCCCCGGTTCGGGCCCGTTTCCGCGCTCGGCAGCCCCCGCGGATTCCGCTGCGGAATAATTCCTCACCGCCCGCGAACAGGGATGATAGCTCGTCTTGCGAACCATCCAGTTCGTCCGTTCCGCCGAATGGGGCAAAGTCGACGTCGACGCACAAAGGCCCTGCGCCAGCGGTGCTGCAACCGGTGGGGGTTGGAGAAATCCACGAGGGGTATCCCCTGCCGGGTGCAGCGTCCAACGGAGGAGGAACTCGGATGATCGCGATGGCGACCAGACTGACGGCGAAGACACCGCCGGCTGTCGGGGCAGGTCTGGTCATCGCCGCGACCGTGGGCCTGATGTTGCTGTTGGGTGCGGCCCCCGCCGATGCGGTCGCTGCCCCGGTGGGGGGTGCTCCGGTTTCGACCGGAGCACCCGCCCCGGAGTAGTCGCTCGACGGGGGTCGGCGGGAACCGCGTTCCCAGCGCTCCGAACGCGTCAGTCCCTTCGCGATGCCAGTACGGTCTCGTACAGCTCGCGCTTCGACACGCCCTCGGTGGCCACCTGCGCGCACGCGTCCTTCAATCGCGCTCCGTCCGCCACGAGCCGTTCGACCTCGGCGACGAGATCCTCCGGATCCGCTGCGACCATCTGCGCACCCTCGAGAACGACGGTGATCTCACCGCGTGCGCCGTCCACGGCCCACTCGGCGAGCTCGGCCAGTGTCCCGCGGCGCACTTCCTCGTACGTCTTCGTCAATTCCCGGCACACCGCCGCCCTACGGGTGCCTCCGAGCACCTCCACCGCGTCCGCAAGACACGCGGCCAGCCGGTGCGGCGCTTCGAAGAAGACACACGCCCGCGGCTCGGTCTTCAGAGTTTCGAACCACGTCCGGCGCTGACCCTGCTTGCGGGGCGGGAATCCGTCGAAGCAGAACCGCTCCACCGGCAGCCCGGACAGAGCGAGCGCCGTGGTGACCGCCGACGGGCCGGGCAGGCACGTCACCGGTAGGTCCTTCTCGACGCACGCCGCGACCAACCGGTAGCCGGGGTCGCTCACGGACGGCATCCCGGCGTCGGTCACGAGCAGTACGGTGCGGCCCTCCTCGACGTCCGCCACGAGCACCGGCAGCCGGGCCACCTCCACCTGGTCGTAGAAGCTGACGACACGTCCGGTGATCGTGACCCCCAGGGCCGCGGCCAGTGCCTTCGTGCGCCGGGTGTCCTCGGCGGCCACGACGTCGGCGGATCCGAGGGCTGTGCGCAGGCGTTCGGAGGCGTCACCGATGTCCCCCATGGGAGTTGCGGCGAGGACGAGGCGACCAGTCATGGGTGACAGCCTACGATCGACACGTGACGCAGCTGACGGACGAGCACCCCGCGCCCTCGTCCGGCGGACCCCGGACCGTCAGCCCCGCTCCGGTGGCCCCGCCACTGGACTTCGGCCCCACCGACCGCCGACGCGGCTGGATCGCGACCCTCGTGGTCACCGCGCTCGCCGCCATCACGCGGTTCGTGATGCTGAACTACCCCACCGACGCGGGCACCCCGGTCTTCGACGAGAAGCACTACGTGCCGCAGGGATGGCAGGTCCTCACCGGTGGCGGGCTCGAGGACAATCCGGGATACGGGCTGGTGGTGCATCCGCCGGTCGGCAAGCAGCTGATCGCGATGGGCGAGGCCCTCTTCGGCTACAACGCGTGGGGCTGGCGGTTCGCGTCGGCACTCGCCGGGACGATCCTCGTGCTGTTGGTGATGCGGATCGTCCGGCGGATGACCCGGTCGACGCTGATCGGCACGATCGCCGGCGTCCTGCTGATCGTCGACGGCGTCACCTTCGTCTCGTCCCGGCTCGGAATGCTGGACATCTTCCTCGCCCTGTTCACCGTCGCGGCGCTCGGTTGCCTGGTCGTCGACCGGGACCAAGTCCGCGAGCGGATGGCCCGGGTCCGGGCGGAGGGACGTATCGGCGTCACCGAGTTCGGCCCCCGGCTGGGCGTGCGGTGGTGGCGATTCGGGGCCGGGCTCATGCTCGGTCTCGCGTGCGGCACCAAGTGGTCCGGCATGTACTTCATCGCGTTCTTCGGCCTGCTGTGCGTCGGGTACGACATCGCCGCGCGCCGCGCGTACGGGGTGCGGCGGCCGTGGGTCGGCACCGCGATCCGTGACATCGTCCCGTCGCTGTACGCGCTCGTCGTGGTGCCGCTGATCGTGTACCTCGGAACGTACGGCGCGTGGTTCGCGAGCGAGACCGGCGTCGACCGGCACGCCGCCGGAAATCAGATCGGCACGGGCGGGCCGTTCTCGTTCGTACCGGAGGCCCTGCGGTCGCTGTGGTACTACAGCGCCAAGGTGCTCGAGTTCCATTCGGGCCTGACCAACTCGGCCGGCAACCACCATCCGTGGGAGTCGAAGCCGTGGACGTGGCCGATGGGTCTGCGCCCGATGCTCTACTACTTCGCCGAGGGCGAGCACGTGTCCGGCTGCGGCGGGCCCAGTTGTGTCAAGGCGGTGATGCTGGTCGGCACACCCGCGATGTGGTGGCTGGCTCTTCCGGTCCTCGGGTGGGCGCTGTGGCGCACCATCGTCAGCCGCGACTGGCGCTACGCGACGGTTCTGACCGGCTATGCGGCCGCACTGCTGCCGTGGTTCGTGACGCTGGACCGTCAGATGTACTACTTCTACGCGGTCGCCCTGGCCCCGTTCTTCGTGATGGCGATCGCGCTCGTCCTCGGTGAGCTCCTCGGCGCCGCCAAGGCGTCGGCCGAACGGCGCGGCACCGGCCTGCTCGCGGTGTGTCTCTACGTGGGGCTGGTGATCGCGAACTTCGTGTGGCTGTGGCCGATCCTGACGGCCGTGCCGATCACGCCGGAGATGTGGCAGCAGCAACTGTGGTTGCCGAGCTGGCGCTGATCCCCCACGACGGGTGACCGCTCCTCCTCCGCGAAACGTGCCCGCGGTCGCCCTCTCCGTGGGTAGTGTGCTCCGAATGTCCAGACCGTCCGTGATCGTGACGATCGCGCTCGCCGCCCTGACCGCGCTCGTACCGGCAACCGCGCGAGCGGATTCCGGTCCGGCCGCACCACGCTTGTCCGACGTGACGTCGGTCGGGGTGCACAACACGTTCGAGAAGCACCGCTACCCGTTCCTGGCGGATGCTCTCGACGCCGGCGCGGGGCTGATCGAGCTCGACGTGTGGACCAATGCGGCCGGTCCGGATTGGCGGGTGTCGCATTCGAACCCGGTCGCGAACGACAACAACTGCGCGGGCGCGACCTCGGCCGACCGGTTGCGGACGGGCCCGCGCGACCAGTTCCTGAGCGGGTGCCTCGACGACCTGCGCGCGTGGCACGACGCCGACCCCGACCACCGGCCGGTCGTGGTGAAGGTGGAGATGAAGGACGGTTTCACGCCGCCGTTCGGTCGCGGCCCGCGCGAGTTCGACGCGCTGGTCCGCAGCCGGCTGGGCGACGCGGTGTTCGGTCCGGCCGATCTCCTCGCGCACGCCGGTCCGTCCGCCGCGACGCTCGACGACGCCGTCCGTTCCGTGGGGTGGCCCGATGTCGACGACCTGCGCGGCAGGTTTCTCGTGGAACTGATTCCCGGCACCGTGCAGGAGAACAATCCTCTCGACACCTGGTGGATCGACCGCGCATATGCGACGCACCTGTCGGATCTCTCCCGTGTCGGCGCCCTGGACCTGGCGACCGCCTTCCCCGCGGTGCACCGGGCGCAGGCCGGGGACCCGCGGTTCCGGTACGACGCAGTGCTGCGGCCGTGGTTCGTGGTGTTCGACGTGGACGCGGCGGACTTCGTCGGCCGCGACATCGACACCGGGTGGTACCGCGACAACGGCTATCTGGTCGTCCTCACCGACGCGCACAAGGTGCTCCCGGCGCTAACGCGGTCGCACCGTCGGAGGCCGACGCCCGCACTCGGGTGCTCGACCTCGCGGGCCGCTCGGCATCCGTCGTCTCCACGGACTGGACGCCGCTGCCGCGGATCCTGTCGATGGTCACCGACCGCGGCTGACGGGCCCCGGCGTCAACTCCAACGCCGCACTGCTCGCGGCGACAGTCGTCGCTCCTGGCGGCCGGCGAGGATCATCGGATCGCGGGACAGGTCCCGGTACAGCGAGATGCACAGGCCGATCATGACGATCACGAACGGCGCGGCCGCGATGATCGTCATGGTCTGCAGACCGTTGAGCGCGTCGGCGCCACCGGTCCACAGGATCAGCGCCGCGACGCCACCGGTGAGCAGGCCCCAGAAGACGACGACCCAGCGCGCCGGCGCGAGAGCCCCGCGCTGCGAGAGCGTGCCCATGACCATCGAGGCGGCGTCGGCGCCGGAGACGAAGAAGATGGCGACGAGCACCATCACCAGCACGGTGGAGATACCGAACAGCGGCAGGTGCTCGAGCATCCCGAACAGTTGACTCTCGGTGGTGTCCCGCCCGGCCAGGTCGATGCCCTCACGTTGCTCGTTGATCCCCGCGCCACCGAACACCGCGAACCACAGCAGGCTCACCAGGCTCGGGATGAGGATCACACCGACCACGAACTCGCGGATGGTGCGCCCGCGGCTGATCCGGGCGAGGAACATTCCGACGAACGGCGTCCACGAGATCCACCACGCCCAGTAGAAGATCGTCCACGACGACAGCCACTCGGCGGTCTCGGGATTGCTCGACGCCGCGGTCCGCGCGGACATCGACGCGAGGTCGGCTGCGTAGTTGCCGATCGTGCTGGGAATCAGGTTGAGGATCAGCACAGTCGGCCCGAGCACGAACACGAAGACCGCGAGCGCGAGAGCGAGCACCATGTTGATGTTCGACAGCCACTGGATGCCTTTCGCGACACCGGACACCGCCGATGCGACGAATGCGAGGGTGAGTACCGCGACGACGGCGACCAGCAGGAAGGTGCCGACCTCGCCCATCCAGCCGATCACCTCCAGTCCGGAGCCGATCTGCAGCGCGCCGAGACCGAGGGAGGCCGCCGTGCCGAACATGGTCGCGAAGATCGCGAGGACGTCGATGATCCGGCCGATCGGGCCTCCGCTGCGCCGCCCGAGGAGCGGGAAGAACGCCGCACTGATAAGTTGCGGGCGGCCGCGCCGGTACGTCCCGTAGGCGATCGAGAGGCCCATCACCGCGTAGATGGACCAGGGATGCAGGCTCCAGTGGAACATCGTGGTGGCCATCGCGGTACCCACTCCGCCGTCGGTGCCGGGCGGCGGCGTGACGAAGTGGGCGAGTGGTTCTGCCACGCCGAAGAACATCAGGCCGATGCCCATGCCGGCGCTGAACATCATCGCGATCCAGCTGACGGTCGTGAACTCGGGCTTCTCGCCGTCCTTCCCGAGCGGAACCCGGCCGTACTTGCTCGCGGCGATCCACAGTGTGAACACGACGAACGACGACGCGGCTATGACGAACAACCAGCCCATGTTGGTGACCAGCCAGTCCAGCATGTTGCCGGTGACCGATTCGAGGTTGTCGGGCGCCGCCAGTCCCCACACGACGATCGCGGCGACGGCGCTCGCGGCCACGCCGAACACCACCCGGTCGGTCCCGGACAGTTCGCGTGCGCCTGCCATTCCTCAAACGGTGCTCACTCTCGCGGCCAAAAGCAAGCACCCGGAGCCCGCCGTGGCGAGTTCCGGGTGTGTGTAGACGACAGGTCAGGAGGCGGACAGCACCCGCGACCTCTTCCCGACGACGGCGTCGACGCTGAACCGGCCCGCACCGACACCCGCGATCAGCAGCGATGCGACCCCGAGCGCCAGGACCAGTTCGTAGCCGCCGTCACCGACGAAGATGCCGTTGCCGACGTGCACGATGAAGAACGCGCCGAGCATGTTCAGGAAGAGCAGGACGCCGGCTACCCGGGTGGCGAATCCGACGAGCAGGGCGATGCCGCCCACCAACTCGATCGTCGCGGCGACGATCGCGGAGACGTCGGCCAGCGGCACGTCCATGCCGGCGAAGGCGGCCTGGGTGCCGTCGATGCCCCACGTGGAGAACTTCTGCCACCCGTGCGCGATGAAGATCACGCCGAGGCCCAGCCGGGCGATGAGCAGACTGACGTCACGGAACACGGTGGAGTTCATGACCCCACCCTGACACAGATTAAGTTGAAGCGTCAACCTAAGCGCCTACAGGCTCAGGCTCCCTCGAGGGCGCTCGCCACGAACGCCACGGCATCCGCGTCCGAGATTCCCAGCCGACGAACCACCCGGGCGTACTCGGTCGCGGCTTCCTGCGCCTTGGCTCGCGTGGGATCGCCGGACGCCGCCACGAAGGAGCCGAGCCGTCCACGTGTCTCGATGACCCCGAGTTGCTCGAGCTCCCGATAGGTTCGCGCGACGGTGTTCGGCGCGATGTGGAGTTGGGACGCCAGGCCCCGAACAGTCGGGATCTTGGTGCCGGCCACGAGCCGCTCGGACTTGACGAGTTCGAGTATCTGCGTGCGCAACTGCTCGAACGGCGGCGTCGACGACGCGTGGTCGATCTCGATGTCCACGACTCCCCTTCCTGCTCATCCGCCCCCTGTCGAGTGGATTCACGGTAACGCGGCGAGGGCGTCCTCAATGGAGAACGACCCCTCCGTGAGCATCAGCGTGCGCCGGACCGCACGCGGCGGACGGCCGTCCCCGTCCGACGCGAGCAACGCGGCGATGACGGCTGCGACATCGCCGCGTGGCACCGTGCCGCGTTCGAGCGGCGGCTCCGTCAACGTGACCTCGCCCGTCGGATCGTCGTCGGTGAGTCCTCCGGGCCGCAGGATCGTCCAGTCCAGGCCGTCCCGCCGCCTCAGGTCGTCCTCGGCGGCGGTCTTCGCGACGAGGTAAGCCGCGAACACCTCGTCGGTGCCGTCGGGAATCGGCTCACCGGCGCCGAAGGAGCTGACCTGGATGAACCTCCGCACCCCGGCCCGCTCGGCGGCATCGGCCATGAGGACCGCGGCGCCGCGATCGACGCGGTCCTTCCGGTCCGCGCCGCTGCCCGGTCCGGCGCCGGCCGCGAACACGACCGCGTCGGCACCACGGACGACGTCCGCCACCTCGTCGACGGTCGCGGTTTCGAGGTCGATCACCACCGGCAGCGCACCGAGCGCCCGCACCGGGCCCACGTGGTCCGGGTTTCGGATCAGTGCCACCGCGCGGTCGCCCGACGCGGTCAACTCCTTGATCAGGTGCCTGGCGATCTTGCCGTGCCCGCCGGCGATGACGATGCGTCGATCGGTCATGTCCAACACTCCTCACGCTGAGTTCGTGACTAGCTGGTCTCCATGCTCCGTCATCCATTGTCCCCGTGCAGAATGGCAGGCATGGCAGGTACCGCAAAGAACGCAACGATCTATCACAATCCCCGCTGCAGCACGTCGCGGAACACGTTGAAACTCATCGAGGAAGCAGGCCTCGAGCCGACCGTCGTCAAGTACCTCGAGACGCCGCCTTCGCGGGACGGACTGCGCAAACTGCTCGACGACGCGGGCCTGCGCCCGAGCGAGGCGATCCGAAAGAAGGAGGCCGTCTACAAGGAACTCGGCCTCGCGAGCGCCTCCGAGGACGAACTGCTCGACGCGATGGTCGACAACCCGATCCTCATCGAACGGCCCATCGTCGTGACCGACCGCGGCACCGTGCTGGCGCGGCCGTACGAGAAGGTGCGCGAGATCCTCTGACCGCCGTGGGCTCAGGGCAGCGGATCGCGTGCTATCGGACACGACATACAGCGCGGTCCGCCCCGCCCGGACCCCAACTCGGAGCCGGAGATTCGCAACACCTCGATGCCCGATGCCTCCATTCGCGCGTTGGTCTCGACGTTGCGCTCGTAGGCGACCACGACGCCGGGCGCGAGCGCGAGCGTGTTGTTGCCGTCGTCCCACTGCTCGCGCTCGGCGGTGACGTGATCGAGTCCGGTGTCGATCACCCGCAGCTTCCCGATCCCCATCGCGGCCGCGGCGGCCTCGAGGAAGGGCTCCGGGCCGCTGATCCGCGCGCTTCCGTCCAGGCTGCGGATCGTGAAGGCCGACAGGGTTTCCCGAACAGCCGGGTACATCACGACCGCATCGGTGTCGACCATCGTCAGGACGGTGTCGAGGTGCATGGACGCCCGCCGTTGCTCGATCGGCACCACCAGCACGGTGTGCGCCAGTCCGTCCTCGAAGACGCTGCGCGCCAACGCTTCGGCACCGGCCGGCGTAGTCCGCTCCCCCACGCCGACCGCGATCACCCCGGGGGCGAGCAGCAGGACGTCGCCGCCTTCCACCGGGGCGGTGTGCGATTCGTAGGCCCGCCGCACCCCGCGGAAGCGCGGGTGATGCGCATAGATGAGGTCGGTGAGCGACGCCTCGCGCGCCCGCGCCGGCAGGGCGAGGGTCGTGATCGCGAAGCGGCCGCCCACCCAGAACGACGAATCCCGCGTGAACAGCAGGTTCGGCAGTGGGTCGATAACGAAGTCGCCGCCGTGGTGCATCAACCGGACCAGCGAGGGGGTCGCGGCACCGGTGCCGATCGGCAACTCGTCGAACGTCATCCCGGCGGTGAGGACGTCGGCCAGGTCGGCCGCGGGAATCCCGCGCAGGTGCGCGGCGAGGTCCTGCGCGAGTGCGTGCCCCAGTTTGCGCGGGTCGACGGCCGCCGAAATGCCCTGCATCCGTGCCGCACCGCTCGTGGTGAGCGTCTCGGCCAGCAGGTCGGCGAGCAGCAGCACCTCCACTCCGCGCCCGCGAAGCACGTCGGCGAACGCGTCGTGCTCTTCCTGCGCGCGGTCCAGCCAGGGCAGGCCGTCGAAGAGCAGTTGGTCGTTGTTGCGCGGGGTCAGTCTGCGCAGTTCGTCGCCGGGACGGTGCAGCAGCACCGTGCGCAGCGCGCCCACCTCGGTGTCGACCCCCGGTTTCGCCGGCTCCTGCACGCTCATGGGTAAACGGTAGTACCGCCCGCGTCGGACGGCATCCCACGCCCCAATCCTCGAGTATTGTCGAGGTTGGCGCACGGGAAGGGTGGACGGAGTGGAAATGCCGGATTGGAACACCAGGGAACTCACGCCCGGACAGCTGTCGGAGCGCAGCGGGGTGGCGGTCTCGGCGCTGCACTTCTACGAACGCGAGGGCCTCATCTCGAGCCGGCGGACCAGCGGCAACCAGCGCCGCTACAAGCGCGACGTGCTGCGCAGGGTCGCGTTCGTCCGGCTGTCCCAGAAAGTCGGGATACCGCTCGCCGAGATCCGGGAGGCACTGTCCACCCTCCCGGACGGCCGCACCCCCAACCGCAGCGACTGGGCGCGGCTGTCGAGCCGCTGGCACGCCGACCTCGACCGGCGCATCGAACAACTCACCCGGCTGCGCGACGACCTCACCAACTGCATCGGCTGCGGGTGCCTGTCCCTGGCGAGTTGCACTCTCGCCAACCCGCACGACGAACTCGGCACCGAGGGGCCCGGGGCGCGGGTCATCGATGTCGAGATCGACTGACCCGCCCGCACTCAGCCGGCGTCGGTGAGTCGGCGCAGCACCTCGTCACGGTCTCGGATCACCATCTGCCCCACCATCTGGCGGGCGAGGGTCTCGATGCTGCCTCCGATCACGGGGACCTTCGCGGTGATCGTTCCGCGCACCGCGAGCAGCGCGCCGCCCGCGTGCGGGCCCAGGTCGTAGTCGCCGCGGATCACGACCGGTATGCCCGTCGACGTCCCCTCGACCCGACCCGACGCCCGGCCGTCGCCGACAGGACTCCACGAGTCGACACGCTGCATACGCATCTCACCGCGAACTGCCTTGCGCACCAACGCCGGAAAACTGGCCGAATCGACCGTCTCGGTCATCGTCACCGTCACCAGTGGCCGCCCGTCCCCGTCGAGGGAGTCGACCACCTGCACGGCTGCGCGCGAGTCGGGAGCCAGTCGCCCGCGCCAGTAGGCTTCGTCGGTCAGCACGGCGTACACACGCTCCACCGGATGCGCGAACTCGGCCGAGAACTCGAAACGCTTCGGCATGCGTCGGACGCTACCCGATCAGTCAGGTGATCAGGCCCCGTTCGCGGGCCGCGGCCACCGCAGCGGTGCGACTGTCGACACCGAGTTTCGTGAACGCATGTACCAGATGGGACTTGACGGTGGCCTCGCTCACGAACAACTGCTTCGCGATGGCCCGGTTCGACAGTCCCTGCGCCACCAGGTCCAGAACCTCGACCTCCCGGCCGCTGAGCTCCACTCTCGGCTGCTGCATACGCCGGTAGAGCCGTTGCGCCACATCCGGATCCAACACCGTGTCACCTCGCGCCGCCGCGAACACCGACTCGATCAGCACCTCCGGCGCCGTGTCCTTGAGCAGGTATCCGGAGGCACCCGCCTCCACCGCGCGCAGGATGTCGGCGTCGGTGTCGTAGGTGGTGAGCACGACGACACGCGGTGGATTGTCGGCCGCGGTGATCCGTGCCGTCGCCCCCGCACCGTCCAGGCCGGCGCCGAGCCGAAGATCCATCAGCACGACGTCGGGTTCGGTGCTCCCGGCCAGCGCCACCGCCTCCTCGCCCGACGACGCCTCCGCCACCACGTCCACACCGTCGTGCGACGCGAGCAGGGCGCGCAGTCCCGCTCGCACGACGGGATGGTCGTCGACCAGAAGCACCCGCACGCCACTCACAGCGGCCTCCCCACCGGAAGTGTTGCGGCAACCGCAGTCCCGTCGTTCGGAGCACTCTCCACGACCAACGTTCCTCCCAACTCCGCGAGTCGCTCGCGCATGGCCCGCAGACCGAATCCACCGGCCTCGCGGGTATCGAAACCGATCCCGTCGTCGACGACGTCCAGGCGCACCTCGTCCGCCTCGTAGGTGAGTGTCACCCGCACCCGCTGCGCCCGCGAATGCAGGCGGACGTTCGCAAGCGAACTCTGCGCGACCCGCAGCAACGCGACGTCATAGTCCATCGGCAGGGGGACGTCCTCGCCGTCGGTGTGCACTTCACCGATGATGCCGGTCTGGTCGCCGAGTTGGGCGACCAGGCGCCGCAACGCCGACTCGAGGGGCGCCGATTCCAGGTCGGCGGGCGCGAGCGCCGCCACCACCCGGCGAGCCTCCACCAGATTCTCCTGCGCGGTATCGGCGATCTGGTCGAAGATCGGCGCGGCGTCGTTGCCGCGCCGGCCCGCGCGGGCCAGCAGCAGGATCGACGAGAAGCCCTGCGCGAGGGTGTCGTGGATGTCCCGGGCGAGCCGTGAACGTTCCTCCAGGGCACCGGATTCGCGTTGCAGGGCGCCCAGTTCGTCCTGTGCGCCCAGGAGTTCGCGATGCGCCTCGGTGAGTTCGTCGACCAGCAGCTGTCGTTCGGCGGCCTCCCGCACCAGCAACTGGTACACCGTCGCCATGCCCGCGGCGACGGCCGCACCGATGAGCGGCCCCACGATCGACGGCACCGTCTCGGTGACGCCGTGCCACAGGCTCGCCGTGATCGACACCGCCGTGAGCGCCACGGTCGCTCCGAACGCCTGCGGAATCGTCAGCAGGTGGAAGCACAGGAAGAACAGCGCGAACACGAGCCAGACGAAGTTGGGGTCCGAGACCACGAGCGCCAGCCAGCCGAGGACGAGGATGCCCAGCCACGACCGCCCGGACGCCTTGTCGACGGCCCCGCCGTTTCGCGCGCCACGGGCGAAGAGCACTCCGCAGCCGTACCAGAGCAGTTCCGCGACCGCGATCGCGACGATCCACCAACCGTCGGCGCCCTTCGTGACGAGAACCCGTCCGACACCGATCGCGAGCAGGAGCAGGAAGAGGAAGTGCGCGCCGATCTGCATGGCGCGCAGCACTGGGGCGACACCGCCGGGATGGTACGCGTCGGAGGTCTGCATTTCACTCACGCTAACACCGCCGATCCCACGCTCGCCGCCGCCAAGCACGGACTCCTACTTTCGATGGACCGGGGAAGTCAACCGATGCGCGATGCCCCGACCACCCCTTCTCCGCGACGCTGGATCACATGTTCCTCAGTATTCGAGATCTCCGCTTCGCCAAGGGCCGGTTCGCCCTCATGAGCTCGGCCCTGTTCCTGATCTCCCTGATGGTCGTCATGCTGTCGGGGCTGACCACGGGGCTGGGCAACCAATCGATCGCCGCCGTCCAGCACATCGGCGCCGACAACTTCGCGTTCGGTGAACCCGCAGAGGGCCAGTCGCTCTCGTTCGGCGAATCCACCGTCACCGAACAACAGCGCGACGCTCTGGCCGCGACGGCCGGTGTCGACGAGGCCGCGATCGTCGGCATCGCGCCGGTCCGGATCAGCAACGGCAGCAGGGAGGTGGCCGCCTCCGCGTTCGGAGTCGACGGCGATTCCTTCGCCGCCCCCGTACCGCTCGATGCCGGTTCGGCCGCCGTCGACGCCGATCTCGCGAAGGACAACGGCTGGGACGCCGGTAGCCGAATCACCATCGGTGCCCAGACGTTCACGATCACCGCACTCGTCGACGACTCCCTCTACAGCCATCAGCCCGTGGTGTGGATCGACCACGGGGTGTGGACGCAGCTGCCGTCCGCGGGCGGCAGCGACGGCACCGTCGTCGCGCTGCGCACGTCGGGCGGGTTCGACGCCGACGGTGCTGCCGCCGCGACCGGCACGTCGATCACCGACCAGAAGGGTGCGCTCGACGCGATCGGCTCCTACACGTCCGAGCGGGGCTCGCTGCTCCTCATGCAGGCGATGCTCATGACGGTCAGTGCCCTGGTGGTCGGCGCGTTCTTCACCGTCTGGACCATCCAGCGCAGCCAGGACCTCGCGGTCCTCAAGGCCGTCGGCGCCTCCACGAAGTACCTGCTCAAGGATGCACTCGGCCAGTCGCTGATCGTGCTCGTCCTCGGCGCCGGCCTCGGCGCCCTCGCCGCGGCGGGACTCGGCGCCATCGCGTCGCAGTTCGTGCCCTTCACGCTGACCCTGACGGGCACCCTCGTCCCGTTCGTCGCATTGATCGTGATGGGCATGGTGGGTGCGACCGCCGCCCTGGCCCGCATCGTCTCCATCGACCCGCAGTCCGCGCTCGCGACCGCCCGCTGAGCCGCCCCCTCCACGAAAGGTTTCCCATGAGCATCGACCTGCGTGACATCGTCCTCACCTACCCCGACGGCGACACCCGCCTGCGCGCCCTCGACGACGTGAGTCTCCACGTGAGCCGCGGGGAACTGGTCGCCGTGACCGGACCGTCCGGATCTGGCAAGTCGAGCGTCCTGGCCGTCGCAGGGTTGCTGACCACGCCGGATTCCGGCGCCGTCAGGATCGACGGCACCGATGTCACGGGCCTCGACCGCGGCGCCCGCACCGACGTGCGGCGCGAGAAGCTCGGTTTCGTGTTCCAGCAGTCGAACCTGCTGCCGTCCCTCACCGCCACCGAGCAACTCGAGATGATCACGCATCTGAACGGCGGCAAGGTGCGCGAGAGCCGGCGCCGCGCCCGAGACCTGCTCAGCAGCCTCGGTCTCGAGGGCCAGCTCGACCGGCGGCCGAACCAGCTCTCCGGTGGGCAGCGACAGCGGGTCGCGATCGCCCGCTCACTCGTCAACGACCCCGCGGTGCTCCTGGTCGACGAGCCCACGTCGGCCCTCGACGAGGAACGCAGCCGGGAGATCGTCGCGCTGTTGGCGGACCTGAGCCGCGAACGATCCGTCGCGACGGTCATGGTGACCCACGACCTGAGCCAACTCGATCTCGTCGACGCCGCGTTCGAGATGCACAGCGGTGCGCTGCGGCCGCGCCCGATCGCTACAGCAGTGAACTGAACCGGTCGTTGGCCTTCTGCATCACGAACTCGTACGGCGGGGCGAACTTCCGGGCCCACCAGTATCCGAATCGGATGTCGTTCGACGTGTAGACCAGGAAACGGTTCTTCACGATCCCGGCCAGGATGCAGTCGGCCACCTTCTCGGGCGTGACGGCGTGCTTCTCGAAACGCCGGGTGAGCTTCTGCACGCGCGGGTCCTGTCTGTCGATGCCCGCGATCTGCACCGTTTCGACCAGGGGTGTCTTCACGCCACCCGGGACCACCAGGCTCACGCCGATACCGTGCCGCTTGAGGTCGAACCGCAGGACCTCCGACACTCCACGCAACCCGAACTTGCCGGCGCTGTACGCCGCATGCCACGGCAGCGCCAGCAACCCGGCCGCGGACGAGACGTTCACGAGGTGTCCCCCGCGGCCGGCCGCGATCATCGGCGGCACGAAGCGCTCGATGACGTGGATGGGGCCCATCAGATTGACGTCGACCATCGACTTCCAGTGCCGATGCTCGAGATTTTCCACCGTGCCCCACGCAGAGATCCCGGCGACGTTCATGACCACGTCGAGACTGCCGAACTCCTCGTGCACGTCGTTCGCGAAGTCGGTGACGGCGTCGAAGTCGGTGATGTCGAAAGCGCGCGCGGACAACACCTTCCCACCCGCACCACCGCACAGCGCGACGGTCTCCGCCAGACCGACCTCGTTCACGTCGGTGAGCACCAACTCCGCGCCTCTGCCCGCCGCCGCGACGGCGGTCGCCCGCCCGATCCCACTGGCCGCACCGGTGACGAGACACTTCTTCCCGTCGAGTGTTCTGATCGCCATCGTCTGCCGTCCCCCGCCTTCGCCGATCGGTCCGTCCAGTCCCGGCAGTGTACGTCGCACACGAGGCATCCGCGCCGAACGAGGCGTCGGCGCGGGGGCAGCGCGAATCGGACTCCGAGGGGCCCTCTTCTCAGAGGCGCTGCGCCATCTCGTCCTGGTAGTCGCGGATGGTTCTCTCGATGCCGTCCGCGTCCTCGGGGCGTCCGTGGCTTCGGGCGTCGTCCGCCCGATCGCGCAGCACGCGAATCGCCCTGCGCAATTCGTTGTCGCTCATTCTGCGGTCCATGTCACAAGTCTCCCCGGTGTGGCCGGGGTTCGCCAGCCGGGCCGGAATTGACCGGCAGAGCGCCGGAATTGCCGGAAGAGAATTCGAGCAACGGCGAAGCTATTCGAGTAGCGCCGCCGCAATTACCATCCCGTCCGGGCCATTCAACGAACACGCCGAACGCCTGACCAGTCGACACTTTCGAGCTACCGATTGGCTATCACCGGTGCTACTATCGTCGCGATGTCTGATTTCGCCGCACGGCTGAACAAGCTCTTCGAGACCGTCCATCCCCCGGGCCGGAAGCCGCACACCAACGCAGAAGTGGCGAACGCCCTCATCGCGGACGGACACAAGATCTCCAAGCCGTACATCTCGCAGCTGCGCTCCGGCCAGCGAAGCAATCCGTCGGACGAGACCGTGGCCGCCTTCGCGAAGTTCTTCAAGGTCAAGCCGGCGTACTTCTTCAACGACATCTACGCCTCCAAGATCGATCACGATCTCGAGCTGCTCAACCAGTTGCAGGGCTACGGGCTGCGCAGGCTCGCGACCCGTGCATTCGATCTGTCCGAAGAGTCCCAGACGCTGTTGACGACGCTCGCGGAGAAGCTGCGCGCAGCGGAGGGCCTACCGGAGATCCCCCCGGACGCTTCACGCTGACCACGGTCCCGGTGAGTCGGTGAACCCCGCCCGGGATCGGGAGAAACACGAAGAAGGCCCCCTCCCGAGGGAGGGGGCCTTCTTTCCGGTGGAGCTGAGGGGAATCGAACCCCTGACCTCTTCGATGCGAACGAAGCGCGCTACCAACTGCGCCACAGCCCCGAACCACGGTCCATCGTTCCCTGACCGCTCCGAAACTCTAACAGGACATGCCTCCGGATAACGAATCGGCTGGTCAGCGGCCACAATTCGCGCCGACACCCGACAACGCGAAGGGCGCCCGATCGGTGATCGGACGCCCTTCGCAAAACCTGTCGGACTACTGTCCCGACGCTCTGCGCAGATCCTCGTCTCGGTAACGGCTGTCGTCGTACCCGTACTCGGCCGCCTCCGCGTCGTAGTAGTCGAGGTGGTCGAACGCCGGGTCCCCGTCGTCGACCTCGAGGACCACTGCGCCGGGCCGGCGCAACCGCGACGGGACGAGGCGAAGTTCGTCGTCGGAGAGCGACTCCACACCGAGTCGCGACCGGCCGACCCGGGCCATCCGGCGGCGACGAATGGCCTGCTCCATGTGCACCTGTCGGCGCAGATATGCCAGATAGAACCCCAGTCCGACGAACGTCAGCGCAAAGACCCACCACATGACGGGGGTGAGTGCCACGGCCAACCCGGCCGTGAGCAGGGAAGCGAACACCAATCCCAGCACGGAACGCTGACGGAACTGGTATCGGGCCGCGCGGGCGATCGCGTCGGCCTCGGGGTCGAATCCACCCCGGCCGCGTCGGTCCGGTACGTACTCTCCCGCGGCGCCGCGGTCGCGCGCCCTCGGGTCGTCGTCGGCGTGAGCGTTCATTCGATCCTCCGCGTCCGTGCCATGGTGGTCGTCGCTGTGGGTGTCACCGAAATCCGGTGCCGGTCGCCAGTTCGGGTCGCTGCGGTGCCCGGCCGCGGGACCCCGCGCCGTCCGCTTCGCCCCGCCTTGAAACAGCACTCGAGTCGCGAGGGCTGCGTCGGTTGTCTGCCGGATCCGAGGCCGCCTGCTGACAAGCATCGGAACAAGGACGAACAGCCAGACGGCGACGAGCGCGATCCAGATGATCGAGGAACTCGGCATACCGGCGGCCTCCTCCCATTCGTCTACCAGCACTGATGTCGCCAATGACCCGTTCAGGGTAGTGGCAGCGAGGCACGAATCGTCGCAGACGCGCCGACTCAAGTTTCGCAGGTGTCACACCCGTCACTCGATTATCACCTCTCGAGGAAGAAATTGCAGCCTCGAGATTCCTTGCACCCCGCGCCGTCCCGGGTCCACCCAGCAAACGACGCCCCACCGAGGCGCCGCACGGTGGCAGGCCCGGCCCGCCGGCGGCAGCTGACCCGACATCTGCCGCGAAACGGCACAGCGAGCTGCAATCGACCTTCGGCCGCCGCAGAAAAGCGACAAATTGTGCGGTCGATTCCAAATCGTTAGCGACCCTTGATCAAATCTAGGAAAACAAGTCGCCAAAATCTTACGGATCAGTGATTCAGCCCCAATACTGCAACCGGGACAGGCGCTCGCGAAGCGGCCTGTCCACACCGCCCGAGGCCGGGATTTCCCACCGGTCGCGCAACAGGAGAAGACGAGGAATTCCCATGCATGCGAATCGCCGGTCTTTACTTCGCCACTTTCGCCGCCGCTCCTTCACGCGCTCGGCCACCGCGGTCGTCGCCGGCTCGGCGGCCCTGCTGCTGGCGGGCGCCGTAGGCACCGCGGGCGCCGCCGTGACCCAGCAGGAGAACACCTCCGCGCACACCGTGAGCTTCGACGGCTGGGATCTCACCGTCGAGCAGACGGGGCAATCCATCAACAGCGTGCAACCGCTCTCGGGCAACCAGTTCACGCGCGACCTCTTCGCGAGCCAGCGGGCGCTCGCCACGGTGAGTGGCAACGGCGGCTCGCCGTACACCGGCGGCACCCTCGAGGTCGGCTACCAGATCGGCTACCAGGCCGACGTTTCGAACGGCGCCGTCATCACCGGCAACGCCGGCGTCACGCCGGGCGCCGTCTTCATTCCGGAGGTCTCCGAGAATCTGATCCTGACCGCCGACCCGGAGGTCCCGGCGGTAGTGGAACTGTTCAACGGGCAGGCCCTCGAGCTGGGCGTCGAGACACCGGTCGAGGGCAACCTCTCGACGCAGATCGCGCCCGGCACCATCGCGACCGTCCCGGTCCAGAAGAAGGAGTGCAAGTCGACGCAGTGCGCCATCACGCTGCGCGACGTGCACCTCGAGGTCAATCACGCCCTCGGCACGGTGTCGGTGCGGTCCTACGCGATCTTCACCGCGTCGACCGATATCGCCGACGACGTCGTCGTCAGTTACGGCCCGCCCGTCATCGTGTGATCCGCGGCCGAGCGGCCTCGTCGGGCGTCGGGCCCCGGCGGGGTCGCTCGGCCGTCAGCCCCACGTGGCGCGTCCGGCCCGCACCAACCGGTCGGAGATCGAGCCCGGAACCTCTTCCACCGTCATCGCCACCAGCAGGTGGTCCCGCCATTGGCCGTCGACGTCGAGGTAGCGGCGCAGCAATCCCTCCTCCCGGAACCCGGCGTGTTCCAGAACTGCCCGGCTCGCAACGTTTTCCGGGCGAACGGTGGCTTCCACGCGATGCAGTCCCATGGGACCGAAGCAGTGGTCCAAACCGAGTGCGAGGGCGGCGGTCGCCACCCCCTGGCCGCCGACGTCCTTCGTGACCCAGTAGCCGATCCACGCCGAACTCAGGGCGCCTCGGATGATGTTGCCGACCGTGATCTGGCCGCAGTAGCGACCGTCGAGTTCGATGACCATCGGCAGCATGCGGCCTTTGCGGGCCTCGGAGCGCAGGCTCGAACACAGGCCCGGCCAGACGGTGACATGGTGCCGATCGTCCCACGGCGCCTGCCCGGTGGGCTCCCACGGCTCGAGATGCTCCCGATTGACGATGCGCAGCCGACTCCACGTCGCCGCATCACGTAACCGGATGGGCCGCAGCGTTACCCGGCCCGCCGTCACCCGCAGCGGCCCGACCCGGGCAGGCCATCCAGGATGCACCGATCCGCCCCGCTCAGCCCCGCTGCGCAAGGAACGCGACTTCCACCTCTTCACCGGCCCGAACCTCGGTGACCTCGGGGTCGACGAGCACCAGACAGTTGGCCTCAGCCAACGTGGCGAGCAGGTGCGACGACGCTCCCGGCGCTCCGCCGAGCGCCTGCACGAGGTACTCGCCGGTGGTTTCGTCCCGCATCAGTTGTCCCCGCAGAAAGCCCTTGCGGTTCGCGATGGACGTGATCGGGGCGACCGACCGGGCCGTGACGATCCGGCGCATCGGCTGCCGCCGGCCCAGGGCGATACGGATCAGCGGCCGCACCATCACCTCGAACACCACGAGCGCACTGACCGGATTGGACGGCAGCAGGAACGTCGGCACCTCGTCGCGCCCCAACTGTCCGAAGCCCTGCACGGATCCCGGGTGCATCGCCACCCGCTCCACCTCGAGATCGCCCAGATCCGCGAGCGCCTCGCGCACCTCGTCGGACGCGCCACCACCGACGGCGCCCGCGATGACGACGATCTCGGAGCGGATCAATTGCCCCTCGACGACTTCCCGGAGCCGCCGCGGATCCATCGTCGCGATGCCGACCCGGTTGACGTCGGCGCCGGCGTCCCGCGCGGCGGCCGCGAGCGCGTACGAATTGACGTCGTACACCTGCCCCGGGCCGGGCGTGCGGTCGATGTCGACGAGTTCGCCGCCCACCGATATCACCGACAGGCGTGGCCGTGGATGCACGAGAACCTTGTCCCGGCCGACCGCGGCGAGCAGCCCGACCTGGGCGGCGCCGATGATCGTGCCCGCCCGGACCGCGACGTCGCCGGGCTGGACATCGTCACCGGCGCGTCGGACGTAGTCGCCGGACCGCACCGGCTTGTAGACCTTGACCCGCACGTGACCGCCGTCGGTGCGGTCCATCGGCAGGACGGCGTCCGCGAGCGTCGGCAGCGGCGCACCGGTGTCGACCCGCACCGCCTGCCGGGGCTGGAGCCTGATCGGCTGACGCGAGCCCGCGGTGACCTCACCGACCACCGGCAGTGTGAGCTCGGTGGGCTCGCCGTCCTCGCCGCGGACATCGGTGCCCGCGGCGAGGACGTCGACACTGCGAACCGCATAGCCGTCGATCGCGGCCTGGTCGAAGCCTGGCAGTGGCCGTTCGGTCACCACTTCCTCCGCGCAGAGCAGCCCCTGCGCCTCGGAGATCGCCACCCGGACGGGCCGGGGCGCCACCGCGGCAGCAGTCACTCTCGACTGCTGCTCCTCAACCGAGCGCATGTGGTTTCTCGTCCTCCAGACCCTGTCGACCCGACCTGTACTGCTGCGAACCGCTATTCGGCGGAAGGCTGCTGCAGTCGGTCGGCCAGCCACTCACGCAGCGACGGACCGTACTCGTCGCTGTTCAACGCAAAGTCAACCGCAGCCCGCAGGTAACCGCCGGGATTTCCCAGATCGTGTCGAGTTCCGCGATGGACCACGACGTGGACGGGATGTCCCTCGGAGATCAGCAGTGCGATGGCGTCGGTGAGCTGGAGTTCGCCGCCCGCGCCCGGCTCGATCCGGCGCAAGGCGTCGAAGATCGCGCGGTCGAGCAGGTACCGGCCGGCCGCGGCGAAGGTGGACGGAGCGTCCTCCATCGCCGGCTTCTCGACCATTCCGACGACCTTGAGGACGTCCGGGTTGGTCGCGTCCGGGACTGTCTCGACGTCGAACACGCCGTACGCGCTGACCTGCTCCTTGGGCACGTCGATGGCGCACAGCACGCTGCCGCCGCGCTTGGCGCGCACCCGCGCCATGGTCTCGAGCACGCCGCGCGGCATCACCAGATCGTCCGGCAGGAGCACCGCGATGGCGTCCTCGTCGTCGTCGAGCACCGCTTCGGCGCACCCGACCGCGTGACCGAGGCCCAGCGGCTCGGCCTGCACGACGGAGTCGACCTCCAGCAGTCCCGGAGCCTTCCGGACCTTCTCGAGCAGGTGGTACTTGCCGCTGGCTTCGAGCTTGCTCTCGAGGACGAGATCCTCGACGAAGTGAGCGACGACACCGTCCTTACCGGGCGAGGTCACGATGACGAGACGGTTCGCCCCCGAATCGGCCGCCTCACCCGCCACCAACTCGATGCCCGGCGTGTCGACCACCGGGAGTAACTCCTTCGGAACGGTCTTCGTCGCAGGTAGGAACCGCGTTCCCATCCCTGCAGCGGGCACGACCGCCGTCCGGAAGCACCTGTTGTCATTGGTGACGGCATCTGTCATAACTCACCACCCTATCCATCCGGCCCCCGCGGCCGGACGGAGCGATCCTAAGGTGGCGGTCATGAATTCGCTCTCCAAGGCGGAATGGCGTGCTCACGTCCTCCGCGAACGCCGTGCGGTGTCCTCCGGAACGCGGGCGGCCGAGGCGCGGGCGCTGGCCGCGACGGCGGTTTCCGTGGCCGGATCGACGGCTCCGGCGGGGGCGACGGTGTGCGCGTACGTGCCTGTCGGCTCGGAACCAGGTTCCATCGAGATGCTCGACGCGCTGCGTGCGGCCGGGTTGCGGGTGCTGCTCCCGGTCACCGGTGAACCCGGCCCGCTCGAGTGGGCCGAGTTCACGGGCGCCGAAGGGCTGGCCGCGGCGGGCCACGGACTGCAGGAACCCTTCGGTCCGGTGTTGCCGGCCGGCGAGGTCGCGTCCGCGTCCGTGATCTTCGTCCCGGCGCTCGCCGTGGACGAGCGGGGCACCCGACTGGGCCGAGGAGCCGGGTTCTACGACCGCACCCTCGGCTACGCCGATCCCGGCGCGGCACTCGTCGCGGTGGTACGCGACTGCGAGTTGGTGCCCACACTGCCCGCCGACCCGCACGACGTCCGGATGCACTACGCGCTCACCCCGGGCCGCGGGCTGGTCCGGCTGCGCGACGAGTGACTTTCGCGACGTTCGCTCACTCGCGGAAATAGCATGCTGGTTTCCGCTGTTGGCACTGTCGACTGTAGAGTGCCAACACCTGCGGTTTGACTACACAGTGCGGAGGAACCCCAGTGCCCACCTACTCGTACGCCTGCACCGAGTGCGACAACAAGTTCGACATCGTGCAGTCGTTCAGCGACGACACCCTGACCGTGTGCCCGGCATGCTCGGGCAAGCTCCGCAAGCTGTTCAACTCGGTCGGCATCGTGTTCAAGGGCAGCGGCTTCTACCGCACCGACAGCCGTGGCGGCGGCTCGAGCACCGTGAGCGAGCCCGCGAAGAAGTCCGAGTCGACCTCGACTGCTTCCTCGTCCTCGTCCACCACGAGCGGATCGAGCACGGCCGCCGCGAGCTAGCCGCCGCCGCCGAACCACTTTCTCCACAGCTCCGGACTCATCCACAGGCAGATCGGTCCGCCCAGGAAAGCCCCGGCCGGTTCCTCGCACCCGGCCGTAGCGTCCGATGGCATGCCGAAGTATTCCGTCCGTTCCCGGGGGCCGAGTCCCGATGCGTCGCTGGCGCCGACCCTGCTGGGCAGGGTCGGCGCCGCTGTGCGTCCGGACTGGGCCCGCACCGACACGGCCCGGCGGGTCACCGCCGGTGTCCTGATCGTCGCCGCCGGGGTGCTCCTGCTGCGCGACGGATTACGTGACTCGGGCGCCCCGGTCCTCGTCGCGGCGCACGATCTGACCCCCGGAACGGTGCTCACCCCCGACGATGTCCGGGTCGTCGCCCGCCCGGATCCTGATCTTCCCGAGGGATCCGTGCGTGTCGTCGCCGACGCCTCCGGCCGCACCGTCGCCTCACCGGTACGGGCGGGCGAGATGCTCACCGATGTCCGTCTCCTCGGCCCCCGGCTCACCGAGGCCGCTGCCGGGGCGCCCGACGCGCGGATGGTGCCGGTCCGGCTGACGGATCCGGGTCTGTCCGAACTCATCCGCGCCGGCGACCGCGTCGACGTCCTGACCGTGGACCAGACGTCCGGGCCCACCGAGACGCGACGGCCCGCCGCCACCGTGCTGGCAACCGACGCCACGGTGGTGCTCGTCTCCCCCGAATCGTCCGGTGCGGGACGGCGCGACCGCGTCGTGATGCTCGCGCTGCCGGCGCCCGCCGCGGGGGCGGTGGCGACCGCATCGTTGACCGACGCGCTCACGGTGACCCTGCGGTGAACGCGCGCCGGTCGCCCACCGTGTCCCCGTGAATTAGGGTCTGCTGGTGCACCAGTCATTCCAAGCGAGGGGGCACAGATGCTCAAGGGATTCAAGGACTTCCTGCTCCGGGGCAATGTCCTGGATCTGGCGGTCGCGGTGGTCGTCGGCGCCGCGTTCACCGCGATCGTGACCGCGTTCACCGACAACATCATCAGCCCGCTCATCGCCGCGGTCGGCGGATCCGACGACCTTCCCTGGGGTATGGCGATCATCGAGGGCAACGACGCGACGTTCGTCAACGTCGGCGCCGTGGTGACCGCGATCATCAATTTCGTCATCATCGCTGCCGTCGTCTACTTCGTTCTGATCGTCCCCGCGAACGCCGTCAAGGCCCGTTTCGCGACGGAGGAAGAGGACACGAAAGCCAGTGAGGCGGACCTGCTCATCCAGATTCGCGACATCCTGGCCGAGGGCCGCATCGGCGAGGCCTCGTCCGCGGAGTCCGACGGCAGGCACACCCGAGTCGACGACTGATCCGTCGGCCCACACCGAAACGACGATGCGCGTGCCCTCCGGAGGGCACGCGCATCGTTTCTTCTCTCCCGCGGGAGTCGCCGTCCGAGCGACTCGAGATCAGCCGTGGTGCGGGGGCACCTGACGACGCAGCCACTCGTCCGGAGTGCCGTCGCCGCGCGACTCGCCGTCCGGGGACTGCTCGTCCGACGTCTGGTCGGGCAGGACCGTTCCGAACACGGCGTCCAGCCGTGCCCGGTCGATCTCCTTCTTCTTTTCCTGGGTCATTCGTCGATCGCCGACAACTGACCGATGACGTGGCTCGCGAGCGGCGTCAGCGTCGCCATGCCGTCGCGGACGGCCGCCCGCGACGCCGCGAGATTGGCCACCAGGGTGCTGCCGGAGATGCCGACCAGACCGCGCGAGATCACCGCGTCGACCGCGCCGGCCGCCAGACCCGAGGACCTGAGTGCCTCACTGATACCGGGCAACTCGCGATCGAGAACCTCGGCGGTGGCCTCGGGGGTGACGTCACGCGGGGTGACGCCGGTGCCGCCGACCGAGATCACCAGGTCGACACCGCCGATCACCGCGGTGTTGAGCGCGTTGCGAATCTCCACCTCGTCCGCGGTCACCGCGACGGTCGCGTCCACCAGGAATCCGGCCTCGGTGAGCAGTTCGGTGACGAGCGGACCCGTCGAGTCGAGGTCGCCGTGGGCGGTGCGATCGTCGACGATGACGACGAGAGCTCGTCCGGCCATCGGTGATTCCAGTTCCATGGTTCCCACCGTAGTGGCAGCGTCCGACGACGTCGGGACGTGGCGGAGAATCCGCGGCGCCGGTCGCGCTCCGGAGTTCATCAACGGCCGCCCGTGGTGGGCGCGGTGCCGAGTTCGACGTCGACGGTCTTGCTGTTGCCGGACGGGTCCTTGTACGTGACGCTCACCTTGTCGCCGGGCGCGTGGGAGCGGATCGCGGCGATCAGCGCGTCCCCGCTCGTGATCACGCGATCGTCGACCTTGGTGACGACCGCACCCTTCGGGATGCCGGCCTTCTCGGCCGGTCCGCCGCCGGTGACGTCGACCACCGTCGCGCCGCCCGTCGCGTCCTTGGCCGCGACCTGGACGCCGATGATCGCCTGCGTGGCCTTGCCGGTCTTCACCAGTTCGTCGGCGATGCGCCGGGCCTGGTCGACGGGGATCGCGAAGCCGAGTCCGATCGATCCGCCCTGCCCACCGGCCGTCGCGATCGCGGTGTTGATGCCGACCAGTTGGCCTTCCATGTTCACCAGCGCGCCACCCGAGTTGCCCGGGTTGATCGCGGCGTCCGTCTGGATCGCGTCGATGACGGTGTTCTGGTTGCCGGTCTCCCCGCTCGTCGACACGGGGCGGTCGAGCGCGGAGACGATGCCGGCGGTGACGGTGCCGGCCAGGCCGAGCGGCGAACCGATCGCGACGACCTCCTCGCCGACCTTGACGTCCTCGGACGAGCCCAGCTCGATCGGGGTCAGGCCGGACTTGCCGTCGACCTTGATGACCGCGATGTCCGAGGTGGGGTCGGTACCGACGAGGGTGGCCGGGGCCGTGCTGCCGTCCGAGAACGCGACCAGCAGCTTGCCGTCGGTTCCGCCGCCGGCGATGACGTGGTTGTTGGTCATGATCAGTCCGTCGGACGAGAGGATCACACCGGAGCCCTCGCCTTCACCGCGGGTGCCCGCGACCTGGATCTGCACGACGCTCGGCACGACCTTGGCGGCGACGGCCTCGACGGACCCCGCCGGCGCGTTGGACGCGGGACTGGTGCTGGGCTTCGGTGCGTCGAGCGCGTTCGAGACGGGGGCGCTGCTGCCGTTGTTCGACGAGGCGAGCGATCCCACGACGCCACCGATGCCACCGCTCACGAGCGCCAGCGCGACGGCGCCCGCCACGAGAGCCGTCCGGCCCACCCGCCGGGGCTCGGTGGACGGCGTCGGCGCACCGGTGGTGGGCAGGGTTCCCGTGGCACCGACCGTCGGGATCTGCTCGGTCGGGCGGTACCCCGCCTGGTACCCGGGCTGCTGCGGGTAGCCCGGGTAGCCGCCGGCGCCATGCGGCGTCGTCGGGTGGTAGCCGGCTCCGGGGCTCCACGGATCGCGCGGAGCGGACGGCTGCTGTCCCTCGCCGTGCTGGTGGGCGTTCTGCGCGGGATGACCCTGGTAGGGATTGCCCTGGTTCGGGTCACCGTGAGGATTACGGTCGTCGGTCATCGCACCGCTTTCTGTCTGTCCGCCTGTGTCGGGCGGCGCTGGTGGGTCGCTGACTACCAGACTGCCCGGCCCGTCTGAGAGGCCGCTGAGACGGTCCTTTCAGTTTCCCGTGTCCTTACCCGCGCTGGCCAACAACACAATTCGGACAGCAGAGCGGCCGAACGAACCGACCGAACGGATCAGCGCCCCTCGGCCTCGGGCTCGCCCGGCAACACGATGCGGATCCGGGTGCCGCCCCGGTCCGACGTCTCCACCGCGATCGTGCCGCCGTGTTTGACGACGACCTGCCGGACGATGGCCAGGCCGAGGCCCGACCCGGGCATGGAGCGCGAGGCGGTGGACCGGTAGAACCGCTCGAAGACCAGTTCGCGGTCCTCGAGCGGAATGCCCGGGCCCGCATCGTCGACGACGAGTTCGAGCAGCCGGTCCCCGATCTGCCGCATCGTGACATCGACACGGTCCCCGGTGGGGCTCCACTTCGCTGCATTGTCGAGGACGTTGAGCACGGCTCGGGACAGCCCGGCCTGGTCGCCGTAGATGAACCACGGCGTCGTCCGTGCCTCGAAGTCGATCTCGTTGCGGCGACGGCGCGCCTTCTCCAACGATCGTTCGACCACCTCGCTCAGGTCGACGAGTTCGAACACCGTCTCGGGGGCGTCCTCGCGGGCCAGGTCCACGAGGTCGCCGACGAGCGTGGACAGCTCCTCGATCTGCGCGACCACGTCCGCGCGCAGATCGGCCATGTCCTCGTCGGGGATGCTCGGCGCGCCGGGGCGGCTCGACGCGATCAGCAGCTCCATGTTGGTGCGCAGCGACGTCAGCGGCGTGCGCAGTTCGTGTCCGGCGTCCGCCACCAGGCGGCTCTGCCGGTTCCGCGACTCCCCGAGCGCGCGCAGCATGGTGTTGAAACTGACGGTGAGCCGGGCGAGTTCGTCGTTACCGGTCACCGGGATGGGCGTGAGGTCGTCGGTGCGCGCGACCCGTTCGGCCGCGGCGGTCAACCGCGCGATCGGCCGCAGACCGGTGCGTCCCACGGTGGTGCCGGCGGCCGCCGCGAGTACGACGCCGCAACCGCCAACCACGAACAGCACCCACGCGAGCCGGTCGAGAACGTCCTCGGTCGGTTCCAGACGCTGCGCGATCACCAGGGTGCTGCCGTCGCGGGTTCGCTCGGCCAGCACCCGGTTACCCTCGACGGTGCGCAGCGACGAGTCGAGCTGCCCACGGGCGACGGCCAGTTCGGCTGGGCCGATCGGCACCACGGAACCCGGCGGGATGTACTTGTTCAGATCCGGGAAGATCAGCGCCACACTGATATCGGTGGTGTAGAGGGTGGCGCCCGCGATGTACCGCGGGTCGAACGTGATGAGGTCGTTGTCGACGATGGCGGATGCGCGGGAACGCAGTTGGTGGTCGACGTCCGCATACAACGCCCGCGACACCACCGCATACGCGGCGAACGCCATGAGCGCCACCGCGATCGCGACGACCGACGCCGCCAGCAGCGTCACCCGCCAGCGCAGCGACACCGATCGCGTCAGCGGCATCGGGGGCCGCATCTCGTGCTGCACGGGCCGCATGGGGCGGAACGGGGGCGGCGACGCGGGCTGTGACGGCGGACCGGACCTACCGAAGGGCGCACCCATCACGGAGGCGTCTCCCGCAGGACGTAACCGACACCGCGCACCGTGTGGATCAGGCGCGGCTCACCGTCGGCCTCGGTCTTGCGCCGCAGGTAGCCGACGTACACCTCGAGCGCATTGCCCGACGTCGGGAAGTCGTAACCCCACACCTCCTCGAGGATGCGGCTGCGGGACAGCACCCGGCGCGGGTTCGCCATCAGCATCTCGAGCAGCGCGAACTCGGTGCGGGTGAGGCTGATCGAGCGACCGCCGCGGGTCACCTCGCGGGTCACCGGGTCCAGCGTGAGGTCCTCGAACGTCATGGCCTCGGAGTCGTCCCCGGCGGCCGGCGCAGCCCGGCGCAGCAGGGCGCGCAGACGGGCCAGCAACTCCTCGAGCGCGAACGGCTTGGGCAGGTAGTCGTCGGCACCGGCGTCCAGGCCGGCGACCCGCTCGGACACCGAATCACGGGCGGTGAGAACGAGAATCGGCAGATCGTCGCCGGTGCTGCGCAGTCGGCGGCACACCTCGAGTCCGTCCAGGCGCGGCATCATCACGTCGAGCACGAGCGCATCGGGGCGCGACGCTGCGACCTTCTCGAGCGCGTCCATGCCGTCGACGGCGAGCTCGACCGTGTAGCCGTTGAAGCTCAGGGATCGCCGCAGCGACTCCCGCACCGCCCGGTCGTCGTCGACCACCAATATGCGCATGCCGACATTTTGGCCCTACCGGCTGAGATCCCGCTGAGAGGATCCCGTTCACGCGTGTCGGGTCACTCGCGGGACAGCCGTGGGCCGGGCAGCGACCAGCTCCGCCACAGCGCCAGCAGGCGCAGCCCCGACGCCACCACCGTGCCGATCACGAGCGAGGTGTCGCCGGTCAGACCCGCCGACGTCCCCGCCACCACGATCCCGGCGCCCAGCAGCGCGGGTATCGCGTACAGGTCGCGGTGCAGCAGCAGCGGCACCTCGTTCACCAGGACGTCGCGCAGGATGCCGCCGCCGATCGCGGCGGTGGCCCCGATGAGCACCGACGCGAGCGCCCCGGCACCGGCGTCGAGGGCGATCACGGCGCCGGTGCTCGCGAACAAGCCCATGCCGAGCGCGTCCAGCACCAGGATCTCGCGGCGCAGCTTGCCGAGCGCCGAGTGCAGGAAGAACACGACCATCGATGTCACGGCCGCGGTCCCGAACAGCGGCCAGTTCGTCAGCGACGTCGGCGGATGGATCCCGAGGAGGATGTCGCGCACGATGCCGCCGCCGATGCCGGTGAAGATACCGACGACGCACACCCCGAAGATGTCGAAGCGTTTACTGACCCCGACGAGGGCACCGGACGCGGCGAACGCGACGATGCCCACCAGTTCGAGGATCTTCAGCAGCACGCCGACAGCCTCGCACGGCCGACATGGCGGCCGTCACAGGCGCGACGGATCGATCACCCCGAGTCGGACAGCCCGCACCAGACGTCGGGGAACGCGGAACGACTGCCCGCCCACGGTGACCGTCACCAGCGCGGGGGCCGCCGCCTTCCACTGCGCCCGCCGCTTGCGGGTGTTGGCGCGCGACAGGCGCCGCTTCGGTACCGCCATCGGTCAGCCCTCCCGAGGTCCGCGACGGGTGCGACGGCCGTACCGGCGCTCGAACTTCTCGACTCGTCCCTCGGTGTCGACGATCCTGTCCGCGCCCGTCCAGAAGGGATGGGACGCGCTGGTCACGTCGACGACCACGAGCGGATAGCTGCGGCCGTCCTCCCACACGACGGTGCGGTCGGTGTGTGCCGTCGATCTCGTGAGAAATGCCGTTCCGGTGTTCGCGTCCTGGAACACGACGGGTCGGTAGTCGGGATGGATTCCGGTCTTCACGATGCGTTCTCTCCGTTCTTCTCGAAGGCACCGAGGGGTGCCTCGGCGCAGGGGTCGGTATGGAATTCGCCGAACGGGTCGTCCCATGTGGGCCACGCCGCCTCGTCCGCGAGTTCACGCTCGGTGACCAGCGCCCACCCGAGCGCGGCGGTGATCTCCTCCGGCTCGACGTCGTGGACGAGCACCACCATCGAGGTGTCCCGGTCGCCGAACCGGTCGTCCCACCGCAGCGCGGCGAGAGCTCGACGCTCCGGGTCGACGAGCTCGGTCTCGTCGTCGGTCATGTCGGCGAGCCAGCGGTCGGCAGCGGCCACCCGCAGTCCCCCGCCGGCGGATTCGAGCCACAGCGCGGCGTCGGGCCGCGTCGCGAGCCAGAGCCGGCCGCGGGCGGTGACGACCCCGTCGAGCAGGACGTCGATCGCCTCGTGCAGCCGACCCGGGTGGAACGGTCGGCGCGCGGTGAACTCGACGAGTGCGACACCGTGTTCCTCCTCGAGCGGTGGACGTCCGCGCAGCAGCGGCGAATGGGCACCGTCGACCCGACCTCGGCGGGCGTCGGCGCCGACCCGCGGCAGGAGCGAGGGTCCGTCCGCTGCGGACACCACGGGGGCGCCGGGTGCGAGGCGGGCCAGCACCGCGCGAACCTTGTGCGTCAACCACGGATCGCGCGCGGAGGGGTGAACGACGAGCGCGTCGGCGAACGCCACCTGTCCCACGGCGACCTGCGCCACGGTCCGGTCGTCGAGGTCCTCGTCGCCGGTCACCGCGTCCCACCAGCCGTCGACGTCGACGCAGGTGACGACAGCTTCGACACCGATGTCGCGGGCCGCGGGCCCGTCGATCCGTCCCACCACACCCACCACCGGGACGTGCTCTATCGCCCAGCACACCGCTTCGGGTTCCAGTGCAGGGTCGAGTTCGAGGACGACGCGGTCCACGGTGCTGCGGGCATGCAGCTTCCGCAGCAGCGGGAGCAGGTCGAACCGCAGTGTGCAGGACACGCACCCGTGGGCGAGTTCGAGGATCTCGGTTGTCACGACGGGCACGGCGGCGGTCCCCGTGGTGACGGTCCGGCGCACGACGCCCTGCCCGAGGTCGGCGAGATCGTGACGGATCACGACGGTGCCCTGGCCGTCGAGGAACGAGCGGGCCGTCTCCTCCACCGGCCCGCGCCACCCGCTCACGAGCACCAGCGGAGTCCGACCGTCCGATTTCACAGCCACGAACACCCCTTTCGAAAATGATTGTCATTACAGATACAGGAGACTACGCTCACTCAGCGTTATCGACAACCGTTTTCAAGAACTGGCCGCTCGACGGCCGGAAGGGAGCCTCCGTGTCCGCTCACTGCCAGGTGACCGGCAGACGCCCCGGCTTCGGCCGATCCGTATCCCACTCGCACCGACGGACCAATCGGCGCTGGAACCCCAACATCCAGACCAAGACGTACTTCCTGCCCGGCGAGGGCCGCAGGATCACCCTGCGCGTCACCCCGAAGGGCATCCGCACCATCGACCGCGACGGCATCGAAGCCGTGGTCGCCCGCCTCCGGGCCGCCGGAGAGAAGGTTTGAAAACCATGGCAGGCAACGAGATCCGCCCACTCACCAAGCTCGTGTCCACGGCGGGCACCGGATACCGCTACTACACCCGGAAGAACCGACGCAACGACCCGGAGCGTCTGGTACTGCGCCGCTACGACCCCGTGGTGCGCCGGCACGTCGACTTCCGAGAGGAGCGCTGACGACATGGCGAAGAAGTCGAAGATCGTCCGGAACGAACAACGCAAGGCGACCGTGGCGCGCTACGCGCCGCTCCGCGCGGAACTGAAGGAGACCATCCGGCGGCCCACGTCCACTCCCGAAGAACGCGCCACAGCACAGTTTCGGCTGGCAGGGCTGCCGCGGGACGCGAGTCCGGTACGATTGCGCAATCGAGACGCCGCGGATGGACGTCCGCGCGGTCACCTGCGAAAGTTCGGCCTTTCCCGCGTTCGGGTACGCGAGATGGCACACCGCGGGGAACTGCCAGGCGTGCACAAGTCGAGCTGGTAAGGAAAGAGCAATGGCAGTCAAGAGATCACCGTCGAGGAAGTCGCGCGGCGAGCAGGGCCGCCGCCCCAAGAAGAACCCGCTCATCGCCGCGGGCATCGAGACCGTCGACTACAAGGACGTCAACCTCCTGCGCACCTTCATCTCGGACCGCGGCAAGATCCGTAGCCGCCGCGTCACGGGGCTGACCCCGCAGCAGCAGCGCCAGGTCGCCGTGGCGGTGAAGAACGCGCGCGAGATGGCGCTTCTCCCCTTCACCAGCCGCTAGGACCCACCCGAGAGGCCGCGCAGTCCGACCGACCGCGCGGCCTCTCGGCGTTCGTGGCGAGCGACGCACGGTCCGCCGCGGCTGCACGCTAGATTCTCCGGGTGTCGTTTTCGTTCCGTACCGCTGTTCTTCTCACCGCGACCGCCCTGACCGTGGGCGGTGTCGCGGCGTGCTCGTCCGATGACTCGACCGACGCCGCGTCGGCCGCCGGCGCCGACTGCATCACCGACTTCGACGCGGGCACCGACTACTTCCCGGACAAGCAGACCGTGGAATACGCGGAGAACTTCGACATCGAGTACCACCAGTCGTACCAGGTGGTGACGGTCCGCCAGCCCGGCCAGGCCGACGAGTCGTACGTGCTCACCCGCTGCGGCGCCCCGGCGCCCGAACTCACGGGCGACCTCGCCGGCGCCCAGCAGGTCACGACGCCGGTGACGAGCCTGTTCGCCGAGTCGACCACGCACCTGCCGAGCCTCGAGGCCCTCGGCAAGCTCGACGTGCTGACCGGTTTCGCGAGCGCCGACTACGTCTACAGCGAGGCCGCGCGCGCCCACATCGCCGACGACGGCGTCACCCAGTTCGCCACTGCCGGCCAGGTCGACGCGGAGGCCGTCGTGGCGCAGGCCCCGCAGGCGTTCGTGACCGGCGGCTTCACCGATCCCGCTTTCGCGGTGATCGAGCGTTCGAAGATCCCGGTCCTCGACAACTACGACTGGCTCGAGACCGACCCGTTGGGCCGGGCCGAGTGGATCAAGTTCTTCGCGGCCCTCACCGGCACCGAGCAGCAGGCCACCGAGACGTTCGACGGCATCGTCTCCGAGTACGGCAAGTACACGACACTCGCCGCGAACGTCGCGGACGCGCCGATCGTTCCGGGCCTGCCCTATCAGGGAGCGTGGTCGGTGCCGCTGGCCAGCTACTCCAACGACCTGTACTCCACCGCCCGCATCACGCACCCGTGGATGTCGGAGCCGGGCACCGGCAGCCTGCAGACGGACCTCGAGACCGTGTTCGCGAAGGCCGGCGGATTCCCGTTGGCGATCAGCACGTCTTCGAACAGGACGAAGGCCGAGGCGATCGCCGCCGAGCCGCGCCTCGCCGAGTTCGCGGCCTTCCGTGACGGTCAGGTGTGGACGTCGTCGGCGCGGATGACCGACGCGGGCGCGCTCGACATCTACGAGCAGGGTGTCCTGCGCCCCGACCTGGTGCTCGCCGATCTCATCGCGATCGCGCATCCGGACCTTCTGCCCGGCCACGAGTTCACCTTCTACCGTCGACTGCAGTGAACCGCACCGCCGCCACCGTCACCGCGCTGGCCGCGTTCGTCGTCGCGGCGACGATCCTCGCGGTTTCGGTCGGATCGGTGACCATCCCGTTCGGCACCACCGCGCGGTACCTGTTCACCGGTGACGCGGGCTCAGAGCGCTGGACCACGCTCATCGCGGACATCCGTCTGCCCCGCGTGGTCACCGCGGCCTGTGCGGGCGCGGCGCTCGCGGTGGCGGGTCTGCTGATGCAGACGCTGTTCGCCAATCCCCTCGCCGACCCGTATATCCTCGGGGTGTCCTCCGGCGCGAGTCTGGGCGTCGCGCTCGTGGTGCTCGGCTCGGGTACCGGCGCCGGCGTCTTCGCGGCGGTCGCGGGAACCGGGCGTCTCGGGGTCGCTGCGGCTGCCGCGATAGGCGCGCTGGCCGTGCTGCTGCTCGTGCTCGCCATCTCGCGCTGGATCCGTTCGGTCGTCACGCTGCTCATCGTCGGCGTCATGGTGGGGTCCGTCACCAGCGCGATCGTCTCGCTGCTGGTCGCGTTCTCGCAGCCCGCCCAGATGCAGCAGTTCGTCCTGTGGAGCCTCGGCTCGTACGCGGGCGCGTCGTGGTCGGATCTGCGGGTTCTCGTGCCCGCCGTGCTCGTCGGTGTCGTGTTGGCCGCGACGCTGGTCCGGCCGCTCAACGCGATGCTCCTCGGCGAGGACTACGCCCACTCGATGGGCGTCCATCTGGTCCGCACCCGAACGATCGCGATCACGGCGTCGGCGCTGCTGGCCGGCGCCGTCACCGCGTTCTGCGGACCGATCGCCTTCCTCGGGATCGCGGTCCCACACCTCGCCCGGCTGGCGCTCGGCACCTCCGACCACCGGATCCTCCTGCCCGGCGTCGTGCTCATGGGGGCCGGTGTGTCACTGCTGTGTTCGGTGGTCGCCCAGCTGCCCGGACGCGACGGCGTCCTGCCCCTCAACGTCGTCACCGCGCTCGTCGGCGCGCCGGTCGTGATCCTCGTCCTCCTGCGCTCGCGCCGCGCCCAAGCCGGGACCGTCTCATGACGCTCGTCCTCGACGACGTCACCGTCGGCTACCCGGGCCGCCCGGCGCGGACGATCCTGCGAGATGTGCGATTGACGGCCCACGCCGGTCAGGTCACCGCCCTGCTCGGCCCCAACGGCGCGGGCAAGTCGACGCTGCTGCGGTCGGTCGCCGGGTTGCAGCGTGTCCTCGGCGGGTCGGTGTTCCTCGACGGGGACGACGTCACGAAGCTCTCCCCCGCACACCGCGCCCGGAGGATCGCGGTGGTCCTCACCGACCGCGTCGACGGGGGCCTGCTCACGGGTGGCGAGGTGGCCGCCCTCGGACGACTCCCCCACCAGGGCTTCACATCCCGGTTGAGCGCGGACGAGAAGCGGCTCATCGCCGACAGTCTCGACCGGCTCGGCGCCGCCCACCTCACCGACGTGCGCATGCACGAGATGTCGGACGGCCAGCGACAGCGCATCCTCATCGCGCGGGCGCTCGTGCAGCAGCCGGCCCTGCTGGTGCTCGACGAACCGAGCGCGTTCCTCGACGTGGCCGCTCGCGTCGAACTGCTGGCCCTGCTGGACGAGATCGCCACCGACACCGGAATCACGGTGCTGCTCTCGACGCACGACGTCGAACTGGTGCTGCGCACGTCACAGCACGTGTGGCTGGCCGCCGGGGACGGCACCGTCGTCGACGGCAGCCCCGCCGAACTCGTCGAATCAGGGGCGATCACGCGCGCCTTCGACTCACGGCGGGTCCACTTCGATCCGCGCGACGGCATCTTCCGCCTGGCCGACGGCTAGGGAAGCGGACCGACGCCGCCGTCGCCGTTCCCACGGCGCGGTCCTTTCACTGCCACCGTCTTTCACCCGACCGGGATGAGGTCGGCGCGCGGGCACCGATGGTCCACTGATCGGAACAGGGCCGACGGCGGCGGGAGGAGTCCGGAGCGATGAGTGATCCTTCGTGGGCAGAGGCGATCCCCGGCGGGGAGAGCCTCCCGTTTCCACCGGTGCCGTCGGGCAGCGTCGCGGGACGGACGATGCAGGAGTCCGTGTACAGCCCACGCCCGAGGAGTCGGCGCCTGCCCTCCGACGCACCGAACATCCTCGTCGTCCTCGTCGACGACGCGGGACCGGGTCTGCCGACCGGCTTCGGCGGCGAGGTGAACACCCCGACGCTGGACCGCATGCTCGGGGAGGGCATCGCCTACAACCGCTTCCACACGACGGCGATGTGTTCGCCGACCCGCGCGTCGCTACTCACCGGCCGCAATCATCACCGTGTGGGGAACGGTCAGATCGCCGAGCTCGCCAACGACTGGGACGGCTACTCCGGTCACATCCCGAAGTCCAGTGCGACCGGCGCCGAGGTGTTGCGCCACTACGGCTACACCACCGCCGCGTTCGGCAAGTGGCACAACACTCCCGCCGAGGAGACGACCGCCGCCGGGCCTTTCGACAATTGGCCCACCGGGGTCGGGTTCGACTACTTCTACGGCTTCCTCGCCGGCGAGGCGTCACAGTACGAGCCGAATCTGGTGCGTAACACCACTGTCGTCCTTCCGCCGAAAACCCCGGAGGAGGGCTATCACCTCAGTGAGGACCTCGCCGACGACGCCATCGGATGGTTGCGCCGACACAAGGCACTCGACGCCGAGCGACCTTTCTTCATGTACTGGGCCAGCGGTTGCCTGCACGGACCGCACCACATCATGAAGCCGTGGGCCGACCGCTACGCCGGCAAGTTCGACGACGGGTGGGATGCCTACCGGGAGCGAGTCTTCGCGCGCGCCAAGGACAAGGGCTGGATTCCGCCCGAGGCCGAATTGACCGACCGCGATCCCACCATGACGGCCTGGGACGACATTCCCGAGGACGAGAAACCGTTCCAACGGCGGTTGATGGAGGTCGCGGCCGGCTACGCCGAGCACTGCGACGTCCAGATCGGGCGGCTGTTCGACGAACTCGACCACCTCGGTTACCGGGACAACACCCTGGTCCTCTACATCTGGGGCGACAACGGCTCGTCGGGCGAGGGCCAGAACGGCACGATCAGCGAACTGCTCGCGCAGAACGGCATTCCCACCACCACGGCACAGCACATCGCCGCGCTCGACGAACTCGGCGGACTCGACGTTCTCGGCTCCCCGAAGACCGACAACATGTACCACGCAGGGTGGGCGTGGGCGGGGAGCACGCCGTACAAGGGAATGAAGCTGCTGGCCTCGCATCTCGGAGGCACCCGCAACCCGATGGTTGCGCGGTGGCCCGCGAAGATCCCGCCCGATCCCGCCCCGCGCACGCAGTTCCTGCACTGCAACGACATCGTGCCGACGTTCTACGAGTTGCTCGGCATCACCGCCCCGCGGACCGTGAACGGGATCGCGCAGGATCCGATCGACGGCGCGAGCTTCGCGTCCACCCTGGTCGACCGGGATGCCAAGGCGGGCAAGCTCACCCAGTACTTCGAGATCATGGGTAGCCGCGCGATCTATCACGACGGCTGGATGGCGTCGGCATTCGGCCCGCGTGCCCCGTGGGTGCCGGGGCTCCCCGGCGGTGTCCGGGACTGGAGCCCCGACGACGACACCTGGGAGCTCTACCACCTCGACGTGGACTGGACCCAGAACCGGGACCTCGCCCGGGAACACCCGGAGAAGCTCGCCCAGCTGCGGGAGATCTTCGCGATCGAGGCGGCGCGGAACAGTGCCCTCCCCGTGGGCGGCGGTCTCTGGGTCGCAGCCATCCACCCCGAACAGAGAATCTCGACGCCCTACACGAGCTGGGAGTTCACGGGCGACATCGTCCGGATGCCCGAGTTCTGCGCACCTGCGTTGGGCAACAAGGACAACAGGGTCACCGTCGAACTGACCGTTCCCGAGCGGGCCGAGGGCGTCCTCTACTCTCTGGGCGCCAACAGCGGCGGTCTGACGTGCTTCATGGACGACGGCTACCTGTGTTACGAGTACAACCTGTTCATCCTGGCGCGTACCAAGGTTCGCTCGCCCCATCCGGTTCCCCCGGGACCGCACACGATCGAAGTGCTCACCGAGTACGCCGACCCTCGTCCCGGTGGGCCGTTGAACATCCGGCTGAGTGTCGACGGTCGACCCGTCGGGAAGACCACGGTTCCGGTGAGCGCACCGCTGCTGTTCACCGCGAACGACTGTCTCGACATCGGCACGTCCCTCGGTTCACCGGTGTCACTCGACTACCGTGACCGCGCGCCCTTCCCGTTCGACGGAACGATCGAGCGGGTAATGGTGGAGTACACCTGACCGGAGCGGCAGCAGCGCCGTCAGGCGTCCGAGTCGTTCGGCGACTCCGGCCGCGGCGCGATCTCGTGGAGCATCGCGTCGGAGGAAATCCACTTGCCGGTGCTGATCAGTTCGGCGATCACGAGATCGAACGCGTCGGCGAGCCACTCGTGACGCGCGCGGACGAGTTCGACGTCGCCCGTCGTGTCGTCCGAGGTCTGCTCGAAGAGCCGCACCAACCAGATGTCGCGGGCGTCGGGGTCGCTGCTCAGTCCGTGTTCGGTATTGGTGGCGAGCACGTACATCCCGAAGGCGAAGTCGACACGGATCGCGTACTCGCCACCGATGTTGACGACGTTCGTGGGCCGATGCGTGGCGGCGGCGAGCGCGGTCAACGCATCGGCGTAGCGGGCTGCGTGTTCCTGTGTGCGTGGCACTTCATCGTCCCTTCGGTCGACGCGAGATCGGACTCGGTGGTCTCGCTGCTACACGGCCGATTCGGCAGCCGCCCTCAATCTGGCGTTCTCGGCGGTCAGCGCCGCGCGTTCGTCCTCGAGCGACAGGATGAGACCGATACCGGTGAGGTTGACGCCGAGCGCGACGAGTTCACTGATCCTGGTCAGCCGGTACAGGTCGTCCTCGCTGTATCGGCGGGTCCCGCCCGACGTGCGCGACGGAGTGATGAGCCCGCGGCTCTCGTACAGCCGCAGCGTCTGCGGACCGATCCCGGACAGCTCCGACGTCACCGAGATGCCGTAGACGCCACGCTTCGAGCGTGAGGAGTCCTCCGGCGGTTGAATTCCCACGAAGGGAAAGGTAGCAGTGCCGGACACGCCCGATGAGCAGCGGCTCGCGGTACCGGCCCGGCGCGGCGCCCCGAAGCCCCGGGAGTAGAGTTCGCGGCGGTATGTGCAGTTCAGCGACACCTCGGTAGATCGGCGGATGTAGGCAGTGTCGGGTGTGGTCGCAGGCTTCACGGTCATCTTCGTCGTCATCGCGATCGGGTACTTCCTCGGTCGCACCGGCACCCTCGGCGAGCACGGGCAGTTCGTCCTCAGCCGCCTCGTCTTCTTCGTCGCCACTCCGGCGCTGCTGTTCGACACCCTCGCCAACTCGGACCTGTCGGTGGTGTTCTCCCCGACCCTCGCCGTGGCGGCGGCCACCGCGTTCGCAGTCGCCGGCCTCTATTTCGTGATCGCCCGGGTGTGGCTGCGCCGGGAACTGCCGGAACTGACGATCGGCGCGCTCGCGTCGTCGTACGTGAACTCGGCGAACCTGGGCATTCCCATCGCCGTGTTCGTACTCGGCGACGCGTCGTTCGTGGCGCCGTTGCTGCTGTTCCAGATCATGATCTTCTCGCCGATCGCGCTGACCGTGCTCGACGTCAGCACGATGCGCCAGGACGCGTCCCGGCTCGAGACGATCACCGCGCCGTTCAAGAATCCGATCGTGCTGGCCGGCGCCGCCGGACTCGCGGTGGCCGTGTCGGGGTGGACGATGCCGGAAGCACTGATGCAGCCGTTCCGGCTCATCGGCGGCGCCTCCGTCCCCGGGGCACTGCTCGCCTTCGGACTGTCGCTGTACGGGGTGCGCGTGCTCGAGAAGGGTGCGAGTCCGCGCCGCGACGTCGTGCTCGCGTCGGTGCTCAAGATCTGCGTCCAGCCGGTGCTCGGGTACCTGATGGCCCGCTACCTGCTCGGCCTCGAGGGTCACGAACTGTTCGCGATCGTCGTCGTGTCGACGCTGCCCACCGCGCAGAACGTGTTCGTCTACGCCAGCCGCTATCAGCGCGGCATGGTCCTCTCCCGCGACGCGGCCTTCGTCACGACCTTGGCGTCGATCCCGGCGATCGGATTGGTGGCGGCGCTGCTCGCCTGAACCACCCGGCTCACAGGATCCCCAGTTCCGTGGCCCGGACCGCGACGCGGACACGGGAACGCGTCCCGGTCTTGGCGAAGATGTTCTCCAGGTGTGTCGCCACCGTGCGCCTACTGATCAACAGTTCGGCCGCGATCTCGGCGTTGCTTGCGCCCTGCGCGACCAGCGCGAGGATCTGGTGTTCCCGGCCGCTGAGCCGGAACGATTCACGTTCGCTCTGATCCGCGACGATGCGGCGACATTGCCGCGCGAGCGCCTCGATTCCGGCCCGCACCGTCGAATCGACCTGCGAGCGCGTGAAGCTCACGTGCAGGACGCTGGTGACCTGCCCTCGTTCCAGGCCGAGTGCCACCGAGGATCCTTCTCGGAACCCGGAGGGCCGCAACACGTCCTCCACGGCCGATGTCAGCTCGAAATCGGGAACGTCCTCCCAGCAGACCGGCCGCCCGGACGCCACCCTGATGTGGTCGAAGATCCGAGTGTCGTCGACGAACTCGCGTGCCAGGTACTGCGCGACGGGCACCGCGTAGCCGCCGTTGGCGAGCACCCGCTGCCCCTGGTCCCCACTGCGTCGATAGGTGATCGCGGCCGCGACGTAGCCGAGTTCGGCGGACCAGCGTGAGAGCAGGCCGTGCGCGACGGTGACCGGGGATCGGGACGACATCAGGTCCCGGTCTCCGGCCGCCGTCTCGCACCGCTCGCTCATGGCGCCGAATCTACCTGTGACCTACGCCACCGGACGCCGATCCGCCCACGGCCGCGCCTGCTCCAGGTTCGCCGCGGCCCGGAGGACGAGCGCATCCTGGCGGTGGCGCGCAGCGATCTGCAGGCCGACCGGACGTCCGTCCGGGGTGAATCCGGCCGGCACGGTGATCGCCGGGTTGTTCAGCATGTTGTACGGATAGGTCAGCAGCCAGTCGAGAAGCTGCTCGCGGAGCGACTTGCCCTGCAACCAGTCGGGCGCGAACTGGGTGAGCGGGAAGGTCGCGGATGCGAGGGTCGGCGAGATGAGGACGTCGTAGTCGTTCATGAACTCGGTCCAGGTGTCCCACATGCGACCGCGGAACGTGTCGGCGCGGCCGTAGTCGACACCGGTGAGCCGACGCCCTTCGTGGATCAGCTCGATCAGATTCTCGTCGACGTCGCCGTGCAGCGAGTCCCAGTCGAGCATGTCGTGCTCGCCCGCGAAGCCGGGCACCCAGATGCCGTGCCACATCGCCTGCGACGGATCTCCCCAATCGGGGGTCGCCTCGACGATCTTCGCGCCCATCTCCTCGAAGCACGCGACCGCCTCGGCGCACACGGCCGCGACGTCGGGGTCGACGTACCCGAGACCGAGGTTCGGCGACCACGCGATCCGCAGGCCGTCGATTCCCCCGCGCGCCGCCTCGACGTACGACGTCTCGACTCGCTCGATGCTGAGAGGATCCGAATGATCCGGTCCGGCGAGCACGTCCAGCATCAGCGCGTTGTCGGCGACGGTGCGCGTGATGGGGCCGTGGTAGGCCCAGTTGTTGTAGCGGCCGGGCAGGATCGTCTGCGGGATCACGCCGGTCGTGGGTTTGAGACCGACGACGCCGCACAGCGCCGACGGGATCCGAACCGATCCGGCGCCGTCGCTGCCCTCGGCGAGCGGGCCCAGTCCGGCGGCAACCGCGGCGGCCGCGCCACCACTCGATCCACCCGCGGTGTGGCCGGGCTTCCACGGGTTGTGGGTCGGGCCGAAGAGGTGGTTGTCGGTGCCGCCGTAGTAGCCGCTCTCCGGCGTGTTGGTCTTGCCGAGATACAGACCGCCGGCCTGCCGCAACCGGGTCACGATCACCGCGTCGCGCTCGGCGATGTTGTCGCGCATGGGCTTCAGGCCGAATGTGGTCGGGAGACCGCGGACGTCGGTGAGATCCTTGATCGTGAACGGGACGCCGTGCAGCGGCCCCAACTGTTCGCCACTCGCCTGCGCGCGTGTCAGTTCCGCCGCGTCGCGCCGCACCTGGTCGGCGTCGAAGTGCACGATCGCGTTGACCGCAGGGTTGATCTCGTCGACCCGGCGGATCATCTCCTCCGCGATCTCGTTGGGCGACAGACTCTTCGAGGCGACCTGCGCGGCCATCTCGGTAGCCGACATCCAACCCGGATCCGATGTGTTCATGGCGAACCGTCCTTCACAGTGAGGTGTTTCGGAGACGATCGCCACGCTATGACCGTCGTCACACCCGCACCATCGGTCGGATGACCGATGACGGAACCCCGACGGGCGTCGACGGGATTGACAGGTAAGCGAGCACTTGCCTATCGTTTCGGGTGTGGGTGACCTGTTCAGAGCCCTGGCGGACCCGACCCGGCGCGCGATCCTCGACGAACTCGTCGACCGGGACGGTCAGACGCTGTTCGAACTGTGCACGCGACTCGTCACGAAGCACGACGTCGGCTCGTCCCGGCAAGCCGTCTCGCAGCACGTGGCGGTACTGGAGGAGGCCGGCCTGCTCCGAACCCGACGCGAGGGCCGGTACAAGTTCCACCATCTCGACACGACACCCCTACGAGAGATCACCGATCGCTGGCCGGTTCGCATCACGCACCACGACACCACGCAGCACCGCGGAGAGGAAGAAGTGCCATGAGGATCCATCTGACGAGCGTGCACGTCGACGACCAGGACAAGGCGCTCGCCTTCTACACCGACGTCCTCGGCTTCGTGAAGAAGACCGAAGTCCCCCTCGGCGAACACAAGTGGCTCACCGTCGCCTCTCCCGAGAACCCCGACGGCACCGAGTTGCTGCTCGAACCCGACCAGCACCCGGCCGCCCAGGCCTACAAGACCGGTCTCGTCGCGGACGGGATTCCCGCCGCTTCCTTCGCGGTCGACGACGTGCCGGCCGAGTTCGAGCGACTGAAGGCACTCGGAGTCGTGTTCACGCAGGAGCCGTTGACCATGGGGCCCGTCACCACCGCCGTCTTCGACGACACCTGCGGCAATCTGATCCAGATCGTCGCGCAGGACTGACGCCTCTCACCGCCCGGGGCGACGCATCCGCATGTAGTCGCTCACCACGGCAGCACCGAGACCGTCGAGGTCGGGTGCGACGACGCGTCCGCCCACCCGCTGCGCCATCCGGTCCACGACACGGGCCAGGCCGGGATCGTCGCCGAGCCGGAAGATGGTGACCTGAGCGCCGAGCCTGGCGAGGGTGTCGAGTTCGCGCACCGTCAGCCCCAGCGTCCGCACGTTCGGCGGGTAGTCGAAGAACGCCTGCCCGTCCGGCTCGAGGTGGGCGGTGGGCTCACCGTCGGTGACGATCAGCACGACGGGCTGCGCGTTGGGATGGCGGCGCAGGTGCCGGGCCGCGAGCAGCAGCGCGTGGTGCAGATTGGTGCCCTGGTCCCACGCGCCGTCCAGGCCCGCGAGCTCGGCAACACTGAGGGCCTGCGCGTACCGCCCGAAACCGATGAGCTGCAACGCGTCTCCCCGGAACCGCGTCGTCACCAGGTGCTCGAGCGCCAGCGCAGTGCGCTTCATCGGCACCCACCGCCCGTCCATCACCATCGAGAACGACGTGTCCACCAGCAGCGCGACGGCAGCCTGCGCGCGCTGCTCGGTCTCGGCCACTTCCACGTCCGCGACCGTCATCCGCACCGGCATCCGGCCGGGTTCGCGCAGGATCGCGTTGGTCAAGGTCCGGGTGACGTCCCACGGTTCAGTGTCCCCGAACTCCCATGCCCGCGACGCCCCGGTCGGCTCCCCCATCGACCCGGCGCGACGGGTCTCCCGCTGCCCGCCACGGTGCGCGAGGCTTCCGGCGACGTCCCGCAGAGCCGCCTGCCCCAGCTGGCGCATCGCCTTGGGCGACAGGCGCCACTGACCGTCCGGGGCCCGGTCGAAGAACCCCTGCTGCTGCAGCGCCTTCTCGAGGTCGGCGAGCGTCCGAGCGTCCGCGACGGCCTCGTCGCCGAGTTGACGGGCCAGCGCCTCGGTGTCGATGTCGTCGAGCTGGGCGCCCGGATACTGTTGCGACAGTTGCTCGGACAGCCGCTCGAGATCCGCCACGTCCGCGACCGCCGACGTCCCCTCCCCCAACCCGAGTCCGTCGTCGCCGCGGAACTCCGCCGAGCCGTTCCAGTCCTCGCCGGGACGGGCGGCCTGCAGGTGCGCGTCGAGGCGGTCGAGCTGGTTCGTCAACGACGGGTCGCCGAATGCCTGCTGCGCCAGTGCATCCAGCTCCGCGCGTTGATCCGGGGTGAGCGAGTTCCGCAGCCGCTGAGCTGCGGCGGACCGACGGGCCAGCGAGTCCAGCAGTTCGTCGGTGTTGCGCGGGTTCTCGGGGAAGAACTCGCCGTGCCGATTCATGAACTGCTCGAACTGCTCCGTGGTGTCCTCGCCGCGAGCATGGCTGTCCAGCAGAGCGTTCAGGTCCTCGAGCATGTCGCGGATCCGCTGGCGATCCTCCTCGGTGGCGCCTTCGAGAGCCTGCTTCATCCCGTCGAATCGTTGGTCCAGCAGCTCGCGCCCGAGCAGGTCACGGATCTTCTCGTAGTCCTCGCGGGCCTGGCTGCTGCGCCAGTCGTAGTCGGCGAGGTCGGCGACGGCCTGCGCCGTCGACGGCGGCAGCTCCTCGATCCGCATCTCGGCGAACCGGGCGTCGTCGTCGAGGGCGCGCGCCAGGGCCTTGCGCTCCTCGAGTACCGCCCGGTCGAGCAGTTCCCGCACCTCGTCGAGCGTCCCACCGAGGTTGTTGCGCTGCAGCAATTCCCGGCGGCGCCGGTTGGCCTGCGCGGCCAGGTCGTCGAGCCCGCGCCGGTCCCCGAAGCCGCGCCGCAGCAACTCCCGCAACGCCTGCCGCGGCGAGGCCCCCTCGAGCACGTCGTCACCGATCGCGGCCAGCGCGTCCCGCAGATCCACCGGCGGTGCCAGTGGATCGCCGCCCTCGTACCGGCCGTACCGCGCGCCGCGAGACGGGCTCATGAGGCCCACGCCCTCATGAATACACCGCCTGCCCGTTCTCGTCCGGGTTCTTCGAGATCCGCCGGGCCAGGTAGAGGCCCTCGAGTGCGAGCTCGGCCGCGGAGGCCCGTTCGCCGTCGGTCTGTGCCCCGAGCCGGGCCGCGACCTCGTCGAGCACGTCGAGTTCCGGTAGCTCCCCGAGCAGCGCCTTCGCGGTGACCCGCTCACCGGTGACGACGGGCTGCCCCTGCTCCACCGCCGACACGAGCGATGCCATGTCGATACCGCCGAGTCGGGTGCGGGCGGTGTCCGCGGTCGCACGTCGCAGCAGATGTTCGAGAATCTCGAGTTCTCGCCCCTCCTCGCCGGATTCGAACTCGACCTTGCCGCGCAGCACCTCGACGACGGTGCCGAGGTCGATCGGCCGGGCCACCGCCTCGGCCTCGCCGAGCACGGCGCTGCGATGCACCGCGGCGGCACTCACCGTCTCCGCACCAGCCACCGCGAAGCGCGCCGAGACGCCCGACCGCTGATCCACCGACGTCGACTCGCGCAGCAGCCGAGTGAACCGGGCCAGCACCTCGAGCAGATGGTGCGGCACCGACGCCTGCAGGTTCGCCTCCTGGCGGATCACCGCGATCTCGTCGTCGAGCAACGACGGGTAATGGGTGCGGATCTCGGCGCCGAAGCGGTCCTTGAGCGGAGTGATGATCCGGCCGCGGTTGGTGTAGTCCTCGGGGTTGGCGCTGGCCACCAGCAACACGTCCAGCGGAAGCCGCAGCGTGTAGCCGCGGACCTGGATGTCGCGCTCCTCCATGACGTTGAGCAGCGACACCTGGATCCGTTCGGCCAGGTCGGGCAGCTCGTTGATCGCGACGATGCCGCGGTGCGCGCGGGGCACCAGCCCGAAGTGGATGGTCTCCGGATCGCCCAGGCTGCGTCCCTCCGCGACCTTGATCGGGTCGACGTCGCCGACCAGGTCCGCGACCGACGTGTCCGGCGTCGCGAGCTTCTCCGCGTAGCGCTCCGTGCGGTGCCGCCACTCGACGGGCAGCGCGTCGCCGAGTTCGGCGGCCCGGCGCAGCGAGGCCGGGGTGATCGGCTCGTACGGGTGCTCGCCCAGTTCGGACCCGGCGATCACCGGCGTCCACTCGTCGAGCAACAGCGGCAAGGTGCGCAGCAGTCGCGTCTTGCCCTGGCCTCGCTCCCCGAGCAGCACGACGTCGTGGCCGGCAATGAGGGCGCGCTCGAGTTGCGGCAGCACCGTCTCCTCGAAGCCGACGATGCCGGGCCACGGGTCCACGCCGTCCCGGAGGGCCGCGAGCAGATTGTCACGCATCTCCTCCTTGACCGGACGCTGGACGTGGCCGGACGCCCGGAGTTCACCGAGAGTGCGGGGCAGATGCGCGGGCGGTGTGGCAGTCACCACTCCAAGCTACGAGTGTTCCGACGATTCGGCACGTGGGCTCGTCGCCGCATACGGAGCGGACGTGTCGCTCTGAGAGACTCGACGGCATGGCCGACACCGAGATCACCTTCACCACCGGCGCGATCACCCTGCACGGCAGCCTGCGTCTGCCGGCCGGCAGCGGGCCCGACGCGCCCGCCCCCGCCGTCCTGCTGCTGGCCGGCAGCGGGCCGACCGACCGCAACGGCGACAGCGCGCTGCTCCCCGGTTCGATCGGCACCCTCGAGTTCCTGGCGGACCTGCTCGAGCGGCACGGTTTCGCGTCCCTGCGCTACGACAAGCTGGGCAGCGGCTCGACCGGACTCGGTCCGTACGAGCTCGAGGACATCGGCGACCTCGGCTTCTCGGTCTTCACCGACGCCGCCGCGGCCGCGCTGACGTTCCTGACCGACCGGGCCGCCGTGGACCCGGAACGGGTGTACGTCGTCGGGCACAGCGAGGGCGCGCTCATCGCGCTGGCCCTCGCCGGCAGCGGCGCGAAGGTCGCCGGCCTGGGCCTGCTCGAGCCGCTCGCCGTCCGGCTTCTGGACCTGCTCACCACGCAGATCGACGGACAGCTCACCGCCGTCGTCGGCGCCGGACAGCTACCGGTGGAACTGGCGGACGAGCTGCGGGTTGCGCTCGCCGGAGCCGTCGAGTCGCTGCGGAGCGATGCCACGCTGACCGACGACCTGCCCGATCCGCTGCGCGCCGCGGGCCTCGTTCCAGCCAATGCGCGAGCACTCGCGGAGGAGGACGCGCTCGACCCGCGCGAGCTGGCCTCGCGCCTGCCTGCGGGTCTGCCGGTCGTGACCAGTTGCTCGGCGAAGGACATCCAGCTCAGCAGCAGCGACGTCGACGCGCTCGACGCCGCACTCGCTCACACCGCGCTGACTCCGGTGCGCATGACGACCGCGAACCACGTGCTCAAGGAGATCGGCGACGCCCCCTCCACCGGTGCGGACTACATCGAACCGTTGCCCTGGTCGACCGAGTTCACCCAGGGTTTCGAGGGCTGGCTCCGCAGACTCTGATCCCTCTTCTGATCCGGGACTCCCACGGCCCGGCGACACGCTCGGCGCAGAAACCGAGATGTCACCGGGCCGTCACTGCTGTATGGTTCTCCGTTAACCAACGGGCACACACGAGAAAGGTACGGTCGCGATGCAGTCGATGAGCTCGGCAAACGCCTTGAAGCACGTAGGCAACAAGCACTTTTCACAGCACATCTCCGAGCACGCATATTTCGCCGTACCCGCCTGGCACCGCCACGCAGCCTTCTTCAGGTGGCCCCGAGAGACCGGTTCCCCGTAACCGGAACCTCTCTCGGGCACCCGAAGGCACACCGCCTCGGGTGCCTTTTCTTTTACCTACTTCCAGTCAGGAGAAATCACATGAAGCTTCGACTCGGCGCCGGCGGCGCCACGAGACACGGCGCCGGCGGTACCACCGCCCTGGACCTGCCCGGCGACCTCACCGGCCAGGTCGTCACCATCGACCTGCGGCACGTCGAGCCCGGCCAGGACGCCGGAGCAGCGGCACTGCTCAGCGAACTGATCGCCCGCGGCGCGGCCCGCCTGGTCGTCGAGGGCACCGACGCCGCCCACGCCCGCACGCTCATCGAGTCCGCACAGCACAGCGCTCCCCCGTCCGAGCTCGCGGCCTGAGGCCCACGAACTCCGGACGAGGGAGCGCTGCGGAAGGTGTCGATCAGTGCGCGAAGTGGCGCGCACCGGTCAGGTAGAGGGTGACGCCGGCCTCGCGGGCCGCCTCGATCACCTCGTTGTCGCGAACCGATCCGCCCGGCTGGACGACGGCGCGGACACCGGCGTCGAGCAGGACCTGCAGTCCGTCGGGGAACGGGAAGAACGCGTCGGACGCCGCCACCGACCCCTTGGCGCGGTCCCCGGCACGCTGCACCGCGAGGTGCGCGGAGTCGACGCGGTTGACCTGCCCCATGCCGACGCCCACCGAGGCGCCGTCGTTCGCGAGCAGGATCGCATTGGACTTCACGGCGCGGCACGCACGCCACGCAAACTCGAGATCCGCGAGGGTCTTCTCGTCTGCAGCGTCGCCGACCACCAGCGTCCAGTTTGCGGAGTTGTCGCCGTCGGCGTCGAGGACGTCGCGGTCCTGCAGCAACGCGCCACCGGAGATCGGACGCAGCTCGATGCCCGTCTCGGTGGGGGCGGCGGCCTCGAGAACGCGGACGTTCTTCTTGCGGGCCAGCACCTCGACGGCACCCGGCGCGTACGACGGCGCGATGACGACCTCGGTGAAGATGTCGGCGACCTGCTCGGCCATCTCGACGGTCACCTCGCGGTTGGCGGCGATCACGCCACCGAACGCGGAGACCGGATCGCACGCGTGCGCCTTGCGGTGCGCCTCGGCGATGTCGGCGCCCACCGCGATGCCACACGGGTTGGCGTGCTTGATGATCGCGACCGCGGGCTCGGCATGGTCGTAGGCCGCACGCCACGCGGCGTCACCGTCGGTGTAGTTGTTGTACGACATCTCCTTGCCGTGGAACTGCTTCGCCTGCGCGAGGCCCGCGGGACCGGCCGGGCTGTCGTACAGCGCCGCCGCCTGGTGCGGGTTCTCGCCGTAGCGCAGCACCGCGGAGCGGTTCCACGTGGCACCGACCCAGCGCGGGAACTTCGACAGTGCGGAATCGTCCGTCTCTTCGCTGGGCGCGACGGTCTCGACCAGGCTCTCGGTCATCCAGGTGGCGACCGCGACGTCGTACGACGCGGTGTGCTGGAACGCCTGTGCCGCCAGCGCGGTGCGCTCGAAGAGGTTGAAGCCACCGGCCTCCACCGCGGCGAGAACGCCCTCGTACTTCGCGGGGTCGACGACGACCGCGACGGACGGGTGATTCTTGGCGGCGGCGCGGACCATCGACGGACCGCCGATGTCGATCTGCTCGACGCACTCGTCCGGGGTGGCGCCCGACGCGACGGTCTGCGTGAACGGGTACAGGTTCACGATCACCAGCTGGAAGGCCTCGATGCCCAGTTCCTCGAGCTGCGCGAGATGCTCGGGCTTGCGGGTGTCGGCGAGAACACCGGCGTGTACGCGCGGGTGCAACGTCTTGACGCGGCCCTCGAGGCACTCGGGGAAGCCGGTCAGGTCCTCGACCTTGGTGACCGGGATGCCGGCCTCGGCGATCTTGGCTGCGGTGGAGCCGGTGGACACCAGCTCGACACCGGCCTGGTGCAGGCCGGTGGCCAGTTCGACCAGTCCGGTCTTGTCGTAGACGCTGACAAGTGCGCGGCGCACAGCCTTGCGTTCACTCACTGGGGATCACGGCCTTTCGTCCGTCGGAAACAACACCTCGGAGGGCGACGGCGGCCACGACCTCGGCCAGCAGTCGCCGTTCGACAATCTTGATGCGCTCGTGCAGCGTCGCCTCGTCGTCGTCGACGCGGACCTCGACCGGCTCCTGGGCCAGGATCGGGCCGGTGTCGACGCCGGAATCGACCAGGTGCACCGTCGAGCCGGTCACCCGTACGCCGTACGCGAGCGCGTCACGCACCGCGTGCGCGCCGGGAAACGCCGGCAGCAGCGCGGGATGCGTGTTGATGATGCGGCCACCGAAACGTTCCATGAACGCCGGGCCGAGGATCTTCATGAAACCGGCGCTGACCACCAGGTCCGGCCGGTGGGCGGCGACGGCCTCGGTGAAGGCGACGTCCCACGCGGCGCGGTCGGCATGCTCGCCGAGCGCGACCTTGAAGTGTGCGACACCGGCGTTCGCGGCATGATCGGTGGCGGCGCAGTCCCGGTCGACCCCGACTGCGACGATCGCCGCGGGATAGCCGTCGGCGCGCGTAGCCGCGAGGAGCGCCTCCAGGAGGCTGCCGGTCCCCGACGCGAGTACGACAATCCGAGCGGGCACCGTGGGCCGCAGCTGGTCACGCGTGGCAGTCAGCGCACTACTCCTGGTTTTCGAGACGATCCGGCCGCGTCACGGGCCGCCCCAAGCCTAGTCTCTGGGGGTCACCGGACCGTCCGGCAGGTCGCCTTCCGCGTCCGCGGCGCGCTCCCGCGCGGAACTCTTCTCGGAAACGCCGTCCGGGGAATCGCCGGAATCGACGGGATCTTCTCCGCCGGCCGCAACCTCGACCTCGACGACGTCGAGCGCCTCGGCCTCCGACTCGCCGTCCGCGGGCTGCGGTTCGGGCGTCTCGTCGTCGACGATCTCGGCCTCGAGGGCGTCCTCGACAGCCGGGTCCGGAGCATCCGCGCCGTCCGCATCCGCGCCGTCCGCTGTCACGGCATCCGGTTCGGGTTCCGAGCGGTAGCGCATCGACGGCAGTTCGAGACGCTTCACCTCGAACGCGAACTCCTCAGTTGCGCCGGGCTCACCGGACGCGCTCGGCGACACCTCGGCCTCCCCGGCTCCATCGTCGAGGGTTTCCTCGAACTCTTCGTCGCTCTCGTTCCTGCGCGCGAGCACGGCCGCGACGGCGAGACCAGGCAGCACGAGCCACCCGAAGGTCAGCAGGCCCAACGCCCACGGCTCCACCCCGACGAATCCGTAGGCGCCCAGTTCACCGCCGGCCGCGAAGCCCACCGCGGCAGCGAGGACACCGGCGACGCCCGCCGCCGTGAGCACCGTGAACGCGGTGTCCTGCAGCGACAGCCGGAGCCGACCGCAGTCTCGTCCGAGAAGTGCTCCGACGGCCACCGGGACGAGGAGCAGGACGGGCCACGCGGGACCGGCCAGTTCGGTCGGCACCCCTCCGAGGACGGGCACCGGCGGTACCGGACCCGCGACGATCTCGAACAGGCTCAGTGACGTCCCGCCGACATTCGCTGTCCCGCCGAGGAGCACCGCGACGCCGCCGACGGCGACGTTGGGCAGGTACAGCACCGACACCACGGTCAGACCCAGTACCCCGACCACACCGCCGCCCTCGCCGAGCAGGTCACCGACCTCGGACCACGACCACAGGAGGGAGGCGAGGGCGAGCACGCTGCCGGCCGCGAACAGCGACACTGCCGCGCGCACGGCGGGCCGGACCACCGACGGCAGCCACGTGGGCGCACCGAGTGCAGCACACCGAGTGCGTCCGACGACCGACACGACACCGGCGCCCGCGGCCAGGGCGTGGATCGCCACCACCCACACCAACGCGGCCCCTGCGTTCGGCGAGGAGATCGGCGTGACGGCGGAGGCGTCGGTCACCACCGCGAGCGCGATGAGCGTCGCGGCGAGCGGACCGGCGACGGCAGCACCGACCACCTTCGCGGCCTCGCGCGCAGACGTGTCCGGTTCCACCACTCGCGCACAGCCGCGCGCCACCACCCACATCAACACCGCGGTCGGCAGCAACGGGAGGATCCCGAGCGGTGCGTCCGTGATCGTCAGCGAAACCTGGTGCAGCGCGAACCAACTCGTCGCGATCGCGCCGATCGCGCCCGTCAGGTCACTGTTCGACGACACGAGCGTGACGAGCACGACCGCAGACAACAGCACGATCGCGGCACCGGTCGGCCGCAGCGCGACACCGACGAGTGCGCGGGCGTCGCCGGAAATCGGGTCGGGGCGAGTGGGGACGTCGCGGCGGGAGCCACGACCAAGCAGAGAAGTCATCATCTCGAGGGTCGCACCTGCGCGCCGGGTGTCCGTTCAGGCGCGCCGGAACGTGGCCTTCCCCACTGGCTCAGGAGACGGGTGACGCCTCGCCGGGTCACTTCTCGTCGTCGCCCTTGTCGCGCGCGTCGTTCCGGTCGCCCTGAGCGCCGAACGCCTGGGTGGGCGCCCCGGTCACGTCGGTCTGCGAGGGCTCGGGCCGGGGCGGGGCCGGCGTCGACGACGTCTCCGGCTGTTGCTGCGACATCTGTTGCGTCGGCTGCGACTGGTAGGGCTGCCCCGCCTGGAACTGTCCGTACCCGGCCGTGGGCTGAGGAGCCTGGTGCGACTGCGGGTAGCCGTACTGCTGCTGCGACTGTCCGTAGCCGGACGGGTAGCCCTGCTGCGGCGCATACCCCTGCTGCGGCGCGTAGCCCTGCGGCGGCGCGTAACCCTGGGGCGCGTTGTAGCCCTGCTGCGGCGCGTACCCCTGAGGATGTCCGTACGCGGCGGGATGAGTGTGGGTGCGGCTGGGTCGCGCGGCCGGCTCACTCACGATTCCGGCCGAGAACAGGAACACGGCGACCGCCAGCACCGTCTGGACGAACCCGAGGACGAGAATCGCGATTCCACCGCCGGCGAGCTCGCTGTTGCCCGGAAGGTTGAGCATGAGCGCGAACGCGGCGAGGAAGCCCGTGACCGCGGCCGCGGCCGCCGGCCCCGTGAAATTCTGCTTCGGCAGCAGCGAGATACCCGACAACAGACCGCCCAGCAGCAGCAGCGACAGCGGCGCCACCGCGTTGCTGAGCGGCTCGAACGCATTGAGCGTCACGCCGTACATCATCGCGGAGCCCGGCGAGTCGAGGTACGGGGCGAAGCCGAGGAGGAAGCTCACGACGCCCAACGCCGCCGCCCCGAGGCCGAGGTAGAAGGAGAGTCCCCGCGAATTGGACTCGCCCGACGTCTGCGGGGGCTGGCCGTAGCCCGACCCTGCATCGTTGTAAGTCATCTGCGCTCCTCGTCGATGTGTCGAAATCCCCATGAACGCTACCCCGATCACCGACAGCTCTCACCCGAAGAGAGCACGGCGCACGACGGGCGTCACGTCGGCGTGCTCACCGGGATCCGGCCCTCCTCGACGGCCGCGGCCAGCATGGCACGGTCCTGCTCGGTCCGGTCCGCGTAGGCCCGCGCGAAGGCGGCCATCGCCTCGTCGAATCCGGTGCCGGGGCCCAGGTACTCGGCGATCGCGAACCGGTCGCCCCCGCGAGCGTGCGCGTAACCGAGCACACGGCCGCACAGCCTCGCGTACTGCTCCATCCCGGTCGGGGTCATCGACTCGACCGTCGCCGATCCCTTGGCGTCGCGCAGCTGCCGCACGTAGTAGTCCCGTCGGACACCGTCGTTGCCGACGCCCTGCTGCCAGCCGAGGAAGATGTCGCTCGCGGCCTGCATGATCCGTTGCCCTTCGACCACCCGCTGCCCCTGGTTCGGGTGGTCCGGTCCGTGAAGGTACTGCGCCAGGACCGAGGGCTGGGCTTCCTTGGCCTGGAGGAACAGCGGGTCGCTGTCGTCCGCACCGAGCAACAGCAGGATCCAACTACGGGTCCCCACACTCCCCACGCCGACGACCTTGCGGGCGGCCTGGACGAACGCATACCGGTCGAACGGGACACGGTGGTCTGCGCGCAGCGTCTCGCGGTACTCGGCGAGGCGCCCCGACAACTCGCGGTACAGCGCACGCGCGTCCTGCGTCTCGAACACCTCCTCGATCGGCACCAGCAGCGGTGGCCGAGAGACGATCCGGCGACCGTCGTCGGTCATCGTGGTCAGCTTGCCGAGAGCCTGGAGGCTGTCACGCCGCCACGACTTCTCGACCAGTTTTCGCGAACTCCGGCGGCTGGCCGCATCGAGCGTCTCGCGGAGATCGGCGAGTTCCTGTTCGGCCTCGACGTGCGAGTACCAGACGGCCAGATTGCCGAGCCGGGCCTGCGCCGACATCGTCTCGCGGTACGCGGCGGCGCACGCGAGGGCGATGCGGTGGCGGCGCTTACCACCGAACGACAGGACCCGGGCGGCGACCTCGACGCTCGCGACGAGCCGTTTGACGTCCCACTCGAACGGTCCCGGGTACGTCTCGTCGAAGTCGTTGACGTCGAAAGCCAGCCGTCGTTCCGGGGTCGCGAAGACCCCGAAGTTGCTCAGGTGCGCGTCCCCACACAGGTGTGTGTGCAGTCCCGAGTTCGGCGTTCGCGACAAATCGTCGGCCATCACCGCCGCCGCGCCGCGGTAGAACGCGAAGGGCGTCGACACCATTCGCCCGTAACGGATCGGAAGGAGCTCCGGAATTCGTTGCAGGTCTTGACTTCTCAACAACTCGATCGGATCGCGACCACTGCCCGCGAGATCGGCCAGAGCGTCGAACGGCACGCGCCGACGGGCGGCCTCGCCCCGGTCGGCGCGGTCCGTCCGGATCGAAGACTCGGCAACTTTCGACATCGCACCTCCCTCGGGTGGGGACCGCACCATTGTCTCCCCGCGGCGGTGGACCCGGGCCGGAAAGGGAAGATGAATCATGCCGTTCACGCTGCCCGCAGGTTCCGACGTCGTAGAGGAGACGGAGGTCAAGCACTCCCGCTTCATCGCGGCGCTGAGAAGGGTCGACTCCCCCGCGGATGCGCAGGCCTTCCTCGACGAGCAGCGGCGGCTCCATCCGGACGCTCGGCACCACTGCTGGGCGTACGTGACGGGCAACGAACCGTCCGAACGCGCCGAACGGTCGGGCGACGACGGGGAACCGGGCGGCACCGCCGGCGTGCCGATGCTGCAGGTACTGCGGGCGCGCGATCTGGTCGACGTGGCCGCGGTGGTGACCCGGTACTTCGGTGGCGTCAAGCTCGGGGCGGGCGGCCTCGTGCGCGCGTATTCCGGCGCAGTCGCCGTGGCGGCCGACGCCGCTCGGCCGACGCTGCTCAGCCGCGAACGTCTCGATCTGCTGTCCCTCGACGTCGGGCACGACACCGCGGGCCGAATCGAGGCGGAACTGCGCGGCCGCGGAATCCCCGTCGTCGACACCGTCTACGGTGCCGAGGTCACCTTCACCCTGGCCACGAAGGACCCCGGTCACCTCGCCGCGGTCGTCGCCGAACTCACCGCCGGGGCAGGCGAACTCGAGCCGGCCGGCGTCCGGTGGGTGGACGTGTGAGACGCCGAACGGCGCCCGCAGCCGGACGATACGTCCTGGCTGCGAGCGCCGTTCGCAAGATCCGTCGGGATCTAGAGGTTCTGCAGGATCTCCCGAGCGAGAGCCGCGGTCTCGGACGGCGTCTTGCCGACCTTGACGCCGGCCGCCTCGAGGGCGTCCTTCTTGGCCTGCGCGGTGCCCGAGGAACCGGAGACGATGGCGCCGGCGTGGCCCATGGTCTTGCCCTCGGGAGCGGTGAAGCCCGCGACGTAGCCGACGACCGGCTTGGTCACGTTGGCCTTGATGTAGTCGGCGGCACGCTCCTCGGCGTCGCCACCGATCTCACCGATCATCACGATCAGCTTGGTCTCGGGATCCTTCTCGAACGCCTCGATGGCGTCGATGTGGGTGGTGCCGATGACCGGGTCGCCGCCGATGCCGATGGCGGTCGAGAAGCCGTACTCACGCAGCTCGAACATCATCTGGTAGGTCAGGGTGCCGGACTTGGAGACCAGGCCGACCGGGCCCTTGCCCGCGATGTTCGCCGGGGTGATGCCGACGAGGGCCTCCTCCGGGGTGATGATGCCCGGGCAGTTGGGGCCGATGATGCGGGTCTTGTTGCCCTTCTCCACGTTGTAGGCCCACGCGTACGCGGAGTCCTGCACCGGGATGCCCTCGGTGATGACCACGAGCAGCGGGATCTCCGCGTCGATGGCCTCGACGATGGCGTCCTTCGAGAAGGCCGGGGGAACGAACGCGATCGAGACGTCCGCGCCGGTCTCCTTCATGGCCTCGGCGACGGTCGCGAAGACCGGCAGCTCGACAGCGTTGCCGTCCTTGTCGGTGTGCGAGACCGTGGTGCCGGCCTTGCGAGCGTTGACGCCACCGACGACCTGGGTGCCGGCCTTGAGCATCAGCGCGGTGTGCTTGGTGCCCTCGCCGCCGGTGATGCCCTGGACGATGACCTTGGAGTCCTTGGTCAGGAAGATAGCCATTGTTGTGTGTGTCCCTTACTTCGCGGCGAACGCGAGCTCGGCAGCCTTGTCGGCAGCCTCGTCCATGGTTGCGACGACCGTCACCAGCGGGTGGTTGGCCTCGGCGAGGATGCGACGACCCTCTTCGACGTTGTTGCCGTCCAGGCGCACGACGAGCGGCTTGTTGGCCTCGTCGCCCAGGGTCTCGAGGGCACCCACGATGCCGTTGGCGACCGCGTCACATGCGGTGATGCCACCGAAGACGTTGACGAAGACGCTCTTGACCTGTGCGTCGTTCAGGATGACGTCGAGGCCGGCAGCCATGACGGCCGCCGAGGCGCCGCCACCGATGTCGAGGAAGTTGGCGGGCTTGACGTTGCCGTGCTTCTCACCCGCGTAGGCGACGACGTCCAGGGTCGACATGACCAGGCCGGCGCCGTTACCGATGATTCCGACCTCGCCGTCGAGCTTGACGTAGTTGAGGTCGTTCTCCTTGGCCTTGAGCTCGAGCGGATCCGTCGCGTCCTTGTCCTCGAACTCGGCATGGCCGGGCTGACGGAAGTCGGCGTTGGCGTCCAGGGTGACCTTGCCGTCGAGGGCGAGGATCTGGTCGTCGGGCGTACGGACGAGCGGGTTGACCTCGACGAGGAGAGCGTCTTCCTTGACGAAGACCTCCCACAGCTTCTGGATGGTCACGGCTGCGGCGTCGAGCACCTCGGCGGGCAGGTGGCCCTGCTCGGCGATGCTGCGCGCGAACGCGAGGTCGACACCCTTCACGGCGTCGACGGAGACCTTGGCGAGACGCTCCGGCTTGGTGGCGGCGACCTCTTCGATCTCCATGCCACCCTCGACCGAGCACATGGCCAGGTAGGTGCGGTTGGTGCGGTCGAGCAGGAAGGAGATGTAGTACTCCTCCGCGATGTCGCTCGCCTCGGCGACGAGGAGCTTCTTGACGACGTGGCCCTTGATGTCCAGGCCGAGGATGTTCTCGGCGTGGGTCTGCGCATCGTCCGCGGTGGCGGCGTACTTCACGCCACCGGCCTTGCCACGGCCGCCGACCTTGACCTGGGCCTTGACCATGACCGGCTTGCCGATTTCCTCCGCGATCTCGCGGGCACCGGCAACCGTGTCGGTAACACGGCCGGCCGACGTCGGCACGTCATGCTTGGCGAAGAGTTCCTTCGCCTGGTATTCGAAGAGATCCATCTGCTCACCGTCTCGTCTGCGTTGACGCCCGCTCGGGGTAGGAGCGGGTCCGTGTCGGACTTTAACTAGTTCAATCAATCGACTATCGCTCGCCTATGTGCCATGTGGCATATATCACGCGCTCGAGCCGACGGCGGCACTCCGTCGCGGCCACCACATCACAGGAGCGGCGGCACCCACGATTCGATCCGGGTGCGCACTCGGTGCGGCCGCGCCAGAAGGCGCCCTCCCAAGGATTGCAGGTGGCCCGAACGGCGTCGCGATCGGACCACCCGAATCACCCCCGAAACCGCCGCGCGGCAATTACCCGGCAGTGCAACCGACCCGCAACCGATCACTGCCGCGATCGGGCTGTAACAAACACGAGCCGTCCCGATATATGAACGAAACCATTCGGGATGTTCGACATCCTCCCAGCTCACCGTGTGACACGCGTCACAATGCCATGTTGCTTGCGCGGTACAGGTTGCCCCGCTGCAACCGTTTCGTTACCGTCGCCAAGGTCTAAGTCACAGGCAGGTCACGGGCAGGAGGACGGCAGGGCACATGCACCACCGCACTCAGTTCACCGCCAGCCGATTCGTGAAACAGCACGCCGACGAGGAGCCCACCCGGGCGTTCCCAGCGGCGGCAGGTCCGGAAGCCACAGGCTCCGGGGCGGAAAGAACCGAGATTCACAGCGTCATGCTCCACAGCACCGAAGTTCCCACCGCCCGCGAGGATGCCCCCGGCACCGGCGAGGCCCCCACCGAGATCGTCGGGGCCACCACGGTCACCGCTGCCGCTCCCCCCGGACGCGGCGGTCGCCACCGCCTCCCCACCCCGCCCACCGCCCTCAAGGGCCGGGCAGCGGTCATCGCAGTGGCCGCCGGCGCAGTGGTCGCCGCCGGACAGGCCGCGGTCAGCGGACCGTCGCAGGATTCCGATCATTCCGAGGTCGCCCTCGACGAGGCCGGATCCGTCGCCACCACCGCGACTCCCCAGGCAGCACAGTTCAGCAATGTCGCGCAGACGACCTCCACCAGTTCCGCCCCGCAGGTACTCGCCCTCGCGAACCCGACGGATCTGAACCAGTTCTCCAACCTGCTGGCCAAGGGCCAGCGTTTCAGCGAGGAGCGCGCCGCCCGCGAGGCCGCCGCCCGCCGCCCGCTGTTCGTCCTGCCCGCCAAGGGCACCTACACCTCGTCGTTCGGGGCCCGCTGGGGCACCCTGCACGCGGGTGTCGACATCGCCAACGCCATCGGCACCCCGATCTACGCGGTGGCCGACGGCACGGTCATCGACTCCGGTCCGGCCTCCGGCTTCGGCATGTGGGTCCGTCTCCAGCACGCCGACGGCACGATCACCGTGTACGGCCACATCAACGAGACGCTCGTGACCGTCGGGCAGAAGGTCATGGCCGGCGACCAGATCGCCACCATGGGCAACCGCGGATTCTCCACCGGTCCGCACCTGCACTTCGAGGTACACCTGGCCGGCGAGAACAAGATCGATCCGCTGCCGTGGCTTGCAACCCGCGGCATCAGCCTCGGCGTCGAACAGCCCTGATCGGCCGCGCACCCGCTACCGAAAAACGCCTCCGGCCCAAGCATTTCGCTTGGGCCGGAGGCGTTTCGGTCTCCGCGGGGACGCGTCAGAGTTTGACCATCGGCACGCCGCCGATGAGCATCAGCCGCACCTTGCCGGCCGAACCGAAGTCGATCGTGACCGTCGCGGTCGGACCGGCCCCCTTGGTCTCGAGCACCTTGCCGAGCCCGTACTTGTCGTGGCTGACCCGATCCCCCACGGCGAGCACCAGATTGTTGTTGCGCCCGCGCGGCGCCCCGAAGCTCGGCGACGAAGCGCCCGAGCGACCCGTCGAACCGAAGCCCGCTCCGCCGCCCCCGAAGCCGCCCCCGTAGCCCTGGCCACGCGGACGGCCGCCGCCGATCGCACCACCGGTACCCAGCACACCGGGATCCTCGCGCCGCCAGTTCACGAGATCGGCCGGAATCTCCTGCAGGAAGCGCGATTCCGGATTGGTGACGGGCTGCCCCCAAGCCGACCGCACGATCGCGCGGGTGAGATACAGCCGGTGCCGCGCGCGGGTGATCCCGACGTACGCGAGCCGCCGCTCCTCCGACAGTTCCGCCGGATCGCCGAGGGCCCTCATGTGCGGGAACTGCCCGTCCTCCCAGCCGGTCACGAACACGACGGGGAACTCGAGACCCTTCGCGGTGTGCAGCGTCATGAGGGTCACCACGCCCTCACCCTCGTCGGGCACCTGGTCGGAGTCGGCGACCAGCGACACCCGCTCGAGAAACGCGGCGAGTGAGCCGGGATCGGGCTGACCCTCGTCTTCCACGACGTCACCCTCGGCGGCGTTCTCCTCGGCGAAGGCAGCGGCGTTGCGGGCGTCGGAGCTGAACTCTCTTGCGACGCTGACCAATTCGTTCAGGTTGTCGAGGCGGGCACCGTCCTGAGGGTCGCTGCTGGCCTCGAGCTCCCGGCGGTAGCCGGTGCGATCGAGGACACCTTCGACGACCTCTCCGATGTCGGTGAGGTCGTTGCCGTCGGCGTCGGTGCTCACCATGAGCGCGCGCAGCCCGTCGAGCAGCTCGAGGAACGACGCGATCGCCTTCTGGGACCGGGTGTTGAGCAGCGGCACCGATCCCTCGCCGGCGGCCCGCAACGCCTCGGCGAATCCGACGCCCTTCTGCTCCGCGTACACCGACACGCACGCCTCGGCGCGATCGCCGATGCCGCGGCGCGGGGTGTTGAGGATCCGGCGCAGGCTCACCGTGTCGTCCTCGTTCGCCAGCACACGCAGGTAGGCGACGATGTCGCGCACTTCCTTGCGCTCGTAGAACCGCGTGCCGCCGACCACCTTGTACGGAATCCCGAGCCGGATGAAGATCTCTTCCAGCGCGCGGGAGGAGTTGTTGGTCCGGTAGAAGACCGCCACCTCACCGAATTTGGTCTCGCCGGCGTCGACCAGGCGGTCGATCTCGGACGCCACGAACTGCGCCTCGTCGTGCTCGTTGTCGGCGACGTAGCCGGTGATCAGCTCGCCCTCGCCGGAGTCCGTCCACAACCGCTTCTCGCGCCGACCGGTGTTGCGGGAAATCACCGAGTTCGCCGCGGACAGGATGTTCTGCGTGGAACGGTAGTTCTGCTCGAGCAGGATGGTCCGGGCGTCCGGGTAGTCGCGCTCGAATTCCTCGATGTTGCGGATCGTCGCGCCACGGAACGCATAGATCGACTGGTCGGCGTCACCGACGACGCACAGCTCACCCGGCGGGACGGCGTACGGGTCGTCCGACTCCTCCCCCACGAGCTCGCGGACCAGGACGTACTGGGCGTGGTTGGTGTCCTGGTACTCGTCGACCAGAACGTGCCGGAAGCGGCGCCGGTAGTACTCGGCGACCTGCGGGTTCGCCTGCAGCAGTCCCACCGTCTCGCCGATCAGGTCGTCGAAGTCGAGAGCGTTCGCGGCCCGCAGGCGCTGCTGGTAGTGCGCGTAGACCCGCGCCACCAGCTTGTCCAGGTCGTTGGAGTCGCGATCGGCGTCCGCCGCGGCCTCCTCGGGGTCGATCAGCTCGTTCTTGAGGTTCGAGATCTTGGTCGCGAGGAGCCGGGCCGAGTACCGCTTGGTGTCGATTTCCAGGTCCTTGGAGATCATCGTCAGCAGGCGGCGCGAGTCGTCGGCGTCGTAAATCGAGAAGTTCGAGTTCAGGCCGTGCAGCAGGCCGGCCTGCGCGCGCAGGATCCGGACGCAGCTCGAGTGGAACGTCGAGACCCACATGCTGTTGGCGCGGGGGCCCACCAGCTGGGCGACGCGCTCGCGCATCTCCGCCGCGGCCTTGTTGGTGAACGTGATCGCGAGGATCTGTCCGGGCATCACTCCCCGCTCGGCCAGCAGGTACGCGATCCGGCGGGTGAGGACGGCGGTCTTACCCGATCCGGCTCCCGCGACGATGAGCAGCGGCGACCCCGCGTGCAGGACAGCCTCACGCTGTTGCGGGTTGAGCCCCTCGAGCAGCGCGTCGGCAGGGCCGCGGGATCCGCCCTGGGATCCGCCCTGGGAATGGCCGGGAATACCGAGCGTGGAACCGGAGATCGTATTCATCGTCTGTCCACGCTACCGGCGAAGTCCGACACCGCGGCAGGTACCCGATCACCCTGGTCGTGAAGGCAGTCACCCTTGCTTGGGTTGGACTTGTACGCGTGGCAAACTGGAGAGGTGATCATGGCCGCAACGATGCGAGCATCCGGTGCACGATGGCGCGAGTGCCGTCTGCACTGGCGATTTCCCAGCGGGTACCGACCGATGGTGCCCGCGGCCTGATCCTCCGCGAGCCCCGAGGTCCACTGGATCCCGGGGCGTTCTTGTGAGCAGGACCCGGATTCGTAACGACTCGAGGGAACCGAACGAACCTAGTTCCGACACGAGGAGCAGACTATGAGCAGCCCCACCACCACTTCTTCATCCGATTCGTCGCTGCCTGCGAGCGAGGCCGAGATCGCCGAACTCCGCAAGGAAATCGACCGCCTCGACGCAGAGATCCTCGCGGCCGTCAAGCGCCGCAGCGAGGTGTCGCAGATCATCGGCCGTACCCGTATGGCGTCCGGTGGCCCACGGCTGGTGCACAGCCGGGAAATGAAGGTTCTGGAGCGCTTCAGTGAGCTCGGCCAGGAGGGCCACACCCTCGCCATGCTGCTGCTCCGTCTCGGACGCGGCCGGCTGGGGCACTGACCGCTCCCGTCTCACCACCTCACAGTGCGAACTCGAGAAGCGCCCGGTCCGTTCGGACCGGGCGTTTCTCGTGCTCGTGCTGCGGCCGGTTCAGGTGAGCGCGATGTACTTGGTCTCGAGGTACTCGGCGATCCCCTCGCTACCGCCCTCGCGGCCGAACCCGGAGGCCTTGACGCCGCCGAACGGGGCCGCGGTGTCGGAGATGACGCCGCGGTTGACACCGACCATGCCCGTTTCCAGGGCGTCGGAGACGCGCAGCGCCCGGTCCAGGTCGCGGGTGTAGATGTACGCCGCGAGACCGAACTCGGTGTCGTTGGCGGCCGCGACGGCCTCCTCCTCGGTGTCGAAGCCGGTGATCGCCGCGACCGGCCCGAACACCTCCTCGCGCAGGATGCGCGCCGACGCCGGGACGTCGGCGAGGACGGTGGCGGGATAGAACCAGCCCGGGCCGCCCGGGGCCTCGCCGCCGAGCAGTACCTTCGCCCCCGCTTGCACGGCGTCGTCGACGAGTTCGGCGACGGCGGCGAGCTGATCGCGATTGATCAGCGGGCCGAGCGTCGTCTCCGGGTCGATGCCGGGGCCCATCTTCGACGCTGCCATCCGTTCGGTGAGTTTCGCGGTGAACTCCTCACGGACGGCGTTCGCGACGTGGAAACGGTTCGCGGCCGTGCACGCCTCGCCCCCGTTGCGGAGCTTGGCCAGCATCGCGCCGTCCACCGCGGCATCGACATCGGCGTCGTCGAACACGACGAACGGCGCGTTGCCACCGAGTTCCATCGACGTGCGCAGCAGCCCCTTCGCGGACTTCTCGACCAGCATCCGGCCCACACCGGTGGAGCCGGTGAAGGTGAGTTTGCGCAGCCGAGGGTCCTCGAGCAGCGGCTCGCTGACCGCGCTCGAATGCGACGTCGGCAGCACCGAGAGCACGCCCGGTGGCAGCCCCGCCTCGACGAACAGCTCGGCCAGCGCCAGCATGGTCAGCGGCGTCTCCGATGCAGGCTTGACGATCATGGTGCAGCCGGCGGCCAGCGCCGGGCCGATCTTGCGGGTGCCCATCGCGAGCGGGAAGTTCCACGGCGTGATCGCCAAGCACGGTCCCACCGGCTGCTTCGACACGAGGATGCGGCCGTTGCCGGCGGGCGCGGCCTGGTAGCGACCCTCCATCCGGACCGCTTCCTCGGCGAACCACCGGAAGAACTCGGCGCCGTACTTGACCTCGGCCCGGCTCTCGGGCAGCGCTTTGCCCATCTCGAGGGTCATCAGTTGCGCGAAGGTCTCCGCGCGGGTCGTGATCTTGTCGAACACCGAGCGCAGCAACTCGCCGCGCTCGCGGGCGGGCGTGGCGGCCCAGTCCGCCTGTGCGGCGGCCGCGGCGTCGAGGGCCTTGACGGCGTCGCCGGGACTGGCGTCGGCGACCTCGGTGAGTACGTCACCGGTCGCGGGGTCGTACACGGGGAAGGTGGCGCCGTTCTCGGCGTCCACGGAGGTGCCCCCGATCCACAGCTTGGTAGGAACGGCACGAATCAGTTCGGCTGGGTTCATGGCTTCCATCATGCGCCGGTCGAGCGCGCCGTGTGTCGCTCAACGAGAGTCGGCAAGAGCTTCGGGCGCGCTGCCGATAAGCTTCCTGCATGAGCACAGACATCACCGGTACCGCAGCCTGGAAGAATCTGGATGCGCATCATCGAGTGGTCGAATCTGCCCATCTGCGAGACCTGTTCGCTCAGGACCCCTCCCGAGGCACCGAACTGACGGTGACGGCGGGCGACCTGTACGTGGACTACAGCAAACATCGTGTGACTCGCGAAACCCTTGATCTGCTCGTGGAACTGGCGCGAACCGCACAGGTGGAGCAGCGCCGCGACGACATGTTCGCGGGCGCGCACATCAACACGTCGGAGGACCGCGCGGTGCTGCACACCGCCCTGCGCCTGCCGGCGGACGCCGACCTCACCGTCGACGGGCAGGACGTCGTCGCCGACGTGCACGACGTTCTGCGCCGGATGGGCGAGTTCACCGACCGGCTGCGGTCCGGGCAGTGGCGGGGCGCGACCGGCGAGAAGATCCGCACGGTCGTCAACATCGGTATCGGCGGTTCGGATCTCGGTCCGGTGATGGTGTGCGGGGCGCTGCGTCACTACGCCGACGCCGGGATCTCGGCGCGTTTCGTCTCCAACGTCGACCCTGCCGACCTGGTGGGCACGCTGGCTGACCTGGATCCGGCCACGACGCTGTTCGTCGTCGCGTCGAAGACGTTCTCGACGCTCGAGACGCTGACGAACGCATCCGCCGCGCGCCGCTGGCTCGTCGACGAGCTCGGTGAGGACGCGGTGCCCAAGCACTTCGTGGCGGTCTCGACGCACGCCGAGCGGGTCGCGGAGTTCGGCATCGACACCGCCAACATGTTCGGGTTCTGGGACTGGGTCGGCGGACGCTACTCGGTGGACTCGGCGATCGGGTTGTCGGTGATGGCGGTGATCGGCAAGGAGCGCTTCGCGGAGTTCCTCGCCGGCTTCCATGCCGTCGACGAGCACTTCCGGACGGCGCCGCTCGCGGAGAACGCGCCGGTGCTGCTGGGACTGATCGGGGTGTGGTACTCGAGTTTCTTCGACGCCGAATCCCGTGCGGTCCTTCCGTATTCGAACGATCTGGCCCGCTTCGCGGCCTACCTGCAGCAGCTCACGATGGAGTCGAACGGCAAGTCGGTGCGCGCCGACGGCTCCCCCGTCACCACCAGGACCGGCGAGATCTTCTGGGGCGAGCCGGGAACCAACGGCCAGCACGCGTTCTACCAGTTGCTGCACCAGGGCACCCGCCTGGTGCCGGCAGACTTCATCGGCTTCGCCGAGCCCACCGACGACCTGCCGACCTCCGACGGGACCGGCAGCATGCACGATCTGCTCATGAGCAACCTGTTCGCGCAGACGAAGGTGCTCGCGTTCGGCAAGACCGCCGAGGAGATCGCCGCCGAGGGCACGCCGCCGGAGTTGGTACCGCACAAGGTGATGCCGGGTAATCGCCCGACCACGACGATCCTGGCGCCGCGCCTGACGCCGTCGGTGATCGGTCAGCTCATCGCGCTGTACGAGCACCAGGTGTTCGTCGCGGGCGTCATCTGGGGCATCGATTCGTTCGACCAGTGGGGCGTCGAACTCGGCAAGGCCCAGGCACTCGAGCTCGGTCCCGTGCTGACGTCCACGGAAGCTCCTCCGCGGCAGGACGACTCGTCCACCGACGCCTTGGTGCGGTGGTACCGGAGCCGGCGCGGCCGAGCGGTCTGAGATCACGCGGCGTGCGGATGGCTCCATCCGCACGTCGTGTAGACGCGCCCGTCGCGATCGACCAGCCGGGCGGCCAGTTCCTGCTGTTCCAGCCAGGTGACGGCGCCGACTCCGCGACGGAGGGCTGCAGCGGCGGCGCCGTGGGCCCACAGCGCGTCCTCCGCCAGGACCGAGACCTGCTCCCACTCCCCGCCCACCGCGTCGTGGCCGGCGAACGTGGCGTCCGTGCCGGCCGTCGCGAGCGCGGTCTCCGTCGGCAGCTCGATCGTGCCGTCTCCCGGCACCGGCACCTGCCAGCCGCCGGCCGGGCAGTGTCCCGCGGTTGCGACGTCGGAGCCGATCCGCACCAGCGCCCCGCACTCCAGGTCGTGGGCGACGAGGGTCGCCGCGCGGTCCGCGGTGTCGGCCTTGGCGATGCCCGCGATGTCGAACGAGGCGCCCCACGGTGCGAGAACGGTGTCGCCGTCGATCTGGACGTCCCGGAAAGTCGGTGACGGGTGGATGGACGGCACGGCGGACAGGGTGTCCTCGACCGCCAGCGGACTGACGGCCCCGTCGGTCATCCGTGCCACCCACAGAGCCGACCGGAGCAGTCTCGCCAACCCGACGCTGACCCGGACCGGCAGGCCCTGAGCCAGATTGACGGCGTGGATCTCGGCGTCGCCCCGCTGCAGGCTGCAGGCGGCCTCGGCCCCTGCTAGCACCGCGCCCACCAGGGCCACAGCGGACCCGAGGGCCGCTGCCTCGGTCACCTGGACCTCGATCTCCTCGCCCCAGGCGCTCCATCTGGTTTCGACCAACATGACGCACTCCGTGTCTCCGTGCGAACCGGTTCGGGAACCGGTGCGGACAACGGGTTCATTTCCTCAATTATGCGCTCGGCGCACCGGTCCGGGCCCGCCCGTGAATCGGTTTCCCGTCGAATCGCGGATTCTCCCCAGCCGCGCGGACGGCCGCGGGTAGCGTCGCATCATGCCGGTACGCAGCGAGAAGGCCGGGCCCGTCACCACGATCGTGTTGTCCCGGCCCGAGGTTCGCAACGCCGTGGACGGCCCCACCGCCGCGGCTCTCGCGGCCGCCTTCAGGGAGTTCGACGACGATCCGGACGCCGCGGTGGCGGTGCTGTGGGGCGAGGGCGGCACGTTCTGCGCCGGGGCCGATCTCAAGGCTCTCGGAACCGAACGGTCCAACCACGTCACCCCGGACGGCGACGGCCCGATGGGGCCCACCCGCATGCGCCTGTCCAAGCCGGTGATCGCGGCTGTGTCCGGTCACGCGGTGGCGGGCGGTCTCGAACTGGCGTTGTGGGCCGACCTGCGAATCGCCGAAGCCGACAGCGTCTTCGGCGTCTTCTGTCGACGCTGGGGCGTGCCACTGATCGACGGCGGCACCGTACGCTTGCCGCGGATCGTCGGGGCGGGGCGGGCGATGGACCTCGTGCTCACCGGGCGCGCCGTGGATGCCGAGGAGGCCCTGACGATCGGTCTGGTGAACCGGGTGGTACCGCCCGGTCAGGCCCGCGTCGCCGCGGAGGAGCTGGCAGCCGAGCTGGCGACGTTCCCGCAGACCTGTCTGCGGGAGGACCGCATGTCGCTGCTCGAGCAGGAGGGCATGTCCGAGGAGGACGCCCTCGCCACCGAGTTCCGGCACGGCATGGTGGCGGTCACGGTCGACGCGCTCTCCGGCGCCGCCCGCTTCACGGCCGGCGAGGGTCGGCACGGGAGCTTCGGCGGGGACTGACGGTAACGTCCGGTCTCATGGACCGGCTGACCATGGTGGACGAGATCTTCCTACGCAGGCACCACGGTTACGGCTTGCCGATCGTGATGCAGGGCGTGTGGCGCACCGCCGACGCGGTGGACGTCCGGGCGCTCGAAGCGGTGCACGCGGCGCTTTCCCGCGGCGCTCTCGGCCGCCAAGTGGTCCGCCCCCGGGTACCGGGGGCCCGCATGCGCTGGGAGGCGAGCACCGCCACCCATCCGCTGCGCTACGAGACGCACCCGGTGGACGACGTGGTGGCGTGGGCGGACGCGTGCGCCGACGTCGACGTCGATCCCGAGCACGGCCCCGCGTGGGCGCTCGCCGCGGCGCCCACCGCCGACGGCGGAACTGCGATCTCGTTGGTGTGCTCCCACGTCGTCGCCGACGCGCGCGGACTCGTGTCGGCGGCGGCCACCGCGCTCACCGGCGGATCCCCGCCTCCGGCCCCCGCCCGGACGTCCGATGTGGGCGACGCGCTACGCACCGTGGGCTCCGTGCTCGCCGACGGCGCGACTGCCTCCCTCGGTCTGCTGTTCAGCGCGGACAGGCGCCGCGAACTGCGCGAGTTCCGTGAGGTCGCGGCCGCCGACCGTCGGCCCGGCGGCACACACCTCACCACCGGAACGTCGACCGCGATAGTCGACGTCGACGCCGCGGCGTGGGACGCGTCCGCCGCGGCGGACGGCGGGACTGCGAACAGCCTGTTCATCGCGCTCGTCACCGCGATCGCCGATGCGGCCGGCGTCCCGATGCCGTTGCACGTCAGTGTGCCGGTCGACACCCGCAATTCCGACGCCGTCGACAACGCGATGGTCATCACCGAAGTCGTTGTGCGCCCCACTGATTCGCTGTCCGATATCCGCCGGCTGAGCAGAGCGGCGTTCGCTCGGCCACCGATGGGCGCTCCGTCGGGCTTTCCCGAGGAGATCACGCAGATCCTGCCCGACCGCATCGCGAACAGGCTGACCGTCGGGGCCGGGGAGCGCGACGCACTGTGCTCGAACATCGGTCGGTTGCCCGGCTCCTTGGCATCACTGGGCCCCTATCGCACCACCGGCGTCGCGACCCGCGCGGTGCATCCGGGACTGTCCCGGCACCGACCGGCGTCGACGACCACGCGCCTCTCGGGCTACCTCTGCTCACACGGCAAGACGTACACGTTGTCGCTGGTGGGAGTGGATCCGCAGCACTTCGGAGATTCCGACCGACTCCGTGAACTGGCCATCGCCGAACTCGGAAAGCGAGGACTCACGGCGCGCTCCTGGTGACAGATGGCACCACTTTGCGCCGTCTTGGCACCATCAATTTCATGAAACCCACTTACATGGCACCACAGTGATGCCATAGTGGTGCCATGAACTTGGATCCGTACGTCAGCGCCCTTCAGCACGACCTCGCAGTCGCTGCCGAGGCCGCGGGCCCCGACGCTCGCGCCCTCGCGGAGCGACTGACCGCTCCGCTCGACTCGGCGGTGCGTCTGGCACTGCTCGACGCACTGTCCGCGGCGGCCGGTGAGATCACCCGCGACCTCGCGCCCGGCTCGGTCGATCTCCGACTGCGGGGTCGGGAGCCGAGCTTCGTCGTCACTCCGCCGCCCGGTGAACCCGCCGACGACACCGGGGAAACGGCCGGCACGGAACCCCCGCCCCGGGGCCCCGACGTCGACGAGGGCCCGATGACTCGAATCAACCTCCGGTTGCCGCAGGAGCTCAAGGACCGCGTCGAGGACGCTGCCCGCGTCGCCGGAATGTCGGTCAACGCGTGGCTCGTCCGCTCGGCCGCGGCAGGGCTCGAGGACGGCGGCGGCGCACGTCGTCCCGAGCGTCGCGCCACCACGGGCGGCGACCGCTTCACCGGCTGGGTCCACTGAGCACGCGACAGCGCCGCCCCCATCACACAACGAGGATCACGATGCCCACTTTCAGCACCCCCGAACCGATCTCGGCCGCGATCTCGCTCGTGGTCGGCGACGTCGCCGTCACCGCCTCCGACCGGGACGACACGGTCGTGGAGGTCCACCCCAGCGATCCACACCGCGAACAGGACGTGCGCGCGGCCGAACAGACGCGCGTCGAGTTCGCCGCCGGACGACTGGTCGTCAAGGCACCCCGGCCCCGCGTGCTCGGCGTCTGGGGCAAGGTCGGGTCGATCGACATCACCGTCGACCTGCCGACCGACTCGGCGGTGGAGTCCGACGCCTCCGTCGGCGGCTTCCGCTCCACCGGCCGACTCGGTAACTGCCGACTGAAGTCCGCGACCGGCGACATCCGCCTCGACGGCACCGGCGATCTGATCGTGCACACGGGCGCCGGCGCCATCTCGGTCGAATCCGTCGGCGGCGCCGCCGATCTGTCGACCGGTTCGGGCCGGATCGAGGTCGCCCACATCGGCGAAACGCTCTGGTCGAGAACTCCAACGGCCACAACAGGATCGGCTCGGTCGCCGGGAATCTACGGGTCAAGACCGCGAACGGCGACGTCGTCGTCGGTAGCGCCGGGGGCGACGTCGATGCGGCGACTGCGAACGGCGAGGTCCGGATCGGCGAGGTGACCCGCGGCGTCGTGTCGTTGCGCACCGGCAACGGTGCGGTCGAGGCCGGAATCCGCGAAGGCACCGCCGCGCGCGTCGACGCGCACACCTCGTTCGGCAAGGTCCACAACCTTCTCACCGAGGCCTCCGGCCCCTCAGCGACCGAGGAACGGGTCGAACTGCGGGCCCGGACGAGTTTCGGGGACATCACCGTTCGCCGCCCCTGACCGGGCGCGGACCACAACTCGAAGGCGGAACTATGACATCCACGGTCTCCACAGCATCAGCAGTTCGAGTTCGATCACTTCGGAAGTCCTTCGGGGACAAGGCGGTACTCGACGGCATCGATCTCGACATCGCCGAGGGCACCATCTTCTCCCTGCTCGGCCCCAACGGCGCCGGCAAGACGACCGTCGTGAACATCTTGTCCACGCTGGTCCGGCCCGATGCCGGTGAGGTGTGGGTCGCGGGCCACGACCTGAGCCGCCACCCCGACGCGATCAGGTCCGCGATCGGTGTCACCGGCCAGTTCTCGGCGGTGGACGGTCTTCTGACCGGCGCCGAGAACCTCGCGCTCATGGCGGATCTCCACCACCTCGATCGGCGCAGCGAGCGCCGCCGCACCGCCGAACTGCTCGAGCGGTTCGATCTCACCGAGGCGGCGTCGAAGCCGGCCGCGAGCTACTCGGGTGGCATGCGGCGCCGACTCGATCTCGCGATGACGCTCGTCGGACGTCCGCGCATCATCTTCCTGGACGAGCCGACGACCGGACTGGACCCGCGCAGTCGCAGGACCATGTGGGACATCGTGCGCGAACTCGTCGCGGACGGCGTCACAATCTTCCTCACCACCCAGTACCTCGAGGAGGCCGACCAGTTGGCCGATCGCATCGCGCTGCTGGACCAGGGCCGATTGGTCGCCGACGGCACGCCGGCCGATCTCAAGCAACTCGTACCTGGCGGACATGTCCGCCTGCGCTTCGCCGACGTCAACGAACTCCGTTCGGCTGCAAACTCTCTCGCCGGGTCCGCTCCCGACGACGAGACCCTGACCCTGCAGGTGCCGGGAGACGGCAGCATCCCGTCGCTGCGGTCGATTCTCGACCGACTGGACGCCGAGGCCATCGAGGTCGCCGACCTCTCGATCCACACTCCCGACCTCGACGACGTGTTCTTCGCCCTCACCGCCCGATCCGACTCCCCTACGGAGGTATCGCGATGACCACTCTGTCCTACGCCGTGACCGATTCCGCCACGATGTTGCGGCGCAATCTGCGGCACATGATCCGGTACCCGTCGATGACGGTGATGCTGATCGGGATGCCCGTCGTGCTCCTGCTGCTGTTCGTCTACGTCTTCGGCGGCACTCTCGGTGCCGGACTGGGCGACCCGGGCGGCGGGCGTGGGGCATACGTGGACTACGTGACGCCCGGCATCCTGTTGATGACCGTAGCGAGTTCCGCTCAGGGAACGGCGATCTCGGTCGCGACGGACATGACGGAGGGAATCATCGCCCGGTTCCGGACCATGTCGATCTCCCGCGCCTCGGTACTCACCGGGCACGTCGTCGGCAGCCTGCTCCAGACGATGCTCAGCCTGGCGGTCGTGACCGGCGTCGCCGTCCTCGTCGGATTCCGGCCCACCGCGACCGCGGCCGAGTGGATCGCCGCCTTCGGCCTGCTCGCGGCCTTCACACTGGCGATCACGTGGCTGTCCGTGGCACTGGGACTGGTCTCGCGGAGCGTCGAGACGGCGAGCAATCTGCCGATGTTCCTCATCCTGCTGCCCTTCCTGGGCAGCGGTTTCGTACCCACCGACTCGATGCCCACCGCGGTGCGCTGGTTCGCCGAGTACCAACCGTTCAGCCCGGTCATCGAGACGCTGCGCGGCCTGCTCCTGGGTACGCCGATCGACGCGAACGGTGCGCTCGCTGCGGCGTGGATCGTCGGGATCGGCCTGTTCGGGTACGTCTGGGCGAACCGCCTGTTCGAGAGGCGCTCTCCCCGCTGACGCCGACCGGAAGTAGCGCGAAACCGTTCTCCCCGGCCTACCGTGGGTCCATGGCTCCCGAAGATTTCGACGTCATCGTCATCGGAGGCGGACCGGCCGGGGAGAACGCCGCGGCCTACGCCATCGCCGGAAGCGACCGCACCGCGGCACTCGTCGAACACGAGTTGGTGGGCGGCGAATGCTCGTACTGGGCGTGTATGCCGTCGAAGGCACTGCTCAGACCCGTCGAGGTGCTCGGCACCGCCCGGCACATGCCGGGAGTGGAGGAGAAGGTCAACGCGTACGGCCTCGACACCGAGGCCGTACTCGCACGACGGGACGGGTTCACCCACAATCTCGACGACTCGTCGCAGGTGTTGTGGGCGGATTCGGTCGGCATCGACGTGATCCGCGGCACCGCGCGCATCACCGGGGTACGGGAAGTGACGGTGGGCGACCGCGTGCTGCGGGCCCGCCACGCGGTGGTTCTCGCGACCGGCACCAGGGCGAGTGTGCCGGATCTACCGGGTCTGCGGGACGCACTTCCGTGGACTTCGCGGGACGCCACCAACGTCCGCGAGGTGCCCCCGCGCCTCGCGGTCGTCGGTGGCGGCGTGGTGGCGTGTGAGGCTGCCACGTGGATGCACGAACTCGGCGCCGACGAGGTGACGCTCCTGGTCCGCGGCTCGGCGTTGCTCGAGCGGACCGAGCCGTTCGCGGGTGAACTCGTCGCCGAGAAGCTGCGCAAGCACGGTGTGAACGTGCGCTTCGGCACCTCGCTGCAGACCGCGTCCCGCCCGGGCGCCGCCGACACCGGAGTGGGCCGCATCCACGGCGGACCGGTCACCCTCACGGTCAGCGGTGACGGTTCCGATTCGGAGTTGACCGTCGACGAGGTACTCGTGGCGACGGGTCGGACACCTGCGACCGCGGGGCTCGGCCTGGATCAGTTCGGACTCCCCGACCACGGCTACGTCGGTGTCGACGACCATCTCACCGTCACCGGGGTGGACGGTGAGTGGCTGTACGCCGTCGGCGACGTCAACGGCCGGGCGCTGCTCACCCACATGGGCAAGTACCAGGCCCGGGTGTGCGGCGACGTCATCGCCGCCCGTGCCGAGGGCCGGCCACTGGACGGTCCCCGCTTCGTCGCGTCGGCCGACCACGGCCAGGTGCCGCAGGTGGTGTTCACGACCCCCGAGGTCGCAGCCGTCGGACGCACCGAAAGTCAAGCCCGTGCAGACGGATTGGATACCGAAGTGGTCACCGTCGACATCGATGTCGCGGGTGCCGCACTGTCTCGCGACGACTACTCCGGGCGGGCGTCGCTGGTGATCGACCGTGCGACCGACACGGTCGTCGGCGCGACGTTCGTCGGCTCGGGTGTCGCGGAACTGGTGCACGCCGCTACCGTCGCCGTCGTCGGCAAGGTGCCACTCGAGAGCCTCTGGCACGCGGTCCCGTCGTACCCGACGGTGAGCGAGGTGTGGCTACGGCTGCTCGAGGCCCGGCGCGATCGATAGACCCGGACGGGGACGCGGGAGCATCGAACCCGGCACCTACGCACGCACACCCAGGTATGGGAACGGGTAATTGTCCGGTCGTGCATTCGCACCCGACGTACAAAGCTTCGATTGTCCGGATCGAACCATCTTCGTCAGCTAGGGAGGAAACCATGAGCAGACAGCCCGCCAGGGTCCTCGCTCTCGCCCGCTTCCGGTGTCGACTCGCCCTGATGGGACGCAGGGAGCGTGCGTGCTGGATGTCGCTGTCGCGGCCGCAGGACGAGCGTTTGCTCGATTGCGACAGCTTCGCGTTGTAGTCGGGGCCGGTGTCGCGGCGGTTTCGGCATGGGGCAGAATCGCCGCTCAGCCACGATCACGCGAAGGAGTAACCATGGGTTCCTTATCCGAGTTCACGCCTGCGGAGAACATTGCCGGCTTCGTCAGCTGGGCTTTCGGAAGTCTCGTCCTCCTCGGCCTCGCGGGTGTACTGAAGTCCGCGAGCTGACGGACGAGCGAAGTCGGCGGCCCGCCGCCGCGCGACGATCGCACCGTGCGGGCGTTGCTCGCCCGACGTCCGCGTGTGCGTCTCGATCACCTCGAAACCGGCCACGACCAGTTCCCGTTCGAAATCGGCTGTCGGCCATCGATAGGCCGTCGTGGCGGCATGGTCGAACGGCTCCACTGCCGGCCCTTCGAAGAAGCCCACCAGCAGTCCTCCGCCCGGGCGGATCGCGCGCGCGAACTCGGCGAGAGGGATCCGGACGTCCCGCGGCCGGTGGTGGATCAGCGAATACCAGGCAAGGACCCCACCGAGCGATTCGTCTGCGGCGTCCAGTGTTTCGAAGTTGCCGTGGGCGAACGAGAGGTGCGGATACTGCGTCCGTGCGCGGCGGACGAACTCCGGAACGAGGTCGATGCCCGCGGCCGCCGATCCGCACCCGGTCAGGAAGTCCGTCCACTGTCCCGGCCCGCAACCTGCATCGAGCACGGGACCGCTGAGCGTCTGGGCCCAGCTGCCCACGAGGGCCCGATCGGACGGGTGCGTCGACGTCATCGAGCCGAAGAGATCGATGTACTCCCGCGACCGGGCCGAGTAGGCCGTTCGGACGATGTCGTCCGCGGCGTCCGCCTTCTCCATGGCCCCGATCATGCCGTGGCGACGAGCACACCGGTGGCGCGACCCCACCCCGGCACGAGGGCCGCGGACGAGCCTGGCTGACACGATCGGTACGCGGTACACTTGTGGCACATTTGGAGGTGCGACCATGCTCGTCGACCGAGACCGTGCCCGCGACACGATCCACGCATTGTCGGATCAAGACCTGCTGGAACTGCTGTCCGAGGAGTTCTCCCGGCGTCCCAACCTGCGCCCGGTGCGCGACGACGTCACCGCACTGCTGGCGATGGGGCCGGCACTGGCGCTGCAACACGAACGTGCCGTGGCCAATCCCGCCGCCGCGGCGGTCGCCCGCACCCGCACCGTGTCCTCCGCATTGCGCTCGCTCGTGGAGGAGCACGAGATGCTCGACTCCACTGCCGTCAGCCGCGCACTGGGCAGGGCCGCCACCAGCCGCAATACCGCGAGCCGCCTCGCGTCGTCCGGCAGCGTCATCGCGCTCCCCGCAGCCGGGCACAAGCTCTTCCCCGCCTTCCAATTCGACACCGAGCGACGTGAGGTGCGCCCCATCGTCGCCGAGATCAACCGCATCATCGGCGCCAAGGAAGATCCGTGGGGCGCAGCTTCGTGGTGGCTGAACCCGACGGCCTTCGCCGACGACCCCCGCTCCCCCGCCGACCTCGCCGTCGCCGGCGGACACGACCAGGATCTACGGGACATGGCCGACGACCTCGCCGCCGACTGACCCCCGTGTACCCCGACCCACCGGCCGCGCTGCCGGCCGCCCTGATCACGACGGTGCCCGCCGACACGTCGGTGTGGCGCATCCACAGCGCCACTCGCGGCGCCGCCGACCTCAACCCGACGCCGAGACCGCGCGTGCGCACCGGGGGCCGCTTCGACAGCCTCGACGGCTCGTACGCGTATCTCTACGTCGGCGACAGCCCGGCGGCGGCAGTAGCGGAAACGCTGTGCCGCAACCTTCCGGTCGACCAGTCCCCCAGGCTGATTCCGCGCATCCAGGTCCGCGGCCGGTTGCTGAGTGAGCTGCGTACGACCCGGGCGGTGCGCGTGGCAGACCTGACCGGCACCGGCGCGGCGCGACTCAACGCCGATGTGTGGCTCACCAAGTGCGACCCCTCCGGCTATCTCACCACGCGTCGCTGGGCCGCCGCCGTCCTCGCCGCGAACCCGGACATCGACGGTCTGCAGTACCGGCCACGCCACGACGAGAACAATCTCGCGTGGATGCTCGCCGCCGGCCCCACCGTCACCGCGCACCCCGCGGTGTCCGCGGTGGGAGGCGTGGTCCCACTCGATTCGGCCGACGGGCACTATCTCCTCGGGGCACTGCTCACGGCTCACAACGCCGCCCTCGCACCCTGATCCGGCCGGCGGCGGCCCGCGGCACCGGGTCTTCCGCGCACTGATCGACCCGGACGCCACCCGATCGGCAGTCCTGGTCGAGGACGCGCCCGATTCCGACTCCACTCACCGAGACCTCCCTTGACAGGAAATCGGACACCCTCGACTATGACGCACGTCACTCGAGAGTCGTTCGTCGAAAGGATCCATCCGTGACCCAGTCTGTCGACCCCCAGGCCTACATCGCATCGGTCATGGCCGGGCTGACCGGCCCGGGTGGCCGTTTCGAATTCGTCCAGGAGGACGTCCTCGGCACGACCATGCCGGTGATGAAGAACCGCGACAAGGCGCTGGGCGACGTCCTCGCCGCGTCCGCCGCCTACGGCGATCGCGACTACCTCGTCACCGAGGACCGGCGGATCAGTTACGCCGACCACCTGCGTGACGTCGCCGCACTCGCGACCGCACTGCGCGACCGGTACGGCGTCGGCAAGGGCGACCGGGTCGGACTTCTCGCCGCCAATACCCCCGAGTGGGTCGAATCGTTCTGGGCCGCGCAGGCGCTCGGCGCGATCGCAGTCGGATTCAACGCCTGGTGGGTGCCGCGCGAGATCGAGTACGGCGTGGAGCACACCCGCCCGTCGGTGCTGATCGTCGACGCCAAGCGCGCTGCCCTGCTCGACGGCCTCGACCTCGACGTCCCGGTCCTGACGATGGAAGACGACCTGCCCCGTCTCGTCAAGGAGTTCGCCGGTGCAGAGCTTCCGACAACCGCTGTCGCCGAAGACGATCCGGCGGTGATCCTCTACACGTCCGGCACCAGCGGGCGGCCGAAGGGCGCGGTGCACTCGCAGCGGAACCTGCTGGCTGTCATCGACTACCACCGCTACAGCGACGCCCTCCTGGCAGCGTTCTCGGGCGCGGCCCCGAGCGACGGCCCCAGCGACCTCCGGTACCTGCTCACCTCGCCGCTGTTCCACATCGCGAGCCTCCACAACCTCGTCGTGCCGCGACTGGCGACCGGCAGCGCGGTGGTGCTCTACCAGGGCTCGTTCGACGCCGACCGCGTGCTGCGGCTCATCGAGCGGGAGAAGGTCACCAACTGGGGCGCGGTCCCGACGATGGCCGGGCGCCTGCTCGAGCACGAGGACGTCTCGCGCTACGACACGTCGTCGCTCACCGCGTTCGCGCTCGCGTCGGCGCCGTCGTCCCCCGGCTTCCAGCAGCGCCTGCGCGAAAAGTTGCCGTTCGCGACCAACGCACTCGTCGACAGCTACGGGCTCACCGAATGCAGCACCGCGATCTCGGTCGCGACCCCGATGGACCTGCAGGCCTTCCCGGGCACCCTGGGCCGCCCGATCCTCGGCGTCAGCGTCGAGGTGCGCGACCCGTTCGGCGATCCGGTCCCCGACGGCACCGAGGGCGAGATCTGTGTGCGCAGCCCGTACGTGATGCTCGGCTACTGGGAGAACGACGCCGCGACGTCCGACGCGATCCGCAAGGACCGCTGGCTGCACACCGGCGACTTCGGCGTCATCGAGAACGGCATGGTCCGGCTCACCGGCCGCCGCTCCGACCTGATCCTGCGCGGCGGCGAGAACGTGTACCCGGTGGAGATCGAGCAGTGCCTCGACGAGCATCCGGACGTCGCCGAGTGCGCGGTGATCGGCGTCGACCACCCCGACCTCGGACAGGAGGTTGCCGCAGTGGTCGTGCTGCGACCGGGCGCCACGGTCACCGAGGACGAACTCCGGGAGTTCGCGGCCGAGCGCCTCTCTTACTTCAAGGTGCCCACGCGCTGGCGCCTCTCCGGGGAACCGCTGCCGCGCAACGCGACCGGCAAGACCATGCGCAAGCAGATCGTCATCTGAGCACGACGCGCAAAGGCGAACCGAAACTGACCGATCCGCCGAGGCCCTGGGCACTCGGCGGACCGGGCAGTTCCTCCGGGCCCGCTGAGCGGCGGGCCGCGACCTGCCGGGGGTCAGCCCAGAGCTCGGAGGCTTTCCAGCCTGCGCGCAACCGGGGCACGCCACTCCTCGAGATCCTCGGGGCCGTTCTCGGCCCACAGCTCGTGCAGCTCCGAGGTGTCGCTGTCCGCGATCGCACGTTCGAGTGTGGTGAGGATCCACGCGTGTTGTTCGGGTGTCAGCGACGCGCAGAAAGCCGCCGCGTCGATCCCGTCGAGATGTGGGGACGCCGACTCGATTCCGCGGCCCACCGCCACGATCTCCGCGTAAGCGATCGCCGCCTGCGCGTCGTCCGCCTCGAGGTACTCCTCGTCGACGTGACTCGTGAAGTCGTCGATGACGAAGTCACCAGCTCGCAGCCCGGCGAGCAGATCACCCGCTCCGTCGTTCTCGAACGGTCCCGAACCCCATGTCCCCATACCGGATTCCTCCTAGCTACCGATGCTTGCTCGCGTGCCGAGCATAAGGTTGGGCACCGACAGCCGCCAGGCCTTCGACACCTCGCCGCGTGCGATGAAATGCTGTCACGATGGCCTACAAGGGATCTCGCACCAAGACGACGGCGATCTGGCTGTCACCCGAGGACGAGGTGCGCGTCGGCCGCGCAATCGCGGATGCGGCACCCCGCGCCGCCTGGCTCTGCAGCCCGCCGGGCCCGGCCGGACTACACCCGGTTCACCTGCACCGAAATCTCGAGCAGGCATTCGAGTGTGGTCCCGTTCAGGCGTTTCTGCTGATGCCCTTCGCAGCGGCGCCGCCCGGCGACGTCGAGCCGGACGCGGACGTCGAGATCACCCCGGCGCTGACGGGGCGGGCGCTCGTCCAACTCCTGCGTTCCCGGCACGTGGACGACGAGTGGAGTCGGTCCGGCGAGCATGGGAAGGCCTTTTCGTCCGGGCGGCTCGCGGTGCGCTGGTCCGAGCCCGAGGTGGGTCCGGACGAGCATCGGCTCCTGTCGGAGCAGACCGACATCGTGTGGGCGGCGATGCGCTGGGCCACGCGTCCGGCGAGGCTGCTCGGGCCGGACGGTCGCGTCTCCACCGCTGGACGCATCGGGCAGGCAGCGTACGACATGGTCACGACGACCGGGATCCCGCTGACCCGTGGCGGGCCGGAGCGCTGCGCACTCGCCTGACGACACCGCTCGCGACCCGCCCGGCCGCGGCGTCCTGCCGCCGTATAGTCGCGAACATGAGGCCGAGTCTCGACGTGACCACCTCCGACGGCATCGTCCGGGGGCTGCGGATGGGCGATCTGTCGACCTGGCGCGGGATTCCGTTCGCTGCTCCGCCGGTGGGGCCGCTGCGGCTGCGGGCACCGCACCCGGTGCAGCCCTGGGCCGGGGTCCGCGACGCCACCGAGTTCGGCAACGCCGCCCCCCAGTCTCGAATGGGCACGACGCTGCGACCGGGCAAGTACCAGCCGATCTCCGAGGACTGCCTGACGCTCAACATCGTCGCGCCCGCCGCACCGAGTGCGGAGCTCCGGCCGGTGATGGTGTTCGTGCACGGCGGCGCGTTCGTTCTCGGCACCACCGCGATGGGCATCTACCGGGGCGACCGCCTGGCGCGCCGCGGCGATGTCGTCTACGTGTCGCTGAACTATCGCCTGGGCGCCCTCGGCTATCTCGACTTCACCGAGTTCTCGACGCCCGAGCGTCCCATCGACGCCAACCTCGGTCTCCGCGACCAGGTCGCCGCGCTGCAGTGGATCCAGCGCAACATCGCGGCGTTCGGCGGTGATCCGGACAACGTCACGCTGTTCGGGGAGTCCGCGGGCGGCACGTCGGTGACGACCCTGCTGGCGACCCCCTCGGCGCGGGGCCTGTTCGCCCGCGCGATCTCCCAGAGTTCCGCGCCCGTCCTGGTGGGCGACGCCACTCGCGCGCGGACGTGGGCCCGGCAGTTCCTGCCGCTGCTCGGCTGCGACGACCCGGCCGACGCGACCCGTGCTCTCGACGCGGCCACCCCGGCCGAACTCGGCAAGGCGGCCGGACGATTGGGTGCGAAAGTGCTCGCGGAGACACCCGGGCTGCACCCGTTCGGGCCCGTCGTGGACGGCGACTTCCTGCCCGTCGCCCCGTTGCAGGCGTTCACCGACGGCACCGCGCATCCCGTGCCGTTGATCATCGGCACCAACGCCCGCGAGGGCACTTTGTTCCCCAAGGTGATGGACGGTCTGCCCACCGACGCGGCCCGCATCGACGCGATGTTCGCCCTCACCGATCCCGCCGCCCGCGATCGTGTGGTCGCCGCGTACCTTGGCTATCCGGGAGTGGCCGCGGCGATCGACCTCGGCGGCGACCTCACGTTCTGGAAGCCGTCGGTCGACATTGCCGACGCGCATTCGGCGCACGCCCCCACCTACAGCTACCGGTTCGACTACGCGCCGCGTCTGCTGCATCGCCTCGGCCTCGGTGCCACGCACGCGTTCGAGTTGTTCGCGGTGTTCGGCTACGGCGAGTCCGCGGCCGGTCGGGCGCTGACGGCCTACGGTGGTCGACGCGGACTGCGGACGGTCACCGATCGGGTCCAGGAGAACTGGATCTCGTTCGCCCGGGGCGGTGTTCCGGAGCCGTGGTGGCCCCGGTACGACGCCGAGAACCGGCGCACCCTGATATTCGACGTCCCCACCCGCGTCGAGCGGGACCCCAATCGGGACCGGCGCCTCGCCTGGTCCGGTTACCGCGGCTATCTCGGCGAGGGCACGGCCGAAGCCGAACGGCTTTCGTGAGCGACGACCACGCGGCTGTCACGTATGCGGACGGAACCGTCCGCGGCCGGCGCCTCGCGGATCTGTTGTCGTGGCGTGGAATCCCTTACGCCGCACCGCCGGTCGGACCACTGCGGCTGCGCGCGCCCCGACCGGTCTCGCCGTGGGCGGGCGTTCGCGATGCCCTCTCGTTCGGCCCGCCGGCCCCCCAGCGGCGTCGCCGCGGCAGCGAGGACTGCCTCACACTCAACATCCTCCGGCAGGCCGAACCGAGCGCCGCCCCGCGCCCCGTCATGGTCTACATCCACGGCGGGGCCCACACGGCCGGGACGTCCGCGGCACCGATGTACAGCGGGGCGTCCCTCGTCCGCCGCGGCGACGTCGTGTTCGTCTCGCTCGGCTACCGGCTCGGAGCGCTCGGCTACCTCGACTTCCGCGAGTTCTCCACGCCGGAACACACTTTCGACGCCAATCTCGGCCTGCGTGACCAGATCGCCGCGCTCGAATGGGTGCAGCGGAACATCGCGGCCTTCGGCGGGGACCCGTCGAACGTGACACTGTTCGGCGAGTCGGCGGGAGCGGACGCCGTCGTCACCCTGATGTGCACGCCAGCGGCGCGGGGCCTGTTCGCCCGCGCGATCGCGCAGAGCCCGCCGCCCGCAACGTCCAACGGCACCGAACTGGCAGGGCTGTGGGCGCGGGAGTTCCTGGACCTGGCGGGCGTGTCACGGGCGGACGCGGCCCACTACCTGACGACGGCGTCGCCCGAAGCACTCGTCCGGACCGCCGCGACGCTCAGCGCGCGAGGCGCCGACGAGGTTCCCGGTGTCCGCCCGTTCGCGCCCGTCGCCGACGGCGCAGTGCTGCCCGACCATCCCCTCGACGCGTTCGAGGCGGGTACCGAACACCGGGTTCCCCTGATCATCGGTACCAACGCCCAGGAGGGGCGCATCTTTCCGCGGATGCTCGACATCCTGCCGACCGACCGCACCCGGATCGAGAAGATGTTCGAGGGCACCGACCCGGCGATCGCGGCGCGCGTGACGGCCGCCTACCCCGGCTATCCGCGGCGGCGGGCGGCCGCCGACCTCGGCGGGGACGTCGTGTTCTGGGAGCCGTCGCTGCGCTGCGCACACGCACACACCCGGCACACGGAGACCTACATGTACCGGTACGACTTCGCGCCGCGCCTGTTGCACCTGGCCGGTCTGGGTGCGACGCACGCGACGGAACTGTTCGCGGTCTTCGGCCGGCGAGGAGTGGGCGTCCGCACGCTGACCGCGCTGGGTGGGCGCAAAGGACTGCGCGCGGTCACCGACACGATGCAGCGCCACTGGCTCGAGTTCGCCCACTCCGGCCGCCCGCTGGACTCGTGGCCGCGGTACTCGTCCGAGCACCGCGATACCTTGATCATCGACGAGGTCTGTCGGGTGGAGTGCGACCCGGCGCGCCGCCGCCGGGAGGCATGGCTCGGATACCGGCACCGTCATTAGATCTCGAATGGGTTACCGTTGCGAGTTGCAACCAAATCTCAGGCTGTGGGAGACCTCGATGGCGATGCGCGAACTGCGTCTGGGCGGTGACGGCTGGGCCGCGCAGCTCACTCGGTTCGCACTCGTCGGCGGATCGAGCAACGTCCTGTATGCGCTGTCGTTCGTCGTCCTCGACGCCTACGGAACGTTCCTGGCGAACGCCGTGGGCGTCGCGACCAGCACGGTGCTCGCCAACGAACTGCACCGCCGCCGCACCTTCCGTGCCGCCGACCGGGTGCCGTGGTTCGCCGCTCAATGGGAGGGCGGCGCGCTCGCGCTGCTCGGCCTCGTGATCAGCTCGCTCGTGCTGGCCGCGCTGCACTTCTTCCTTCCCGACGCCACCGATCTCGTGTCGATCGCGCTCGTGATCGCGGTGAGTGGAGTGGTCGGAGGGCTGCGATTCGTGGCGCTGCGCGGCTGGGTGTTCGGCCGCCGGGACCCGCTACTTCAACAGCCGTGACATCCGCCGGTCGGCGAGGATCTTGCCACCGGTCTGGCACGTCGGGCAGTACTGGAACGACCGCTCGGCGTACGCCACCTCCCGCACCGTGTCGCCGCACACCGGGCACGGCATCCCGGTCCGCGCGTGCACCGTCATCCCGGCGCGCTTCTCGCCCTTGAGCCGGGCCGCCTCCTGCCCTACCGAACGTTCGACGGCGTCGGACAGCTCGGCGCGCATCGCGTCGTACAACCGGTCCACCTCGTCGGGCGCCAGCTTCGACGTCGTCGCGAACGGGGACAGCCGGGCCGCGTGCAGGATCTCGTCGGAGTAGGCGTTACCGATTCCGGCCAGCAGCGACTGGTCCACGAGCGCCGTCTTGATCCGGGACGTGGTGCCGGCGAGGATCTCGCCGAACTGTGGGCGGGTCACCTCGAGCGCGTCCGGCCCGAGTCGCGCGATTCCCGGGACGAGCAGCGGGTCCGTCACCACCCACACCGCGAGCCGCTTCTTGGTGCCGGCCTCGGTGAGGTCGAAGGCGGGGGTCTCGCCGTCGGGGGTGAAGAAGTGCACGCGCACCGCCAGCGGCCCCTTGCCGGGTTTCGGCGGCGCCGAACCGGGGTTGTCGATCCAGCGCAGCCAGCCGCCGCGGGACAGGTGCGCGATGAGCCACAGCCCGTCGCAGTCCAGCGCGAGGTGCTTGCCGAACCGGTCCGCCCCGGTGACGTTGCGGCCCTGCAACGAGGTGATCGGCGGATCGAACGTCTTGAGCACACTCAACGCGGCCACGTCGACGCGTCCCACGACCGCACCCACGGCATGATCGCGCAGGAACTGGGCCAGGGCCTCCACCTCGGGCAGTTCGGGCATGGGGCCAGCGTAAGGCGGCTCCGCCGCCCGTGCGCCTTTTCGGTAGCTCCGACCACCGAAAAGGCGCACGGGCGCGTCAGCGCCTGATCAGATAGATGTCCATGATCCAGCCCTTGCGCTCCCGCAGTTCGGCGCGGACGCGGACGATCTCGTCCTCGACCTCGCGGAGCTTGCCGGAGATCAGCACCTCGTCCGGCAATCCCAGGTACGCGCCCCACCAGATCTCGGCATCCTCGTCCGGGACGTGGGTGAAGCTGCATTCCGCGTCGAGCATCACGACGGCCGTGCCGACGCCGTCCGGTAGGCCGTCGCGCAGCTTCCTACCGGTGGTGACGTGCACCGGCTCGCCGATCCGGTTGAGCACGATCCGGTGCTGCGCGGCGAGCGCCTGGATGCTCGTGACGCCGGGGATCACCATGTAGTCGAACGCGACGTTGCCGCGGGCCAGGACGCGCTCGACGATGCGCAGTGTGCTGTCGTACAGCGACGGGTCACCCCACACGAGGATCGCGCCGACACCGTCCTCGGCCGCGAACTTCTCCTCGAACACCTGGGCCCGGCGGTCGTGCCAGTCGTCGACGACACCGGTGTAGTCGGACGGCGTCCGGTCCCGCGGTGGGTCGAGGATGTCGACGATCCGGTAGTCGCGGTCCATGTGCTCGGCGAGGATGCTGGTTCGCAGATCCACCAGTTCCTGCTTCTCGTCGCCCTTGCCGATGACGAAGAACACGTCGGCCCGGTTCATCGCCTTGACGGCCTGGATCGTCACCTGGTCGGGGTCGCCGGCGCCGATGCCGATCACGAGAAGCTCACGCATGGGCGCAGGCTATCGCCTGTGCGCCTTTCCGGTAGCACCCACCACCGGAAAGGCGCACGGGTGGCGCAGCCGCCTAGACTGACCCCCGTGCACTCCCCCTACGAAGATCTCCTGCGCCTGGTCATGGACACCGGAACTGCCAAGGCGGACCGCACCGGAACCGGGACGCGCAGCGTCTTCGGGCATCAGATGCGCTGGGATCTCGCCGAGGGGTTCCCGCTGATCACCACCAAGAAGGTGCACCTCAAGTCCATCGTCTACGAGCTGCTGTGGTTCCTGCGCGGCGAGTCGAACGTCAAGTGGCTGCAGGAGCACGGCGTCACCATCTGGGACGAGTGGGCGGACGCGGACGGCGAGCTGGGCCCGGTGTACGGCGTGCAGTGGCGGTCGTGGCCGACGCCGTCGGGCGAGCACATCGACCAAATCACCAAGGTCATCGAGACGCTGAAGACCAACCCGGACTCGCGGCGAATCATCGTCTCGGCGTGGAATGTGGCCGACCTCGACGCCATGGCGCTGCAGCCGTGCCACGCGTTCTTCCAGTTCTACGTCGCCGACGGCAAGCTCAGCTGCCAGCTGTACCAGCGCAGCGCGGACCTGTTCCTCGGTGTGCCGTTCAACATCGCGAGCTACGCGCTGCTCACCCACATGGTGGCGCAGCAGGCCGACCTCGAGGTGGGCGACTTCATCTGGACCGGTGGCGACTGCCACATCTACGACAACCACGTCGACCAGGTCACCGAGCAGCTTTCCCGGGAGCCGCTCCCCTATCCGACGCTGAAGCTGAACAAGCGCGACTCGATCTTCGACTACACCTTCGAGGACGTCGAGATCGTCGACTACCGGCACCATCCGGCGATCAAGGCACCGGTGGCCGTCTGATGATCGGCCTGATCTGGGCCCAGACGACGTCGGGCGTGATCGGACGCGACAACACGATCCCGTGGCGGGTCCCGGAGGACATGGCCCGGTTCAAGGACACGACCATGGGTCATCCCGTGGTGATGGGCCGGTTGACGTGGGAATCGCTGCCCCCGAAGTTCCGTCCGCTGGCCGGCCGCACCAACATCGTCGTCACCCGCCAGGACGGATGGAGTGCCGACGGCGCCCGGACCGCACACGGGATCGAACAGGCGCTCGAGGTCGCCGGCGACACCGCCTGGGTGATGGGCGGCAGCCAGATCTACACAGCAGCAATGCCGTTCGCGGACCTGCTGTCGGTGACCGAGATCGACGCCGACATCGAGGGCGATGCCTTCGCCCCGACGATCGGGAACGAGTGGGTGATCGGGAACGAGGGCGACTGGCACATCTCCGAGAAGTCCGGGCTGCGCTACCGGTTCCTGACATACGTGCGGGGCTGACCGGACCGGGACGGTGGCCGAACCGTTAGGTCGATGTCCGGACCATTCGCCCCCGGGTGGGTCATACTGCGGGAACCACCGCCCCTGCCGTCCCGGGAGTGACATGTGATGGACAAGACCTCGCTGACCGCGCTCGCCCGCCAGCAGCTCAAGCTGGCGGCCACGTCGTCGAGTGGCCGCAGCTCGCAGACCGTGCACGGCGGTCACCAGCGGCATCTGCGCCAGACCGTCATCGCGCTGAGCGCCGGGAAGTCGCTGGCCGAGCACGACAGCCCGGGCGAGGCGACGCTCCTGGTGCTCAGCGGCAAGCTCGCGCTCATCTCCGGCGAGGACTCGTGGAAGGGATCGACGGGCGACCTGCTCATCATTCCCCCGACGCGGCACAGCGTGGAGGCGCTCGAGGACGTCGCGTTCCTCCTCACGGTCGCGAAGTAGTCACACCATCTGGTCGAGGGGTGCGGGGACCACGCCGAGCGACAGCAGTCCGGCCACGAAGGCGCGCAGCGCAGTCTCGTCCGTCGTGTCGATCACGCCCCCGGTCGTGATGAACGAGGTCACCAACCGGAAGGCCCACTCGCACACCGCGCGCGGATCGATGGTGGCGAGCTGCTCGGCGGTCATCAGTCGTTCGAACAGGGGGGCGAGGTAGTCGGTGCCGCGCTCGACGAACGGCCGGGCCCGCACCGTGAACCATGGCAGCACGACCTCCGGGTCGTCGCGGAGTCCCTTCTGGAGCAACATGTGGCGGCGCGCATAGCCGACAGCGAAGACGACGCAGTCGGTGAGCCCGGTATCCAGCCGCTCGCTGTCCCGGAGCACGGGCGTCAACAGCGTGAAGAACCGGGTGATCTCCCGCTGGAACAGCGCCTCGAAGATCTCGGCCTGATCGCCCACGTACTTGTAGACCGTCGGCCGGGACAGGCCGGCCCGCTCGGAGATCACCGCGTGCAGTCGCGTGCCGTACCCGGACTCCACCAGGCAGGCTTCTGCGGCGTCGAGGATCCGTTCCCGAATCGCGACGGGGCTCAGATCTTGTGCTCGAGATCTCATTCGCGGGATTGTAGTGCGAACGACACCTACCGGCCGGTTCAGTTCTTCAGGCCCGACGTCACCATGCTCCCCAACGACCGAAGGCCGGTTCCAGCACCACGCGTACGGCCCGGGGAAGGGTCTGCCCGTACGCGCGGAACAACTCGTCCCGCGAATCGAACGTGCCGAGTGACCGAATCACGAACCGAGACAGGTCGACGCACCCCGTGGCAGCAGTGTTTTCCCAGGTTATGACGCTTCTTCCGGCGGCGTCGAAAAGTGTTTCCCCGCCTCGATTAGAGAAGTCGGCCGCCGAGGTTGCGCAGCCGGACGTGAATGCGCGGGACGCGTCGACCCATTCGCCGTCGACGAGAAAGCTCGGCCACGCCAGCAGGACTCGGTCCGGAACGACAGGACGAAGGCAGCGGAAGCGCGGATACCAGAACTCCCCGCGGAGGACGAGTCCCTCGACCCTGGTCGGGATTCCGTTCCGTCGCGCGAGCGCTTCGACGACAGCGAGACGCTGGCTGCACGATCCACGGAGCTTTGCCAACGTCGCCGATGTCCGCTGCGTGTCGTCGAGTGCGTAGACCGGCCGAATGCGCAGCTGAACCATTCGGTGGACCTGTTGCAGATACTCCACACCGGCGCCGTCGACGTCGGGAACGCCGAGGCTCTCGAACACCGGCGCATCCCAGTCGAGGATCGCGGTGCGCGCGACACTGCCGTCGGTAACCCTCCCGTCGAGTGCTCGCAGATCCCGCCTTCGCCAGGTCGTGATCAGAGAGCAGCTCATGCGGCCATGCTAGAGGGAAGTCCGGCGCCGACCCCCTCCCCCGAGGATCGACGCCGGACAGTCAAAGGCGGGAGCAGGCCACCACGACCCCGCTCCCGATCACTTCACCCCCTACATCGGGCGCCTACTGCAACGCGTTACACCCGGACACAACCAAATTTTCGGGAGAGTTTCGGGCGCCTATGCTGCGTGCATGGTGGAGAGCGGCAGCTGGGACCTCGGGGAGTTCGACGACCTGGAGGAACTGCTCGCCGACATGCGCAGTCGCCTCGTGGAAAGCGTCGCGACGCCGGCCCGGCTGCGGGAACTGCTCGAGGCGGTCCTGGTCGTCGGGGCGGGGCTGGAACTCGATTCGATCCTGCAACGCATCGTGCAGGCGGCGACGACACTGCTCGACGCACGCTACGGGGCGCTCGGTGTCCGCGATCCGGACGGCGGACTGTCGGAGTTCGTGTACGAGGGCATCACCACCGAGCAGCGGGCCCGGATGGGGCACCTCCCGGAGGGGCACGGGCTGCTGGGCCTGTTGATGGAACACCCCCGGCCGGTTCGTGTCTCACACCTGGGCGCGCACCCGGCGTCGGTCGGCTTCCCGCCGAACCACCCCCCGATGGACAGTTTCCTGGGCATGCCGATCATTGTGCGAGGCCAGGTTTTCGGCAGCATCTACCTCACCGAGAAGCGCACCGGCCCCGAGTTCACCGACGAGGACGAGACGATCCTCGACGCCCTGGCCACGTCGGCCGGCGTCGCGATCGACAACGCGCATCTGTTCGAGGAGTCCCGAACCCGGGAGCGTTGGGTGACGGCGCTCCGGTCCGCGAACGCCCGCCTGCTGTCCGGCGGGTCCATCGACGAGGCGCTCGATCTGCTGGTCACCCGCACCCGCGACCTGTGCTCGGCCAGCGGAGCCTACGTGGTCGTGGTGGAGGAGGACAACGACGCGACGATCGAGGCGGCGTCGTCCGACGGCGGTCCCCGCCCCGGCAGCCACATCGACCTGTCCGGGTCCGACCTGCTGTCCGTGGTCCGCGGCCGCCGCCCGGCGCTGCTCGGCGAGCACGACCGGATCGGGCCGTTCGGTGCCGACGAACCGGTGCGGATCGCGGCGCTCCCGCTCTCGACGACGTCGGGGGTCGCCGGAATGCTCGTGGTGACCCGCGCCGGCACCGCGAGTTGGGCCGCCGACGAGATCACGAGGCTGGGGTCGATGGCCGATTCGGCGGCCCTGGCCGTCGAGTTCGCCGATCAGCAGCAGCGTCGCCGTCAGCTCGATGTCCTCGCCGACCGGGACCGCATCGCGCGCGACCTGCACGACAACGTCATCCAGCAGTTGTTCGCGACCGGGATGAGCCTGCAGAGCCTGCTGCTGGACACGACCGCGCCGCTGCCCGAGGCGACGGCCGGCACGATCACGAAGTCGGTGTCCCAGCTCGACCGGATGATCCACGAGATCCGCACCACGATCTTCGACCTGCAGACGACGGGGGATCAGCCCAGCACGAGCCTGCGCCGGCGCCTGCTCGACGCGATCGGCGACCTGACGACCCGCTCCGAAGTGGTGCCCAACGTCCAGTTCACCGGCGCGATCGACACCTTGGTGCCGGCGCGGATCCATCCGCACGCCGAGGCGGTGCTGCGGGAGGGGCTGAGCAACGCGTTGCGGCACGCCGATGCGACGACCATCGACGTCGTGATCGACGCGGCCGACCGGCTCACGATCCGGATCTGCGACGACGGCGTCGGCGTGCCCGAGACCACGCGGCGCAGCGGCCTCGACAACCTGGCCCGACGCGCTGAGCAGTGCGGCGGTACCTTCACGCTGCTGCCGGGTGTCAGCTGCGGCACCGAACTGACGTGGCGGGTGCCGCTGCGTTAGGCGCTCCGCGCCCGTGCGCACTTGTGGTGGGGACGGCTACCAAAAAGGCGCACGGGCGCCGCAGGCGCCTATCGCTTGTTCCGCAGCTCCGTGGCCAGCACCGCGGCCTGGGTGCGACGCTGCATGCCCAGTTTGGCGAGCAGTCGCGAGACGTAGTTCTTGATCGTCTTCTCGGCGAGAAACAGCCGTTCGGCGATCTCACGGTTGGTCAGACCCTGGCCGATGAGGTCGAAGACGGCTCGCTCCTGATCGGACAGTTCGGCGAGCGGGTCGGCGGTGCGCTCGGAGCGCATGCGCTGCATCAGTGCGGCGGTGGCGCGGCTGTCGAGCAGCGAACCGCCGGCGCCGACGGTCCGCACCGCCGAGATCAGGTCGGTGCCGAGGATCTGCTTGAGCACGAATCCGGACGCGCCGGCCATGACTGCGTCGAACAGGGCCTCGTCGTCGGCGAACGACGTGAGCATCAGGCAGCGGAGGTCTGGGAGGACGGTGCGCAGGTCACGGCACAGTTCGACGCCGTTGCCGTCGGGGAGCCGGACGTCGAGCACCGCGACGTCGGCGCCGCTGGACGGAATCCGGGCCATCGCCTCGCCCACCGACGCGGCCTCGCCGACCACGGTGAGGTCGGGCGCGCTGCCGAGTAGATCCACCAGCCCGCGTCGCACGATCTCGTGATCGTCGACGAGAAAGACCCGAGTCATCGGTGTCACCTCCATGTCCGTTCCGGAAAACGCTACCGCGCCGCGGCCGCTTTCCTGGTGTCGGACCTCCCGCTGCATGGAATCGGCCGTGGCGGTGTCGCACACACCACACCTAGCGTCGGCGTCGAGTTGCTGTGGTGAGAGGAGCCCGATGACGCACACGGCGGAAGCCATCGTCTACATCGTCGACGAGATGGTGGTCCGGCCTGGACGGGGCCGCGAATTCCTCTCCGCCTACCTCGAGCGGTACGCGCCCGGCGCGGAAGCTCGCGGCCTCACCCTCGACCGCGCCCTCGTCAGTCCGCCGGTGTGGCTCGACGACCAGTCGAACACCGTGACCGTCACGTGGACGGTCCCGGGAGTCGAGGCGTGGTGGCAGCAGCGGTGGGCGGCGGGACGCGACCCCGGCGTCGCGCAGTGGTGGGCCGAAGCGGACGACTGGCTGCTCAGCCGAAACCGCAGCACGTCGTGTCCGGTCGAGGATCTCGCGGCGGTGACCGGTGTTTGAGGTCACCAAGCTGATCAGGTTCGCCGACGGCGTCGACGAACCCGAAAGAGAGACCGTGCTGTCGGGGGTGGCGTCCGACGTCTTGCCCCATGCCCGGAGCGCCCTGATCCGGCCCACGCTGCCGGGCGGAATCGCGGCCGGGGACGTCATCGCCCGGTTCCGGTTCGACGTCGAATCCGATTGGCGGGCAGCTCAGAACGACGTCGAGCGACGCTTGTGGACCGCAGCGGTCGAGCACGTGGATTCCGTGACCCACACCGGGACACCGCGACCCGCGAAGTCCGATGCCCCGCCCACCGTGTTCCGGACACTGCTGGTCGCGGTCGATCCGTCGACGGACCCGAAGGTGTTACGGCAGTTCGAATCCGAGACCGCGGCGATGGCGGACTACATCCCCTCGATCGGGGCATCGCAACTCGGCCGGGTACACGAGGCGTCGGGCTCGGCGCGGTGGACGCACGTGTGGGAGCAGGAGTACGCGAGCCTGGACGGACTGACCGGCCCGTACATGACGCACCCTTATCACTGGGCGCACGTCGACCGCTGGTTCGACGCCGAGCGCGGGCAGCGCATCGTGACCGCGCTGTGCCACAGCTTCTGCCGGATCGAGGAGCCGATCCTCGTCGGCTGACACGGTCAGCGGGCTCCCCCGCGCTGCGCGACCATCCACGCCGCGACCTGGGTGCGCGAGGTGAACCCGAGCTTGGCGAGGATGTGGTCGACGTGCCCCTCGACGGTGCGCGGGGCGATCACGAGGCGCTCGGCGATGGCGCGGTTCGTCATGCCCTCGGCGACGAGTTCCGCGACCTGCATTTCGCGGCGGGTGAGGTTGTGCCCGCTGTCGGCGGCCGGTTCCGCAACGTCCAGCGGCTGTTCCCCGAGCGCGTACGCGATGACCTCCTCGGTGTTCATCGCCACGCCGCGCTGACGGGCAGCGTCGAAGGCGTTGTCACCGAGCGCTTCACGGGCTCGACGCACACACTGCTCGTGGTAGGCCACCAACGGCTGGAACTTCTCGATGGGACTGCCCGTCGCGGTGAAGAGCACCTCGGCGGCGCCGAGGAACACCGCGGCCCGTTCCGGATCCTGCTCGACGACCGCCCAAGCCAGCTGTTCGAAACACCAGGCCCCACCGTACTGGTTGTCCAGCGCGCGCAGGAGGGGTAGAGCCTCCACGAGCATCGCGGTTCCCCGCTCGAGCTGCCCGTGCCGCCAGAGCGACGACCCGTAGTCGGACATGATCATCGCGCGCCACATGATTTCGCCGTGGGCCTCGGTGACGGCGAGCGCCTCGTCGTAGTGCGCGGACGCCTCGTCGGGATCGCCCAGGATGTCGATCACGTACCCCTGCCAGTAGAGCGCGGGCACGAGATCGTAGAGCTCGTCACGCTCGCGGAACACCGCGATCGCCCGCCCCAGATCGGCCTGCGCCGGCTCCAGGTCGCCCCGCGTGACCGCGGCGTAAGCGACCGCTGCCGTCGCCCGCGCGGCCGACACGTCGCCGCCACCTTCCTCGGCCAGCCGACGGGCCTTGTCCGCCAACACCGTCGCCGCGACGATGTCCTGTTGGAGCGCGGCGAGCATGCCGTTCACGCACAGCGCCTCGATACGTTCGTCGATCGGCCCACCGTCCCCCTCCCACGACCGTCTCAGCCAGAGGCGGCCCTCGTTGAACCGGCCCCGCACGATCCACGCCGGGTACAGCGCCGCCGTGATCTGCAACGCGGCACCCCAATCACGCTCCGCCAGTGCGAATTCGATCGCCTCACGAATGTTCGACTGCTCGACGTCCACGGCGGCGGCCCACTGGACCTGCCGGGGACCGATCCAGTCGTCCTTGGCGCGCAGGACGAAACGCTCGAACCAGTCGAGGTGCCGACGGCGCACGATGTCCGTCCAGCCGAACTCCTCCAGCTTCTCCTGCCCGTACTCGCGGATCGTCTCGAGCATCCGGTACCGGGCGAGAACCCCCGTCGAGTCCGCCTCGTCGCGCACCAGTATCGACTTGTCCACCAGCGCGGTCACCACGTCGAGCACGTCCACCGGCCCGGCTTCGTCGTGCAGCACGCTCTCGGCCGTATCGAGATCGAAGCCACCCGCGAACACCGACAGGCAGGCCCACAACCGCCGTTCCGAGTCGGTGCACAGGTCGTAGCTCCAGTCGATGCTCATCCGCAGCGTCTGCTGTCGGCCCGGGCTGGTGCGGCCACCGAGCGTCAGCAACCGGAAGCGATCGCTCAGCCGGTCGCGGATCTGCTCCACCGACAGCGCCCGCAGCCTGGCGGCGGCCAATTCGATCGGCAGTGGCAGGCCCTCGAGCCGCGCACAGATCTCCTCGACCACCGCCCGGTTGTCGTCGGTGACGCGGAAATCGGGCACTGCTGCACGCGCCCGTTCCTCGAACAGCAGGACCGCGTCGGACATCTGCTCGCCCGGACCGGTCCCCGCGGCGACCGTCAGCGGCGGCACCCGGACGACGGCCTCCCCGCCGATACCGAGCGGCTCGCGGCTGGTCGCGAGCATCGACAGGCCCGGGCACGCGCGGAGCAGGGTGTCGGAGAAGTTCGCCACGGCGTCGACCAGGTGCTCGCAGTTGTCGAGGATCAGCAGTGCACGCCCGTCCGCCAGGTGCTCGACGAGCACGGCCTCCGGCGGGCGGGCCGACCAGTCCTGCAGACCGAGGACGTCCGTCACCGTCTGCCACAGCAGGTCGGGATCGCGCAGGTCCCCCAACTCCACGAACCACGTTCCACCGGTGAACACCTTGCGGGACTCGCGAGCGACGCGGAGCGCGAGCCGGGTCTTGCCGACGCCGCCGGGGCCGGTGAGCGTCACCAGGCGCGACTCGGACAGCAGCCGCCGGACCTCGGCCACCTCGTTCTGCCGTCCCACGAAGCTGTCCAGCTCCTCGGGAAGACTCGCCCTGCCGATCCCCGCGTCGGTCCGCACCGCACCGCGCACGATTCCAAGATACGTCCGCGCGCGTCACCGGAAAGCCACTCCGACCAGCAGGCGAGCGTAACGTTCGCGTCACGCGAACAGCCGGTTCGTGCGACGGTGCGCGGGCCGGCGAGCCGCTACCATCTGCGTCGAACGTTCTGCTGTCGAAGGGGACCACGAATGACCACGGGTATCGAACAGCGCGAGTTCCAGACGGAGACTCGCCAGATCCTGGATCTGATGATCCACTCGGTGTACTCCAACAAGGACACCTTCCTCCGTGAGCTCGTCTCGAACGCGTCCGACGCGCTCGACAAGCTCAAGTTGGAGGCCTACCGCGACAAGGACCTCGAGGCCGACACGTCGGATCTGCACATCGAGCTCGAGGTGGACGCCGACACGCGCACCCTGACGGTGCGCGACAACGGCATCGGCATGTCCCGCGACGAGGTGATCGACCTGATCGGCACCCTCGCCAAGTCGGGCACCGCCGAGCTTCGCCGCAAGCTGCGCGAGGCGAAGGACGCGGCGGCGTCGGAGGAGCTGATCGGACAGTTCGGCATCGGCTTCTATTCGACGTTCATGGTCGCCGACAAGGTCACGCTGCTCACCCGCAAGGCCGGCGAGAAGCACGGCACGCGCTGGGAGTCGAGCGGCGACGCCACCTACACGATCGAGACCGTCGACGACGCCCCGCAGGGCACGTCGGTGACGCTGCACCTCAAGCCCGAGGACGTCGAGGATCACCTGTACGACTACGCGTCCGAGCGCAAGCTCCGCGAGATCGTCAAGCGGTACTCGGACTTCATCGCGTACCCGGTGCGGATGCAGGTGGAGCGTCCGGCACCGAAGAGTGACGACGATGCGGACGACGCCGCGCCGAAGACGGTGGTCGAGACCGAAACCCTCAACTCCATGAAGGCGCTGTGGGCCCGGCCGCGCAGCGAGGTCACCGACGACGAGTACAACGAGTTCTACAAGCACGTCAGCCACTCGTGGGACGACCCGCTCGAGGTCATCCCGATGAAGGCCGAGGGCACGTTCGAATACCAGGCGCTGCTGTTCATCCCGTCGCACGCCCCGTTCGACCTCTTCTCCCGGGAGCACCGCGCGGGCATCCACCTGTACGTCAAGCGGGTGTTCATCATGGACGACTGCGAGGAACTCATGCCCGAGTACCTGCGCTTCGTCAAGGGCGTGGTGGACGCGCAGGACCTGTCGCTCAACGTCTCTCGCGAGATTCTGCAGCAGGACCGCCAGATCCGGGCGATCCGGCGCCGGCTCACCAAGAAGGTCCTCACCACGATCAAGGACATGCTCTCGTCCGACGACGAGGCGACCCGCGAGAAGTACCGGACCGTCTGGTCGCAGTTCGGCCGGGTCCTCAAGGAGGGTCTGCTCTCGGACTTCGACAACCGCGACACCCTGCTCGAGATCTCGTCGTTCCCGTCGACGCACAGCGAGGACGAGCAGACCACGCTCGCGCAGTACGTCGAGCGGATGAAGGACGGCCAGGAGCAGATCTACTACCTCACCGGCGAGTCCCGCCAACAGCTCGAGGCGTCGCCGCACATGGAGGCGTTCCGAGCCCGCGGCCTCGAGGTGCTGCTCCTCACCGACCCGGTCGACGAGATGTGGGTGACGTCGGTCCCCGAGTTCGACGGCAAGCCGCTGCAGTCGATCGCGAAGGGTGAGGTGGACCTCGACACCGAAGAGGAGAAGAAGGACGCCGAGGCCAAGCGTGAGGAACAGGACAAGCAGTTCGCCGACGTTCTCGCCTGGCTCACCTCCACCCTGGAGGAGCAGGTCAAGCAGGTGCGCCTGTCGACGCGCCTCACCGACTCCCCCGCCTGCATCGTCGGCGACGAGTTCGGCATGACGCCGTCGCTCGAGCGCATGTACCGGGCGTCGGGCCAGGAGGTCCCGCACTTCAAGCGGATCCTCGAACTCAATCCGACCCACCCGTTGGTGGAGGGCCTGCGCGCCGCGCACGCCGAACGCGGTGACGATCCGAGTCTCGCCGAGACCGCCGAATTGCTCTACGGCACCGCTCTTCTCGCAGAGGGCGGCGAGCTGGAGGATCCGGCACACTTCGCGAAAATGCTCGCAAACCGCCTGGCACGGACCCTCTAGACACGCTCACAGGTTCGACGCAGCGCCCGCGGGAGTCACCTCCCGCGGGCGCGGTCGTTCGCGACGCACGATCGCACCGAGCGCTGCCCCGCGAAACCGGCCATGAAGCTGCGTGGTGTGCGTAGCATCTAATCCATCTCGTTCGATTCCCTTCGGGAGGCCGACGTGCGTGGACTTGGCATCGATCTCGGAACTACCAACACTGTCGTCGGAACCCTCGACGGCGGAATCGTCCTGAACGAACCGTCTTTCATGCTGGTGCGGAACAAGGACCCGCATCGGGCCCTCGTGATAGGCCAGGATGCGCGCAATCTCGTCGGCCGCACCCCGGCAGGGATCTCCCAGGTGCGGCCCATGCGCGACGGCGTGATCGTGGACCTGGAGTCGGCCCGGGCTTTCGTCACGGCCGTCATCGAGCAGGTCGCGCCGCACCGCCGTTACGGCCGACGGCAGACGGCCGTCTTCTCGGCACCCGCCGGGGCCACCCCGCTCGAGCGCCGCGCCCTGCTCGAGGTCGGGCACGAGGCGGGCCTGCGGAAGGTCGGGCTGATCCCCGAACCCGTGGCCGGCGCACTCGGGTGCGGCGTCAACCCCCTCGAACCGCGGGCGCATCTCGTCGTGAGCGTGGGCGGCGGCGTATCGGAGGTCACCGCGATCTGCTTCGGAGGCGTGATCTCGCACCGCAGTTGCCAACTGGCGGGCGAGGAACTGACCGAGGCGCTGCACCACTACCTGCGCGAAGAACACCAGATCATCGTCGGCGAACTCACCGCGGAGCGCGCGAAGATGGGCGCCCCCGACACCGCCGACGAACAATCGCTCGTGGTGGAGGGACTGGACGCCGTCACCGGCCGCGCCCGGCTGATCTCGCTCGACGTCGAGGAGATCGTGGAGGCGCTGCGACCGACCACGACGGGAATCGTGCAGACCCTCACCGCATGCCTGGAAGATCTTCCCCCGCAAGCGATCAGCGACGTGATGTCCGAGGGCGTTCTGATGATCGGCGGTGGCGCGATGCTCCGCGGGCTGTCCCAGTTGTTCGAGGAGTCGTTCGGCCTGCCGGTGAAGACGGCCGAACGCCCCCTCACGTGCGTCGCCGAGGGCGCCACCGCCTGCCTCGATCACCCCGAGGTCGTTGCCGCCTACAGCGGCTGATCACCGGCCGGGTTCCGGCGCCGGTGCCGCAGGCGGGGGGCCCGGCCGCTCCGCGAGGTAGCGCTCGAGGATGGCCTTGACCACGGGACCGGATGTGGCGGAACCGAACCCGCCGCCGCGAACCAGTGCGGTCACGACGATCTCGGGGGTTTCGAAGGGCACCACCGCGGAGAACCAGGCGTTGAGCCCGCCCGGCGCCGACGGATCCTCCGCTGTACCGGTCTTGGCGCCGGCCGTCACCGGCAGCGTGGCCAGCTGGCCCGCGGTGCCCGCGGTGGCCGAGGCCCGCATTCCGGCGCGGACAGGACCGAGGTTGTCGGCGAAGGGAAGGCGCTGCGGCTCGCCCGTGGGAATCGGGGCGCCGTCGCCGGTGGCGTCGGCGGCGGCGAGTTGCGGGGTGACGAGCGCGCCGGTCGCGATGCCGGACGTCCAGCGCGCCACCTGCACCGGCGTCGCGATCACGGTGCCCTGGCCGATACCCATCAACAGCGTGGAGCCGGGATACCACGTGCCACCGATGTCGGCGACGTTCTCCGGGGTGCCGAGGAACCCGGCGGACTCGCCGGGCAGGTCGATGCCGGATCGGCTGCCCACACCGAGCTCGGACGCGGTCCGCGCCATCCGTTCGGGACCGAGGAGTTCCCCGAGCTTGTAGAAGTACACGTTGTCCGACCACTGGATCGCGCCCAACAGTTTGTTCGGTCCCATCGGTTGCCAGTTCGCGAACGTGTGCCCGCCGTAGCTGTAGGCGGCACCGGTCTCGATCACCTCTTCCGGGTCCAGGACCTGCTCCTCCTGGTTCGCCGACGCGACGACGATCTTGAAGGTGGAGCCGGGTGGCGCGGCGGTCTGGTAGGCGTGGTTGAGCATCTTGCCGGGCCCCGCCCCCTCGGTCTGGGCGGCCAGCGCGACGGCGTCGACGGGGGGACCGTAGACGTTGTTGTCGTACCCGGGCACGCTGGCGAGCGCGAGCACCCCACCGGTGCGCGCGTCCATCACGACCGCCGCGCCGAGGTCACCTCCGCTGCTGCGGACCGCCTGGGCCAGCGCGTCCGTCGCCAGCGTCTGCAGGCCGATGTCCAGGTGCAGTCGCAGGTCGTGGCCCGGCACCGGATCGACCCGCTCGGCGGGGCCCACCAGGTTGCCGGCGGGGTCGACGTACACACATTGTCTGCCGTCGGTGCCGCGGAGCAGCGCGTCGTACTGCTTCTCGAGGCCCGCCCGGCCCACCCTCGACCCGAGGGCCAGCTGCGGCCAACGTTCCATGTCCTGCGGATCGCCGACGCCGACGTAGCCGAGCACCGAGGCGAGCGAGGGTCCGTACGGGTAGTGCCGCTTTCCAGAGGGCACGACGAGCACCCCGGGCAGCTTCGCGTCGATGATCCGCCGCGCCTGCTCCGGGGGCACCCGGCCGACGACGGCCTGCATCTCGCCGTCGCCGCGGGCGCTCAACGTTTCCGCCAGCTCGGCGTCGGGCTCGCCGAGCAGCCCGGCCAGCATGATGCGTTCCCCGGAATCGTCCTCGTCGAACATGCGGCTGACCACCGATATGGAGTACTCGGGCACGTTGGTCGCCAGCGGCACCCCGTTGCGGTCGAGGATCTCGCCGCGCTCGGCGGGCAATCGGATGCACCGGGTCATCTGGGTGTCGCTGAGCGCGCGCAACTCCGGACCCCTGCCACTCTGCAACTGCCACGCGAAGACCGACATGGCCACGAGGAGCGCGGTGACCGCGAGCGAGCCGGCCGTGACGCCCCGGGGCCGACCGCGGCGAGTCGACGGCTGCGCCCACAGCGGGCGGCCGACACCGTCGCGGCGCACCGCGAGCACCAGTCCGATCGCCACGAATCCGACGACCGCGACGGTGCCTCCGTAGCTGAACATCGGGAGCGGCATCCCGGTCTGGGGCAGCACCGACAGGCTCGCCCCGATGGACAGCACCGCGTGGATCCCGAACAGTCCGCCGATTCCCGCGGCCACGAGCGCGGCCTCCCGGGTCCGGGCGCGGCGCGCGGCGAGCGCGGCCCGCCACGTGATCACCAGGCTGGCCGCGATGACGGCGATACCGGCGAACAGCCCCCACCCGTAGACGACGCTCGCGAACGCGAGGTCGTGCTCCGCCTCGGGCAGGTATGCCGCCCTCAGGTCGTAGACCGGGTCGCGCGCCAGGCCCCACAGGCCACCGCTGCCGACCGCGATGTCGGCCTGCATCGACGCCCAGCCCGACCCGCCCGGATCGGCGTCGCTGGAGATGAACGTCTGGATCCGTTCGAGCTGGTACGGGCGCAGGAAGAGCACGGCGATGGGTAGCGCGGCGATCCCCAGGGCGAACAGCGGCATCAGCGGCGCCGCCGGCACCCGGGCCAGGATCAGCATCAACACCGCGATCGCGACGAGTACCACGGCACTCGACAGGTCGGGCTGCAGCGCGACGAGCGCGACGACGCCGCCTGCGATCGCCAACGCCGCCGTCAGTCGGCCCACCGTGTAGCCACCGGCCAGGATGGTCGCGGACACCATCACCAGACCGAGCTTGGCGATCTCCGACGGCTGCACGGTGAACAGGCCGAAGTCCAGCCACCGCTGCGCGCCCTTCACCGCGACGCCGACGAGCGGCACCGCCGCCAGCATCACGACCGAGACTGCGAGGGTCACCCACCCGAACCGGGCCAGATTGTTCACGCGCGTGCGGGAGACGACCCACATCAATCCGAGTCCGATCACCGTGAAGAAGGCGTGGCGGATGGCCTGCGACGTGAACCCGATGGACACCAGGTTGAGGAGACCGAGAACCGCGAGAACGACCGCCGCCGCCACGATCCAGGGGTCGGACTCCCGATCGTGTCCCCGAACCCGGCCGCCGTCCCCACTCATCGGCAGACCGCGTTCTCGGCGGGTACGTACAGCGGCTCCGACGCGGCGACGGCCGGGACGCTCGTGATCGCCGCGACGGCGAGCGCCGGACTGTCCGGAAGGGTGGCCCGGCTCAGGCCGTACACACCGTCGCGCCCCGGCTCCGCCGGGATGGTGACGTCGGACCCCTCACGCACCTCGCCGGTGCAACGGTCGTAGACGTTCAGCTTCCAGGTGACCGCGCCCACCGTCGACGGGTCCAGTCGCACGTCCACTCGGACGGCGCAGGGCCTACCGGGACTGCACAAGCCGTCGGCGAAACTTGCTGTGACCCCGGTGATCTGACCTGACGCGGCCGGGGCACCGGTGTCCACCGCCGCCGGCGCGACCCCGCCTGCGGCCGCCGGGTCCTCGGGTGCGGGTGGCGGCGGCGACACCGGCTCGATGCGGTTCTGTGCGGACGAGGCGTTCACCGGATGGACCAGCGCGTCCCAGCCCCGACTCAACTGATCCCAGGCGCGGGGAGCCGCGACGGCCGACCCGGCGAGAACGACGAGCGCGAGCACGGCGTACAGGCCCTGACGCCGGGACGGTCGCCGCCGCCGACTGTGCCAGGGACTCCGCACCGGCGGATACCAACCGGTACCCGTCACCAGCGATCCGGTCGCCACGGCCGGACCGTTCCGGGTCGCGGACGGGTCGCGCGGCTCCGCGGCCGCCCGGCTGCTCGCCGAGGGCCGGACGGTCGCCGCCTCGACGAGGTCGGCGATCCGGCGCCGCCGCCGGGCCTCCCCGTCGGGGTCGAGTTCGGGATCGATCACCCGACGAATCCGATGAGACGACTCCTGGGGATCCACAGTGCCCGAGACTGATTCGCGAAGAAGATCACCGAAGCCCGAACCGCGGCAGTTGGCCGCGATGCCCCGGATCAGATCGACGAGGCCGTCGTCCACGTCGATACGGGAGTCGACACCGTCGATCGTGAGCCGTCCACCGTCGGACACCGTGACGGCCTCGGGGGGCAGCGTTACCGGCCTGCCCCGACGCGTAGCTGTCAGTTCGACCTGTTCGAGCAGGTCCGCGACCAGTTGCGCGGCCTGCGGCGGCGTCAGGCGGGCCACCGCGAGCAGCGCCCGGAGCGTGATACGGCCACCGGGGGCGCCGCCACCGCCACTGCCCGCGTCGTCGTCGGACGACTCGGCCGGCTCCGATCCGGACAAGGCGGGCCGGCTCCCGCTCGCGTGGACTCCCAAGGCTGCTTCGTTCATCGCGCATCCCCGAAACGATCTGCCTCCCGCGGGCGGCAACGAACCGGTGCGGGCGGGCGGTGGACTGGGCTGGCCGTGCTACTGCTGTCGAAATCCCTTGCGCCTGTTCGAATCCATTTAACTCCGATCCCCTCCGCCGAGGGGAGGAATCGAGAAGGCCACGAGACCCGGATGCACGGTAGGCGACATTCCCGGTTCGCCTGATTCGATCGCGCCCCCGACCGTTTCGTAACGTAAGGATCCGTGTCGATCGAAGCCCCTCCCCCGATTCCCACCCCGGCGCGGCCCTGGCCCGCGCTGGTGCGCGTGCCGCGGGACGGTCGGCGCTGGCCGGGAACTGCGCGGGCGGCGGTCGCCGTCGCCCTGCCCGGCCTGCTCGGCATCGCACTCGGTCACGGTCCGGCGGCCGCGACGGCCGCTCTCGGCGCCTTCGCGGTCGTGTACGGGGAGAGCCGTCCGTATCGGGTGCGGTGGCGAGCGGTCTCGGCCGCGGCCGGAGTGATGGTGGTCGCGGCCACGCTCGGCGCGGTCGTCGGCAGCGCGGTCCACGAAGCGGCGTCCGCCGATGGGTCGGCGTGGTGGCCCATGGCGCTGGTGCTGACGATGTCGGTATTCGTGGCCGTTGCCGCCTTCGTGGTCGACGCGCTGCGCATCGGCGCGCCGGGCGCCTTCCTTCCGCTGCTCGCGGTGGAGATCGCGTCGGCCCTCCCGGCGGCCGGCCTTCCCGTCGGTCACGTCGTCGGCTGGACCGCGATCGGGGCGGCCACCGCGGTGGCCGTCGCCATGTCCGGATGCGTGCTGCGGCCACGGACCCCCGAGCGCGCGGCGGTGGCGTCGGCGATCGCGGCGGTCGACGCCCTCGACCACGACCGGGGATCGGCGGTGCGACGGCACGCCGCGGTCAAGGCGGTCCACACCGCGTGGCAGTGCCTGCACGACGCCGACCTCGCCGCCCGCGACCATCCCCTCACCGAAGACCTGCTCACCGCGCAGGACCGCTGCGTCGCCCTGTTGCACGGGAGCACTTCGACGCTCGACACCGACGGCGAGGACCTGTCTCGGAGCGTTCCCGCTCCGAGGCCGACGGTCCGATTCCGGCTCGGCCGCGCGGCGCACCTGCGGAGCCGATCGACGCTCATCGTGGTGCGACTGCTCGTCGCCTGCCCGACAGCGGGTGCGGCCGCGATGCTCCTCGGCGTCGCCCGCCCGGACTGGGCCGTCATCACCGCGGCCATGATCCTGCATCAGGGCCCGGACCGGATCCTGGGGACGTATCGGGCCGTGCACCGGTTCGCCGGGACCGTCCTGGGCCTGGTGATCCTCGCCGCGCTGACCCCGCTCGACCCGACGGGTGCGGCACTCGTCCTCGTGCTGGCCGCGTCGATGGCCGGCATCCAGGCGTACCTCGTCCGCAACTACGGGCTGGCGATGGTGTTCATCACGATCCTCGCGCTGCTGCTCGCCGGGCTCGGGTCACCGGCGGACCTGACGGCGGTGACGCGCGACCGCCTGGTCGAGACGGTGATCGGTGTCGTCGTCGCCGTCGTCGTGCTGTGGGCGGTGCTGCCCGCGTCGTACCGGCGGATCCTCGACGACGCCGACGCCCGGGTCGACGCGACGATCGGACAGGTCGACGCCGCAACCGACCCCGCCGAGATTCGGGAGCTGCGACGCGCCCTCGAGTTCGACCTGCACTCGGCCACGACGGCCGCTCTCGTGGCGGCCCACACCGACGCCGGCTGGACAGAGACGCGGTGGGCGCGCCATCACGCGCTCAACGAGTCGGGCTATCGGGCCCTGGCCCGCGCCTGAGAGGGTCGAAGACCACGGGAATTCCACGGGGCCGCGCGGCGAACCGCACGGCCCCGGCGAAAAGCTCGGATCTAGGTGCCCGACGGCACGATCAGCACCGGGCAATCGGCGGTGTGCAGCATCGCGCGACTGGTCGAACCCAGCAGCATGCCCTTGAAGCCGCCCCGGCCGCGAGTGCCGACGACGATCAACTGCGCCTGCTCGGCGTACTCGCTGAGCACCCGCACCGGACGGTCACGCGCGACCACACGCTCGACGGTCACATCCGGGTAGCGCTCCTGCCAGCCCGCGAGCCGCTCGGCGAGCACCACTTCCTCACCCGTCTGGATACGGCTCCAGTGCGGGTCGTCCGGTGTCGCGCCGAGCGACGGCTGCACGCTGACATCGCTCCACACGTTGACCGCAACCAGGGTGGCGCCGCGCATCGCGGCCTCCTCGAACGCTGCGGCGACGGCGGGCTTGCAGGACTCGGAGCCGTCGACGCCCACGACGATCGGACCCTCGGTGGGCGGATGCCCGTCGAGCGTGCGGCCACGAACGACGGCGACGGGGCACTCGGAGTGCGCGGCCACCGCGGCCGTCACCGAACCGACGACCAGCCCGGTGATCTCACCGTGGCCGTGCGAGCCGAGGACCACCATCCACGCCTGCTTCGACAGGTCGATCAGCAGCGGCGCCGGCCGGCCCTCGAGTTCCTCGGTCGTGATCTCGATCGCCGCGTTGTCGTCGGCCGACTGCCGGGCGAGGACCTGTGCGCTGTCGAGGCGGGCGCGGGCGGTGTCGTGCAGCTCGTCCTGGAAGCTGCGTGCCAGGTAGGGCTCGGAGTAGTAGAAGGCCGGGATGTGCACGGCGGTCACGATGTGCAGGCGACGCTGATGGGCCGCGGCGGCACGGGCCGCCCACACCACCGCGTTCGATGCCGCTTCGGAACCGTCTACTGCGACGACGATCGCATCTGTTGCGCTCATGGATTCTGATTCTCCTTCACACCCGCGGTGTGTTCCGGGACCTGTCGAGACCCATTGTCCTGATTTCCGGCGGCCCGCGTGTGGGTCTTCGGTCCCGGGCGAGCCGTGACGCTCGGCACGTCACGGCTCGCCGGGGTCCGTCAGTCGACGATCGCGCGCAACTGCTCGATGAGCGCGACGCGCCCGGCACGGTCTGCGGCCAGCGGCATCACGTTGAGCGTGGTGGCGCCGGCGGCCGCGAAGGCCGCGACCCGTTCCTTGACGAAACTCTCGGTGCCGATCAAGGAGATCGCACGCACGAGGTCGTCGGGCACGGCGGCGGTGGCCTCCGCCTTCTTGCCGGCCAGGTACAGGTCCTGGATCTTCTCGGCCTCCTCCTCGTACCCGTAGCGGCACGCGAGGTCGTTGTAGAAGTTCTTGCCCTTGGCGCCCATGCCGCCGATGTAGAGCGCCAGATTCGGCTTGATCCACTCCAGCATGGGCTCGACGTCGTCGCCGATCGCCAGCGCCGGGCTCGCGTAGATCTGCAGGTCGCCCAGGCTCGGATCACGCTTGGCCTTGCCCGTCGCGAGCGCGTCGCCCCACACCGCGTCGGCCTTCTCCGGGTGGAAGAAGATCGGTTCCCAGCCCTCCGCGATCTCCGCCGTCAGCGCCACGTTCTTCGGTCCGAGCGAGGCGATGACGATCGGAATCCGGTCGCGCACGGGGTGGTTGATGAGCTTGAGCGGCTTGCCCAGCCCCGTGCCCTGGTCGGCGGGCAGCGGCACCTTGTAGTACTTGCCCTGGTACTCGACCTTCTCCCGCCGCCACACCTGACGACAGATGTCGACGAGCTCGCGGGTGCGGCCGAGCGGCGCGTCGTACTTGACGCCGTGGAAGCCCTCGATCACCTGCGGGCCCGACGCCCCGATACCCATCACGAATCGGCCGTTCGAGACGTAGTCCAGACCCGCCGCGGTCATCGCGGTGAGGCTCGGGGTGCGGGTGTAGATCTGGAAGATGCCCGACGCCAACTCCACCGTCGACGTCTTCGCCGCGAGGTAGCCGATCTGGCTGACCGCGTCGAACGAGTACGCCTCGGGGACGAAGACGATGTCCAGGCCCGCCCGTTCGAGGTCGGCGACCTCCTCGACGGTCTCGGCGAATCCGCCGCTGTAGTTCAAGCCCATACCGATGCGCACTTCGGCGACCCCATTCCGTATTTACCTGTGACGGACGTTACGGAGTGGACTCTACGACCGCTCGGGCCGAACCACCATCACGGGGCACTGCGCCTTCTGGACCAGCTCGTTGCTGGTCGAGCCCAGCAGCAATCCGCGGAATCCGCCGCGACCACGGCTGCCGACCACCACGAGCTGCGCCTTCTGGGACCACGCCAGCAGATGGGTGCGCGGTCCGTCGATGTACAGCTCGCGCTGGACCTCGACGTCCGGGTAGCGATCGCGCCAACCGGCGAGACGTTCGGAGAGGACCTCACGCTCGGCGTCCTCGAACGCACGCGGATCCCGGATCGCGCTGCGGCCACCGGCCAGGGTGCCGTGCGGGGTGTCGCTCCAGGCGTGCACGGCGACCAGGGGGACCCCGCGCAGCGCCGCCTCCTCGAACGCCACCGCGGTGGCGCGCTCGCTCGTCTGGCTGCCGTCGATGCCCACGACGACCGGGCCCTCGCTGGGCACCTCGCCGTCGCGCTGGTGCACCACGACCACCGGGCACACGCCGTGGCTGGCGGCATTGACCGCCGTCGAACCGATGCCGCCCGCCGCACCGCTGCCGGACGCGCCGAGGACGAGCGCGCGCGAATCCTCCGACAACGAGACGAGCCAGCGGGCGCCGCCCATCGTGGAGATCTCGGTGGACAGCGTCAGGTCGGCGGAGACTTCGCGGGCGGCCGCGGCGGCGCGGGCGAGGATCTCCTTGCCCTCGTCCTCCATCCAGTCGTAGATCCCGGCGACATCGAGGTAGGGCGCCCCGTAGGTGTACGGCGAGAAGTTGAGGGCGTGGATGATTCGCAGGGTGAGGTTGCGCTCCGCGCACATCCGCGCGGCCCAGACGACGGCCGCCTGGGCGGCGTCCGATCCGTCGACGCCGACGATCACCGAGTTCTCGTCCCTGGCGACCGACGGTTCCTCGACGCCCTGCTGCATGCCCTCTGCGGTCATCCCGCTCACCCTCTTCCGTTTGCGACGAATCGGTGTGGCATTCGTGGTCGATCCTGCCCCGGACCGAACCGATCGAGGTGCCACCTCCGACGTTAGTCACTCGGGCCTGTTTGCGTGGGGATGCCACGGTCCCGAGTGGTTCGGGACCAAAGTCCCGTCCGCCCAGGCCCAAGGTCGGGACTTCGTCTCCGGCACCGCGACCCGCGTCACATCTAATTGGAATCGCAGATACCAATTTTCTACGGTCGAGACATGCAGCTGACGCAGTTCACCGATCTGGGCCTGCGGATCGTCATGCGCCTGGCCACCGACCCGGCCGGGTCGGGCGGTCCCAGCACCCGCGCGGTCGCCGAGCAGCTCGCCGTCTCGTACACGCACGCGACCAAAGTGGTTGCGCGACTGAGCGAACTCGGCGTCGTGACGACACGCCGTGGGCGCGGCGGTGGGCTGGCGATCACCGATCTCGGTCGCACCGCGTCGGTGGGCTGGTTGACCCGTCAGCTCGAGGGCGACGGCGAGGTCGTGACCTGCGAGGGCGACAAGCCGTGCCCGCTGCGTCGGGGCTGCCGGCTCAGGTCGTCCCTGCGCGTCGCCCAGGACGCGTTCTACACCGCACTCGACGCGATGACCGTCCGCGACCTCGCCGCCCCCACCCCCACAACCGTGCTGCCGGTACCCGACTCACCGGCAGTGACCTAACCGTAGAAACCCGACCGACAAGGAGAATCCGATGCTCTCGGAGGCCTCGAAGGAAACCGTCCGCGCGACCCTGCCCGTCGTGGGCGCGGCGATCGGCGACATCACGACGCTGTTCTACCGCAAGATGTTCGACGCCCACCCGGAGCTCGAGCGGGACCTGTTCAACCGGGGCAACCAGCGCCAGGGTGAGCAGCAGAAGGCACTTGCGGGCGCCGTCGCCGCGTTCGCGACGCTGCAACTCGACCCCGACCCCGAGCGGGTGGACGCGATCCTGTCGCGCATCGCGCACAAGCATGCCTCGCTCGGGATCACCGCGGACCAGTACTGGATCGTGCACAAGCACCTGTTCGAGGCGATCGTCGAGATCCTCGGCGAGGCCGTCACGCCCGAGGTCGCGTCGGCGTGGGACGAGGTCTACTGGCTGATGGCGAACACGCTGATCGCGATGGAGGCCGGGTTGTACGAGAAGGCCGGTGTCGCAGCCGGTGACGTGTGGCGCGCAGTGCGGGTGACGCGCCGCGAGCACCAGTCGGCGGACACCGTCTCCTTCACGCTCGCCTCGGCAGAGAACACTCCACTCCCCACGTTCGCCCCCGGCCAGTACATCTCGGTCGCCGTCCATCTGCCGGACGGCGCGCGGCAGATCCGGCAGTACAGCCTCGCCTGCGGCCCCACCGACGAACAGTGGCGGATCACCGTCAAGCGCATCGCGGGCGGGACGCTGGCCGACGGTACCCCCGCACCCGCCGGTGAGGTATCGAACTTCCTGTACGACAACGTCTTCGAAGGGGACGAGCTGGCCGTGTCGCTGCCCTTCGGCGATCTGGTCCTGCCCGACGACGACGCGCCACTGCTGCTGGTCTCGGCCGGCATCGGCTGCACCCCGATGATCGGCATGCTCGAGCACCTCGCGTCCACCGAGGACCAGCGCAGCGTGTCCGTGCTGCACGCCGACCGATCCGTCGCGCAGCACGCGCACCGCGCCGAGCTCACCGAACTGGTCGAGAAGCTGCCGTCGGGCGTGGTGCACCGCTGGTACGAGGATCTGGGGGCGCGCGAGGCGTTCGACGGAATCCGGCTGGGCCGTGCGGATCTGACCGACGTCACGCTCGAGCCCGGCACCCGCGCCTTCCTCTGCGGCCCGCTGCCGTTCATGTTGGCGATGAAGGAGTCGCTCCTCGCCCGCGACGTGCCCGAGTCGAACATCCACTACGAGGTCTTCGGCCCGGATACCTGGGCGGGGGTATAGGCGCTTCGCGCCCGTGCGCCTTTTTGGTAGCTACAGCTACCGAAAAGGCGCACGGGCGACGGAGTCGCCCGGAGTGTTCTAACGTAAGGCGTGGCCCGATCTCAGTTGATCCTGACGCCGCTGACACCAGCGGCGATCTTCCTCGTCCTCACCATCGACGAGGGTGGCGAGGACACCGTCCGCAACGTGCTCTCGGACGTCGACGGCCTGCGCAAGGCCGTCGGATTCCGGGTGCCCGACTCCGGATTGGTGTGTGTCGCCTCCATCGGTTCGTCCGCGTGGGACCGCCTGTTCGACGGCCCGCGGCCCGCGGAGCTGCACGAGTTCGTCGAACTCGACGGCGGCCGGCACCGCGCCCCCGCGACACCGGGCGATCTGCTGTTCCACCTTCGTGCGGTGTCGATGGACCTGTGCTTCGAGTTGGCGTCGAAGATCGTCGGACGGCTGCGCGGCGCCGCGACCGTCGTCGACGAGACGCACGGCTTCCGCTACTTCGAGCAGCGCGACCTGCTGGGGTTCGTCGACGGGACCGAGAACCCGGAAGGCGTCGAGGCTGCCGAGGCCGCCCTCGTGGGCGACGAGGACCCCGACTTCACCGGCGGCAGCTACGTCATCGTGCAGAAGTACCTGCACGACATGGACTCGTGGAACGCGATCTCCACCGAGGAGCAGGAACGCGTCATCGGCCGCACCAAGCTGGACGACATCGAGTTCGCCGACGACGTCAAGCCGTCGAACTCTCATGTCGCGCTGAACACCATCACCGACGAGGACGGCGACGAGCGGCAGATCCTGCGCGTCAACATGCCGTTCGGCAGCCTCGGTGACGGCGAGTTCGGCACGTACTTCATCGGGTACGCGGCGACGCCGTCGGTCACCGAGGAGATGCTGCGGAACATGTTCATCGGCAAGCCCGAAGGCAACACCGACCGCATCCTCGACTTCTCCACGGCCGTCACCGGCGGCCTGTTCTTCTCCCCCACCGTCGAGTTCTTCGACGATCTCCCGCCGGCGCCGGCCATCCGGAACGCCGACACCGAAGGCACGAGCCCGTCTCCCGCCGCTGACGGATCACTCGGAATTGGCAGTCTGAGAAGGAGTTCCAACCGATGAACAACCTCTACCGCGGTCTCGCCCCCATCACCGACGCCGCCTGGGCGTCGATCGAGGAGGAGGCGACCCGAACCTTCAAGCGGCACATCGCGGGACGTACCGTCGTCGACGTCTCCGGCCCGCACGGCACCGACTTCTCCGCGGTCGGGCTGGGACGCACCACCATGATCGAGGCCCCCGCCTCCGGTGTGATGGCCCGCCAGCGCCGAGTGGCTCCACTGGTCGAGTTGCGCGTCCCGTTCAAGCTCTCGCGCGAGGAGATCGACAACGTCGAACGTGGCGCGCAGGACGCGGACTGGGATGCGGTCAAAGATGCCGCGAAGAAGATCGCGTTCGCCGAGGATCGGGCGATCTTCGAGGGCTACGCCGCGGCCGGCATCGAGGGGATCCGGGCGAGCTCGTCGAACCCGCCGCTGCAGCTGCCCGAGGACGTCCGAGACGTACCCGAGGTCATCAGCCAGGCGCTGTCCGAACTGCGCCTGGCCGGCGTCGACGGCCCCTACTCGGTGCTGCTGAGCGCCGAGGCGTACACGCAGGTGAGCGAGACGTCGGACCACGGCTACCCGATTCGCGAGCACATCCGACGCCTCATCGACGGCGACATCATCTGGGCACCGGCGATCGACGGGGCGTTCGTGCTGACCACGCGCGGCGGCGACTTCGACCTGCAGATCGGGCAGGACCTGTCGATCGGCTACCTGTCGCACGACGCGGAGACCGTCGAGCTGTACTTCCAGGAGTCGCTGACGTTCCTCACGTACACCGGCGAGGCGTCGGTCGCACTCGGGGCGCGCTGACCGCACCCGGAGTGGTTGCTCACACCGACCGAACGCAGGGTTGACAGGCCCACAGGAGCGAAGGCTAACCTAATCTCTGTTGCCTGGACGGCGACGGAGGACCCGGTCGACCCGGGGGTACGAGGAGCAGCTTTCGTGATCGAGGACCTGATCGAACTCGCCCATACGCAGGGCGTCGTGTGCGAGACGTCGGTCGGCCCCGACGGTTGCGACGAGTACGTCCTCGCTTGCGCGGACGGTGTGACGACGGTCCGGTTGTGGGTGCGTCCGGACGGCCGCTTCTCCCGCGCGCACGGCAACGCGGGATCGCTGAGCCTCGGTCAGGTCATGGCGGTGTGCGGCCTGTCCTACGCGGCCCGTACGTCCGCCGCGCCGGCCGCCTGAGCTCCGCGGATCTCGGCGCACCACTCGAACGACAAAGTCCCCGCCCGGATGGGCGGGGACTTTGCGTCGTTTCGGCATCGGCTCACATGGTGGCCGAGGCACCTCGCCACGTGACCGCGACACCGCGCTCCTCGAGCCACGAGGACGGGTCGATCTTGGCGCCGCCCGGGCTCCACACCTCGAAGTGCAGGTGCGGGCCGGTGGACTGACCGCGGTTGCCGACGGTGGCGATCTGCTGGCCGGCGACGACGTGCTGGCCGACGTTCACCTGGTAGTCGTTGACGTGGCCGTAGACCGTGGTGGTGCCGTCGTCGTGCTTGACGCGCACCCACAGGCCGAAGCCGGACGCGGGACCGGCGTCGACGACAACGCCGTCCGCTGCCGCGTACACCGGGGTACCGATCGGTGCCGCGATGTCGAGGCCGCCGTGATGGCTGCCCCAGCGCGGTCCGAAGTCGGACGTGAGCGTGCCGGACACCGGCTTCACGGCGCGCGCGTTGGGCGTGCCCACCGAACCGAAGGCGGCCTCGGCGGCGGCCGTGAGGTTGTCGACGACGTCCTGCACCTGCGGGAGTTCAGCCGGGATCTCGATCGTCTTGGCCTGCTGGATCAGTTCCTGTGCGGTCGGCAGCGCCGGAGCTGCGGGCAACTCGGGGAGCTGGAACTGCGGAAGTTCGACGCCCGCAGGCAGCAGTCCGGCGGGGACCTGGAGCGGCGCGGGAGCCGGGGCGGCGGCGGCACTGCCGGCGCCGAGCTGGGCACCCGCGGTGATGATCGCGCCCGTCGCCGCGGCAACCGTGGCGGCCTTCAAGCCTGCGCCGGGACCGGAGGTCTCCTCACGGTGGCGGCCGCGCCGGAGCGTCGGGTCGAGCTCGATGAGAACAGCGTCTGCTGACGTCCGGTGATGGCGTCCCACAGTCAATTACCTCGTCAATCGGTTTCTTCGGCCGCACACTCCGGAGTGCACTCGATCTTGCTGCCGGGCCAAGGTAACAAATCCATATACGTCCCCGCCAGCGTTACCTGATCTTTATTTTCGAGTTGCCGCATCAGTGCTGGGAGCGCGCCCGATCGACGCGCGGTCGCGGGGCGGCCACCGGGCGTGTCGGCCCGGCGCGGCGGATCAGCCGCACCGGCAACCACACCCCTTCGCACGACCCGTCCGACCGATTCATCTCGGACGCCCTCCGGCCGCTACACTCCCTAACTGCGGAACAGCGCGACTCCCGTTCGCCCCGCCCCCGCCCTCGTAGCTCAGGGGATAGAGCACGGCTCTCCTAAAGCCGGTGTCGCAGGTTCGAATCCTGCCGAGGGCACTCCGATTCATCCACCAGCACCTCCGCGGCACCGCTGAAGACCGCCACGCCCTGCTGATTCGTGGTGGTGAGTGCGATATCGGCAAGGGTCCCGCCGTCGTCGCCCGCCCGGACGGCGGTGATCTCGACGCGCGCGGTGAGAGTGTCCCCGGGCCAGACCTGCGAGACGATCCGGCCACCGAACGACCGGACGCTCGCGTGACCGAAACGGTCGGTGACGGCCCGGCCGGTCATGCCCATCGTCAGCATGCCGTGCGCGAAGACACCCGCGTGCCCGCGATCGCGCGCGTAAACGTCGTCGCTGTGCAGCGGGTGGAAGTCGCCGGACGCACCCGCGTACATGACGATCTGCGCCCGCGTCAGATCCTCGACCAGCACGACGGTCCATGCGCTTCCGACCGTGAGATCCTGTGCAGCCGAGCCGTGTTCGACGACCGGTGCTGGTCGGGAGGATGAGCGATCGGCCGCTGCGGCGGGGGACGGCGCGTCCGGTTTGCGCTCGACCATGGCGGAGACCCAGCGCGCGGTCGCGACGAGTTCACCATCGCAATCGCGGTAGTCGGTGAGGGTCTCGCCGAACGTCATCGTCCCGGCGCGGCGTCCGCTCTTCTCCCAGGTGGCGCCGGGCCGCGATGCGGCGGTCAGGACGTCACCGGCACGGACGGGGCGACGGAACGTGAAGTGTTGCTCCATGTGGAATCCGGACTGCTGCGCGCTGTCGCGCGGCCGCGACCCGAGCCACGAGGTTCCCGGCCGCGGGCGGCGCACGTAGGTGGGATCGAAGTGGTCGGCAGCCATCAGGAACGTCGGTGGTGCGACGAGCGCGTCCGGGCCGGTGGCCGCCAGACGCCCGACATCCTCGAAGACGAGATCGAAATCGCCGACCGCACGCGCGAACTGCATGAGATGCGAACCGTGCACGACAAACCCGAACATGCCACCTGCTTTCAGAAGGTTCAGAGGGTTCAGAGGGAGGGACGATCTGCCTTACGCATGAATGCTCCGCAACCGGTCAGGGCGCCGGATCAGCGGTCTGCAGTACCACCGGGTCGATCGCCTCGCCGCACGCCGCGGTGACGAAGTCCTCGTGCGCCGTCATCGCCTCTTCTTCCGTTGCATACCAACGGTGTTCGAGCGTCTCGTGGTCCCGGTCGAAGACCGCAGCCTCGAAGATCAGCGGAGGCCCGGAATCGTTCTCGCCGTTGAAATCGAGACCGATCCACACCGTCGAGACGTCGCGGATCCAGTCCAGGTCCGCCATGTCGAGAATCGTGGTGGACCCGACCCTGTCGTAGCCGGGGCGTCCGAGGAGTCGCTCGGCCTCGTCTGCGGAGATCGGACGTCCCGCGCGGTCGTACCATTGCCGTCCCGCCCCGACACGATCCGTCATCGCCCGCCTCCGTCCCACCGCGCGTAGTGCGCACGCCCGCTCAGCGAAAACCTACCGGGCGGCGGCATCCGGCCGCTCCGCGAGCTTCCTTCACGGCACCATCACCCCCAGGACCGACGTCCCGAACACGACGAGCCCACCGACGAGGCCCGCGAGTATCACGAGCCCCGACGTGGGGTGATCGAGCAGCGAATCCGCCTGCACCTCTTCCTTCGAACTCGACACTGCCGAACTCGCCACCGTCTCCATCTCGCACCACCGAATCTCACGACGTCGTCGACCGGACCGGCCGACGCGAACAACGTTAATCTATGCCCTATGGTATAGATTTACTGAGCGAAACGGTTGAGACAAGGTGCGCGGCACCAGATAGGAAACTGACGAACTCCAGTTCACACCCGAAGGGTCCGCCGGCAACCGCCCGAGACCCGCGCACCGCCGACAGCGTTCGGTGGCCCGAGAGAGAGACGAGCGACATGGCACGCAAGCACGAGTACTTCACGGACCTCTACACCGACGCCCTGATCGGCTTCGCCGCCTTCACCCACCTGCCGGCCTCGGTAGTGAAGACCGCACTCGGCTACGCGATCCGCGCCGACGCCGGATCCGGGCGCATCCTGCTGGCCACGAACAGCGAGCTGGGCCTGGCTGACGTCCGCAGCGACCTCGACCTCTGGACGGTCCAGGTCCTGCAGAACTCGCCGGCCGGGGCGCATCCGATCGCGGAGGAAACCGACCGCGACCTGATCGTCGCCTACGGCCGCGCGGTGGAGCGCCTCGAGCTCGAGGGCGCGTGGTCCCCCGTCGAGGTGGCACTCGATCGCCCCGTCACGGTGGTCGAGGGCGCAGCCTAGCGGTGGCTCAGGCTTCGCTCGCGACGCCGACCGGCAACTTCGCCAGTTCCCCGAACTTGGCGTCGGAGTCGATCCAGTTCGCCGAGCGGCGCAGGCAGTCGAGCGCCTGGTCGAAGGCATCGGCCAGCCATTCGTCCTCGGCCTCTGCGAGCAGTTCGTCGGCAGCGCCGTCGGACAGCTGGAAGAACGCGACGTGCCAGGCCTCGATGGCGTCGACGTCGCTGGTCAGGCCGTCTTCCGAGTTGGTCGCCAGGACGTAGCGATTGAACTCGAAATCGACGCGGATCGCGTAACGGTCATGGAGGTTGACGATGTTGGCGGGACGGTGCGTGGCGGCTGCAAGCGCGATCAGAGCATCGGTGTACCGCGCTGTGTGTTCCTGCGTGCGGGGCATGCGCCCTCATCTCTGACTTGAAGTGGCCCCCGTAACCCACGGTGGCAGCCGGCGCACCGGGGTGGCTGCGAACCCACCCCGCACGTTTCGCCCGATCGATCGTAACGGCACCGACCACGATTTCGGCAAGCCACGGGCCGTGGTTGACCCGACCAGAGGAGGTTATCTGTGTAGACGAGAAACACTTTTCGATCCCAGGATCCGCATGCCCGATCGCTGCGATCGGCGTCCCACGCACGATTCGCAGCACTGTACGAAGCGGAGGATTCGATGCACAGTCACACCCACGAGCGACCCACCCGCTCCTACGGCTCCGCCGCCGCCCCCGTCGACCGGGGGGTGTACGGCATCTCGGTCACCGCCGAACTGTCCGGAGTCGGCCCCCAAACCCTGCGCCTGTACGAGCGCCGCGGACTGCTCGCCCCGGACCGCACCGGCGGCGGCACCCGACGCTACAGCCACGAGGACCTCGAGCGGCTGCGCCGCATCACCGAACTGGTCGAGCTCGGCGTCAATCTCACCGGCATCCGCGAGATACTCGCCCTCGAGGACCAGCAGTCGGCACTGCGCGCGGAGATCGCGGAACTCACCCACGCCTCGCCGGAACGACGCCTGGGCTGATCGCCGGGCGACGGCTCCTATTCGATGCGAACGTCGTCGGGAGACTTGTCGTCCCGCAGCCCGCGCCACGCCGGGTGCCGCAGGCGCCCGGCGTCGGTGCGTTCCCGGTACCGCACCTCACCGACGACGCTCGGCGTCACCCACACGGTATCCCGGTCGACGTCGGGTACCTCGCCGGCGAAGGGGCTCGATTCGCGTTCGAGGGGTCCGAGCAACTCGATCAGCCGTTCGCGCTCCCGTTCGCTGAACCCGGTCCCGACCCGTCCGACGTACCGCAGCCCGGCCTTGTCGGGAACACCCAGCAGTAGCGACCCGATGCCTGCCTCGCGGGCACCGCGGCCCCGCCGCCATCCCCCGATCACCACTTCCTGCGTGAGCCAGTTCTTCGTCTTGATCCACGCCGTCCCGCGGCGACCCGGCAGGTAGATCGAGTCGCGACGCTTCGCGACGACGCCCTCGAGGTCCTTGCTCTGCGCGCGCACGTCCGCGACGCTGCCCGTCAACTGCGGCGGCACGTCGAGACCCACCGTGGCCGCGGCCAGCGCGTCGAGGATCCGTCGGCGGTCGTCGTAGCGCTTGCGGAGCAGCGAGACCCCGTCGAGGTACAGGATGTCGAAGGCCCGGAACTGGGGGACGCCGCCGGCCTGCAGCGCGGGAAAACTGGTGTTGCCGTGCGAGTCCAGGCTCACCACCTCGCCGTCGAGCACCACTCGATGCCCGTCGAGAGCCGCCGCGAGCGCCTGCAACGCCGGATAGCGTTCGGTCACATCGTTTCCCGCCCGCCCTCGCAACCGCACCGTCGTGCCGTCGAATTCGACGATCAGTCGGATGCCGTCCCACTTTCCCTCGAACGCCCACTGCTCGGGTTCGAGCCCGTCGAGCGTGCCGGCGGTGGCGAGCATCGGGGCGAGCCCGCGGGGCAGATCGGTTGCACCACCGTCATCCTTCATCAAGTGCATCAGCCACTGGTCGCCCTCGGTGCGGATGAGCGCGTATCGCCCCTGGGCCCGCTGCCCGGACAGTCGCACGATCACCTCGTCGTCGCGCCATTTCTCCGGCTCGTACGTCCCCGCGTCCCAGATGCTCACGGTGCCGCCGCCGTACTCGCCCTTGGGAATCGATCCCGCGAAGCTTGCGTACTCGAGCGGGTGGTCCTCGGTGTGAACGGCCAGACGGTTCTCCTTCGACGACGTCGGCAGCCCGCGGGGTACCGCCCACGACACCATCACTCCGTCACGTTCGAGACGGAAGTCGTAGTGCAGGCGTCGGGCGTGGTGCTCCTGGATCACGAACGAATTGCCCTCGCCGCCTTCGGCCGCGGTCTGCGGGATCGGTTCGGGCGTACGGTCGGCGTCGCGCTTGCGGCGGTACTCGGTGAGGGCATCCATCCGCGGATCGAGGTCGGCGATGAGGTCGCCGTCCCGCCGGAACCGGTCGAGGACCTCGTCGAACCGCAGATGCCGCAGGCCGGGATCCTCGAGTTCGTCCCAGGTCCGCGGCGCCGCCACGGTGGGTGCCGCCCGGCCGCGCAACGAGTACGGCGCAATGGTGGTCTTCGCCGCGTTGTTCTGGCTCCAGTCCACGAAGACGCGGCCCGCCCGCACCGATTTCGCCATCGTCGCCGTCACCAAATCGGGGTGCAACTGTTCCAAGCTGGTCGCGACCTTCCGCGCGACAGTGGAGGCCCCGCCCGGCGCAAGGGTCCGGTCCAACGGCACGTACACGTGAATCCCTTTGCTGCCACTGGTGACCGGGTACGCCGTCCAGCCCAGGCTCGCCACCAGGTCCCGCACCGCGGCGGCGACCCGCGCGCACTCCGCGAGCCCCACACCGTCACCGGGATCGAGATCGAACACCAGCCGCGTCGCAGGCCCCGGCTCGCCGTCGACGAAGCGCCACTGCGGAACGTGGACCTCGAGCGCCGCCTGCTGGCCGATCCACACCAGGGCCGCAGCGGAATCGATCACCGGGTACCGCACCGCCCGGTCCTTGTGATGGACCGCGTGACGGGTGAGCCAGTCCGGTGCGGACGCAGCGAGGTTCTTCTCGAAGAACGACGGCTCGTCGACCCCGTTCGGCCAGCGCTTGCGGGTCACCGGACGATCCACGACGTGCGGCAGCATCGCCGGTGCGATGGCCTCGTAGTAGTCGATCACCTCGCCCTTGGTCACTGCGGGGCCGTTCGCGGTGGCCGGATAGAGCACCTTGTCGAGGCGGCTCACCGCCACCCGTCGTCCGTCGATGGTGCGCGTCGGCATCGGTCACCTCCCGTCACAGATACGCACATTGTGCGCCCGCACGCACCTGTTCTTGTCGCATTCCGGGCGCGAAGGCAAGATGACTGCGGTGTTGACCCCCCGACGACGCTCTGCGGTCCTGGCCTCGATCTGCCTCGCCGTCGTTCCCGCGACCGCATGCACCATCGCCGATCCCGCCGACGCGGCCGACACGTCGGCAGCATCCGCGGACGCCGCGTCGCGGTCGGTCGCGTGCGGTCCCGGCGGCGGGCTCACCTGGGCGCCGGACGTTCTCACGATCGCGACCGACGACCCCGCCCACGCACCGTGGGTCATCGACAACGACCCGGCCAACGGGCTGGGCTACGAGGGGGCGGTGGCCCGAGCAGTGTCCGAACGCCTGGGGTACGCCCCCGACCAAGTGCGGTTCAGCCGGGTCGCCTTCGACGACGCCCTGGCGCCCGGGCCCAAGAACTTCGACTTCGACATCAACCAGTTCACGATCGTCGCCGACCGGCGGGACAGCGTCGATTTCTCGGCGCCGTACTACCCGGTGGCGCAGTCGGTGGTGGCGCTGTCCACGAACCCAGCAGCACGATCGCGATCGCTCGCCGACCTGACGGAGCTTCGACTGGGCGCGCAGCGGAATTCGACGAGCCTGGCCGCGATCGAGGGCACCATCCGTCCGGGAAAGACGCCGATGGCATTCGACAGCACCGATACGGCGAAAGCAGCGCTGCTGGCCGGCGAGGTCGATGCGATCGTCGTGGACCTGCCCACCGGCTTCCACATCACGGAGGAACAGATTCCGGGAAGCGTCATCGTCGGGCAGTTCCCCCGCCCCAACGATGTCACCGAGTTCTACGGCGTGGTGCTCGAGAAGGACAGTCCTCTGACGGGGTGCGTGTCCGCCGCACTCGACGGCCTGTACGACGACGGGACCCTGGACGCTCTGATCGCGCGGTGGCTCACCGACAGCGCCGGCGCGCGGGTGCTGCAGTAGCAGCTCCCGCGGTCGGCGCCGCCGATCGGTTCACAGCTCGAGATCGCGACCGATGATCTCCTTCATGATCTCGTTGGATCCGGCCCAGATCTTCGTGACCCGGGCGTCCATCCAGGCCCGCGCGACGCGGTACTCGCGCATGAAGCCGTAACCACCGTGCAACTGCACGCAGTGGTCGAGGACCTCGTTCTGCACCTGCGCCGACCACCACTTGGCCTTGGCCGCGTCGACGGCGCTCAGACCCGAATCGGAGTGTTCGGCCACCGCGGCGTCGATGTACGCCTGGGCCACCTCGATCTTCGTCACCAGCTCGGCCAGCAGGAACTTGTTGTGCTGGAACGACCCGATCGAGTTCCCGAAGGCCTTGCGCTCCTTCGCGTACTCGATGGTCTCGAGCAGGATCTGCTTGGCGTGCGCGACGTTGGTCACTGCGGCGCCGATCCGTTCCTGCGGCAGCCGCTCCATCATCGAGACGAACCCGGTGCCGGGCTCGCCGAGCATCGCGTCGGCGGGCAGCCGGATCTCGTCGAAGAACAGTTCCGCGGTGTCCGCCTCCGGCTGGCCCACCTTGTCGAGCTTGCGTCCCCGCTCGAATCCGGGCAGCGACGTGTCGACGAGGAACAGGCTGATGCCCTTCGACCTCTGGGTCGGATCGGTTCGAGCCGCCACCACCACGACGTCGGCGGTGTAGCCATTGGTGATGAACGTCTTGGAGCCGCTCAGAATCCAGTCGGAACCGTCGCGGACCGCGGACGTCTTGAGGTTCGCCAGATCCGAGCCGGCAGACGGCTCGGTCATGCCGATCGCAGCGACGGCCTCACCGGCGGCCATGCGCGGCAGCCACTGCTGCTTCTGCTCCTCCGACGCCAGGTCGACGACGTACGGGGTCACGATGTCGAAGTGGATGCCGAAGCTCGACGCCAGCGCCATGTTGACCGCGGCCAGTTCCTCGGTGGCGACGGCGTTGAACCGGTAGTCGCCGGCCTCGCAGCCGCCGTACGCCTCGGGGATCTCGAGCCCGAGGATGCCCTGCTTGCCGGCCTCGTGCCAGACCTCACGCGCGATGAGTTTGTTCTCGGCGTACTCGTCCACGTTGGGCACCACGTCGCGGGCCAGGAAATCGCGGACGGCCGAACGGAACTCCTCGTGATCGGCCGTGAAAACTGATCTCTTCACTTCGCAGCCCTTTCCGACTGAGCACTAACTTCTAAGCGTTCGCTTAGTCTGCGGTGGAGGTGTGCGAAAGTCAACGCGGAAGACGTCGACACCGGGTCGACGGAGCGGCGGAGGTCGAACCAGATGACATCGCGAACAGGAACCCGATCGGGCGCGCCCGAGACGGAGCGGCCGGCCGCCGAGGCCGAGCAGCGACTGCTCGACGCCGCCCGCGACGCCTTCGCCGCGAAGGGCTACCACGGCACGAGCACGCGGGAGATCGCAGCAGGAGCCGGCATGAGCCCCGCCGCCATGTACATCCACTTCCGGTCCAAGCAGGACGTCCTCGCGCGACTGAGCATCGAGGGACACGTCTCCGCCCTCGCCCGACTCACCGCCGCCGCCACACCTCCCGGTTCGCCCACGAAACGCCTGCGGGCAGCGGTGTACGCGTTCGCCCACTGGCACGCCGAGAACACCACGACCGCCCGGGTGGTGCAGTACGAGTTGTCCCATCTCGACCCCGCCAGTCACGTGCAGGTGGTGCGGTTGCGGCGCGAGATCGTCGACACGGTGCGCTCGATCGTCGCGGACGGGTCGCGCGTCGGCGACTTCGCGGTGGCCGACGTCGACACCACGACGCTCGCCGTGCTGTCGCTGTGCATCGACACCGCCCGCTGGTACCCGTCTCGCGAACTCGACACCCCGGACGCGGTCGGCGCATCGCTGGCGGCGATGGCAGAGCGGATGGTCGGGGCGGTCGGCTGAGCCCGGCTCGTTCTTCCGCGCCCCCGAACCCCTAAGCGATCGCTCAGAGCGTTGTGACCGAGTACTCTCCGGCGGCCTCACCGATCAGGCGCCAGCCGCCGTCGACGCGGGTGAGCGCGACGTCGGCCACGTTCACCGTGTCCAGCTGCGGCCGCTCGGCGCCGGGGTACCAGGCCTCGATGCGTCCGGTGCCGTCGCCGCGGAAGCCTTCCGTCGCCACCTCGGTCAGGCCCGGCGCCGCCCGCGGGTACGCGCGGGCGAGTTGCTCCGCGAACCCCTCGACCAGCCCCTGCTCCTCCCCCGACGGGCAGTCGATGCGATTGAGGTTGCCCTGCGGCTCGGCAGTATTGCCGTCCTTCACCGCGTGCGGGTCACCACACGCCTGGGTCCACGACCACCACGCGCCCCCGATCCGGTGCGCGTTCATCGCATCGACGAACCGGCGAACCTGACCCGCCTGCTCGTCCGGATCACCGAACCAGCCCCACTCGCCGGTCCACAGCGGCGCGCCGTACCAGTCGGCCGCCGCCGCGGCGATCCTGAATCCTTCCTCGATCGAAGGAAATTCACTGCTGACGTTGATCGACTGGCTGTAGAGGTGCGGCGAGAACACGACCAGCGGATCGGCGAGATAGTGCCGCGGCGGCAGCGCGTCGAATCCGAACGCCGACCACAGCGCGCTGGGCTCGAAGATCACCAGGTGCGGGAAGCCGCCCGTCTCGGCCTGCCGGATGGCCGCGATCGCCCGCTGATAGAAGCGTCCGATCTGATCGGCCGCCGCGAACGGGTCCCGAAGCCCGGGATTCGGTTCGTTGAGCAGGTCGTAGCCCACCACCGCGGGCTCGTTCCTGAACTCTGCGGCCAGGCGCGCCCAGGTCTGCACCAGGTGGCCCTGCACACCCTGTTCGTCGTCGTAGAACGCCTGGAACGCCCTGGCGACCGCCGGCGACGCTTCCCGCTGACCGCCGATGTTGCACGTCGTCCACCCGCCGGTGAGCGTCGCCCATTCGGGTGCCCCGTCCCACCCGATCCCGCGCTGCAGGAGTGGCGGGCAGTCCTGTCCCTCGGGCGTTCCCACGTAGGGACCCCACGCGTCCTGGTGCATGTCGAGGACCGTGTAGATGCCGTTGTCCTTCGCGTCCTGCACGGCCTCGCGGATCCGGGCGACGTAGGCGGCGTCGAAGGCGCCGGGGGTCGGTTCGAGCGCCGACCACGCGATGTTCAACCGCACCACGTCGAATCCGAGCGCCGCCATGGCTTCGAAGTCCGTCCGGTCCAGCGGCGCGACCGTCGGCAGTCCGGTTCCGTTGGAGGCGTAGTCGTTGAGCCCGTTGACGTTCGCGCCGCGCAGCAGGACCGTCCGCCCGTCGACGTCCTTGATGGCGCCGTCCTCGACGGTCAGCCGCGGAAGCGTCCAGCCATCCGAGGCAGACGGGACCGGAGCCGCCGACACGGCCGGCGCGGCCTGGAGTGTCAGAGCCGCGAGGGCGACCATCAACAGTGCGCGCACGAGGAGCCTTCCTGTACAACCGTCCAAGTGGACGGAAGCTTAGGTCGGCACCGGGACCGAAAGGGGCGAAACCATCGAAGTTCCGCTCGCCGAGCACGTCTCGAACAGTCCTCGGGTCACACCAGTTCGCGCTTGAGGATCTTCCCCGTGGCGGTCATCGGCAGTTGCTCCACGAAGTGCACTTCACGCGGATACTTGTAGCTCGCCATCCGCTCCTTCGACCACGCGACGAGATCCGCGGCCGAGACCTCGGTTCCGGCGGCGGGAATCACGTAGGCGCGCACTTCCTCGCCGTGCCGCTCGTGCGGGACACCGACGACGGCGGCCAGCGACACGGCGTCGTGCGTCATGAGGACTTCCTCGACCTCACGCGGGTACACGTTGAATCCGCCGCGCACGATCATGTCCTTGGCACGGTCGACAATGTAATAGAAGCCGTCCGCGTCCCGGCGCGCGAGGTCACCTGTGCGGAACCACCCGTCCCGCATCGCCTCCGCGGTCGCGTCGGGCCGGCCGAGGTACCCCTTCATGACGTTGTGGCCGCGGATCGCGATCTCGCCCACGGCGTCCGCGCCCTCGACGGTGTTCCAGTCCCGATCGACCAGACGGACGTGCACGCCCCACAGCGGGACGCCGATCGAGCCCGGACGCGGCGCCTGCTCCGGATCGCTGAACAGTGCGACCGGCGACGTCTCGGACAGCCCGTAACCCTCCAGGATCTGCACCCCGAACCGCGACGCGAACCGTTCGAGGATCTCGACCGGCAGGGCGGCGCCGCCGGAAATCGCCTTGCGGAGGTTTCCGGCGATCCGCTCGACGTCCACCGAGTCGTCGACCGCACCGAGCAGGGACCAGTACATCGTCGGTACACCCGCGAACATCGTGATCGCCTCGCGTTCCATGATCTCGAGTGCGGCCCCCGCCTCGAACCGCGGCAGCAGCACCAGCGTCGCGCCCACCGAGAACCCGGCGTTCATGTTGATCGTCTGTCCGAAGGAATGGAACAGCGGCAGGGTGAGCAGATGGGTGTCCGGCACGCTCGGCGTGCTGTCGAACAACCGGTTCGCGGCGATCGCGTTCAGCACCATGTTCGAGTGGGTGAGCTCGGCACCCTTGGGCTGGCCGGTGGTGCCGCTCGTGTAGAGGATCACCGCGGTGTCCGTCGCCCCGCAGGCCGCCGCCTCGAACGTGTTCGGCTGTGCGGGAAGCACATCCGACAGAGAGGTGACACCGTTGCCGCTGCTGCCGTCGATGACGAACATGGTGTGGCACCCCTCGGCGGACCGGAAGCCCTCCCGCCCGTACTCCCCGATCGGCAACTCCGGCCCACCCTCGAAGCAGAAGTACGCCGCCGCCCCGCAGTCCTGCAGGTGGTAGGTGATCTCACGACCTTTCAGCAGGACGTTGAGCGGCACGACGACCGCACCTGCCTTGAGGATCCCGTAGTAGACGATCGGGAACCACGGCACATTCGGACACGAGATCGCGACCCGGTCGCCGGGCTCGATCCCGGACGCGACGAGGAGATTCGCTATCTGGTTCGCCAGGCCGTCGGTCTCGGCGTAGGTGAACCGGGAATCCCCCAGCACCAGTGCGTCGCGCTGCGGGTACTTGCGGGCCGAGTCTTCCAGGAAAATGGACAGATTGAGCATCGAGGCGTTCTTCTCTCGGGCGGCGATCGTGACGGTCAGTGGCTCGGCGCGGGTGCGGCGCCGATCGTGGTGAGGAGTTCGTCCAGAAGTTCGGATGCGCGCGGCCATTCGCCGTAGCCGGAGGCTGGATTGAGGTGCCCCACCTCACCGAGATCGACGAGCCGGCTGCCCCACGCGTGCGCCAGATCGACGACGGCCGTGAACTCGGCGAGCGGATCGTTGCGGCTCGCGGCGACGATGCTCGGGAACGGCAACGGGCTGCGCGGGACCGGGTTCCAGCCGTTGGCGTCGAGGTCGGGCAGCGTCGGATAGCCGGCGGGCAGCGGCGTAGAGAAATCCGGCGGGGTGGCCAGGAGCGCGCCCGCGACCGGGCGGTCGTGCCGAGACGCCCAGTGCACGGCGATCATCACCCCGGCGCTGTGCGCAACCAGCACGATGGGGCCGTCGATGCCGGTCAGGACGTCGTCGAGTGCGGCCACCCGTGCGTCGAGGCTGAGTCTGTCGTGCTCGAGCGGCGGAACGATGCGGACCCTGTCCAGGCCGGCGGCCAGCAGGGTCTGCCAGTGGTCGTCGACGTGGTCACGCAAACCGGGAACTATCACGACGGTCGGGGATGTGCTGCTGCTCATGGCATTTCCTTGAAAGACGTCGAGGCGGACGGACCGAGCGGGGACACCTGTAGGTGTCCCCCGCTCGACCGGAACACGCTGTCGCAGACGGGTGACAGCGGGTCAGGCGTGCCGGGTGAAGCCGACCTGACCGCGAACACGGTTCGGCGCGTAGCCGAGCTTGGCGAGGGTCTCGTCGGCGTCCTTGTAGGTGGTGCCGATCTTGTAGATGTCGCGCGCTTCCTTGCCGGTGGCGACCTCGCGGCCGAGCTCCTTCGCCACCCGGACCAGCTGACGCACCTGCTCGGCCGAGGTGATCTTGACCTCGCCGCTCGGCGCCCACAGGTTGTCCTCGTTGCCGCACCGCGGGTGCAGGCCCATCGCGATCGCCATCGCGTTGACCGGCAGAACCGAACGCATGAGCGTCTCGAGGGTCAGGCAGGCGCCGTCCGGGACGCGATCGATGAACTGCATCATGTTGTACGGGTTGGGGCCGTCGAAGCCGCCACCGATCGCCACCCAGGTCAGATTCAACGGGCCGGTGTAGACGCCGCGACGGATCAGCCGTTCGACGGTCTCGAGCTGCGGGATCGAGGAGAGCTGGAAGTGCGGCTGGATACCGGCGGCCTGCAACCGGCGCAGGTGCTCCTCGACCCACTCGGGACCGGCGGGGACGGTCATCTCTCGGTAGGTGTGGGCCAGCTCGGCGTTCTCCAGAGAGGTGCCCTTGATGTCGCCCGGCGTCATCAACTCCATGATGTTCATCTGGCTGGTGTTGATGGCGATCGTGACCTGGTCCGGCTTCGGATCCAGCTCGGCGAGCATGTGGCGGACGTTGTCCGGAAGCCACTTCGCGTCGGCGCCGTCACCTTCCGGCGCGAAGGAGATCGAACCGCCGACCTGGAGGATCATGTCCGGCACAGCCTCCCGCAGACGCCCGAGGAGCTCGTTGAACTTGGAGAGCCGCTTCGAGCCCTTCCCGTCCTCCTCACGGACGTGGATGTGCAGCACGGTCGCGCCGGCCTCGTAGCAGTCCACCGCCTGCTGGACGTGCTCGTCCATCGTGAGCGGCAGGTCCTCGGGGAAGTCCTCCACCGCCCATTCCGGACCGTACGGCGCGACGGTGATGACCAGCTTGTCCTGGTTCTCGGGGAAGAGCGCATCGTCGTGGAAATGCATTGCGTAACTCCGTTTCTGAATAGCTGAAGGGCTGAAGGAAGACTCAGAAGGGGCGGTCGCCGACGATCCCGGCGCGCTCCATCTTTCGAACTGCCGGCCAGTAGTCCTGGACCGCGTAGTGCTGCGTCGAGCGGTTGTCCCAGATCGCGACGCTGTTCTTCGTCCACCGCCAACGCACCTGATATTCCGGGATCGTGGCCTGAGTCTGCAGGTACCGCAGCAGATCTCCGGCGCCCGGCGCGTAATCGATTCCGCTCCGGACGTTCTCGGCGGTGTGGAAGTTCGTCAGATGCGTCGTGAAGCTGTTGACGAACAGGATCTTCTCCCCCGTCTCCGGATGGATGCGGACCACCGGGTGCTCCGCATCCGGGAAGCGCTCCTTCAGTTCGAGCCGCTGCTCGATCGGCAGCCGGGCGCCGAACGACGCCTCGATGCTGTGCCGCGCCCGAAGACCCTCGATCCGTTCCTTGACCCGTTCCGGCAGACGCGCGTATGCGAGCGCCATGTTCACCCAGATCGTGTCGCCGCCGACCGCCGGACCCTCCACGCAGCGCAGTACACACCCCATGGGCGGATTCACGCGCCACGTCGCATCACAGTGGTAGGCGTTCTCGAACGCTTCCGGGGCGCTGTCGAGGTCCTTGTAGATCCGGACCAGGCCGGGATGCTCGGGATCGCTTCCGACGACGGGGTGATCCTCGAGCGCGCCGAACCGCTGCGCGAGCGCCACGTGCTCGGCCCTGCTCATGTCCTGGTCACGAAAGAAGAGCACCTTGTGCTCGAGCAGACGCGATTTCAGTTCGGCGAACAGGGCGTCGTCGCGGGACACCTCCCCGAGATCGACGCCGTGAACCTCCGCGCCGATGCTGCAGGTCAGAGGTCGTGCGTCCAGGTTCGCGACGGTCGCCCCGCGACCGCGAACGCGGCTTTCGACAATGGTCATCGCTCTCTCCTGTTCATGCTCGGAAGACGGTTCAGAACGAGAAGACCGACGAGCCGATGCTGATGCCCGACTCCAGGTCTCGGTGGGCCTGTTCGGCTTCCTCGAGTGCGTAGTGCTGGTTGATCTCGATCTGGATGCGGCCGGCCGCAACGTGGCCGAACAGCTCGCCGGCGAGCTCGGCTCGCTCGGCGGGGTCGGCGATGTAGTCGGCGAGCGCCGGCCGGGTCACGAACAGTGAGCCCTTGACCGCGAGTTCCATCGCGTCGATCGGCGGGATCGGGCCCGACGCCGTACCGAAGGCCACCAGCAGACCCCGGCGCGCCAGCGAGTCGATCGACGACTGGTAGGTGGTCTGCCCGATACTGTCGTACACGACCGGCACCCCCGCACCGTCGGTGAGCTCGCGGACCCGTTCGGCAACGTTCTCCCGCTTGTAGACGATGACCTCGCCGCATCCGTGCGCGCGCGCGACCGCAGCCTTCTCGTCGCTCGACACGGTTCCGATGACGTTGATGCCCAGCAGTTTCGCCCACTGGCAGAAGATCAGACCCACGCCGCCGGCGGCCGCGTGCAGCAGGACCGTGTCGCCCGCCTTCAGCGAGGGAGCGATCCGACGCAGCAGGTACGACGTGGTGAGCCCGCGCATCGTCATCGCGGCCGCGGTCTCGAACGCGATCCCGTCCGGCAGCGCGATCAGGTGCTCGGCGGGCAGGACGCGCTCGGTGCTGTACGCGCCCAGTGGGCTGCCGGTATAGGTGACCCGGTCCCCCGCCGCGAAGCCCTCCACCCCGGGGCCGACCGCCTCGACGACGCCCGCGGCCTCGACGCCCATTCCCGCCGGCAGCGGGGCCGGGTACAGCCCGGTGCGGAAGTACGTGTCGGCGAAGTTCAGCCCGACTGCCTCGTGCCGGACGCGCACCTCGTCGGGGCCGGGGTCGCCGACGTCCACCGACTCCCACTTCAGGACTTCCGGTCCACCGGTCTCGTGAAAGCGGATCGCTTTGGCCATTGACTTCTCCTTGATCGCGAATCGACGCCCAGCGGCCGGCTCATTCGAGCCGCAGGGCGGAACACCCCGAGCGGCAGGCCTTTTCGAGCCGCGGCGCCGGTGTGACTCAACTGACACGACACTATCGAGCCGGCCACCCGCGCACATACCCTGCCGGGACATATTTCTTTCCCTTTCGGGACATAGGTGTGACGGGGGCAATATTGCGCACAGCACACCCGGACTCGACTGCGACTGGGCACACACTTACCCTTGCGGGACAGCACGACCATCCCGAGGAGGGTGATACGGGTGGCCAAGCCCCTCGCGCGATATGCGGCGCTCACCGGATATGTCGAGGTCAGCCGCATGCTGGGCATCGACCCGGTTCAGTTGCTGCGGACCGTCGGACTCGATCCGTCGAGCCTCGACCTACAGGACCGGTGGATCCCGGCGGCCTCCGTGGCACGACTTCTCGAACTGTCGTCGGCCGCAGCGGGGCGCCCCGACTTCGCACTCAAGCTCGCCGAGCACCGGCGACTGTCCACGCTCGGGCCGCTCAGCGTGAGCATCCGCGAGGAGCCGGACGCCCGCAGCGCACTGCGCATGCTGATCCGGTACCAGCACATGTACAACGAGGCCCTGCACATCCGCATGAGCGAGAGGGACGGGCTGTCCGCGATCCAGGTCAGCATCGAACCCGGCGAGCCGGTGCCGGTTCGGCAATCGGTCGAACTCGCGGTCACAGTGGTGCACCAACTGCTCCGTAACCTGCTCGGAGAGCGGTGGCACCCGGTCTCCGTGTGCTTCGAGCACGGCCGGCCCGCGGACGACTCCACCCACCGGAGAATGTTCGGCACCCCGCCCACGTTCGGCAGCGACTTCAGCGGAATCGTCACCTACACAGGAGATCTGAACGAGCCGAATCGCCTGTCCGACCCCGGGCTGCGAACGTATGCCAAGCAGTTCCTCGACACCCTGTCGGAGCCCGCGGAACCCACCGTGGAGGGGCGAGTGCGCGAACTGATCGAGCTGCTGCTCCCGACCGGCCGATGCTCCATCGACCAGGTCGCCCGAAGCCTCGGCGTCGACCGTCGTACGGTCCATCGCCATCTCGCGAAGTCGGGACAGACCTTCACCACGGTGCTGGACGACACCCGGGCCGAACTGGCGAATCGAATGGTGCGCGGGAGCCGGTACTCCTTCACGGAAATCTCCGAGATGCTCGCATTCTCCACCCCGAGCAGCTTCTCGCGCTGGTTCCATCAGCAGTTCGGCGCCAGCCCCCGGGACTGGCGCAAACAGGCCGCGGCGAACGATGCCGCCCACAGCGGCTCCTGACCCCGGACGCCCCGGACGGGTGCCTGGTCGTCCACGATGTCCCGAGATGCACAGAATGACGTCCCAGTGGGGTAATTAATGCCGGTCGAGGCGAGATAACGTGATGTGCGCCACCTTTTGCGGCGCGCTGTCGCGCGCACCACATCCACCCTCGACTTCGGTGAAACGAGCGCTGCCATGACCACGAACCCCGAGCCGGCATCCACCCCGACGATCAGTCGCATGCAGCAAGAGGGAAGCTGGAACCCCCTGTGGGACACACTTTCCCAGTGGGATCCCGAATGGACCGAACAGTTCATGGCGATGAACGCGACACCGATCCGACGCGGGGTGTTCCCGCCGGAGTTCGTCGAGTTGCTCAGTATCGCCATCGACGCCGCGGCCACGCACATGTACGCACCGGGCGTGCGCAGGCACATCCGCGCGGCCCTCGAACTCGGCGTCACCCGCGAGCAGATTCTCACCGTGCTCCAGATGGTCAGCGTCCTGGGGATCCACGCCTGCAACCTCGGCGTGCCGATTCTCGCGGAGGAACTGGCCGCGATGGAAGCGCGCCCCTAGACCACCGCCACCGCGGCGACATCGATCCGCGAGTCCTCGATCGCCGCGCCCCCTACCAGCCCATCCGCCTCCAGGAGCCACCATGGGACTGCCCCCCACGTCCATCGAACAGCCGGCCGGAACCGTCGAATCCGACGCACCCGGTAGGACGGCCACCTCCGCGCCCCGCCGCACCCGATCCCGAAGCTATCCCTGGATCGTCGCCGGCCTGGCGTTCGCTCTGCTGCTGTCGGACTACATGTCCCGCCAGGTCCTCAGCGCAGTCTTCCCGATGCTGAAAGCCGAATGGGCACTGTCCGATTCCCAGTTGGCATCGTTGACCAGCATCGTCGCGTTGATGGTCGGCCTGCTGACGTTCCCGCTCTCCGTGCTCGCCGACAGGTGGGGTCGGGTCCGCAGCCTGGTCGTCATGGCCGTGATGTGGAGCCTGGCAACGCTGTGCTGTGCGATCGCATCCAACTACGAACAGATGTTGGCCGCGCGGTTCTTCGTGGGCGTCGGCGAAGCCGCGTACGGCAGCGTGGGCATCGCGGTGGTCCTGAGCGTGTTCTCCCCACGGTTGCACTCGTCGCTCAGCGGCGCCTTCATGGCCGGTGGCTCCTTCGGTTCCGTCGTCGGCGTCTCGCTCGGTGGCGTGATCGCCGTGAATGTCGGCTGGCGGTGGTCGTTCACAGCGATGGCCGTACTGGGGCTCATCCTCGCCGCGCTGTTCCGCGCCGTGGTCACCGAGTCGCGCCTCGCGAGGTACGCCGTGCACGACGAACCCGTCACTCCGTCCGGCTCCCCCGACCCGACCGCACGCGTCGTGCGAGTGCCCGTGTCCACCCTGTTCACGAACCGCGCCGTGTGGTGCGCCTACCTCGCGGGTGGCTTCCAGATGTTCACCGCAGCCGTGCTGCTGTCGTGGACCCCCAGCTTCTTCAACCGGTATTACGGGATGGCACCGGACAAGGCCGGTGCGGTAGCCGCGCTGTTCGTCCTGTTGGTCGGCACGGGAATGGTGGTGTGCGGCATGATCACCGACCGCGTGAGCCGCACCGATCCCGCGCGGAAGTGGACGACGGCCGTCGTCTTCTGCACGATCGCGCTCCTCACGCTCGGCATCGGGCTCCGGCTGGGTACCGGGGCGCCTCAGCTGATCCTCCTCGGCATCGGCGCCTTCTTCTCCGCCGGATGCTCGGGTCCCACGGCCGCCATGGTCGCCGGCCTCACCCACGAATCCGTCCGCTCGTCGGCACTGGGTACACTCACCATCGCCAACAATGTTCTCGGTTTGGCGTTGGGCCCCTTCGTCATCGGCATTCTCGCCGATCGACTCGGCCTTCTCGAGTCGCTGCAGCTCGCGCCCCTCTTCTACATCGCCGCCATCGTTGCACTGCTCGTAGGCAAGCGCGTCTACCCCGCGGGACTGCGCAAGCTCGTAGCGCAGAGCACAGCGTCCGCCTGACCCGACGATCGCCGAGACACACAGAGACGGAAGGGTTCTCATGACCAAGATTCACCCATCGGCCGCCGCGGCGATCGCCGACATCCCGTCCGGGGCCTCCCTGGCCGTCGGAGGGTTCGGGCTGTGCGGCATTCCGGACGTCCTGATCGCTGCCCTCGCGGCCGGCGCGGAAACCGCGTTCGAGGTGTTCTCCAACAACTGCGGAACCGACGGGCACGGTCTGGGAATCCTCCTCGAGACAGGCAGGATTCGACGTGTCACGGCGTCGTACGTCGGGGAGAACCGGGAGTTCGCGCGCCAATACCTGTCGGGGGAACTCGAGGTGGTGCTGACCCCGCAGGGCACACTCGCCGAGAAGTTGCGCGCCGGCGGGGCGGGGATACCGGCCTTCTTCACGCCGTCGGGCGTCGGCACCCTCATCTCCGAGGGCGGCCTGCCGTGGCGCTACGCGCCCGACGGCTCGGTGGCCCTCGCGTCCCCGCCCAAGGAGGTGCGCGCGTTCGGTGGTCGCGACTACGTGCTGGAGGAGTCGATCACCGCCGACTTCTCGCTGGTGCACGCGATGGTCGCGGACACCGCGGGCAACCTGGTCTTCAACAAGGCCGCGATGAACTTCAACCCGCTGACCGCAATGGCCGGCCGAGTGTGCATCGCCCAGGCCGAGGTGATCGTCGAGGCCGGCGAACTCGATCCGGAGCAGGTGCATCTGCCGGGAATCTTCGTCGACCGGATCGTCCATATCGGACAGCAGGACAAGAAGATCGAGAAGCGGACCGTCTCGGCCGCGGAGGAGGACGCACGATGACCGCACTTATGCAGACCCTCGGCTGGACGCGCGAGCAGATGGCCGCTCGGGCCGCGTTGGAACTGGCGTCGGGCGAGTACGTCAACCTGGGAATCGGCCTGCCCACGCTGATTCCGAACCATCTGCCGGGCGGCGTCGAGGTGACGCTGCACAGCGAGAACGGCATCCTCGGCACTGGTGCGTACCCGACCGAGGCCGAGGTGGACCCAGATCTGATCAACGCCGGCAAGGAGACCGTGACCGTCGACGCCGGTGCGTCGTTCTTCGACTCCGCCACCAGTTTCGGGATGATCCGCGGCGGCCACATCGACACGGCGGTGCTGGGCGGGATGCAGGTGTCCGCCACCGGCGACCTCGCGAACTGGATGGTGCCGGGCAAGATGGTCAAGGGCATGGGCGGCGCGATGGACCTGGTGCACGGCGCCCGCAAGGTGATCGTTCTCATGGAGCACACCGACAAGGCCGGGGCGTCGAAGATCGTCGAACGCTGCACCCTCCCCCTCACCGGGCGCGCGGTGGTCGACCGCATCATCACCGATCTCGCAGTGATCGACGTAACCGACACCGGTCTGGTCCTTCGGGAATGCGCTCCGGGAGTGACCGAGGACGCGGTCCGCGCGGCGACCGACGCCGTCCTGCTCTGACCCGCGCAGGGTGGGCTGCACACGGATGCAGCCCACCCTGCCGTCAACTGGTGGCGCGGCTACGCATCGCGTCCACGAACACGCCGGGAATCTCGGCAGGCGTGCGCGCGACGTGACTGGTTCCGCCCGTGGCGGCCGAGATCTTCTGCAGCACAGCCGCATCAGCATCCTCGGTGATGCCGATGGTGACGATGATGACCGGGCGTGCCGGGTCCTGCTCCCGCTTCAACGTGGCGAGCAGTTCGTCGAGCGAGATCGTCGACGGGTCCTCGTTGGCGCCGTCGGTGAGCAGGATGACGCTGTTGATCGCGGCCGGATCGTAGCCCTCCTTGACCTTCCGGAAGGCGGCGAGCGTCGTGTCGTACAGTCCGGTACCGCCCTTGACGAGCGAGGGCAGCGTGCGGACGGCATCGGTCAGGCGCTGCCGGTGGCTGACGCCGTCGACCGTCTCGTCGAGGCGGCGGATCGGGGCGAGTTCCTTGTAGTCCTGCGAGCCCCCACCCAACCCGATCGAGAACGCCCACAGACCCAGTTGCGCGTTGTCGGGGAACAGTCGGGCGCCCGTCTCGCTGGCCTGGACCGTCAGCGCGATCCGAGTCTCCGGGCCGGCCTGCTCGGCCATCGAACCCGAGACGTCCTCCACCACGAGCGCGCGGGACGGCAACGCCAGCACCGCATACCGTCGGAGAACCTGAGCCGTCTCCGTCGGATCCTCCACGGTCAGCACCGCGACATCCCCCACGCCGCGGCCGGCGTCGAGCGGAGCCCGGTCCGGGGCGCGGAACCCGCGCTGCGCCAACGCGGCCCGGCCCGCGTCGGATCCCATCACCTCGGCCAGCGCGACGCCCGCACTGCGGGCGTCGTCGTGCTCGGACCCCGGCGCGGTGGCAACGACCGGATAGTCGAGGAACACCGCACCCGAGTTCGGAGTGGTCGCCTCGAGGCGCACCGCCGAGTCGCCCGCGTTCTGTCCCGCCACCTGCTGCTCGGTGGCGATGGCGATCCCGCCGTCCGATGCCACCGCCGCGAGCCGCGCGGCCGGGTCGGTCTGATGCATGTTGGCGGCCTGCGCCTGGGCGAGCGGAACCAGCGCTCCGGGCACCGCGTCGCCCGGGACGGTGCCGGCGGCGGACTCGGACAGCGCACCGACGATGGGGGCACCCGAGACGGTGCTGGTGAGCGGGTCGCCGATCCGCAGACCCTGCAGCTGCAGAGCGCTCAGCCAGGTTGCGAAGAACGGCATGTCGCCCTCGCGCGCCGCGATGACGACCGGCGTCGTGGCGATCGACGGGGCCGCGACGTCGAAGAGTGTGCCGGTTCCGCTGCTCGCCTTCGCGACCCACTGCGTCGAATCCGGAATCCACAGGTCCGGCCCCGACTGTTGACCGGGCGACCCGAGCGGTTCCATGCCGGACGCGGCCTCGATCCGGAAGCTGCGGCAGCCGAGGTCCTCCGCCGATGTCGCCGAAGTCACCTCGGTGAGCACCGGCGAGATCGACGGGTCGGCGGCCACCACGAACTCGGTGACCGAATCGCATCCGCCGCCGGCGACGGCGTCCACCGCGAAGTACGCCCCCACACCCACGACGACCACCGCAGCGAGGCCGATCGCCCCGTACTTCACCGACGGCGACGCCGCCGCGGTGGATTTCGCGCGCGGCGCGCTGTGACGACCGGCCATGTCTTCGAGACCTCCGTAGGGATCGCGTTCCGGCCGGGCCGCCGGTCGCGTTGTGCGGGTTCCGCCGAATCAGGCGTAGAGAGTGACGAACTTCTGCAGCGAGCCCTCGATGTCGCCGCGCAGCGCCTTGGCCACGCCCGACCCGATGGGTCCGAACAGGGGTGCGCCGCCGAGGTCGATGTCGAGCGCGACGACGGCGCCCACCGTGGACGGTTCGACGCTGAGGACGAGGCCGAGCTTCACGCCACCCTTGCCGTCGCCCTTCAGGACCAGGCTCCGCGGCGGGTTGTACTGCTTGAGCGTCCACGTCACGCGATTGCGCAGGCCTTTGACCGTGACGACCGAACTGACGACGGTGCCGGTGCTCAGTTCCGCGGGCAGATCGCTACGCCAGCCCTCGTGGATGCTGAGCCACTGCTCGAACTCGGTGAGGTCCGACGCCCGGTCCCACGCGTCCTCGGGGCTCATCGGCACGTCGACGGACACCTTCAGCTTGGCCATTGTCGGATCGTAACCAAAAGGTGACGTAGACGACAGTGCGCCCCGTGACGCGGCTGCGTCACGGGGCGCCCCGGGAAGCCCGGACGGCCGCTAGTGGGCCACGGCCTTCTCGACGCCGACACCGGTGAGGGAGCGGACCTCCATCTCGGCCTGCTTGAACGGATCTTCGAGCTTGTTCCGTCCCACCCAGGTACCGATGATGCCGAGCGCGAACGCCAGCGGGATCGACACGATGCCGGGATTGGCCAGCGGGAACCAGGCGAAGTCGACGTTCGGGAACATCGACGTCTTGGCGCCGGAGACGGCCGGCGAGAAGACGATGAGCACCAGGCAGCTGATCAGGCCGCCGTAGATGCTGAACAGCGCGCCGGTGGTGTTGAACTTCTTCCAGAACAGCGAGTACAGCAGCGTCGGCAGGTTCGCCGACGCGGCGACGGCGAACGCGAGCGCGACGAGGAACGCGATGTTCTGTCCCATCGCGAGGATGCCGAGGACGATCGCGACGATGCCGATGACGACCACGGTGATCCGCGAGACCCGGACCTGCTCCTCCTCCGACGCCTTGCCGCGCTTGATGACGCTGGCGTAGATGTCGTGGGCGAACGACGCCGACGCGGTGATCGCCAAGCCGGCGACGACCGCGAGGATCGTCGCGAACGCGACCGCCGAGATGATGCCCAGGAAGATCGTGCCGCCCAGTTCGAACGCCAGCAGCGGGGCCGCCGAGTTCTCCTTGCCGGGAGCGGCCAGGATCGTATCGGGGCCGACCATCTTCGCGGCGCCGTAACCGAGGACGAGCGTGAACAGGTAGAACGCGCCGATCAATCCGATCGCCCACGTCACCGAGCGGCGGGCCTCCTTGGCGGTGGGCACCGTGTAGAAGCGCATCAGCACGTGCGGCAGGCCCGCGGTGCCGAGGACCAGGGCGATGCCGAGCGAGACGAAGTCCAGCCGCGACATGTCGCTGATCCCGTACTTGGCGCCCGGTGCGAGCACGTCGCGCCCGGCGACGGCCTCGTTGGCGGAGCCGTTGACCATGTTCTGCGCGTCGGCCAGCAGCTGCGAGAAGTTGCCCTTCACCGCGAACAGCACCAGGACGAACATGATGCCGGCACCCGCGATGAGCAGGACGGCCTTGACCATCTGCACGTACGTGGTGCCCTTCATGCCGCCGATCAGCACGTAGACGATCATCAGCACACCGACAACCGCGACGACGATCGCCTGTCCCGCGAAGTCCTTGATGTTCAGCAACAGCGCGACCAGGCCGCCCGCACCGGCCATCTGCGCGAGCAGGTAGAACAGCGAGACGACCAGCGTCGACAATGCCGCCGCCATCCGCACCGGACGCTGCTTCAGCCGGAAGCTCAGAACGTCGGCCATCGTGAATCGTCCTGTGTTGCGAAGCAGTTCGGCCACCAACAGCAGCGCGACGAGCCACGCGACGAGGAACCCGATCGAGTACAGGAACCCGTCGTATCCGTACACCGCGATGGCGCCGGCGATACCGAGGAACGACGCCGCCGACAGGTAGTCACCGGCGATGGCGAAACCGTTCTGCGGGCCGGAGAACTGGCCGCCGCCGGTGTAGAAGTCCGACGCCTTCTTCGTCGATTTGCTGGCCCGGATCACCAGGGTCATGGTGCCGACGACGAACGCGACGAAGATCGCGATGTTGAACAGCGGATTGCCGACATCCGTTGCCGGAGCGGACTGTGCGAGTGTGGTGATCACCGGGCCGGTCCTTCCAGTTCCTCGCGGATCGCCGACGACCGCGGATCGAGTTCACGGTTCGCGAACTTCACGTACAGGGCGGTGATGACGAACGTCGTCACGAACTGGCCGAGACCGAGCACGATTCCGAGGTTGACGTTGCCGAACACCTTGGTGGCCATGAAGTCCGGCGCGTACGTCGCGAGCAGGACGTAGCCGGCGTACCACGTGAGGAAGAACGCGGTCATCGGAAAGACGAAGCGCCGCAGCCGGTGCCGGAGTTCCTGGAACTCCGGGCTCGCCTGCATGTCGAGGAACGCCTGCGCGTCGGGCGTGGGCCGCTGCGGCGGCGCTCCCGAGCCGAGGTCGGTGGTGGTCATGATCGGGCTCCTCCGATGGCGGGCGACGGGCGTCGCGGGGTGTGCGAAGCGACGCTAGTGAGAGCCAGATCACAGGAGAAGGGTGTGGTGCCAGTCACACGGCGAGCTGTCGACGCGTGCGCCGAACGGTAGCCGCCACACGACGAACGGTCGGCTCCCGAACCCTGCGACCGAACGAATGAACGACCCGATTTCCACACTCGCTGACACCGTGTCCAGTTAGTCTGGCGTCTGTCATCGAGACGCATGACGTGCCGGTCGACTCTCAGCGAGGAGTGGATATGGGTTTCTCTCTCGTGATCTCCAACGGGACAGTGGTGGACGGGACCGGCGGTGAACCCTTCGTCGCCGACGTCGGGGTCCGGGACGGCTCGATCGTGGCCGTCACCCCGGGAGGCGAACTCGCCGATGCGGACGCCGACGAGGTGATCGACGCGACCGGACTGCTCGTCACCCCGGGGTTCGTCGACATCCACACCCACTACGACGGCCAGGTCACGTGGGACACGATGCTCACGCCCAGCTGCTGGCACGGTGTCACCACCGCGGTGATGGGCAACTGCGGCGTGGGATTCGCTCCGGTGGCCGACGCCGACCGCGAATGGCTGATCGGCCTCATGGAAGGCGTCGAGGACATTCCCGGTGCCGCGCTGTCCGCCGGGATCCGCTGGGGCTGGCAGTCCTTCCCGCAGTACCTCGACGCGCTCGACCGGCTGCCGCTGGCCATCGACGTGGGCACGCACGTGCCGCACGGAGCCGTGCGGGCGTACGTGATGGGCGAGCGCGGTGCCCGCAACGAGGCGGCGTCGGCCGAGGACATCGCGCTGATGGCCAAGCTGGTCCGTGAGGGCGTCGAGGCCGGGGCCCTCGGCTTCTCGACGTCACGCACCATCGTGCACCGGGCGATCGACGGGGAACCGGTACCGGGAACCTTCGCTGCCGAGGACGAACTGTTCGGCGTCGGGCAGGCGCTGGCCGCCGCCGGAACCGGGGTGTTCGAACTGGCACCGGCCGGCATCATGGGCGAGGACCTGGCGGCCCCCGACCGCGAACTCGACTGGATGCTGCGGTTGGCCGAACTCACCGGGCGGACAGTGTGTTTCGGCCTGATGCAGCACGACAACGTGCCGAACGACTGGAAGCGACTGCTCGACGCCGCTGCCGCCGCGTACGAGGCCGGAATTCCCCTGCGCCCGCAGGTCCCGGCGCGCCCGCTGGGCCTGCTGACCGGCTTGCAGACGTTCAACGCCTTCCACACCCGGCCGACGTACCTCGCGGCCGCCGCGCGCGCCGACGGCGACCTCGACGCCCTGGTGGCCGCGCTGCGTGACCCGGCGACCCGGCGCGCGATCCTCGACGAACCCGATTCGCCCGACAATCGGATGCCGTACCTGAGCAGACTCGACCGGACGTTCGATCTCGGCCACCCGCCGCGGTACGAACCCGATCCCGACACCAGCCTCGCCCGCGAGGCCGAGCGCGCCGGGCGGGATCCGTTCGAGTACGCCTACGACCTCATGCTCACCGACGGGGGCCGCGCGTTGTTCTTCCGGCCGCTGCTGGGGTACTCGGACTTCACGCTCGACCCGACCCGGGAGATGCTGATGCATCCCGCGACTGCGATCGGCCTCGGCGACGGCGGCGCGCACGTGGGAGCCATCTGCGACGCGTCGAACACCACGTTCATGCTGACGCACTGGGCGCGCGACCGCAGTCGCGGCGACCTGATCCCGCTGGCGACCGCGGTCCGGAAGATGACCCTCGACACCGCGACGATCTACGGACTCGGCGATCGCGGCGTGATCGCCGAGGGCAAAAAGGCCGATCTCAACGTGATCGATTTCGAACGGCTGCAGCTGCAGTCGCCGACGATGGTGCACGACCTGCCGGGCGGCGCCCGGCGCCTGCTGCAGGGCGCCGACGGCTACCGCGCGACGATCGTCTCCGGTCGGGTGGTGCTCCGCGACGGCGTCGACACCGGGGCCCGCCCCGGCGCCCTGATCCGCGGCTCACGCTGAGAGCTGCCCTCACGTCGTGGGCCGCGGGCTCACCACCACGCGTTCGCGGCCCGGACCGGGCGACCGGTGGGCGCGGCGTCGGACCGCTCGAGATACAGCAGCCCGTCCCGCTCCTCGGTCGTCCAGGAGCGGATCGGCAGCAGCTTGGGTGACCCGCCGACGCACTTGCCCTTGCCGTTCCAGCGCCACCGGTGGGCGGGGCAGTCGATGGTGTCCCCCACGACCCGGCCCTTACTGAGATCGGCGCCCATGTGGGGGCAGCGGGAATCGAGGACGTTGAGGCCGCCCGCCCGGTCGGAGTAGACGACGAGATCGGTGTCGAATGCCCGGACGGCGTGGGGCTTTCCGTCGCGGTAGTCGTCGGCGGTTCCGAGGCAGTGCCAATCCGACACGGGGTCTCCTTCTTCCGGGCGTGAGCGCGGGCAGCACACGCAGACCCGTCACGTTCGCCGATACCGGCGACGGGCGTCAATCGCCGGACCCACCTACCGGAACCCGGATCACGTCGATCGCAGGTCGTCCTCGCGGTCGCGGCCCATGCCCAGTCGTTCCGGCGCGTGCATGCGGGTGAAGATCCGGCCCACGTCGCGAGGGATCTGCCGCCGGGTGGCGAGGCTGACCGACACCATCGCCGCGAACGACAGCGGGACGCTGACCGCGGCCGGGTAGCCGATGAGCACGGACGGCCAACCGTTCCAGAGGTTCTCGGAGGGGACGCCGAGCACCGCGAGCAGGGCCGCTCCCCCGCCGGTCACCAGCCCGACGACGAGCCCGGCCGTCGCTCCCGCGGCAGTGAGTCCGCGCCACCAGATCCCGAGGACCAGCAGCGGGCACAACGTCGAGGCCGCGACCGCGAACACCAACCCGACAGACCGGGACAGGTCGAGCGACGCGGCCCCGAGCGCCAGGATCAGCGGTACCGCTCCAGCGAGGACCGCGGCGACCCGGAAGTCCCGGACCCGACCGCGCAGCACGTCGGTGCTGAGGACACCGGCGATGCTCACCAACAGCCCCGACGACGTGGACAGGAACGCCGCGATGGCGCCGGCCGCGACCAGCGCGGCGAGCAGTTGGCCGCCCCACCCGGAGAACACCGAGACCGGGAGCAGCAGGACCGCCGCGTCCGACGTGCCCGTGATGAGCAACTGCGGGACGTACAGCCGCGCGAACACCCCGAGCAGGACCGGGAACAGGTAGAACACGCCCACCAGAGCGATCACGACCAGTGACGTCAGGCGGGCCGCGCGCCCGTCCGGGTTGGTGTAGAAGCGCACGAGGACGTGCGGCAGACCCATCGCGCCGAGGAACGTCGCGAGCATCAGCGAGTACACCTGGAACATCGGGTGCGGACCGCCGAAACCGCCACCCGGATCGGCCCACCCGGCGCCGTCGGCGGGAGCGCCGGCCACCACCGGGACCGGTGATCCCGCGGGCAGCACCAGCGTCGTTCCCTTCCCCAGTTCGTGCCGGCCTGCGCCGAGTCGGACGTCGCCCGACACCGCTCGGTCGTCGAGTCGTCCGTGCACCGTCACGTCGGTCGCGACGGCGACCTGCACCACGACGTCGGTGGTGACGTCCACCGATGTCTGCGTCGCGACGGTGGGCGGGGCGGGTGCGCCCACCGACTGCTGGTCGGCGAAGAAGTGCCCGGCCAGCACCAGCGCGGGAACGGCGACGGCCGTCAGCTTGAGCCAGTACTGGAACCCCTGGACGAACGTGATCGACCGCATGCCGCCGCCCACGACGTTGCCGATCACGATGATCCCGACCACGACGATGCCCACCCAGCCGGGCACGCCCAGCAAGATGTTCAGCGTCAGACCCGCGCCCTGGAGCTGCGGCACCATGTACAGCCCGCACACCAGCGCCACCACGATCATCGCGACACGGCGTACCCGCACGGAACCGAGCCGGAACTCCGCGAAATCGGGGACGGTGTACGCGCCGGAGCGGCGCAGGGGCGCCGCGACGAACAGCAGCAGCCCGAGGTAACCGGCGGTGAACCCGATCGGATACCACAGCGCGTCCGCACCGTACTTCGCGATGAGGCCGGCGACACCGAGAAACGAGGCGGCCGAGAGGTACTCACCCGAGATCGCCGCCGCGTTCCACCGCGGCCCGACACTGCGCGACGCCACCAGGAAGTCGGAGGTGGTGCGCGCCAGACGCACCCCGTAGATCCCGATGCCGACGGTCGCGACGGCCGCCGCGACGAGCGCGAACACCGTCAGGAGGGGAATGGGCTGTCCGGTCATGGGCGCCGCCTCAGTCGTCGACCAGGTCGGCGAAGTCCTGTTCGTTGCGCTCTGCCGCGCGGATGTAGAACCAGCCCGCCACCAACAGGATCGGCAGCGGGACGCTCACCGCGAGCAGCCACGGTAGACGGACCCCGAAGACCACGACATCGGCGACGTCGGGGAACACGAGCAGCAGGACGGGCACCACCGCGAACAGCAACCCGACCGCCGCCGCGACCCGCGTGGCGAGGCTCAGCTGGGCCCGGACGAGCCCGCGGATCATCGCGTCGCCGATCTCCGTCTGCTCCTGCACTTCCACGCGGGTGCGCACCATCCGGGCGCCGCGCCGCTTGGCGAGCACCACCCGTTCGCGGGCGGGTGGAACGGCACCCGGCGACGTCACCTCGACGTCCAGTTCTGACGCGGACCGCGGATGAGTTTGTCCTTCAGTTCCCGGGTGTGCCGACGACTCACCGGCAACTCCACCGACGGCGCGGTGCCCTGCGGACGCAGGCACACCACGAGCCCGGAGCCAACGCTGCGGATGCCGGTCACCTCGGCGAGCGACACGAGGTACGAGCGGTGGACCCGCAGGAACCCGGCATCGGCCCAGCGACTCTCGAGCGACGAGATGGGGATGCGTACGAGGTGCGATCCCGTGCCGGTGTGCAGGCGCGCGTAGTCGCCGTCGGCCTCCACCCACTTGACCGTCGACCGCGGCACCAGTGTCGTCACACCGCCGAGTTCGACGGGGATCACCTCGTCGGCCGACGAGTCGTCGTCGGCGTCGTCCTTCGCTCGGCGTCGACGCTCGACGATCCGGCGCACCGACTCCGCGAGCCGCTCCTCGCGCAGTGGCTTGAGCAGGTAGTCGACCGCGCCGAGGTCGAACGCCGCGACGGCCCGGTCCTCGTGCGCGGTCACGAACACCACCGACGGCGGGTTCGCGAACTGAGTGAGGATCCCCGCCAGCTCCAGACCGTCGAGCCCGGGCATGTTGATGTCGAGGAAGACCGCATCGATGCCGCCGTCCCGCAGGATGCGCAGCGCGGTGGTGGCGTCTCCCGCGGTGAGGATCTCCCCGATCTCGTCGCGGGCACGGAGCAGAAAAGCCAGCTCGTCGAGGGCAGGTCGCTCGTCGTCGACTGCCAGCACGGTCAGGAGGCCGTCAAAGGGCCGGTCAGAGATCTCGTTCACAACGGATCCATCGTGCCATGTCGGACGGGCCGTCCGGACCGGACAGGCCGACGGCCCGTCAGGCCCGGATGCCGGGACGGAACTTGGGGACCCGCATGCTGACCTTGGTCCCGGCGCCGGGGGCCGTTTCCACCACCAGTCCGTAGTCGTTGCCGAATGCGGCGCGGAGCCGGTCGTCGACGTTCGCCAGGCCCACGTGCGCGGCCTCCGATGCGCTCGGCCCGCCGGTCCCGGACGCGACCGCGTCGAGTTCCCCCGACCGGAGCAGTTCCGGGTCCATGCCCACGCCGTCGTCCTCGACGCTGATGACGCAGTCCGGCCCGGCGTCGGACGCCACGATCGAGACGGTGCCGCCGGCCGACTTGCCGGACAGCCCGTGCCGGACCGCGTTCTCGACCAGCGGCTGCAGCGCGAGGAAGGGCAGCACGACGCTGAGCACCTCGGGCGCCACCTGGAGCCGCACCTGCAAGTTGTCCCCGAAGCGGGCCCGCTCGAGCGTCAGATAGCGGTCGATGTTGCGCAACTCGTCCGCCAGCACGGTGTACTCGCCGGCGGACCGGAACGAGTAGCGGGTGAAGTCGGCGAACTCGAGGACCAGTTCCCGCGCCCGTTCCGGGTCGGTGCGCACGAACGACGCGATCGTGCCGAGCGCGTTGTAGATGAAGTGCGGGCTGATCTGCGCCCGCAACGCCCGTACCTCGGCGCGGTCGAGCCGCGCACGGGACGAGTCGAGCTCGGCCAGCTCGAGCTGACCGCACGCGTACCGGGCGACCTCGGTGAGCGCGCCCAGCATCGCCGGCCCCGGTTCGGTGGTGGTGACGACGGCGAGCGCACCCACGACGCCGGTCCCCTCGATCAGCAGCGGTTGCGCGACGAGGGCTCGTACGTCGTGGTCGCCGGCGCCGCGCTCGAGATCACCGTGGCCGACCAGGACGCGCCGGCCGTCGTCGATCGCGCGTCCGGCCACGGCCGTCACCTGCGCCGACAGCGCCTCGTGCGGTCCCGTCCACGCCAGCAGACCGCCGTCCGGTCCCAGGATCGCGAGCGACTGCGCCCCGGTCAGCACCCGCAGATGCGGCGCCGCCTCCCGCGCCGACGTCTCGTCGAGGCCGCGGCGCAGCGGACGTGCGGCCAGCGACGCGGTGTGCAGTGTGTCGTGCACGGCGCGTTCGGCGGGCGTGGTGAGCACGCGGCGGGTCCGCATCGCGACATAGGTCAGCGACACCGCGACCGCGACGACGATCGCGGTCCAGACGAGCGGGCTCACCGTGGTGCCTGCCCCACGCACGTGGAGTTCGCGGGGACCCCGGCGAACCGGTCCGAGATCCACTCCACGGCACCGGGCAGTGCCTTCGCGTCGGCGTGCACGTCGTCGGGGCGATAACGCAGTTCGACGACGTCACCCTGCCCGCACGCACGGCCCACGGCCGCGGTGGTCCAGTCGGGGCGGATCAGGTTGTCCCGCCCGGCGACCACCACGAGCAGCGGACCGGACGCCTGCTGCTGCGGCAGAGCGTCCGCGGTGAGCCACTCGCGCATCCGCGCGACGTCTTCGTCGCTGCGCGGCAACGTGTCCGCCGGCGTGAGATTCAGCGCGACCGACAGCTTGCGCGACGCGAGGGCACCCGTGCACGACCGGATCACGTCACGGTTGTCGGCGAGAGGGCCGCGGATGTAGGCACTGGCATCCAGGTCGGGATGCGAGACCGCGAGACCGTCGAGCAGCATGGGCAGGAAGATCTGTTGCGGAACATCGAGATTCGGTGGGCCGTCCGACACGATGGGGCTGAGGTCTGCGGGCGGCGACAGGCTGGCGGCTCCGACGAACTCGAGGCCGTCGCCGTACCGACCGGCGCGTTCGGCGGCCGCCCACGCCGCCTGGCCGCCCTGCGACACCCCGATCGCCGCCCAGCGGGTCGACGCATCGGGCACGAGGGTGCGCGCGGCACGGACCGCGTCGATCAGGTTGTAGCCCGCGGTGATCGGTTCGAGGTAGGGGTGCGGGCCGTCGGTGCCGAGGCCCTCGTAGTCGGTGACCGCGACGACGTAGCCGCGGGCCAGCAGGTCACGCACCAGCCCGGCCGAACCCAGCAGGTTGCCGTGCCGCGACGGCGCACAGTCGTCGAGCAGTCCGGTGGTGGGGTGGCCGACGGTGACCACCGGCCACCCGCCCGCGGGCGCCCGACCGGGCGGCACGAACACAGTGCCCGACACCTCGGTGCCACGCCCGTCGATGCCGGACGTCGACCGGTACAGGATCTTCTGCCCCGACAACCCTTCGCCGGTGAACGGTTCGGCGGCGGTCACCAGACCGCGCTCGGCGGGGTCGGGCGCCGCCACGGATTGCGAGGTCTGCGTAGCAGTTGTCCGCGGCGTCCGGTCGTCGGCCGTGGCGGAGCAGCCCACCAACGCGGCCGCGCACAGCAGCACCGCGAGCAACGCACCGGTTCGAGTCACGGATCGATTGTGCCCGTCACGACCCCGACTCAGCCACGACGACGCCACACCCGCTGTTCGGCGGCCGCTTCCTCGATGTCGCGGGACTCGAGTTCGGCGCGCAGCACCTCGTCGTCGAGCACACCCTCGTCACGGGCGGCGATCAGCGCCGTGCGCTGGGTCTGCAGGACCCGGCGCCGCACGGAGTCGAACAGCGCCCCCGCCTGCTTCAACGTGATGTCGTTGCCGTCGTCGTCGCCCTCTGCCTCCTCCACCTGAGCCTGCGCGCGGACCGACATCCGCACCCGGTCGAGCGCGCGCACGAACTGCTCCGGGTCGGCGCCGGCGGGCGGGTCGGCCGCCACCTCGGCGAGCGCCCGGTCCGCGGCATCCGCGGCGATCCGGCGGGCGAGCAGCGTCTGCTGGTGGGCCCGCTCGAGTTCGACGGGATCGGCGACGTCGAGTCGGCGGATCATGAACGGGATGGTGGCGCCCTGGATCAGCAGCGTGCCGACCGCGACCACGAACGCGATCGCCTGGATGACGCCGCGTCCGGGGAACGGATCACCGGCCGCGGTGAGCACCGGGATACCGCCCGCCGCGGCGAGGGTGACGACTCCGCGCATGCCCGCCCACGACACCACCAGTTTCTGACGCCAGTTCAGGGTCGGCCCGGTGGACCCGGTGCGACGCGGGGCGAACCGCAGGTGCGTCGGACCCCAGTTGAGGAACACCCAGATCGGCCGGACCAGGATCACGACCACCAACACCGCGAATCCGTAGGCGAAGATGTGGTGGACCGGGAGGCCCTCGTCCGCGACGTCCTCGATCACGAACTTCAACTGCAGTCCCATGTACGCGAACACGAACATCTCGAGCAGCAGGTCGAGGGTCGTCCACAACGACCGTTCCTGTAGCCGGGTGGGAATCGAGACGTTGGTCGCGTGATGGCCCATCACGAATCCGGCGACGACGACCGCGAGCACCCCCGAGGTGTCGAGCGACTCCGCCGCGAGGTATGCGGCGAACGGCAGCACCAGTCCCAGAACGGTTTCCAGTGGCGAGTCGTACATGCGGGCCCGCACCCAGCGCACGACCGTGGCCATCACGACACCGACGCCCACGCCGCCGGCCACCTCGTACAGGAAGAACAGCACCGGCTGCTCGACGACGACCCGGGTGCCCGCGACGGCGGCGACGCTCACCGTGAACAGGGTGAGCGCGGTCGCGTCGTTGAGCAGTCCCTCACCGGTGAGGATCGCCAGGACGCGTTTGGGCAACCCGAGTTTTCGGCCCACACTGACCGCGCTGACGGCATCCGTCGGGGAGACCACCGCGCCGAGGACGAGCGCGGCACCGAGCGTGAACTCGGGCACCAGCCAGTTCGCGAAGAACCCGACGGCGAACGCCGTCACCAGCACCAACCCGACGCCGAGACGGAGGATCGAGGCGAAGTTGCGGCGCAGGCTCGCCATCGAGAAATCGAGCGCCGCCGAGTACAGCAGTGGCGGCAACACGACGCCGAGGATGATCTCGGGATCGAGTTCGAGCCGCGGCATCCCCGGAATGAAGGACGCCGCCGACCCGAACGCGACGAGCACGAGCGGAACCTGCAGGTCCCGCCGCTTCGCCAGGCTCGTCACCGCGATGGCGACGATCATGACGAGCAGTACGAGTGTCAGATGCACCCGTCGATTGTGCAGCCGACTACACCGAGACGGGCAGCCGACTCACACGGCTACTCCTTCGGCGGCACGACCTTCTTGGCAGCCTCGGCCGCCTTGTCGATCTTGTCGCTGTACTTGCCGCCGGTCTTGTCGTCGGCGAGGTCCGCAGCCTTGTCGATGACGCCCTGCACCTTGTCGGAGTGCTCGGCGGCGAGTTCCTGCCCCTTGTTGACCAGGCCCTTGACTGAATCCATGAATCCCATGGACACATTCTCCCCCAAATCACGCGGGGAGACCGGTGCGTCAGGCCGGGCCGGGGACGGGCAGCGCACTCGAACCGTCGGCAGCCCGCGCCCACCGCGGCAGGATGAAGACGCCCTCCGCCTCGACGCAGACACCGTCGGGACCGGCCAGGTGTCCGGTGACGAACGTCTTGACCCCCTCGATGCGGTCGACGCACGCCTCGAGGTGCAGCGTCCCGAGCGGGGTGGGCTTGCGGTAGCGGAGTGTCAGCGTGCCGGTCATACCGGGTGCGCCGCCGTGCTCGGCGGCCTCGCCGAGCACCTGGTCGAGCAGCAGCGCCGAGATGCCGCCGTGCGTGAGCCCGGCCGGCCCCTCGTACTGCATCCCCAGTTCGACGTCCGCCCACACGCGCCCGTCCGGTTCCCGCTGGATCCGCAGCGGTGGCGCCACCGCGTTACGCAGCCCGACCACGGCGTTCCCCCATGCCCGCCGGTTGCCCGCCGCGTTCCACCGGACCCCGTACGGCTGCGGGCGGGTCCTTTTGGACAGCAGCGCCTTCGCGGCCTCGAGGTGTTCCCGCGCCTGCCGGATGTCGTCGTCGTCGGACTCGGTCGACAGCGCGAGTTCGACCAGATCCCGGACGCTCCCGGTGAGGTCGCCGTAGAACTCCGCCTCCCGCGCGATCTCCTCGTCCGTCAGGTCCTCGAAGACGTACAGACCCTGCTTGCTGTCGACCGATTCCGTCACCAACGCCTCATTCCCGCATGCAATCGATGTGCATCATGCACGTGACGTGGACAATACCGAGGGCTGCGTCACACCATCTCGGCGCACCAGCGTGCGGAGCTGGCCGACGGGATCCGGTCGTGGCGGCCGGCGGGAACGATGCTCGGGAGCAGCACCTGCCACATCTCGTCGACGCGCCCGTCGAGATCGGAGAACCAGGTGCGCACCCGCGATACCAACTGGGCCCCGGTGATCGCACCGATGAGGTGGCGTCCGAGGACCGCGGGGGCCACCCGGTCGCTGATGTCGCCCTGCTCGACGGCCCGCGCCGCCAGACGCGTCGCCCAGTCCGTCCACGGCTGGAACGGGTCCGTCGGTGCGTCACCGAGAGCATCGGTCACACCGAGTTCCACGGTGAGGCGGATCCCGGCACGTACGAGGGGGTTACTCGTCTGGCGCGCCATCTCGTGGCACAGCATCACCATCTGCTCGAGCGCCGACACGTCGGTGGCCGCGATGGCCTCGATCGAACGTTCGGCAAGGCGGCGCTGCTCACGGATGATGTGCCGGGCCAAGCCGTCCTTGGATCCGAAGTGGAAGTAGAGCGCACCCTTGGTGATTCGAGCGCTCTCCACGATCTCCTCGACCCGCGCGCCGTAGTAGCCGACCCGGTCGAAGACCTCCGATGCCCGGAGCACGATGAGCTGTCGGGTCGCGACGGCACGCGCCTGTCGTGCCACTGCCTACCTCCACAGAGTCCCCGGGGAGCCGACGGGTGATCGGTCGCTCGGGACCGTACCACTCGACACGTGTCCATGCACCTGCCCACCCCGCGGGGCGTGGGCGGTCAGTGCACCCCGGGCAGATCGTCGCTGGAGGCGAACAGTCGCCGGTGTTCCCCGTGGATACGGCCGGTCACCCACCACGCGATCTCCACCAGCACGACACCGACCAGACCGATCAGCAGGGCCCCGGTCGTCGCGGCGACGTTCGACGGATCGAGCTTGAAGAACTCGCGGGTGAAGGAGAATCCGAAGAGGACGACGTACCCGAGGACCGAGCCCACGATCAGCACGATCTTCCACCACGTGTAGGGACGGGCGACCACCGCGAGCACCCACAACGCGATCATGATGAGCGTGATGAGCGCGGTCGTGCCGGCCTGCTCCACCTGCTGCTCGGTCGCATCCGGACCCGCGTACGCGAGCAGGTACGACACGTACGTCGCGATGCCGATGATGACGCCGGACGGAATCGCCAACCGCATGACGCGCGAGACGAACCCGGTCCGGGCCCGCTCGTTGTTCGGGGCGAGCGACAGGATGAACGCCGGGATGCCGATCGTGAACCACGCGGCGATCGTCACGTGCCGCGGCAGGAACGGGTACGGCAGCGGATCGAAGTCGAAGATCTGCGCCACCACGCCGGACACGCCGATGAGGAATGCCAGCAGCACCGAGTACACGGTCTTGGTCAGGAAAAGGTTCGAGACGCGCTCGATGTTGCCGATAACCCGGCGGCCCTCGCCGACGACGTACGGCAGCGTTGCGAACTTGTTGTCCAGCAGCACGATCTGCGCCACCGCACGCGTCGCGGGGCTACCCGATCCCATCGCGACCCCGATGTCGGCGTCCTTGAGCGCCAGCACGTCGTTGACGCCGTCGCCGGTCATCGCGACGGTGTGTCCGCGAGACTGCAGCGCCCCCACCATCGCCCGCTTCTGGTCCGGGCGCACCCGGCCGAACGTGGTGGCCTCGTCGAGGGTGTCGGCCAGCTCCTCGGGATCCTCCGGCAGCTTGCGGGCATCGATCGCGTTGTCGCCGCCGGGCAGCCCGAGCGACGTCGCGACGGCGCCCACCGAGACCGCGTTGTCGCCGGAGATGACCTTGACGTCCACCTTCTGGCTCGCGAAGTACTCGAGGGTCTCGCGGGCGTCGGGGCGGACCTTCTGATCGAGGATCACCAGCGCGCGCGGCGTCACGGCGCCGGGGGCGTCGGGCGCGTCGACGGGGCGGTCACTGCTGCCGAGCAGCAGCACCCGCAGCCCCTGGGCGCCCACCTCCTCGGCCTGCCGGGCCATGTCGCTGTCCGGATCGAGCAGGACGTCGGGGGCGCCGAGCAACCAGTTGCCGTTGTTGCCGTACGACTGGCCGCTCCACTTCTTGGCGGACGAGAACGGCGCCACCGCGGTGGGCTCCCACCCGGGATCGTCGGACAGGGCCTCACGGATCGCGAGCATGCTCGCGTTGGGACGCGGGTCGTCGGCGGCCATCGCGGCGAGCGCGCGAGCGGCCTGCGCGTCGTCGGGCTTGGCGGTGCGCAGCTCCGCGAGCTTCATGCCGTTCTCGGTGAGGGTGCCGGTCTTGTCGGCGCACACGACGTCGACGCGGGCCAGGCCCTCGATGGCAGGCAGTTCCTGCACGAGGCACTTGCGCTGACCGAGGCGGACCACGCCGACGGCGAACGCGATCGAGGTCATCAACACCAGGCCCTCGGGGACCATCGGCACCAGCGCGGCCACCATGCCGTTGAGGGCCGGGCCGAGCGCCTGACCGCTCGAGAACAGCTGGTTGTAGATGATCAGCAGACCCGCCGGGATCATCAGGTAGGTGATGAACTTGAGGATCTTGTCGATGCCGGAGCGCAGTTCGGAGTGCACCAGCGTGAACTTGCTGGCCTCCTCGGCGAGCTTGGCGGCATACGCCTCGCGCCCCACCTTGGTCGCCCGGTACGCGCCGCTGCCGGCGACGACGTAGCTGCCGGACAGCACCTGCGCACCGACCGGCTTGTGTACGGCGTCGGCCTCGCCGGTGAGCAGCGACTCGTCGACCTCGAGCGCCGACGCCTCCACCACCACCCCGTCCACGACGATCTGATCGCCCGGACCGAGTTCGATGATGTCGTCGAGCACCACGTCCTTCGGTGCGACGGGCGCGGCCGTACCGTCGCGGCGGACCACCGGTTTGGCCTGACTGACGATCGCCAGCTGGTCGAGTGTTCGTTTGGCCCGGATCTCCTGGATGATGCCGATCCCGCTGTTGGCGATGATCAGCAGACCGAACATTCCGTCGATGATCGATCCGGTCGACAGCACGATGATCAGCAGAACACCGAGAATCGCATTGATCCGGGTGAACACGTTTCCCCGGACGATGTCCTTGACCGAGCGGCTGGCCCGGTCCGGAACATCGTTGGTCTGCCCGTTCGCGACCCGCTGCGCCACCTCGTCGGCGGTGAGGCCGTTCTCGATGTGCCGAGGATCGGTGTCCAGAGTGCCGACTGCGCCGCCGTCGGCCGGATCGTCCGTTGCCATGACACGAAGGCTATTCCAACTGCCCGGCGACACGACGGAAGGTCCGCGGTCCTGCCGCGTTCGGGGGCATGCTGGGCCCATGACGATGCGCGAGCAGGTGTCACTCACGTCCGGCGCCGATTTCTGGCACACGCACACTCCGCCGGTCCCGGGATTGCCGGCGATCATGCTCACGGACGGCCCGCACGGCGTCCGGAAACAGGCGGCGACCGCAGCCGGTTACTCCCCGGAGTCCGTGCCCGCGACGTGCTTCCCCACCGCGTCCGCGCTCGCGGCCACGTGGGACGTCGAACTGCTCGAGGAGGTGGGCGTCGCGCTCGGCACCGAGGCGCGCACCGAGGGCGTGAGCGTGCTGCTGGGCCCGGGCGCCAACATCAAGCGCAGCGCGCTGTGCGGGCGGAACTTCGAGTACTTCTCGGAGGATCCCTTCCTGTCGTCCCGCATGGCGGCGGCCTGGATCCGCGGCATCCAGTCCACCGGCGTCGGGGCGTCGCTCAAGCACTTCGCGGTCAACAACCAGGAGTTCCGGCGCTACAGCGTCGACGCCGTCGTCGACGCCCGCGCGCTGCGGGAGATCTACCTCGCCGGCTTCGAGCACGCCGTGGTCGACGCCCGTCCCGCCACCGTGATGGCCGCGTACAACCGGGTCGGCGGCACCCATTGCGCCGAGAACCGCTGGTTGCTCACCGAGGTCCTGCGCGAGCAGTGGGGGTTCGACGGACTGGTGGTCTCCGACTGGGGCGCGGTCACTCGGCGCTCGCGCTGCCTGGCGGCGGGCCTCGACCTCGAGATGCCCGGCTACGGTGGGCTCGGCGACGACGACGTGCTCGCGGCGGTGGGCGCCGGGGAACTGGATCCGGCTGCCGTGGCCCGCGCCGCCGAGGCCGTGACGCACCTGATCGAACGGACCGAGGCCGCCCGGACCGCCGCTCCCGGGTACGACGAGGCCGCACACCACGCGCTCGCGCGGCGCGCGGCCGAGGCGGGCACCGTGCTGCTGCGGAACGACGGCGTCCTGCCGTTGGCCGCGGCGCAGGTCGCGATCGTCGGCGAGTTCGCGAAGCAGCCGCGATACCAGGGCGCGGGCAGTTCCGGCATCACCCCGCACCGTCTCGACGATGCGTGGACCGATCTCGTCGAACATCTCGGCGCCGAACGGCTCACCTACGCCCCGGGCTACCGGCGTGCGTCGGGACGGACCGACGCGGCGCTGCTCGACGAGGCGCGAGCTGTCGCGCGGGACGCCGACGTCACGGTGGTGTTCGCGGGGCTGCCCGACAGTTACGAGACCGAGGGTGTCGACCGTGCGGACCTGAAGCTGCCGGAGGGCCACGACGCGCTGATCGCCGCGGTCGCCGAGGTGTGCCCGCGGGTGGTGGTGGTGCTCGCCAACGGGGCGCCGGTGACGATGCCGTGGCACGACGACGTGGCCGCGATCGTCGAGTGCTATCTGGGCGGGCAGGCCGCGGGCAGCGCGATCGCCCGGATTCTCACCGGCGACGCCGAGCCGGGCGGGCGGCTCGCGGAGACGTTCCCGCTGCACACGTCGGACAACCCGGTGCACGTGTGGCCCGCCGGGCCGTCGGTGGTGGAGTACCGCGAGAGCATCTACGTCGGCTACCGCTACTACGACGCCGCCGAACTCGACGTCCGGTACCCGTTCGGGCACGGGCTGAGCTACACGACGTTCGCGTGGACCGAACTCGAAGTCGCCGACGTGTTCGACAGCACCTCCGAAGACACCGAGCAGCGCCTCGACGTCTCGGTGCGCGTCACCAACACCGGCGACCGTCCCGGCAGCGAGGTCGTGCAGGTCTACGTGCGGGATGTCGAATCCACGGTGTTCCGGCCCGACCAGGAACTGGCAGCCTTCGCGAAGGTGTTCCTGGCGCCCGGGGAATCCCGACGCGTCACGCTTCACGTGGACCGTCGAGCGTTCTCGTTCTGGGACACCACGATCGACGACTGGTCGATCGAATCGGGAGACTTCGAGATCCGGGTCGGAGCATCGTCACGCGACATCCGGCAGTCGGCGACGGTGACCCTCACGTCGGACCGGTCCGGTTTCGACGCCGGGCCACTCGCCTACCACGGTTCACCGGTCTTCGAACGCGCTGCCTTCGCGGAGCTGTACGGAGAACCACTGCCCGACAACGTTGTCGACGCACCACGCCATTACAGCGTCGACACCCCTCTCGCGGACATCCGGCACCCGGCCGCCGCGCTGCTGACACGAGCGATGCGGCGCAAGGTCGCGGCGACGGCGCCCGCGCTCGACGAGGACGATCCGCTGTCGCGGCTGATCGAGCGATCGCTGCAGGAGTTGCCGCCTCGGATGCTGCCGATGCTCACACAGGGTGGAGTCACTCCCGCGGCGGCGCAGGCGTTCGTCGACATCTGCAACGGGCACACCGTCCGCGGCGGGTGGGCCCTGGTGGCGGCGCTGCGACGGAAGTGAGTGCGCCGCTCAGCCCAGCGCCTCCCACCACGGCTTCTGCTCGGGTGGGCGCAACGCGTCGACCCGCTGACCCACCATCGGGATCGCCATCGCCACCTCCGCGGCGGTCGCCGCGTCGACCAGGCGGGTGATCGGCTCCCCCCACGGATGGAACGCGAGGTTGAACGTGGCCCAATGGATGGGGATGAGCAGCGCCCCGGCCACATCCAGGTGCGTTCGCACCGCCTCCTCGGGGTTCATGTGAATGTCGGGCCAGCGCTCGTCGTAGGCACCCACCGGCAACAGCGTGACGTCGAACGGCCCGTACGCCCGGCCGAGATCGGCGAAACGCGGCGTGTACCCGGAGTCGCCCCCGAAGAACACCCGGTGTCGCGGTCCGGCGATCACCCACGACGACCACAGCGTCGTGTCGCGGGCCAACCCACGGCCCGAGAAGTGCCGAGCCTCCGTGCACGTCAGCACCAGCCCGTTCACCTCGGCCGACTCGTCCCAGTCGAGTTCGACGATGCGGTCGCTCGGGACGTTCCACCGGCGCAGGTGGGCGCCCACCCCGATCGGCACCACGAAGACCGTGTCCTGCGTGCGCGCGAGCCCGGTGACGGTCGCCTGGTCGAGGTGGTCGTAGTGGTCGTGCGAGATGACGACGGCGTCGATCGGCGGCAGATCGGCCAGCGCCATCGGAACCGGATGCATCCGGGCCGGACCGACGACCGCGGACGGTGAGACCCGTTCGCTCCATACGGGATCGGCGAGCACGCGGCGTCCGTCGATCTCGAGCAGCACGCTCGAGTGACCGAACCAGGTGACGGCCAACTCCCCTGCCTCGGCCGGCGCCAGTGGTGTCGCGAGCGGGATCGCCCGGCGTGGCCGCCCGACGTCGCCGCGCGTGAGGAACGCCTTGGCGAGGCCGGACTGGGAGCCGGCCGGTAGCGACGAACTGGGGTCGGAGTTGTGAAAACGGCTGTCGCGGTAACGCGGTGAGGACTCTGCGTACGGCTCGATCGCCGCCCGTGAGGCGCCGAGCGCGGGGAGCGTCCCCCACGCGGCGCGGGCCACCCAGCCGGCCCCCGCGGCGGCCGCCGCAACCAGCACTCCCCTGCCGATCATCGTCCGCCCCACTTCCCTATCGCCCCCGGAATTCGGGGACGCGCTTCTCGATTCGCGCGGCTCGCGCCTCCTGCGCGTCTTCGCTTCCCCATGCTGCGTACAGCGCGGCGAGTTGTTCCTCGGTCTGCGGCTCGCGGGTTCCGTCGTCGTTGAAGACGAGCTTGAGGTGGCGCAGCGACAGCGGAGCGAGCTCCGAGATCGTGCGCGCCCATTCCTGCGCGGTCACGAGGTCACCGAACTTGTTGGCCAGCCCGCGCGCGAAAGCCTCTTCCGCCGAGATGGTCTCGGCGCCGAGCAGCATGGTCCGGGCCGGGCCGCCGCCGACGAGGGACACCAGACGCCGCACCGTCCACTTGTCGACGGTGATGCCGAGTTTCGCCGCGGGGACCCCGAACCGCGCCTCGGGGCTCACGACCCGCAAGTCGGCAGCGAGCGCCAACTGGGTGCCGGCGCCGATCGCGGGCCCGTTGACGGCCGCGATGACCGGAACGGGGATCGAGTCGATCGTGTGCAGCATGCCGAGCAGGTGGTCGGTGAAGCCCTCCGCGTAGACGTCGCCGGACAGGTCCGCTCCCGCACAGAACGCGGTGCCCTGCCCGGTCAGCACGATCGCGCGCGCCTCGTCCGCGACGGCCTTCTCGAGAGCTTCCCGCAGTTCGATGCACAATGCAGCGCTGAGGGCGTTGCGCCGCTCCGGACGCTGCAGCTCGAGCGTGACTACGTGGCCGTCACGGCTGGTCCCGATCATGTGGGTCCACTCGCTTTCTCGGGTGCGGGCCCCGTCCCTGCTGACGGCCCCGGCGGATGCGATCCGAACAGTACCTGTAACGCAACATCCACAGACACGCCGAGTTCGGGGAACAACCGGTACCTCGGCAGCGTTGCGGCAGATTCAGGCTATACAGATCGGAGCAGCATGGACACCGAGCTCGACGTCGTGGTCATCGGGGCCGGGCAAGCAGGGCTGTCCGCCGCGTACCACCTGCGCCGATCGGGACTCGAGCCGGAGAATCAGTTCGTGGTGCTCGACCATGCGCCCGGTCCGGGCGGGGCGTGGCAGTTCCGCTGGCCGTCGCTCACCCTGCAGACCGTCAACGGCGTCCACGACCTCCCCGGGATGCCCTTCGCCGAGACGCTCGGTCCCGATGTCGACTCCGTACGGGCCGCCGACGCCGTCCCCCACTACTACGGGCTCTACGAGAAACGATTCGAGTTGCCGGTCCACCGCCCGGTACACGTGCCGGTGGTGTGCGATCGCGGCGAGCGGCTCGCGGTGGAGACGCCGGACGGGACGTATCTGACCCGCGGGCTCGTCAACGCCACCGGAACCTGGGAGCGGCCGTTCGTCCCCTCGGTGCCCGGCGCCGAACGATTCGAGGGACGTCAACTGCACACCCGCGACTATCGCGGCGCCCAGGAATTCGACGGCCGGCACGTGATCGTGGTCGGCGGCGGCATCTCGGCGGTGCAACTGCTCGACGAGATCTCGTGCGTCACGACCACCACATGGGTGACGCGTCGCGAGCCCCGGTTCCGGGAGGAGCCGTTCACGCCCGAGATCGGACGCGCGGCCGTCGCCCTCGTCGAGGATCGGGTTCGACGCGGTCTGCCGCCGGGCTCGGTCGTCTCGGTCACCGGGCTGCCGGTCACGCCCGCCATCCGGGCCGCGCGCGAACGCGGAGTCCTGCACCGGCTCCCGATGTTCTCCGAGATCACCGAAACCGGCGTCCGCTGGGCCGACGGCACCGATCGACGCGCCGACGTCATCCTGTGGTGCACGGGTTTTCGGTCGTCGCTCGACCATCTCGCGCCGCTGCGGCTACGCGGTCCCGGCGGGGGCATCACGATGACCGGTCGCCTGGCGACGCAGGTCGCCGGCGACGCGCGCGTGCACCTCGTGGGGTACGGCCCGTCGGCGTCGACGATCGGCGCCAACCGCGCCGGCCGCGCCGCGGCACGGGAGTTGACCCAGTTCCTGAAGCAGTGACGCGGATCAGCCCTGGCCGTCGACCTTCACGATCGGCGGCATCTCGTAGCTGCCGTCCAACACCGCCTTGTTCGGGATGTACATCCGCAGCAGCGGCCGGAAGGGCCCGGCCGGTGTCGGCAACCAGTTGGCCCGCGCCACCGGATCGGCCGGCTCGGTAGCGCTCAACGTCAGTGTCAGCGAGCCGTTGTCGTCGTACACGAGCCCCGGCGTGCGGTCGCCGATCGAGTACCGCTCGATCGGGTTCGACACCAGATAGAAGTGCGGCATGCTGTACATCGTGATCGACCAGAACGCCTCCACCGGTGGTGGCGACGCGAACGTGATCGCGTAGGTGTGCTCCCCGGTGAGTTGCGCGCCCGTCGCATCGGTGTAGATCTGGCTGTACGCGGCCTCGTAGCCGTGATTACCCCACAAACCGCCCATCGCCGCGGCCGCACGGACGCCGATCGCCTTCCGTCGGTCCTCGATGCGCCACTCCGGACTGTCGAGAGTGCCGATTTCGAAGAAGTCGTCGTTGTAGTCGAAGATGTGGAACGCCTGATGCCAGCCGTTGACGACGGTCGCGTCCGAACCGGACTTCAGCGCCTGTTCGATCCGCGCCCGCCCCTGCGCGGCGCCCTCGACGAGAATCTTCGCCAGTGCCGGATCGGGATTCACGTACGGTGACGATCCCGATTCGAGCAAGCCGAGCGGCGCGAAGGCCTGCTGCAGTGCGATGTCCCGGGGTGCCGGAGGGAACGCCTGCAGATAGAGCCGCAGCCTCTCCCAGAACGCGAGTTCCTCGGGCACCGCCGGATCGGGCTCCGGTAGACCCTCCGGATCCTTGGTCACCAAGGGAGTCAGCGCGATCCGGTCCTGCAGGTCCCGCACCCGGTCGATGTCGTCGGGTCCGTCGCACGCCCACCTGCCGACGATGGACACGATGCGCGTCGAGCAGTGCACCGCCGTCGCATCGGACGGCAACTCGCCCGGCCATCCCGGTGGAACCAGAACGTAGCGACCAGCTTTCGTTCCGGTTGCCCGCTTCCCGATGTAAGCGAAGTTGTTGGTCCACGCGTCCACGAACTGCAGCACGAAGTACGCATCCGCAGTGTCGGGCACGTCGAGGATCAGCGGACCGACGCTCAGATCGAGTTGCGCCATCGAGTAGATGGTGTCGTTGTTGATCGAGACGAACGTGTCGTCCGGACCTGCGAGCCCGTCGGCGTGACTGAACGAATTGAACGGCGCCGCAGAATTCGCCCCGACTCCGGTGGTCACGAAACGTTCCACCTGAGACAGATTGAAGACCGGAGCGAATCCGTAAACGAACGCGCTCACGGCCGATTCGACAGTGACTGTCGAATCCGAACCTACTGCCGAATCTCCACTCGGGTGGGTCATGCGGCCATTTCACCATCACGGCCGGACCCGCGCTCGCGATACGGAAAGATTCGGTTCATCATGGTCTGGTGACCGATCTTCCCGAGTGGGCATCCGCCCTCGATCTCGCCCCTCACCCCGAGGGCGGCTGGTATTGCGAAACCTGGCGGAGCGACATCGAGTTACCCGGCGTGGCGCTGCCGAACATGTTCGGTGGGGCACGCTCGGCGGGGACCGCGATCCTGTTCCTGCTCGAACCCGGGCAGCAGTCCGCGTGGCACACGGTGCGCGGCACGGAGATCTGGTTGTACCACCGCGGCAGCCCGATACTGCTCGAGATCGGCGGCGACGGCGACAACCCGGACGCGATCACGACACACGTAGTTGGACCGGACATTTCGGCCGGCCAGACGCCGCAGGTGGTCGTGCCGCCCTGCGCGTGGCAGCGAGCGCGGCCGATGGAGGACGAGGCCGGTCTCGTCAGCTGCATCGTGGTCCCCGGCTTCGACTTCGCAGACTTCCGCGTCGAAGGCCAGGAGTATCCGATGCCGTCGCCGGCGCAGTTCTGAGGGTGTCGGAACACCGCCCCCACAGGAGGACGTCGCTCGACTTCCTGTGGGGGGCTCGACGACAATCCTGGCGACGAGCCGGCCGCCGAGCTGCGGGCCGAACCTGCCGGCAGCGTCGTCTCCGGCTATCCGATCGCGGCGAGCCCGGCAAGGGTCGCCGAGCAGGCGTTCGCGACCTCCTGGCCCTTCTTGTCGAAGTGCGCGGTGAAGAACGCGTCGTGATCGAGATGCTCGTGGAAGTGATGCGGAGTGAGCACCGCGGAAAACACCGGCACGTCGGTGTCGAGCTGGACACGCATGAGACCGTCGATCACCGCGGATGCGACGAACTCGTGACGGTAGATACCACCGTCGACCACCAGACCGGCCGCAACCACCGCAGCGAAGCGCCCGGTGCGCGCGAGTCGCTGGGCATGCAGGGGGATCTCGAACGCCCCGGGCGTCTCGAAGAACTCGATCCCGGCCGGGTCGTGCCCCAACTCGCTCCACCGCGCCACGAAAGCGTCACGTGCGCGGTCGACGATGGACCGATGCCAAGTGGACTGGACAAACGCGATGTTCATACCCGATCCTAGGCTCTCGGGTCCCGTAGTCAGCCTCGGCGGGCGATTCGAGCGGACGGAAGACCCGAAAGCGCTGCACCCTTGACTCGAACATCAGTTCGAACTAGGCTCGTGTCGTGAATCCGGGGGGACTCAACAATTCGGGCATCGCGGCCACCGCGCTGCAGCCTGCCGAGGTGCGTCGACTCGTCGAACCCGACCTCGTGCGGTCGGTGATCGAGATGTCTCGCGAGATCGAACGCCTGGAGGCCCTCAGGGTCGTCGCGGTTGCCGAAATCGACCATCGTGCAGTCTCGTTCGACACCCTCGGCTTCCGGAGTGTCAAGCAGTGGTTGGCCGCGAACACGTTGCTGCAAGTGCCGGCCGCGGCACGGATCCTCGCACTGGGCCGGATGCTGAGCCGGCAGCCCGAGATCGCCGACGCCTTCAACGCCGGCGATGTATCGGCCGAGCATGCGGCGTTGATCGGGAAGTTCTGCGAGACCCCGCCGCGCGGCATGCCCGTGGAAGCGTTGGATGCGTGCCGGAAAGTGTTGCTGGACGCCGCGTCCGGACCCACCGCCACCACCATGACAGTCCGCACCTGCATCTCACGGCTCGAGCGGATCTTCGAATCCGACGAACTCCCACCCAGCGAAGACACCGAACGTAACGAATTCCACGCCTCGAAAACCCTGAACGGACGCGTCAAGGTCAAAGGTGACCTCGACGCCGTCACCGGCGAAATGCTCCTGACCGCACTGTCCGCGCTGACCAAACCCAGGAATCCGATCGACGACCCCGCCGAGAAACGCACCCCGGCACGGCAGCGGGCGGACGCCTTCGCGGAGATCCTGCGCCGCTACCTCGACTCCGGCGACGCCCCCGTCGAGGGCGGCGAGCGGCCCCACCTGTCACTCCATGTGAACGCCGCCGACCTCGCCCGCAGCCAGTCGGCTCACGAGTGGACGCCCACCGATGACGGGTCGGACCTGTTCGGCGACAAAGACATCGCACGCCTACCCCACACGGGGCCGCTGTCCATTGCAACCGCGCGCAGGCTCGCGTGCGACTGTCACCTCACCCCCATCGTCATGGACGACGGCGTCCCCTTGAATCTGGGCCGCAGCAGCAGGACGGTGTCGAAGAAGCAGCGTCGGGCGTTGATCGCCCGCGACCACGGCTGCGCCTTCCCCGGCTGCGGCGCACCACCCGCCCACTGCGAAGGCCACCACGTAAAGCACTGGGCGGACGGCGGACCCACCGACCTCGACAACCTCGTCCTACTCTGCCGCTACCACCACACCTTGCTGCACCACTCCCACTGGGACGTGGAAATCGGCGCCGACAGAAAGCCGTGGTTCACCCCACCATCCACCGTGGACCCCTACAAGAAACCCATCCCCGCCCACAACCGGGCGGGACCACACGCCGCATGACGCTGCAGCCGACACCCCCCTGGGGAAGGGGTGCCGGCCAAAGCGGGCCGGTCAGGCCCGCGACGGAGGCGCGCCGCGACCCCCGCAGGTCACGACTCGGCGAGCGCCGCCAGCCACAAGCGGATCGTCACCCGAAAGCGTTGGGTGCTCGGCGTCGATCCGCCGGCGAGCACCGACCGAGACCCGTACACGGAGTCGAACACCAACCCCTCCAGCAAGCTGATCAGGTCGTGCGCCGCCGAGTCCGGATCGCTTGCACCGAGCGCCTCCAGCAACCCGGTCGCCTTCTCCACCGAGAAGAGGCAGCCCGCCAGCGCGGGGCGAAGCTCCTCGTCATCGGCGGCATCGACAGCCAGGGCGTAACGCGCCAGCACATCCCGCCGCCGACCGGTCATCAGCAACACGATCTGGTCGGCCATGAGATCAGCGGCGCCCTCGACCGAGACGCCGCCGACGCCCGCGCCGTACGCCTCGGCGAACGCAGCCCGCGACCGCTCGGTCAGGCGTCGAACCGCGGCACCCACCAGCGCGTCGCGCGTCCGGAAGTAGTACGACGTCGACCCTTTCGCCAGGCTCAGACGTCGGTCGATCGCCTGATGGGTGACGGCGTGGTTGCCGCCCTCTGCGGCGAGATCGAGAGCGGCCTCGCAAATCGATTCGCGCCGCGACGGACGGTGACTCACGTCTCGATATTGCCAGACTCTACGATGATAGAGTCCAGGCATGCGATGGCCGAGACGCTCGTCCCGCTCGACGACACTGCGGGTACCCGTCGAAGCATTCGACGACGCGGCGTACCGGCAGGGCTACACGATCGACTCCGCCCAGCGGCAGGCAATCTCTCGACTGTGCGAAACGGCCGGCCGCGGCGTCTACCTGTGGGGTCCGGTCGGCCGAGGCAAGAGTTGGCTCATGACAACCTATTTCGCGGCGTTGCCCACCACCTGCAAGAGACGTGTGCACTTCCACGAGTTCTTCCGTGAACTGCATGCCGCGATTCGTCGACACCGGAACGATCTGGATGCGGCGCTCGACACCATCCTCGATGGCGTCCATGTCCTGTGCTTCGACGAATTCCACGTCCACGACGTCGCCGACGCGAAGTTCGTCGAACGCCTCCTCCCGGCCCTCTTCGCCCGGAACATCGCCCTCGTCGTGACCTCGAACTATCCCCCGCCCCGCCTACTGCCGAATCCCCTGTTCCACGACATCTTCGTGCCGACGATCGAGTTGATCGAGCAGTCGCTGGACGTTGTCGCCGTCGATGGGCCGCGGGACTATCGGGCCACGTCGGATCACGTCTCCGGCTTCGCGTCGGGCCGATGGGTGGTGCGCGGCGCCACCGACCCACTGGCCGCGCTGGGGCTCGAGCCCCCGGCACCGGACGAACGGTCCACGCTGGTTCCGTGCGGACATCCGCTGGTCGCACTGCGCGCGGAGGCTCACTGCCTGTGGTTCGACTTCGAGGACCTGTGCGAGCGCACCACCGCGCCGGCGGACTACCTGAAGCTTGCCGCGGAGTTCGACCGATGGGTCGTCAGTGGCATTCCCGATCTGGCGCATGCGGGTCGCGAAGCGGCGCAACGGTTCGCGAACCTGATCGACGTCCTGTACGACCGGGACGTCGAAACCACGTTCGTGGCCGACCTACCCATCGAAGCACTCGTGGCCGAGGGACGCCGTCCGGTCGACATCGACCGAATCATGAGCAGACTCGGGCAGCTGCAACGAGTCGGTACCGACTGAGCGAAACGAGACTCGAAACACGGAAGGCGCAGCCGACCAGTGGTCGGCTGCGCCTTCCGCGAGAACGGAGCCCTCGTCAGTGGCCGGTACTCACCGACTCCCCGTCGACACCCGCCGGCACGGCCTGCTCGGTCGGACCCTTGCGCGGATTGACGAAGAACATCACCGCGACGAAACCGACCAGAAGCGCTGCCGCCGGCAGCATCGCCGACTGGGACATCGCGGTGGAGAACGGCTCACGCACCATCTCCGGAAGCCGACCCACGTGCGAGCCCTCGCCGACCTTCGCACCTCCGCCGACGCCGAGCGTCGACAGTTCGGCGGTGATCCGCGACGTCATGAGCGCGCCCATTGCGGCGCTACCGAGGACGGCGCCGACCTGACGGGTGGTGTTGTAGACGCCCGAGCCGGCACCGACGTGCATGGGCGGCAGGTTCCGGGTCGCGGTGGCGGCCAGCGGTGCCCAGATGAATGCGTTGGACGCACCGATGATCGCCATCGGCAACAGGATCTGCCATACCGGGGTGGTCGGGGTGAGCCTCGTGGCCAGCCATGCGGTCGCGAGGGCGAACACGAGGAAACCGGGGCCGGCGATCATCCGCGGGTGCGCCTTGTCGACGAGACGTCCGACGAACGGCGCGAGGATGCCGGTGACGATTGCCATCGGCGCCATCAACAGTGCCGAACGCGTCGGCGACAGCCCCGTCACGCTCTGCGCGTAGAACATGAACGGCAGCATCACACCGGTGATGGAGAAGCCCATCGCGGCGATACCGACGTTGGCGACGGAGAAGTTGCGGTCCTTGAACAGGCCCAGCGGTACCAGCGGCTCGTTGCGGTTGACCTTCTGCCACCACACGAACACACCCATCACGACGAGGCCGCCGGCGATCAGGCCCCACGCGCGCGCATCCCAGTCGTACGAGTTGCCTTCCTGCAGCCCGAAGACGATGCAGAACAGGCCGATCGCGCTGAGCGCGACTCCGATCATGTCGAACTTGTGGTTGTTCGTCGGCAGCGACGGGACCAGGCGCCACGCGAGCAGGAAGCCGACCACGCCGACGGGCACGTTGACGAAGAAGATCCACTGCCAGCCGAGGTTGTCCAGCAGCACACCGCCGAGGATCGGCCCCACCAGCGTCGCGACACCGGCCACCGAGCCCCACAGGCCCATGGCGGTTCCGCGCTTGTCGGGCGGGAAGATTCGGGTGATGACGGCCATCGTCTGCGGGGTCATCATGGCCGCGCCGAGGCCCTGGAAGACGCGCGCGACGATGAGCATCTCGACGCCGCCGGACAGACCACACCACAGCGATGCGAGCGTGAACACGACCAGACCGATCAGGTACATGTTCTTGGGGCCGAACCGGTCGCCGAGACGTCCGGTGACGAGCAACGGCACCGCGTACGCGAGCAGGTAGGCGCTCGTGACCCAGATGACCGCGTTGACGTCGGCGTTCAGTTCCGCGGTGATGACCGGGTTGGCGACGGCGACGATGGTGCTGTCGACGAGGATCATGAAGAAGCCCAGGCACAGGGCCCACAGGGCCGGCCAGGGCCGTACTTCGGTTTTCATGCGTTGCCCTTCTGATGTGCGAGCCGTGTGGATTCGAGGTGTTCTTCGGTGACCCAGGGAATCTCGCCACTGCGGACGCGGTCGACGAAGGCGCGCAGCCAGTCCACTTCGGCCTGTGCCATCGCCCGGGTGTAGGAGAACGGGATGGTGAACAATTCCGGCACCTCGCGGGCGAACTCCGCCAGGTCGTCGAGGGCGGAGAGTTCGCCGGCGAGCGCTGCTATGCGCTGCTCCAGCAACGCGAGCGCTTCGACGGATTCCAGGTTGTGCAGTTCGGCGAGGCCGAGGGTGAACCGCGGGTACTCGGGAGTGGGAGCGGCGACGGTGTCCGAGACCCATTGCCGCATCGCGGCGCGTCCCGCGGACGTGATCTCGTAGATCGTCCGTTCCGGCCGGTTGCCCTGCCGGTCGGTACCCGACGCGAGCACCAGTCCGTCCCGCTCGAGGCGCTCGACCGTGTGGTACAGCGACCCCGGACGCACCTTGACCACGCGATCCTTGCGGCGGGTGGTCAACAGCTGAAACATCTCGTAGGGGTGCATCGGCCGCTCGAACAGCAGCGCGAGTACCGAGACGCCCAACGGTGTGACGGAGCGCGGCAACATTCCTCACCCCCACTTCCACGCCGTATATTCCACGTGGAATATACGGCCGGGAGTGGAGTGCGGGCAATCACGTTCGCCGCCTGTGACGAGTACCACCGGAACCCGGAAGGTCAGCGGAACTCCACCGGGTCGGGCCCGAGGCGGCCGTCCGGGGAATCCAGCGAGGCGATCGCGAACATGTCGTCGGCCGTCAGTTCGAAGTCGAAGACGTCGAAGTTGCTCGCGATCCGCTCGGGCGTCACCGACTTGGGAATCACCACGTTCCCCAGCTGGATGTGCCAGCGCAGGATCACCTGCGCGGGCGTGCGCCCGTGCGCGTCGGCGATCTCGCGGATCGTCGGGTTCGTGAGCGTGGTGCCCTGCCCGAGTGGACTCCACGCCTCGGTGACGATGCCCATGTCGGCGTGCACGGAGCGCAGGTGCGCCTGCGCGAAGTCCGGATGCAGCTCGATCTGGTTGAGCACCGGGGTCTCCCCCACCGCCTCGACCAGGCGTTCGAGGTTCTCGGCGGTGAAGTTCGAGACACCGATCGACCGGATCCGACCGTCCGCCTTCAGCTGCTGGAAGGCCTTGAAAGTGTCGACATAGCGGTCCTGCGCGGGCGCCGGCCAGTGGATGAGATAGAGGTCGAGGTAGTCGAGGCCGAGTCGGGCGAGGCTGTCGTCGAACGCCCGCAGCGTCGAGTCGTAGCCCTGATCGGAGTTCCACAGCTTGGTGGTGACGAACAGGTCCTCGCGGGCGACACCGGAATCAGCCAACGCGCGGCCGGTCCCGGTCTCGTTCTCGTAGATGCGGGCGGTGTCGATGCTGCGGTAGCCGACGCGTAGCGCCTCACCGACCGCGTCGTACGCCTGGTCGTCCGACACCTGGAACACCCCGAAGCCCAGTTGCGGAATCGTGTTGCCGTCGTTCAGTTCGACGGCCGGTACGGAACTGATGGAGGTCATCTCCAGGGCAACCGCGGCGACGCCCCGACATGTTCCCGCCGTCCCAGAACGTGGACCCCGGCGGCGCCCGTTGCGCGGTGCTCGACTGCGGGCCTACGTTCGTTCCAGGTGGTCGGATCTCCGGAAAGGGACGGCCGATGAACCTCGGGTACCGGTTGGCGTATCGGGCGGGCTTCACCCCGTGGGAGATGGCCGGCCGGGCGATCTTCGCGGAGCAGTTGAACCACCTGCTCGACGCCGTCGCCGTCCCCGGCGAGGCGGCGGCCCGGGCTCTCGACCTCGGTTGCGGAACCGGTGACCACTCGATCGAGCTGGCGAAGCGGGGATGGTCGGTGACCGCCGTCGACTCCGTGCCGCTCGCGATCGAACGGGCCCGCGCGAAGCTGCCCGTGGCCGGCGCGGACGTGAGGTTCGTACTCGGCGACGTCACGCATCTGCCCGCCTACGTCGACGACCACTACACCTTCGCCCTCGACGTCGGTTGCTTCCACGGCCTCACCGACGAATGCCGCGTCGCCTACGGCCGGGGCCTCACCGCGGTGACGGCACCGGGCGCCCGGTTGCTGATGTTCGCGTTCTCGCCCGGGCGGCGCGGACCACTGCCCCGAGGTTCGTCCCGGCGCGACGTCGAGCAGGCGCTGGCCGGGTGGGAGGTCGTCGGTGACGACGCCATGGACACCGGTAGCGCGCCCGGTCTCCTCGCACGGGCCGAACCACGGTTCTTCCGCCTGGTCCGCAACTGACGGAGCGGCCCACCACATCGTCGATGTGGTGGGCCGCTCCGAGTCGATCCGTCAGGCGTCGACGGTCCGTTCCGCAGCGTCGTGCGCCGCGATGTAACCGAACACCAGACCCTGGCCGATCGTCGCGCCGGCGCCCGGGTAGGTGTGACCGAACGCGTTGGCCGCGGTGTTGCCGATCGCGTACAGACCCTCGACCGGGCTGCCGTCCTCGCGCACCACGCGCGCCCGCTCGTCGGCCTGGACACCACCGCAGGTGCCGAGGTCGCTGAGCGTCATCTTCACCGCGTACAGCGATCCGCCGGTCAGCGGCCGCAGGTTCGGGTTCGGCTGCTGGGTGGGGTCGCCGTAGTAGCGGTCGTAGGCGCTCTGGCCGCGCTGGAACTCGCTGTCGGTGCCCGTCGCCGCGTCCTCGTTGAACTTGCGGAACGTCTCCGTGAACGCATCCTCGGGCAGGCCGGCCTTGCGGGCCAGCTCGGCCGGGGTGGACGCCTGGTGGGCGATGCCCGCCTTGTACCAGGACTCCGGCAGCGGCTGACGCGGGAACAGCCCGGCCGCGAAGATGTAGCTGTTGCGGTACTTCTGGTCGAACACGATCCACTGCGACTCGATCGGGTCGCCGGCGCGCTCGCGCTCGAGAACCTTCTGGCCGTAGGACATGTAGTCGATGGACTCGTTGATGAACCGACGACCGGTGTGGTCGACGATGAACGAGCCGGGCAGCGAACGCTCGGCGAGCATCACCGTCGGCGGACGACCCGGCAGCGCTGCCACGGCGGGGAACCACCACGACTGGTCCATCAGGTCGGTCGTGGCGCCGACTTCCTGGGCGATCCGGATCGCGTCGCCGGTGTTGCCCTCCGCACCGAGGCTCTCGTGCTCGCCGAGGCTCTCCGACTGGTACTTGTGCCGCATCGCCATGTCGTGGTCGAAACCACCGGCCGCGAGCACCACACCGCGACGCGCGGTCACGGTGACCTCACGGTCGCCCTGCGTGACGACGGCGCCGGTGACCCGATCGCCCTCGGTGACCAAGCGCACCAGCGACGTCTCGGTCCAGACCGGGATCCCGGCGCGAACCACACCGGCGAACAGACCCGCGGCGAGCGCCTGGCCGCCGGCCATGTACTCGCGACGCAGCGCGAGGCCGCCGACGCCCTGGGCGAGACGCTTGACGACGCGCGGGATGCCCTTCTGGGGCACGCGCGCCATGAGGTTCATCCACTTGTAGTCGGCGCCCGTGGTGGGCATCGGCATCGGGGCCTCCATCAGGCCCGGACGCAGACGCGGACGCTCCGGTCCGAGGATCGAGGCGTCGAACGGACGGCATTCACAGGTGCGGCCGATCGCCGATCCGCCAGGCAGTTCGGGGTGGTAGTCCGAGTAGCCCTCGGCCCAGAAGAACTTCATCGGCGTCGTGCGCTGCAGCAGTTCGACGGTGGCGGCCGAGTTGTCGACGAACGCCTTGCCGCGTTCGGCGGGTGCGGTGCCGCCGACGACGGCGCTGACGTAGGTCTGCGCCCGCTCGTGGGAGTCACCGGCGTTCGCCTCACGGAGGATCGGGTTGTCGGGCAGCCAGAATGCGCCGCCCGAACGTGCCGTCGATCCGCCAACGTACTTCGTCTTCTCGACGATGAGGGTGGACAGTCCCAGCTCCTTCGCCGCAAGTGCTGCGGCCATTCCGGTGCCGGCGCCGACGACCAGCAGGTCGACGGTGATGTCGCGCGCGGTGGGTGTGACCGCGGCAGGACTGGTGGCCATGAAAACTCCTTCGCCTGGTTGTGGGAGCACGCTAGGTAGGTCCGACGCGGACATAAAGCCGCAATCCCATTCGCTGGGAGTTTCGCACTCCAGGCCCGCCGGAAATGGGGGTCCCGGCCAGTGGAATCCGGGGCGTACTGCGATCCACGTCACACCATAATCGGGGACATCTGGACTGAGCGGTCGACCGATCAGCCAGGCCGTTCCCGACCGTCGGGAGCGCGGAAACGAAGGGACCGATACATGATCGACGCAGCCAAGTACGGGCCGTGGGCCGTCATCGCAGGCGGATCCGAGGGCGTCGGCGAGGAGTTCGCCGTCCAACTCGCCGAGGCCGGCCTGAACCTCGTGCTCCTGGCCCGCAAGCCGGAGCCGCTCGAGGTGGCTGCCGAGAAGGCCCGCGCGAAGGGCGTCGAGGTCCGCACGCTGTCGGTCGATCTCACCGCTGCCGACATGCTCGACAAGATCCGCAGCGTCACCGACGGTCTCGAGGTGGGCCTGCTCGTCTACAACGCGGGCGCCAACACGTACGGCCACGAGTTCGTCACCGGCGACCTCGACCGCTTCCAGCAGGTGATCGACCTCAACATCACCGGTCAGCTCAAGCTGATCCAGCACTTCGGCGCACCGATGAAGGATCGTCGCCGAGGCGGCCTGCTGCTGGTCGGCTCGATGGCCGGTTTCCTCGGCGCCTCCCAGATCAGCATCTACGCGGGCGTGAAGTCGTTCTGCCGCACCTTCGCCGAGGGCCTGTGGCTCGAGATGCGCGAATACGACGTCGACGTCCTCGAAATGGTCCTCGGCGTCACCCGCACCCCTGCGATGGCCCGCGCCGGGCTGAACATGGACATCCCCGGCCTGAACGTCTCCGAACCCGCGGACGTCGCGGCGCAGGCACTCGCCAACCTCGGCAACGGACCCGTGGTGGTCGCGAAGGGCAACGAGTCGGCCGTCGAGAAGCGCAGCGGCGGCAACCGTGCCGAACTGCTGCTGGCCGCGCAGGCCGCGTCGAAGGCGATGCTGCCGCCGGCCAGCAAGTAGCAGACCGCGGCACGAGAAACACCTGCGCCTGCGCCTGCGCAGATTCGAACGACGAGGGGATCGAATCATGATCGACATTGCCAAGTACGGGCCGTGGGCCGTCATCGCCGGCGGCTCCGAGGGTGTGGGCGCGGAACTCGCCGTCCAACTCGCCGAGGCGGGCCTGAATCTGGTTCTGCTGGCCCGCAAACCGGGGCCGCTCGAGGCGACGGCGGAGCGCGTCCGCGCGAACGGCGTCGAGGTGCGCACACTGTCCGTCGATCTGACCGAGGCGGACGTGCTCGACAAGATCCGCACCGTCACCGACGGTCTCGAGGTGGGCCTGCTCGTCTACAACGCGGGCGCCAACACCTACGGCCACGAGTTCGTCACCGGCGACCTCGACCGCTTCCAGCAGGTGATCGACCTCAACATCACCGGTCAGCTCAAGCTGATCCAGCACTTCGGCGCACCGATGAAGGAACGTCGCCGAGGTGGCCTGATGTTGATGGGCTCGATGCAGGGCATGTCGGGGTCGGTCCGGATCAGCATCTACGCCGGCGTGAAGTCGTTCTGCCGCACCTTCGCCGAGGGCCTGTGGCTCGAGATGCGCGAATACGACGTCGACGTCCTCGAAATGGTCCTCGGTGTCACCCGCACCCCGGCGATGGACCGGGCCGGGCTGAACATGGACATCGACGGCCTCCATGTCTCCGAACCGGCGGACGTGGCGGCGCAAGCGATAGCGAACATCGGGAACGGCCCGGTGTTCGTCACCAAGGGCAACGAGGAGAAGGCCGAGCGTCGCAGCGGCGGCGATCGCGTCCGGATCCTGCTCGACGCGCACGACGAGGCACTGCAGATGCTTCCGCCGGAAACTGTGTAGCTCAGCCCTTCCGGGGTCGGCCGCGCACTTGCGACCGGCCCCGGTTTCGCGTTCAGCCGCCGACGAGTTGCTCCGACAGTTCCCACAGCGCCTCTGCGGTCGCCGGATCCACGGCATGCCGGGACGCCCTGCCGACGGCGCAGTCGGCGAGGTACGCCCCGCCCGCGGAGTCCAGTTCCGTGGCGGTCGCCGCCCACACCGATGTCGCTGCCGCGGCGGGGATGGACTTGAGATTCTCCAGCAGGCCCGGCTTCCCGGCGCTCATCGCCTTCATCTCGGCGAAGTCGTCGCGGGACATGTACCGCGACAGGCCGGTCGCGCACACGCCGGGATGCACTGCGAATGCCTGGATCCCGCTGTCCGCGTACCGCTTCTGCAGCTCGATCGTCATGAGGACGTTGGCCGCCTTGGACTGCGCATACGCGACGAACTTGTCGTACTCCCGGTCCCGGAAGTTCGGATCGGCGAGATCGACGGCATGCGCGCGATGCGCATCCGACGACACGGTGACCACCCTGGACGGGGTCCCGGCCCCGCCTGCCGCAGCGATCAGGTTCGGCAGCAGCAGCGTGGTGAGCAGGAAATGACCCAGGTGGTTCGTGCCGAATTGCAGCTCGAACCCGTCGGCGGTGCGCTCGAACGGCGTGTACATCACACCGGCGTTGTTGATCAGCAGGTCGATCGGCTGCCCGCCCAGGCTCTCGGCGGCGCCGCGAACGCTCGACAGGTCGGCCAGATCGATTGCCGTGACGAGCAGTTCGGCGCCGGGCACGGCCTCACGGACGCCGTCGGCCACGATCGCGGCGGCGTCACCGTTGCGGGCCGCGAGGATCACCGTCGCGCCGGCGGCAGCCAGCGCTCTTGCGGTTTCCCCGCCGAGACCGCTCGTCACTCCGGTGACCAGAGCGGTGCGGCCGGTCAGGTCGACGCCGACGAGCACGTCATCGGTGGTGGTGTCGGGTCCGAAAACGTTCACTTCCAAGGCAATTCCTTCCAATCGGCGGATACCCGCGCCGTCCAGTCGGGGTCGCGGCGGTCGAGGAAGGCGCGCACGCCCTCCGCTGCGTCCGCGGTGCCCATGACCCGGTGGTGCAGTTCGGTCTCGTATCCGGCCACCTCGCGGGGCGCGAAACCCTTTCGTGCGCTGTCCCACAGCAGTCGCTTGCTCAGCGCCGCAGACATCGGTGCGACATTGGTGGCGATGTCCCGCGCCGTGGCGAGCGCGGCGGGCAGAACCTGGTCGGCGGGCAGCGACCGGCTCGCGAGCCCCAGCCGGACCGCCTCGAGGCCGTCGAAGGTGCGCCCGGTGAGCAGGACGTCCGCGGCCACCGCCAAGCCGGCGACGCGCGCGACCGTCCAGTGCGACATCATGTCGGGCACGACACCGCGCCGCACCTGCGGGATCGCATACTTCGCGTCGTCGGCGACGATGCGGATGTCGGCCTGCATCGCGAGAGTCAGGCCGATCCCGATCGCGTGCCCGTTGACGGCCGCGATCACCGGTTTGCGGATCTCGAACGCGGCCGGGTCCACCGGGGACGCGGAGAAGCCGCTGTCGGTCGGGGAGGCGAACGTCTCGCCCTCCGCAGTGAGATCGGCACCCGCGCAGAAAGCCGGCGGGGTGCCGGTGAGAACGACCGCGCGGACCGCATCGTCGGCGTCGAGTTCGCCGTACAGGTCACCGAGACGGCGACCCATGTCACCGGTGAACGCGTTGCGCGCCGCCGGCCGATTGAGCGTGAGAACCGCGACGCCGCCGTCGATCTCGATCAGCACGTCGTTCACGGCGTCAGCTCCCGCACCGCCGCGACGAGATCGGCGATGTGCCCGTCCCGAATCGGGTAGCCCGGAAAGTAGCAGCACACGCGGTCGCTGTAGGCACCGAACCGATCGACGATCTCGGCGGCGCATTCCTCGGGCGTGCCGTGCACCGCGAGGGTCGTGAGCATCTTGTCGTCGATCAGCTCCGCCATCGCGGCGTACTCGCCGACCTTGGATAGGGCGTTGAGCTCGGGTTGCAGGTCCCCCCAGCCCTCGACGTCGAGGACGGGGCGGTAGGCGGGCGTGGATCCGTAGAAGGCGAGCAGGCTCCGCACGCCGCGCGACGCCGCGGCCAGTTCGTCCGGGGTGCGTCCCGTTCCCACGATCACCTGCGGGTAGATCGCGAGATCCGCGGCGTGGCGTCCGGCGCGGTCGAGCCCCTCCTCGATCGCCGGCAGCGTGCGCTCGCGGTAGTGCCGAACGCTGTTGAACGGCATGACGAGCAACCCGTCTGCAACCTCGGCGGCGGTGCGCGTCATCACCGGTCCGAGCGCGCCGAGACAGATCGGGGGCGGACCGTACGGGTTGGGTCCGGGGTCGAACGTGGGCGGCATCAGCGTGTGGGTGGTGAACTCCCCCTCGAACCGCAGGCGCGAATTACCTTCCCACGCATCGAAGATCGCCTTCACCGCGAGAACGATCTCCCGCATCCGGGCGGCCGGACGCGACCACTCGGCACCGTACCGCTTCTCGATGTGCGGCCGGATCTGAGAGCCCAGCCCGAGGCGGAAGCGGCCGCGGCTGAGCGTCTGCAGGTCGTACGCGGTGTGCGCGAGGTGCATCGGACTGCGCGGCAACGCGATCGCGACGTTCGTCATGAGGTCGGCGTCGACCGCCCCTGCGGCGGATACCAACGGGAGGAACACGTCGTGCGGACCCTCGAACGTGAACAGACCGTCGACGCCGAGTTCGGCGAGCTCCCGCGCGCGGGCTGCCGCCTTCTCCGGGCGTCCGTCGAGTTGGACGTCGATCTTCACGACTCGCTCTCCTTCACCTCTACAGCCAGTTCGTCACCGTGCGCGGCCAGCACGTAGAGCGCGCCGGCGAGGGCGGCCACGAACGCGTCGGCGCCCGCTCCGCCCTGAGTGAGCCCTCGAATCGACGTGGTGCCGGTGAGGATCTCGAACAAGGTGGCCGCGTCCACCGGTCCCGGAATCTCCCCTCGGTCCGCTGCGAGCTCGATTCGAGCGGTGAAGGCAGCCCGCACGGGATCCTGCAGCGAGAGCAACCTCGCACGATCCGCATCTGTGCGAATGTCGGCCAGCAGCCCGGGCACGCCCGCGCGGGCAGCGGGACTCGCCGACCGGGACAGGAAGACTCGCACCCATGTAGCCAGGTCCGCACGCAGATCGTCCGTGGCCTCGGGCAGCCTGTGCGCGCCCGGTCCGTGAACCGCGTCCTCGAGGAGCGCCTCCCGCGTGGGCCAGCGGCGGTAGATCGCCGGGGCGCTCACGTTGGACCGGCGTGCGATCGCCGAGATCGTGGTCTGCTGATAGCCGACCTCGCGGAGCAGTCGCCGCGCGGCGACGAGGACCGCGTGATCCTTTCCGGGGTCACGGGGTCGACCGATGCGGGGCGAGGTCTCCATTACGTTTCACGTTAATACGTTACGTTTTTCCGCGGGCCCGATTCGCATAATCCCGTGAGCTCTGGCGCCCGCAACCTCATCGCACGGGCGGATGCCCACCTGGGACAATCGACCCGTGACTGCAACACTGCGTATCTCCGGCCTCTCCGCATCCCGGGGCGAGCGCACGCTCTTCTCCGATCTCGACCTGACCGTCGCGCCCGGCGACGTGATCGGCCTGGTCGGCGCGAACGGCGCCGGGAAGTCGACGCTGCTCACGACGCTCGCAGGGGTCGGGAACGCGGACATCGAGGGCACCGTCACGCTCAGCCCGCCCGATGCGACCGTCGGCTACCTCGCGCAGGAACCCGACCGGATCGAGGGCGAGACGGTACTCGAGTTCCTCGGCCGACGAACCGGCGTCACCGCCGCCGAAACCGCGATGAACGCCGCGGCCGAGTCGCTCGCGGACGGCGGGGAGGACCTCTACTCCCCCGCCCTCGACAAGTGGCTCGCCCTCGGCGGCGCGGATCTCGCCGAGCGTGCCGAGAAGGTCCTCGCCGATCTGGGTCTCGACGTCACGGGCGACGCCCACATGACGGACCTCTCCGGTGGACAGGCCGCACGGGCGGGCCTGGCGTCGTTGCTGCTCTCGCGCTACGACGTCCTGCTGCTCGACGAGCCGACCAACGATCTCGATCTGCCCGGACTCGAGCAACTCGAACAGTTCGTCGCCGAGACCCGGACGGCGCTGGTGGTGGTCAGTCACGATCGGGAGTTCCTGGCGCGCACCGTCACCGGCATCGTCGAACTCGATCTCGCGCAGCAGCAGATCGCGGTGTACGACGGCGGGTACGAGTCGTACCTCGCCGAACGCGAGGTGGCCAGGCGGCACGCGCGCGAGGCCTACGACGAGTACGCAGGGAACCTGTCGGCACTCGAGGACCGCGCACAGATGCAGCGCAACTGGCTCGAGCACGGCGTCCGCAATGCGCGCCGCAAGGCCAAGGGCGGCGACGCGGACAAGATGGGCCGCAAGGCACGCGCCGAGTCCACCGAGAAGCAGGCCGCGAAGGCGCGGCAGACGCAGCGCCGGATCGAGCGGCTCGAGGTGGTCGAGGAGCCCCGCAAGGAGTGGGAGTTGCGGATGGAGATCGCCGCGGCGCCGCGCAGCGGCGCGGTCGTGGCCACGCTCAGCGGTGCCGTGGTCCGCCGCGACGCGTTCACGTTCGGTCCCGTCACCGCACAGATCGACTGGGGTGACCGAATTCTCGTGACCGGCCCGAACGGGTCCGGCAAGTCGACGCTGTTGAAGGTCCTGCTCGGGAAGCTGCCACCCGACGAGGGCACCGCAACCCTCGGCTCGGGTGTCGCGGTGGGCGAGATCGACCAGGCGCGTGGACTTTTCGAACGCGACGAGCCGCTGGCCGACGCATTCGGCGCACAGGTCCCCGACTGGCCCGAGGCGGACGTCCGCACGCTGTTGGCGAAGTTCGGACTCAAGGGTCACCATGTGCTGCGGTCCGCGGCGTCGCTGTCGCCGGGCGAACGCACCCGCGCGGCGCTGGCGCTGCTGCAGGCCCGTGGGGTCAATCTGCTGGTCCTCGACGAGCCCACCAACCACCTCGACCTGCCCGCGATCGAGCAGCTCGAGCAGGCGATGGAATCGTTCACCGGCACGCTGCTGTTGGTCACCCACGACCGTCGGATGCTGGGCACCATGCGGCACACCCGGCGCTGGCACATGGACGGTGGCGGGCTGACGGAGGAGTAGGCGCTTCGCGCCCGTGCGCCTTTTCGGTAGCTGGAACCACCAAAAAGGCGCACGGGCGACGAAGTCGCCTAGGCGAGCAGACCCTGCCCCAGGTACTCGCCCTTCCGGCACCCCGGGAGGATCGCGAACACCGCCGAGCCGATCGGCGTCGACCACTGGTTGAACATGTCGGCCTCCGCCAACCGCTGCTGGACCGGCAGGTACTGGGCGTCGACGTCGGCCTGGTAGGCGACGAAGATCAGCCCCGAGTCGGACACTCCGATGCCGTCGGGGGCCTCGTCGTAGTTGTACGCCCGGCGGTGGAAACGCTCCCGCGGCGCCATCGGGCGGGCTCGCGCGATGTGCGAGAACTCGGGGATGATCTTCAAACCGCCGCGGCCGGTGGCGTCGAAATCCGGTGCGTCGTGCTCGGATTCACCGGTCAACGGCGCGCCGTCGGACATCCGCCGGCCCATCACCTCGTCCCGTCCGGGCTGGTCGAGTTCGTCCCACCCGTCCAGGTCGAGGTGGATCCGCCGGATCACCACCGACGTCCCACCCGCGAACCACGGCTGCTCGGCGCCGTCGTTCCACACCACTTGCGCGAAGTCGTCGCTGCCGGACGCCGGGTTGACGGTGCCGTCGACCTGCCCCATGAGGTTCCGCATCGTGGTGCCCTCGGGTTCGCTGCCCCGGGCCCGACGGAAACCGCGCTGGACCCAACGCACCGTCGCGGTGCCCCGCGCGGCCTTGAGCAGCACCCGCAATGCGTGCGCCACGGTGACAGGGTCGTCCGAGCCGACGTGCAGCAGGAGGTCACCGCCGTTCCAGCGGTCCTCGAGCTTGTCGATCTCGAACGGCGGCAACGGCTTGCACCAGGACGGCCGCTTGTCCTCGACCGCCGCGGCACGGAACGCGCCCGGTCCGAAACCGACCGTGACGGTGAGCCGCGCCGGTGCTGTCGCGAGGTCCGGTTCGGTGTCGGCGAGGGCGCCGCGCCCCTCGGTGAGACGCGCGGCGTCGTCGGTCCACACCCGCATCAGCCGCACGAGCGCGGCCCGGTCGGTGCCGGGACGCACGTCGAGGCCCACGAACGTGGCATGAGCCTGTGGCGTGGTCTCGATCCCGGCCTGGTGTTCCCCGTGGAACGGGACGGTCTCCGCGACGACGTCGGCCTTCGCGGGACGCGCGGCGACGGTGCCGGCGCCCAGACCGAGGCCGACGCCGCCGACGGCAGCGGCGGCACCGACCCCGAACAGTTGACGACGGCTGAGGTCAGCCACCGTGCGCCTCGCCCTGGCCGTGGTCCTGCATCGCGCCGTCCATCCCGCCCGGCGTCTCGCCGTGCGATGCACCGTCGCCGTAGTCCTCGCGGGCGCCGGTGAAGTCGCGGACCTGCGCGGTGAACTGTGCCGTCGCGCCGTCGGCGAACGTGAACGTGAACGGGACGTCGCTGCCGGCCCGGACCGGCGCGGGCAGATCGAACAGCATGATGTGGTCACCGCCCGGCGCCAACTCGTACGAGCTGTTCGCCTGGACGACCACCCCGCCGTCCTTCTCGCGCATCTTCATCGCACCGGTGCCGTCGGGAGCCATCTCGTGCAGTTCGACCCGGGGCGAGACGCCGGTGGTGACGGACGTCAGGGTGACGTCGGAATCCGAGTCGTTGACGATCGTTCCGAACATCGCAGTCATGCCGGAGTCGGCCGCCTTGACCCAGGAATCCTCGAACGAGATCGCCGAGGTGTCGGTCGTCGAACCGGATTCCTCGGAGTTGCTGCAGCCGGTGAGGACGAGTGCCGTTGCCGCGGTCACGCCGATCGCAAGGGTGCGGGCGCGGGTGAATGCCTTCATGTACGTGTGCCTTTCGAATGCGGGCGCGCAGCAACCGACGACGGGCGCGCAACCCGCAGGGTGTGAGGGGACGCGCGTCGCCGGAGAGAAGGCCGGGGACGCGGTGAGTGAGAGAGGTCAGGCGCGGACGGGTGGGCCGCGGCGCGCGATGGGCCCTACCGCCACGAGCGAGCGCGCTGGGCGGATGTCGTCGACGACGTGCGGCAACGCCGGTTCCAGACGGACCGGGAGGACCGCGACGATGCTGGGCAGGATCCGGCGCAGCGCGGCGGCGGCGCGGGGACCGACGAGTTCGGCGCCCGCGATGAGTACGGCGCACGCGACGACTGCGACCGAGTGGGCGAGCAGCATCGGCGTCGTCGAATGCGAACCCGAGTGCATCGCGCCGTGCGCATCACCGAGTGAGAGCGCGGAGTGCGAGAGCACCTGGCCGGTCGCGAGGACGGGAACGAGCCATCGACGTCGGGTGGCGAGCGCGGGAACCGCGATCACCGCGGCAGCCAGGACCGCGGCGACACCGCCGAGCAGAAGGAACGTCGACCCCCGCGGTGCGCCGCCTCCGGCCAGTCCGTGCGCGCCGATCGCGAGCGTGACGACGGATGCAGCGACAGCGAGGCCACGCACCTGGCGTGCGAGCTCCTCACCTGGGCCGATCCGCATGCCCAGAGGTTACTACAGGCAGTCGTACCCACCGGAGATCGGAGCCCGTGGACCGTTGTCTCGATTTGACACATCGTTAGGTTTTCCCAACGATGTGTTGCATGAGTCCGGTGCGACGTGGGGCGAGTCTCCCCATCTTCAATCGCATCGCCGTGCTGCGCGCCGAACGCAAGATGACCCGCGCGCAGCTCGCCGAGCTGATCGAGGTCAACCCGCAGACGGTCGGCGCACTCGAGCGGGGGGACCACTACCCCAGCCTCGACCTCGCGCTGCGAATCTGCACGGTCTTCGATCTCCCAGTGGAGGCGGTCTTCTCCCGAACCGAGTTCGGGCCGATCAGCGCCGAGTTGTACCGAGCCGACCGATCACGAGGAGGCGACGACCATGGCTGACCCCGGCTTGCTCGAGCGGTACCAGGATTTCCGCACCCGGCGGTTCCTGAAGAACGAGGAGCAGTTCAAGCACTGGCTACCGGGTTGGCGAACCCGGTCGAGACGGCGCATCCTCGTCGTCACCCTGGCGGTGATTCTGGGATGCATGCTCGCCGTCGGCGCGATCTGCCTGACGAACATGCGCGTCGGCCCGCTGTTGTGGCTGCCCGCCTGCCTCGCCTTCATGGCGGTCTGGACGGCGCTGCAGATCGTCTCGGGACGCCAGGGCGATGCGCCTCGCCATGCGCTCGACGAATGGGAGGTCCAGCAGCGCGACAGCGCCCGCTCGATCGGCCTCACGGTCACCCAGGTCCTGACCTTCGTCCCGGCGATGTTCCTGATCGTCGCCGGCTCACTGGACCTCGACATCGACCGATCCAATCTCACCTACTCCGCCGGACTCTTCGTCCTCACCACGCTGATAGCCGGCGCGTGTTCGCCGGCGATGATCCTGGCGTGGACGCGCCCCGACCCCGAACCCGACGACCACGAGGAGACCACATGACCGGCCAGACCCTCACCTTCGACGGAATAGCCAAACGCTACGGCGACGTCGTCGCGCTCGAGAGCCTGAGTTTCGACGTCCGTCCCGGCGAAATCTTCGGCTTCGTCGGCAGCAACGGGGCCGGCAAGACCACCGCGATGCGGATCGCTCTCGGTGTGCTCGCCGCCGACCGCGGCGAGGTGCGTCTCGGTGGCAAGCCCGTGGACCTCGAGGTCCGCCGCTCGATCGGCTACATGCCCGAGGAGCGCGGCCTGTATCCGAAGATGAAGGTGGGTCGTCAGCTCACCTACCTGGCCGAGCTGCATGGTCTTTCGCGGGCCGAGGCGGCCGACGCCGCGAGCCGGTGGACCGAGCGTCTCGGCATCGCCGCACGCGTGAACGACGCCGTCGACGCGCTCAGTCTGGGTAACCAGCAGCGCGTGCAGCTCGCCGCCGCGCTGGTCCACGACCCTGCCGTCCTGATCCTCGACGAGCCGTTCTCGGGCCTGGATCCGGTGGCCGTCGACGTCATGAGCGACGTTCTGGTGGAGAAGGCGAACTCGGGTGTGCCCGTGATCTTCTCGAGCCATCAGCTCGACCTGGTGCAGCGGCTGTGCGACCGGGTCGGGATCATCGCGAACGGGCGGATGAACTCGATCGGCACCGTCGACGAACTCCGTGGCAGCGGCGACGTGCTCCTCGACGTCCACGCACCCGCCGCACCGTCCGGGTGGGCCGACCACCTGTTCGGGGTGACGACCGTCAGCCACGCCGACGGCCGCACGGTGTTGGCACTCGGTGCGGGGGCCGACGACCAGGCCGTCCTGCATGCCGCTCTGAAGACCGGACCCGTCCACGAGTTCGCGGTCCGCAAGCCGTCCCTGACCGAACTGTTCCGAGAGGTGGTGTCCGCGTGAGCGAACGCAGCGGACTGAACCCGAGCCGCGCCATCGCACTGGTGGCCCGGCGCGAATTCCTGACCCAGGTGCAGAAGAAGAGCTTCCTGGTCAGCAACGTGATCGTCCTGATCGCGATCATCGGCGGCATCGTCGCCGCATCGATCTTCTCCGGCAAGGACGACGAGTCCCGCTCGAAGGTGGGGCTCGTCGGCGACCAGTCGCTGAGTGCGGCACTGGTCGCGACCGGCGACGCGGCCGGCAACCCCGTCGAGGTGACCGGGATCGGCGACGAGCAGACCGCCCGCACGCAGGTCGAGGACGGTGACCTCGACGTCGCCGTCGTGCCGGGCAGCGGGGGCGCGGTCACCGCGATCACGAAGTCCGAGATCGACTCCTCGCTGCGCGTCGTGCTCGACGGTGCGGTGGCCGCCGAGGCCCAGAGCGCCGCGCTGGCCGCCCAGGGCGTCGACGCCGCGCAACTGGCCGAGAACACCGCGTCGGCAGTCGTCACCGTCGACGCCATCGATCCTCCGGACCCCGAACGTGGACAGCACATCGCGCTGTCCACGGCGGTGGTGGTCCTGTTGTACATGCAGATCCTCGCGTTCGGCATGTACGTCGCGATGGGCGTGGTCGAGGAGAAGTCGTCCCGCGTCGTCGAACTGCTGCTGTCGACCCTGCGTCCGCTGCAGTTGCTGTGGGGCAAGGTGATCGGCATCGGCGCCGTCGGTCTCGCACAGTTGACGGTGTACGGCGTCGTGGGTGTCGGCGCGGGCGTCGCGACCGGGGTCCTCACCCTCGGCGGCACCGCCTGGGGCACCCTGCTCGGCACGCTGGGCTGGTTCGTTCTCGGCTTCGCGTTCTTCGCGGTGCTCTATGCCGCAACAGGTTCGATGGTCTCGCGTCAGGAGGACGTCAACTCCACCGCGATGCCGTTGACCATCCTGATCATGGCGATGTTCTTCGCCGCGTTCAGCGCCGTGCAGAACCCGGAAGGCACACTGTCCAACGTGCTCAGTTGGATTCCGCCGTTCTCGGCGATCCTCATGCCGCTGCGCATCGCGGCCGGTGTCGCGAGCGCCACCCAGATCGCCGCCACGGTCGTGCTCATGCTGATCGTCACCGTCGCGATGTCCGCGATCGCCGCCCGCATCTACCAGCGCTCGATCCTGCGGATGGGCAAGACGGTCTCGTGGCGTGAGGCACTCGCGCGGTAACTAGGCTGGAGCTGTGCCGGCCGCCGTCGTCTCCGGACGACGGCGGCCGTTCCGTAGAGAAGTGGAGGAAGGCCCGTGCCCGCGAACAAGGTTTCGGCTCGCGAACTGATCGGCCAGGTATTCGACGCCGACAGCTTCGAATCGTGGGACACCGCACCGCTCGAGATCGATCCCGACCCGAAGTACCGGGCCGAACTCGATGCGGCAGCCGAGAAGTCGGGCGCCGACGAGTCCGTGCTCACCGGGACCGCACTGCTCGGCGGGCGCCGCGTGGCCGTGATCGCGTGCGAGTTCTCGTTCCTCGCCGGCTCCATCGGCGTGGCCGCAGCGGAACGGATCGTCACCGCGATCGAGCGCGCCACCACCGAGGGTCTCCCGCTGCTCGCGTCGCCCACCTCGGGCGGCACCCGCATGCAGGAGGGCACGGTCGCCTTCGTGCAGATGGTGAAGATCGCGGCCGCGATCGCCGCCCACAAGTCCGCTCACCTGCCGTACCTGGTGTACCTGCGCAATCCCACCACCGGTGGGGTGTTCGCATCGTGGGGGTCGCTCGGTCACGTCACCATCGCCGAACCCGGCGCGCTCGTCGGCTTCCTCGGCCCGCGTGTGTACGAGGCCCTCTACGGCGAGAAGTTCCCGGAGGGCGTGCAGACGTCGGAGAACCTGTACCGCAACGGTGTGATCGACGGAGTGGCGTCGACGACCCAACTGCGTGACCTCGTCGACCGCGCCCTGCACGTGCTCGTCGACTCGCCGGGTGACGACCACACGATTCCCGAACCGGCCGACTCCCAGGACATTCCGGACGTCCCGGCGTGGCAGTCGGTCATCACGTCGCGGCGCGACGACCGTCCGGGTGTGCGCGAGCTCGTCCGGCACGCGTCGTCCACCCGGGTGCCCCTCAGCGGCACCGGCCAGGGCGAGGTGGACTCGACCGTGCTGCTGTCGCTGGCCCGGTTCCACGGTCAGCCGTGCGTGCTGTTCGGTCAGGATCGCGCGGGCCAGTCGGCGCTCAACACGATGGGGCCGGCAGCGCTGCGGGAGGCCCGCCGCGGTATGCGGATGGCGGCCGAACTGCGGCTACCGCTGGTGCTCGTGATCGACACCCTCGGCGCGGCTCTGTCCAAGGAGGCCGAGGAGCGGGGCCTGGCCCCCGAGATCGCGCGCTGCATCTCCGATCTCGTGACGCTGCGCACGCCCACCGTGTCGGTGCTGCTCGGTCAGGGCACCGGCGGCGGCGCTCTCGCGCTACTGCCCGCCGACCGCGTCCTCGCCGCCCAGAACGGCTGGCTCGCACCGCTTCCACCGGAGGGGGCGAGTGCCATCGTGCACCGCGACGTCACCCACGCACCCGCAATGGCGGCGGCGCAGGGCATCCGGTCGCTCGACCTGCTACGCGACGGTGTCGTCGACGCAGTCGTTCCCGAAAGGCCCGACGCGGCGATCGAGCCGGTCGAGTTCTCCCGGCGCGTCGGCGCCGCCATCGCCCGCGAACTCGTCTCCCTGCGCGGGGTCCCCGGCGACGATCGGATGTCCGCTCGACTCGGGCGCTACCGCACGCTGGGACTGCCCGCGGACTGAACGACGGGTCGCCCCCGTTACCGGGGCGTGACTACGCGGTGGTTCGCCGATTCCGGGCGGCGGACCACTCCGCCAACTGCTCCAGCGCGGTTCGCGCGAGCGCCGCGGCCTCGTCCCGATTGACCCGGGACAGCAGCAGCGCACTGATCGACAGCGACGTCAGGAGACGGGTGCGATGGACGATCCGGTCGGCGGAGGCCTCGGGGTCGAGGGCGCGCAGCGCGTGCGCCAGCGCCGCCGCCAGCTCCGATCGGTAGGCGTCGACCACCGCCCGCTGGGCGTCGTCGTGCGCAGCGAATCCGGCCGCGCTGTTGAGAAGCAGGCACCCGCGCCCGGGGTAGTCGTCCGGCAGGGACTCGATGGCCTCCACGACACCGCGGTAGTACCGGGAGGCCGCGTCGGGCACGGTGGGCTCGTGGGTCAGGATCCGCAGTCGCGGGCGGACCACGCGGTCCAGGTAGTCCTGCACGGCGGCATCGAAGAGACCCCGTTTGCTACCGAACGCGTTGTACAGGCTCGACCGGTTCAACCCTGTCACGCGTTCGAGGTCCGGAACCGAGGTGGCCTCGAACCCCTTGTCCCAGAAGAGGTCCCGCGCCAGAGCGACGACGGTGTCGGTGTCGAACTCCTGCACCCGCGGCATGACGACCCTCACTTCCCGTTGCGGAACGACCATTGCAGTATATATTGAAACGATCAGTTCAAAATAAGGAGAGTGACCATGGTCGTCGCGGGTCTGATCTTCGCCGCACTCGCCGGCGCGCTGCATGTCTACATCTTCTTCCTCGAGTCGCTGCGCTGGACCGCCCCGCGCACCCGCGCGACGTTCGGCACCAGCGCCGAGGAGGCCGCCGCAACCCGGGAACTCGCGTTCAACCAGGGCTTCTACAACCTTTTCCTGGCGATCGTCACGGCTGCCGGCATCGTCGCAGTCCTGATCGGCGCGACCGCAGTGGGTTCGGCGCTCGTGTTCGCCGGCACCGGATCGATGCTGCTCGCAGCACTGGTCCTGCTGCTCTCGTCGCCGGACAAGGCCCGTGCCGCGATCGCTCAGGGGACGCTCCCCCTCGTCACCGTCGTCCTCCTCGCACTCGGACTGATTCTCTGACCCCGCACACCCACGAAGGGACCGATCCATGTCGACCAGCACGCAGATCCAGCTCATCGCCCGCCCGGTCGGGTGGCCCACGCTCGACAACTTCCGGACTACCACCGTGGAGCTGCCGGACCTCGCACCCAACCAGGTGCGGGTGGCCAACGAGTTCCTCTCCGTCGACCCGTACATGCGCGGCCGGATGAACGACGTGAAGTCCTACGTGCCTCCGTTTGCGCTGAACGAGACCATGACCGGCGGCGCGGTGGGCCGAATCGTCGAGTCCACCTCCCCCTCCCACCCCGTCGGTGCCGTCGTCGTGCACGATCTCGGCTGGCGCGACGTGGCACAGGGTGACGCCTCGGGCTTCCGTGTGGTGGAGGAGATTCCGGGCGTACCGGTGTCCGCGTACCTCGGCATCCTCGGCCTCACGGGGCTCACCGCCTACGTCGGGCTGATGCACATCGCGCACCTGAAGCCGGGCGAGTCCGTGTTCATCTCCGGTGCCGCGGGCGCCGTCGGCACCGCCGCCGGACAGATCGCCCGGTTGGAGGGGGCCGCCCGGATCATCGGCTCGGCGGGGTCGGCCGAGAAGGTGGAGCTGCTCATCGAGCGCTACGGCTACAGCGTGGCGTTCGACTACAAGCGGGAACCGGTGCGGAAGCAGTTGCGGGAGATCGCCGGAGACGGCATCGACGTCTACTTCGACAACGTCGGCGGAGACCATCTCGAGGCCGCGCTGGACGTGATGAGGGACGGTGGCCGGGCAGCGTTGTGCGGCGCCATCGCCGACTACAACGCGACCGAGCGCACGCCGGGTCCCGACAACATGGCGAACATCATCACCCGCGGGCTGACGCTGCAGGGATTCACACTCGGCAACTACACCCACTTCTTCCCCGAGTTCGCCGCCAAGATGGGGCCCTGGTTGGCGTCGGGCGACGTCGTGTTCGACGAGACGATCGTCGACGGCATCGACAACGCGGTCGACGCCTTCCTCCAGCTGATGCGCGGCGGCAACATCGGGAAGATGCTGGTGCGGATCTGAACTCCCCCTTCGACCGAATGTCACATGCGTTCGGTTCGAGTGAACGCATGTGACATTCGGCCGGGGACCCTCAGGACGATCCGGCAGCCATCGCCGGCACCATGACCGCCACGAAGACGGCGCTGTTGATCGCGTCGACTGCCTTGCGGACCGCCGCGCCCGCCCATTCGCCGTCGGCGATCTCCTTGGCGCGCTTGCGGATCATCTTGCGGTCGGTGTCGGGAAACACCTTCGCCGCAGCGTCCACCGCGGACAGCAGGGAGATCAGTGCCGCGGCACGGGGCGTCGGATCGAGGCCCTCGACCAGCACCCCGGACAGTTCGTGACGCACCCCTCGCTCGTGGCTCTCGTCGACGGGCGGCCAGACCTTGGACGGGAAGATCCCGAGTACCTTGCGTCGGCTCTCGCGAACCCACCCGCGGTCGATCACCCGCTCGAACACCGCGGCCCGAACCTCGGAGTCGAGCTTCTCGATCGCCGCTTCCGGTTTCATCGGACGCCGGGCGTCCGCGACTACGCCGAGAGCGCGCGCGAGGATCGGGTCGGCGGGTGCCTCCGCCCGCCGTACCGCGAACCGGCCTCGCTCGACGTCCTCACCCTGGTCCGCGGGCGTCACGTACCCGTCGAGCGCCAGCTCGAGCAGCACCGCACCGGCCAGCACCCGAGGCAGCCGGGTGCCGTCGACGAGCGGGTCGCCCGACTCGTCGTCGAGTAGGAGCAGCAGCAGATCCTCGGCGATGAGCGACGTCATGGCCTTCACCGTACGGAACGGACGTCAGCAGGTCGACGGCGCGAACTCGCCGTAGGTGGTGCCGTCCTCTCGCCACCACTTCGACGCCCGGAGTTCGCCGACCACGGCGTCGAACGCGTCGACGAGCCACTCCCGGTCCGCGGAGGCGAGCGGCACATCGGCGCTGCCGAAGAACTTCACCGTCCACGTGCCGGGACCGCCGTCGGCCGTCGTGGCGAGATCCCCGCCGGCGTTGGTGGCGAGCAGGTACCGGCCCAGCTCGAACTCGACGCGAATGGCGTACGTGCCGCCCAGGTTGACGATGTTGGCAGGACGCTGCGTCGCCGTGGCCATCGCCACGAGGGCATCCGCGTACCGTTCGGTGTGCTCACGAGTCAGCGGCACGACGGGACCGCCCGTCGCTGCCTCGGCAGAGCGAAGCCCAGGTCGTCCGCACGCGCGACACCGACCCCTCGAACGATGCTGCGCAACTGATCGATTCGCGCGCTTATCGGACTTTTCCCAACGCTCTCACCTTCTCACGGACAACCTACGCGGTGTACCTGCTCTCCCACTCCGTTAGACGTTCCGAAGCGACCGAACCGAACACCGGCCGACTGTGATCTGTCACACATTTCCGGCGGCGGGTGGTGCTGCCTGCGGTTTGACGGTCGGTGCGTCCGATCGGGGTAAAGTCGGCGTGCCTCACTCCCGCGACGGCTTCGACGGGAGGAGTGTATTCAGTGACCGAACAGGCCGTGGACGGGCCGACGGCGCCCGACCATGTCTTGGGCCAGGACGGCCACCCCGACGGAACCTTCGCCGGATTCGTCGAGCGCTACGGCCTCGAGCTGCGCAGATACTGCCGGCCACTGGCGCCCGACGACGACGCCGCCGAGGACATCGTCCAGGAGACCTTCATCGCCGCCTGGAATCAGCTGTCCTCGTTCCGCGGCGACGCGTCGATCCGGACCTGGCTGTTCGCGATCTGCACCCGCAAGGTCCTCGACTTGCACCGCCGGCGTCGACCCGACGTCGTCGACGACGAAATCCTCCACACGATCCCCGATCAGCGCAGGCACGAACCGGCGACGGTGGTGTCGAGCAACGCGTTCCTCAACGCCCTCGACGGCGCATTGCGGCAACTCCCGCTGCGACAGCGAGCATCATGGGTGATGAGAGAAGTGGAATCGATGACGTTTCCTGAGATCGGCAAGGTGCTGGGCTTGAGCCCGGACGCGGCCCGCGGTCAACATCGGCGCGCGGCGGCGACGCTGGCCGTTCTGCTGGAAGAGTGGCGATGATTCCGTGGCACGGGCGGCGCACAGGAGGAGGCCGGCACCATGGTGCACATTGACCCACTGACGGACGGGCGAACACCGGACGACACGAGGAACAGAACGAACAGCACGAAGACGGACGGAACGAAGGCGGGCACGCGGCCGAGTGCCGCCGACGTCGTCGCTGTCGCGGAACAGTCCGATCTGTCCCCCACCGCACTCGCATCCCTGCTCGTGTCGCTCGGCGAGAGCATCACCGACGAGGACGATCTGGCGAATGTCCTGCAGCGAGTGACGGAGGTGGCGCACCAGGTGATCGACAACGCCGATTGCACCGGTGTGACGGTCGACTTCGGTGGACGCACCTACACCGCCGCCTACACCGACGGGCGCACCCTGCGGGTGGATCACGAGCAGTACGCCGCCGGCGAAGGGCCGTGCCTGCAGGCGTCGCGGACCCGAGAGACGGTCCTGGTGGACCTCGACGAGGCGACCGATCTTTGGCCGGCGTTCACGGAATCAGCTCGGGCGGAGGGGATTCGCAGCTTTCTGGCCGCTCCCCTGTTCGTCGACGACCACACCCTGGGCGCGCTCAACCTCTACGGCCGTGGACCGTCGGCCTTCGACGAGGTGGACGCCGACGTCCTCGAACTGCTCACCGGCACCGTGTCCCGGGCGATCGGCGAGTTCGCGCGCTTCAAGTCCGCGCGCGACGCCGCGGACGCGCTGCAACGCGCGCTGGAGACCCGGGCACCGATCGAGCAGGCGAAGGGCATGCTGATGGCCCTCCACCGGATCGACGCGCACCAGGCCTTCCAATTGCTGCGCAAGCAGTCGCAGACGACCAACACACGCTTGCGCGACGTCGCCCTGAATCTCGTCGAACAACTCAGCGCGCCAGAGGACTTCGCCGTCGACGAGACCGCCTCGTGACGCGGACAGGCGCCGCGGACGCGGTGATCGCCGCGCTGGCGGAAGTCGCCGACCCCGACGACGCCCGACAGCTCGCCCGGTTCTTCAAGACGGGGCCGGGCGAGTACGGCGAGGGCGACGTCTTCATCGGTGTCCGGGTGCCCGCGACCCGTGCCGTGGCCAAGCGGTTCACGTCGTTGTCGGCCGACGGTGTCGACGCGCTGCTCGACAGCCCCGTCCACGAACACCGGCTCGCCGGCCTGCTGATCCTCGTCGAACAGTTCGCCGCGGTCAGCCGGCCACGGGGTCGCGACGACGGCGCCCGTGAGCGCATCGCCGACCACTACCTCGCGACCGTCCTGCGGGGACGGGTGAACAACTGGGACCTGGTGGACCAGTCGGCCCACCCCATCCTCGGCGACTGGCTGTACGACCGGCCCCGGGACGTCGTGTTCGAGCTCGGCACCGACGACGACCTGTGGCGGCGCCGGGTCGCGCTGGTCACGACGTTCGGGTTCATCCGGCGCGGCGACGCGTCCACGACGCTCGATCTGGCGGCGCAGGTCCTGAGCGACCGGCGCGACCTCACGCAGAAGGCGACCGGTTGGATGCTGCGCGAGGTCGGCAAACGGGTGGACCGGGCGCTGCTGCTCGGTTTCCTCGACCGGCACGCCCCGCAGATGGGCGCCACCGCGCTCGGTTACGCCACCGAACACCTCGACCCGGACACCCGCGCGCACTACCGGCTACTCCGCGGTAACCACGCCCGGAGCAGATAGCCGCCGTTCATCGACCGTCGGGCACCATCCACCGCACGGACGCGCGGCGGACGGTCCGCTGCGCGGGCGATCTCCCGGCCGTCCAATAGGGTGTTGTGTGCATCACAGCTGCACACTCACGCGTGCGTCCCCGACGCAGTGTCAGGACCCGAGAGGACACGAATCGATGAGCACCGCCGAGCACGCATCCGGCGCCTACGCCGAGGCCTTCCGTCGGAGCGTGGAGGACCCCGACGGCTACTGGCTCGCGGCCGCCGAGGCCGTCGAGTGGGACACGGCGCCGACACGCGCCCTGGACGACTCGAACGCCCCGATGTACCGCTGGTTCCCGGACGCCACGCTCAACACGTGCTTCAACGCGCTCGACCGGCACGTGCGCGACGGCCGCGGTGATCAGGCGGCACTGATCTGGGACTCGGCGATGGTCCCGGCGCAGCGGACGTACACGTACGCCGAGCTGCTCGCGGAGGTGGCCCGATTCGCGGGCGTGCTGTCCGAGCAGGGCGTCGTGGCCGGCGACCGCGTCGTGATCTACATGCCGATGATCCCCGAGGCCGCGATCGCGATGCTCGCGTGCGCCCGGATCGGTGCCGTGCACTCGGTGGTGTTCGGCGGCTTCGCCGCCAAGGAGCTCGCGACCCGCATCGACGACGCACAGCCCGTCGTCCTGGTCACCGCGTCCGGGGGCCTCGAGCCGGGCCGCACCATCGAGTACCTGCCGATGGTCGACCAGGCGCTGGACATGTCGGCGCACCCGCCGCACACCGTGATCGTGAAGAACCGCGAGGCCGTGCCCGGGTCCGCAGGCGACTTCCGCGACCGGGGCGCCGCGTGGTTCGACTGGGACGAGCTGGCCGCCGACGCGAAGGACGCCGCCCCCGTCTCGGTGGCCGCGACCGACCCCCTGTACATCCTCTACACGTCGGGCACCACCGGGAAGCCGAAGGGTGTGGTCCGCGACAACGGTGGCCACGCCGTGGCGTTGACCTGGTCGATGCGCGACATCTACGACCTCGGCCCCGGCCAGGTCATGTGGACCGCGTCGGACGTCGGCTGGGTCGTCGGCCACTCCTACATCGTGTACGCGCCGTTGCTGGCGGGCGCGACCACCGTGATGTACGAGGGCAAGCCGGTGGGCACCCCCGACGCCGGTGCGTTCTGGCGAGTGATCCAGGAGCACAACGTCTCCGCGTTGTTCACCGCACCCACCGCGATCCGCGCGATCCGCAAGGCGGACCCGGAGGCCGCCGAACTCGCCAAGTACGACATCTCGTCGATGACGACGCTGTTCGCCGCCGGCGAGCGCCTCGATCCCGACACCTACGTGTGGGCCACCGAGAAGCTCGGCGTCCCGGTGATCGACCACTGGTGGCAGACCGAGACGGGCTGGGCCATCTGTGCGAATCTGCGTGGGCTGGAACCGATGCCGATCAAGGCCGGCTCCCCCACGGTCCCCGTGCCCGGTTACCGCGTCGGCATCGTCGACGGCGAGGGTTCTCCGGTCGGGGCGGGCACGGAGGGCAACATCGTGATCGCGCTGCCGCTGCCGCCCGGCACCCTGGCGGGGCTGTGGCGCGACGAGGATCGCTACACGAAGTCGTACCTGTCGACGTTCGACGGCTACTACCTCACCGGCGACTCCGGCTACATCGACGAGGACGGCTACGTGTTCGTACTCGGACGCAGCGACGACGTCATCAACGTTGCCGGACACCGCCTTTCGACCGGCAGCATGGAGGCGGTCGTCGCGTCGCATCCCGCGGTCGCCGAGTGCGCGGTGATCGGCATCCACGACGAACTCAAGGGCCAGCGTCCGAGCGGCTACGTGGTCCTCAAGGCCGGCGCGGAGATCGAGGACGACGTTCTGCGCAAGGAACTGATCGCGATGGTCCGGGAACAGATCGGCGCGGTCGCCACGTTCCGCGACGTCACCGTCGTGCAGGCCCTTCCGAAGACGCGATCGGGCAAGATCCTGCGCAAGACGATGCGGCAGATCGCGGACAACGACGAGTACACCGTGCCGTCGACCATCGAGGACCCGTCCGTCATCGACGCACTCGAGAAACTGCTGCGCGGATAGCGTGGCGCCCTGCCGAAAGGCCCCTCCCCACTGCGGGGTGGGGCCTTTCTTTTCGGATAAATCGGATATTCAGCACCAATTAGTACCAAACGACAATTTGGCTTAAATATCCAAAAGGGCAGGTCAGGACCACATAGAGGTTGACCATCACGGTTCGATCACGGTATGTTTACGAACAGGATCCAAGCGATCATCGGATTCGACACCATCAATTCGCACTCGCCCGAGGGGGAGAATTGTCCGTAGTCGCCACGCCATCCGTCCACGCTCTTCTGCGCGATCTCGTCGCGAACTGCACGCGCAGCCATTTCCTGGACGATCCGGAGGGACTCGAACTCTCGAACCAGGCCGCCCTCATGCGTGAGGTCGTCGTCACCGTGCAGGCCTGTCTGGCCCCCGACCTGGACGCCACCCGAGCAGCCGAGCGCCGGGACGCGGCGAGCGACCCCCACTGGTCCGACAGCCCCGGCCTGCGCCTGATCGCCGCCATCGCGCAGTACGAGGAGATTCTGTCCACCCTGCTGGACGCAGCCGCCCTCGTCGAATCGGGGCGCATGAGCACCGCCTGGACGCTCCTCGGATCGACGGCGGACCGCCTCCGGGTCCTCGCAGCCCTCGCATCGGCCGCCGGCGACGACGTCGCCCGGCAGCTGGCCGCCACGTCGGCACACGCCCGCGCGCGATTCACCGCTGCGGCCGCAACCGACGGCGTCGACCTCGGCCTGCCCGCGCCGTTCGAATCGGCGACGAACGTGGTAACCGCGCCCGCCCCCCTCGCACCGGGAGAGCCGCCGCGGGCGATCGCCCGGGTGATCGAACTCGCCACGCTGGGCGCCGCGACCAGCCGGGACGGCGGACCGCTCGACACGACTTCGCTGCACGGTTCGCCGCACCACACCGACTACGCACATCTCGCAACCGTCGGCGGCTACCAGTTCCACCTCGTACTCGACATCGTCCGCGCCGCAACCGATTCCCTCTGCAGCGTCGCCGGCGCCCTCACCGCCGAGCAGGTCTGGGCGGACTGGGCCGACGACGTCCGCGAGGCGATCGAATTCGCGTGGGACTGCATCTAGGACGCGTCCGCGTCAGCCTCCGATGCGCACCGGCCCCCGGTCGACCAGGACGCAGCGGGCGCCCGAGAAGATCGTCGGCATGCACTTGTTGCAGTGGATGCACAGCGACTTGGTGCGGGACTCGGCCTGGATCCGGTTGATCAGGTCGGGTTCGCGCAGCAGCGCGCGGGCCATCGCGACGAACTCGAACCCCTCGTCCATCGCCGTGTCCATGCCGGCCTTGTCGGTGACGCCGCCGAGCAGCACCAGCGGCATCTTCACGGCAGCGCGGATCTGCCGGGCCTCCTCGAGCATGAACAGCGGCTCGTAGGGGTAGGTCTTGATGAACGCCTTGCCCACCAACTGCACGCCGAGCTTGACCGGCTGCGGCATCGCGTTGGCGAAGTCGCGGACCGGGGCGTCGCCCTTGAACAGGTACATCGGGTTGAGCAGCGAACTGCCCATGGTCAACTCGAGTGCATCGAGGCTGCCGTCGGCCTCGAGCCACTGCGCCACCTGGATCGCCTCGTCCACCCAGAACCCGCCGGGCACACCGTCGTCCATGTTGAGTTTGGCGAGCACAGCGATGCGGTCGCCGACGGCCTCGCGGACGGCGCGGGCCGTCTCACGCACGATCCGCGCTCGATTCTCGAGCGATCCGCCGTAGTTGTCCTTGCGCTTGTTCAGCTTGGGGCTGAGGAACGAACTGGCGAAGTAGTTGTGGCCGAAGTGGATCTCCACGGCGTCGAAGCCGCCCTCGATCGCGAATCTCGCGGCGTCGGCGTGCGCCTGCGTGATCCGCGCGATGTCGGCGGAGGTCGCGGCGTGGATCCTCTTCATGCTCAGCGGGCTGAACGACGTCGACGGCGCCAGCGCCGGCAGCCCGTTCGACTTCTCGTTCGCGACGGGGCCGGCGTGCCCGATCTGCGCCGACGCCGCCGCACCCTCGGCATGGATCGCGTCGGTGAGCTCGCGAAGGCCCGGCACCACCTCGGGTCGCATCCACAGCTGACCGCGTTCGGTGCGCCCCTCGGGCTGCACGGCGCAGTACGCGACCGTGGTCATGCCTACACCGCCCGCCGCGGGCCGGCGGTGGAACTCGATGAGCTCGTTCGTGACCAGCGCCTGCGGGGTGCGCCCCTCGAACGTCGCGGACTTGATGATCCGATTGCGCAGCGTGATCGGGCCGAGCTTGGCCGGCGCGAACACGTCGGGGGCAGTGATCTGGGACACCGCGAATCCTTCCGTCGGGAGCGGCCCGAGGCTATACCGATGCCAGCGGTCTCGAAAGTAGGGGTGTCCACTGGGTGGGACGTTTCGGACCGGTGCTCAACGGCAGACCGTCTCCACGAGCCCGTAGATCTCGCGGGACTGCTCTCCTGTCGGCATCCGGCCCTCGTGCTCGGCCCGATCGACGATCCGCGAGCTCACCGCGTCCGGGTCGACGCGCCTGCCGAGATCGTCGCACGACTGCGTGGCGATCCCGGCGATTTCGGCATCATTGCGGTCGACGGCCAACTCGGGGTACCGGGCCCGGAAGGTCGCGACGAAAGCGGCCACCTGCGCGGGGTCGTAGGTCCCGAGTGTGGGCCGGGTGTGATCGTGGTGGTCCGTGTCCGACGGCATCACATCGGTGGTCGCAGCCGGTCCCCGGGGACCCGTGTCGACCGGGTGGTCGTGGACGTCACCGCAGGCGCCGGCGAACACGAGGGTCCCGATTGCGATCGCGATCCCCCCGAACGCCACTCTGGTCATACCTTCGGATTCCCCGACAGCGCGGTTCCGAAACCCGCTCAGCCGGCCACGCTTCGCACCGCGATGCCCAGATACACGAGCATCAGGACGAACAGGAACCATCCCGCCGCCTGCCAGATCGGCCATGTCCCGGCGCGGCGCCACACACGATAGGCCTGCACGAACGCTCCGATCCCACCGAGCAACAGCAGAGCCGACGGCACCACGACCACCACGATGCGCGCGGTGTCGGTACACAGTCGGCCCTCGTCGGGGGCGCAGTCACCGGCCCCCGACCCCACCACGATCGTGACGACCATCGCGATCAACGCGAGCACGATCGTCGCGCCGTCGTACAGCGCCGCCCGGCGAAATGTCTGCGGGTCCGACCACCGCTTCTCCACGTCGCGCGTCATGAGCCTCCCTTCAGGGCTTTTCGTTCAGACACGTACCCGTGACCGGGCGGAACGAAACCGGCACTCACCCCTCGCGGGTGAAGCCGACAGGGTTGCGGTGGGGTTCATTCGTGGGACAGGACTACCAGCCCCGCCGAGTGAAGGATCTGCAATGACGACAGCCGACCGGACGAACGATGCACCGTACGAGCTCCCCGGCGGATACCCGACCGCGGAATCCGCTGCCCGCGCGCGGGACGATGCCGACTTCCAGAGGGCGGTCACGGCATACCGGTTCTGGTACCCGACGGTGTCCGCCGAGGGGATCTTCAACGGCAACCGGGAGATCGGCATCGCCGACAACGAGTCGGTGGGAATCGCCTCGACTGGGCCGCTGCAGGTCGGCTTCACGCTCAACTCCGACACCCCTTACGGTGCGGCTGTGCTCGATCTGACCGACGGACCGATGGTGATCGAACTCCCGGCCGGTCCGTACATCGGGCTTGTCGACGACCACCACCAGCGTTGGATCCTGGACATGGGTATCCCAGGCCCGGACGAAGGGAAAGGGGGACGGCACGTGGTGCTGCCCCCGGGATATGCCGACGACGTCCCATCGGGTTCGCACGTGGGGCGGTCGAACTCGTTCAAGGTTCTGATGGCGCTCCGCGCACTGCCCATCGGCGGCGACATCGCCGGGGCACTGAAAGCGCTGCGCGAGGTGAAAATACACCGCCTGGGCGACGACACGGAGTGCCTCACTTTCGTGGACTTCAGCAACTTGCGGGTCGACAGCACGTGCCTGCGATGGGAGGACAACGTCGAGTTCTGGACCGTTCTGCACGGCGTCGTCGACAGCGAACCGGTGGTGGACGAGTTCCGGCCGATGTACGGACTGCTCGCCGGACTCGGAATCCGCAAGGGCGAACCGTTCGCACCCGACGCGCGAACCACCAGGATCCTGGCACGCGCGGCCAGGGTCGGCCGCGACCAGATGCTGGTATCCGCGTTTGCCAACTCCCGCCCCGACCGGATCGCATGGCCGAATCGTGCGTGGGAGTGGGTAGGGCTGGTTCCCGACAACGCCGACTTCGAAACGCCGATCGGGCTCGATCTGGAGGCGCGCGACCGCTGGTTCGCACAGGCGATCGTCGCGTCCCCGGCGATGTTCCGCAGGGAGGTCGGTGGCGGTTCCCTGTACTGGCTCGGGACGCGGGACTCGCAGGGCAACTATCTCGACGGCGGCGCCGAGTACACGCTTACGGTGCCCACCCCCGTCCCCGGGGGCTTGTTCTGGTCGCTCACCGTCTATGACGCCCAGACTCGGTCCCAGGTTCAGGCTCCACTGGGCCGGGCCGCCCTCCGCTCGCTGTTCGAAGTGCCTGAGGACGACTCGGGCTCGATCGATCTACGCTTCGGTCCGAACGCCCCTGCGGGAGAGGAGAACCTGTGGGTCGAGACCCTCCCCGGCCGGTCCTGGTTCGCGTATCTGCGAATCTACGGTCCACAGGAAAGTGCATTCGACGGCCGGTGGCGACCCGGTGATTTCGTCCGGATGCCCTCTCTCAGCTGAGCTCACCGTAGCGGGCCAGCGCCTCGCGCCGCTCCTCGGCGTGGTCGACTATCGGGTCCGGGTACGCCTCCGGCCGAGCGTCTTTCAGGGTGTGCACCGCCTTGCCGCGCACCCCGCGCAGTTCCGGCACCCAACGCCGCACGTAATCTCCCGTGGGGTCGAACTTCTCACCCTGCCCGGTCGGGTTGAACACCCGGAAGTACGGCGAGGCGTCGGTACCCGACCCGGCGGTCCACTGCCAGCCGTGCTGGTTCGACGCCAGATCGCCGTCGACCAGATGCTGCATGAAGAACCGCGCACCGCGCCACCACGGCAGGTGCAGGTCCTTCACGAGGAACGACGCGACGATCATCCGCACGCGGTTGTGCATCCACCCCTCGGACACCAGCTGCCGCATCCCGGCGTCGACGATCGGAAAGCCGGTGCGCCCCTCGCACCACGCCGCGAACATCGCGTCGGCGTCGCGGCCGGTGTCGTGACGCATGGCGTCGAACTTGGCGTCGTAGTTGCGGCGCGCACTGTCGGGACGCTGGAACAGGATGTCGGCGTAGAAGTCTCGCCACGCCACCTGCCGACGATACTGTTCGGCGCCGTGGCTGCGCTTGCGGGCCAGGTCGGCGAGCATCGTGCGCGGATGGATGTTCCCGAACTTGAGGTACACCGACATTCGACTGGTGGTGTCGAGGTCCGGGCGGTCACGCTCGGCGTCGTACCGGATCAGGTCGTCGTCACAGAAGGCGCTCCAGCGTTCCAGCGCCGCCGCCTCCCCCGCCGCCGGGCCCGGAGCCTCGGGGGCCGGAATTGCGTTGCGCGCCTTCGAGACATCGACGTCGTCCGGGTCGATCCAGTCGAGTGTGTCCGCACCCGTACTCGCCGGCGCGCGCCAGCCGTGGTCGAGCCAGCGCTTGAACCACGGCGTGAACACCTTGTAGGGGCTGCCGTCGTCCTTCGTCACCCGGCCGGGCGCGACCGCGTACGGAGAACCGGTCGTCACCAGGTCCACGTGCTCCGCGACGGCCGCGTCGCGCTCGCGTCCGTACGGACCGTAGTCGGCACTCACGTGCACTTCCTGCGCGCCAATCGCTTTCGCGACCAGAGGTACCACCTCGACCGGATTCCCTCGCACCACCAGCAGTCGTCCGTCCAACTGCTCGTCGAGCGCGGACAGGCTGCGGTACAGGAAGTCCCGTCGCGGACCGCCTGACGGGCCGAGCAACCGGTCGTCGAGCACGAACAGCCCCAGCGCCCGCTCCCCGGCGGCGCTCAGCGTCGGCAGATCACCCACCCGCAGGTCACGGCGGAACCAGACGAGCGATTGCGTCACGGCGTCCTCCTGATCGATAGCGTGCCCGGCACACACGACCACGGTAGTTCAGGCGTCGTCTGCACCGCCCGGCACCGCTTCACGCGACGCGGTGCGGCGCCGGCGCAGCATTCGTCCGGCAACTCCTACGAAGAGAAGCACCACCAGCACCAGCAGCACACCGGCGTCGGACACCCGATTCGCCCAGTCCCCATCACGGCGCTCTCGAGTTCCCCCAGTCCGATCATGCTCCGGCACCGGCAATCAACAGGTCGGTCGTCAGTTCGATGTGCCGCCGCAGCTCGTCCACCGCGCGGTCCGCGTCCCGATCAACGGCCGCCGTGGCGATGCGGTCGTGCTCCGCCTCGACGTCCCGGGCCGCGGATTCGGGGCTGCGCACGCTCCAGCAGCGGTACACCTCCGAGACGTCGCGCAGCGATTCGGCGATGTGCACGAGCCGGGTGTTGGGACACGCCTGCAACAGCGCACCGTGAAAGCCGCTGTGCGCCGCGAGCCACGCCTCCGAGACTCGGCCAAAGGTGTCCAGCGACGCCGTCCGCGACAGCCGGTGCCGCGCCGCGAGCACCGCAGACTCCCATTCGACGTCGCCGTGCGCGATCGACCGGCGCAGCGCCTCGGTCTCGACGAACACGCGAGTGTCGGTCAGTTCCAGCAGGTCCGGCACCGACACCGGGACGACACGGAACCCCAGTTGCGCCTCCGACACGGCGAGCCCCTGCTCGACCAGCCTCGGCAGTACCTCGCGCAGCACCCCGGTGCTGACGTCGTAGCGGGCCTGCAGCTGCCCGAAGGCGAGCTTCTCCCCCGGCGCGAGGACGCCACCGAGGATGTCGGCACGCAGCCGCGCGTGGATCTCGTCGGCGCGGGTCGCGGTCGCTCTGGCCATGCCGTCAGTACAGGCTGTTCCGAATCGCGAGTCAAGTTTCGAAATTATGTTGCTTTTCCGATATTTCTCAGGTCTACTGGGCCCCACTTCCGCCAGCACTCACCGACAGACAGGAACGCCGTCATGCGCGTGGCCAATCTCTCCGGACGCACCGTCCTGATCGACGGCGACCGAGCCCTCGACGTCCACACCGCGAGCTCCGGCCGCTTCGGCCCCGACCCAGCGGCGGTCTACGCGGACTGGCCGGCCTTCGCCGAGTGGGCGCGGACACTCACCGGCACGGACGGGGAACCGTTCGATCGCCGCGAACTCGGCGCCCCGTCTCCCGCGCCCAGCCAGGTGTTCGCGATCGGCCTCAACTACCGCGACCACGCGGCCGAGACCGGACTGGACGCACCCGACGCACCGCCGACGTTCACCAAGTTCGCGAGCTGCCTCACCGGCCCCGAGACCGACCTGGTGCTGCCCACCGACACCGTCGACTGGGAAGTGGAGCTGGTGGCGGTCATCGGCCGGGAGGCCACCGACGTCCCAGCCGCCGACGCATGGTCGTACGTCGCGGGACTGACCGTCGGACAGGACTTCTCGGAGCGGACGTCGCAGATGGCCGGGCCGGCGCCGCAGTTCTCGCTGGCCAAGTCGTTTCCCGGCTTCGGCGCGACCGGGCCGTGGCTGGTGACGCCCGACGAGTTCGCCGACCGGGACGACCTCACGATCGCGTGCGAGATCGACGGCGAGACGGTGCAGTCCGGCCGCACCGGACAGATGATGTTCCCCGTCGCCGACCTGATCGCCCACCTGTCGGCGGTGTGCACGTTGCGCCCGGGCGACCTGATCTTCACCGGCACCCCGGCCGGCGTCGGGGTCGGCCGCAGCCCGCAGCGGTTCCTGGTTCCCGGCAACGTCGTGACCAGCAGCATCGAGGGCATCGGATCGCTGGTCCAGCGCTGCGTGGCCGGAGCGAAGTAGGCGATTCACCGGAATCTCGGCGGGACCGCGACTTAGTGAACAGCATTCACAATGAACTAGCATCACCGCCGTGTCCGACAACTCCGACCACCACGACGCCCGCGACGCGCTCGGCCGCGCGTACGTCCTCGTGGAGAACCTGTCGGCGTCGCTGCAGTCCGGCACCCGCGATGTCGGACTGACCACTGCGCGGACCCGTGCGCTGCTGTGCGTCCTCGAGAATCCGCCGATGACGCAGCGCGACCTCGCGAAGGCGCTGCGGTGCAGCACCCGCCAGGTCACCGCGCTGGTCGATGCGCTCGAGAAGTCCGGACACCTGCGCCGGGATCCGCATCCCACCGATCGGCGCGCCCACATCGTCGCGCTCACCGAGCGCGGCCACCACGACGCCGACCGGGTCCGGCACCTGCGGGCCAGTACCGCGCAGCAGCTGTTCGACGGCGTCGATCCGCACGATCTCGACGCCTTCGTCCGGGTCGCCGACACCGTCATCGCACGCGCCGACCGCGTCCGCCCCCGGCCGGAGGAGTGACGAAGATGAGGGGAAATGCCGCAGTCGGCGGGCACAATGCTCAGGTGACCGCCACCGTACTGGTCGTGGACGACGACCCGGACGTGCTCGCCTCGCTCGAGCGTGGGCTCCGTCTGTCCGGCTTCACCGTCCTCACCGCGTCGGACGGGGCGGTGGCGTTGAGGGTGGTCGCGGACGCGGCGCCCGACGCCGTCGTGCTCGACATGAACATGCCCGTCCTCGACGGCACCGGGGTGGTCACCGCGCTGCGCAGGGCGGGCAACGAGGTCCCGATCTGCGTGCTCAGTGCCCGCAGTTCGGTCGACGATCGCATCGCCGGGCTCGAGTCCGGCGCGGACGACTACCTCGTCAAACCGTTCGTGCTCGCCGAACTGGTCGCCCGGATCCGCGCGATGCTGCGCCGCCGCTCGGTCGCCGTCGCGGCGACGGACACCGATCCCCCGATCGTCGTCGGCCCGCTGTCGGTGGATCTCGCGGGCCGCCGTGTCTGGCTCGGCGACACCGAGATCACCCTCACCAAGAGGGAATTCGAGCTCACGGAGGTGCTGGCCCGCAACGCCGGGGTGGTGCTGAGCCGCGAACGACTGCTCGATCTGGTGTGGGGCTACGACTTCGTCGCCGACACCAACGTGGTGGACGTGTTCGTCGGCTACCTGCGCCGCAAGTTCGAGATCGACGGCACCCCACGGCTCGTGCACACCGTGCGCGGCGTGGGCTTCGTGTTACGGGAACCGACATGAGACCGCAGTCGCTGCGGGCACGCGTCGCCGCCGCCACCGCACTGGGCGCGACGATCGTCGTCGCCGCGGTCGGCGTGTACCTGGCCCTCGCGATCGCCCGCAACAATCTGCAGCAGCTCGATCGGCGGCTCGAGACCGCGTCGCGGGTGCTCGTCGTCAATGCCGGTGCCGCAGCCCCGTTCCTGAACGTCCTCGGTGACGGCGGGGCGTTCGCGGTGACGATCCGGGCGGGCGAGAAGGTCGTGTCGAGCACGTCCAGCCGGCTGCCCGAGCTCGATCCCGGATCGCACTCCGTCGACGTCGCCGGGACCCCGTTCCGCACCTTCACCGCCCCGCTGGGTCCCGACTCCACGACCCTCCTGACGGTGGCGGTCCCGCTCGCCGAAGCGAAGGATCCCACCACCGACCAGCAGCAGCAGGTCGCACTGGTGGGTGTGGGCGCGATCGTCGCCGCCACCGGGCTCGGCTGGCTCTTCGGTGGCCGCGCCGTCCGCCCGCTGGTCGAACTCACCCAGCGCGTCGGCCGCCGCGACCGCGACCTCGCCACCGCGGCGTCCGGGGTCCGCGAGGCCGACGAGCTCGCCGCCGCGGCCGGCGCCATGCTGCAGGACGTCTCCGACGCGCAGGAACGCACCGCGGCCGCGCTCGACACCGCCCGCGACTTCGCGGCCGCGTCCGCGCACGAACTACGGACCCCGCTCACCGCCATGCGCACCGACCTCGAGGTACTCACCACCCTCGACCTGTCCGACGAACAGCGCGCCGAGATCCTCGCCGACCTCGCGCGGACACAGGGCCGGCTCGAGGCCACGCTCACCGCGCTGGAACGGCTCGCGTCGGGCGAGCTGTCCAGCGAGAAGGACCACGTCGACCTCGACCTGACGGAACTGTGCGACCTCGCCGCCGAGGACGCGCAGCGTCTGCGTCCGGATCTCACGGTCACCGTCGACGCGCCACCCGGGCTGGTCGTGCGTGGCCTGCCGGTGGGACTGCGGCTGTCGATCGACAACGCGATCAGCAACGCCGTCCGGCACGGCGGCGCACGGCACGTGTCGATCGGTGCGCACCGCAACGACGACGGCACCGTCACGGTCACCGTCGACGACGACGGCACCGGCATCCCGCACGAGGAGAGGGTCGAGGTGTTCGAGCGCTTCCGGCGCGGCAGCAGCGCCGCCAAGGGCGGCTCGGGGCTCGGGCTGGCGCTCGTGGCGCAGCAGGCCGGTCTGCACGGCGGCACGGCACACCTCGCGGACAGCCCCCTCGGCGGCGCGCGACTGGTGGTGACCCTTGAAAGTTGACGGACGCGAAATCCCGGTCAGCGGCAGCCTGCTGCCGCCACTGATCCGACGCACCAGCGACATCCTGCGGGTCGTCTTCGCGCTGGTCCTGCTCGGCGCCGTGATCGCCGGCTCGGTGATCACTCGCAGCGAGTGGGACGCCCTCGAGACGTCGGTGTCCGACATCGTCGGCATCCTCTCGCCGGGGGTGTCCGACACGGTCTACCTGCTGTACGGCGTCGCGATCCTGGCGCTGCCGTTCGCGATCCTGATCCAGCTGATCGTGGGCCGCCGCTGGAAGCTGCTCGCCGGCTACGCGGCCGCGGGACTCATCGCGGGAGTGGCGCTCTCGTTCACCGGGTCCGGGCTGGCGGCCCCGCGCTGGCACCTCGACGTCTCGGACCGGCTCAACACCTTCCTGTCGCAGTTCCTCGACGACCCCCGCTGGATCGCGATGCTCGCCGCCGTCCTGACCGTCTCGGGGCCGTGGCTGCCCAAACGCTGGCGGCGCGTGTGGTGGGCGCTGCTGCTGTTGTTCGCACCGATCCATCTGATCGTCAGCTCGATCGTCCCGGCCCGCTCGATGCTCGGCCTGGCCGTGGGCTACCTCGTCGGCGCGATCATCGTGCTCGTCGTGGGCACCCCCGCGCTGGAGGTCCCGCTCGAGTCGGCGGTCGAGGCGCTGCAGCGTCTGGGACACCGGGTGACCGCGTTCCGCGTCATCACCACCGCCGGCAGCGGGCCGCTGATCCTCGGCGCGTCCCGCGACGGCGAACCCGAGATGATCGTCGAACTGTACGGGCAGAACCAGCGCAGCAGCGGAGCGATCCGGCAGGTGTCGAAGTGGCTGACGCTGCGCAGCAGCGAGAGCGCCCCCGCGCACGCGTCGCTGGCGCGGGCCGTCGAGCACCGGGCACTCATGGGGATCGCCGTGGCCGATCTGGGACTCGCGGCGTCGAAGCCGATGGCCGTCACCGCCCTCGACCGCGGGTGGCAGCTCTATGCCCGGCCGCTCTCCCACGGCGCCCCGGTCGCGACGCTCCGGACCGACAACCCCCACCCTCGCGACACCCTGCTCGAGATGCTGTGGGCCTCGCTCGGCGAACTGCACGCCCGCCAGATCACGCACGGCGACCTGCGCGCGTCCGAGATCCGGATCGACGACGGCCAGGCCATGTTCGACGGCTTCACGTACGCCGAACTGGGGTCGTCGGAGGCACAGATACAGTCCGACACCGCGCAACTGCTCCTGACGACCGCGACGCTGTTCGGGGTGGAGCCGGCCGTCCGTGCCGCGCTCGCCGCGCGCGGCCGCGACCGGATCCTCGCCGCGTCGGGCCGGCTCACGAAGTCCGCGATGCCGTCACGGCTGCGCAAGCAGGCGCCCGACTCGTCCGCGCTGCTCGGCGCGATCCGGGACGAGGTGAGCAACCAGACCGACATCGAGAAGATCGCCCCAGAACAGGTCACCCGCTTCACCCGGAACCAGATCATCCAGCTGGTGCTGCTGATCGGCCTGGTCTACGTGGCCTACCCGTTCATCAGCCAGGTACCGACGTTCCTCACGGAACTGAAGACCGCGAACTGGTGGTGGGCACTGGCCGGACTGGTCGTCTCGGCCCTCACCTACGTCGGCGCCGCGGCCGCCCTGTGGGCGTGCGCCTCCGAGCTGGTGCGCTACCGGCACCTGCTGATCATGCAGATCGCCAACACGTTCGCCGCCACAACCACCCCGGCCGGCGTCGGTGGCCTCGCGCTGAGCGTGCGGTTCCTACAGAAGGGCGGCCTCGGCACCGTCCGGGCGACGGCCGCGGTGGCCCTGCAACAGACCGTGCAGGTGGTCACCCACGTGGCGCTGCTGATCTTCTTCAGCGTCGCCGCCGGGCGGGACGCCGATCTGTCGCACTTCGTCCCCAAGGGCACGACGCTCTACCTCATCGCGGGCATCGCGTTGGGTGCGATCGGCACCTTCACGTTCATCCCCAAGGCGCGGCGCTGGCTGCGCAACGAGGTCCGGCCACAGCTGACGGAGGTGCTCGGATCCCTGACGCAGCTGGCCCGCAATCCGGGCCGCTTCATGCTGATCGTCCTCGGCAGCGCGGGCACCACCCTCGGGGCCGCACTGGCGTTGTGGGCCAGCGTCGAGGCGTTCGGCGGCGGCACCACGTTCGTCACGGTCACGATCGTCACGATGATCGGCGGCACCCTGGCGTCGGCCGCGCCCACCCCCGGCGGTGTGGGCGCGGTGGAGGCCGCCCTCATCGGTGGCCTGACCGCCTTCGGGCTGCCCGTGGGCATCGCGGTACCGTCAGTGCTGCTGTACCGCGTCCTGACCTGCTGGCTGCCGGTGTTCTGCGGCTGGCCGACATTGCGCTGGTTGCAGAAAAACGACATGGTCTGACGGTTTGTGACCGATAATTCTGGAACGCCGGAAGAATTTTGCGGCAACCAGTAGCAAATCGAGACGTAGTCCCGATAGCGAAAGTGATATACACCTGTTCAGAACCGCGGAGCTGATCCTTGCTCCCGGCCGACCACCGAAGCGGAGAAAGCATGCGCGTAACCCAGAAGTCCCGCCGGCTCAAAGCACTGATCGGCGCCACGACTGCGGCGGTCGCCGCACTGCCCGTCTTCGTCGGAGCCGGGGTCGCCTCCGCCTCGACGCCCGGCGCGACCGACGCCGCCAACGTCCAGGCTTCGGCCCGCGCGAACGGTGGCACCAAGCTCGTGTCGGCCACGTCGACCGGCTCCAACAAGCTCCGCCTGGTGGTCCGCTCCGAGTCGATGAACCGCGACATCCCGCTCGACGTCATCCGCCCGGCCGACACGTCCAAGGCCGCCCCCACGCTGTACCTGCTCAACGGCGCAGGCGGCGGCGAGGACTCGGCGTCGTGGCAGAAGCAGGCCGACATCGGCACCTTCTTCCAGGGCAAGCAGGTCAACGTGGTCACCCCGATGCAGGGCGCGTTCACCTACTACACCGACTGGCAGAAGGCCGACGACGCCCTGCACGGTGTCAACAAGTGGGAGACGTTCCTGACGCAGGAACTGCCGCCGGTCATCGACTCCGCGCTCGGCACCACCAAGGTCAACAGCCTTGCCGGCATCTCGACGTCGGGCACCTCGGTGTTCAACCTCGCGCTCAAGGATCCGCAGCTGTACAAGGCGGTCGGCGCCTACAGCGGTTGCGCGGACACCGTGACTCCGATGGGCCAGACCTACATCCAGATCGTCATCGCGGCCCGCGGCAGCGCCGAGGTCGAGAACATGTGGGGCCCGGTCGGCAGCCCCGACTGGCAGGCCCACGACCCGATCTACAACATCGGCAAGCTCAAGGGCGGCCCGAAGCTGTACGTCGCCAACGCGTCCGGCCTGCCGGGCCCGCACGACACCCTCGAAAGCCAGGGCATCAACGGTAACGTCTCGACGCTGGCCAACCAGATCATCGTCGGCGGCATCATCGAGGCGGCCACCAACGAGTGCACCCACCGTCTGTTCGACGCCGTCAACTTCAACGGCATGGGCGACCAGGCGCACTTCGACTTCAAGCCGGCCGGCACCCACTCGTGGGGCTACTGGCGTGACGACCTGAACAACTCGTGGCCGATGCTGGCCGACGCCATGGGCACTCCCCGGTAGTCGTTCGGCAGTAGTCGCACCACACCGAGCAGAGGGCGCCCCGACTTCGGTCGGGGCGCCTTTCTCGTCGCCGGTGCGGCGCTCCTGACCGGACTGCGGAGACAACTCGGGCCCCGCACCGGTGAACGGTGTGGGGCCCGAGTTCTGTTGCTCTACAGGACTACTGGGTGCCCAACAGGTCGATGACGAACACCAGCGTCTTGCCCGACAGCTGATGGCCGCCACCGGCGGGACCGTATGCGAGCTCCGGAGGAACCGTGAGCTTGCGGCGGCCGCCGACCTTCATGCCGGGGATGCCTTCCTGCCAGCCCGGGATCAACCGGTTGAGAGGGAAGGCGACCGACTCGCCACGCAGGAACGACGAGTCGAACACCTCGTTGGAGTCGTACTCGACACCGTGGTAGTGCACGTCCACGACACCGCCCGGCTGAGCCTCCGCGCCGTCGCCGATCGTGATGTCCTCGATCACCAGCTCGGCCGGGGCCGGGCCCTCGGCGGGCTCGATGACCGGCGGCTTCGGCGGCACGACGACGTCGAGCAGGTCGATGACGAACACGAGGGTCTTGCCCGACAGCTGGTGACCGCTGCCTGCCGGACCGTACGCAAGCTCCGGCGGGATGGTCAGCTGACGCCGGCCGCCCACCTTCATGCCCGGGATGCCTTCCTGCCAGCCTGCGATGAGGCCCTGGAGCGGGAAGGTGATGGACTCGCCGCGGCCCCACGAGGAGTCGAACTCCTCGCCGGAGTCGAACTCGACGCCGACGTAGTGGACCTCGACCTTCGCGCCGGGGGTGGCCTCGGGGCCGTCACCGACGACGATGTCCTTGATGACGAGTTCGGTGGGCGCGGGGCCTTCCTGGAACTCGATCTCGGGCTTGGTGCTCATGATGGTGTCCGATCAGTAGTAGTCGGGCAGAAACAGATCAGCGTGCGGACAGGTCCACGTAGCCGCGCTGCGTGTAGCCGGTGTAGATCTGACGCGGACGGCCGATCTTGGTGGCCGGATCCTCGTGCATCTCACGCCAGTGCGCGATCCAGCCGGGCAGGCGGCCGAGCGCGAACAGGACCGTGAACATGCGCGTCGGGAAGCCCATCGCGCGGTAGATCAGGCCCGTGTAGAAGTCCACGTTCGGGTACAGCTTGCGCTCGATGAAGTACTCGTCGGTGAGCGCGGTCTCCTCGAGCGCCATGGCGATCTCGAGCATCTTGTCGTCGCCGCCGAGCTTGCCGAGCACCGAGTGCGCGGTCTGCTTGACGAGTGCGGCACGCGGGTCGTAGTTGCGGTAGACGCGGTGACCGAAGCCCATGAGCTTCACGCCGTCTTCCTTGTTCTTGACCTTGCGGACGAACTCCTTGACGTCGCCACCGTTCGCGGTGATGTCGTCGAGCATCTCGAGCACGGCCTGGTTGGCGCCGCCGTGCAGCGGGCCCCACAGCGCGTTGATGCCGGCGGAGACCGACGTGAACAGGTTCGCGTCCGACGAGCCGACCATGCGGACCGTCGACGTCGAGCAGTTCTGCTCGTGGTCGGCGTGCAGGATCAGCAGCATGTCGAGGGCCTTGGCGACCTCGGGGTCCACCTCGTACGGCTCGGCGGGGAAGCCGAACGTCATGCGGAGGAAGTTCTCGACCAGGCTCAGCGAGTTGTCCGGGTAGAGGAACGGCTGACCGACCGACTTCTTGTACGCGTACGCCGCGATCGTGGGCAGCTTCGCGAGAAGGCGGATCGTGGACAGCTCGACCTGCTCCGGATCGTCCGGATCCAGGGCGTCCTGGTAGTACGCGGACAGCGCGTTGACGGCGCTCGACAGCACCGGCATCGGGTGCGCGTTGCGCGGGAAGCCGTCGAAGAACCGCTTGAGGTCCTCGTGCAGGAGGGTGTGGCGACGGATCTTGTCGGTGAACACCTCGAGCTGGTTTTCGGTGGGCAGCTCGCCGTAGATCAGCAGGTAGCTGACCTCGATGAACGTGGAGCGCTGTGCGAGCTCCTCGATCGGGTACCCGCGGTAGCGCAGGATGCCCTTGTCGCCGTCGATGTAGGTGATTGCGGAACTGGTGGACGCGGTGTTCACGAAGCCCGGGTCGAGCGTCGTGTAACCCGTGTCGGCAAGGAGCTTGCCCAGCTCGATGCCGTCGTTGCCTTCAGTCGCCTTGGCGATGGACATCGTGTGCTCGCCACCGGGGTAGCTGAGTGTGGGTTTGTTGTCATTCTCAGCGGGCACGGAAGGATCCCTCTCAAACTCAGACCAGTGAGTAACTTCGTAACATTCAAGTAGAAACTAGCCGCCCGCGAGCTCCACTGCCCACGGAGGGTCCGCCCCGGGCCGCGAAACGGTGATCGCCGCCGCGCGCGCCGCGAATTCCAGGGCGTCACGCCATTGTCCCCCGCCGAGCCGCGATACCGAATTCCGACCGAGGAGTTCCCGCCGGTCGAGCCGGCGCAGGAGCGCCGCCTGAACCGTGTCACCTGCACCGATCGTGTCGACGACGGCCACCGGCCGTCCCGGCACGCGCACCGTCAGGGACCGCGTCCGCACGCTCAGTCCGTCCGCCCCGTGCGTCGTGACGACGGCGGCCACTCCGCGATCGAGCCACTGCTCCGGTGTGGTGCCATCCACTCCGTGTCCCAACCATTGGACGTCGTCGTCGGAGACCTTCACTACATCGACCCACGGAAGCAGGTCGCCGAAACGGCGGCGGTAGTCGTCGGGAAAGACGGCCGGGCGGATGTTGGGGTCGAGGATCGTGAGCCGTCCCTCGTCGTGGCAGCGGCGGAGCAGGTCCGCGTAGACGCTCGCGCCCGGTTCGAGCACCAGCGAGAGCGTCCCGAACGACACCGCGACCACCGTGTCCGGGAGGCGGCCGGGATCGGTGACGAGCCGGTCGGCGGTGCCGTCGGCGTAGAAGGTGTAGCGGGCGCCGCCGTCGGGCCCGATGCCCGCGACCGCGAGCGTGGTGGGCTCGGGCCCGCGCTGGACGGTCCGGGTGTCGACGTCCGACGCGGTGAGCGCCGCGAGCACCCGGTCGCCGAACGCGTCGGTCGAGACCCGCGAACAGAACGCCGTCCGGCTACCGAGACGTCCGAGCGCGACGGCCACGTTGAACGGCCCACCGCCCAGGCGCGGTCGAAGGACTCGCCGCCGGTCGGGACGAGGTCGACGAGCGCCTCGCCGCACACCACGATCCGCGGGTCAGACATGTTCGGGTCGTCCCGTCCGGCCCACGCGGTACCGCATGAACGCCGGGAAGGCCAGGATCGAGGCGGCGACGCCGACCACCACCAGGATTCCGCCGCCGGCCGACGCGACGGCGGTGCCGAACGCGAACGCCGCGGCGCCGTGCAGGACGTCGCCGATCCGCGGCCCGCCGGCCACGACGACGGTGAAGACACCCTGCAGGCGTCCGCGCATGTCGTCGGTGGCCACCTGCTGGAGCATCGTGCTGCGCAGTGCCGCGGAGACCATGTCGACGGCACCGCCGAACGCGAGGAACGCGAGTGCCAGCCACAGTAGGAAGGCCGGGCTGTCCGGGCCCGCGATCCCGATGACCACACCGAAACCGACCATCGCCAGACCCCACAGGACGATGCAGATCACGACGGCCCGGCCCTGGAAGCGGATCCGGGGCAGCCACCCGGAGAAGACGCCACCCAGCACGGCACCCGCCGACATCGCGGCGAACAACAGCCCCAGAGCGACGCCGCCGTCGAGTGGATCCCCGAACGACTCGTGAGCGATCTCCGGGAACAGTGCCCGGGGCATTCCGAAGACCATCGCGACGATGTCGACGACGAACGACGCCAGCAGCACCTTCTGGGTGGCGAGATACGTGAAGCCCTCTCCCACCACGCGCAGTCCGGCGCGGCGCGCCGGACCGGTCGGCGGCAGCGCCGGCAGTTTGATCACCGCCCACAGCGTCGCGAGCAGCGCGATCGAGTCCAGCAGATACACCGTCGACAATCCGGCCACCGGTATGAGGACGCCGGCGAGCAGCGGACCGGCGATGGCACCGAACTGCATCACCGTCATGTTGAGGGAGTTCGCCGCCGGCAGATCCTTCAGGGGCAGCAGTCGCGGAATGATCGCGCTGCGGGTCGGCGAGTTCACTGCGAAGAACACCTGCTGCAACGAGAACAGACACAGCAGCAACCACACGTTGTTCACGTTCGCGGCGGCCTGCAGCCACAGCAACACCGACGTGCCGATCAGACCGAGCGTGGTGATGACGATCAGTTTGCGGCGATCCATGACGTCGGCGAGGGCTCCGCCCCACAGGCCGAACACGACCAGCGGCACCAGCCCGAAGATGCCGGCGAGACCCACGTAGGCCGAGTTCTGGGTGATCGCGAAGATCTGCAGCGGCACGGCCACGACGGTGAGCTGTCCGCCGATGACGGTGACGATGCCGCTCGTCCACAACCGCCGGTAGTCGGGATTGCGGAGCGGAGTGACGTCGGCGAGCAGTCCCCTCACGGCTGCAGACGCTCGACGGTCCAGGCGCCGTCGACCAGACGGGTGCGGATGCGGTTGTGCATGCGGTTGGGTCGGCCCTGCCAGAACTCGACCGACTCGGGGCGGATCCGGAACCCACCCCAGTGCGCGGGCACCGGGATGTCACCGTCGACGCCGAAACGCCTGCCGGCGTCCACGAGTCGGCTCTCGAGGTCAGCGCGGGTATCGATCGGGCGGGACTGGTCCGACGCCCACGCCCCCAGCCGGGAGCCGCGCGGGCGGCTGTTCCAGTACTCGGACGTCGTGCTCTCGCTGGTTTTCACCACGGGACCGCGGACGGTGAGCTGGTGTGCGAGCGGAATCCACGTGAACGTCACCGACGCGTACGGCGTCGCGGCCAGCTGACGACCCTTGTCGGAGTCGTAATTGGTGAAGAACTGCACACCGTCCTCGTCGAACCCCTTGCACAGCACCGTCCGCGTGCACGGGTGCCCGTCGGCACCGACGGTGCCGAGCACCATCGCATTCGGTTCCGGCAGTCCCGCCTCTACTGCCTCCTCGACCCACCGGCGCGCCAACGCGACCCATCCGTCGTCGAGCCAGGACGGCTCGAGATCGGGTTCGACGACGGGCCGCTGCGGCCCGATTTCGCCGTAGCTGACCCTCATCGTGGAGAGATCGGAATTCCGGGAACCCCGGCGGCGGGAATCTGACGACACAGCCGTTGACGCTACCCCTGGGTAGGCGCTGGCCAGGTGAGCGGTGACACCCGCTAGAGTTTGGTTAGCACCAGGCCCGACGGAGTATCTCGAAGCCCCATGTTGCAGTAGTCGAAGGCTGAGGCAGGCAGTGCAGCTCGCACGGGCGGCACTCGGATGAGGAGAGTCCAGGAGCAATGGCACCCAGCGCTGTAGTACCCGAGGATTTCGTCAGCGGCCTCGAAGGCGTCGTCGCGTTCACCACCGACATCGCCGAGCCCGACAAGGACGGCGGCGCGCTGCGCTACCGCGGTGTCGACATCGAGGATCTCGTCGGCCGCCGCGTCACGTTCGGCAACGTGTGGGCGCTGCTGGTCGACGGCGAGTTCGGCCGGGGTCTGCCCCCGGCGGAGCCGTTCCCGCTGCCGATCCACACCGGCGACGTCCGCGTCGACGTGCAGGCCGGCCTCGCGATGCTCGCCCCGATCTGGGGCTACCAGCCGCTGCTCGACATCGACGACGAGACCGCCCGCGAGAATCTCGCGCGGGCCTCGGTGATGGCGCTGTCGTACGTCGCGCAGTCCGCGCGCGGCATCTACCAGCCGGCCGTGCCGCAGAAGCTCATCGACGAATGCCCCACCGTCACCGCACGTTTCATGACGCGGTGGAAGGGCGACCCGGATCCGGCGCACATCGAAGCCATCGACGCGTACTGGGTGTCGGCCGCCGAGCACGGCATGAACGCCTCCACCTTCACCGCCCGCGTCATCGCCTCCACCGGCGCCGACGTGGCGGCGTCGCTGTCCGGGGCGATCGGCGCGATGTCCGGCCCGCTGCACGGCGGTGCCCCCGCGCGAGTGCTGCCGATGATCGAGGAGACCGAGCGCACCGGCGACGCCCGCGCCCTGGTCAAGGGGATCCTCGATCGCAAGGAGAAGCTGATGGGCTTCGGCCACCGGGTGTACCGGGCCGAGGACCCACGCGCCCGGGTGCTGCGTGAGACCGCCAAGCGTCTGAACGCACCCCGCTTCGAGGTGGCCGCGGCACTCGAGCAGGCCGCGCTCGCCGAACTGCGTGAACGTCGCCCCGATCGCGCGATCGAGACGAACGTCGAGTTCTGGGCGGCGGTGATCCTCGACTTCGCCGAGGTTCCCGCGCACATGATGCCCGCCATGTTCACGTGCGGCCGTACCGCCGGCTGGTGCGCGCACATCATGGAGCAGAAGCGTCTGGGCAAGCTGGTCCGCCCCGCCGCCATCTACACCGGCCCCGAGCCCCGCACCCCCGACTCGGTCGCGGGCTGGGACCAGATTTCGCACAGCTAGAAACAGCTGGACGTCCAACCACATCCGAGCACAATCGATAAGGACAACTCGCACCGATGAGCACACCGATCATCCCCGCCGACCTCAAGCCCGTCGACGGCCGTTTCGGTTGCGGACCCTCGAAGGTTCGCCCCGAGCAGCTGCAGTCCCTGGTCGACGTCGGCGCCTCGGTGTTCGGCACCAGCCACCGGCAGAAGCCCGTCAAGGACGTCGTCGGCCGCGTGCGCTCGGGCCTGCGTGACCTGTTCTCGCTGCCCGAGGGCTACGAGGTCGTCCTCGGCAACGGCGGCTCCACCGCGTTCTGGGATGCGGCGGCCTTCGGTCTGATCCGGGAGCGCTCGCAGCACTTCACGTACGGCGAGTTCTCGTCCAAGTTCGCGTCTGTGGCGAAGAACAACCCGTTCATCGGCGACCCGATTGTCGTGTCGAGCGATCCGGGCACCGCGCCGGAGATCGTCGCCGACGGTTCGGTCGACCTCATCGGCTGGGCGCACAACGAGACCTCGACGGGTGTCGCCGTGCCGGTGTCCCGCCCGGCGGGTTCGGAGAACGCGCTCATCGCGATCGACGCCACCTCGGGCGCCGGTGGTCTGCCGGTCAACGCCGCCGACGCCGACGTCTACTACTTCGCGCCGCAGAAGTGCTTCGCCGCGGACGGTGGCCTGTGGATCGCGCTGATGAGCCCGGCCGCGCTCGAGCGCGTGGCCGAGATCAAGGACTCGGGCCGCTGGACTCCGGACTTCCTGTCGCTGCCGATCGCGGTCGACAACTCCACCAAGGACCAGACGTACAACACTCCGGCGCTCGCGACGCTGCTGATGTTCGAGAACCAGATCGCGTGGATGAACTCCAACGGCGGCCTGGACTGGACCACGGCCCGCACCAAGGATTCGTCGGAGCGCCTGTACTCGTGGGCCGAGGCTTCGGAGTACGCGACGCCGTTCGTCGCCGATCCGGCCTACCGCTCGCAGGTCGTCGGCACCATCGACTTCGCCGACTCGGTCGACGCGGCCGCCGTCGCGAAGATTTTGCGCGCCAACGGCATCGTCGACACCGAGCCGTACCGCAAGCTGGGCCGTAACCAGCTGCGCATCGGCATGTTCCCGGCGATCGACCCCGAGGACATCTCGCAGCTCACCAAGAGCATCGACTGGGTCGTCTCGCAGCTCGGCTGATTTCCGCCGGGCCGCAGGGGTGGCCCCGGGCTTCCCGGTTCTCCGTAGCGAGGGCGGGCACGCGTGCGCGTGCCCGCCCTTTCTGCGTCCCTACGTCTCCTGCTCCGGCCCCTCCGCGCCCCTCCCCCTCCCCCACCTCGCGTTTTGCGCACTTGTCGCACCCCGGACCACCCCTCCTCCCGCGCTTTGCGCACTTGTCGCGCGCATCACATCCCCGGGGTAGCGATAAGTGCGCAAAACGCGCGGGGAGGGTGATATACGGCGCGCGTGTCTTTCCTGCGCGTGGGTCACGGATGAATTACAGTCGATCATGACGTGATCGCGAGTCGGCGCGATGAGGAGGACGAACGTGCGGGAGCTGCGAGTAATAGGTCTCGAACCTGGCGGCGCGCACGTGGTGTGTTCTGATCCAGACACCGGCGAAAAGTTCCGGCTCCCAGCCGATGACAAACTCCGCGCGGCCTCCCGCGGGGACATCGCTCGACTCGGCCAGATTGAGATCGAAATGGACAGTCAGCTCCGCCCCCGCGAAATCCAGGCCCGCATCCGTGCCGGCGCCTCCGTCGAACAGGTCGCCGAACAGGCCGGCATCCCGCACGCCAAGGTGGAACGCTTCGCGTACCCCGTGCTGCTCGAGCGCGCCCGGGCCGCGGAGATGGCGCAGGCCGGTCATCCGGTACGTCCGGACGGCCCGGCCGTGCACACCCTTTCGGAGATCGTGACGCTGGCGTTCAAGGCGCGCGGTCACGAGAACAGCGCCATCACGTGGGACGCCTGGAAGGACGAGGACGGATTCTGGGTGGCCCAGCTGCAGTGGCAGGCCGGCCGCACCACCAACACCGCACACTGGCGTTACCAGCCGGACGCGCACGGCGGCACCATCACCGCGCTCGACGACACGGCCGCCCAGCTCGTCGACCCCGATTTCGGTCGGCGCGGTCTCGCTCCGGTGCCCACCAACCCGATCTACGGTCCGGCCGATTTCGAGCAGGATCACGAACACGAGAGCGCCGAGCCGTCCGACAAGGCCCAGGATTCTCCGATCGTGTTGGCGGACAACGATTCCCACGCCCCCGCGTCGGAGGTCACAGGCGAGATCGAACACGATCAGCCCAAGGTCGCGCCGCAGCAGACGCCGGGTAAGGACAAGCGCGGCAAGCCCGCCCTGCCGTCGTGGGACGACGTGCTGCTGGGCGTGCGGAGCAACGGGCGCGGCTGACGCCGGTGCTGGGGGTCACCTCCTCGACGATCTGGTACGTCGACGACACCGAGCCCGCCGGGGTCCTGCGCGGCGCGATACCGGACCGGGAGTCCGCCCGGGCCCTCGCCGCGACGCTGCATCCCGGTCTCGACGTCACGTATCTCGGTGACGAGCCGCTTTCCGACGCCGTGAAGCCCGAGCCCGGCGAGGTGGTCGTCGGCCGCTACCCGGGCGTCGCCGTGGTTCGCACGGGGGAGGCGCTGCCGCCGACGCCGTCGACGCTCGTCGAGCACTGGATCCGCCCGACGGGGGCCACCCACACCTACCTGAGTTCGTCGACCGTCCACACGGCCGCCGGTTCCTGGGGTGCGTTCGCGCACTGGGAGGACGGCGAGCTCAAGCGGTCGTTCAGCGCGACGCCGGTGCACATCATCGAGGATCTCGGTCTGCCCCAGGTGTGGGAGCGGCCGTACTGGGCGGGCGAGCACCCGGCGCCGCCGGTGATGGACGTCCTGCCGGACCCGCAGACGCTGCCGTTCGATCCCGGCGCGTTCGCCGAGGCGGCACCGGCCGCATGGCTCGGGGACGACCTGGACCTGTCATCGATCACGGTGTGCCGCTTCGCCGTTCACCCGACGGGTCAGGTGCCGGAGTCGGTGCGACGCGCACAGGAGAGGCTGCGCGCCGAGCAGGCCCGCGCCGAGCAACTGCGCGCCGAGCAGGCCCGGCCCGAGCAGGCGGCCCGGCCGCAGCGGCGATCGTTGTTCGCGCGGCTGTTCCGACGGGAGCGCTGACGCGGCCTAGAAGGCCCCGAAAAGCAATGCGATCCAACCGGATACGACCCCGGCCGCCACACCGTAGACCACCCACCGCCACACCGGCAGGTTCCGCCACCGCCACACGGTGGGTGCGGCGCCGCCGACGGCGACGAGGTTGAACCCCACCGTGAGCAGCGGGTGGATGTGCGCGAGGGTAACGCCGAACGCCACCACCGCGACCAGCGTCACCACCGCGGCGAACGTGCTGACCAGCAGGCCCGTCGCCCACGGGGTCGGATCGGCGGACGCGGTCACGATCCGGTCCGGATTCGCTCGTAGAACGCCATGGCAGCCGCGGTCGCCACGTTGAGCGAATCGGTGCCCGCCGACATCGGGATGCGGGCACGCACGTCGGTGACACGCATCGCGTCTTCGGTCAATCCCGGACCCTCCGCACCGAGCAGCAATGCCACCCTCTCACCCGTCATCGCCTCCGCGAGCGTCGGCGCCGCCGGATTCGGAGTGAGTGAGATCAGCTGGAAACCTCTGTCGCGCAGAATGTTCAGTCCGCGCGGCCATTCCGGGATCTGTGCGAACGGAACCCGTAGCGCGTGCCCCATCGACACGCGCACCGCCCGCCGGTACAACGGGTCCGCCACCGCAGCACCGAACAGGATGGCGTCGACGCCGAGACCGGCGGCGTTGCGGAACATCGAGCCGATGTTCTCGTGGTCGTTGACGCCCTCGAGCACCGCGACGGTGCGGGCGTCGCGCAGGACGTCCTCGACGTCGAGGGCGGGCGGGCGGTGCGCGGCCGCGAGGACACCGCGGTTGAGGTGGAAGCCCACGACCTGCGCCATCACGTCGGCGGTGGTTCGGTAGAACGGCACGTCCACGCCCTCGAGGTCCGCGGACAGTTCGGTGAGACGTCGGTCGACGCCGAGCAGGCTGTTCGGGGTGAAGCGCGATGCGAGCATCCGCTGCACCACCAGCACGCCCTCGGCGATCACCAGGCCCTTGCCTCCGGGCAGGTCGGGGCGACGATCCGACGAATTCAGATCGCGGTAGTCGCCCAACCGGGGGTCGGCGGGGTCTGCGATGTCGATGACGTGAACCACGGGTCCATCGTGCCGTACCGGACTCGGCGTTCGGCTACACGGTGTCCCCATCCACGAGCAGGGCCGCGAAGTGGGCGTCGAGGACGGCGTGGAGCCGCTCGGCGTCCATGCGGCGGGGGTGGTTGACGCCGTGGGCGGCGAGGCCGTCGACCAGGGCGTGCAACCGCGCCGCTTCCACTTCCACCGATGTGTCCGGCGCGAGCAGGCCGGCGTCGTGCAGCGCGCCGACGAGGCGGAGGAAACCCTCGTACATCTCCCGGTCGGTGCGGTCGCGCACCTCGGCGAGGGCTGGATCCGTGCGCGCGGCCACCACGAAGGCCTGCCAGACGTCCATCTCGCCGCGCCGGTCGGCGTCGAGCGGGACGAACTGCTCGGCCAGCAGTCGGGCGTCGGCGCGCAGGTCGCCGGTGAATTCGATCGCCGCGATGCGCTCGTGGACCCGCCTGGTGACCAGTTCCATCGCGAACAGCAGCAGTTCGGACTGGGTGCCGAAGAAGTGCCGCAGCGACCCGGTGGACAGCCCGGCCTCGTCGGCGACGGTGCGCACGCTGGCGGCGCCGATGCCGTCGCGCCGGATCACCTGCAGGACCGCGTCGGCGATCTCCTCGCGGCGGGCCTCGGTACTGGTTCGCTTCACCACGTCGCCAAAACTAACACAGTCGTGATAGTTTCTACCCGACTAACACAGTCGTACTAGAATGGGGCGGACATGATCGTGCAACTGATCGTCGCGTGCGAGATCCTCTTCTGGGTGTTCCTCGGCGCCGGCCTGACGGCGCGCTACCTCCTGCGCCGCCCCACGCTCGGCGCGGTACTGCTGGTGGGCGCACCGCTCGTCGACGTCGTGCTGTTGGTCACCACCACGATCGATCTGCGTGGCGGGGCCGAGGCGTCGTGGAGCCACGGTCTGGCGGCGGCGTACATCGGCTTCTCGGTCGCCTTCGGCCACAGCATCATCCGCTGGGCGGATGGTCGTTTCGCCCACCGCTTCGCCGGAGGACCCGCCCCCGAGAAGCCCGCCCGGCACGGGAGGGCACGGGCGATCCGCGAGTGGCGCGAGTTCGGAAAGGCCGTGGTGGCCTGGGGTATCGCGTGCGGCCTGCTGCTCGCCGCGATCGCGATGGTCGGCGAACCGGACCGCACCGCAGCCCTGTCCGACTGGATCCGCACGCTCACGGTCGTCCTCGGTGTCTGGGGCGTGATCGCGCTCAGCTACACGCTGTTCCCCGCACGCCCCAAGGTTGCCGAACGACGCACGTAGCCCGCGGCGGCCAGGGCTGCGACGAGGGAGACGACGCCGCCGATCACGAGCGGGGCGCGGGGGTCGACGGCGTCGGCCAGCCAGCCCAGGAGCGGGCTGCCCAGCGGGGTGCCGCCGAGGAAGGCGAGCATGTACATGCCCATCACCCGGCCGCGCATCTCGGGCGGCACCGACATCTGCAGGATGCTCATCGCGGCCGTCGAGAACGTGAGGACGAGGGCGCCGGTGGGCACGAGCAGCACGATGACCGCCACATACGACGGGACGAGTCCGATGGCGGTCTCGAGGACGCCGAACCCGACAGCGGCGCCGAGACACCAGCCGACGGTGGGGGCCGTCGCCCGCCGCGCGGCGAGGGTGGCGCCGCCGAGCATGCCGATCGCGAGCATCGTCGACAGCAGACCGAACGCGTCGGCGTCCTTGCCGAAGGTGTTGCGGGCCAGGACGGCCAGGGTGAGCGAGAAGTTCAGCCCGAACGTGGAGACCACGAACACGGTGAGCAGGACGACGGTGAGGTCGGGCCTGCCGCGCGCGTACCGGAAGCCTTCCCGCACCTGCCCCTTGGTCCGCGGCGCCGGCGCGGACCGGGTGAGCTCGTCCACCCGCATCCACAGCAGCGAGGCGAACACCGCGACGAAGGACACGGAGTTGACGAGGAACACCGGGCCGGTGCCGATCAGCGTGATGAGCACACCGGCCACGGCGGGTCCGACGATGCGGGCGGCGTTGAACATCATGGAGTTCAACGCGATTGCGTTGGCCAATCGGTCCGGTCCGACCATCTCGATCGTGAACGACTGGCGCACGGGCGTTTCGAGAGCCGTGACGCAGCCGAGCGCGAACGCCAGCACGTACACGTGCCACAGCTGCACCACACCACCCACGTCGAGCAGTCCGAGAATCAACCCGAACGACGCCATCGCGACCAGCGAGACCATCAGGATGCGCCGCTTGTCGTACCGGTCGGCGAGCAGCCCGCCGTACATCGACAGGAACAGCGTCGGCCCGAACTGCAGAGCCATCACGACGCCGACCGCGAAACCGTCTCCGCCGGAGAGGGTCAGGACCAACCAGTCCTGCGCGATCCGCTGCATCCACGTGCCGACGAGGGACACGATCTGACCGGCCGTCCAGTACCGGTAGTTGCGGGAGCGCAGCGCGGCGAACATCGACGGCGCGAGATCGGTTGACACCCCGTGATCTTGCACACGCGAAACCGGTCAGCGGGGATTACATCCCGCTGACCGGTTTCGGGTGGAAGGGTCAGTCGTTCTCGGAGACCAGGGAACTGATGATCGTGACGGCGTCGCGCAGCGTGGCGAGCTGGGTGGCGTCGAGGCCCGACAGCTTCTCCGTCATCCACGCCTCACGGGCCTGGGTCTCCCCCTCGATGAGGGCGTGGCCGGCGTCGGAGAGCGACACGATGATCTGCCGACCGTCGGTGGGATGCGGTGCGCGGTCGACCAGTCCGACGTCCGCGAGGGAGGCGATGACCCGCGTCATCGACGGCGGCTGGACCTTCTCGCGCTGGGCGAGTGCACCCGGGGTCATGGGTCCCTCGGCGCTGAGCGTGACGAGCGCGGACAGCTGCGTCAGCGTCACCTGTGCGTCCGCGCGCCGTCCCCGCAGGTGGCGGGTGAGGCGGACCACCGCTAGGGAGAGGTCGCTGGCAAGGGCGCGAGTATCCGTTGTCACAACTTCGAACAATACGGGAACTCGCGCCCCGCCAATCACGTAACGGCGTCAGTGATGGGGCCGACCGCGAAGTATGCGACGAACAGCGCGGCGACGATCCACAGCAGCGGATGGATCTTCTTCGCGTTGCCACCCGCGGCCGCGAGGACCACGTAGGAGATGAAGCCGATGCCGATGCCGTTGGCGATCGAGTAGGTGAACGGCATCGTCACGACGGTCAGGAAGGCCGGCAGGGCGATGGCGAACTTGCTGAAGTCGATCTCGCGCAGCTGGCCGATCATCAACGCGCCCACCACGACCAGAGCCGGTGCGGCCGCCTCGATCGGGACCACCGAGTACAGCGGGGTCAGGAACATCGCGGCGAGGAACAGCGTGCCGGTGACGACGTTGGCGAGGCCGGTGCGAGCGCCCTCGGCAATGCCCGAGGCCGACTCGACGAACACCGTGTTGGACGACGCGGACGCGCCGCCGCCCACGACGGCGCCGGCACCCTCGACGATCAGGGCCTTGCCGATGCCGGGCAGGTTGCCGTCCTCGTCGGCCAGCTTCGCTTCCTTGCCGAGACCGGTCATGGTGCCCATGGCGTCGAAGAAGTTCGCGAGCACCAGCGTGAAGACGAGCAGGCTGGCGGCGATGACACCGATACGGGTGAACGCACCGAACAGGCTGACGTCACCGACCAGGCTGAGATCGGGCAGCTGCGCGAACACGTCGGGCATCGCGGGGACGCTGAGGTTCCAGCCCTTGGGGTCGACGCCCTTGGAGGCGCCGATGTCGAAGACGGCCTCGAGGATCGCGGCGAGCACGGTGGTGACGACGATGCCGATCAGCAGACCGCCGCGGACCTTGCGCACGACGAGGATGCCCATGAGCAGCACGCCGAAGACGAACACGGCGGTCGGCCATGCCGAGATGGAGCCGTTGATGCCGAGGCCGACGGGGACCGTGGTGCCCGCGGCGTCGGGGATGCGTCGGACGAAACCGGCGTCGACGAGGCCGATGAACGCGATGAACATGCCGATTCCGGCGGCGATCGCGGCCTTGAGCTCGCGCGGGATGGCGTTGAACACGGCGGTACGGAAGCCGGTGGCGGCGAGCGCGACGATGATGATGCCGTCGATGACGACCAGACCCATCGCCTCGGGCCACGTCACCTGCGGGGCGATCGTCACGGCGAGCAGGCTGTTGATGCCGAGACCCGCGGCGATACCGAACGGATAGTTGGCGATGATGCCGAACGCGATGCTCATCAGGCCCGCGACGAGCGCGGTGACGGCGGCGACCTGGCTGACCGGGAGGATGTTGCCGAGTACGTCGGTCTTGGCGACGGCGTCGTCCGCCGAGAAGCTACCGAGGATCAGCGGGTTGAGGACCACGATGTAGGCCATGGCCACGAACGTGACCAGGCCGCCGCGGACCTCGGTGCTGATGGTCGAGCCCCGCTCGGAGATCTTGAAATAGGTGTCGAGCAACCGCGAGGGTGCCGACGGCCGCGAGGGCTCGGTGGTCTTGTCGGTAACCGCCATGTCGTGTTTCGGTCCAATCGCCGGGAAGTGGGGTTTCGCACCTGGCAGATTAGGGCACCGACGCGCGGGTAACTTAATCGTGTGACCGAAATCCATAGCACGCCGACGCTCGTGGAGCGCCTCTCCGACCCGCGCCCGGTGCTGGCGGTGGGAACCCTCGCGTGGATCGTGGCGACCGTCGTGGTCCTCGCGTCCGGGGACCGTTGGAACACAGCGCTTCCGGTCTGTTACGCCGGAATCGCCCTGGGCCTCCTCGGATTCGGACTGTTCCTGGTTCAGCGCCGCGCGGCGCGGCGCGGCCGACGTGGCGCGCAGCAGGGGCTGGTCTGACCGACAGCGGACGCCGGGGTGCAACCCATCCGCCCGGTGACTGATCTCACAGGGTATTCGCGCGTGTCCGGTGGCGGCTGCGACGGCTGATCGCCCAGATCCACAGCGCCGCCCACGCGATACCGAAGGCCCACCCGGCCAGCACGTCGGTAAGCCAGTGCGCGGCCAGGTAGACGCGGGAGAGTCCGACGGCGATCGTGTAGCAACCCAGCAGCACGAGCAGCGCGATCCGCCGGATCCCGGGTGCGACGAGACGCACGACGACGGCGCCGAGCACGCACGCGAGGATCGCCGACATCATCGCGTGCCCCGACGGGAACGAATAGCTGTCGAGCACGACCAGCCGCTCGGGCACCGGCGGCCGCTGGCGCCCGAAGAAGAGTTTGAGCAGGCTCATCGCGGCCCACCCGGACAGCATTGCGCCCGCGACCGTCACTGCCTCCGCGGTGTACCGGCGGAGCAGCAGCGCGACCGTGACGATCGTCGAGATCACGAACGCGGCGACGGTGCCGCCGCTGTGGGTGATCACGGTGACCACGTCGGTCAGGCCGGGGGTGCGGATGTCGAGCATCCAGTTCAGCACCGACTGATCCATGTCCGTCATCGCTGCTCCCCCACCGGCCGGCGCCGCAAGTGCGCACGGCCGTCGTCGTCGATCCAGATCGGCACCGCGACGTCGCCGTCGAGTGCGCCGCCGAGACGCACCACCAGATCGTCGTGCACGACGACGTCACCGGACGGCAGTGGCAGGCCCAGGGCCGCGCACGCGAGCACCGCGCCGGGCTCGCGGTCCCACGTGCTCACCTCCCCGTCGCCGACGACGTGCGCCTCGACGGCGGCCGACGCGAGCGGCAGGTCCAGCAGATCCGCGAGGGCGGCGGCGGTGTCGAGCGCGCCGAGCACCAGACGCTCCGGCGGCACGACGGCCGCGAGGTGGGCGCGGTCGAGCACCAGCGCGACGTCGGGGTCGACGACGGCGCCGGTCAGGCTGCGCACCTGCGCGGGCAGGTCCAGGTCGTCGAGGTCGAGCACCCCGCGCCGGGCGGCGTCGGCGAGCAGCCGGTGGGCACGGACCACGACGTCGGGGCTGGGCGTGCGCGCGGGGTCGGCGAGACGGTCCAGCAGCACGGCGGTGAGCGCGTTGTCGTCGACGGTCCGCGGGGCGAGCGCCGCCGCGAGCGCCGGGGCGTCGGGGTGGTCGAGGACGTCGAGCAGGCCGGCGAAGGTGTCGTCGTCGGCGGCGCGGAGCAGCCCCAGCGGGTGGCCGTCGATCTCGGCGTGGGTGCGCAGCCACCACGCGGTGTAGCCGGTCCGGTCGCCGAGCGCGGACGCCGTGTCGGGCTCGGCGGCGAGCAGGGTCAGCGCCTGCGCCCAGCGGTCGGGGTCGACCAGGTCGAGGTCGCGGACCGCGATCAGCGTCTCGGGGTCGTCGGCGAGGGTGTCCCACCAGGCGTCCTCGTCGTCGAGGTCGTGTTCGGGGCCGGTGGGCAGGTCGGCGCGCAGCACCGTGAAACCCCAGCCGACGCCCACGGCGCGCAGCGCGTCCGCACCGAACCGGTCCACGAGGGCGGCGTCGACGGTCCCGAAAGGCGAGTCGGCGTCCAGCACGTCGGCCAACGGTGCGCCGGGGAGCAGCAACTGGTCGGCGGGCACGAGTTCGCCGTCGGCGTCGGGCAGTGGGAGTTCACCCAGCCAGGTCGGCCGCGACCCGCGCGCGGTGAGCGTCACGAGCGCGAGCACCGCCGACGCCAGTTCGGTTGCCGCGCCGGGGTCGTCGTAGTCGAGGTCCTCGATCCGCGCGTGCAGTGCGGGATCCGACAGCAGGTCACCGGCGGTGGCCCGCTGCGCGCCCAACCGGTTCAGCAACGGGTGCGCGGCGTCCGGGTGCACCAGGCGTACCCAGTCCAGCGCCGACGCCGCATCGTCGAGCGCGTGCCCCAGATCGGTGCCGGTGACGACGGTGCGCGGGCCGGTGACGGTGCGGCCGTCCGCGAGCGGAACCGGTACGGCGGCAAGCTCTTCCACCGCCAGTGCGTCCACCACCAGCGGTTCGAGCGCGGCGTAGACGGCGTGCCACCACGACGGCTCGCGGCTGTGTCCGCCGAGGAGTTCCGCGACGCGGGCCAGCCCGAAGCGGTGCACGTCGACGGCTGCCAGCGCGGCGGCGTGGCGTGGGCCGGACAGCTCCGGATCCACCAGGCCGGGCACGACATCGGCGAGCGCATCGGCCAGTTCCCTGGTGAGCCCGGACAACACACTCGCCCGCGCCGGCACGAGAGCCGGTACGTCGGAGCCGGTCTCGGCGGGCGGTAGCCACGGTTGGGTCCGCAGGTCGGCGAGCACCGCCTCCCGCAGCGCGGCGTCGGTCTCGCTGCGCGCGAACCCGGGCAGCGGCACCAGGTCGAGCCGCTGGTCGCCGGGCAGGGCGGCGACGAACCGCGCGTAGCCGTGCGCGACACGAGCCAGCGGCGCACCGGGCAGCAGGCGTCGGCGGTCGGGCTGCATCGGGACGTCGGCGATCAGCAACGCGGGCAGCGACAGTTCCTCGTCGGACCGGGTGGGCGCGCGCAGCACGTCCTCGGCGACGGGGCGGACGCGGCCGTCGACCACCGGAACCAGCCAGCGCGCGGTGTCGGTGACGTACTGCCACCACGTGTTCTCACCGACGGTGATCTCGGTGAGCCCGCCGTCGAGGTCGCGGGCGGTGCGGCGCAGCGTGCGGTCGCCGATCGTGATCGTCTCGAGCGCGGGCAGTTCCAGCAGCAGGTCGACGGCCTCGTCGGCGAACCCGCCCAGCAGCGCGGCGCCGTCGATGTCGGGGCGCAGGTGCAGCACTACCTCGGAGTCGAACCCGGCGGCGGGCGGCTCGTCGGTGGCCCACACCAGACGCAGCACCGGGACGCCGGACGCCGGCGCCTGCAGGGAGGAGTCGGCGATCTGCGCCCGGGTGCGGGCGGCCGAGAACTGCAGCGACCCGCTGGTGGAGCGCAGTTCGATCTCGTCGCTCACCGAGCGGACGGCGGTGAAGCCGACGCCGAATCGTCCTACCCCGGTGGACTTCCCGGATGCGCGCAGTGCGGCGAGAGCCTGCACACCCTCGATGTCGAGGGGGGCGCCGGTGTTGGCGATCCGCAACACGTCGCCGTGCAGTTCCACGCGCAGCGTCCCGGGGACGCCGGCCCGGGCGGCGGCGTCGGCCGCGTTCTGTGCCAGTTCCGTCAGCAGCCGGTCGCGGTACCCGGCGCGGACCAGGTCGGCCTCCGCGGCGGCATCCTCACGCAGCCGCGTCGGGGAGTTGCGCCACGCGAGGATCGTGCCGTCGCGCAGCGCGTCGGTGCCGAAGGGGTCGGTCAATCGGCCGAGGTGGTGTCCGGGGAAGCGTCCTCGGGAGCCTGGGACGGCTCGGGAGCCGCTTCGACCGCGGTGGTTTCGGCGGCCGGCTCGGCCCGCTCGATCTGCACCGCCTCGATCGCGCCGTCGTCGTAGGCGTCGTAGCGCGGGGTGCCCGCACCGGTGGGGAGCGTGGTGTCGGAGTGCGCACCGCAGCCGTGCGCCGCGTGCACGATGTGCCCGTCGGCGGCCATCTCGTTGCCGCACACGCCGAACGCGGCGTGCAGCGAACCGGCCAGCGGCAGATAGAAACCGCACAGGTCGCACGTCGACGGCGCGGCCTTGGCCATCTCGGAATCGGGACCGTAGTCGCCGTCGTGCCAGCGGGCGGCGCAGTCCAGGCGGCCCTCGCGGCTCATGACCTGCTTGCGTCCCAGGCCCACCTCGAACGCGACGTCGTCGATCTCGGGGTCGCCGGTGGCGACGTAACCGGGCACCAACCGCGGATCGTTCTCCCGCGGCGCGAGCAGGTCGCCGGGCGAGAGATCGCCGGGGCGGACGCGCTGATCCCACGGCAGCCACTCGGGCGCGACGAGCGCGTCCGGCCCGGGCAGCAGCGCGAGCTCGCTGACGGTGACGTGATCGGAGCCCGGCACGGCGGCCACGACGACGGCCCACTGCCAGCCCCGGTAGCCGGGAAGCTCGGTGTCGAAGCGGTGAGTGGCGGCGCAGTCGTCCTCGGCGGTCACGCCGAGGTATCTGCCCACTCCTCCCTCTCCGAGGTCGACCAGCGCCGTGCGAGCAAGCTCGACGGCATCGGCGAGGACGGGGCGCACGACGGCGCTCTCGGGAGACGACGTAACACTCACGGTGTCCATCTTGCCGCACTCGGTCCCGTCTGCGCTCGTGCGGGCTGCCATGCTGGGCGGGTGAATCTGCGTAGCACCCCCGTCCGGGCCGCGGTCGCGGTGTCCGTGGCGGCCGTCGCTCTGCTCACCGGCTGCTCGGGCGGCACCCCGCCGGCGGGCGCGACGATCGCCGAACGGATGCACCCGGAGATCGTCCGCGAACTTCCCCATGATCCGTCCGCGTTCACGCAGGGCCTGGAGATCTCCGACGGCACCCTGTTCGAGAGCACCGGACGGGTGGGGCAGTCGTGGGTGCGGGCGACCGCGCTCGACACCGGCGTCGAGCAGGCCCGCGCCGACCTGTCGCGGCCGATGTTCGGCGAGGGGATCACCGTCGTCGGCGACACGGTGTGGCAGATCACGTGGAAGGACGGGGTCGCGATCGAACGCGACCGCGACACCCTCGCGCAGCGCCGCACCGTCGACTACGACGGCGAGGGCTGGGGGTTGTGCACGCAGCCCGACCGGCTGGTGATGAGCGACGGTTCCGACGCGCTCACCTTCCGCGATCCCGAGACGTTCGCGGAGACGGGGACGGTCGACGTCACGCTCGACGGCCGGCCCGTCGACAAGCTCAACGAGCTCGAGTGCGCGAGCGACGGTTCGGTGTACGCGAACGTGTGGACCACCGACACGATCGTGCGGATCGATCCGGCGACTGGTGTCGTGACGGGCCGGATCGACGCGGCGGCATTGAAGGACGCGCTGCCGGCGGACGAGCGGGGCGGCATCGACGTGCTCAACGGCATCGCTCAGATCCCCGGCACCGACCGGTTCCTGGTGACGGGGAAGCTGTGGCCGCGCATGTTCGAGGTCCGGTTCGTCGCCTGAGCGCGTCGCGCCGGGCGCCGACACGTCCGAGCGAGCAGGAACGGACCGCCCGTGTCGTGCATTGTCCGGGGACTAGGACAGAATTGAGTGGTGACCGGACCCCGCGACCCCCACGACGCCCCTCGGCGTGGGCCCCACCCGCAGGATCCTTCGACGCGACGTCACCCCGGTTTCGAGAACTATCCGCCGTCGCAGCGGGTCAGCGGGCGTAGGGCACCGCTGCCACCCCTGCATCCGGTGGACCGGTCGGCACGCACCGAGCGCATCGAGCAACCCACCGAGCGTTTCGCGTCGCCGCCGGCCGAAGAGACCCGCCGGATGGACGTCCCCGCGGATGATGCGGCGAACGGGGCCCGCCCCGAATCCCCCGAGCCTCCCGAATCCGCCGAGGCCGACGCCCCCAAGCCGCGCCCCATGCCGCGCAAGCTGACGGTGACCCGGGTCGCCGCGATGCGTGGCCGTGAACTCACCAACAAGGGCATCGCCACGTTCCGGCGGGCGGCCACCGCGGACGGCGCCGACAAGTCGGGGCTGACCGCGCTCACGTACGCGGTGATGGCGAACTTCGCGACCGACGCGACGGTCGCCGTCGCGCTCGCGAACACCCTTTTCTTCTCCGCCGCGACCGGCGAGGACAAGACCAAGGTCGCGCTGTACCTGCTGATCACGATCGCGCCGTTCGCGGTGATCGCGCCGCTCATCGGGCCGGCGCTGGACCGTCTGCAGCGGGGGCGGCGGATCGCGCTGGCGTCGTCGTTTGCGCTGCGCACGCTGCTGGCGATCGTGCTGGTCTTCAACTTCGACAGCTGGGCGCTGTACCCGTGTGCGCTGGGCATGATGGTGCTCAGTAAGTCCTTCGCGGTACTCAAGAGCGCGGTGACGCCACGCGTGCTGCCACCGGAGATAGACCTGGTGCGGGTCAATTCGCGACTGACGGTGTTCGGCCTGATCGGCGGCACCATCGGTGCAGGCGCCCTCGCCGGCGCCCTCGCGTTTCTCACCGGTTCCACGGGTGCGCTGTGGTTGACCGTCCTGATCACCGCGTTCGGTGCGTACCTGAGCATGCGGATCCCGGCGTGGGTGGAGGTCACCGAGGGCGAGGTGCCGGCCAAGCTCGCATTCCACGGGGACGACTCCCCCACCGAACGGATCGACGCGGCCGCCGTCGCGGGCGTCGCCCCCGACAAACGCCGTCAGCCCCTGGGCCGCACCGTCGTCACCGGGCTGTGGGGCAACGGCACCATCCGGGTGCTCACCGGCTTCCTCACGCTCTACATCGCGTTCGTCGCCAAGGCCAACACCGACCACGCCGCGGTCATGCAGGCCGCGATGCTGGGTCTGGTCGGTGCCGCGGCGGGCATCGGCAACTTCGCCGGCAACGCCGCAGGCGCCCGCCTCGAACTGGGCCGTCCCGCGATGATGGTGGTGCGGTGCACCATCGCCGTCACCGTCGTCGCGATCCTCGCCGCGATCACCGGGAACCTGCTCACCGCGGCGCTCGCCGCGCTGGTGGCGTCCGCGGCCAGCGCGCTCGCGAAGGTGTCGCTCGACGCGTCGCTGCAGCAGGACCTGCCCGAGGAGTCCATCGCGTCCGGGTTCGGTCGGTCCGAGACCGTGCTCCAGCTCAGCTGGGTCGTCGGCGGCGCGATGGGCGTCCTGCTGCCCACCGAACTGTGGATCGGTTTCACCGTCGTGTCGGTGGTGCTTACGATCGGGCTGGTACAGACCGTGCTGACGTATCGCGGTGGCTCGCTGCTACCCGGCCTCGGCGGCAAGCGCCCCGAGCACGTCGACCAGGAGACCACCGTCGGCCACAGCCCTCGTGCCGACTGATACACCGAACGAGAAATGGACTTGATGATGCAGGACCGGACGAAGAAGATTCTTGCGCTGATCGCCGCGGTGGTGATCGTCGCGGCTGCCGGTCTGGCCGGAGTTGTGGCCTACCTCGTCGGGCAGTCGGAGGAGAAGCTGCCGACCATCACGGCGTACTCCAAGCAGGAGACCGCCACCGTCGTGCCCGGGTTCTGCGATCCGTCGCTGCAGTGCGAGGGCCTCGAAATCGTCGAGCTGCACGTGCCCGAGGGCTACCCGCTGCAGCTGTCGCTGCCCAAGGAGATCGCCGATTCCGACTGGCGTCTGAACGTACAGATCGGCAACCCGAAGACCGGTGAGATCTACGAGGGCTACCGCGACTACAAGCCCGGCGACGCCTGGGCCGTGACCGTGCCCGGCGCCCCCGGCGAGCAGCTGATCAGCGCCATCATCCAGCTCCCGGCCCAGGGCGGCCTGGCCCCGGTGTGGGCGCTGCAGACGATGCCGCTGCCCGGCGGCGGTGTGGTCGCCCCCGCCTCCTGATTCGAGGCCCCGACCGAAACGGGCGCCCTCCGGTGATGATCACCGGAGGGCGCCCGTTTCGCGTCGCGTGGACGACTCAGCTGTCGAGCTCGCGTGCGACGGCGCGCACCACCTCGGAGATCCGCTGCGCGGTCTTGCGGTCCGGGTACTTACCCTTGCGCAGGTCCGGCTGGATCTTGGCCTCGAGCAGCGTGATCATGTCCTCGACCATGCCGTGCAGTTCGTCGGGCGAATGCTTGCGGGCCCCGGCGTCCTTGCGCGCCCCACCGTTCTGGCGCAGCGTCGGGGCCGGCTCGAGCAGCTGGACCTTGAGCGCCTGCGGACCGCGGCGTCCGGCGGCCATGTCGAATTCGACGCGCTGACCGGCCTTGAGGCCGTCGACGTCGCCGGGCAGCGCGGAAGCGCGGACGTAGACGTCCTCCCCTTCTTCCTGGGACAGGAAGCCGAAACCCTTCTCGACGTCGTACCACTTCACCTTGCCGGTAGGCACCGTGTTCACCTGCTCATCTGCCAGCCGCACTCCCCGTTGAGCGCGCGCGTGTATCTATGCAAAACAACGCGCCCCACTCGGATTGCGGGACGCGTGAATGCCCGAGTGTACCCGCCCCGCCCGGTCACAGGCATCCGCGTTTCGGGCCGCAGGACGCGTGGGCGAGGGTCCGGCATGTGGGTGTCGGAAGCGCCGGCCCCTGCCTCGAACCGGCCGCCGACTATGCTGCTGGGCGATGCCTGTCAACGTGCCGCGCGACCTTCCCGCCAGGGCCATCCTGGAGGCGGAGCGAATCTTTGTCATGTCCGACGAGCGCGCCGGACATCAGGACATTCGCCCCATGCGGATCGCGATTTTGAATCTGATGCCGCTGAAGGTCTCCACCGAGACGCAGCTTCTACGGTTGCTCAGCAACAACCCGCTGCAGATCGAGATCACTCTGCTGCACATGGCCAGCCATGTCTCGCGTACCACCTCTGCCGAGCATCTCGAATCGTTCTACTCGACTTTCGACGACGTGGCCCACATGCACTTCGACGGGCTCATCGTCACCGGGGCGCCGATCGAGAAGCTCGACTTCGAAGACGTCGACTACTGGCCGGAGATGACCAAGATCCTCGACTGGGCCCGCGGCGCCGTGCAGTCGACCCTGCACGTCTGCTGGGGTGCGCAGGCGGCCCTGTACCACTACTACGGCGTCGGCAAACACGAAGTCCCACAGAAGATCTCCGGTGTGTTTCCCCACCGGCTCACCGGGGTGCAATCTCCGATCGTCACCGGGTTCGACGACGAGTTCCTGGCCCCGCACTCACGGCACACCGACGTCCACGCCGCCGACATCGAGGCCACCGGCGAGGTCGACGTGTTGGCGGTGAGCGACGAGGCCGGGGTCTACCTGGCCGCCACCCCGGACGGCCGCCAGGTCTTCGTGACCGGGCACCCCGAGTACGACGCGGACACCTTGGCACGCGAATATCGCCGCGACAGCGCGCAAGGACTGCCGATCGCGGCGCCCGCGCACTACTTCCCCGGCGACGATCCCACCGCGAGCCCGCTCAACCGTTGGCGCGGTCACGGGCACCTGCTGTACTCCAACTGGCTCAACTACTGCGTCTACCAGGAGACCCCGTTCCTTCCCGGCGACGTCTGACCGGCTGAGGCCGTCCCGCAGTTCGGCGACCAGGTGGTCGGTCCGTTCGCTGCGTGCCCGATACTGGTGCGCACGGACTTTCGACGACAGTGAGGACCACGCCGTGACGACGCTCGACGACCTGCTCACCAAGATCGGTTCCAAGAGCATCGAGGTGCTCGACCTCACCGCGCCGCTGAGCTCGGAGACGCCCGTCCTGCATCTGCCGGAGCCGTTCGCGAACACCATCCCGGCACGTCTGGAGACGGTCAGCAACTTCGACGACGACGGGCCGGCGTGGGCGTGGAACAACCTCCACACCGGCGAGCACACCGGCACGCACCTGGACGCGCCGACGCACTGGATCACCGGCCGTGACGGCGCCAGCGTCGACCAGATCCCGCCGGAGCGGCTGATCGGGCCGGTCGCTGTCGTCGACGTCACCGCCGAGGTGGAGCAGAATCCGGATTTCGTGCTCGAGGTGGAGCACCTCGAGGCGTGGGAGGCCGAGAACGGCCCGCTGCCCGACGGCGCGTGGCTGATCCTGCGCACCGGGTGGGGCGAACGCGGCAGCGACCCGGTGCGCTTCGCGAACGCCGACGCCGACGGCCCGCACACGCCCGGCGTCTCGGCGGCCGCCGCGAAATGGCTCGCCGAGCAGAGCCCCATCACCGGTCTCGGCGTCGAGACGGTCGGCATCGACGCGGGCATCGCGGCCGGCTTCGAGCCGATGTTCCCGGCGCACTACTACCTGCTCGGCAACGACAAGTACGGCCTGACGCAGCTGCGGGGCGTCGACAAGCTGCCGACACTCGGCGCGGTGCTGGTGGCCTCGCCGCTGCCGATCGTCGGCGGCACCGGCAGCCCGGCCCGAGTGTTCGCGCTGGTCGAACGGGCATGAGTTCCACCGCCGCCGGTTTCACTGTCGCGCAGTTGGTGGGCGCCACCCTCGCCGAGCTCGGGGTGGGGCACGCGTTCGGGGTGGTGGGCAGCGGCAACTTCGCGGTCACCAACGCGCTGATCGCGGCGGGGGTGCCGTTCGTCGCGGCCCGGCACGAGGGCGGCGCGGCGACGATGGCCGACGCGTACTCGCGGCTGTCGGCGCTGCCGGCGGTGGTCACCACTCATCAGGGCTGCGGGCTCACCAACGCCGTCACCGGGATCGGTGAGGCCGCGAAGAGCCGCACCCCGCTGATCGTGCTCACCGCCGACACTGCCGGTGCTGCCGTGCGATCGAACTTTCGGATCGACCAGGATGCGTTGGCGCGCAGCGTCGGTGCGGTGGCCGAACGGGTGCATTCGGCGGCGTCGGCGGTGGCCGACACCGTCCGCGCCTACCGCACCGCGGTCCGCGAGCGGCGGACCGTGGTGTTGAGTCTGCCGTTGGACGTGCAGGAGCAAGCCGCCCCGCAGTCGTGGGCGGTTCCGCTGCTGCCGCCGATCCAGCGGGTACACCCGGACGCGGACGCGTTGACGTCGCTGGTGGCACTGCTCGAGCAGGCACAGCGGCCGGTGTTCGTGGCCGGGCGCGGCGCCCGAGACGCCGGACCGCAGATCGCGGCGCTGGCCGAGCGCACCGGCGCGCTGGTCGCGACGTCGGCGGTGGCCAACGGTTTGTTCGAGGGAAACCCGTTCTCGCTCGGGATCTCCGGCGGCTTCTCGTGCCCGCTCACGGCGGAGCTGATCGCCGGCGCCGACCTGATCGTGGGCTGGGGTTGTGCGCTGAACATGTGGACGATGCGGCACGGATCGCTGATCGGCGCCGACGCCACCGTCGTACAGGTGGACGTCGAGGACGCGGCGCTGGGCGCGAACCGGCCGATCGATCTGGGAGTGCTGGGCGACTGCCGTGAGACCGCCGCCGCAGCGGTCGCGGCTGTCGGTCCGGCGCGGGCCGGCTACCGCAGCGACGAGCTGCGGGAGCGTATTGCGGCGCACGGCCGTTGGAACGACATGGTGTTCGACGACCTGTCGACCACGTCGACGATCGACCCGCGCGTGCTGTCGCGGGAGCTGGACGCGATTCTGCCGCGCGAGCGCACGGTGTCGGTGGACTCCGGCAACTTCATGGGCTACCCCAGTGCGTACCTGCGGGTGCCGGACGAGTTCGGCTTCAACTTCACGCAGGCCTTCCAGTCGATCGGACTGGGATTGGCGACGGCGATCGGAACGGCGCTGTCGCAACCGGATCGGATCCCGGTCGCCGCGCTGGGCGACGGCGGCTTCCTCATGGGGATCTCCGAACTGGAGACGGTGGTGCGGCTGGGACTGCCCATGGTCTTGGTGGTCTACAACGACAGCGCATACGGCGCGGAGGTCCACCACTTCGATGCGCCGGGCACCGACCATTCCGCAGTCACGTTCCCGGACAACGACATTGCGGCGATAGCCCGTGGGTACGGGGCGGAGGCCGTCACGGTACGGTCGGTCGCCGACCTCGACGCCGTGCGCACCTGGGTCGCGGGGCCGCGGAATCGGCCGCTACTGATCGATGCGAAGGTCAGTTCCGACGGCGGCGCGTGGTGGCTGGCCGAGGCGTTCAAGGGGCACTGACCAGCCGTTTCGTAGGCAGTTTCGCGCACTTCCGGTGACTGAACCGATCCCGGACAAATTTCCTTCTGGACGATTGACCAGTTTTGCCTTCAACAAGGTCTCGGGAGTGCTACAACTTACTCCGGCACCGCGCGGGGGCAGTGCCAAACGTTCGACTCAGCTCTGCATGTTCTGCCATCTCTGCCAGCGCCGGACGAGCGCCGACCAGGTTGTCGTGTGTGAAACAAAGTTTTGACTGGTCCAAGTGTCTGTACGCCGACGCACCACCCTTGCAACGACCCCTACCCTCGGGGCCAGAAGAAACGAGAACACCCGCATGAACAAGAAGACCAAGGGCGCAATCGCCGCCGGCGCTGCTGCAGCCCTCCTCGCCGGTGGTGCCGGCACGTTCGCGCTGTGGAGTGACACGGAAACCGTGACTGGCGGCACCATCAACTCCGGCACGCTGGAGTTCGTCGGTACTACCGCCGCCGGCACTTGGTACGACGGGGCCACCGCGATCTCTGACATCGCCAACTACCGGATCGTCCCCGGAAAGACGCTGACCTACAAGGCATCGCCGACCATTCACGCTGAAGGCAACAATCTCTCCGCAAAGGTGACCGCCAGCGCTGGCGCTGACGCTACGGGCGCTCTCCTTCCGCACCTCACCATCGGCACGCCGACTGTCACCGGCACAGGTGTCGGCGCCGGGGGCGTCATCACTCCCCAGGCTGCCAACCAGACGGTCGAGGTCTCCGTTCCGGTCACCTTCAAGAGCGACGTAACAGGAACGACCGGCCAGGGCGCTCAGGCTGTCCTGTCGACGATTACGCTGACCCTCGAGCAGACCAGCAGCTAACACCGTGTCGAAAAACCACCGTTGGTGGGCGCTCGCAGCGGTGCCGGTCGTTGGGCTGATTCTCTTTTCAGCCCAGCAGACCGGCGCCCTGTGGAGTGACACCGAAAGCCTCCCCGGCGGCACCCTCACCGCCGGCACCCTGGAGATCGGCGTCGGCGCCGGCGGCTCGAGCAGTTCCGCCTTCACCCTCGACGGCTTCGGCAAGACCGGACTTGCCGAGGGCGGATACTCACAGACGCCGTTGACCGTCAAGAACTCCGGCGACATCCCCACCCGGTACCGGCTGGCCGGTGTAACGCAAACCAACGCCTCCCTTCCCTTGACCCTGGACGTGTGGCGAGTTGCGAGCGAGTCGGCCTGTGGCGCCACCGGGACTCCGACGGGCACCTCGCTCTACTCCGGACCCATGAACGGTGCAAGCATCGCATCGTGGCAGACGCTGGCGGCGGGCAGCACCGAAGTGCTCTGCCTGCGTGGCACTGTCGGCTCGGGCGCGGGCCCCGGTATGAGTTCGACCACCCAGTTCACCTTCGACGCGAGCCAGGTCTGACGTGAGGCAAGCAGCCGAACCCGACGATCAACCGGCCACCGTATGGTGGTGGGTCAAGTCGGTCGTGTCCTGGCTGCTGCTCATCGCGATGGTCGGCCTTCTGGCCCTGACCATCGTGATTCCGCGGATCACCGGTTCGACGCCGTACACGGTGTTGACCGGGTCGATGGAGCCGACGTACCCGCCGGGCACCCTCATCGTGGTCAAACCGCAGGCCGCCGAGACCCTCGGCGCCGGTGACGCGATCACCTTCCAGTGGGAGTCCGGCAAGCCGGATGTGGTCACGCACCGCATCACCGCGGTGCAGTACACCGCGGGCGGCGAACGCCGGTTCACCACTCAGGGTGACGCGAACTCGTCACCCGACGAGAGGCCCGTTGTGCCCGAGCAGATTCGCGGCAAGGTCTGGTACGCGGTTCCGTACGTCGGGTACATCAACAACTACATCACCGGCCAGCAACGCTCGGTCCTCGTCCTCGTTGTCGTCGGCGCCCTGCTGACCTACGCGGTGACGATGTTCGTCAGCTCCGGCCGGGACAAGGCGCGCCGGCGCGGTCGGCAGGCACCGGACACCGACGACTCAGCCGTGACAGCCGTCATTCCAGCGGTCGACGCGGACGCGTCAACCGCAACGAAGTAGGAAGGGCCTCTTCATGTCTCGCCACGAGATCACGACCTCGACCCCCACCGTCGGTGGACGTGTCCGCCGGGTCCTGGGCGGCGGCCGGGTGCGCGCCGCACTCTCGCTCGGCATCGTGCTCGGACTCGGCTCGGTCGGCACCCTGGCCGCCTGGAGCGATACCGCCACCGCGACGTCCGGGGAGTTCCGGACCGCCACGATGAACTTGGAAGTCGGCCCGAGCGGCACCAGCAGCAAGAACTACACGTTCAGCGGCCTCACCAGTTCCGGCCTGCTGCCCGGCACCACCACCGAGGCCACGCTTCCCCTCCAGAACAAGGGTGAGCTTGCCCTCAACTACTCGATGACGGCGAATGCCACCGGCAACGCGGCTGTGGCGGGGCAGATCACGATCAGCGTGTTCGCCGGTACCTGCTCCGGGAACGCTCTTGCAAGCAGCGCCTTGTCCACCACGAGTGCTACAGCGTCGCTGATCCCGACGCCCAGAGCCATCACGGCAGGCGGCACCGATACCCTGTGCATTCGGGCTACCGCGGGCAACAGCCTGACGAAGGCGATGCAGAACCAGTCGATCAACGTGGTCTTCACGTTCACCGCCACGTCGGTGTGAGGCTGCGATGTCCGAGAACGCCGTCACTACACCCAGCGCGCCGTCATCGGCCGCCCACAAGGCCCGCGAAGTCGCGCTCACCGTCGGCGCGGTCGCGGGGCTGATCTGCATCGTCGCAACCGTGGCCGCGCTGTTGTTCGACGTCAAGCCGCTGATCTTCCGCTCGGGCTCCATGTCGCCCGCGATCACTACCGGATCGATCGCGCTCGCCCGCACCGTGCCGGCGACGGACCTCACCGTCGGTGACGTCGTCAGTGTCGAGAACGCCCAGGGAACGCGTATCACGCACCGCGTGTACGAGATTCAGCAGCAGTACGGGGACACGTCCGTGGTCACGCTCAAGGGCGACGCCAATACCGAACCCGACGTCGAACCGTATGCGATCACCGAAGCCGACCGCGTCTTCTGGAGCGCCGGCGGTCTCGGCTATGTCGCGGCGTGGCTGTCCAGTTCTACCGCAATCTTTCTCGGCGGCGCCCTCGTCGGGGCGCTGCTCGTGATCGTCGCGCGCCCGTCACCGGGCCGCCGCGCCGACATCCAATCCGATGCCACCGATCAGGACAACGAAATGCACCACGGGGGAAGGACTCAGACACCGTGACCACACAGCTCCCGCCTGACCCCGAGCAGACCACGCCGTCTCGCCGATTCACGCTGCGGTCCACCCGTCCCGCCCTCGCACTCGGTGCTCTGGCGCTGTCCGTCTTCGGGCTGTCGCAGATGACCGGGACCAGCGCCGCTTTCCAGGACACCGCAGCGGCGACCAGTGGTGCGCTCACCGTCAGTGCGAATGTGCTTCCCGCCGTTGCGTCGATGTCGGCCGGCAATCAGGGCTCCGGCGGCACTCAGTGGTGCGAGCTGTCGTGGCCGCACCGCGGCTACCCGTACATCTATCGCACTGAGGTGTACCTGAACAACACCGGCTCACCCGTTTGGACCGGCGACCAGGATCCTGGGGTAAGTGCACCTGTGGGCACTATCGTCAAACGTGGCGTCGGCTCGGATGAAACGACGTATCACTTCACACAGACTCGCTCGTTCACGGCACGCGTCTACACGGTCAACCGTCTGACCGGCGAGAAGTCCACCGACTGGCGTGGGCAGCAGATTCGGCGCCGGGCCGCCTATTTCGAAGGTACCTGCAACGGCGCCGACCAGAGCATCAGCGGAGCGAGCCTGACCGTTGGCCTCGACACATTCAAAGCACAAACAGCTCCGCCGAACGAGGGTGAGTTGGCTACGCCGACTCCGACCACACAGACGGCAGCACCGACCACGATCACAGCAACGCCCAGCATCACAGCAACGCCCAGTACCACTTCGGCAGCCACGCCCTCGCGGTCCTCCCAGCCGACCACGACCACGAGTGCTCCGACGCAGTCCGCTGCCCCCACATCCACCACAGCGCCGGGCATTACAACTGCCCCGAGCACGACTGCTGCCATCCCGACCCCGACCAGTACAACCTGGACCGCTCCCGCCGATACACCGTTGGGCGCTCCACAGCGTTCTCCGTCACTTGGCTACTCGGCAAAGCTCGTGACGTCGTCAGGGACTTCGCAGACGGTGCTCCTCATCGAGGATTCGAGCGGTGACGAGGTGGAGCGCATTCCGGTTTCGGCGTCGGCCAACTTCGAGTGGGATTCGTCCACAGACACCCTGTGGATCGTGGAGGGCGGCCAACTGTACAAGGCGTCCGGCAGCACGTGGTCCAAGACCTCAGCAGACCCGACGTCCAGCGACGTGCCGGCAGACATCGCGGCCCTGGTCGAATAACGCCACGCTGCGCCGGAATCCGATCCGGCGCAGCTCAATCACCGTCGGGCCGTGGAATGTCGCACGAGGGGAATGGAAGACAATCTGATGAACACACAGACGAGGGCGTTCAAGGCCACAATCGCCGCGGTAGCGCTCGGCTCGACGCTGACATTGACCGCCTGCGACTTCGGCAGCCTCGGTAGCGGAAGTGCCGGCGGCGCAACCACCACCACGCCGTCCGCACCCACCACAACGGCTCCCCCGACGACCATCGGTGGCGGCGGCAACGGATCGGGCTCGCTCTCGATCACCCAGGTCACCGCGCCTACGTGGAGCGATCAGAACGGCCCGATCGACATCTCGACGTTCCGCATCGTCCCCGGTGACGTTCTCACCTACCGGGGCAGCTACCGGATCAACCTCGCCGGGACCGACCTGAAGGCGCGCCTCACCGCGGACAACATCACCTTCACCGGCGGCGGCCAGCTCAAGGGCAAGCTGCAGCCTCAGGTGACCGCCACCATCGGCGGCACCGTCGTCCCGGGTGGACCCACGGGCATAGTCGTCACCCCTACCCAGAACAATGCGATCGTCGACGTGGCAGCCAAGTTCACGTTCGATCCACAGACGTCCGGCATTGTCGGACAGGCAGACTCGGCGAACTTCGCGGACTTCCGCGTGCGCCTCGAGCAGGTCATCTCCTAGTTCCGCACAGACTCGAGGCCACCGACGGACCCCCTCCCAGCGAACGGGCGGCTGTCCGACTATCGGCCGGAGCCGTGCCGAACAACCGCCCGTTCAGGGTCGGGTAGAACGAAATCAGGACGCGAGGCTGCCCGAGCTACCCGCGCCGGCGAAGAGGCAGGACAGCGAGCCCAGGGAACCGCTGGGGACGCAGCCGGGATCGGGTAGCTCACCCGGGGTGAAGCCGACGGACCAGCGGGGATTGACGGTGCCGTTCTGCGCCTGGTTGCCGGCGTCTGCGGGCATACCGCTCACCAGATCGATGGACGCGACCGCGCCGGGCGCGAGGTGCACCCGGCCGATCTCCGTCAACGGCGCCACGGCGCCACCGTCGGTCAGCGTCACCGGCGTGCCGGCCGTGCCGTCGACGTCCACACGCACGCTGGCGATCATGTCGGGCGACACCTCGTACTCGCCCACCGCGAAGCCGGCCCAGCCCGCCACACCGGAGGCGTTGCGCACCTTGAAACTGGTCTTCAGCTCCTCGCCGGGCACCAGCAGTCCGTTGTTCCACGTGATCTTCTCGGTGCCACCCCACGTGGTCCCGCCGTCGGACGAGTACTCGACCGTCGCGGGCTCGTCGGCGCGCGCGACGGACGGCACGACGATCACGGCGAGGGCCGACAGGAAGAGGGCGAGCAGCACGGCGCCCAGGATCTTGCCCGGCACCGAGAGGCCTCCGGACACACGGGTGATTGCGGTCATTTCGCGGAGCCTAGGGCAGCAAACCTGGCCAAGCGTCCAATTCGGCGATATTGGATGGATCACGCGAGACGAACTGCGGTACACCACGCGACGACCGGTGGCCTACCGTTGTGTTGTGACGAAAGAATCGAACCGCAACGACGCCGGCGCCCCCACCGAGTCCGGCAAGGGACTGTTCTATGCGGCAGTCGTCAGCTTCCTGATCGGCATCGCGGCCATCGTCGCCATCTTCTTCGTCCACTCGCTCTCCGAGGGCGACCCGGGTCTGGTTCTCTACTTCCTGACCCTGGCGTGCCCGCTCGGCTTCGTACTCGCCGTCGCCTACGCCCTTCGCTCCGGCCGCCGGAGCCGCTGAAAGGAACGATCATGAGGATCCTGCTGAACATCATCTGGCTGATCTTCGGCGGCCTGTGGCTGGCGCTGGGCTACTTCCTGGCCGGCCTCGTCATGTGCATCCTCATCATCACGATCCCGTTCGGCATCGCCTCGTTCCGGATCGGCCTCTACGCGCTGTGGCCGTTCGGCAAGACCGTCGTCGACAAGCCGACGGCGGGTGTCGGCTCGCTCATCGGCAATGTCATCTGGCTGATCCTGGCGGGCATCTGGCTCGCGATCGGACACATCGCGACCGCCTTGGCGATGGCCATCACGATCATCGGCATCCCGCTGGCGATCGCGAACTTAAAGATGATCCCGATCTCGCTGATGCCGCTCGGCAAGGAGATCGTCGACGTCGGGTCCCGCGATCAGGCCCAGTGGGCGCCCGCCTGACACCGCACCGCCCTCCCGGTCCGTTCCGAATTCTGAGACGAGCCTGCGGTATACCTGTGATCTCGCTCACATTACGCGGCGATAACGGGGCGGTGTCGGTCCGTGACCGTCCGGCGCTCGGCGCGACTAGCTGGGGATAAGCCGTCTCAATCGAATCCCGCACGCGAACAACACAAGACGCGCCGCGTTATCAACCGGTGACATTGAGCGGCAAATTCTCGTACCGTCGTTTTCGGCCGCAACCTCGGCCACCCCGGGCCCGCCGCGCCAAACCCCGTCCAGTGGGCCCGGAAGTACCCACGAACCATCCATGGACGGGGACGGGGGACCCAAGGTCCTCCGGGGAAGCAAGTCCCGAACGAGGGACGACCCCGCAGGCATCGGGAGAGCGATCTCCCTGGGGGTGAAGCCAGACCCGCTCCATCCAAGAGCGGCGAGGCCGGGCGACCTCTCAGTCCGAACCCGACAGCTGACCTCGCAGGCGCGTGCGGAGAGGAAACGACCGACATGAGCGGACGCCATCGCAAGCCGACCACCACCGGCCGCACCGTCGCCAAGGTCGCCGTCACCGGCGCCATCATGGGCGTGGGCGGCGTCGCCTTCGCCGGCACCGCCAACGCGGCGCCCGATTCCGACTGGGATCGCCTGGCGCAGTGCGAGGCCAGCGGCAACTGGGGCATCAACACCGGCAACGGCTACCAGGGCGGACTGCAGTTCTCGCCCAGCACGTGGACCGGCCACGGCGGCGGCCAGTTCGCCGCCACCGCGGACAAGGCCACCCGTGAGCAGCAGATCGTCGTCGCCGAGCGGGTGCTCGCGTCGCAGGGCTGGGGCGCCTGGCCGTCCTGCTCCTCCAAGCTCGGTCTGAGCAGCGCGCCGTCGCAGCGCAGCGTCCCGGCTACCCCCGCGCCGGCCCAGGTCACCCCGGCTCCCGTCGCCACCACCCCCGCGGCCCCGGCCGCTCCCTCGGCCGTGCAGGCCGCCTTCGCCGGCATCGATGCGCTCCTCGACGCCGCCGCGAACAACGGCATCGTCATCCACCAGGACGTGCTCAACGCCTACGACGCCGCCAAGTCGTTCGACTTCAACCAGGTGGCCATGCAGAACATCGCCGGTATCGCGAACCAGTCGCAGAGCTGAGATCGCCCCACCCGGAACAGCGAACGGGCCCCTCACCATCGGTGAGGGGCCCGTTCGGTTGTGTGTGCGTCAGCGGTTGATCACGGTGTGCGGGTGCACGTAGGGCAGAGAATCCACCGGAAGGGGGAACTCCGTCTCCTCGCCGAACGGCGAGAGGTTGCCGGCACGACTGGAAGACAACTCGGTCACCGCGTGATCTCCATCCGCAGTTTCCGGCCACCCTGGATCGACATAGCGCTTCTTCGAATTGTTAGCCACGCGCCCATTTTGACAGGAGTGCGAAGCGCGGTACAGCCCAGGTCACTAATCTCATAGGCGATGACCCCCACGCCAGGCACCGAGGGCGCCGCCGAAACCGCGTCGACCGCACCGACACCGACCCTGACCAGCTGGTTGGCCGACCGCAAGGACGCCGCGCTCACCGAGCTGCTGCGGCTGCGTCCCGACCTCGCCGTGCCCCCACCGGCCACCTCCGCGATTCTCGCCGCCCGGGCCGAGCAGCGCGCGTCGGTGGTGCGGGCCGCCGATCTGCTCGACTCCCTCGAGTTCACGGTCCTCGAACTCCTCGCGCTGGAGCAGGCCGACCAGATGCCGGTGGCCCGGCGGCACGTCGACGAGGCGCTGGCCGGCCGGGTACCGCAGCGCACACTGGATCGGGCGCTGGCCCGGCTGCGCGCCCTCGCGCTGGTGTGGGGCGACGACGAGCACCTGCGCATCGTCCGCTCCGCGGTGGAAACCATCCCGTGGCGGGCGGGCCGGATCAACGCCGAACCCGACGACCTGAGCGAGGACGAGATCCGCGCCGCGCTCGACGCGAGCGAACCGAACGAACGCGAGCTGCTGACCACCCTGGCCCGGTCGTCGCCGATCGGACGCACCCGCGACGCCGCGCCCGGCACCTCCCCGGACCGGCCCGTGCAGCGGCTGCTCTCCCGGGGGCTGCTGCGCTGGATCGACGCCGAAACCGTGGAGCTGCCGGCCCGGGTGGGCCAGGTCTTGCGCGGTGAGGCCGTGTTCGATCCGTCCTCCCCCACCCCGCCGCCACTGTCCGGCCGCAAGCAGAAGCCCGCCGATGTCAACGCCGCCGCTGCCGGCGAGGCCCTCGAGCTCGTCCGGCACTGCGAGGACATCGTCGCCGCGCTCGGCGACGCTCCCGCCCCCGCGCTCAAGGCCGGCGGTGTGGGTGTGCGCGAGGTACGACGACTGTCCAAGGCCACCGGTGTCGACGAGGCCCGCGTCGGCCTGTTGCTCGAACTGCTCGCCTCGGCCGGGCTGATCGCCCGCGGCATCCCCGATCCGGCGCCGCTCACCGACGTCGACGACTACTGGGCACCCACCGTCGCCGTCGACGGCTGGCTCACCTCCGGCACCGCCCGCCGCTGGGCCACCGTGGCCGGTGCGTGGCTGGCACTGCCGCGGCGGCCGTGGATCATCGGCAGCCGCGACGCCACCGACAAGCCGATCTCGGCGTTGTCGGAGGAGGTGCGCGCGCCGGGCGCCGCGCACGAGCGTCGGCTGCTGCTCGAACTGCTCGCCGAAACCGGTGGCAAGGAGGTCTCCGCGACCGAGGCCGCCCGCCTGCTCGCGTGGCGGCGCCCCCGTTGGGCGGGCCGGCTGGGCCCGCACGTCGTCGAGCGCACGCTCGCCGAGGCCCGCACCCTCGGGCTGGTCGCGCACGGCGCGCTCAGCTCCCCTGGCAAGGCGCTGCTCCACGGCGGCGACCCCGAGGCGGAGATGGAAGCGGCCCTGCCCCAGCCGATCGACTACGTGCTGGTGCAGGCCGACCTCACCGTCGTCGCCCCCGGCCCGCTGATCCCGGAACTGCTCGAGCAGATCACCCTCGTCGCCGACATCGAATCGGCCGGCGCCGCATCCATGTATCGGATCAGCGAGGCCAGCATCCGGCGCGCGCTCGACGCCGGGCTCACCGCGTCCGAACTGCAGGCCCTCTTCGCGACCCGCTCCAAGACCCCCGTCCCGCAGTCACTGACCTACCTGATCGACGACGTCGCCCGTCGCCACGGCCGGCTGCGTGCCGGGGTCGCGGCGTCGTTCGTGCGCTGTGAGGATCCGGCGCTGCTCGCCGAGGTGCTGTCCTCCCCCGTCGCCGAACACCTGGCGCTGCGCGCGCTCGCCCCCACCGTCGTCATCTCGCAGGCGCCGCTCAAGGAGGTCCTCGCGGAACTGCGCGGCGCCGGGTTCGCTCCGGCCGGGGAGGACTCGAGCGGCGCGATCGTCGACCTGCGCCCGCGTGGGGCCCGGGTGCCCGCCGCCCGGGCCGCGCGCTCACGGGTCCCAGCGGTGCCCAACGACGACCAACTGGCGGCGCTGGTGCGGTCGCTGCGCTCCGGCGACAAGGCCGCCGCGTCGTCGGGGACGGGGCTGCGCAGCGACGGCAGCCGGGCGTCCACTGCCGCGACCATGACCCTGCTGCAGACCGCTGCGCAGGTGCGGCGGTCGGTCACCATCGGCTACGTCGATGCGCAGGGCGTCGCGTCGCACCGCATCGTGCAGCCGGTGAGCGTCGGCGGCGGGCAGTTGGACGCGCTCGATCAGGCGTCCGGCGAGGTGCGCCGGTTCACACTGCACCGGATCACGTCCGTCGCGTTCGCCGACTGAGAATCCGGGCCCGAAGGCCTCGCGAACTGCACGACTGGCTTTTTTCTGGAAATGGGCTATGGTCTCGGTCAAGTGATTGCCACTTCGAATTCAGGAGCGACAATGGCCGACCGAAAACCCGGTAAGAGTCTGAAAAAGTCTGCACAGTCCATCAAGGAAAAGCGTGCGGAAAAGCGGGAGCGTGCCGCTGATGCCGGTGAGTTGATCAAAAAGCGGAAGCGCCACTGACGGACCGCGCCATGACCCGCGAGGCCCCGGCGCCCGACGCGCCGGATGTCCTGGACCACCTACATCGGAAACTGGACCTGCTGCTGGGCGACGACGCCCCCGGGCAGCCCCGCCCGCCGGGCTTCCGGTCCGCGATCGCGTCGGCGAAATTGTTCGTCCTCGACGAACGCGCACACAATTCCGGTTTTCACAAATTCAACGACGCCGAAAAAAGAGGATCCTGACGTGAAGCGGACCCTGCTCGCCCTGGACAGAATTCAGACGCGACTGGAAAACGAGCTCGACGCCACCGAAGTCCGCTCCGAACGCGACGCCGGTTACCGCGCCGGAATTTCCGAGGCGCTGGTGCAGGTGATGGAAACGAGGAAATCCCTCTGAGGCCTTCGGCCTGTGCGCCTTTTCGGTAGCCCTCACTACCGAAAAGGCGCACGGGCCGCAGGCCTACGTGGCGGGACGTCGCCGACGTCTGGACAATGGTCTGGTTACCGTTCCGCTGCTAGGAGGCGCACGTGACCGACGGCCCGCTGATCGTCCAGTCCGACAAGACCCTGTTGCTCGAGGTCGATCACGAGCGCGCCGACGAGGCACGGCAGGCGATCGCACCGTTCGCCGAGCTCGAGCGCGCCCCCGAACACGTGCACACGTATCGGATCACCCCGCTCGCGCTGTGGAATGCGCGCGCCGCCGGGCACGACGCCGAGCAGGTCGTCGACGCGCTCGTCAACTTCTCCCGGTTCGCGGTGCCGCAGCCGCTGCTGGTCGACATCGTCGACACCATGGCCCGCTACGGACGGCTGCAGCTGGTGAAGAGCCCGGTGCACGGTCTCACTCTGGTGAGCCTGGACCGTGCGGTGCTCACCGAGGTGATGCGGCACAAGAAGATCGCCCCGATGCTGGGCGCGAAGATCGACGACGACACCGTGATCGTGCATCCCAGCGAGCGCGGGCACCTCAAGCAGATGCTGCTCAAGATCGGCTGGCCGGCCGAGGACCTCGCCGGGTACGTCGACGGCGAGGCCCACCCCATCGACCTCGCGTTCGAGGAGGGCCACTGGCAGTTGCGCGACTACCAGGAGATGGCGGCCGACTCGTTCTGGGCCGGCGGCTCCGGCGTCGTGGTGCTGCCCTGTGGCGCCGGCAAGACCATGGTGGGCGCCGCCGCGATGGCCAAGGCGAAGGCGACGACGTTGATCCTGGTCACCAACACCGTCGCCGGCCGGCAGTGGAAGCGCGAGCTGATCGCCCGCACCTCGCTCACCGAGGAGGAGATCGGCGAGTACTCGGGTGAGAAGAAGGAGATCCGCCCCGTCACCATCGCCACCTATCAGGTGATCACCCGCAAGTCGAAGGGCGAGTACAAGCACCTCGAGCTGTTCGATTCCCGCGACTGGGGCCTGGTGATCTACGACGAGGTGCACCTGCTGCCCGCGCCGGTGTTCCGGATGACCGCGGATCTGCAGTCCCGCCGCCGTCTCGGCCTGACGGCGACGCTGGTCCGCGAGGACGGCCGCGAGGGCGACGTGTTCTCGCTGATCGGGCCGAAGCGCTACGACGCCCCGTGGAAGGACATCGAGGCGCAGGGCTGGATCGCGCCCGCCGACTGTGTCGAGGTGCGGGTGACGCTCACCGACGCGGAGCGGATGGCGTATGCGACGGCCGAGCCGGAGGAGCGCTACAAGCTGTGCTCCACCGCCCGGACCAAGCACGCGGTGGTGAAGTCCATCCTGGACAGGCACCCGGGCGCGCCGACGCTGGTGATCGGCGCCTACCTGGACCAGCTCGAGGAGCTCGGTGCGGAACTGGACGCCCCCGTCATCCAGGGTTCCACGCGAAACAAGGAACGCGAGGCGCTGTTCGACCGCTTCCGGGCCGGTGAGATCCAGACGCTGGTGGTGAGCAAGGTCGCGAACTTCTCGATCGACCTGCCGGAGGCGTCGGTGGCCGTGCAGGTGTCGGGCACCTTCGGCTCCCGGCAGGAGGAGGCGCAGCGGCTGGGCCGACTCCTGCGTCCCAAGCACGACGGCGGTCAGGCACACTTCTACTCGGTGGTCGCTCGGGACACGCTCGACGCCGAGTACGCCGCCCACCGTCAACGCTTCCTCGCCGAGCAGGGCTACGCGTACCGGATCACGGACGCCGACGACCTGCTCGGCCCGGCCATCGGATAGGACCCCTCACCCGTGCGACGCTTCGAGTTCCCGGTCGACAAACTTCACGCCAAGGCCGTCAACGAGACCCTCGGCGATCTGCGACGGCTGCAGTGGTCGGCCGCGCTGATGGCGGTCCTGCTCGGCGCCGGCGCGGCATGGATGTTCGTCCTGGCACACCCGTGGTCGTACATCCTCGGCGTGGTTCTCGCGATCTGCGCACTGACCTCGCTCTTCATGGTGGTGTGGACGCCTCGGAAGGTGGGCAGCATCGAGGATCTCTACGCGAAGGGTGACCTGGTACCGGCGATCGTGTCGGAGGTGCATCCGCGCGGGTACACGCTGCTGTCGCTGGTCGACATCGCCAAGCCCGGCGCGACGAAGCCGCACTACGCGCTCGCCGCCCGGACCGTCCGCACGCTGCCCGGCAAGAGCTACGCGGTGGGCGCGAAGCTGCCGTCGGTGTCGGTGCTCGGCGACCGTGGATCGCGTTCCTCCGGTGAGACGTGGCAGATGGTGAGCTTCATGCCGGTCTCGTGGGGCACCCGCGACAGCAAGGTCCTCACCAAGGCGTCGGCCGCGATCGACGACGTCGAGTGGAAGCTGCTGAACAAGAACATCGCGAGGTCGGAGAAGGTTCGGGGCTCGAGCGGGCAGTTCGTGCTGCTCGATCCGGCGGATCTCCCCGACGAACTGCGCTGACGCGCAGCGAATTACAGCGATGGGATTAGCCCCGGCCCCGTTTCCCGGGGCCGGGGCGTCAGATCATCAGGGCCGCGAGGCCGACGCCACCGACCGCAACGAGCGCGATCGTGAGCGCGAGGGTCACAGACCCCATCAGTACAACCGTCGCGACCGCCGGCACCGCCGCCACCACGATCAGCAGGGCGACCCACCACAGCGCCGTCTCGACGGACGTTGATCTACCGATTTCCAAGTCGTGCAAGATGTTCGGCCGGACAGCGCCGGTCATCGGCCGGGAAACAGATCCGTTGGCTCGGAGTTCCATAGAGGTGACCTCCTTCATGAGGTCACCTCAGTCTCGCGCACTTCGGCAGATTTCGCAGCCGTGTCGGCAGAACGATCGACATCGACCGCCGCGTCCGGCCGTCCGGGCGCCGATTCCCTTCGAACGCTGAACGTTTTCCGTATGAACGTCAATTGAACTGCGGTGCAGCGATTCCGGACGATTCGCCGTCACTCGGCCGCGCAACGAGGAAGCCGCGCAGGGGCTTTGCCGCCCCGCCACGCCCCTTCCCCCCGATCGCCGGCATGTGTGTGTCGGACGCCCGATCGGTTGCCGCGCACGCACAACACTGATACAACAAATCTATTCCGACAGCTATAGATTTGTCGTCTCGTCGGGCGGCGCGGTTCCGTGCTCCGAGCGATCCCCGCCGCCGGCGGGACGCGTACCCACGGGAGCCGCTCGATGCCATTGGAACTTGCCGACGACACAACCGCCCGCCCCGACGAACAGTCCGACTTCGTCGTGGTCGCCAATCGCCTGCCCGTCGATCTCGAGGAGCGGCCCGACGGCTCCACCGCGTGGCGGCGCTCGCCCGGCGGGCTGGTCACCGCGCTGGAGCCGGTTCTGCGCAGCAGGAACGGCTGCTGGGTGGGCTGGCCCGGCGTCGCCGACCGTGACGTCGCTCCGTTCACTCACGAGGGTTTGCGGGTGCACCCGGTCCGCCTCGGCGAGGACGACATCGAGGGCTTCTACGAAGGCTTCTCGAACAGCACCCTGTGGCCGCTCTACCACGACGTCGTCGTCAAACCCACATTCGACCGCGAGTGGTGGGCCACCTACCGGGACGTCAATCTGCGCTACGCGCATGCGGCCGCCGCCGCAGCCGCACCCGGTGCGACGGTGTGGGTCCACGACTACCAGCTGCAGCTCGTTCCCCGGCTACTCCGGGAGCTGCGCCCGGACGTCACGATCGGGTTCTTCCTGCACATCCCTTTCCCGCCCGTCGAGTTGTTCGCCCAGCTGCCGTGGCGGCGCAGCGTCCTCGAGGGGATGCTCGGCGCCGACCTGGTCGGCTTCCACCTCCCCGGCGGAGCCGAGAACTTCGTGGTGCTGGCGCGCCGGTTGCTCGAGCTCGAGACGCGGCCGGTCGCCGACGGACGCGGCGAGGTCCGCTTCGACGGGCGCATCGTCCGGGTGGGAGCCTTCCCGATCTCCATCGATTCGGCCGACATGGTCGAACGCGCGCGCAGCGAGTCGGTGCGCCGGCGCGCCCGCGAGATCCGGGAGGACCTCGGCAACCCCGAGCAGATCCTGCTGGGTGTCGATCGGCTGGACTACACCAAGGGCATCGACCTGAGACTCGACGCACTGGGCGAGCTGTACGACGAGGGCCGGCTCGACCCGAGCCGGACCGTGATGGTGCAGCTCGCCACCCCGAGCCGGGAGCAGGTGGAGCAGTACGCGCTCATGCGGACGTCGATCGAGACGCAGGTCGGTCGGATCAACGGTGACCACGGTCGCCTCGGGCGCGCGCCCGTCCACTACCTGTACCAGCCGGTGCCGCGGGACGAGTTGATCGCGCTCTACGTGGCCGCGGACGCCATGCTCGTCACACCGCTGCGCGACGGCATGAACCTCGTCGCCAAGGAGTACGTGGCGTGCCGTCCCGACCACACCGGAGCTCTCGTCCTGAGCGAGTTCACCGGCGCCGCTTCCGAATTGGACCAGGCATACCTGGTGAACCCGCACGATCTCGACTTCGTCAAGGACACGATCGTCGCGGCCCTCGAGCAGTCCCCGGAGCAGCGCAGCACCCGGATGGCCGCGCTCCACGCCCAGGTGATGACCCACGACGTGCACCACTGGGCGCGAACGTTCCTCGACCACCTGGCCTTGGCCGGCCGCGCCAACACCGAGGTGGAGGAGTTCTCCCTGGACTGGCAGATGCCGACGACCGGCCCGTTCTCGCCCGGCGAGTCGCCGATCGCCGCCACGGGGCGGTAGTCACCGCGGCGGCACCAATCCCATCACGGTCGCGAGCTGCGTCGCGATCGGGTTGAGGTTCAACGCATCCGGAGCCACCTTCGGCTTGTCGTCCCACGGCTGCGCGACGTTCGGGTCGGCCAGCGCCGCCCGTTCGGCGCTGCGCACGCCCGTGACACTGCCCTGCGGAGCGAGGCACCGGACGTCGGAGGCGAACGGGAAGTCGTCGCGGGTGTCGTCGAAGTCGGGGTCGCGCCGCTTCATATCCGCCAGGATCTCGTGGGTGCTCTCGTAGCCGACCGTGCACGCGGGCGGATTGTTCGTCTCGAGGATGATCCCGAAGTGGATGGTGCCGTCGCCCGGCGCGACGGCACGTGCGGCCACCGGCAGGGCGGGCAGCAACTGCAGCATCGAGCGCAGATAGGGCTCGCGCCCCGGGGCGAGCGAGGTGACCTGCTGCGTGTTCGAGAGCACCTCGGTGAGGTCGGCGCCGCTCTCGCGGACCAACGCACCCACCTGGTCGCTGGTGGCGGTGCCCGTGCCGATCAGCTTGCGTACGTCCGGATCGCTCGAGCGCAGCTGGGCGGCGAGTGCGTCGAGGTCGGCGCTGAACGAGCGGATCGACGACGCCTGGCCCGCCTGGGTGTCGAGTACGGTGCGGCCGTCGCCGATCAGGTCGAGCGTCTGCGGCAGCGCATCCGACGCCTCCCGGGTGAAGGCGTTCAGCGAGTCGACGACGGCCTGCAGGTTGTCGCCCTGGCCGTCGAACGCCTTGCCGAGTTCGGTGGCGACCGTGTGCAGCCGGTCGGCGGGCACGGAACGGGCGAACGCGTCGACCGAGGCCACCAGATCCTCGACCGGTGTCGGGACGGTGGTGTCCTTCCGATCGATCACGGATCCCTCGGCGAGGTACGGGCCGTCGCTGCCGGTGGGCTGCAGGTCCACGTACTGTTCGCCGATCGCCGACCGGTTGGCCACGACCGCCGCCGCGGACGCCGGAACCTGCGGGCCGCCGTCGTCGAGGCGCAGTTCCACGCGGACGCCGTCGGCGGTGAGCTGCAGGTCCCCCACCCGTCCGACCGGGACGCCGCGGTAGGTGACCTCGGCGTTGGAGAAGATGCCGCCGGAGGTCGGCAGGTCGACGAACACGGAGTACTGGCCGAAGCCGAGGAGGTTGTCGAGACGCGCGTACTTGCCGCCTACGAAGACGATGCTCACGACGGCCAGGATCAGGAACGCCGCGATCTGGCCTCGCGCCAGCCTGGACACCATGTTCATCGCCGCCGGCCCTCCATGCTCACCCCGAAGAGAATGTCGGCGAGATCACCAGAACCGCCCCACTGTTACGCAGGCAACAGGCTACCGCTATCCGTTACTCGGGGTCACATTCATGTGACCGGAGTTACAAAGTGGACAATTGTCCGGCTCGCAACCGGCCGCTACGGGGCGTCCACCCCGTGCCGGGCGGCGGGCGGCAGGGCTGTCAGCGGCGCGGCGGTCCAGGCGGCGGGATCCGGGCCGAGTCGGCGCAGCTGCTGCACCTGCTCGCGACACCACGGCGACACGGCGCGAGCGCCGGCGTCGACCTCCGCGGAGAACGTCGACCAGTCCACCCAGTCGACGTCGTCCACCTCCCCCCGCCGCGGAACGGGCGGCGGCCCGTCGTAGCGCACCCGGAATACCGGGCAGATCTCGTTCTCCACCACACCGCTGTCCATCACCGCGCGATAGCGGAAGTCCGGCAGAACCAGATCGACCTCGGACGAATCGATCCCGAGCTCGTGATGCAACCGTCGCCGAACCGCCTCGCGCAGTGGCTCGCCCAGGGCCGGGTGCCCGCAGCACGTGTTGGTCCACACTCCCGGCCACGTAGCCTTGTCGAGGGCACGGCGGGTCATCAGCAGCCGCCCGTGGCGGTCGAAGACGTAGGACGAGAACGCCAGATGCAGCGGCGTCGCGGTGGTGTGGACGGTCGCTTTCGGCTCGGTGCCGACGGCGCGGCCCGCCTCGTCCAGCAGCACGACATGTTCCATGTGATTCCTTCTTCGTCGGGTCGGGGCCGTCGGGGGTCAGGCCGCACGCGCTCGCGTCCGCGCCGTCCGGCGCAACCGCGCGGACGTCCGGCCCGCAATCAGCAACTGCGGCACCGCGACAGCCAGTCGGCGACGCCGGGAGACGACCGCTCGCTCGCAGAGCACGCGGTATCCACCGTCCTCCACTTCGCGCAGGATGTCGGCGTAGAGGACGAATGCGGTGCGGATCGCCGGCCGCGCCGCGGGATCGAGCATGTCGAGCCCCGGTTCGGCGGCCCGGTACACCGACCGGGTGTGGGCGACGAGATGGGCGAGCGCTCGGCCGAGCCGGGGGTCGGTCCGGCCGGTCGAACGACAGCGGCGAAGGAGTTCCTCGTCGACGCCGAACGCCGCGAGCTCGTCGGTCGGCAGATAGATCCGGTCCCGGTCCAGGTCCTCGCCCATGTCGCGGATGAAGTTCGTCAGCTGGAACGCTTCTCCCAGCGCGCGGGCAGGGCCGACGGCGTCGTCGATCGGAACCGACGTGCCCAGGATGGGCAGCATCTGCAACCCGATCACGGCTGCCGAGCCGTACATGTACTCGGACAGCTCGGCCATCGTGCGGTATCGCGACCGGAACGCGGCGGTTCCCGGGATGTCCATCCGCATAGAATGCAGGAACGCGTAGTGGTACTCGTGTGGAATGTCGTAGCGCGCAGTGGTGTCCGCCAGCGCGCTCAGGACCAAGTCCGTCTCGGCGTGTCCCGACACCCCACCGGCCAGCACCGTGCGGACCCGCGCCTCGAGCTCGTCCAGCGCCTCGGCCGCCGCCCGGTCCGTCGGGGCGATACCGCTGTCGGCACCGACGTCGACGACGTCGTCGACCATGCGCGCGAAGCCGTACAGCGCGTGCACACCCGCCCTCCGCGACGTCGGGAGCAGTCTCGTCGCCAGGAAGTACGTCTTGCCGTGCCGCGCGTTCAGGGTGCGACACAGGCGGTAGGCCGCGTGCAGGCTCGGATCGATACCGTCGAGTTCACCCATGCCGGACCTCCACCCGAGACGTTTCCGTGTGCCGAGCTGCGGCCGTCGGCGCCCCGGTGATCCGTTCGGCGGCGAGGCGCCCTGAGACGAGGACGGTCGGCACCCCGACCCCGGGTGTCGTCCCCGACCCGGCCAGCACGACGTTCCCGATCCCGGACACCATGTTCTTGCGGCGGAACGGGCCGGTCTGCCGGAATACGTGCGCCGAGGAGAACGGGCTTCCGGCCAGCATGCCCTTGTCGAGCCAGGTCTGCGGGGTGTCGAGATGGTCGACGACCATGGCCTGCCGCAGATCTCGATAGCCCCGTCCTTCCAGGTCGTCCTGGAGCTCACGCATGTACGACGTCCCCAGCCGGCCCCAGTCCAGATCGGCGCTGTCGAGGTTGGGGCACGGCGCGAGGATCGACACCGGCTCGCTGTGCACGCCGTCCCGGACGACGTGCAGACCGGGATCGGTGACGGCCGGGCGCGTGATCAACAGTGAGGGGTCGTACATCAACCGTCCTCGGCCACGCGGGGCGGTGATCCGGGCGAACGTCTCCGACCACTGCGCACCGAAGTCGATGGTGTGGTGCGCACGAGTCGGCCACGTCCGCGTCACCTCGGTGGGGACCGTGCCGTGGAAGACGACGGCCGACGGTGACGCCACCGCGTAGCCGCGTCTGCGCCCGCGCGTGGCGACGCCCGCGCCGTCGAGCAGCCGGTCCACCACGGGGAGGTCTGCTGTGAGAACCAATGCGTCGCACTCGAAGTGACGGCCGTCGGCCGTCCGGACGCCGGTGGCCCGGCCACCGGCGACGTCCACCGCGCAGACCTCGGCGCCGGTGTACACCACCCCACCGTGGCGGGTGAGGGCATCGGCCATCGCCCGCGCGATGGTGCACATGCCCCCTTCCGGGAAGTAGACACCGAGCGAGGTGTCCATGTGCGCGATGGCGCCGTACACGCCCAGGGCCTTCGCGGGCGACATTCCGGCGTACAGCGCCTGGAAGGTGAAGATGCGGCGCAGTCGGTCGTCCCGGACGAACGAGCCGACCCGCGGTCCGAGGCGACCGAACCCGCCCAGGCGAACGAGTTTCGCGGTGTCGACCAGCGCTCCCCGCGACGACACCAGGTCGAGCGGCGAATCGAAGTTCGAGTCGATGTACCGGTCGAACTCGGTGTCGAAGATCGACGCCAGCCACCGCCGGAGTCGGCGGTATCCCGCGGCTTCGCCTGCACCGCAGACTCGTTCGACCTCCGCGGACATCGCCGCCGGATCGGAGAAGACGTTCAGCGAGGTGCCGTCGGCGAACCGGGCGTGATAGCTCGGCGCGAGTTTGGTGAGCGTGACCGGCGGCGACGTGGACTCGAACGACTCACCGACGGCCGCGAGGGCGTCGGCGATGAGTTCGGGCATGGTCAGCACACTCGCGCCGTTGTCGATGTCGTACAGCCGGTGCCCGGAATCGTCCCGCACCTCGTACGTGCCGACCCGGCCGCCGACCGAACTCTCGCGCTCGAGAACGGTGACGCGCTTGCCTGCCCCCGCGAGGTGCAGTGCCGCGGACAGCCCGGCGAGCCCTGCTCCCACCACGACGACCGACTCGGTCCGTCCCTCGACCGCCCTCATGCGGCACCGTCCAGGATCGACATCAGGGTTCCTCGCTTCTCTCGTTTCCGCGCTCGGTGTGCGGACGGTTCGCCGGTCGGGGAGGGCAGTGCTCTGCCCTTCCAGGAGAGGGTATTTCGTGCCCGGCGGATGTGGGAATCCACGACCAGTCCGGCGAAGACCGCGGTGGCCGGCGGGTGCAGAGCGGCGCTCGCGATCATCCGCAGCAGATCGACAGCCCGCACGCGACCACGATCGGCGACCGCGCTCTCGGACATCGCCGCGCCCACGCGTCCGGCCACGCCGGCGAGGTAGCCGACGGTGCCCGCACGCCGTATGCGTCCGGATCCCAGGACAGCCGCGGCGGGCGGCAGCAGGTACGCCACCGCGGCGAAGGTGAGAACACCTGCGGCCCCTGGCCGCCCGCCGAACGACGACCACAACCATCGCGTGTAGCCCGCCCGTAGTTCGGTCCAGTTGCGGTACATCCGGCATTCGACGAATCCGGCGCCGGACACGACGACGGTGCGCTCACCGGCCCGCCGCAGAGTCCTCGCGATGTCGAGATCCTCGGTGGCGCTGGACGCGACGGACTCGTGTCCACCGATCCGCCGGTAGGCGTCGGCGTCGAACACGAGGAGCTGACCGCACGCCACGGCCAGTGACGGCCGCAGCGAACGGTTCGCCGCGGCGACCATGACGGTCGACATCCACGAGAAGCTCAGCAACGGCTGGATCAGCCACTCGGCGAAGCCCCCGGTCCGCTGTTCGGGCCACGGGCACACCAGCGCCGCTCCGCTGCTGCGCAGGGCCGTCACCGCCGCCCACACCGCGTCCGGCGCCAACCGCACATCGGCGTCGACGAAGACGATGACGTCGGCGGCGGCGGCGGCGGGAGAATCGGCCTGCGCCAGCTCGGCGAGGCGGCGGCAGGCCGCCGCCTTTCCGGTCCACCCGGGCGGCGGCGCGGCGGTGTTCGAATGCACCGCGATCCGCGAGTCACCGCGAGCGGCGTCCAGTGCTGCCGCCCGCGTCCCGTCCCGGGAACCGTCGTCGAGGACGATCACCCGCAGCTCCCCCGGCCAGCTCTGGGCGCGAAGGTCGCCGATCAGCAGCGGCAGTCTCGTCTCCTCGTCGCGCGCCGGTACGCAGACCACGACCCGATCATTGGTCGTCGCCGCAGCCCCGGGTCGTCGCAGCCGCGGCATCGACAGCGCGTTGCCGACCGACAACGCCGCCGACGCCACCGCCAGCGCCGCCCCGCTCACGACCAGCCGGCGGGTGACGGCAGTCATGCCGGCTCCCGGAGCGGTTCGCGTCGCCAGGTCAGCGTCCACAGCAGCGGGACGCCGACCGCCCCCATCATGCAGAACCCGTAGACCGCCGAGTACCGCAGCTCGGCGCCGTCCAGCAGGGCCGCGTGCGCGAACGCCGAGCCGAGCCACGTCCACACGAACAGCACCAGCGGCGCGGTGTCCGGCATCCGCGGGCCGGCGGGCCGGCGGGCGCGAGTGCGCCTGTCCACGATCTCCACGACGACCGCCATCAGCAGAGCGGTACCGAACCATCCGAGATAGTTGGTGACCGGAATCGACGCAATGCCCGGCAGACCGGGAGCGTCGGACGTCCACGTCCACTGTCCGTCCGTCACCATCTGGGTGTCGAGGTACAGATCCCACCCGACCATCCCGACGGCGGTGAGCACGATCCGCTGGAGCCACAGCCGCCCGGCGGGCACCCGGGAGCGTTCGAGCACGTAGGTCACCGCGCACCAGATCGGGTAGAAGCCGGCCGTCCAGGCGAACGGAACCACGACCGGGACGCCGTCGACATCCATCCCGAGCCGGTCGACGGCGTAGAAGTAGCTGCCGAACGGGAAGCCGGTCGCGGTGCCGACGATCTCCGCAGCCAGACCCACGCCCGCGGTCGTGACGAGCAGTGCCGACGCCCACACCGCGCCCCGGGACAGGCCGGCGTGCACCAGGACCGCCGCCGCCGACAGCGTGACGACCGCAACGGTGATCGTGTCGCGGGCTTCCCCGGTCACCAGGGCATACGTGATCTGGGCGAGCAGTGCGCCCCCGACCAGTGCCCACAGCAGCACCATCGCCCCCGCCCGCGGCGCCGTGGCCCCGACGGGGCGGGCGTCCGTTGGCGCCAGGACCGGCCCGGTCGACGTCACTCCGGCCGCCGATCACCTGCGATGTCGACACCACGGTCCGGCACCGAACCGCTCACCGCGCGACCCGCGAGCCGGTTGGCTTCCATGAAGAGTTGGAGGAACCCACCGGGAGGCGGAACCGAATCCTCGCCGGCATGCGCAGAAGCTTCCGTCAACGCCATGTCGCAACCCTTCCCTCGACTGTCCGGCCCGTCCGTGGAGACGCAGCCCTCACCTTCCGGGAAGTCATTCGGAGCACCGACACCGATGGATGGGAACGAATTGTGCGGAGGAGATCGTAGGATCGCGGCATGAGCGCTCCGACTCTCGCGGACTCGTTCGAATCCCATCGCGGACACCTGCTGTCCGCGGCATATCGCCTCACCGGAAGCGTCACCGACGCCGAGGACGCCGTGCAGGAGGCGTGGCTACGCCTCGCGAAATCGGACGCCGACAGGATCGACGACCTCCGGGCCTGGCTCACCACCGTCGTCGGCCGCCTGTGCCTCGATCGCCTGCGCTCGGCGGCCGTCCGCCGCGAGCAGTACGTCGGGCAATGGCTACCCGAGCCGATCGTCACGGACCTGACACCGTCGGCCATGCCCGATCCGCTGGAGGCCGTCGTCCGCCAGGAGGACAACCGGCTGGCCGCGCTGATCGTGCTCGATGCACTCACCCCGGACCAGAGGGTGGCGTTCGTGCTGCACGACGGGTTCGGGGTGCCGTTCGGGGAGATCGCGGATGTGTTGTCGGTGAGCGTCGCGTCGGCCCGACAGCTCGCGTCCCGGGCCCGACGTGCCGTTGCCGACGCCCCACCGCCGGTACCGGACGACGAGCACACCGCGGCCGTCACCCGCCTGATGATCGCGATGGCGGCCGGCGACCTCGACGCCGTCCTCGACGCGCTGCACCCCGACGCCATCACGATCGGCGACGCCAACGGCACCACCCGTACCGCCGTCAACATCATCACCGGCGCCGATCGCACCGCCCGCTTCTTCCTGGGGCTCGCGCACAAGTACGGCCTCGAGGCCTTCCTGAGTGCGGCGATGCCGGCACTGGTCAACGGCCAACTCGGCTTCGTCAGCCACGGCTCTCCCGGCGACGACACCCACCCCGGTTTCCCGGGGCGGGTGACGGGGTTCACCGTCCGCGACGGCCTGGTGTGGGCCGCCTACGACATCGCGAACCCCGAGAAGCACCGTGGGATCAGGCTTTCCGCTCCTCCTGCGCCCCGGACCCCTCCGCCGCCCACGGCACCCGGCACGCGTCGCCCGAGTTGAATCCCTGGTCGTGGATGCCCAGGGCCGAGTTCATCCGCGCCCGCATGTTCTCGAGTCCGATCTGGTAGGTCAGTTCGACGACGCCGTCGCGGCCGAACCGTCGCTCCAGATCGGCCACCTGCTCGTCGGTCGCGGCCGTCGGCGTCTCCGTCATCGCGTCGGCGTAGGCGATCGCGGCGCGTTCGTCGTCGCTGTAGAGCGGCGAGGTGTCGTATTCGCCGATGTGTTGCAGGCGGTCCACGTCGAGGCCCTGCAGTCGCTGGAGCATGGTGCCGAAGTCGACGCACCAAGAGCATCCGACCGTCCAGGCGACGCGGTAGACGGCGATGTCGCGCACGTTCGGCGGCAACACGGTCGACGCCTTCTGTGCGCCCATCTCGTGCCTCGCCGACACCGTGAAGAGCTTGCGATGGTTGGCCAGGACCGCGAACGGTTCGGGTACCTCGCCGAACCGCCGACCGGCGTACCAGTACGCGGCCTTCACCAACGGATTGGCCTCCTGCGGGGTCACCGCGTGAATGCGAGCCATGACGTTCTCCTGTCTCCGGGTCTGCGCCGGGCACCGGTTGCGCCCGTTCACCCCTTGGACGAGACAGCCCCCGTGAACGTGACACGGCCGGGTTCGTTCGTCGACGGCGACGCCGCTACGCTGGACAAATGCCCGCAGCGCCCCGTTCCCGCACCGTCTCGCGACTGCAGCCGTTCGCGTCCACGATCTTCGCCGAGATGACGGCGCTGGCCACCGAGCACGATGCGATCAACCTGGGTCAGGGCTTCCCCGACACCGACGGTCCGGCGTCGATGCTCGAGGTCGCGCGACAGGCGATCGCCGACGGCCTCAACCAGTACCCGCCCGGTCCGGGTATGCCGGTGCTGCGGCAGGCCATCGTGACCGACCGCGCCCTGCGCTACGGCATCTCACTCGACCCCAACTCGGAAGTCCTGGTGACCGTCGGCGCCACGGAGGCGATCAGCGCCGCGATCCTCGGGCTGGTCGAGCCCGGCGAGGAGGTGGTGCTGATCGAGCCGTACTACGACTCGTACGCCGCCGCCGTCGCGCTGGCCGGGGCGGTCCGGCGGTCGGTTCCGCTCGCCCGGGACGGCGGGCGGTTCGTGCTCGACCTCGACGGTCTGCGGGCCGCGATCACCCCGAACACCAAGATGCTCGTGGTCAACTCCCCTCACAATCCCACCGGCACCGTGTTCACCGAGGCCGAGCTGCTCGCGGTTGCCGAGCTGGCGTGCGAGCACGATCTGCTGGTGCTCAGCGACGAGGTGTACGAGCACCTGGTGTTCGACGGCCTCACCCACACGCCGCTCGCTGCGCTGCCCGGCATGTACGAGCGCACGGTCACGGTGTCGAGCGCGGCCAAGACGTTCAACGTCACCGGCTGGAAGACCGGATGGGCCTGCGGCCCTGCCGAACTGATCGACGCGGTTCGCGCGGCGAAGCAGTTCATGTCGTTCGTGGCCGGCGGCCCGTTCCAGCCCGCCGTGGCGCACGCGCTCGAACACGAGCAGGCATGGGTGCGGCAGATGCGAAACGAGTTGCAGGGCAAGCGAGATCTGCTCGCGGCGGCCCTGCGGGACGCCGGATTCGACGTCTGTTCGGGCGGTGGCACGTACTTCCTGCTGGCCGACATCTCCGCGTTCGGCACCCGGGACGGAATCGAGTTCTGCCGCCGACTACCCCGCGAGGTCGGCGTCGCGGCGGTGCCCGTGAGTGTGTTCACCGACCACCCCGAGCAGTGGAGTCACCTGGTTCGGTTCGCGTTCTGCAAGCGTGACGAGGTCCTCACCGAGGCGGCGTCCCGGCTCCGCCGGGCAGAGGTGTCCGGGTGAGCCTGGCGACCGTTCCCGCGGACTTCCTCAAACGCGCCCTGCGACTGGCGGAGACGGCAGGTGCGGACCTGGCGTCGACGCTCGAGGCGTCGGGCATCGACGTCGCGTCGCTCGACGATCCCCGCTCGCGGCTCACCCCGGAGCAGGTCACGGCGTTCACCCAGGCCGCGTGGCAGCTCACCGACGACGAACTGTTCGGCATCGGTGCGTCTCCGGTCCCGCGCGGCACGTTCCGGCTGATCTGTCTGTCGTTGATCCACCGCCCGGATCTGGGCAGCGCGCTCGAGCGGATGGCCGACGTCACCCGCGCGCTACCGGTGCCACCGATCACGCTTGTCCGGAGTGAACGCTCCACGCGACTCGAGGTGCGGGTCGACGTCCGCGACGACGCGTACTCCCCCGAATTCGTCGACGAGGCGTTCCGGCTGGTCACCGATTTCGAGCTGATCCTCCTGCACCGCTTCGCGGCCTGGCTGGTGGGTCGCCGCGTGCGACTGCGGGCGGTGCTCATCCCCTATCCGGAGCCCGAGGCCCGGTTCGCCAAGCACTACGACGCGATCTTCGGGGTCCCGGTCACGTTCGGGGCGGCCGTGGCGACGCTGGAGTTCGACAACGCGATCCTGCGGGCACCGATCATCCAGGACGAGGACACGCTCGCCGAGTACCTGCGCGAATCTCCGAACCTGCTTCTCTCCGAACGCGACTACGACAGCACCGCCTCCGCTCAGGTGCGCCGGGTACTCGAGATGGGCGCGCGCGGACGCACGTGCACTGCCGACGAGATCGCCGAGATGCTCTCGATCAGCGTGCCGCACCTGCGCCGGCTCCTGCGCCAGGAAGGCACGTCGCTCAACGCGCTGCGCGAGGAGGTGCTGCGCGACGCCGCGGTCGCTGCACTCCGCCGCGGCGAGCCGGTGGACGAGCTGTCCGCCCGGCTCGGCTTCTCCGAGGCGAGCGCGTTCCGGCGCGCCTTCAAACGGTGGACGGGCGCGACGCCCGGGGCCTACCGCTGAGCGTTCCGCCGGCACACCCTCCCGCCGCCACGTGGGCGCGGGGCCGTCCGCGTGAGCGCTTGCGGGCGACGACGACGCCGCGGTGCAGGATCTCACCGCCCCAAACTCCCCACGGCTCGGCCCGCTCGAGCGCACCGGCGAGGCACCGGGACCGGATCGGGCATCCCCCGCACTGCCGTTTGGCCTGCTCGAGATCGTCGGGGGCCGGCGAGAACCACAGATCAGGATCGCCGGTGCGGCACGGCGTCGTCCGTTCGTCGATGGAAATCGCACTGCCCTGCATCCCGATGGTCTCCTCGTCTCCCCGCGGCCGGGCAATTCCCGTGCCATCGGTACAGACCGGTTTCAGGACGAAAACTCATCGCGAAAGGTCAGCAGAGAGCGACGGCGCCGGTCGAGGGGACGGTCACGGAGGGGGCGGCCACCGTGGTCGCGTCGGCGGCGCTCGCCGCGAGCTGCCGGCCGGGCACCGCGCGGGCGACGTCGTAGACGCGATCGAACGCGTCCGCCAGCCATTCGTCGGTGGCCTCGGCCAGCACGCCCGCCGACGGATCCTGCTCGTCGTGGACGGTGACCGTCCAGTCCCCGCACGCGTCGGGATCGGTGGTGGTGCCGGTGTCGTCGTTCCGCGCGAGGAGGAACCGTCCGAACTCGAAGTCGACCCGGACCACGCGGCGGCCGCGGTGCAGAACCACCCGGACGGGACGATGAGTCGCCGCCGCCAGCACCGTGACAGCATCGGTGTAGCAAAGATCAGGCGTGTCCAGCCATCCCATGCCGAGGTCCTTTCCCGACGAGTTCTCCGAGTTCTCCGCGCCGCCCTCCGGCAACGCACTCCACGCTGTTACCCCGGGAGAACGGCGGCTATACCTCCGATGTCACACACGTCACCGGAACCGTCCGAAACGGTCGTCCGTACCGCTCCGCCGGCCTTTTCGAGATCGGGGGTATAGGGCACCCGAGAGGTGGGTACAGACGGGGAGATCGTTCGTAAATCTCTCACCGGGAGTTGCCCTCATGTCGTTGTTCTCGAGGACCGCCGTTCGCGTCGCCTGCGTCAAGAGCGTCTACTCGTGGTGCGGCGTGCCGTACTTCGGCGCGCGTGCCGACCTGGCAGCCACGGCCTACCCGACACCGGTGTCCGTTCTGTCGGCGGCGCGGGCGTAGGGCCGGCCGGGTGAGCACCGAACGTATATTTGCGCCCATGGAAATGTCCGGATCTGCCGCCGATTCCGCCCTGTCCCTCGACGTCGACGTGATCGAGGGCGTGGTCGTCCTACGCGCCCGCGGCGAGATCGACGTCCTCACCGCGCAGATGTTCGAGGAAGCACTCGACCGTGCCGCGTCCCGGCTGAAGGACGGCGTACTGATCGTCGACCTCTCCGAGGTCGCGTTCCTCGCGTCGGCCGGCCTCGCCGTGCTGGTCCGCTGCAGCGACGACATCCCCGCCGGTAATCGGTTCATCGTGGCCGCGCACGGCCCCGCCACTGTCCGCCCCCTCGAGCTGACCGGACTGACCGAGGTGCTCGAGGTGCACCCGTCCGTCGAAGCGGCTCTGTCGACGGTGTGATCCTCGTGGCTGACAGAACGGTTACCTCGGCGTCGGTGGCGCAGCAATCGGGCGTCGACGCCACGCGTGGCGACGGCGGCTTCTCGCTGATCGAACTGCGGGCCGAGCCCACGGTCCTCGCACCGGCTCGCCGGGCGCTCGCCGAGTTCCTGAGGCGGGCGGGTTTCCCCGACGACCGGGCGCAGGACGTGCTGTTGGCCTGCTACGAGGCGATGGCGAACATCGTCGAGCACGCGTACCCCAGCGGGGCCGCCGGCACCTTCGACGTGTCGGCGACCTGTGACCGGGCCGGGACCCTGACGGTGACGATCACCGATCGTGGCGTCTGGAACAGCGCGGGGCCCGACCCCGCTTCGCGTCGGGGCCGCGGGTTGCAACTGGTTCGCGCGTGCGCCGACCGATCCGAGGTCGCGTGCGGGGACACCGGGACACGAGTACTTCTCCAGTGGCGCGGCGCGCCCAGCAGCGCCACGCCCTACGACGAACAGGGTGGATAGAACACGATGCAGGCCGACGCCACTTCCGAGGTCTCCCTCAGCCCGTCCGGCACCACCCCCGCCGTGACGGTCACCGTCGCCGCCCGGCACGACCAGCTCACCATCCTGCGGATGCTGACCGAGTTGGTGGCGATGCGCAACAACTGCACCCTCGATCAGGCGGCCGATCTCAAGCTGGCCGTCGACCAGATCTGCACCCTGCTGATCTCGTCCGCCGCCCCGGACACCGAGGTGAGCTGTCGGTACACCACGGTCGACGACACCTTCACCATCGCGCTGACCGCGTTCACGGTAGGCGAGTGGTACCCCGAACAGGGCAGCCTCGAGTGGCGCATCCTCAGCGCCCTGGCCGATTCGATCGCGATCGACCAGCAGCCCGGCGCCTCCGGCGGCGCGACCGAATCGACGGTGACGATCTGCACCCGAAAGCTGGTGTGACGGGTGGTTGCCCACGCCGACTCCCCGTCGTCACAGTCCTCGGACGACCTCGACGGGGTGGCCGAACTGTTCGCCGAACTGGCGAACTGCGACCCCGGTGACGAGCGTGGCACCGCGCTGCGCGACCGGATCGTCGCGCAGTCACTTCCACTGGCCCGCAACATCGCTCGACGCTTCTCCAGCCGCGGCGAGGAGATGGACGACCTCTACCAGGTGGCGTGTGTCGGCCTGATCAACGCCGTCGACCGCTTCGACCCCGCCCAGGGAAGCAGCTTCGCCGCATACGCCGTCCCCACCATCATGGGCGAAGTGCGCCGTTACTTTCGCGACCACGCGTGGGCGGCCCGGGTCCCCCGTCGCCTCAAGGATCTGACACTCGACGTCGGCAAGGCCACCGAGGCACTGTCGCAGCGCCTCGGGCGCTCACCCACCGCACACGAACTGGCCGCCGAACTCGGCACCGATCCGGACTCGGTCATGGAGGCGATCGCCGCGGCCGGTGCGTACCAGACACATTCGCTCGACAGCCCGGTCGGGCGCGACGGCGAGAGCGCGACTCTCGCCGATACCCTCGCGACCGACGACGTGGATCTCGAACAGACCGAACTCCACCTCGCCCTGCGGCCTCTCATCGATCAACTCGAGCCGCGGGAGAAGCGCATCGTCGTGATGCGCTTCTTCGAGGAGAGGACGCAGACCGAGATCGCCCGCGAGATCGGCGTCTCGCAAGTCCAGATCTCCCGCCTGCTGTCGAAGATCCTCGCCAGGATTCGCACCAACCTGGACGAGTGACGCCGCTCAGTAGGCGCGCTTCAGCCGCAGCCGGAGGGGCCGGCCGTCGGGGTCGACGACGAGGCGGTAGACGAGAGCGGCGGCGCGCTGCTGCCACCGTGGCGGCACGTCGATGTGGTGTCGGCGCAGCCGTCCCGCAGGTCTGGTCCCCGCCGACGGCGCCTCGTGCCAGCGGTCCAGCGCGTCGACACTGGTTCTGACGACGTCGAAGAAGCGCCCCGGGTCGATCAGGTCGGCGTCGTCACCCTCGCGCCGGCCCAGGTGTTCCCGGGCCAGCTCGAGCCGGAGGTCGCGCGCGAAACGGCGCGCCCCGTCGCCCAGACCGGCCGGGTCGACGGGCGCACGAACCTCACGCTCGGCGTCCACGACGGCGGCAGTCAGCTCCGAATCATGGGTCCAGGACCGACGATTGAAGTTGTCGCTCCCGACGGCCGCCCACGTGTCGTCGACAACACACACCTTGGAGTGCACGTACACGGGAATGCCGCGATCGTTCTCGAGGTCGAGCACCAGAACCCGGTCGCCACCGGCGGCGCGGATGGTTTCGAGCGCCGACGAGTGCCCGAGCAGCGCAGACGGGATCGTGATGGGACTGTCGTCGTCGAGATGCTTCGGAACGACCGCCACCAGCCTCAGCTCCGGCTCGCGGCGCAGCGCCTCGGCGAACACCCGCGCGACGTCCACCGACCACAGGTACTGGTCCTCGACGTACACCAGGGTCCGGGCGCGGTGCAGAACCTTCGCGTATGCCTTGGCCGCGCTGCGTTCGCCCTCTCGGGCAAAGGGGTAGGCCGGTCGGCGCCGCGGGTAGGTGCGCAGCAACTGCACCGAACACGACCCGCACGGCTCGGGAGGCGCTGCGGGCGTCGGCAATTCGGACGGTGATCGAGTCAGGCCCCGCAGGATGTCCGGCAACGCGTGCCACGGCAGCCGGGACAGCGCAGCGGGATCCTCCCACCGCTCCCGGAACACGTCCTCGACGTCACGGACCGCCGGCCCGCGAATCTGCAACTGGGCGTCGTGCCACGCCGGGGTCTCGCCGTACTCGGGCGGGAACGGCCGGCTGAGCGGGTCACCGAAGTGATCGGCGTCGTCACGGCGGGCGCGGGCGAGATCGATTCCCCCGACGAACGCGACGTCGGGGATGTGCGGGTCGGCATACCGGACCACGACGAACTTCTGATGGTGACTGCCGAGTGCGGGTACCCGCTGGTCGAGGATCACCTCACCGCCGGCGGCCTCGAGCGTCTCCGCGAGCTTGCGGTTGCGGCGCCCCGGGAATCCCAGTGTCTCGATGTGCGAGCGCCACATCATGCCCTTGACCGTCGCGCCGCGACGGGCGGCGCCGGCGAAGGCGTCGGCCACGGTAGTGCCGTCGACGAGCTGTTGATCGGCATCACCGCGCCAATCCGTGAACAGCACGAGGTCGTTCGATCCGGCGCGGGCCAGAGCCTCGGCCAGGGCCTCGAAGTACGCCCTGCCGTGGATCAGGGGCGTGACCTCGTTGCCGTCCGTCCACGCCGGGATCCGGGTGTCGCCGTTTCCTCGCTCGTCGTCGCTGAGGAACCACGGGTGCGCCGGATCGAACCGCTCCCGGCGGCCCGTCAGCGCGAGGCTGGACCGCCCGAACGCCGAGGAGACCCGCCCAGCGAGCACACGGCAGCGACGCCACAGGGTTACGACCAACGCTCGAATCCTCCTCGGGAGCACTCCGGGATCATTCCAGAACCGTGGGGCGCTGTCCGGCACCGGACGGTCGGAGCGAGATTCCGGTCGGAAGTCCCAGGTATAGGACCCCCGTACTCGGGGTACCAGATCGGGGAACCGTGTCACCGTACCGAGCCGGGGAGAGAAGCCATGTCACGGCAGCTGCGGCAGCGCCCGACCGACGACGCCCTGTCATTGACGGGCATTCGTGCGATCCCGACCGAGCTGGCGCCGGCCCGCGCCAGCCTGACGTCGTACATGCACGGCCTGGGCCTGCCCGCAGTCCAGGCCCAGGACGCGGTCCTGGCCGGCTACGAGGCGATGGCGAACAGCGTCGAGCACGCCTACCCGCCCGGCGGCGCAGGAACATTCGATCTGCATGCCACTCGCGGGCACGACGGGGTCGTCACCGTCACGATCACCGACCACGGAACGTGGAAGGACACCGGGACGCAGCCGCACGCCAAGCGGGGGCGCGGCCTGCAGCTGATGAAGGCGTGCAGCGACCACGCGGAGGTGCACCGTGGCCACGACGGGACGCGCGTCCGGTTGCAGTGGAGCCCTCGCGTCGCCGCGTGACGGCGCGGCTCCGGATGTCGCCGAACGGCGGATTCAGTGCCGGCCGGGGAGACGGACCACCTGCACCCAGAAGTCGTCGATCTGCCGGACGGCAGCGATGAACTGATCGAGATCCACCGGCTTGGTGACGTACGCGTTCGCGTGCAGCTTGTAGCTGCGCACTATGTCCTCCTCGGCGCCCGACGTCGTCAGGATCACTACCGGGATGTCGGCCAGGTCCTGGTCCGACTTGATCTTCTCGAGCACCTGGCGTCCGTCGTACTTGGGCAGGTTGAGGTCGAGCAGGATCAGGTCCGGCCGAACAGCGTCCGGGTACTCCCCGCGCTTGTAGAGGAAGTCCAGCGCCTGTTCGCCGTCCCGGACGACGTGCAGGTTGTTGCCGACCTTGTTGAACTCGAACGCTTCCCGCGTCATCAGTTCGTCGCCGGGATCGTCCTCGACGAGAAGGACGTCGATCGCCTTGCCTGCAGAACTCATGTGAGGGCTCCTTGTCCGGTGTGGACGCCGACATCGGCGCCGTTGTCTGCTTCGCTGATGACGGGCAGGGTGAAGTTGAACCGCGCCCCGTCGGAAGAGGTTGTGTCGAGCCAGATCTGACCGCCGTGGTACTCGACGATCTTCTTGCACAACGCGAGTCCGATACCTGTACCGGTGTACTCGTCGCGGCCGTGCAGGCGCTGGAAGATGACGAAGATCTTCTCCTCGAACTCCTCCGCGATCCCGATCCCGCGGTCCTGCACGCTCACCAGCCACATGTCGTCTGGGCGGCGCTGCACGCTGATGGATACCTCGGGTGTGCTCTCGGGCCGAGTGAACTTGATCGCGTTACCGATCAGGTTCTGCCACAACATCGCCAGCAGCGTTGCATCGCCGTCGATCTCGGGCAGCCGCTGCGGTCGCTCGATCGTCGCACCCGACTCGTCGACGGCCGCGGAGAGGTTCGCCAACGCCTTGTCGAGCGCGTGGTCGAGGGACACCGGTCCGAAGCCGTCGTTGACCCGACCCACGCGGGAGAAGGTGAGCAGGTCGTTGATCAGCACCTGCATGCGCTTGGCACCGTCCACCGCGAAGTCGATGTACTGGCGGCCCCGCTCGTCGACGACGTCCCCGTAGCGCTTCTCGAGGAGCTGGCAGAACGAGGCGACCTTCCGGAGCGGTTCCTGCAGGTCGTGCGATGTGACGTAGGCGAACTGCTCGAGTTCGGCGTTGGAGCGCCGCAACTCCACCGTCTGCGCGTCCAGCTTGGCGGTCTGCACCTCGAGTCGGGCCTGACGGTCTCGCACGAGCTCGAGTTCGGCGACGATCCGCTGCCGCATCCCCTCGATGTCCTCGGCGAGCGCCCGGATGTCCGCCGGACCGCTACCCGCGTCGACCTGCTGCCCGAAGTTGCCCAGTGCCACGCGGCGCGACGATTCCGACAGTCGCCGCAGCGGGCTGGTGATCGCCTTGCGGATCAGCACCGCGAACGCCGCCGACGCGGCCAACAGAATCACGAACAGCGACACGAACACCGCGGCCCGGATCTCCCGCGCGTGCGCGAGGGTCGCCCGGGCGTCGGCGCCTGCCTCGGCCAAGTGCTGGTCCAACTCGCCGAGACCGGCGCGCAGCTGGTCGAAGGCGAGCTTGCCGCGCTCGTACACGCCCGGGTCGAGAGGGCGGCCACCCGTGGTCGGTGTGGTGGCGAGGATGGGCTCGACGAAAACGGTCTGCCAGTTCGCGGCGTCCTGCTCGATCGCGTCGAGATCGGCGACCAGTTCGGATGTGGAACTGACCAGACCGCGCAGCTCGGCCATCGCGTCGGTCTGCAGCTGCTCTCCCGCGGTGTACGGCTCGAGGGCTGCCGTGTCACCGCTGAGCGCGTACCCGCGAACCCCCGTCTCCTGATTCAGGAACGACGCCCCGAGCTGCGAGGCCGCAGCTTCCGCCGGCGCGAGCCGGTTGATCAGATTGTCGGTGGCCGTCTGGGTCCAGTTCAGCGACACGGCAGCAGCGACCGCCCCGCCACAGATCAGAACCACCAGGGCGGCCAGGATCACGTTGAACCATGCCTGGACCGTGAGGCCCTTACCGGCGGTTCGCCGCAATTGCGTACTCATCGACGGGCACCTTCCTTCGTCATCCGAACATGGACGACTGCGATGTCGTCGGTCAGGCCGCCGAAGTCGGCCGCAAGGCTCTCCGCGTGGCCGATCAGCGCGTCGACGAAGTCGTCCGCCGACGCATCTACGCGCGTACGCGCGTACTCGAGCAGACGCTCCTCGCCGAGCCGCTCCGTCGTACCGGTGCGGCTCTCGAACAAGCCGTCGGTGAAGAGCACCATCGCGGACCGATCCTCGATCGGCAGCTCGTGGGCCGTCCACTGCCCCGGCACCCGGCGCAGACCCAATGCGGGCCCACCGGGAACCTCGAGCCAGTGCACCCCGGAGCCGGTGCGCAGCATCATGCCGGGATGGCCCGCGCGAATGACGCGCATCGTGGACCGATCCGGTGCGAGCACGACGCACGTCATCGTCGCGAAGATGTGGCGCCGGGGCCGCTCCGCGATCAGGATCTCCTCGAGCGTCCGCATCGCGGCGTCGGTGGGGACACCACCGACCACCAGCGTCCGCCACGCGATTCGCAGGCTCACGCCGAGGGCGGCCTCGTCCGGACCGTGCCCGCAGATGTCGCCGATGAGGACGTGCACCGTCCCGTCGCCGGCCTCCACCACGTCGTAGAAGTCGCCGCCGAGCAGGCCGTGCTCACGTCCCGCCCGGTAACGCGCAACCACCTCGACGTGGTCGCTGCGCAGCAGGGGAACCGGCAGCAGGCCGCGCTCGAGCCGGGCGTTCTCGCGGGATCGCTGTTCACTCGCTTGCAGGGCAGCCGCATTGTTCTCGGCACGCTTGCGCTCGACGGCGTACCGGACCGAGCGCGTCAGCAGGTCGCCGTCGACCCGGCCCTTGACCAGGTAGTCCTGCGCGCCGGCCGCCACGGCCGCGAGTCCCGTTCCGTCCTCGGCGAGACCGGTCATCACCACTACGGGCGCACCGTTCGCGCTGCGCTGAACAGCGGCGAGCGCGTCGAGTCCCTGCGCATCCGGCAGATGCAGGTCCAGCAGGATGCAGTCCGGCCTACCGGTTTCGAGTACCGCCTGGGCCTGTCCCAGCGACTTGGTCCAGACCAGGTCGTAGTCGAAGGCCGAGTCGATCGCCATCTCCTCGACCAGGAGGGCATCGCCGGGGTCGTCCTCGATCAGCAGGATCGACAGCTTGCTGTCGCCTGCTATTTTCGCACCGCTGGGAACAGTGTCGTCGTCGGTCACGCCGGATTGGCCAGCGAAACAGTCGACAAGGCCATGACCTGCTCCTCACGTCGGGGCAGACGATCTGCCGACGACTACCCTAACGGACGCTTGGACCACGGGCCGCGCCGCTGTGAGGACCCGCACCGGTGTCGTTCGTTACGCGGCCACCACCGGTGTGACGACGGCGAGGCCGGCGAACACCTTCGCGAAGGCCGCGAGCGACGCCTCCACCTCGTCGGTGCGCCCGTCGGCGAGCCAGCCGAGGATCAGGCCGTCGATGGCCGTGGTTACCATGCGGCTGAGCACGGGGATGGGAACGGTCCATTCGATCCCGGCGGTCTCGGCGAGCCGGGCGAGGAAGCGGCCGGTCGATGCGAAGTACTCGCGGTACTGCCACTCGGCCACGTCGCTGCGTTCGGGGGCGCGCAGCGCCCCGACGGTCAGCTCGTAGAACACCAACTGCTTCCGGGGTTGGACACGAACGGTTTCCCACAGGGTCATGAGCCCCTTGAAGATCGACTGCTCGGCATCGACACCGGGCGTCAGGCTGGCGACCGCGTTCTCGAGCATCGTCGCGACGACCTCACGGGTGAGTTCGCGCAACAGTTCCTCCTTGGAACTGAAGCAGTAGTGGAACACGCTCTGCTGCACCCCGGCCTCGGTGCAGATCGCGCGGGTACTCGCGGCGGCGAGCCCCACCTCGGAGCTGACGCGAATGGCCGCGTCGATCAAGTCCCTGCGCCGTTGTTCCGCCGAAACGTAAGGCATCGCAACCTTTCCCGAACCCTCGCACCCAGTGTTCCCGGCAGCGTAGTGGGCAGTTGGTCCGGTGGCCAGGGTTGAGCGCAGTGAATTCGCGGAGCCGAGCGATGTCCGATTTCACCCTTGTTTCCAAGCCGGTCGGTTGACAGACTTCGGGGACGATTCGGCAGCACGACGTGCGGCCCGCGGCGAGAGGACGAAAGACCGATGAGAACGACGCTCGAATCGATGCTCGAATCGGCGGTCCGGACCGTGGCCACGGTCGCCGGAGCACTCCCCACGCCGCTGCAACGCGCCCTCGGCGGCCGACCGGTCCGCCTCGACGGGCAGGAGCTGAATCCCGAGATCCAGTTGATGCTGCGCATGCTGGCGCTGCTTCCGGACTCCGACTTCGAAGAGCTCCCGATCGAGAAGTCGCGCGCGCAGATCGACATGGAGGCACGCCTGGTCAGCGGTCGGCCGATTCCGATGGCATCGGTCGAGTCGCTGGCGATCCCCGGACCGGCGGGCCCCGTCCCGGCACGGATGTTCCGCCCCGCTGGTCTGCCGACCTCCGCGCCGCTGCTGGTCTACTTCCACGGCGGCGGTTTCGTCCTCGGCAGCCTCGACAGCCACGACTCGCTGTGCCGGTTCCTCGCCCGGAACGCCGAGGTGGCCGTGCTGGCCGTGGACTATCGCCTGGCACCTGAGCACGCCTTCCCCGCTGCGGTGGACGACGCCGTGTCCGCCTTCCGCTACGCGGTCGAGAACGCATCGGCGCTCGGCATCGATCCCGACCGGGTGGCTGTCGCCGGCGACAGTGCCGGCGGCAACCTCGCCGCGGTCGTCTCGCAGGTCACCCGGAACGACGACCGGCGTCCCGCGTTCCAGATGCTGTTCTTCCCGTGGCTCGACATGACCGCGAAACGCCGCTCGTACCAACTGTTCAGCGACGGCTTCTTCCTCACGGAGGCCCAGATGGATTGGTACACGAACCATTACGTGCCGAAGACGGAAGATCGCAGCGACCCGCAGGCATCGCCGATCCTCACTGCGGACCTCACCGGACTGCCCGCGGCGTACGTCGCGATCTCAGGATTCGACGTACTGCGCGACGAGGGCATCGAATACGCCGAGTGCTTGCGTGCCGCGGGCGTCCCGACCACGTTGCGCGTCCACGACGACCTGGTACACGCGTTCGTGAACCTCACCGGCTACGGGCGAGCCGGGGTGGATGCACTCCGCGAGGCCGCCGGTGCACTGCGCGTGGGACTCTCCTTCGCGCCGCGGCGTGCGTCCGATCCCGGACTCGGGGCAGTCGAACTGGCGGAGTGACCGCTCAGCCCACGCAGAACTCGTTGCCCTCGGGGTCGGTCATCGTGATCCAGATGCTCGGGCCCTGCCGGCCGCGATGCAGGACCGTGGCGCCGGCGGCGACCAGTTCGGCGGCCACCTCCTCGCGGCGGTCCCCCACTCGCACGTCGAAATGCATCCGGTTCTTAACCGCTTTGCCCTCGGGCACCAGTTGGAACAGCACCCTGGGCCGCTGCGGGTGCTCGGGGTCCCGGATGGCCGCCCCCTCCTTCCAGACGAGGACCCCCTCGAACACCGTGGTGTCCGACTCCTGCGCATGTCCCGCCTCGACGAGTCCCCGGATGAACTGCTCGTCGCTGGGCTCCACCTCCCAGCCCAAGGTCTGCGCCCACCACTTCGCCTGCAGGTGAGGATCCTTCGCGTCTACGGTGATCTGAATTTCGTATCCCATGTCGCGACGCTACTGCGGACCACCGACAAGTCTGTGCGGAATACGCTTCGCCGATCAGCTGCCGACGGGGCGTGCCCTCACCAATGGAGAACACGCCCCCGTGCGGCCGACGACCGGCCTCAGCCGCGGCGAGTGGCGACCGCGGCGGCGAGACGGTCGAGCGTCGAGGCCGTAGTCTCCCAGTCGATGCAGGCGTCGGTGATCGACTGGCCGTAGGTCAGTTCATCGGACCTGCCCAGCGTCAGGTCCTGGCGGCCCGCCTCGATGAAGCTCTCGAGCATGATGCCCACGATCCCCTTCTCGCCGGCCTCGATCCGCTCGGCGACGTCGGCGGCGACGTCGACCTGCTTGTTGTGGTCCTTGCGGCTGTTGCCGTGACTCGCGTCGATCACGACCCGCTCCGGAAGACCCGACTTCGCAAGGCGCGCAAGGGTGTCCGCGACGGTCTCGGCGTCGTAGTTCGGCCCGTCGGTGCCGCCACGCAGGATCACGTGGCAGTCCGGGTTCCCGACGGTGTGGATCAGCGCGGCCTGCCCCTCGAGATCGGTGCCCGGGAAGACGTGGCTCGCGGCCGCGGCGCGGGTGCCGTCGACCGCAACCTGGACGTCGCCCTCGGTGGAGTTCTTGATACCCACCGGCATCGACAGCGCGCTGCACAGCTGACGGTGCACCTGGCTGGCGGCGGTGCGGGCACCGATCGCGCCGTAGGTGACCAGGTCGGCGATGTACTGCGGGATGATCGGGTCGAGGAATTCGCAGCCGACCGGCAGACCGAGCCGAGAGATGTCCAGCAGCAGCTTGCGCCCCATCCGCAGGCCGGTGTTGATGTCGAAGGTGCCGTCGAGGTGCGGGTCGTTGAGCAGGCCCTTCCAGCCCAGCGTGGTGCGCGGCTTCTCGAAGTAGACGCGCATGACGATCTGCAGGTCGTCGCGCAACTCCTCGGCCTTCGCGGCCAGACGGCGTGCGTAGTCCATTGCCGCCTCGGGATCGTGCACCGAGCACGGTCCGACCACGACGACCAGACGGTCGTCGTCGCCGTTGAGGATGTTGACGGTGTCGGCACGCCCCGAACGCACGGTGGCCGCGGCCACCTCGTCGGGAGTGTGCTCGGCGCGCACGACGGACGGCGCCACCAGCGGGCTGACACTGACGGTGCGCTGTTCGTCGAGACGCTGGTCGTTTGCGATAGCAGTCATGGGGTTCGGTTTCCTGTTCTCAGGCCGACCCTCGAAGACTGAAGAATCCAGTGAGCCGGTCTGTCATCCGGCTCTGGGGTGGAAGATTGTCAGCGCGTGGTTACGCCGACCGACCCACCCGGGGCCGGCCTGCTAAACCAGAAATAGGTCGCTGACACGTCGACCACAGTAGCGCGGGCCGCCCAGACATGCAGCAGCGCCCCCGCGAACGAGACCACGATCACACCTAGTGGGCACCCGGCCCGTAGCCCCTCCCACGCACCGAACCCTTGACATACAACCAATCGGTTGTATGTTTGCCAGTGTGAGCGGAGATGACGAGGACCGGGCGGACGCCCTGTTCCACGCGCTCGCCGACCGCACCCGGCGCGACATCCTGCGCCGCGTCCTGGCCGGAGAGCACTCGGTTTCCGCGCTCGCCGAGAAGTACGACATGAGCTTCGCCGCCGTGCAGAAGCACGTTTCCGTGCTGCAGAACGCCGGCCTGCTCACCAAACGGCGTCGCGGGCGCGAGCAGTTGGCCAGTGGCGACGTGGCCGCGGTGCGCTCGGTGGCCTCCATGCTCACCGAGCTGGAGGACGTCTGGCGCGGGCGCATCGCACGTATCGACGAGCTCATCGCACTCGACTCGACCAAGGAGGACTGAGCAATGCCTGTCACCGATGTTTCGCACGATCTCGAAAACCGCACCCTGACGATCACCGCGCAGTTCGCGGCTCCGGTGGAACGGATCTGGCAGATCTATGCCGACCCGCGCCAACTGGAGAAGGTGTGGGGGCCGCCGGCCTGCCCCGCGACGGTGGTGGACCACGAACTCGTACCGGGCGGACGGGTCACGTACTTCATGACCGGTCCGGAAGGTGAGAAGTACGCGGGCTACTGGGAGATCTCGGCAGTGGACGAACCGCACAGTTTCTCGTTCGCCGACGGCTTCGCCGACGAGGACTTCAATCCGAATCCCGAACTGCCCGTGTCGCAGAACGTCTACACGTTCACTGCACACGACCGGGGCACGCGGGCGACGTACACGAGCACATTCGAGTCCGCAGAGGGCCTGCAGAAGGTGTTGGACATGGGCGTCGTCGAGGGTGCGACGTCGGCGATCAACCAGATCGACAGCGTTCTGACGGCCTGACGACACCCGGCCGGGCGGGGCCACCTCTGGCGAAACTGAAATCAATTCCATATCGTGTGACGCGCGACACCCGCGCGACGGGCGCCGCTCACGCCCGTCCGCCGTCGTCAGGAGTGCCCCCCGTGACCGCATCGCCCAGCTCGAGCGCCGATCTTCAGACTCTGCTCGCGACCCGCAGCAGTTGCCGCGCGTTCCGTCCGGATCCCGTTCCGCGGGTGACGATCGAGCAGATCCTCGAGCTGGCGCAGCGCACTCCGTCGTGGTGCAACACCCAGCCCTGGCAGGTCGCGATCACCGAGGGTGAGGGCACCGAACGGTTCCGGAAGGGGCTGGGCGAGTATGTGCGGTCCAACCCCCAGGAATCGGACTTCCCGTTCCCCGCCGAGTACCGCGGCGCGTACCAGCAGCGCCGCAAGGAATGCGCGATGCAGTTGTACGCGAGCGTCGGCATCGCGCCCGGAGACCGGCAGGCGTCGGCGCAGCAGACCATGAAGAACTTCGACCTGTTCGGCGCACCGCACGTCGCGATCGTCACCACGGACGCCGCGCTCGGCGTCTACGGTGCGGTCGACTGCGGCCTGTACGTGAACACCTTCCTGCTCGCCGCCCAGAGCCTCGGTGTGGCAAGCATTCCGCAGGCCGCGCTGGCCGGAAGCGCGCCCTACCTCCGCAGCTTCCTCGACCTGCCCGAGGACCGGAAGGTCGTGTGCGCCATCTCGTTCGGCTACGCCGACGAATCCCACCCAGCGAACGGCTTCCGCACCACCCGCGCCGACATCGCGTCCGTGGCCACCTGGGTGTCCTGAGGCGCCCGCGGCGTCGAACGGCCGACTCTAGAAGGAGCTCAGGGCGCGGTCCGGAAGCTCCGCGAGGCTGCCCAGCGTGCCCATCTCGATGAGATTGATGACGAAGGTGTCGTGATCGAGCGGGAGCTCGCTCCCGCCGTCGAACGCCCGTGCCCGCGACGCCAGCGCCGAGACGATGAAATTGGTCGTCAGCCGGATCCGCTCCTCGCGGAGCGCTTCGCTCATGCCCGTCATGGATCGGCGGACCACATCCTTCGCGATCGCACTCGCCGGGGAATACTGGGCGTCGGCGAGACCGCCACGCCGCTCGTACACCTCGGCCATGATCTGCACGAAGTCACGCCCTCGTTCGTCGAGAAGCTTCTCCGCGAGCGGAATCGTCATTGCGGCGATGGCATCGCGCAGCGCCTCCGGCGAAGGTCCGCGGCCGACACACAACCGTTCGACCAGCTCGTCCATACGCCCGCTGACATCGACCATGTGCCGCAGCACGATGGCCTCGAGCAATCCTTCGCGGGATCCGAAGTAGTAGTGCACCGCCGAGTCGTTCCGCACCTCGGCCATCGCGTTGAGATCGCGGATGCGTACTCGCGCAATTCCTTCACGCGCGAACAGATACTCACCCGCCCGCAGCAATCGCTCCCTCGCGGGAAGATTCGGAGCCATGGCTTGACAGCCTAACAAACATGATTAATGTGTTCCGCATCACTGTTAACGGCCCTCGTTAACTGTTTCCTTCTCCACGGCCCGGTGCCCTCGGACGACCCGGGTCGAGCTGGACACTGTCCGATGTCAGGACTCCCGAATCCCTATGCGCGGAGGGAATTTCCATGGCTGTACCCGAAGGAATCGACGTCACCGACGCTTCGACGTTCGAGAACGGAATCCCCCACGACCTCTTCGCGGAACTGCGCCGCACCGACCCCATCTGGTGGAACCCGCAGCGTCGTGGGGCCGCGGGCTACGACGACGAAGGATTCTGGGTGGTGTCGACACACGAACTCGTCCAGGACGTTTCCCGGCGCAACGACGTGTTCTCGTCGTGGGAGAACACCGTCATGGTGCGAAACGCGGACGACGCGCCCCGCGAACAGATCGAAGCCCAGCGGGCCACCATGCTCAACAAGGACGAACCCGAGCACTCGGCACTTCGTCGCATCGTCACCAGAGGTTTCACCCCACGGGCCGTCAGCGGACTGCGCTCGGCGCTGGCCGCGCGGGCGCAGGACATCGCACGAACCGCAGCCGGCCTGGGACGCGGCAACTTCGTCGAGGAGGCCGCGTGCGAGCTGCCCCTGCAGGCGATTGCCGATCTCCTCGGTGTGCCGCAGGAGGACCGCCGCAAGCTCTTCGACTGGTCCAACCGAATGACCGGCCGAGACGACCCCGACGCGCACGGAGATCCGCTGGTCGCGGTCGGCGAAATCGCGGGGTACGCATACGCACTGGCCACCGAACGCCGCGAGAATCCGGCCGACGACATCGTCACGAAGTTGGTCCAGGCCCAGGTCGACGACGGCGCGCTCACCCCGGAGGAGTTCGCGTACTTCGTCATCCTGCTCGTGGTGGCCGGCAGTGAGACCACCCGGAACTCGATCACGCACGGGCTGATGGCGTTCCTCGACAACCCCGAGCAGTGGGAGCTGTACAAGCGCGAACGCCCGTCGACCGCGGTCGACGAGATCATCCGCTGGGCGAGCCCGGTCCTGTCGTTCCAACGGACCGCGACCTGCGACACCGAACTCGGCGGCCGGACGGTGCGGAAGGGCGATCGCGTGGTGATGCTGTATGCGTCCGCGAACTACGACGAGACCGTCTTCGACGAGCCCCGCCGCTTCGACATCCTGCGGTCCCCCAACCCTCATCTGGCCTTCGGGGGTACCGGGGCGCACTACTGCCTCGGCGCCAATCTCGCGCGACTCGAAGTGGAACTGATGTTCGCCGCGATCGCCGATCACCTGCCCGACATCACGATCCTCGGACCGCCCACTCGTATGCGCTCGGCATGGCTCAACAGCATCAAGGCGCTACCCGTCGACTACGGCACCTGCCCGGTCGCGCACTGACGGCCGCCCGGAACGACAGGAGGAAGGCGATGACCACCAGTTCCGCTGTCCCGAGGGGAGTGAACACGGACGTCACGACGACCTCGACCGATGTCGCGGCGCTCCGCGGAAGTCTCGAACGCTGGGTGCGAGACCGGATCGGGAGCCCCACCGCTCATGTCTCCGCTCTGCAGATACCGTCCGCATCCGGGATGTCGAGCATCTCGGTGCTCTTCACCGTCGACTGGGACGAGCACGGAACGCGCCACCACGCCGACCTCGTCGCCCGGCTGGCCCCCGAATCCACCGCGCTTCCCGTGTTTCCCGAGTACGACCTCGAACGGCAGGCTGCCGTCATGCGCGCCGTCGCCGCTCACAGCGCGGTGCCGGTGCCCCGGGTGCGGTGGGTCGAGCCGTCGTCCGACGTCCTGGGGCAACCGTTCGTCGTGATGGACCGGGTCGAGGGTGTGGTCCCGGTCGACAATCCCCCCTACGTGTTCGGTGGCTGGCTGCACGAGGCCACGTCGGAGCAGTGCGAGGTCCTGCGACGCGGTTCGGTGGAGGTGTTGGCGGCCATCCACTCGATTCCCGATCCGGAGTCGCTGTTGCCGGAGCTCGGTGCCGGCGCCGCCGACGACGCCCTGCGCAGGCACGTCGACAACGAGCGCACCTACTACGAGTGGACGCACCGCGAGGACGGGGTGCGGATCCCGCTGCTGGAGAAGGGGTTCGACTGGCTCGAGGAACACTGGCCGAGCGCTCCGTCGGAACCGGTGCTGTGTTGGGGAGACTCCCGTATCGGCAACATCATGTATCGGGACTTCGCGCCTGTGGCCGTACTCGATTGGGAGCTCGCAACCCTCGCTCCCCGTGAGGTGGACGTCGGTTGGTTCGTCTTCTTCCACCGGATGTTCCAGGACATGGCGGAACAGTTCGACCGACCGGGCCTTCCCCATCTGCTCCGACGCGAGGAGGTGGTCGCCCTGTACGAGGAGACGACCGGCGTCGAACTGCGCGACCTCGACTTCTACCTCGTCTACGCCGCCGTCCGCCACGGCATCATCATGTCCCGCATCAAGCGTCGCTCCATCCACTTCGGCGACAGTGCGGCGCCGTCGGACCCCGACGAGTACGTCCTGCACCACCACCTGCTCCGCCGGATGATCGACGGCGAGCCCGCATTCCCAATCACACAGTCTCGGAACGGAAGAAGGATCGAATGACACGATCGTCACTTGCCCGGTTCGGTCGGGTGTTCACAGCGTTGGCCGCGGCGACGGTGCTGGCGGCCGGATGCGCAGGCCAGAGCTCGACCTCCGCCACCGACGCCACCGACGTCACGACGGGCCTGGTGGGCGAGCAGCCCGACGGCGGCGACGCCGTGTCCGGCGGAATGCTGTCGTACGCGACGTACAACGCGGTGAGCAGCCTGGATCCGGCCGATCGGCAGGACGGCGGGGCGACCGGCGGCACCGAGATGGCGGCGATCTACGACGTCCTCATGCGCTACGACACCGCCACCAAGGAGTATCAGCCGCAGTTGGCGCAGTCGCTGACACCCAACGGGGACAACACCGTCTGGACGTTGAAGCTGCGGGACGGCGTGAAGTTCAGCGACGGCACCGCGCTCGACGCAGCGGCGGTGCAGTGGAGCATCGACCACTACCTCGAGAAGAAGGGCACCCACACGCAGGTGTGGAAGGTGACGGTCGACAAGGTGGAGTCGCCCGACCCGTCGACGGTCGTGTTCACGCTGAAGCAGCCGTGGAACGAGTTCCCGATCATGTTCACCACCGGACCGGGCATGATCGTGGCGCCCTCGTCGACGGCCAACGGCACCTTCACTCCCATCGGAGCGGGCCCGTTCACGGTCGAGAAGTTCGCATCCCAGAACGAACTGGTACTCGCCGCGAATCCGGGCTACTGGGACGGCAGGCCGAACCTGGACAAGCTGCGGTTCCCGGCCATCGTCGGCGAGCAGGCCAAGCTCGACGCGTTGCACAGCGGCGGCATCCAGGCCGCGTACCTGCGTGCCGCGGACACCGTGCACAACGCACTCGAGGCCGGGGACGTCGGCTACGTCTACACCGCCAGCATGGGTGGCGTGCAGGTACTGAACCAGCGCGAGGGACGCGCGGCGTCGGATCCGCGGGTGCGCGAGGCGATCGTCAAGGCATTGAACCCGGAAACGTTCAACGAGCGCGGTGAAGGTGGCTTCGGTATGCCGGGCACCGACATGTTCCAGTCCTGGTCGCAGTGGCACGGAGACGTGTCCGGCTCCACCTTCGACCCGGACACCGCGAAGAAGGTCCTGGCCGAGGCCAAGGCCGACGGCTACGACGGCAAACTCACCTATGCGGGCCTCAACGAACCGGGCGCTCAACGCCGGGCACTCGCGATCCAGTCGATGCTGCAGGCCGTCGGGTTCACCGTCGACATCGTCTACAACAGCGGCATCAACGACCTCGTCAAGATGATGTATGCCAAGCACGATTTCGATCTGGGCGAGTCAGCGTTCAATGTCCTCGACGAATCGCCGTTCATGCGCATGTACGGCAATCTGGCGAGCGCGTCGACGTCCAACGTCCTCGGGTATCAGAACCCCGAGATGGACGCCCTCCTCGGCAAGCTGCAGTCCGCACCGAACGACGACGACCGCCGCCGGGTCCTCGAGGACATCCAGACCCTGGTGAACGAGACGAACCCGATGATGGTCCTCGGCGCGGGCAAGTACTTCATCCCGTGGAGCAAGAACGCACACGGCATCACGCCCAGTGCCGACGGCGTCCTGCTGTTCGGAAACGCCTGGCTCACTCCGGATTCGGCGTCGTAGCACCGGACGCAGACACCGCTACTCGATCCTCGATCGGGCGGACGCCACCACGGGTCCGCCCGATCGGCCTTTCCCCGGGGCCTATGCTGGACGGTGCAGCTGGTTCGCCGGGTGCGGTCGTGAGGAGCCCCGAAGACCGCCGCCGGCGTCGAAGCATCCGTGGTCGCGAGACCGGCGGATGTGAGAGGGAACCCGGTGGAAATCCGGGACTGTCCCGCAGCGGTGAGTGGGAACGACCGCCGTCATGAGCACTGGACCGACAGGTCCGGGAAGCGACGGCCAGTAGGTTTCGCCGGGTCGATTCCCGGCCGAGCGCCCACGAGTCCGAAGACCTGCCGACTGTGTCGGGCACGCCGTGCCCGACGGTCCACCGCCTCGTGGAGAAGGCGAGATGGGCGATGCTCGGCACTTCGTGCTGCCCGCTGGCGGGTACACACAGGGCTCGCTTACGTTCTCGTCTGCCGGCGGTGACCATCCACGCTGTGAGCAACTGGAGAACGACGTGACATTCGCTTTCACCGCAACCGTGCTGGGCTCCCCGCGCATCGGACCCCGCCGCGAGCTCAAGAGGGCCGTCGAGGCCTACTGGGCCGGGAACCTCGACGCCGCCGCACTCGCGGCGGTCGGCAAGGATCTGCGCCGACAGACCTGGACCGAACTCGTCTCCGCCGGGATCGACTCCGTCCCGGTGGGCACTTTCTCGTACTACGACCAGATGCTCGACACCGCTGTCATGTTGGGCGCGCTGCCCGAGCGGGTCGAGAGGATCGACGACGAACTGGACCGCTACTTCGCGGCCGCGCGCGGCACCGACACCGTGCCGCCGCTCGAGATGACGAAGTGGTTCGACACCAACTACCACTACCTGGTCCCCGAGATCACCGCCGCGACCAGGTTCGTGCTGAATCCGGGCAAGATACTCGGAGAGGTCGCCGAGGCCCGGGACCTCGGCATCCCGGCACGCCCGGTCGTGATCGGACCGATCACCTTCCTGCTGCTGTCGAAGTTCGACGACGGCTCCGCGCTCGAGCGCCTGGACGAGATCGTGCCCCTGTACGCGGATCTGCTGCACCGTCTCGCGAACGCGGGCGTCGAGTGGGTGCAGATCGACGAGCCGGCGCTCGTGGCCGACCGGACCGACGCCGAGCTGGCCGCGACCCGCTCGGTGTACGACCGCCTCGCCGCGCTCGACCATCGTCCCGCGATCCTCGTCGCGTCGTATTTCGGTGACCTCGGCGCGGCACTGCCGGCGCTGACGTCGACGGGCATCGAGGGCATCGCCGTCGACCTCGTCGCCGGATCCCTCGACGCGGTGATCGCGACGCCGGACATCGAACGCAAGCACCTTGTCGCCGGCGTCGTCGACGGCCGCAACATCTGGCGCAACGGACTGGACGCCTCACTCGACACTCTCGAAATGCTGCGTGAGCGTGCGGGTTCGGTGGCCGTGTCGACGTCGTGCTCGCTGCTGCACGTCCCCTACACCCTCAGCGGCGAGGACGGTCTCGACCGGGCGCTGCGGTCGTGGCTGGCGTTCGGTTCCGAGAAGATCGGTGAGGTCGCCACCCTCGCGGCCGGGCTGCGCTCGGGGCGCGGGGCGATCACCACCGAACTGTCCGAGGCACGGACGGCGGCCGCCACCCGGGTCGCCGATCCGCGACTGCACGACGACACGATCCGCGAGCGCCTCGCCGACCTGACCGACGCCGACCGCACGCGGATCCCGGCGGCGGAGCGGCGCACCGTGCAGGCGAGTCGGCTGCCGCTGCCGCCGTTGCCGACCACCACTATCGGTTCGTACCCGCAGACCACCGCTATCCGCGTGGCCCGCGCCGCGCTGCGCAAGGGCGAGATCGATCAGGCCGAGTACGTCCGCCGCATGCGGGCCGAGGTCGCCGACGTGATTGCACTGCAGGACGAGTTGGGGCTGGATGTCTTGGTACACGGCGAACCCGAACGCAACGACATGGTGCAGTACTTCGCCGAGCAGCTCGACGGCTTCTTCGCCACCGCGAACGGCTGGGTGCAGTCGTACGGCAGCCGCTGCGTCCGCCCACCGATCCTGTTCGGCGACGTGCGCCGACCGAAGCCGATGACCGTCGAATGGTTCACGTACGCCCAGTCACTCACCGACAGACCCGTCAAGGGCATGCTCACCGGCCCGGTCACGATCCTGGCGTGGTCGTTCGTGCGCGACGACCAGCCGCTCGCCGAGTCCGCCGATCAGATCGCCCTCGCGATCCGCGACGAGACGATCGACCTGGAAAGAGCCGGCGCCCAGATCATCCAGGTCGACGAGCCCGCGCTGCGTGAATTGTTGCCGCTGCGGGCGGCAGAGCAACAGCACTACCTGGACTGGGCCGTGGGAGCATTCCGGCTGTCGACGTCGGGCATCGCCGACGCCACCGCGATCCACACCCACCTGTGCTACTCCGAGTTCGGTCCCGTGATCGGGGCGATCGCCGGCTTGGATGCCGACGTCACGTCGATCGAGGCGGCCCGCTCACACATGGAAGTACTCGACGACCTCGACGCGGTCGGTTTCGACCTGGGCGTCGGACCCGGCGTGTACGACATCCACTCGCCGCGGGTGCCGCCCGTCGACGAGATCGCCGCATCTCTGCGCGCCGCACTGAAGGCCGTTCCGTCGGAACGACTCTGGGTCAACCCCGACTGCGGCCTCAAGACACGAGGCTCGGTCGAGGTCGAGGCATCACTGCGCAACCTCGTCGACGCCGCACACATGGTGCGCGCGGAACTCTAGGCGATCGGGTCCGCCGCGACAGCGGAGGCGGGACCGGGGACCACTAAGGTAACCCGGCCCGCCGCCGGGTGGCCTCGGTGACAGCGGACCAGTCCTGGTCGGCCTGCCCGTGGGCGAGCGCGTCGAGGAACAGATCCTCGAGTACGCTGCCGAAGGGCAGGCCGACGTTCACGGCGTGCGCCTGGGCGAGCGCCAGGCGGACGTCCTCGAGTCCCAACGGCAGTCTGAAACCCGCGGGTTCGTAGCGGCGCTGCGCGATCATCGCGCCGTATCCCTGGTAGACGCCACCGGGGAACAGGCTGTCGTTCATGATCTCCATCAGCAGTTCGGGCGAACCGCCGACCTTCTCGGCGACCGTCGTGGCCTCCGCCATTGCCTGAATCGCGTTGGCGATCAGATAGTTTCCCAGAATCTTGACCACATTGGCCTGCGCGGGATCCTCGCCGATCCGCCACGTGCGTCGCCCGATGACGTCGAGCATCGGCGCCACCACGTCGATCGCACCCGGATCCCCCGCCGCTAGTACGGTCAGCTGTCCCGCCTCGGCCACCTCGGCACGCCCGAACACCGGCGCCGCCACGTAGAAGATTCCCCGTTCACTCAGGGCCGCTTCCGCCTCACCGGACTTTCCCGGGCTGACCGTGGCCAGATTGACATGCACGGAACCCTGTTTCGCGGCCTGCAACGACGGCGCCGACAACACCGACTCGGTGAAGGCGCCGTCGTCGGCCAGTGAACTGAACACGACGGACTTGTGAAGCACATCGGCAAGATCGGGCGCCTCGGACGCCCCGTAGTCGACGACGTCGGCGGCCTTGCCCGGACTTCGATTCCACACCGTCACGTCGTAGCCGGCCCGGGCGAGATTGCGCGCCATCGGCCTGCCCATCGTGCCCATACCCAGAAATCCGATGTCCACGTCAGGCTCCTCGTGGTCGGGACCGCGGTCACACGGTTCGCTCCACTGTAACGCCGTCGGGGTCGCTCGGAACCGACTCCGCCGCCGCGCTCCGGAAAAGCAGCGTTGTGGCAACGGCACCGATCAGCGCAGCGACCGCGGCGCCCAGGAAGGCCGCCGAGAACCCGTCGGTCAGGGCTACCGGGTCACCGATCCGGTCGGCGCCGTAGGCAGCCGCGATGGCGGTCATGGCGGCGAGACCGATGGCCGAGCCCACCTGGTAGCTCGTGTTGACGATGCCGGAAGCGAGCCCGCCCTCCTCTGGTCGCGCCGCGGAGATCGCGGTGCCGAGAGTCGGGATGAAGGCGAGCGACATGCCGAGCGCCGCAACCAAGGACGCGGGAAGCACGTCGGTGACGAACGAACCGTCGGGACGCACGAAGGACAGCCAGACCATGCCGGCCGCGAGGAGCAGCAATCCGGCAACCGTCATGTTCTTCGGCCCGAATCGGCCGATTGCCCGAGGTGCGAGCACGACCATGCCGATCATGATCAGTACCGTCATGGGCACCAGGGCCGCGCCGCTGGGGAACGCGGTGTAGCCGAGGACCTGCTGCAGGTACAGGTTGAGGAAGAACCACATCGGGATCCAGGCGGCACCGAGGAGCAGTTGGGCCAGATTGGCAGCGCCGAGGTTGGGAGCCCGGAAGATGCCGAGACGGATCAGCGGTTCGCGACGGGTCGCCTGCAACGCGACGAATCCGACGAGCAGCGCAGCGGCACCTGCGAGAACGAGCCAGGTGCGGGCCGAACCCCACCCGACCACCGGCGCCTGGACGATCCCGTAGACGAGGGCCGCCAGGCCCGCGGTGACGCTGACGGCGCCGAGCACGTCGATCCGACTGCGGGCGACGAGCCCTCCGGGCGGCATGAGAGCAGGGGTGACGGCCAGAATGATCAGAGCGATCGGGATGTTGATGTAGAAAACCCATGGCCAGCTGGCATATTCGGTGATCAGGCCTCCGAAGAACACGCCGGCGGTCCCACCCGCAGGCGCCGCGGCGCCGTAGAGCGCGAACGCCTTGGTCAGTTCGCGAGGGTTACCACCGAAGAGCATCATCAACATCGCCAGGGCAGACGGAGCGATCAGCGCCGCACCGGCGCCCTGCACCGCGCGCCCGGCGAGTTCGACGCCGACATCGGACGCCATCCCTGCCGCGGCCGAACCGGCGATCAGCGTCACCCAGCCGGCGGTGAAGACCCGGCGCGCACCGAAGAGGTCCGACAGCTTGCCGCCGAGAAGCAACAGTCCCCCGAACGCCACGACGTAAGCGTTGAACACCCACGACAGGTTCTCCTGGGAAAATCCCAGGTCGTCCTGCATCTGCGGCAGCGCGACGCCGATGATCGAGGTGTCCATGATGACCATGAACTGGGCAGCCGCGATGACGGCAAGGCCCAGCCAGCGACGAGATGCCGGCGGCGAACTGTGGTTGGACATGTTCTCTCCTCCAAACGTATTCGGATCGATCGACATCTTCGTTGATACCCTAGGGGGGTATTGTATGTCTATGATTCGATCGGAACCGCCGGCCGGGACGACCGGGGAGGGAAGGACCGCCTATGCGGTCTCGGGAGGTGAGGCGTAAAGGACCAATGCGCCGAGAGGCGACGTCAGCGCCAGGTCACGGAGCTCGGCCACGAGCGCGTAGCGTCCCGGAGGGAGATCTTCGACATCGCGGGTAACAATGTTGACCCGCAGATACATTCGATCACCTGGCGCGATGTCGGGCAGTCTCGGCGCATCCGAGAACAAGAACAATCCCGGCACGATCCGCTGGCCGTTCTCGTCGAGAATCCAGCCGTGGACGGTCGTGCGGTCCCCCGCTTCGTCGACCCACGTCGTGTCCGCGGTGTTCACCAACTCGATCGTCACGCCGGGCAGCGCCCCGGCCCTGCAGGTGTGCTCACCCGCCCAGCGCAGTTCCAGACCGACACGGCGGGCAGCGCGGCAGCGGTGCACCCGGTGCGGACCGGGGTGCGCGCCAACCGTCCGGACCCCGTCTGCGTCGCCGACGAACACCAGCGCCCACGCATCCGACACCTCCCCGTGTGGAGCGGCGAAGACCTCGCGAGCTTCCGTGGCGTCTGCGCGGCGCGGGAAGAGCGGGCGCCACCCCCGACGCGGGAGGTCTAACACGGCGTCCGGGGACCTCATCTCGACGCGACTGTCACCGAGAAGATCCCACAACGACGACCCCGGCCCGTCCAGGTCGGCCGGGTCCACTTCGACCGATCCGACCTGGACCAGATCGGCTTCGGGACCGGATCCGGGATCCGTGCTCACTCCCCAACCGTGTCACACGACGGATCCGCATGCCGCCGGTTTCACGACGCCGGCGGATACGGCAGCCGACTGCTGAAGTCGACGTCCACGCGCACCGGGCGGCCGATCTGCGGAAATGCGCGCTGCGCGCAGTTCGTCCGCTCGCAGATCTTGCACCCGGCCCCGATCGGAACCGGCGACACCTGCTCGTCGAGGCGGAGGCCGCGCGAGTAGACGAGACGGTCTGCATGGGTTATGTCGCAGCCGAGGCCGACGGCGAAGCTACGGTCCGGCGTCCCGTACGGGCGGGCGCCGTCGTCGGTGGTGCGGGCGATCCACAGGTACGTTCGGCCGTCCGGCATCTGCGCCACCTGGGTGACGATGCGCCCCGGGGTGCCGAACGCGTCGTGGACCACCCACAACGGACAGCTACCGCCTACGCGAGAGAAGTGGAATGCCGTGGCGGACTGCCGCTTCGAGATGTTCCCGGCTCGGTCGGTACGGACGAAGAAGAACGGCACCCCGCGCCGATTGGGGCGCTGCAGCGTCGAGAGCCGGTGGCAGACGGTCTCGAAGCCCACCTCGAACTGCAGCGCGAGCATCTCGATGTCGTAGTGCAGGTGCTCGGCGGCGTCGAGGAACTGGGTGTACGGCAGCAGCAGCGCCCCCGCGAAGTAGTTCGCCAGGCCGATCTTCGCCAGTTCCCGGGCATTCTCACTCAGGCCGGTCGCCGCCTCGAGCTGTCGCTCGATCACCGCCGACTGCGTGAGAAACGCCAGCTGAGTGGCGATCTGGAAGGCACGCTGCCCCGGCGAGAGCTGCCGCGACAGCGTGAGGATGCGATTGGTCGCGTCGTAGACGCGTTTCGGCCCGGGCCGGTGCGGCGGATCGGTGCGCAGGCGGACGACGATGTCATGTTCGGATTCGAGCAGTGCCGTCAGCTGTGTGTCCAACGATCCGATCCGGAGTCCGCCTTCGACGAACAGCTGCTCGGCGGCGTCGTCAAGCTGCGCGATGTGATTGTGACTGTCGTAGAAGAAGTCTCGCACCTCTTCGAACGGCATCGGCACCCCGTCGCCCGCAGCGGTGGGCGTCGCCAGATGAGCGCTGAACTGCTCGAGCTGCTCGGTCGCGGCCTGCAGCCTACGGTGGACACCGACGAGCGCGTGCCCGATCTCCGGCATGCGGGCGACGAACTCCTCGATGGTGGACGCGGACGGCGCCGGAGTACCGAGGGTCGTCAGCACGTCCTGCAAGTCGGCGGCCAGGCGCGCGTCGGACTCCGCGGCGAAGAAGTGGGCGTCGAGGTCGAACGTCGTATTGAGCTTGAGCAGCACGGGCACCGTCAGCGGCCGCTGGTCGTTCTCGAGCTGATTCACGTAGCTCGCCGACAGATCCAGGATGCGTGCGAGCGCGAGCTGCGTCAGACCACGCTCCTCACGCAGCCGGCGCAAGCGCGGACCGCCGTAGATCTTCTGCACCCTCGTGTCCTTCCACTCGCCCCCACTCAAGCACAGCCGATGCCATTCGCACCATTCGCAAACTCGGTCGATCCACACCACAAAAGTACGCATATTCAGGCTCTTTACCGCCGAACCCGGCCTGCATACGCTGCGAAAACAGCAGCACCGGCCACATCGGAGGACACAGCGTTGAAGACACATCCCGTTCGTACCCGCCTCTCCGCGGAGAACTTCCCCAAGCACGAACACCTCGCGTGGAAGATCGCCGAGGTCGCAACCGACCCGGTCGAGGTACCGGCCGACACCTCGGAGATGATCGTCAACCGGATCATCGACAACGCGGCCGTCGCCGCCGCGTCCGTGACCCGTCGTCCCGTCGCGAACGCCCGGGCCCAGGCGCTGGCGCACCCGTACGCCCCCGGTTCGACGGTCTTCGGTGTCGGTGGCACCTTCTCGCCCGAGTGGGCGGCGTGGGCGAACGGTGTCGCGGTGCGTGAGCTCGACTTCCACGACACGTTCCTGGCCGCGGAGTACTCGCATCCGGGCGACAACATCCCGTCGATCCTCGCGGTCGCACAACACACCGGCCGCGGCGGCGCCGACCTGATCCGCGGTCTGGCCACCGGCTACGAGATCCAGGTGGACCTGGTGCGGACGATCTGCCTGCATGAGCACAAGATCGACCACGTCGCGCACCTCGGCCCGTCCGCCGCCGCCGGCATCGGCACGCTGCTCGGCCTCGACACCGAGACGGTCTACCAGGCGATCGGCCAGGCGCTGCACACCACCACGGCGACCCGTCAGTCCCGCAAGGGCGAGATCTCGAGCTGGAAAGCCTACGCGCCGGCGTTCGCCGGGAAGATGGCCGTGGAGGCCGTCGACCGGGCGATGCGCGGTGAGGGTGCCCCGTCCCCGATCTGGGAGGGCGAGGACGGTGTCATCGCCTGGCTGCTCGGTGGCCCGAACGCGGAATACGCTGTGCCGCTGCCCGGCCCGGGCGAGGCGAAGCGCGCGATCCTCGACACCTACACCAAGGAGCACTCCGCGGAGTACCAGAGCCAGGCTCCCATCGACCTGGCCCGCCGGATGCGCGAGCGCATCGGCGACCTGGACCAGATCGCGTCGATCGTGCTGCACACCAGCCACCACACCCACGTCGTGATCGGCACCGGCTCGAACGATCCGCAGAAGTTCGATCCGTTCGCCAGCCGTGAGACCCTCGACCATTCGGTGATGTACATCTTTGCGGTCGCGCTGCAGGACGGCACGTGGCACCACGAACGCTCGTACGCACCCGAGCGCGCGCAGCGCCCCGACACGATCGAGCTGTGGAAGAAGATCTCCACCGCCGAGGATCCGGAGTGGACCCGCCGCTACCACTCGACCGACCCGGACGAGAAGGCCTTCGGCGCCCGCGCCGAGGTCACGTTGAAGAGCGGCGAGGTGATCGTCGACGAGCTCGCGATCGCCGACGCGCACCCGCTCGGTGCCCGGCCCTTCTCGCGCGACCAGTACATCGCGAAGTTCCGCACCCTCGCCGAGGGCGTCGTCGATCCGGCCGAGCAGGACCGCTTCCTCGACGCCGCGCAGCGCACCCCCGATCTGAAGGCCGGCGAGCTGAACCAGCTCACGTTCACCGTCTCGGACGCCGTTCTCGCCCGCTCCCCCGAGTCGCCGAAGGGACTGTTCTGACATGACCGGTCTCATCGCCGCTTCCACCTCCGCGGCCGACAAGCGCATCGCTTTCCGCGGGGGCCTGTCGTCGGGCAAGATCCAGCGCCTGCCCGGTGCGATCAACCCGTTGAGCGCCAAGCTGATCCAGGAGATCGGTTTCGAGGGCGTGTACGTCTCCGGCGGCGCTTTCTCCGCTGCGCTCGGACTGCCTGACATCGGGCTGACCACGCTCACCGAAGTTGTCGCGCACGGCGGGCAGATCGCCGGGATCACCGATCTGCCGGTGCTCATCGACGCCGACACCGGTTTCGGTGAGCCGATGTCGGCGGCGCGCACCGTCCTTGCCGCCGAGGACGCCGGTATCGCCGGCCTGCACCTCGAGGATCAGGTGAATCCCAAGCGGTGTGGACACCTCGACGGCAAGGCCATCGTCCCCACCGACGAGATGGTTCGTCGCCTGCGCGCCGCCGTGACGGCTCGGCGGGACCCGAACTTCGTGATCTGCGCCCGCACCGACGCCGCCGGCATCGGATACGACGCAGCCTCCGGCAAGACCGGCATCGACGCCGCAATCGAGCGGGCCAAGGCCTACGCGGACGCCGGCGCCGACCTGATCTTCACCGAGGCCCTGCACACCGAGGCGGACTTCGCGAAGTTCCGCGCCGCGGTGGATATCCCGCTGCTCGCGAACATGACCGAGTTCGGCAAGTCCCGATTGATCCCCGCGCAGACGCTCGAGGACATCGGCTACAACGCGGTGATCTACCCGGTCACCACGCTGCGGCTGGCGATGGGCGCCATCGAGCGGGGCCTACGCGAGATCCACGCGACCGGCACGCAGGAGGGGCAGCTCGATCAGATGCAGACCCGGTCGCGGTTGTACGAACTGCTCGAGTACGAGCGCTACAACGAATTCGATTCCGGAGTCTTCAACTTCACGCTCGGAGGGAACCAATGACGAATGCAGTCCCGACGATCTACAAAGGCCTGGCCGGCGTCGTCGTCGACACCACCGCGATCTCGAAGGTCGTCCCCGAGACCAACTCGCTGACCTACCGCGGCTACGCGGTCCAGGACTTGGCGGCGAACTGCACCTTCGAACAGGTCGCGTACCTCCTGTGGAACGGTGAGCTGCCCTCGGACGCCCAGCTCGAACTCTTCTGCCAGCGCGAGCGGGCCAGCCGCCGTGCGGACCGGTCGCTGCTCGCGCTGGTGGCGAAGATGCCGGACAACTGTCACCCGATGGACGTGGTGCGCACCGCGATCAGCTTCCTCGGCGCGGAAGACCCGGAGGAGGCAGACAGCTCTCCGAAGGCCAACCGCGAGAAGGCTCTTCGCATGATGGCGGTGCTGCCGACGATCGTCGCCGCCGATCATCGCCGGCGCCACGGTCTCGACCCGATCGCGCCGCACAGCCACCTCGGCTTCGCCGAGAACTTCCTGAACATGTGCTTCGGCGAGATCCCCGATCAGGAGATCGTCAGGGCCTTCGAGGTGTCGCTGATCCTGTACGCGGAGCACAGCTTCAATGCCTCGACCTTCGCCGCCCGCGTGGTGACCTCGACGCTGTCCGACATCTACAGCGCCGTCACCGCCGCGATCGGCACCCTCAAGGGACCGCTGCACGGCGGCGCCAACGAGGCGGTCATGCACGGCATGCTCGAGATCGGCGAACCCGAACGCGCCGAGTCCTGGCTGCGCGGCAAGCTGGCCCGCAAGGAAAAGGTGATGGGCTTCGGGCACCGCGTCTACAAGAACGGTGACTCGCGCGTCCCGACCATGCGTCAGGCGTTCCTCGACGTCGCCGCGAGGACCGGCGGCGACAAGTGGGTCCGGATGTACCAGATCCTCGAGCGCACCATGAGCGAGGCGACAGGCATCGCGCCCAACCTCGACTTTCCCACCGGGCCCGCGTACTACCTGATGGGCTTCGACATCGAGATCTTCACACCCATCTTCGTGATGAGTCGCATCACCGGGTGGACCGCGCACATCATCGAACAGGGCGAGTCCAACGCCCTGATCCGACCGCTCAGCGAGTACACCGGCGTGCCGCAGCGCTCGGTGGTGGCCTGAGCCGGTGGCACACAGGTTCTGCCGGGATCACACCGCGGTTCGACTACGACAAGGTGTGTGTTCCCGGGAAGTACTGTGTGACGCGACGCCGCGGAGGACGTGAGGCCGCGAATACCTCGGGGCCTGCACCGGATGACGGTGCAGGCCCCGAGGCGCCGAAAGCGTTGCGGGACTATCCCTCGCCGCGTCGTCCGACGGTGATACCGAAGGCCAGGACCGCGCCGAGCAGTGCGGCGCCGGCGGCGACCATGAAGGCCACGAAGAACCCGTCCGAGCTGTAGACGGGGCCGGCGGGGCCGACCGTCATGACGTGCTGCGCCAACAGCGCGAAGCCCACCGAGGACAGCATGCCGCCGAACATCGACTGCGACAGACCGGTGAAGTTGGCGCCGATCGCGCGCTGGTCCTCGGGCAGCGCCATCATCACCAGGTTCGGGATCGCGGCGTAGATCATCGAACCGAAGCCGATGAGACCGTACGCGCACACGACCTGCCACGCCTGGTCCGGCGTCGTCGCCAGCCAGGTGGCACCCAGCGCGATGAGGACGGCGCCGAGAACGAGGTGCTGACGGAAGCCGATGCGCTTCGCCGTCGCGCCGACGAAGACGCCACCGAGGACGATCAGGCAACCGCCGGGCAGCATCCACAGCGCCATGTCGGTGACTGTGAGTCCGAAGCCGTAGTCGGCCGCTTCCTTCGGGGTCTGCAGCAGCATCGGAATGAGCGTCGCGGTGAGCGTCGTCGCTCCGTAGGCGATGCCGCCGGCGAGCAGCGTGATGCCGACCTTGCGGCTGGCGAGCACGTCGATGCTGATGAGCGGTTCGGGCACGCGGCGCTCCCAGACGACCCAGGCGACCGCGAAGACGACGGTGACGGCGAGCGTGCCGAGGGTCTTTCCGCTCAGCCAGCCCCAACCGGCGCCCAAGGACAGCGCGAGCATGACGGTGAACAGCGCGACGGTGAGCAGGAAGGCGCCGAGCCAGTCGACGGAAACCTTGGCACGCACCGGAGTTTCGGGGACGAAGAACAGCGTCAGCAGTCCGCCCACGGCGCACAGCCCGAAGGAGAACCAGAACACCGACGAGACACCGGAGTGGTCGAGCATGTAGCCCGAGATCAGTGGCGCGACGACGGTGACGACACCGACGCCGGTGTTCGCTATGGAGATCGACATGGCCTGCAGGCGAGCCGGGAACACGTCGCGGATCAGCGAGTAACCGAGCGCGGTGAAGGCGAAGCCGACACCGGACAGGAAGCGGCCGACCAGCAGGATCGGGAACGTCGGCGCAACCGCCGAGATGAGCGCACCGAGGCTCGCGATCGCGGCGGTGACCACGAGAATGCGCTTCTTGCCGTAGACGTCGGCGAGCTTCCCGAGAATCGGCGACGCGATGGCCGCCGCCAGAACCAGCGCCGTCATCACCCAGACCACCTGCGTGGTCTTGTACTCCGCAGCGATCTTCGGGAGCGCGGGAGTGAAGAGGGCGAAGGCAAGCGCCGCCTGCTCGGTGAGCAGAACGAGGATCAGCAGGACACGGATCCAGTACCCGGTCGAGCCGCCGGCATCGCCGGGGCCCCGCACGGGGGCTGCGTCGCCCTGAGAGACGGAGACTGCCATTTCTACCTACACATTCCGGTCTGGGGTCCAACAGTGACCGGACGCACATTAGGAGGTGAGACGGGACTCACCTTCATCGCTTCCCGATGAACGGGAAGGTGGCATGGATCGACGGACGCACCCCCGCCGCCGACGCGCCGTCTTCGACCAATCCGATTGCCGCTTCGTCACTTTCGCGGAGCACCGGGCCCCGCTCAGGCAAGGGCGTCGAACACCTCCGCCCAGTTGCCCCCGGCTACCTCCATCGCATTCGCGATCTCGCGGAGGATGTCGCGTGCGATCTGCTCACGCGTGGACCCGTCGTCGGGATCCTCCGTTCCCTTGATCGCCCTGATGCCCTCCCCCGCCGCGGTGAATTGCTCCTTCCACTGCCCGGCGGACGACAGAAGGAATCTCAGGTGGTACGGAAAGCTGAAGTCGGGCATCGGTATCCCGGATTCCGCGACGCGCTCGAGCGAGGTGACGATCGACCGCAGTCGCGCGGACTCGAAGGTGCACGACTCGGGCTCCGCCAATTCGGAGGACCCGACGGATCCGTCGACCAGACCCTGCCAGTACTCACGATCGTGGAGACCGTCTCGCTGTTCCATGTGGGTCTCCGCGAACACCGCCATGAGTCCGCTGTCGCTGATGAGCGGGGACAGGACCAGATCCTCGCTGTAGTCGTAACCGAAGAAGTACCGTGTGCCGTCGACCTCGATGGACTCGATTCCGCCGATGTGGCGGTAATCCCGAAGCAGCGGCACGGGAATGTCCGGCGCCGCGTCGGCACCGTCGGGTACTCCACTCTCGCCGCATCCCTGGGATCTCATCGCCGTTCCTTTCATCCACGATTCCGACCTTGTTGCCCGCAGTCGATCGAGTGTACGAATCGGCGCTCCGGGGGAGCCCACGGGAGCGCAGCCCGGACGCATGCCGTCCGAGGGGGCGACCGCACGCATCCGGGCCTTTCCGGGTCGGCAGCGCGCTCTGCCGCGCAAGTGTCCGTGGTGCGGATATCGTTCGCGAGGTACCTGCGACGACGGGAGACGCGCGCGTGTGTGGACGGTATGCCTCGACCACGACCGACAAGGAACTGCGCTCGCTGTTCGATGTGGCCGAGTCGGTGGGCCCCGAAGTGCCGCCGTCGTACAACGTCGCCCCCACCCGACAGGTTCGCGTCGTGCTCGAACGCGCGCCCCGCAGGGAGCCGCGAGCAGGCGCCGAGCGGCAGCTCAGGACCGCCAAGTGGGGTCTGGTACCGGCGTGGTCGAAGGACCCGAAGATCGGCTCCCGGTTGATCAACGCCCGCTCGGAGACGATCACCGAGAAGCCCAGCTTCCGATCGGCCGCCGCGAAGCGCCGCTGCATCATCCCGGCGGACGGATACTTCGAATGGATGAAAGACGCCGAAGGAAAGAAGATTCCGTACTTCCTCCACGGCGACGACCCGGTCCTCGCGATGGCCGGCCTCTACGAGCTGTGGCCGGACCCGTCCAAGGCCGAGGACGATCCAGACCGCTGGCTGTGGACCACCACCGTGCTCACCACACAGGCGACGGATGCGACCGGACACATCCATGACCGCTCCCCTGTCATCCTGCCCGCGTCGTTCTGGGAGCACTGGCTCGACCCCTCGATCACCGACCGCGACGAAGTGCAGGCGATGGTCAACTCCATCCCCGAACCGCATCTGCAGCCCTACCAAGTGAGCACGGCGGTCAACAACGTCGAGAACGACCGTCCGGAGCTGCTGAACCCGGTCGGCTAGGACGAGAAGTAGAGCGGCGCCGGACCGCTCCGGGCCTCATGGCATCGGGATCCGGTGCATCACCGAAATGAATCGACGGGGCCGCTGGAGCGACGCGGCTCACGCTGATACAGTTCGCACCACTTGATTGAACGCTTGCTCAATCAGACTGGAATGCGAGCACCCTGGAGGTTCAGAACGTCATGACGACGACAGACGCAAGCTCCCCCATCGCAGTCATCGACCGTGTCGCAGTCCTGCTGGACGCATTCCGGGAAGCCGAGCGGTTGACCCTGTCGGAGCTCTCGCGGCGCACCGGGTTTCCCCGGTCGTCGACGCACCGCATGCTGCTGCAACTGGTTCGGATCGGATGGATCCGCCGACACGGGCACGCCTACGAACTCGGCATGAAGATGCTCGAGCTCGGCTCCCTCGCGCAGCACCACGATCGTGTGCACCAGGCGGCCCTGCCGGTGATGCACGAACTGCACAACGCCACCGGACTCGTCGTCCACCTCGCGGTGCTCGACGGCCCCGACGTGCTGTACCTCGAGAAGATCGGCGGCCGTTTCACGCTGTCGGTCCCGTCGCGCGTCGGCGGGCGCCAGCCCGCCCACCGCACCGCGATCGGCAAGGCGCTGCTCGCAAGCTCGCGGATCGATGCCGAGTCGGTCATGCCGCATCCGGTGGTAGGCCCCACGCCGAACTCCATCGGCGATGCGGCGCGACTGCGCGTGGAGCTCGCACGAATCCGTGAGCAGAGCATCGCGCACGATCGGGACGAGACCACCGTCGGCGTCTCCTGCGTGGCAGCGGCGATCGGCGACGGCAAGAACACCGTCGGCGCGGTCTCGGTGTGCGGCCCCACCAAGAGCATGAACAGCTCGGCACTGGTGGCACCGGTCCGCATGGCCGCGCTCGCGACGTGGCGGCACATGACGAGCAGCCGCACCCTGCGCCCCATCCCTGCCTGACACTCCCCCACACGACGAAGGGGTGGTTCCGCCGGTCGGCGGAACCACCCCTTCGTCGTTGCCCGCACCCGCGAAAACAACTGTGCCCCTGCCCGATGATCGGCAGGGGCACAGTCGGTGCCGTCGGCGGACTAGACGTCGGCAACCAGCTCGACGGGCTTGACGCCGTTCGCCACGTTGTCCGCGACGACGTCACGCCAGTTCTGCTGAGCGCGGGTCGTGTCGACCTCGAACTCGAAGCGCTTGGTCATGTCCTCCGTGACGTCTGCGACGTCCACGTAGAACTGCTGGTACCAGCGACGCAACTGGTAGACCGGGCCGTCTTCCTCGGTCAGCAGCGGGTTCTCGATACGGCTCTTGTGGTTCCAGATCGCGATGTCCTGCTTGAACTGGTGCTCGACGCCCTCCGTGAACTGCTCCGCCATCGCCTTGGCGTCCTCGTCCGACAACCCCTCGGTCCGCTTGACGATGGTGCCCCACTGCAGGATGAACGAGTTGTTCGTGATCGGGTAGTGGCAGTTCGCCAGCTTCGTCTCGACCTTGATGTCGCCGGCAACCGTGTAGACGGTGTCGAGCATGAAAGACGGGCCGAAGTACGAAGCGTCCGAAATGGTTTCCGCCTCGGCCATCCCGAGCTGGACACCGGTCTGGATGTCGTCACGCCCACCCGACCGCATCACCTGGGTCGCGACGTGGCCCTCGAAGACGTTCTTGAAGTAGGTCGGGATCTGGAAGTGCACGTAGAAGAAGTGCGCCATGTCCACCACGTTGTCGACGATCTCGCGGCAGTGCGAACCCTCGACGACGTAGGTGTTCCAGCTCCAGTCGCTCCAGCCACCCTCGTCGTAGCCCTCGATCTGCGGGATCGTGACTTCGGCCGGCGGCGGGTTGCCCTCCGGGTCGTTGTAGACGAAGAGGAGACCGTTGCGCTCGAGCTTGACCCACGCCTTGGTCTTGGCGACCGGAGGAACACGACGCGCGTAGGGGATGTCGGTGCACTTGCCCTTGCCGTTCCAGCGCCAGTCGTGGAACGGGCAGGCGATGGTGTCACCCTTGATCTCGCCCATCGCGAGGTTGCCACCCATGTGACGGCAGAACGCGTCGAGCACCTGCAGCTCGCCCTTGCTGTCCTCGAACACCACCAGGTCGGTGCCGAAGATCTTGACCTGGTGCGGCTTTCCGTCACGGAAGTCCTGCGCGCGGCCGATGCAGTGCCAGCCGCGAGCGAAGCGGTCGGGATTGCTGCCCGCCACGATCTCCCGGACCTCGACGTCGTCGGAAATCTCGGTCATCTTGCCTCCTTCGAAGAAGTGAACGCTTCCCGCCCATGTGCGGGCAGCGTCGAAAAATACGGAATCGCAGAGAATCTGGTTCCGGCGCTTTACGAGTACGGACGGACTTCCGCCGTGGACCCCGAGACCGGCACGGTCCGGTACGACTCGCCCAGACGCCCCTCGGCGACCGCCTCGTCGATGCTCTCGGTCAACGCACCGCACGTGCGCACGTACATGCTGTGCGTTCCGTTCGCCGCGGCGTCACGGAACTCGGCGCACGCCGTCTCCGCATCCTCGAGCCACTGGGTGCTGGTGTGCGTCGAGCTGTACTTCTCGACGAGTACGCGGTTGCCGCACGCTCCGCATTCGACCGGCTGCATTGCGCGATCCTTCCGTTGGAACTGTATTGGTCCACCGTACGAGCAGTGGGCTTGCTCGTTGCTGTCGATTTCCGTTGAGCGGTAAAGAATTCGGTGCTCCACTACCTCAGGAAAGCCTGCCCTCCGTCGACCGGCAGTGAATGCCCCGTTATGTAGCGGGCGGCCGGGCTGCACAGGAACACCACGGCCGGCCCGATGTCCGACTCGGCGTCACCCAGACGACCGAGCGGCACGCTCCGCAGATACTCCCCGTACGCCTCCTGATTCAGCTCTGCCCACTCGTCCATCAACGGGGTCGACGCCAGCGGGAGCACCGCGTTGACTCGGATCCCGTCGCTGCCCCACTCGCACGCGGCGGTGCGCGTGAGCACCCGCACCGCTTCCTTCGCGGCAGCGTAGGCACCGGTACCGGTCGGATCCCATTTCAGCCCGGCGGCGGAGCCGAGGTTGACGATCGAACCGCGACCCTTCAGATGCGGGTGGCACACGCGCATCAGCCGCAGCGTCGCCAGCGGACCCGAGTTCATGCTGCCGTGGTAGTCGTCTTCGCTGACATCCAGGAGCATGCCGTGAGCCGGGGTCTGCGCGTTGTTCACCAGGATCGACAGGCCGCCGTATCGGTCGACCACATCCGCGACCACGGCGTCGATGCGTTCCGCGTCCGTCACGTCACACTGCAGTGCGACGGCGTCACCGCCGCGACGGACGATCTCGTCGGCGGTGTCGACGACCTTCGACAGCGTGCGCCCGACGACCGCGACGCGCGCGCCCTCGGCGGCCAGCGCCAGGGCGATTCCACGTCCGATCCCCTGACCGGCACCCGTCACCAACGCGACGTCGCCCTCGAGTACACCCATCAACTGCTCCCACTTCCGATCTCGGCCACAACTGCCGACCATTGTGATCCAAGACACGATATTGAGCAAGCGATCAATCAATGTAGGATTGCCTGGCCAGGTTGGTCGGGGGCGGTGCGGTCGCAGGTAGCATGAGGCGCCTCGACCGGCAACCGATCGACCCAGGTACAGGGGGAACAACCGCGATGGATCCGCAGGAACGTCGGCGCCAGATACTCGACCGTTCCGGCGAGATCTTCGCGACCAAGGGCATCTCCGCCACGACGGTGCGGGAGATAGCGGACGCCTGCGGCGTCTACTCGGGCACGCTTTACCACTACTTCCCGTCGAAGGAAGCCATCGTCACCGAGATCATCCGGGTGTACGTCGACGAACTCTACGAACGCTGCTCCCAGGTGATCGCCGAGAACCTTCCCCCGATCGAACGCCTCGAGGCCCTCGTACTGGTGGCGATCGACGCCGCCGAACGTCATCGCCACGCCACCGCGATCTGGCAGGTCGAGACGGACTACATGCGCGACAAGATGCTCGAGGCCAGCCTGGACGACAAGGGCGACTTCGCGGCAGGTTTATGGATGCAGTGCATCACCGAGGCCCAGGCGGACGGCGAACTCCGCTCGGATGTCGATGCCGCGACCTTCTACCAACTGATGCGGGACTCGGTGTGGCTCACCAGTCGGTGGTTCCGCGCGTCGCCGCAGAAGTCCAATGCCGACTTCGCCCGCGAGATCACGTCGATCTACATCGACGGACTCCGCGTGCGCTGAGGGCAGCACACAACGAAGGGCGGGACAGGTTTTCACCTGTCCCGCCCTTGTCGTTGTCTCGGCGTCAGCTGACCACGAGATCCAGTTCGTCGTCGGTGACCTTGACCGTGATCCGCCCACCGGCGTCGAGGACGTCGTCGAGCAGCAGATCGGCGATTCGGTCGTCGACCTCACGGGCGATGGTCCGGCGCAGCGGCCGTGCCCCGAACTCGGGCTGGTGCCCGTGCTCGGCGATCCAGTCCACCGCATCGGGAGTGAACTCGATGTCGATGTCCTGAGCCCGCAGGCGATCCCGGCTCTCGCCCAGCAGCAGATCGGTGATCCGGTGCAGCTGCTCGGCCTCGAGCTTGCGGAAGATCACGATCTCGTCGATCCGGTTGAGGAACTCCGGCCGGAACGACTCCCGCAGGCGGCCCATCACCCGATCGCGCAGGGGCTTCTCGGTCGCCGCGGCGTCACCGGTGGTGAAGCCCAGCGCCCCGCCCTTGCTCGAGATGATGTCCGAGCCGAGGTTGCTCGTCATGATCAGGACGGTGTTCTTGAAGTCCACCGTGCGGCCCTGGCCGTCGGTGAGCCGTCCGTCGTCTAGCACCTGGAGCAGCACGTTGAACACATCCGGGTGGGCCTTCTCGATCTCGTCGAGCAGGATCACCGAGTACGGGTGACGTCGCACCTGCTCGGTGAGCTGACCGGCCTCGCCGTAGCCGACGTAACCCGGAGGCGCCCCGACCAGTCGGCTCGCGGTGTGCCGCTCGCCGAACTCGCTCATGTCGAGCCGCAGCATCTTGCTCTCGTCACCGAACAGCGACTGCGCCAACGCCTTCGCCAGTTCCGTCTTGCCGACGCCCGTCGGACCGAGGAACAGGAAGCTACCGACCGGACGACGGGGATCACCCATGCCGGTCCGGCTGCGTCGCACCGCTCGTGCGATCGCCTTCACCGCATCCTCCTGGCCGACGACCCGCCGATGCAGTTCGTCCTCCAGTCGCCGCAGACGCTCCTTGTCCTTCTGCGTCATCTGGCTGGCCGGGATTCCCGTGGACCGCGCGACGATCTCCGCGATGTCCTCGGCAGTCACCGACGGCGTCCCCACCGCGACGGGCTCACCTGCGCGAGTCTCGGAGAGTCGCTTCTCGGCTCCCGCGATCTCGTCGCGCAGCTGCGACGCGCGCTCGTAGTTCTCGGCGCTCACCGCATCTTCCTTGGCCTTCTCCAGTCGCGCGATCCGCTGCTGCAGCGCCTTGGCATCCGGATTGGATGCGCCGAGCTGCAGGCGCTTCCGCGCGCCGGCCTGGTCGAGCAGGTCGATCGCCTTGTCCGGCAGGTACCGGTCGGCGATGTACCGCGACGACAGTTCGACGGCAGCGGAGATCGCCTCGTCGGTGTAGCTGACGCGGTGATGCTCCTCGTACCGCTCGCGCAGCCCGCTCAGGATCGCCTTGGCGTCGTCCTGGCTGGGCTCGTTCACGGTCACCGGCTGGAACCGCCGCTCGAGCGCGGGATCCTTCTCGATGTGCTTGCGGTACTCGTCGAGCGTGGTTGCACCCACGATGCGGAGATCGCCGCGAGCCAGCTTGGGCTTGAGGATGTTTCCGGCATCCATGGCACCCTCGCCGCCGGCGCCCGCACCCACGATGGTGTGCAGCTCGTCGATGAACACGATCAGCCGGCCGTCCTGCGCGACGATCTCGTCGACCGCCTTGGTCAGCCGCTCCTCGAAGTCGCCGCGGTAGCGGGTTCCGGACAGCATGCCGGCCAGGTCCAGCTGGACGATCTTCTTGTCGGCCAGCACCTCCGGGACGTCTCCGTCGACGATGCGCTGCGCCAGACCCTCGACGACGGCGGTCTTGCCGACGCCGGCCTCACCGACCAGAACCGGGTTGTTCTTGGTCCGGCGCGCCAGGATCTCGATGGCCTGCTCGATCTCGTCGCTACGTCCGATGACCGGGTCGACGCCGCCGGAGCGGGCCCGCTCGGTCAGGTCGGTGCCGTACTTGTCGAGCGTCGGGGTGGCCGACTCCTGCTGCGGCTCCGCAGCACTCGCGTTCACCGCGGACTGCATCGACTCCGGCGTGACACCGGCGGACGCGAGGATGCGCCCGGTCGTCGAGTCCCCGTTGGAGACCAGCGACAGGAAGATGTGTTCGGGATCGATGTAGGTCGATCCGAGTGCGCGCGCGATCTGGTGTGCGTCGAGCAGCGTCCGACGTCCGGCGGCCGTGACCGTCGGAGAGATCGAGACGGCTTCGCGACCACGGGGCAGGCGCGCCTCCGCGTCCTTCGAGATCGCCTCCGGGTCCCCACCCACTCGCTTGACCATGTCGCGCACCGGATCCTTGACCGCGGCCACGTGCAGGATGTGCAGTGCGTCCAGGCCCGTGTCACCGCGTCGGGCCGCGAACTGCGCAGCCTCGGCCATGAGCTGCTGCGTGTCACTGCTCATGAGACGGGTGATATCGATGCGCCCGGGCCCCTCGGGCCCGAAGAATGCCGGCATTCGCAGCCTCCTCCAAAGTTGAGTCTTACTGACTCATGGAACATGCCTCCGCGAGATTCAATTCCCGACCGTCCAGGATCGTCGGCGCGGCAAGGACGCCGACCCGCGCCGAGAGCCGTCGACAAGCCCGCGACCTGGGTGTTCGCGCGACCCGACGCGGCGAAGGTCCGCGTTTGTGACAACGAACACAGTGCTTCTCGGGCGCATCCATCTCCTTGACCTCGAGTGCGCTCGAGCTTCTACCTTCGGGGCCATGACAACCCGAACCGACGGCTCCGGCACCTGGCGTCAACTGCTGAGCGGGCGACATCTCGGGGTCGCCGCCGTACTGGCCGGCGGAGTGGCGCTGTACGCGACCAACGTCTATCTCACGAGCAGTCTGCTGCCCACCGCGATCGACGACATCGGCGGACGTCGCTACTACGCCTGGACGTCGACCGTGTTCCTCATCGCGTCGGTGCTCTCGTCGATGATCGTCAGTCGGACGCTCGCCGCCCGCGGCCCGCGCGGCGCCTATCTGATCGGCCTCGCCCTCTTCGCGTTCGGAACCGTGGTGTGCGCGCTGAGCCCGACCATGGAACTGCTCCTGGCCGGACGCGCCGTGCAGGGTTTCGGCGGCGGCCTGCTCGCCGGCCTCGGATACGCGGTGATCAACTCCGCGCTGCCCCGGCATCTGTGGACCCGCGCCAGCGCACTGGTCTCCACCATGTGGGGTGTCGGCACCCTGGTGGGCCCTGCCGTCGGCGGGGCGTTCGCCCAGTTCGGCGCGTGGCGGTGGGCGTTCGGTGCGCTGATCGTGTGCACCGCGGCAGTCGCTGCCCTCGTTCCGGTAGTCCTGCCGCCGCACACCCGTGCGGACGACCGCGTCGTCGCCCCCGTGCCGGTCGTCCCGCTGGCGCTGCTCACCGCCGCGACGCTGCTGGTGAGCGTCGCCGGGCTCCTCTCCCACGCGGCGATCGCGGCCGCCGCCGTCGCCGGCGCGGTGGGCCTGGTCGTGTGGTTCGTCGCCGCCGACCGGCGCAGCCCGCACGGGGTGTTGCCACCGTCGACGTTCTCCGGGTCGTCCCTGAAATGGGTGTACCTGACCATCGGGGTCCTCGCGATGGCATCGACGGTCGAGACGTTCGTCCCGCTGTTCGGGCAGCAGCTGGCCGGGTTGGCGCCCCTCGTCGCCGGATTTCTCGGTGCCGCACTGGCACTCGGCTGGACGGTCGGCGAGATCCCGAGCGCGTCGGCGGCGGCTCCGAACGCGGTCCGCCGCATCGTGCGATGCGGCCCGCTCCTGGTCGCGGCCGGCCTCGCGATCATGGCAGTGGTCCTCGCCGAACAGGTAGGGAGCGGCCGCGTCGCGCTCTGGGCGACCGGGCTGATCGTCGCCGGCGCGGGCATCGGCATCGCGTGGCCGCATCTGGCGGTCGGGGCCATGAACGCCGTGGCCGAACCGGTCGAGGGCGCCCGCGCGTCCGCCGCGATCAACACCGTGCAGCTGATCGCCAACGCGTTCGGTACCGCGCTGGCGGGCGTGCTGGTGAACCTCGGAGGACAGTCCGAGATGCGTTCGGCGCAACTGCTGCTGTTCGGCTTCGCCGCACTTGCATTCGTCGGAGTATGGACCGCGTGGCGCGCCACCCCGGTGCGCGGGCGCCCGAAGACCGCGGTCCGGCGCGACGTGGACGCGATCGCCGGCTAGTTCAGCCGCGGGCGCGGGCCGCGAACACCCGCTCCCATAGGTGCCGATCGGTGCGCGGACCCCCGCGGGTATCAGCGCCGTAGCGGGCGATCTCGGCATCGATGTCGAGCGGACGCGTCGGCGGCTGTGCGGGCACGAGTTCGTCGATCGCGAGCGCGTCCGGCACCAGCCAGCACACCTCGAACTCGATGCCGTCCGGGTCGGCCGCGTACAACGCCTTGGTGGAGCAGTGGTTGCTGGCCCCCGTCAGCGCGCCCGCCGCGAGCAGACGCTCACGCATCTGCGCCAGGGCGGCGAGCGTGTCGACCTCCCAGGCCAGGTGGTACAGCCCGACGTTGCCCGGCGTCACGCGGCTCACCGGGGCGGGGCTCTGGAACAGGCCCAGGTCGTGGTCGTTCGCCGAGTCCGGCGCCTGCAGGAACGCCGCACCGGGGTACCCGCCCGGCAGTGCCTTGAACCCGAGCACATCCTGGTAGAAGGCCAGGCTGCGCTGCAGGTCCGACACGAACAGGACGGCGTGGTTGAGTCGCTCGATCGCCAACGCGGTCAGCCTCCGAAGTCGTAGGTGACGCCGGTGAGTTGCTCCGACGCCGACCACAATTGTCGCGCAACGCTCCGGTCGTGCGACTTCCGGTTCGACGAAACCACTTTCGGGTAGCCCCGCGTCTCGAACATCGACGACGGACCGAGGTAGCTGCCGCCGATCGCGTCGGGCACGGTCGCGGCGTACAGCATCGGCAGCGCGCCCATCTTCGCCGACTGCGCGATGAACGGATTGGCCAGCGCCATGACCCTGCTCGAGATCGACTCGGTGTGCGATTGCAGGTTCGTCGCGGCGTAACCGGGATGCGACGCCAACGCGCGTACCTGAGAACCCGACGCGGACAGCTTGCGCTGCAACTCGTATGTGAACAGCAGGTTCGCGAGCTTGGACTGCCCGTAGGCCGGCCAGCGCCGGTACGTTCGGCGTTCCCAGTTCAGGTCGTCGAGGTCGATACTGCCGATCTTGTGCATGGTGCTCGACATCGTCACGACACGATCGGTGACCTTGCCCAGCAGCAGGCCGGTGAGCGCGAAATGCCCCAGATGGTTGGTGCCGAACTGCATCTCGAACCCGTCGGCCGTGCGACCGAGCGGCACCGCCATCACGCCCGCGTTGTTGACGAGCACGTCGACCGCATCGACCGAGTCCGCGAACTCCCGCACGGACGCCAGGTCGGCGAGGTCGAGGCGGCGCACCTCCGCCCGCTCCCCCAACGGCGCCGCGACGGCCTTGCCCTTGTCGACGTTGCGGCAGGCCAGGATCACGTGCGCGCCGGCCTTCACGAGCGCCTTCGCCGCCTCGGCCCCCAGCCCACTGTTAGCACCCGTCACGACGAACGTCCGGCCGCTCTGATCGACGATGTCCCCTGCATCCCATGTGGTCATGGCCACAGACTACGGAAACCTGGTCGGCGGAAGTGTCGATGCGCGCAAGACGTCTTCACCACGCGTTCAACGCGTTCAGGATCTGTGGTCGCGCCTGCCACAGCTCGCCCGACCAGTACGGCCACGCATGGGTACCGGTGCCGCGGAACTGAAAGTTCGCGGGAATGCCCAGGGTGTGCAGACGAAACTCGAATGCCCGCGTGGTGACCATGGACAGGAACTCGAGGCCCATCGCCATCGTCGTGTTCCAGTAGCCGACCAGGTCGGTGGGTCGGTCGTACACGCCCGGTATCCCGTTGCCGGCGGACACGTACATCGACAGGCCCTGCAGTTGCGGCGCCGAGACGAACGGATCGTTGCGCATCCACGCCGGATCCCACGGGAAGCCCCACATCGAGTCGGCGTTGTAGCGGCCCGCGTCGTACATCGCAATCCGAATCGCCTCGCGCATGCCCGGCGCCGTCGTATTCAGATAGCCCGACAGCGAGCCGGCGAATCGGAACTGGTCACGATGGTAGGCGGCGAGCGTCATTGCGGCCGTTCCCCCCATCGACAACCCGACGACTCCGGTATTCGTGCGGTCCACACCGAAATTGGCCAGATAGTCGGGCAGTTCGCGAGTAAGAAACGTCTCCCATTTGTAGGTGATCGGCTGAGCATTGAAATTGCTGGGGTTGTACCAGTCCGAATAGAAGCTGGCTTCGCCGCCCACAGGCATGACGAGAGTGACGTTGTCCAGCGCGAACTGCTCCATCGCATTGGTCTCGAAGCTCCACGCGTTGCGGTCGTTGCGTGCCCGCATGCCGTCGAGTAGATACAGCGAGGCGCTACCGCCGCGCGCGGCCCACTGGACCTGAACCTTGATGTCCCCCATCGACGAAGGGACCCACAGCTCCTGATAGCCACCTCGCGCTACCTGGCGAGCGGTCCCCGCGGAAGCCCCGGGCGCAGCCGCCAACACGCAGCCCGCACACGTGATCAACGCGACGAGAACCGCCATCAGTCGATGTCGCCATGCCGTCGCCCAATTTCCGGAGTAGTACATCGAACCGCTTCCTGCCACCTGCCGTCGACCTCGACGAACAACGAACACAACCCTCTGTTGATCAGCTGCACACGAGCAGTCGTTAGCAGAACGAAATGTGGCAAAACTCTCTCTCGGACAATTCTTGAGAGTTCTCTGAGAGTTTCGGATGGTTCACAGATTTCGTGGTAGTCGATTTCCGGAACCACGATATGCGCCGCGATCAGCAGAAATGGCGACCCCGCCCGGTCGGCGGCCCGCGCACCACGACGAAGAAGCGCGGCCACGCGCGTCGTGGGTGGCCGCCTCGCCCCGCGAAACGGACCGCGCGGGTTGTTGACCAAGGACGCCGGCAGCGCAGCCCGGCGACGCGTCGAAGAGAAGGGCAGCGCCACCACCCACCCCTCGAGAGTGGCGGACGCCGCAACTTACCGAAGGGTAAGGTAAGAAGGTGCGCACGTCAACGCCCTGCACACGACCCGTCGCGAGCCGGGGCCGGTACCGTCGACACGTGCCCGCCGCTCCCCTGCCCGTCCGCGACGGACTGAATCCCACCCGACTGCGCCTACCCGACGACGGCGCGTGGCCCACCGCGCTCGGGTACCTACTGTCGCGGTTTCCCGGCGACGCGAAGAGGTTGCAGGAGAAGGTGGATGCGGGTGAGGTGGTCGACGAGCACGGCACGCCGATCGACGCCGTCACCGCGTACCGGCCCCGCGCGTTCCTCTACCTCTACCGCGACCCACCGGCCGAGAAGCGCGTCCCGTTCGAGGTGGACGTCCTGCACCGTGACCAGGACCTGCTCGTGGTCGACAAGCCGCACTTCCTCGCGAGCACCCCGCGCGGCGCGTACGTCGTCGAGTCGGCCCTGGTCCGGTTGCGCCGCGAACTCGATCTACCCGAACTGACCCCCGCGCACCGACTGGACCGGATCACCGCCGGGGTGCTGCTGTTCACGGTGCGCCGCGAGGCACGGCGCGCGTACCAGTCACTCTTCGACGAACGCCGGGCGACAAAGGTGTACGAGGCGCTCGCGCGGCACGATCCGTCCCTGCACCTGCCGGTCACGGTACGGAGCCGAATCATCAAGGAGCGCGGCGTACTACAGGCGCGCGAGGTGGACGGCGAGCCGAATGCGGAGAGTCGCATCGAACTGCTCGACGTCCGCGACGGCGTGGGCCATTACCGGCTGCTGCCACGCACCGGCAAGACCCACCAGTTGCGCCTGCACATGTGCTCGCTCGGCGTCCCGATCATCGGCGACAACTTCTATCCGCGCTTCTACGACGTGGCCTCCGACGATTATTCCGACCCGTTACGCCTACTCGCACGCAGTCTCGAGTTCGACGATCCCTACACCGGCATCCGCCGCCGCTTCGAGAGCCGGCGCACGCTCACCGTTTGACGTTCCGGCCCGGGATTTCCCATTGCCCGGGCGAATCAGAGCACTCGAAACCAAGCAAGTGCTAGGTTGCCTGACATCTCGCAAGGAACAGACGCCAGCAGGGAGCACACCAGTGAGCACCACATCCTCGAGTTCGACGACGACCACCGCCCTCGTCACGGGCGGCACCGGCGGGATCGGCGCCGCGATCGTCCGCCGACTCGCAGCCGAGGGACACAACGTCGTCCTGACCTACCGATCCAACGCCGACGCCGCCACCAAGTTGGTCACCGAAGTCGAGGAACTCGGCGTCCGTGCCGCAGCACACTCGGTCGACCTCACCGACGCCCGGCAACTGGGCGACCTCGTCGCCGCGATCACCGCAGACTTCGGCGACCTGTCGATCCTGGCCCATGCGGCCGGCCCGCACGTGCCGATGGTGCACCTGTCGAAGGTCGAGCCGTCCACGTACGCTGCGCATCTCACCGACGAGGCGACCGCGTTCTTCACCGTCGTGCAGGCCTGCCTGCCGGCGCTGCGCGAGGCGTCGGGCTCGGTTGTCGCCGTCACCACCGCCGCCACCGACCGCTACCCCGTTCGGGACGGGCTGTCGGCGGGAACCAAGGGCGCCGTCGAGGCGCTGGTGCGAGGCTTCGCCGCCGAGGAGGGACGCTTCGGCGTCCGCTTCAACGCGGTCGGCCCGGGCATGCTCACCGACGGCATGGCCGAACGGCTCATCAGCTCCCAGAGCCTGGACCAGCGGGCACTCGACGTCACGATGAGCCGGATCCCACTGCAGAAGTTCGGGACCGCGGTCGACATCGCCGAAGCCGTCTGCTTTCTCGCGAGCCCCAAGGCCGGTTTCGTGACGGGCCAGAAGCTCAACGTCGACGGCGGCTACACCGTCTGAGCCGTCCCCGACCGGCTCGGGATCACGGCAGCAGCAAACGCGCCGAGATCTCGAGCCTGTCGGCGATGTGCCCGTACGAGTCGTACCCCATCCCGGCCCGCAGCAACGCGCCCGCGTACAGCATTTCGAGCGCCTCGAGGAGGTCGTCGTCGGGTTCGTCGCCCATCGCGTGGAGCAGTCGCTTACGGATCTCGAGTCCGATGCGCGCCCGCAGGTGCACGACGTCGGGGTCGCGGCCCAGCAGCGCGGTCGTGACGGCGGCCGCGAGTTCGGGCTCGTCGGAGACCAGCAGTGCGACGCTGCGCAGCACCTCGACGATGCGGGTGGTCCGGTCGTCGGAGACCGGCTCGTCGGCCGGCATCGCCGCCAGCCGGCGCCAGAACACCTCCGCGACCAGGTGTTCCTTCGACGAGAAGTAGGTGTAGGCCGTGGCCGGCGCCACCCCGGCCTGCTTCGCCACCAAACGAACGGTCAATCCGGCGAACCCGTTCTCGCGTAACACCTCCACGGCGCAGCGAGTCAGCCGAGACACCGTCTCGGCCTGCTTGGTCGTCAGCCGACGACGGGTCGATTCGAAATCGCCAGACACATGTCCGGAGGCTACGCGAGCCGCCCACCTCGTGCCACGACGGCCCCCGCCCGGCGCCCCGAGTACACGCAGTCGGCGATGGACAGGCCGCTGACGTAGGACTGCGAGCACACCCCGACCGCGGTGCGTCCGGCCGCGTACAGACCGGGGATCGGAGCGCCGTCCACCTCGGTCACCGCCCCGGTCCACTCGTCGACCGTCAGGCCACCGAGCGTGAGCACCGGGCACGGGAACCCGGCCTGCACCCGGATCGAGCAGTCGAACGCGTAGAACGGGCCGTCGACCAGTGGCGTGACGTGAGCGGGATCCTTGCCCATCGCATCGGGCACCCCGGCCCGACGGTCCGCGTTGTACCGCTCGAGCGTCCGCGCCAAGCCCGCCGGATCGATGCCGGTACGGCGGGCGAGCTCCTCGGCAGTCGCACCCTTCTTGTGGCCCACGGTGTACAGGTACGTCGTCTGCAGACGCTGGAACCACAGCGTCTGTTCGGGGACCTGACGTTTCGCGTCGGCGAGGACGCGCGAGTCGACGACGAGATACGCGGCGACATCGGTCTGCTCGGCGATGTGCTCGCCGATCTTCGCGCCGTAGAACAGTTCGTTGCAGATGCGCTCGCCCTCCTTGTTGACGAGCACGCCCTCGGTCATCGCGATCGGCGGATTGAAGAAGCGCCACGCCGACACCCGTTCCATGCGATCGGTGGCACCGCCGGCGGACTGCCCCAACCGGATACCGCTGCCGTCGTCGCCGATCGTGCCCAGCCCGGTCCCGCCGAGGTAGCGCGGCGCGTACTCGCCGAGCATCTCCCGATCGAAGACGAATCCCCCGGCGGCGAGGATGACACCCTTGCGCGCCCGGTACCGGCGCACCACCGAGTGCCCGTCCTCGATCCGACGGATGGGGCCGTCCATCAGGCGACCGACCGGGCGGTAGTAGAGGTTCCACTTGCGGTTGAGCGACCCGAGCACGCGGTGCAGGACGCGGCGCCCCCGGGCCCGCGGATCCACCTCGCGGCACTCGACGCCGATCACCGTCCCGGCGTCGTCGGTGATCAGCGACGTCACCGTGGTCTGGCAGCGGACGTCGATACCCCGGCGCTTGCGGGCCGACTTCGCCATCGCCGAGAAGAACACCTTGCCCGACGTGCCCTTGCCCTTGGTCCGGTGACCGCGCGGGGCCGGGGTCGCCGCGTCCTTGTACGGCGGCGCCAGTTCGTTGCCCGAGTAGTACAGGTAGTACTCGTTGGTGGGATATGACGTCTTCCGTGGCGCCATGCTGCCCTCGAACGGCACCCCCAGGCGCTCGAGCCACTGCAGGTTCTCGACACTGCGCTCACAGAAGTCTTCGAGCAGTTCGTCGGAGACCACGCCTGCCGTCTCGAGCTTCAGGTAGTCGAACATCGCCGACGGGGTGTCGTCGAAGCCGGCCTCCTTCTGCTGCGCAGTTCCACCGCCCGCGTAGTAGATGCCGCCGCTGATCGCGGTCGCCCCACCGCCCTGGAACCTCTCAACCACCAACACATCGGCGCCCAGGTCGGCGGCCTCGATGGCGGCACTGGCACCGGCCGCGCCGAAGCCGACCACCACGACGTCCGCCTCGCCGTCCCACTTCTCGGATCCACCGTACGACTGCATGTTTCGCCTCCCACTGATTCTGCGACCCTGGATCACACCCACGCGTCGTGGATGTCCCGGCCTAGTTCGTTGCGCCCGAACAACACCAGCGGCTGGTACGGGTCGTTGATCACGTGAGCCCGTCCTGCATGGGCATCGCGCCAGAAACGCTGGATCGGGGCGTCGGTACGCAGGGCACCCCCACCGGCGTGGTCGAAAAGACGATCGATCGCGCCGACGGCCATGCTCGACGCACTCACCTGGTCACGGCGGGCCTTGACCCGCAACGACACCGGAATGCGGACGTCGGCGTGCGCGAAGTCCAGCATCTCGGAGAAGTTGCGCTCCAACTGCATCCAGGCCAGCTCGATGTCGCGCGCAGACTCGGCCAGCGCGGCCTGCATGAACTGATCGTCCGTGAACCGCAACGGACTCACCGCAGCGGTTCGGCCGGTCTGGTACGCGGTGAACGCGGAGTAGGCTCCGTCGGCCATCCCGACGATCGGCGCAGTGATCGTCGTCGAGAAGACCGCGGAGAACGGCAGGCGGTAGAGCGGCGCCGTGTTGACCGCCTGACCGGGACCGGCGCACTGCACCGTGGACGTGAAACTCAACGTCCGGTAGTCCGGAACGAAGACGTCCTCGACCACGAGGTCGTTGCTGCCGGTGCCGCGCAATCCCACGGTGTGCCAGACGTCGTCGATGCGATAGTCCCGGGCCGGGATCAGAAAGGTACGGAAATCGATGGGGTCGCCGGCGTCGTCGACGACCAGACCGCCGACGAGTACCCAGTCGGCGTGGGCCGATCCGGACGAGTAACTCCACCGGCCCGAGAAGAAGAATCCGCCGTCGGACGCGATCGCCCGCCCCATCGGCGCGTATGCCGACGACATCAACGTGTCCGGATTCGCTCCCCACACGTCTCGCTGGGCCCGCACGTCGAACAGCGCCAACTGCCAGGGATGCACGCCGACGACCGACGCCACCCACCCCGTCGATCCGCACGCGCCGGCGAGAGATCGCACCGCGGCGTAGTAGTCGCGGGGATCCGCCTCGAATCCGCCGAACGCGTGGGGCTGGAGCAGACGGAAATAGCCGATCTCGGTGAGCCTGGCGATCACTTCCGTGGAGATCTGCCGGTCCCGCTCGACCTGGCCGGCGCGGTCGCGCAGCATCGGCAACAGGTCCCTGATGTCGTCGAAGACGTCGACGACCTGCCGATCACCCATCGCACCCCTGTCCGCGCCGAGGGCACCCTCCACGGCCGCATCCGAACCGACCGAACACTCGGGCGATCACCTCCATCGGGGTGAGGGTAGAACAGGGTGCAGAGTTTGTCGACGATCTACGGTGAACACGGAGGCCAGGACACCGAAAAGGCCGGGCGCCGAAACTGGAATCTGTTCCAGTTCTGGAGGCGGTGGGATCGCCGAGCGAGCGTCAGGCGTAGTCGGCGAGCACCAGACGAATTACGTCCTCGACGTTTCGCACGGCCTGCGCGTAGCTGATGCGGCCCGCCGTCCAGAAGGACAGCGCCGCGAGCATCGTCCCGTCGACGGCCAGGATCGCAACCCGGGACACGTGGTCGGGAACCCCGTCCATGAGGGCGAATGTCGCGGCGTGGTTCACGTGCGCGCGCCGCTGCATCGACTGCCGGACGTAGGGGTCGGACGACGCCGTCAACTCCAGGTCGAGCCGAGCAAAGTTCGGGCCCCTCTGAAATGCCCTCAACTGGCGGCGGTACAGCGCGAGCACCCTTTCACACACACTGCGATCGTCGGACTCGCCGGAGGCATCCGCCCGGGCGCGTTCGACCTCGAGCTTGCGGGACAGCCTGTCGTTCCAGGCCTCCATCGAGGCCGCCATCAGGTGTTCCTTCGTGGGGAAATAGCGATACAGCGTCCCCAGCGCGACGCCGGACCGCTCGGACACCTCCCGCATCTGGATCCGGTCGGGCTCCGTCTCCTGCAGGAGGTCGATCACCGCCTCGGTGAGGGCCGCCCGCCGCCCCCGCTGGCGCGCCGTCATCCCCTCCGTCGACATCGGAGCGCCACAGTCACCTCGCACCGCGCCACGATAACGCAGCCATCCGAAGTATTTGAAACATCGTTCTCACTTCTCGTGAAAGACGTACCATCGAAATATCTTTCGGAGCCTCACCGTACTCACGGGTAGCGCTCCACGGTGGGGGGGTCAATCGGCCCGCTCGGCTTGTTGCACAGCCCCGCGGTGGGTATAACGAATGGACCGGTAGGCGATCGCGCCGGGGATTGGAGGAGCCGTGACCGTCATCGACGACGAAGTGAGGGCCGCGGTCGCGGACGTCCCCCCGACGATGGCCGAGCGGATCACGCTGATCCTCGACCAGTTCGACGGCGCCGGCACCCGGCTCACCGCGGAGGACCTCGTCCAGCTCACGAGCATCCCGCGATCGACCACCCACCGCATCCTCGACCAGTTGACACAGTTGAACTGGCTGAGGCACAACCGGACGGGTTACCGCCTGGGGTGGCGGGCGATCGCCCTGGGACGCAGCAACGAGCGCGACGAACTGCGCGCTGCAGCCGCCCCGCATCTGCATCAGTTGCACCTTCACACCCGCATGATCACGCACCTGTCGGTTCTCGACGGCCGCGACGTCGTGTGGCTGGACAAACTCGGCGGCCGCTGCGCCGACACGATCGCCACGCGGGTCGGCGGGCGCAGCCGGGCCGACCTCACCAGCGAGGGCAGGGCAATGTTGTCCCTGTTGCCCCCGGAACACGTCGACGTGCTGTACGGCGACATCCTCTCGACGGAGTCTCTTCGCGAACTACACGGACGCATCGGCGTCATCCGCACCCGCTACGGCCGCACGTGGGAGACCGACGCGCAAGGGGTGTCGTCGGTGAGCGCCGCCCTGCTCACCGGCGAATCCGATCATGTTCAGCTCAGCTGCATCTCACTGCGCGGGCGGGTCCATCAGAATCAACTGCAGGGCGCGATTCCGCTGCTCGCGGCGACGGTCCGACGGGTGGCCGAGCGGATCGCGGAAGACTGACGGGCAGACCCGTTCACCCGGGGACCTCCGTCGGGGACGAGACGGGCCCGGAAAGCACGAAGTCCCTGGCACCCGAAGGTGACCAGGGACTGGATCGCACTGCATTGTCGACAACACTGGATTGTCGCCAATTCAGAAAGCGACCCTGACGGGACTCGAACCCGCGACCTCCGCCGTGACAGGGCGGCGCGCTAACCAACTGCGCCACAGGGCCTTGCTGCGCTCCTCGCGGAGCGGTACTGCATTTTCACCGAAGTCCGAGGACCTCACGTGGTGGCCAGAGCCGGGATCGAACCGGCGACCTTCCGCTTTTCAGGCGGACGCTCGTACCAACTGAGCTACCTGGCCGTACGGCACCCGAACCGAATGCCTATCGCGCTCCATCGTTTCCGATGGAACAAGCGACCCTGACGGGACTCGAACCCGCGACCTCCGCCGTGACAGGGCGGCGCGCTAACCAACTGCGCCACAGGGCCTTGCTGTTACTGCTATTCAACTGTACTTCCCCAGCTGATGGGTGAAGCGTACCCCCTACGGGATTCGAACCCGCGCTACCGCCTTGAAAGGGCGGCGTCCTAGGCCGCTAGACGAAGGGGGCCCGCCGGATTGCTCCGACCAGTACCTCCAACGGCGTTCCGTTGGGAGCTTGGATAGCTTAGGGCACCGATTTCGCAATCCACAAATCGCCTGATCAAACCGCGCAAACGCCAGGTTGTCACGCCTCCGTGGACACGGGGACCTCGGCCGGCCACCCGTTGGCCCGCCAGTTCGCGAGCCACTCGTCCGACGCCATCCCCGCCAGCACCACCTCGAGCGATTCCTCGAAGCGGGCACGCAGGTCCACCTCGCTCGCGGTCAGATCCGACATGTAGCGCTGCCCGGCGAGGCTGGCCGCGAGCACGCGGGTGAACTTGTCGGTGTCGACCCCGTCCCGGACCAACCCCTCACGCTGCGCCCGTGCGATCAGGTCGCGAGCCGAGGACCCCCACACCCGTGCGCCACCGTTCTGCACGTCCGCATAGAACTCCGGCTCGATGATCAATCGGAACTCGGCCCGCACGATGGGGTCCGTCAGGAACATCTGCGCCACCTGGTCGATGAGCCCGTGCAGGATCTCGAACGGATCGAGGTCGGTGCGGGACGTCCACCGATCGGTGGTCTCCTTGAATTTCTCGAGCGCGGCAGCGAGAACCGCGCGCCCGAGCTCCTCCTTCGATTCGAAGTGGAAGTACATCGCACCCTTGGTCGCGTTGGATCCTTCCAGGATCGCGTTGACCGAAGCTGCCGCGTAACCGCGCTTCCCGAACTCGACTGCAGCCGCTTCCACGATCGCAGCGCGGGTCCGCCGCGCACGTTCCTGTTGACGTGCCATGCGCTACTCGCCTCCGAAAGCCGTAACGCTCGCCGGCCTGCCGACGAGCTGCCACCCGCCCGAAAACCAGACTAGTCCGCTTGTCGGTGGGGCCGAAACCGTAAACCCTGAACAGGCGGTTTGCGCTCTTCGTCCATAAACACACCAAGTGGTATCCTTTTTCCGGCTCGGGTGTGCCGCAGGGGGTGCGCACCCGAGCCTTCAACTACAGCCATCCCCGGCGTTTGAAGCTCGCCCACAGTCCGGTGGCCAAACCCAGCAGGAGCACCGTGCTGAGCCAGAAGCCCAGCGGCTCGGAGTAGCCGGGAAACGGAATGTTCTGGCCGAAGTAGCCGGTCACCCCGGTGGGAATCGCGATGATCGCCGCCCACGCGGTGAGCTTCTTCATGATCTCGTTCAGCGCGTTGCCCTGCATCGCCAGACTCGTCGAGAGAATCGACTCGATCGTGTCCCGCAACCCGTCGATCCGCTCCGTCGCCCGCAGCGCGTGGTCGTAGACGTCCTGGTAGTACGGCACGATCTCGGCAGACGACGCATGTACGCCGGCGCGCAACAACGCACTCAGCGCCTGGTTCATCGGCAACACGACCCGCGACATCGCCACCACGTCCTTGCGCAGCGAGAAGCTCTGCAGCTGGATCGACCTGACGGACTCCGACCCGTCCAGCAACTCGTCCTCGACTGCCTGGACCCGTTCGTCGACGTCGTCCAACGCGTCGAAGTAGCCGTCGACCAACTGGTCGAGCAGCGCGTGGACGAGGAATCCGACGCCGTGCTCACTGAGCGAACCCAAGTCGTCCCAGGCGTCGAGCAGGGGGTCCACAGGAAACCCGTCGTCGGAGCGGATCGTGATCAGCGCCCGGGCGAGGATGAACGCCGCGACCCGCGTCGAGCCCAGTTCGCCGGAATCCGGATCGACACGGAGCGCGCGGGCATGCAACAGACTGTGATCGCGATAGCGCACCAGGCGGGGTCGCTGACTACCCGACGCGGCGTTCTCGAGAGCGAGGGGATGCAGTTCGATCTCGCCGCCGACCAACGGCGCCAGCGCAACCAGATCCGCCAGGGTCGGCGCCGAGAGATCCACCCAGATCACGGTGTCCGAGTCGGCACGGTGGACCGCAACCTCCTCCAGCGGTATGTCGGACGCGATCAGTACGCCGCCCCGATACACCCGGCTTCGGTGCTTGCAGGTCACCTGCAGATCCTGCGTCACGCCAGCGATCTCGCGCGCCGCCTCGTCCGTCGTCTCGTCCACACCTTCGATCCTCGCCCACGTCCACGTCGAGCGCGCGCCCCCTCATCACCGAACGTTCTCCCCGGATACCGTTCACACCTTTGTTCAGTGCCCCACGGTTCATTCCGGCCGAACGAACCTTCACGAGAAAAATTGAATGGAAACTGTTTACCCTCTCGCTCGCGCCGGGGAGCGTCTTCGGTTCCGAATCGTGATCGGGTGGCCCGACCACATGTGCGGGCGGCCCGCTCGCATTTTCCGTGCCCGATTTCCTGTTGCGCCGCAGGGCTGTGAACGGGTGGCAACTCATGCGAACGATCCGCGCGAACCCACTCGAGCAGGTTCGCACGGATCGTTCCCGCCGTCGGCGGGTCAGCACGTTTCGATCCGTCCAGACTGCGGAATCGCATTGCGCTGGAAGAGTTCCCCCTACACCGGCGGAGTCGCCGTGCTGCCACCGAAGGTGCTGCCGCTGATGTTGCTGCCACTGTTCGCAGACCCGAACGTCACGTCGGAACTGAAGGCATTTCCATTGAACAGATTGAAGATCAGATCGAAGATGCTGCCCATTCGAGCCTCCTGAATTGGAATTCCGTGAATGATGACGACGTCACAGTAACAGCGGAACAGACCTGCCGTTGTGTTCTTCAATAACGGATCGATAAATGCACCAACCGCCACTCGCGAACTCAGGAATCAACTGTTTCAACAATACCTGCAAAATGGACTTTCTCACCATTGCGGATATACGTCGGATCCCCTCCTCGCCACGAGCACGAAGGGGTGCGACGGCGGCTCGCGGCGGGGAAGTCGAGCGAGCCCGACACTGGAGGAAACGCGTCAGCGGCCCGCTCCGAAGTCGGAACGGGCCGCTGAACGGCGGCGGAGCGAACCGCCTGCACGTGCCCCCAGTAGGGCTCGAACCTACGACCTGCGGATTAAAAGTCCGTAGCTCTACCAACTGAGCTATAGGGGCGTGCGGGCAGAGTCTAGTGGGATCGACCGGCCGGAGGAAACTGCGCCCCGACACGACATCTCACCTGCCGCGTTCGGGCAGCCCAGCGGCACTCGGCCGTCGGCGCTCGGTGCAGGAGAGTGTGCTCCACCGGCGCCGACGGCCACCCTCCCCCGAGGATTCGACGAAGGCCCCTCGAAAGGAAGAAAACTGTGAACGCCCCGCCTCCAGACAGACGGGGCGTTCAGCGGACTGTCGACAGCACCCGTAGCCGACGGCCGGCCCCCGCGCGGGGAGGCATCACCAGATCACCACACTGCGGCACGTGCCGGAAGCTCCGGAGCCGAGAACGGGCGCAACGGCCCACGGATCGGGGACCAAGGACCTACTTTTCGACTCGGTTTCGACTCGGTTCAGCCGCGGACCCGTTGGAGTTCGGCATCCAGCCGGTCGTCGTAGGCGGCCGCGAGTTCACGCAACGCCACCGAGCAAGCGCCACGATAGGCGGGGCCGTGCATCAGCCCGAGCACTGCCGGCTCCAGCTCTGCGAGCCCGCGCAGCGTCGCACCCAGCGCCGGCGTCAGCGCCGTCGCGTGTCCGCGGTCCTCCGCGTCCAGCGCCGGCTCGACGATGTCGTGGTCTGTCTCGGACATCGACCTGCCGAATGCGGTGAAGAAGTCACCACACAGCAGCGTGGAGGTCGTCTCCTCGAACATCAGTCCGGCGTCCCAACCGTGGGGAACGTGTGGAGTCTCGATGCGACGTACCCGCCGGCCGCCGACGTCGATGACCTCCCCGTCGTCGAGCGGCCGCGGCGGACGGTCGGCGAGATATCCGATCTGCACGAAGCAGCCCATCGCTCCGTGCGCCACCTGAGCTCGTGGAGCGGCGGCCAGCCAGCGGTTCATGGACCCGCTCTCGTCGGCCTCGACGTGGCCGAACGTGATCCAGCGCAACGTGTCCAACGGCAACAGCTTCGACACGGCGGCGGAGACGGAGGGGTACAGCATCGGCATCCCGGTGTGGAACAGGAGCGGCTCGTCGCCGCGGATCAGGAACTGGTTCATCGGCAGGTCCGCCTCGTCGACGAACGTCGAGAGCCGGAAGATGTCGGCGGCGATCTCGGTGACCTCGGTGTCCATGTCCGGCCTCGCAGGAAGTCCTCCCCCGGCTCGCGGCCCCTGTCCCAGCCTTCGCCGACGACGAGCCCGACGCAAGGTCCGCGGGACCCGCGGGACGGGTCGGATCACATCTCGGGGCCGGGCGACTCTCCCGGTGACTGCGGCTCACGCTGGTGAAGGTCACCACGCAGCTTCGTCAGCTCGTTGCCGCGCTTGCGGTACCGGACATCCAGGAACACCGCCGCGGCGAACAGTAGGGCGCCGATGATCGCGCCCCACAGCGACGCGCCCCGGAAGCCGGGCGCGTCGACGTCGAGCGTGCGCTCGCCCGCATGGGCGGCGCTGCTGTTGCCGAGCACGACCGACAGCGTGAGGAGGTTCGGGATCGCGACGACGATGCCGAGCACGAGAAGTGAGATCACCCAGATCCGAGCGTGCGTGCGGTGACGGGATCGCCACGCGAAGTAGAACAGCAGCAACGGAACTGCGGTGCACACCACCCCGTACAGCAGGCCCCACATGATGCCGCGGGAGAAGCTACCCGACGACAGCGAACCCACACTCTGCGACCACCAGCGGGGCAGGAACGCAGCCAGGATGAAATAGAGAGCGATCAACGCCACCGCGATCACGGCAGCCCAGATCGCTTTGCGCGCCCAGGCCGGCAGGCCGGACTTCGCGGGCGAGGTCGTGGAAGTGTCGCTCACGATGTGCCTCCTGTCGTCTGCGCGGAGTCCTCGGCGAGGACGACGCGCGCCAAGGTCTTGGGTGCGATCAGGGTGTAGGACGTGCGCACCCACTCCCGTAACTGGTCCCACCAGTCGTCCCGGCCGGATGGCGGCACGGTCAGCGAAATCCAGCCGTGCCGGCCGAGCCCGTACCCGGCGGGCCCCGCACCCGCCTCGGTGGCGACAACCGCCGCCGCTTCGTCGCGGGGCAATTTGAGTGACAAGCTCGACGCGTCCGGGTCGCTGAACACGAAATTCTTGCCGCGGACGCGGAACGTGGGATGCCCGCCCCACTCCTCGATGTCGACCCGCACCGCCTCGGGCAGCTCGTCGACGATCCGCTGCAGCCGAGTCATGTTCGCGACCATGGCGCGATTCTGTGCCCCCGCGTGCCGGGCCGCAAGCTTTTCGACGAGACGGTGTCACGGGGGCGGTCGCCGTGTCAGCCTCGCCGCGCCCGCCGGAACATCGCTGACGCCGCCACCGCGGCGATCGCCAACAGCACCCCGACGAAGCCCACCGTCGCCGGCCACGCACCGTGCGCGTAGGCGATCCCCGCCGCGGCGCCGGCGACGCTCGAACCCAGGTAGTACGCGAACAGGTACATCGACGACGCCTCGGCGCGGTGCTCGGTCGCGAGAAGACCCACCCACCCGCTGGCCACCGAATGGGCGGCGAAGAACCCACCGGTGAAGAGCAACATCCCGGCCAGGACGAGCGGGAGCACGGCCCACAGTGTCACCACCAGCCCGGTGGCCATCGCGAGCACCGCGCCGAGCAGGACCGTGCCCCGACCGAACCGGTCCGCGGCCGCACCTGCCGCGGCCGACGTGTACGTCCCCGACAGATACAGCAGGAACACCAGGCCGACGAGCGCCTCCGGCAGCGAGAACGGGGCGTCGAGCAGTCGGAACCCGAGAAAGTTGTAGACGGAGACGAAACCGCCCATCAGCAGGAACCCCAGCACGAACAGCAGCGCCAGCGCCGGATTGCGCAGGTGCCCGCCCAGATTCGACAACACGATCCGCGGGCTCACCCGCTGCGGGCGGAAGTGGCGCGACGGCGGGAGTTTACGGGTCATCACGACGGCCAGTACGAGCGCCAGGAGCGAGGCGGCCTCCATCGCCCAGCGCCACGACGCGACGTCGAGCACCGTCGACGGCACCAGGCGGCCGACCAGACCGCCGATCGTGGTGCCGGCGACGTAGCGGCCCATCGCCGCGCCGAGGTCACGGGTATGGATCTCCTCCGCCAGGTAGGCCATAGCGACCGCGGGGATGCCGGCCAGCGCGACACCCTGCAGCGCACGTCCGATCAGCAGCACCTCGATTGTCGGACTGAACGGCAGAAGCACACCGAGCACGCTCGACACCGCCGCCGACGCCACCATCACCCGTGTGCGCCCGAACCGTTCGGACAGCGCACTCGCCGGGATGATCGCGAGCGCGACCATCCCGGTCGTGACCGACACCGCGAGCGCGGCCACCGCGGGCGGCACCGCGAACTCGTCGGTCAGCGCCGGCAACAGCGCCTGCGCCGAGTACATCGAGACGAAGGTGGTCAGTCCGGCCGCGAACAGCGCGACGGTGACGGCCCGGTACTCGCGGGTACCCCGAGTCGGCCGGACGTCGCGCGTCGTCGCCTCCGCCGGCGTCTCGCTCGTGAGCGTGTGATCCATGCGTTTCCTCCACGAACCATCCTCGCGAGACACCCGACGAGAAGGAAATGCATCTGTCAACAGTTGTTGATACGTCTTGTGCATAAGCTGATCGGGTGGAACTGATCGAGGGTCTGCGCTGGTTCATCGCGCTGGCCGAGACCGAGCAGGTGACGGCCGCGTCGGACATGCTGCGCATCTCCCAGCCGACGCTGTCGCGCCGCCTGGCCCGGCTCGAGCGGGACATCGGTGCCGAGCTGTTCGACCGGCACGGCCGACGCCTCGAACTCAACGACCGGGGCCGGGTGCTGCTCGAGCACGCCCGCCGAGCGGCCACGGAACTCGCCGCGGCCCAGCGCGAGATCGACGCGTTCGACAGCCCGGATCGAGGCACCGTCCGGCTGGGCTTCCTGCATTCGTTCGGCACCTGGCTCGTCCCGGACCTGCTCCGCGCCTACCGCGAGGCGCACCCGCGCGTGGCGTTCACGCTGTACCAGGACGCCGCTCGGACGCTCGTCGACCGGGTGGTCGAGGGACGCGACGACCTCGCCTTCGTCTCCCCCCGACCGCGCACGTCCCAGGTGCACTGGACACCGGTGACGTATCAGCGCCTCGCCCTGGCCGTGCCGTCCGGACATCCGCTGAGCTCCCGCGCCGACCTCGACCTCGGGGCCGCGGCGGACGAGCATTTCATCGGAATGCACCAGGACTACGGGATGCGCCGCATCTTCGACGACCTGTGCGCCGAGGCCGGCGTCGTGCCGGAGGTCGTGTTCGAGTCGAGCGAACTCGCGACGATCGGAGGCTTGGTGTCGGCGTCGCTCGGTGTCGCGGTGATGCCGTGGCAGGAGCCCCGCTCGTGGCCTGACGGCGTCACCCTCGTCCCGCTGCGCGGCGCCGGGCGCGAGATCGGCATGATCCGGGCCGAAAGCCGTCCGCTGCCGCCTGTGGCGGACCGATTCCTGCGTTTCACAGCGGACTCACAGCGGGAGGAACCGCCGAAATCGGGTCCGAGCCAGGTCACCGACGTGTAACGTTCGCCACACGGGCGACGGTGCATCTGCACGGCGGGTGGGAACGTGCACCGCAACCGGTGTGGGGGCGTCCGGGAGACACCGATCGGTATGTTCCGAACCCTTTCCCACCGCAAACCTACGGTACCGTAGGTTGTCAGCACGATCCTGAAGTACAGCGCCACAGGCATTCAGCGTCAACAACTTTCACGGAGGCAGATACCGATGTCGAGAGACCTCACTCAGCTCGAGCTGCTACAGGAGCTGCAGCCGGTCGCCGAAGAGAACGTCAATCGACATCTCTCCATGGCAAAGGATTGGCATCCGCACGATTACGTCCCGTGGGACGAGGGTCGGAACTTCGCGGCGATGGGCGGCGAGGACTGGGATCCCGAACAGTCCCGTCTGGACGAGGTCGCGAAGGCCGCGATGATCACCAACCTGCTGACCGAGGACAACCTGCCGTCGTACCACCGGGAAATCGCGGAGAACTTCTCGCAGGACGGCGCGTGGGGTACGTGGGTCGGCCGTTGGACCGCCGAGGAGAACCGGCACGGCATCGTGATGCGCGACTACCTCGTCGTCACACGCGGCGTCGACCCCGTGGAACTCGAGAACGCCCGCATGGTCCACATGACCAACGGCTACACGGCCCCCGGTGGCCCGCACTCGGGTCTGCTGACCTCGGTCGCCTACGTCACGTTCCAGGAACTGGCGACGCGCGTCTCGCACCGCAACACCGGCAAGGCCTGCCAGGACCCGATCGCCGACAAGATGCTCCAGCGCATCGCCGCGGACGAGAACCTGCACATGATCTTCTACCGCAACATCTGCGGTGCCGGTATGGACGTGGCGCCGGACCAGACACTGCGCGCCGTGACCGATGTCATCAAGAACTTCCAGATGCCCGGCGCGGGTATGCCGAACTTCCGCCGCAACGGCGTGCTGATGGCCAAGCACGGCATCTACGACCTGCGTCAGCATCTCGAAGAGGTCGTGATGCCGGTGCTCCGGAAGTGGAACGTCTTCGAACGCACCGACTTCACCGCACGCGGCGAGGACACCCGCGAGGAACTCGCCGCCTTCCTCGAGGGTCTCGAGAAGCAGGCCACCAAGTTCGAGGAGATGCGCGACCGCGCGCTCGCGCGGGACGCCGCGCGCGCGGAGAAGGCCTCCTGACAGGTCGCCACCTACTCCGTTGCAGCTATCCTGTGCCCGGTACCGGATTCGGTGCCGGGCACAGTCTTTTCTCCCGAAGAATTATCCCGAGGTCTTCATGTCACCCCTTCGCATCGGTTCGCTCGAGCTGGGCAGCCCCGTCGTTCTCGCCCCCATGGCGGGCATCACGAACGTCGCGTTCCGCACGCTGTGCCGCGAACTCGAACTCGAACGTGCCGGCAGCACGTCGGGTCTGTACGTGTGCGAGATGGTGACCGCCCGCGCGCTCGTCGAACGTCATCCGGTGACGATGCACATGACCACGTTCGGCCCCACCGAGACGCCGCGGTCGCTGCAGCTGTACACGGTGGACCCGGAGATCACGTACCAGGCGGCGAAGATGATCGTCGACGAGAACCTCGCCGACCACATCGACATGAACTTCGGCTGCCCGGTCCCCAAGGTCACCCGCAAGGGCGGCGGCTCGGCCCTGCCCTACAAGCGCCGCCTTTTCGGACAGATCGTCGCAGCCGCGGTGAAGGCGACCGAGGGCACCGACATCCCCGTCACCGTGAAGATGCGGGTCGGCATCGACGCCGAACACCACACCCACCTCGACGCCGGCCGGATCGCCGCCGCGGAGGGGGCCGCTGCCGTCGCGCTGCACGGCCGAACCGCCGCCCAGCGCTACTCCGGCCAGGCCGACTGGTCCGAGATCGCACGGCTCAAGGAGCACGTCACCGACGTCCCGGTGCTCGGTAACGGCGACATCTTCGCCGCCGAGGACGCCGAGAAGATGATGTCCGAGACCGGTTGCGACGGGGTCGTGGTCGGACGCGGATGCCTCGGCCGACCGTGGCTGTTCGCCGAGCTGAGCGCTGCCCTCAACGGCACCGAGATGCCGGTCCCGCCGAACCTCGGCGAGGTCGCCGCGATCATGATGCGGCACGGGCGACTGCTCGCCGATCATCACGGCGAGGACAAGGGCATGCGCGAGATGCGCAAGCACATCGCCTGGTACATGCGAGGCTTCCCGGCCGGCTCCGAGCTGCGGAACGGCATGGCCCGGGTGTCGTCCCTGGCCGAACTCGAGGGGTTCCTCGGCCAGCTCGATCCGACGGTGCCGTTCCCCAAGGACGCCGAGGGCCCGCGTGGTCGACAGGGCTCGCCCGGCACCGTCGCCCTCCCCGACGGCTGGCTCGACGACCCGGAGGACACGCTCGTCCCCGCCGGCGCCGACGTCATGCATTCCGGCGGATAGCCCCGGCCACGGGTAGCCCGCGCCTACACTCCGAAGAAGCCTGCAGTTCCTCGAGGATTCTTCCGGAGGTAGACGTCGTGGCCGCTTCCCCAGCAGTTTCGGACCCCTGGCCCGCACTGCGGGTCGACGACTGGCAGCCCACCCGCGACACCCTGCACATGTGGACGCAGATCGTCGGGAAGGTCCGCATGGCGCACACTCCGCTGGTCAATCACTGGTGGCAGGTGCCGCTGTACGTGAGTGCGCGGGGACTGACGACGTCGGCGATCCCGTACCGCACCCGTGTGTTCGAGATCGAGTTCGACCTGTCCGGCCACCGGCTGGCGATCCGCGACAGCAGCGGCGCGCATCGCGAGTTCCCGCTCGAACCGATGCCGGTGGCAGATTTCTACGCGCGCGTCCTGCGGATCCTCGACGAGCTGGGCATCGAGACACACATCCAGCCGACGCCCAACGAGGTGCCCGACGCCGTCCCGTTCGCGGAGGACACGGTCCACGACTCGTACGACCCCGCTGCCGTGAGCCTGTTCTGGAAGCAGCTCATCCAGGCCGATCGCGGCCTGCACATGTTCCGGTCGTACTTCATCGGCAAGGTCAGCCCGGTGCACTTCTTCTGGGGTTCGTTCGACTTGGCGTGCACCCGGTTCTCAGGACGGGCCGCTCCCCCGCATCCGGGTGGCGCCCCCAACTGCGGCGACTGGGTGATGGTCGAGGGGTACTCGCGGGAGCTGTCGAGCTGTGGTTTCTGGCCGGGCGGCGGCGAGGAGGGCGCGTTCTACGCGTACGCGTATCCCGAGCCGGACGGCTTCGCGGACTACCCGGTAGCGCCCGGGCAGGCGTTCTACAGCCCGGATCTCCGCCAGTTCCTGCTGCCTTACGAGACGGTCCGCACCGCTGCGGACCCCGACGCCACGCTGCAGCGATTTCTGCAGACCACCTACGCCGCGGCCGCCGATCGGGGCGGGTGGGACCGGGCCGCACTCGAGTGCGATCCGCACCGCTGGGACAGCCGCCACTGATCTTTCCGATACCGGCGATGCCGAACTTCCCCACCGCGCACTGATGCCCCGGAGGGCGTCGATCAGTATCATTGCGACGTCGTCGAGCGACGGTATCTTTTTTGGAGGCGGAGAGGTCAGGGCGAACAGGTGGGTGACGAGCACAATCCCGGTCACGCCGCGCCGGAAGGCCGGGCCCCCTGGGAACGCCCCATCGCCGACCCCGACTATCGCGAAGCGACCGGTCACCGCCGCCGCCGCGACGGCGAGTCCGGTCGCCGGGCCCTGGACGACGACCCCAGCGAGCAGCTGTCCGTCGCCGAACTCATGCAGAAGATGGGGCGCACCGCCCCCGTCGCCTCGGGAGGCCGCCGAGCGCGGCCGGACGAGGCCGAGGACGTCGACGAGATCGACGAGGCGCCCGGGATCGCCGAACCGGAGGCGCAGTCCCCTCCCGGCTTCGATGCCGACGCCACCGAGATCATTCCCGCCGTCACCGACGCGCCACCCGCCGACTCCTGGTCCGGCCGCGCGCCGGAACCGGAGGAACCAAACTGGGTCGAGCAGGCCGTCACGACGGCGTCCCCGCAAGCGGTCGGCACCCCCAACCGCTCCCGCCTCGCCGAGAACAAGACCCGTAAGCGCCGCAAGGCGCTCGTTGTCGGGCGGTCGATGGTCGCCTTCGTCGCCGTCATGGCGTTGCTCGCGACCGGAACGGTGTGGGGTTACCTCCGCTCCGCCGAGGGCCGCTTCTCGCAGATCGCCGCACTCGACACCGACTCCGCGGACATCGTCGACCCCGGCGGTCAGATGGGCGACGAGAACTACCTGATCGTCGGTACCGACACCCGTGCCGGCGCGTCCGGCGCGATCGGCGCCGGCACCGTCGAGGACGCCGAGGGCGCCCGCTCCGACACCGTGATGCTGGTCCATGTGCCGGCCGACCGCAGCCGCGTCGTCGCGGTCTCGTTCCCCCGCGACCTGGACGTCGAGCGTCCGGTGTGCCAGGCCTGGGACAACGACACCGGCACCTACACCGACGAGACGTACCCGGCCGCGGACGGCGACAAGCTCAACGCGACCTACGCGCTCGGCGGACCGAAGTGCCTCGTGAAGGTCATCCAGAAGATGTCCGGACTGCAGATCAAGCACTTCGTCGGCATGGACTTCGCGGGCTTCGAGAGCATGGTCGACACGGTCGGCGGCGTGAACGTGTGCATCCCGCAGCCGTTGATCGACGGCGAACTCGGCAACGTCCTGCCCGTTGCCGGCAACCAGACGCTGGACGGTCGCAAGGCCCTCGACTACGTCCGTGCCCGCCACGTGGAGGCCGAGGGCAACGGCGACTACGGCCGGATCAAGCGGCAGCAGCTGTTCCTGTCGGCGCTGCTGCGCGAGGCGATGTCGAGCAAGGTGCTGTTCGATCCGGGCAAACTCAACGGCTTCATCAACGCCTTCACCCGTGCCACGTTCGTCGAGGGCGTCGACACCCGGTCGCTGCTGACGCTCGGGCAGTCACTGCGCAACGTCGATGCCGGAGCGGTCACCTTCATCACCGTCCCCACCGCCGGCACCAACGACTGGGGCAACGAGATCCCGCGACTCGACGACATCAAGGCGATCTTCCAGGCCATCATCGACGACCAGCCGCTGCCCGGCGAGGAGCGCACGTCCGGCGACAAGAAGGAGACCACGCCGGCGCCCGCCCCGGACATCACCGAACTCGCGTCGGCCCCCGAAGAGCTGTCGGTGCAGGTCTCCAACGGCTCCGGGGTTTCCGGCCTGGCCGCCGGCACGGCCGATCGGCTCGCCGCCTACGGCTTCGGCATCTACAGCGTCGGAAACTACAGCTCGACCAGCCGCCAGACGATCGTGCGCTTCGCCCCCGGCCTCGAGGCCGAGGCCGCGACTCTCGCGTCGGCGATACCGGGCGCCGTGCTCGAGTCGACGTCGGGGCTGGGCAGCATCGTCGAGGTGGTGCTCGGCACCGAGTTCGACGGCACGCTCACCGCACCGGCCGCACCCGGCACGCCCGTCGACTCCGGTCCGACGCGCATCTCCGTCGAGGAGGACGCCGAACTGCCCGCCGACCTGGCCGTCACGAACGCCACCGACAACCCCTGCGCCTGAGCCCGGAACTGTCCCGGTCATTCACCCGCCGTTCACCCGACCGTGGTGACTTGGTTTCCGGCACGCCGTAGGCTGTGACCTCATGCGCGTCGCTTACAACGAACAGATGACCGAGCTCGCCGACACCCTCGGCGAGATGGCGGGCTTGGCCGGAGCGGCCATGGAGAAGGCAACCCAGGCACTCCTGCAGGCGGACCTCGGGCTCGCCGAGCAGGTCATCGGCGAGCACGAGAAGATCACCGAGCTGAGCGTGATCGCCGAGGAGCGGGCTTTCGCGCTGCTCGCGCTGCAGGCCCCCGTGGCCGGGGATCTCCGATCGGTGGTCAGCGGCATTCAGATCGTCTCGGACATCGACCGCATGGGTGCTCTCGCGCTGCACGTCGCCAAGATCACCCGCCGTCGGCACCCCAACCACGTCCTCCCCGAGGAGGTCAACGGGTACTTCGCCGAGATGGGCCGCATCGCCGTCGCGCTCGGCGCGGGCGCCAAGGAGGTCCTCGAGACCCGCGACCCCGAACGTGCCGCGAAGATGCACGAAGAGGACGACGCGATGGACGACCTCCACCGCCACCTGTTCAGCGTGCTCATGGACCGTGAATGGAAGCACGGTGTCGCCGCCGCCGTCGACGTGACCCTCCTCGGCCGCTTCTACGAGCGCTTCGCCGACCACACCGTCGAGGTCGCGCGCCGGGTGATCTTCCTCGTCACCGGCAAGATGCCCGTCGAGCCCAGCAACGAGTCCGACGACCTCACCACCTATCCGGAGCTGTAGCGAACGGACACCGAGCGCCCGTCGGGATTCCTTCCCGGCGGGCGCTTCGCGTCGGACAGGGCATGATCGACACGTGCGCCTGCCTCCACACCTCGAGCGATCGACCGGCATCGTCGGAGTGTTGTGCGCCCTGTACGGGACGGTGGGCCTGCTCGCGTCGACCGTCCCGGTGGAGAACCGGTTCGTCGTCCTGCTGGCGGGCCGGACGCCGTCCCTGCTGCTGCTGACGTTGTTCGGCGCGATCGTCGCCACCGTGGGCCGGCGATGGCGTGCGTCCGCCGCCTGCCTTGCCGTGTGCGCTCTGGGGACCTGGCTGCTCGCACCGCTGTTCATCCCCGGAGCAGACGGCGTGTCCCCCGCGTCTGCCACCGGCCCCACCGTTCGCGTCATGCAGGCAAACGTCAAGGTGGGCCAGGCCGATCCGGATGCACTCGTGCGGACGGTCCGCGACCGGGACGTCGACATCCTGACCGTGCAGGAGCTGACCGACGAGTCGATCGAGGCGCTGGAACGAGCGGGACTCGACGACGTACTGCCCCACCGATTCGTGGTGTCGTACGGTCCCGGCGGCCAGGGCGGCGGGGTCTACAGCCGATTCCCGCTGTCGAACACCCACAACCTGCCCGACTTCTTCTCGGTGAACCTCACCGCGGACATCGACGTCGGGCTGCGGGAACCGCTGACGCTGTTGGCGGTTCACCCCGCACCCGCGTATCTGTTCCCGGCGCAGCTGTGGGCGGCCGAACTGCGCGGCATCCACGACGAGATGCGCTCGTTCGCCGGGCGCGACAACGTCGTCGTCAGCGGTGACTTCAACGCGAGCTACACCCAGCCGCAGTACCGCGCGCTGCTCACCGACGGTTACGCCGACACGGCCGATCAGTTGGGCGCCGGGCTGGTTCCGACGATGCCGGCGGCGCGCTGGTATCCGGCCGTCACCGGGATCGACCGCGTCATCACCAAGGGTGCCGTTGCGACGGATCTGGAACGCATCGACATCGCCGGATCCGACCATCACGGCCTGCTCGTCGACGTCCTGCTGCGCACCGACGGCTCGTAAGTTCCGTTTCCCGTCCGGCCAGATCCCCTCCCCGCCAAAGCAATCGACAGAACGAACGGACGCCGGTCAAACGTCTGACGCACCCGCGTGCACGACATTCCGGTACCGACATGTCTACCGCCGCGGGCGTCACGGATTTCGTTGACACGCCGTCCAGCGAGTGCCATTGTGTGAGCATTCCGAGCGGGGTCGGTCCACCACTCGACCGCAGATCCATGTGCAGCACTCACTTCGAAGTTCGTCATCGCACCGTCGTCTCGTAGAGGGGAATCCGCAACATGAAGACCAAGGGCGCAATTCTGTGGGGGCTCGACGAACCGTGGTCGGTCGAGGAGATCGACCTCGGCGATCCCCGCGAGGGCGAGGTCCAGGTGGAACTGGCCGCGTCGGGCCTGTGCCACTCGGACCACCACCTCGTCACCGGCGACATCGCGCTGCCGAGCTTCCCCGCGCTCGGCGGGCACGAGGGTGCGGGCGTGATCAGCAAGGTGGGCCCGGGCGTCAAGGGGCTGGCGGAGGGCGATCACGTGGTGCTCTCCTTCATCCCCGCCTGCGGCCAGTGCGCCCAATGTTCCACCGGCCACCAGAATCTCTGCGACCTCGGCATGTATCTGCTCACCGGGCAGGCCATCTCCGACGGCACCCACCGCGTGCAGGCGCGAGGGAAGGACGTCATCCCGATGTGCCTGCTGGGCACGTTCTCGCCGTACGTGACCGTGAACCAGTTCTCGGTGGTGAAGATCGAGCCGTACATCTCGCTGGAGGCGGCGGCTCTCGTCGGCTGCGGTGTCACCACCGGATGGGGATCGGCCGTCAACATCGCGGACGTCCGCCCGGGTGAGACCGTGATCGTCGCCGGCGTCGGCGGCATCGGCATCAATGCGGTTCAGGCCGCGGCAGCGGCCGGCGCCGAGCGGATCATCGCGATCGACCCGGTCGAGTTCCATCGGGACCAGGCCAAGCGCTTCGGCGCCACCCACACGTTCGCCTCCATGGCGGAAGCCATCGAGCCGGTCATGGAGATCACCTGGGGCCGCATGGCCGACAAGGTGATGCTGGCGATGGGCGTGGTGCACGGCGAGGACATCGAGCCGGCGATGATCCTGACCGCCAAGGGCGGAAGGTGCGTCGTCATCGGCCTGGCCTCGGTCACCGACATGGATACCCGACTCAGCCTGTTCCAGCTGTCGATGCTGCAGAAGCAGCTGTGCGGCACGATCTTCGGCGGGGCCAACCCTCGCAAGGACATCCCGTCACTGCTGTCGATGTACCACTCCGGCAAGCTGAACCTCGACGATCTCATCACCAAGACCTACCGGCTCGAAGAGATCAACGACGGCTACCAGGACATGCTGGAGGGCAGGAACATTCGCGGCGTGATCCGGTACACGGACGCCGATCGGAGCTGAACCGACCTGACGCGAACGACCGTACGAGCGGGACACGACGAGGCCCGGTGCGTCGATACGCACCGGGCCTCGTCGTGGAAGCAGATCAGCCGAAACGGCCCGAGATGTAGTCCTCGGTCGCCTTCTGGGTGGGATTGGAGAAGATCTTCTCGGTGTCGTCGATCTCGATGAGCCGGCCCGGCTTGCCGGTGGCCTCGAGGTTGAAGAACGCCGTCTGGTCGCTCACGCGCGCAGCCTGCTGCATGTTGTGAGTGACGATGACGATCGTGAAGTCCTTCTTCAGTTCGGTGATGAGATCCTCGATCGCGAGCGTCGAGATCGGATCCAGCGCCGAGCACGGCTCGTCCATCAGCAGAACGTCCGGCGAGACCGCGATCGCGCGAGCGATGCACAGACGCTGCTGCTGACCACCCGAGAGACCGCCGCCCGGCTTGTCGAGGCGGTCCTTGACCTCGTTCCACAGGTTCGCTCCGCGCAGCGACTGCTCGGCGATCTCGTCGAGCTTCTTCTTGTCGCGCATGCCCTGCAGCTTGAGCCCGGCGACCACGTTGTCGCGGATCGACATCGTGGGGAACGGGTTGGGCCGCTGGAACACCATGCCGATGGTCTTGCGGACGCCGACCGGGTCGACCGACGAGCCGTAGATGTCCTCGCCGTCGAGCAGCACGGAGCCCTCGACGCGGGCGCCCGGGGTGACCTCGTGCATGCGGTTGAGTGAACGCAGCACCGTCGACTTGCCACAGCCCGACGGCCCGATGAACGCGGTGACGCTGCGCGGGGGCACCGACAGCCCGACATCGGCGACGGCGTGGAACTTGCCGTAGTAGATGTTGACGTCCTTGAGATCCAGACGCTTGGCCATTATCGGCTCCCTACTGGTGCGAGCGTCAGCTCGAGTATGTGCTTACGAGGTTCTGGGGTTGCGGCGATTGCGCCGATCGCCGCTTGTTCGGTGCTCACTTGTTGCGCACCGTGGTGAAGTGGCCGATCACCTTCGCGATGATGTTGAGGACCGCGATGAGGAGGATCAAGGTCAGGGCCGCGCCCCAGATCCGGTTGGAGCCGGCGTCGGTGGGGTTGTTCATCTCCGCGACCATCACGCCCGGCAGCGTCCCCATCTCTCCACCGAACAGGTTGAAGTTGATGAACGGCGCGTAGCCCACCAGGATCAGCAGCGGCGCGGTCTCACCGAGGACGCGGGCCAGGGCCAGCATGACGCCGGTGATGATGCCGGGCAGGGCGGTCGGAACGACGATGCGGGCGATGGTCTTCCACTTGGGCACGCCCAGCGCGTACGACGCCTCGCGCAGGTCGTCCGGCACGATCCGCAGCATCTCCTCGGTGCTGCGGACCACGACCGGAACCATCAGCAGCACCAGTGCGAGCGACACCGCGAACGCCGACTTGGGGAAGCCGAACGTGGCGATCCACAGCGCGTAGATGAACAGGGCCGCGACGATCGACGGGACACCGGAGAGGATGTCGACCATGAACGTGGTGAGCTTGCCGAGCCGCGAATTACCCGCGTACTCCACGAGATAGACCGCGACGAACAAACCGAGCGGGACGGACAGCGCGGCGCAGACGAGTCCCTGCATCAGCGTCCCGATGAGGGCGTGGTAGATGCCGCCGCCCTCGGCCGAGGCCGACAGTCCGCTCAGCGAATGGGTGAACCACGTCTGCGACATGATGGCACTGATGCCCTTGACCACCACCGTCCACAGCACCCACACGAGCGGCACGAGCGCGATGAGGACGGACAGGGTCACCAGCACCGTGGCGGTGAGATCGGTGGAGCGGCGGCGGAATCCGACACCCTGGAAGGCGGGCGCCTTGATCGGCTTGTCGAGGACGCTGGTCATCGGTCAGTCCCGCTTTCCGGCGATCGCGGCACGCGCTGCCGCGTTGACCACGAAGGTGAGCACGAACAGGACCAGGCCGGCGGCGATGTAGGCACCCGCCTGGATGTTGTTGTTGAACTCGGCGTAGCCGAGGGCGATCTTCGATGCGATCGTCGAACCGCTGTCGAAGAGCGATCCGCTGAACGCCTGCGACGTGGTGCGCAGGATCATGTACAGCGCCATCGTCTCGCCCAGCGCGCGGCCCAGGCCGAGCATCGAGCCGCTGATGTAGCCGGACTTGCCGAACGGAATGACCGTGGTGCGCACCACTTCCCAACGGGTGGCGCCGAGCGCGAGCGCGGCCTCGACGTGTGCCTTGGGTGTCTGGGCGAACACCTCGCGGGTCACCGCGGTGATCACCGGCAGGATCATCACCGCGAGCACGATGCCGGCCGTGAAGATGGTGCCGCCACCGCGGATGGAGCCGCTGCCGTCGGCGAAGATGGGAATCCATCCGAGATGCTCGTTGAGCCACACCGCGAGCGGTGCGATGGCCGGAGCGAACACCAGCAGCCCCCACAGGCCGTAGACGATCGACGGCACCGCGGCGAGCAGGTCGATCACGTACGCGAGCGGCCGGGACAGCTTCTTCGGCGCGTACTCGGTGAGGAAGATCGCGATACCGAGCGCCACCGGCATCGCCAGCACCAGCGCGAACACCGACACCATCACCGTGACCAGCAACAGGTCCAAGACGCCGAACGCCATCGCGTTGATGTTGTCGGTGTCCCACACCCGGCTGGTGAGGAAGTTGACCTCGTTGCGCTGCAACGCGGGGACTGCACGCCAGATCAGGAAGATGCCGACCGCAGCTACCAGCAGCGTGATGAAGACCGCCGATCCCGATGCGAGTGATCCGAAGATCCGGTCGCCGGGACGGGTGACCGTCTTGTTCTTCGTGGCCTGTGGGGTAGTGATCGGGGCCTCCGGGTTACCGTGCGGACCGCCCACCCCGGCCCCGCCGTCCGCGGGGTCGGAGGCGCGTGGTGTCGACCTTGTGCTCGCGTCAGTCATCTGCGCTCACATTCTCCGTCTGAATATAGATGGGCGGTCCGTCGGACGATCGTTCCGATCAGGCGATCGCGGAGATCGACTCGTTGATCTTGGCGCGGAACGACTCCGGCAGCGGCACGTAACCCTGGTCGGCCAGCGTCTGCTGTCCCTCGTTCGCGGCGCTGGTGAGGAACGACTTCACCGCGTTGCCCGTCGCCTCGTCGTAGCCCTTGGAGCAGACGATCTCGTAGGTGGCGAGAACCAGCGGGTAGGCGCCGGCTTCCTGGGTGCCGTAGATCGACTTCAGGTCGAGCGTGAGGTCACCGATGCCCGAGCCCTTGAACGACGCGTTCGCGATGGCCTTCGACGCGGTCTCCTGCGTCAGCTCCACCGGGCCGGAACCGGTGTCGATCTGCGCGGCCGGCAGCTTCTGCTGATCGGCGAACGACTTCTCGACATACGTGATCGAGCCGGGAGCCGACGCGACGGCCTGAGCGACGCCCGCCGAGCCCTTCGCCCCCTCACCGACGCCACCCTTGAAGTCGGAACCGGCGCCCTGCGTCCAGGCACCCTTCGACGAGGCCTCGAGGTACTGCTGGAAGTTGTCGCTGGTGCCGGAGGAATCCGAGCGCACGATGGGGCTGATCTTCTCGTCGGGCAGCTTCACGCCGGAGTTCAGCGCGGCGATGGCCGGGTCGTTCCAGTTGGTGATGCCACCGTTGAAGATCTTGGCGATGGTCTCGCCGTTCAGGACGAGTCCGTCGACGCCGTCGAGGTTGTAGGCGATCGCGACCGGACCGAACACGAGCGGCAGATTCCAGGCGTCGTTGCCCTGGCAACGCTGCTTGGCCTGCTCGGCCTGCTCACCCTTGATCGCCGAGTCGGAGCCGGCGAAGTCGATCTGGTTGGCGATGAACTGCGTGCGGCCGTCACCGGAGCCGCTGGGGTTGTACGCGACGTTGACGCTCTTGCCCTTCTGCTGGCAGGCCGCGATGTAGGTCGAGGTGAACTCGTCCATCGCGTTCTTCTGCGCAGACGATCCGGCGCCGGAGAGCTTGTCCTTGCCGTCGCACAGGGCCGTGGACGCCGACGTGTCGACGGTCGACGACGCGGCATTGTTGTCGCTGCCGCACGCGGTCAGCGACATCGCCGTCACGGCACCCACAGCTACCACTCCGAGCAGTGCGCCCTTGCGGTCGAGATTCACCCTGGTCCTCCGCTGGTCTAGCGTCACGCCCACGGTCGGGCGGCACGGTAGGTGCGGGACGCAAGCCCGCACCGGGCGACGTTCTGTCACCCAGGCCAGAAAGGTAGGGGCGCCCGGTAGCCAACGGGACCCGGTTCGGTGAACGGAAGATGAACACCCGCGAGAATTCGACCGAGACGTGGGTCACACCGGCCGAACGGCCAGGTCAGGGCTGTGCGGCGTAAGCGACGTCCACGTGGAACCGCTCGAATCCGAGGCGCTCGTACGTGTGCAGCGCGGCGGTGTTGTCGCCCTCGACGTACAGCAGCACGGTGCCCAGCCCACGGTCGCGCAGATGGTGCAGGCCGGCGAGCGTGAGCACTCGGCCCAGGCCCCGGCCCTGCGCATCGGGGTCGATGCCGACCACATACACCTCCCCCAGCGCGGGGTCGCCGTTCTCGGGCGCGTGCACCTTGGTCCAATGGAAGCCCAGGAGACGATTCGTGTCCCCTTCCGACGGGAAGGCCAGGAACAGCCCCGCGGGATCGAACCACGGCTCGGCGCGGCGCTCGTCGATCTCGCGCTGCGTCCACGTCCCCTGCTCGGGGTGCCACGCGAAGGCGGCCGCGTTGACGCGCAGCAACTCCGCGTCGTCCTCGGGTCCACGGTAGGTCCGCAGCGTGACGCCGTCCGGCACCACGACGTCGGGCAGGTCCGGGGTTGCGAGCGAGCGACGCAGCTGCAGCAGTTCCCGGGCGCCGGTGAGACCGAGCCGCCGCGCGACCGCGACCGCGGCAGGGAGGTTGCCGTGCGCCCACACCCGAGTGCCGGGTCCGCCCGCCTCGAGTACCGCGGCCACCAGTCGGCCACCGACACCGGCCCCGCGCTCGGCCGGGTCCACCACGACCTCCGCCATGGCGGGATGGTCCCCGTGGCCGGGCTCGAGGTGCGCGTAGCCCACCGGACGGTTTTCCACCGTGCAGACCAGGTGTCGGGACGGACCGTCGGCCGCCAGCGCATGCACCGCCTGTTCCGAGATCGGCGCGGTGCCGTCGGCCACGGTGGCACGGGCAATCATCGCCCGAACCGCCTCGACCGGCGGTGAATCGATCCAGTCGAGCTGCTGCACGGTCATCTAGTACGCCGATCCGTTGGTAGGGGTGAGATCCGGGTCGTCGGTGTCCTCCGCCTCGCCCGCATCGCCGACGGGTCCGCCCCGGCCGGCGTTCCGGGCCGGGCGGACCGCCTTGTAACCGACGTTGCGGACGGTGCCGATCAGCGACTCGTACTCGGAGCCGAGCTTGGCGCGTAGTCGTCGCACGTGGACGTCGACGGTTCGGGTGCCACCGAAGAAGTCGTAACCCCACACCTCCTGCAGCAACTGGGCGCGGGTGAAGACCCGGCCGGCGTGCTGTGCGAGGTACTTCAGGAGCTCGAACTCCTTGTAAGTCAAATCGAGGGGACGTCCCCGCAGTCGCGCGGTGTACGTCCCCTCGTCGATCACGAGCTCTCCGAGCGTGATCTTGCCGGTGGCCTCGGGACTGGCCACCCCGCCGTTGCGGCCGACCAGCAACCGCAGTCGCGCGTCGAGTTCCGCGGGCCCGGTCGACGGCAACAGGATGTCGTCGAGCCCCCAGTCGGAGTTCACCGCGACAAGGCCGCCCTCGGTGAGTACGGCCACGACCGGAATCGCCGATCCTGTGCTGCCGAGTAGTCGGCACAGGCCGCGGGCTGCGGCCAGGTCGCTACGGGCGTCGACGAGTGCCACATCCGCGGCGCCGGCCTCGAGCAGCGACGAAACCTCTGTCGGAGCGGGGCGCACGGAATGGGACAGCAATGCCAACGAGGGCAGCACCGTATCGGGATTGGGGTCGGAGGTCAGAAGCAGCAGCTCCACTCAACCTCCCTCTCTGCGTCGCGAGTGCCGACGCAGGGGCCGACACCGAGTGGACCGACGTTCATGTTTCGGGGACAGATTAGCGCGAGGTCAGGCAGGACCGTCGCACCGGTGCCCGACGGACTCGGTAAGAATGGTGAGGTGCGCAAACTCATCATCGGCCTGGTGTGCCTCGTCGGACTCGCCGTCGTCGTCGATTTCGGCGCCGCCGCCTACTCCGAGTTCCGGGTTTCGCGCGCGCTGCGGGAGGGCGGCTCGCTCAACGCGGACCCCGAGGTGACCATCCACGGATTCCCCTTCCTCACACAGGCGTGGAACGGGAAGTACGACAACGTCGAGATCCGGGCGCAGCAGGTCGAGGCCGACATGATCGGAGAGGTCACGATCGAGGCGTCCCTGAAGGGAGTGGTCGTCCCGGCGTCCGCGCTGCTCGACGGCTCGGTGCAGACCGTCCCGGTGGATTACCTCGACGGCCGGATGAAGATCGACGCCACCGACCTCGGCAAGTTCCTCGGCATCCCGGACCTGCAGGTTTCCGCTCCGCCGGCGAGCAAGTCCGACGGCACCGGTGGTTCCGGCGGATCGGGTTCGACCACCGACGACGGCGGCATCGTCCTCACCGGCACGGTTCCGGTCGGGCCGCTGCAGACCACGGTGAGTGTGCAGGCCGACCTGGTCCTGCGGGGCGAGCAGCTGATGATCGTGGCCACCGACTTCAACTTCGGCCCCGAGGGCGAGGCCGAGTTCACGGTGCCGGCCCCGTTGCGCCAGCAGGTGCTCGACCGCTTCACCAAGACGATCGACCCGCAGTCGCTGCCGTTCGGCATCATGCCCACCGAGGTGTACGCGCAGGGTTCGCAGATCGTCGTCGAGGGCACCGGCGAGAACCTCGTCATCAACCTCGACGAACTGCAGGCGCAGCTGTGACCGCGCTGATCATCCTCGTCGTGGCGATCGCCGCGACCGTGGCCGTCGGGCTGATACTGCAGTCCCGCGCCGGCAAGGTGCGCGCCACGGCCCCGGCCGCCACCGCAGCCGTCGACGACGAGCGGGCGACGCAGCTCGCGGCCGCCGGTGTCACCGCGACCGGAGGCCCGATCGTGCTGCACTTCTCGGCCGACTGGTGCGGCCCGTGTGCTGCGGTCCGCCGCGTGGTCGGACAGGTCCTCGCCCGATTCGAGGCGGACCCCGACGGCACTCCGGCCGCCACCGAGGCGGAGGTCGACATCGACGAACATCCCGCTCTGGCAAAAACTCTCGGCGTCCTGTCGCTGCCCACGACGTTCATCCTCGACGGCGCGCTCACCGAGCGGTTCCGCATCTCGGGTGTGCCGTCCGCACCGGACCTCGAGACCGCACTCGCACCCCTGCTCGAAACCGGGCGCCCCAATTCCTGAAAAACCGGGTACGCTGCACCACGTGTACGCCAACCATGAGCTGATGCTCACCCGTCGCCGCGCAGTCGATCTGTGCCGCCTCGGTGGTTGTTGCTGTCCCTGCTGCTGATCACGCAGACGGCTGTCTTCTTCTCTTCGCCCAGCGTCTCTCGCTGCGACCCCCGTCCGTGATCGGTGAATCCCCCCGAGTCCGGTCCCTGCCGCATCTCCACGTCGGCACGTCAACAATCGGTAGTCCGCAGGAGCACCCCACAATGGCAACTCCCACGTCCACGCACCCGGCCCAGCAGGTCGACGTCCGCGGTCCGCGCTTCGCCGCGTGGGTCACGACCGGCGTCCTCGTCCTCGTGCTGTTGCTCTCGACCGTCTCCACTCTCGCCGCCGGCCTGCTGCTCACCGCGCAGGCCGTGGTGTTCGCGATCGGCGCTGTCGCCGGACCGCGCCGCAGCCCGTACGGCCAACTCTTCGCCGCGTTCGTCGCGCCGCGGCTGAGCCCGACGGTCGAGCGCGAGCCCGTCGCCCCACTGCGGTTCGCGCAGGGCGTCGGGCTGACCTTCGCCGCCGTCGGCGCGGTTGCCTTCCTGCTCGGCGCGGGCATCGTCGGCGGCATCGCGACCGGGTTCGCCCTGTTCGCCGCCCTGCTCAACGCCGCCTTCGGCATCTGCCTCGGCTGCCAGATCTATCCGCTGGTCGCGCGTCTGCGCGGCGGCACACCCAGCGCAGCCTGACCACCGACCCCGTCTCCCCCGTGCGGGACCGTGCTCGCACCGGTCCCGCCCGCCTCGCTCCACGCATTCACACCCGCGCTCCATCATCGAAAGGACACTTCATGGCTCGCTCCGACGTCCTGGTCTCGGCAGACTGGGCAGAGCAGAACCTCGATGCTCCCAAGACCGTCTTCATCGAGGTCGACGAGGACACCGCCGCATACGACGCCAGCCACATCGAGGGCGCGATCAAGCTCGACTGGCGCAAGGACCTGCAGGACGGCGTCCGCCGCGACTTCCTGAACCAGGAGCAGTTCTCCGCACTGCTGTCCGCCAAGGGCGTCGCGAACGACGACACCGTGGTCCTCTACGGCGGCAACAACAACTGGTTCGCGGCCTACGCGTACTGGTACTTCAAGCTGTACGGCCACCAGGACGTCAAGCTGATCGACGGCGGCCGCAAGAAGTGGGAGCTCGACGGCCGTCCGCTGTCGAAGGAGACCGTCACCCGCCCGGCCACCGAGTACAAGGCCGCAGCGCCCGACACCTCGATCCGCGCCTTCCGCGACGACGTGATCGCCGCGATCGGTTCCGCGAACCTGGTGGACGTCCGCTCCCCCGACGAGTACTCGGGCAAGATCCTCGCGCCGGCGCACCTGCCGCAGGAACAGGCTCAGCAGCGTGGCCACGTCCCCGGCGCCATCAACATCCCGTGGAGCACCACCGCCAACGAGGACGGCACCTTCAAGTCGGACGCCGACCTCGAGAAGCTGTACGCGGACAAGGGATTCGACGAGACCAAGGACACCATCGCCTACTGCCGTATCGGCGAGCGCTCGAGCCACACCTGGTTCGTGCTGCAGGAGATCCTCGGTAAGCAGAACGTGAAGAACTACGACGGCAGCTGGGTCGAGTACGGCTCGCTGGTCGGCGCACCGATCGAGTTGGGAGCATAAGGAAAATGTGCGGAGCACCTGTTCAGACCCAGACCCTGCCCGCGGGCGTGAACGTCGAGAAGGAAACCGTCATCACCGGCCGCGTGCTGGCCGCTGACGGCCAGCCGGTGGGTGGCGCGTTCGTCCGCCTGCTCGACGGCACCGACGAGTTCACCGCCGAGGTCGTCGCGTCCGCGACCGGCGACTTCCGCTTCTTCGCCGCACCCGGCACCTGGAAGGTCCGCGCCCTGTCGAGCACCGGCAACGGCGACGTGACGATCACCCCGGACAGCGCCGGCGTCTACGCCGTCGACGTGACGGTCGCGAAGTAGGTCGTTCGACACCAGACACGAAGGGGCGCCACTCCACTCGGAGTGGCGCCCCTTTCGTCGCCTAGGCGCCACCGCGTGGCAGTCCGTCGATCCACTCGGCAACTCGTTCACTGTCGCCGAGGAGTGGTGCGGGGCCGGGAAGCCAGTAGAGGACGTGCTGGAGCGGTCCGAGGAACAGGTACGGCTTGACGATGAGATCGACGATGCCGCGGTTGTCCTCGAGGAATCCGGCTCCTTCGGCGCCGAGCTTGGCCCGGACCACGTCGGCCCCCGGTCCACGCGCCCAGGCATCCAGTGCCGCAATGCGTTCCGGTGTCGCTGCCGCCATCGCCGCATCGTCACGGTAGGTCTGGTCGGCGACGGTTCGCAGCACGTCGAGCAGCGACTCGTCGGAGGTGAACCAGTCCTCGCGGGTGACGATATGGGCGATCGCGCGCGCCGACATGTCGGATGCCACGCGACCGAAGTCGGCGAACGTCTGCACCGGGTTCACGATCGTGAACCGCACCTGTCCGAGCACACCGAGCGCGAGTTCGAGCAGCGCGATGTCCGGCGGGGCGTCACACGCGATGTCCATCGGGCGGCAGTCGTAGAGGATCCGGCCGGCGAGCGCGCCGTAATCGGCCGGCTCGGACGCCATGAAGCCCCCGCCGGCCGGTCCGGGCTCGCCGAGCGACGGCGTCCCGGCCGGGCGGTAGGGGTCTCCGACGAGCGCGACGCCTGCGATGTCGTCGGCGGTCACGGCTGCCGACGCGTCCCGGTGGCCGATGTCCCGGGCGACCCGTTCGGTGATCTCGGCGCCGACGCTGTAGCCGAGCAGGACGAACCGGGTCGCGGCGCCGCACTGCGCCTTCTTCTCGTCGAGTATCCGGTTCGCCGATGCCACGCCGGCGGCCACCGAGTCCTGGTAGGTCGGCACGTCCGCCAGCAGTCCCACGCCGTAGGTCGACGGATAGGGCACGTACATCCACCCCACCGTGCCCGGCTGATCCCGGTTCGCCTGGCCGAGCGACACGGTGATCCGGTTCAGCCAGTTGGCCCCGGGCAGCTGGTTCATGTCGGCGAACGGGTCACGGTCCACGGTGGAATCACCGGCGCCCGACGCCGCGACCACCAGAAGGTCGGGGCACCCCGCACCGCCGTTGTTCGGGTCGACGACGGGCGCCCCGGCCGACCCCGGCGCCGACGACCCTTCCGCCGCCGCGACACCACCGGACGCGAACAGGGTCGCGGCGGCGACCAGCCCACCGAGAGCCGTTCCGACCATCCGCTCAACCCTGCGTCCCATCGACACCTCCGAACGTTCGCACCCAGTGCTGATCTTGTTCCGTTGGCGATCCGGGAGCACCGTACTCCCGCATAACGGGCGTCGAGCTCGATTCGGCCGGATCGATTCACCCGGCGGCACGGTCCCGTCCGATTTCGAACGCCGCGGGGGCGCGGTCTAAGATGAGCCCGTGGTCATCTTCTTCGAGGTTCTCCTGGTACTTGCCGCCATCCTGATCACCTGGTTCTCGCTGTACGTCGTGTACCGGCTGGTCACCGACAAGCCGTGAATCAGGATCCCGGCGCAGGCGGTTCGCAGCCTGACGACACCGAGTCGCACGTAGTTCGTGGCAGCGGCGACCGGGCGGTCGCGGCTGCAGAAGAGCGTGCGAAGGAAACGGCGGGTCGCAACATCCCGACACTGCCCGATCTCCCCCTGCCCGAGGACACCGCGAATCTGCGGCTCGGGCCGGACCTCAACCCGGGAATGCTCGCGCTCCTGCCGCTCGTCGGCGTGTGGCGCGGCGAGGGCGAGGGTCACGATGCGGAGAGCGGCGACGACTACCCGTTCGGCCAGCAGATCGTCGTGTCGCACGACGGTGGCAACTACCTGGTCTGGGAGTCCCGCACGTGGCGTCTGGACGCGGACGGCGCCTATGTCGGCCCCGATCAGCGCGAGAGCGGCTACTGGCGCGTCGCCGGCGACGGTATCCCCGGTAGCACCAAGGAGGAAGTTGTCGAGCTCCTCCTCACGCACTCGTCGGGTGTCGTCGAACTGTTCTACGGCCAGGCCCTCACGCAGTCTTCGTGGGAACTCGCCACCGACGTCGTGATCCGTAGCGAGTCCGGCGAACTCATCGGCGGCGCCAAGCGTCTGTACGGCATCGTCGAGGGCGGCGATCTGGCGTACGTCGAAGAGCGCGTCGTCGCCGACGGGCCTCTCGCCCCTCGCTTTTCGGCACGACTCCAGCGCTACATCGGCTGACCCCCGAACGACAGCGACCCCCGGGCCCGTCCACGTGACGAAGCCCGGGGGTTTCGTCGTTCGTGGAGTTCCGGCCTGGACGTGGCCGGAGGGCTCGGGGGTCGGGTAGCTGTCTGGGATTCGCCAGCCGCGCTGCGGTCAGTGAACCCGAAAAGCATCGTGGCTAGCGGACAGCCACCTCACGTGTCCGTTTGTCATTCAACTTCAGACCACCTCCTTCCTCGTGTAGACCCGAAGCTACGCTCGACGGAAGCGCTCGGCAACGGATTATCCGGTGACGTGTTTCACGCAGCGAACGAGCCCCGCCCCGGACAGTGCCGGGACGGGGCTCGCGTGTGGTTCGGGTGGGACGGGAACTAGCTCATGTTGCCGAGCACGTTGCCCAGGATTCCGCCGACCACGTTGGAGATCGAACCCTGCGGGTCGGTCAGCGATCCGAAGACCTGACCACCGATGCCCAGGTCCTCGAGGCTGCCCGAACCGGCCTCCACCGGGTTCGGCTGACGGACCGTGACACAGACGCCCATCGGATTGATGTTCCAGTCTCCGCCCGCGAGCAGGATGTTGGTGCCGGCACCGCTGTCCAGCTTGCTACCGACCACGGCGTTGTCCGGGATCTTGTACGTGGTTTCCAAGGCGACGACTCCGCCGCCCGCCGTGGTCCACCCGGCGCCCGTGGCCTTGACGGAGTTGTTGCCGACGACGGCGGTGCCGGTGACGTCCTCCCACTGCTGCCCCCCGATCACCCACTTCACGTTCACCCGGGCCTTCACCAACTCGAAGCCGGCGGGGTGGAAGTCACGAATCTCGCCGACGAGCGCACCCGAGCCGGACACCTTCGTGAGGTAGGTGACGGTGTGCCCGGGAGCGGCGGTGCCGTCACCGACGATCTCCTTGCTGATGGTGTAGGGGGTCCAGACGGAACCGGGCCAATCGTCGGTGACCGACTGCTTGGTGGCACACGCCGGAGCGGCCTGCGCCGTGGTGGCTCCGAGTCCGACGGTGACGCCGGCGGCGAGGATCGCCATCGAGGCGGTGGCGGCGACGGCGTGTCGTAGCGAGCGACGTGACATGAACAGCTCCGTTCAGTGGGTTGGGGGGCCGGCCTGAGGGGGATGGTAGAACGCGTTTCAGTATCGAGTGCACAACTCCGCCGAGTTGCCTATTTCGTCGTGAAGTCGATCACATAGTAGCTAGTAATTCGGACGTACGTCCAGAAAACTAGCACCGAGGTCGGGGGCACTTTTCGACGAATCGCCGCTCGTAACGCGACGGAACGCGCGAACGATCACGAGATCACTAGAACGTGTTGCAACACAGACGGCCGCGCGGTGCAGTTCACATCGCCCGTGGTCAGGGCCGCTGCGAGGCACCCATCGGTTCACCCGGACTGACACCGTCGCCCGCGTCGGCGGGCGCCTCACCCACGGTGACGATCCGATCCGGACGTGCATCGGCGGGCAACTGGTGCGTGACGAGCATCAGAGTCCGTGTGGCGTCGACCAGCGAGCCGTTGCGGTCGAGCAGCTCGCGCAGGATCTGCGCGCCGTCGGACGCGTCGAGGTGCTCGGTCGGCTCGTCGAGCAGCAGTACCCGAGCCGGCGAGACGAGTGCCCGCGCCAACAGCAAGCGGCGGCGCTGGCCACCCGAGATGGCGCGCGCACCACCACCCAGCGACGTGTGCACCCCCCGCGGCAGGCGCGTGACCCACTCCCCCAGTCCGACGGTTCGCAGCGCCGAGAGAGCGTCGTCCTCGGTCAGATCACCCCGGGCAACCCTCAGGTTCTCGAGCACCGACGTGTCGAACAGGTGCGCGTCCTCGGCGAAGAACCCGATCTCGCGCCGCAGATCGTCCGGCCGGAAGTCGGCGAGCGGGACACCGTCGACGGTCACGGTTCCGCTGACCGGCGGCAGCAGTCCCGCCACCGTCATCAACAGTGTGGTCTTGCCCGCGCCGCTGCCCCCGACCACTGCGATGCGTGCGCCCGGCGGCAGATCTAGGTCGAGCGGTGCGGTCACCTTGTCGCCGTCGGGCCAGCCGCAACGCAGGTCCCGGGCGCGCACGTCGGCCGGATCGGGCGGCGTGCGGCTGCCGCCGGGCCGCGCCTCGCCCGCCCGGTCGAGCAGCTCGAGAATCCGGGTGGACGCGATCCGGGCACGGGTCAGAGCGACGGCGGCGGCCGGAAGCGCACCGGTCGCCTCGAAAGCTGCGAGCGGAACCAGCACGAGAATCGCCAACGACATCGGAGTCATCGCGCCCGGCGCGCCCCCGTCCGTCCCGTACAACGTGATGCCGATGAGCAGGGAGCCGAGCACGCTCGCGCCGATCGCGAGGGGCGTGGCGGCGGCAGCGAACGCCGCCGGTTTCGCCGCCCGGTCCGCGGCGCGGACCGCCTCGTCGTCGGCAGCCTCCGCTCGCGCGACTACGTCGTCGAGGCGTCCGGCCACGCGCAGTTCGGCCGCATGGTCCAACGCGGTGACGGCAGTCTCGCTGAACAGTGCCGTCGCCGCGGCACTCTCGGATTCCGCGAGACGCGCCGCGCGCGCCGACAGCCACGGCGCCAGAATCCCGGACACCGCGAGCGCGACGGCGAGAACGAGCGCCCCGGCCGGAGAGATCAGCCCCAACAGAATCACTGCGGACAAGGACATCACGACGGCGACCGCGATCGGTACCAGCGCCCGGATGACCACGTCGCCGAGCGCGTCGACGTCGGCGCCGGTGCGAGCCAGCAGGTCGCCGCGGCGCAGCCCCGCTGCTGCCGCGGGGTCGCCGTCGGCGAGACGCCGGTAGATCATGGTCCGCGCCGACGTCGTGCCACGCAGCGCGGCGTCGTGCGTCGCGAGGCGCTCGAGGTAGCGGAAGAGGCCCCGGGAGATGCCCAGCGCTCGCACCGCGACGACCGCGACGGTGAGGTCCAGGACCGGCGGCATCTGCCATGCCCTGGTGATCAACCACGCCGACAGCGCCGCCAGCGCGAGTGCGCTACCGAGCGTTGCGACGCCGGCGGCGATTGCGGCCAAGACCCGGCGCGGTTCGAGGTCGAGCAGGCGGATCGCCCGCACCAGATCACGATTCATGTTGCTGCGCCCCGACTTCCTGCTGCGCCTCCACCCGGACCACCCGGTCGCCCGCCGCGAGCACGGTCGGCCGGTGGCCGACCACCACGACGGTGCGGCCCTTCCCGGCGAGATCGCGCAGGGAAGTCAGCACGGTGCGTTCGGTGTCGTCGTCGAGGTGCGCGGTGGGCTCGTCGAGCAACAGCACCGGGCGCGGCGACACCAGTAGCCTGGTCAGCGCGAGGCGCTGCCGCTGGCCTAGCGAGAGGCCGGTGCCACCGACCCCGACGACGGTGTCCCACCCGCGTGGGAGCTCGGCGAGAACCGCGTCGAATCCGGTTGCTCGACAGGCGCGGTGAAGCGCGTCGGACCCGGGATCCACCGGTCCGACCAGCGCGAGGTTCTCGCCGAGAGTGCCCGGCACCAGCACCGGATGCTGCGGCAGCCATGCGATCCGGTCCCACCACCGGGTCCGGTCCAGGTAGGCGACGTCGACGCCGCCCACCCGCACCGCGCCCTCGGCAGGCTCGGCGAGACCCAGGATCACCTGCAGCGCCGTGGATTTCCCGGAGCCGTTGGCACCGGTCAGCACCGTCACCTGTCCGGGCCTGCACGAGACGTCCAGCCGGTGCGGTGCGAGCCCGGACCGCGAGTGCACGCTGACGCCGACCAGCTCGACCGAGTTGTCCGCGGGTACCTCGGAACCGGTTCCCGCCTCCCGACGAGCGGGGGCCTCGTCGATCACCGCGAAGGCCTTGTCGGCGGCGGCGAGACCGTCCTCGGCCGCATGGAACTGCATGCCCACCATGCGCAGGGGCAGGTACACCTCGGGGGCGAGGATGAGCGCCACGATGCCCGGTTCGAGCTCCATGTTGCCGAAGACCAGGCGCAGGCCGATGCTCACCGCGATCAGCGCCACCGACAGCGTCGCGAGCATCTCGAGCACCATCGACGACAGGAACGCGACCCGCAGCGACGACATCGTCGTCTTGCGGTGCGCATCGCCGAGTTCCCGCACCCGCGCAGCCGGACCGTGTTCGCGGCCCAGGGCGCGCAGTGTCGGCAGGCCCGCCAGCAGATCCATCAGCTGACCGGAGAGCCGGGTCATCGCGCCGAGATTCGCCTCCGACTTCCCCTTGGTGAGCAGACCGATGAGGATCATGAACACCGGGATGAGCGGCAGCGTGATCACCACGATCATCGCCGCCGTGAGGTCCTGCAGAGCGATCACGACGAACGTCGCCGGCGTGAGTGTCGCCGCCAGGATCAACGCCGGCAGGTAACCGGTGAGATACGGTGCCAGGCCGCGGATACCGCGGGTGAGGACCGTGGCGATCTCGTCGCGCCGTGGGTCGAGATCCCGTGGCGACATCCTGGTCGCTGATTCGAGTACCTCGACCTCGAGTTCGGCGACGACGCGGTTCGCGGCGCGGTGGGCGTAGCGGGCGTGCAACCACGCCGCCGACACCCGCACCACGACCGCCGCGGCCAGCCACAGCAGGTCCGTTCGCCAGTCCGCGATGCTGCGCCTGTCGGACGTGATGACGCCGGCCAGGATCGTGCCGATCAGCACCGCGGAGACGATCACCATCGCGACGTTCACCGCGGACAGCACGACCGTGAGGATCAGGTAGCCGCGCGCCGATGCCGAGTACTTCCACAGCCGCGGATCGACCGGACCCGACCGCCGACGGTCCCCGCGCCCCGCCCGGCGTGGCGCGCGGGCGGGGCGATCGGACTCGATAGTCATCCGATCTTCGTGGGCAGGCCGATCGACGGCGGGATGTGCTTCGTCGAGATCCGCTTGCTGAACACCCAGTACGTCCAGCCCTGGTAGACGAGCACGACGGGCACCAGAATCACTGCGGCCCAACTCATCACCTTCAGGGTGTACGGACTCGACGATGCGTTCTCGATCGTGAGGTTGTACGCCTCACTGATCGTGGACGGCATCACGTTCGGGTACAGCGAAGCGAACAGCAGCACGACCGCGCCGATGATCGCGAGCGTGGTGAACACGAACGCCCACCCCTCGCGTTCCAAGCGGGTGAAGAAGACGACCGCGAGCACCGCCACCGCGGCGAGCGCGACCAGGATCCACGTCCAGCCCTTGCCGTAGGCCAACTGGGTCCACAGCACGAACCCACCCGCGACCGGCACCGCCGGGATGGCCAGCTTCTTCGCCAGTTCCGCGGCGTCGATCCGGACGTCGTCCGCGGTCTTGAGCGCGATGAACACCGCACCGTGGAGGGCGAAGACCAGGCCGGTGGTGATACCGCCGAGCAGCGCATAGGGATTGAGGAGATCGAAGAAGCCCGACGTGACCTTCTTGTCCGCGTTGATCGCAACGCCGCGAACGATGTTCGCGAACGCCACGCCCCACAGCACCGCCGGCACCCACGAACCGATCATGATCCCGAGATCCGCCCGCCAGCGCCACTTGTCGTCGTCGATCTTGCCGCGCCATTCGATGGCGCAGATCCGCAGGATCAGGGCGACGAGAATCAACAGCAGTGGTAGATAGAAGCCCGAGAACAATGTCGCGTACCAGTCCGGGAACGCCGCGAACAACGCACCGCCTCCGACGATCAACCACACCTCGTTGCCGTCCCACACCGGGCCGATGGTGTTGATGACGACCCGTCTGCGGATCTCGGTCTTGCCGAGCACCGGCAGCAGCATCCCGACGCCGTAGTCGAATCCCTCGAGCACGAAGTACCCGACGAAGAGCACCGCGATGAGAATGAACCAGAATTCCTGCAGTCCCATGTCGGTCTCCTAGTAGGCGAACGAAAGTTGTTCGTCGGATTCCGGTTCGCCCGGTTCGCCCGGGCCGCCGGCCTTCGGTTTGGGGCCCTCACCCGGCGGATGCATGTCGTGCGGCGACGGACCCGCGATCGCGTACCGGCGGATGAGGTAGAACCACACCACGCCGAGCGCGCCGTACAGAACGGTGAAGACGACGAGCGAGGTCACGACCAGCGCTGTCGGATGGTCGGAGACACCCTGGTCGACGGTGAGCCTGATCAGGTCGACACCGGTCGGGTTGGGGTGCACCACCCACGGCTGACGGCCCATCTCGGTGAAGATCCAGCCCGCACTGTTCGCGAGGAACGGCGTCGGGATCGCGATGAGCGACAACCACTTGAACCAGTTCTGGTCCGGGACCCTGCCCTTGCGCGTCACCCAGAGCCCGGCCAGCGCCAGCGCGGCCGAGCCGGCGGCGAGGCCGATCATCGCGCGGAACGACCAGTACGTGACGAAGAGGTTGGGCCGGTAGTTACCTGGGCCGAACTGCTCCTCGTACTGGGCCTGCAGGTCTTCCACACCCTGCAGCGTGACGCCGCTGATCTTGCCCTCCGCGAGCCACGGCAGCACGTACGGCACCTTGAGGACGTGGGTGACGCTGTCGCAGTTGTTGTGGGTGCCCACGGTGAGGATCGAGAAGTCCGGATCGGTTTCGGTGTGGCACAACGACTCCGCGGACGCCATCTTCATGGGTTGTTGCTGGAACATGAGCTTGCCCTGGACGTCACCGGTGTAGATCACGGCGATACCCGCGATGATCATCACGAGCATGCCCATCCGGGCGGCGGGTCGGAACATTCCACGCGCATCGTTCTCCAACACCTCGCGCTCCTCCGGAGCGGCGGTCTTGGCCTTGCGCATGTTGCGCACCATCCACCAACCGGCGATGCCGACGACGAAGGTGGAGGCGGTCAGGAAGGCTCCGGCGACGGCGTGCGGAAACGCTGCCCACGCAGTGTTGTTGCCCAGCAACGTCCAGATGCTCTCGAGTTCGGCGCGCCCGGTGTCCGGATTGAACCGCGCGCCTACCGGGTGCTGCATGAACGAGTTGGCGACGATGATGAAGAAGGCCGACGCATTGACGCCGATGGCCGCGAGCCAGATGGTTGCGAGATGCACCAGCTTCGGCAGCCGGCCCCAACCGAAGATCCACAGCCCGAGGAAGGTCGACTCGAGGAAGAAGGCGACGAGCCCCTCCAGGGCCAGTGGTGCGCCGAAGACGTCGCCGACGAACCGCGAGTACTCGCTCCAGTTCATGCCGAACTGGAACTCCTGGACGATGCCGGTCGCAACCCCGAGGGCGAAGTTGATCAGGAAGAACTTGCCGAAGAACTTGGTCAGGCGATACCAGTGATCCTTCTTCGTGATCACCCACATCGTCTGCATGATCGCGACCAGCGGCGCCAGTCCGATCGTGAGCGGAACGAAGATGAAGTGGTAGACGGTGGTGATTCCGAACTGCCACCGCGAGACATCCAAGACATCCATGGCTACTCCGAAAACTCGGCCCCTAGGACAGGCTTCGGGGTCGAGACGTGGGCGTCCGCTCGATCCCTGTTCACAAAGCTACTGCGGCGTGAAGCTCACCGCAGCTATTTGTTACTACGGAATGTAGTAGACCCGTCGGCACAAACCTAGTCCGCGTCAGTCCGAACCGATCGTCTCCACCGCCAACTCGACCAGGGAGGCCACGTCCTCGGCGGCCGGTGAGGACTGCAGCGTGAGCCCGTCCAGGGTGTGCACACGCGCCGCGAGCGTGACGCTCGAGACGAGCCAAACACCCTCTGCTGCAATGAGATCGGAGGGGAACAGTGGGGCGTACTCACACGAGTACCCCTTGTCCGGAGCGACCTCGAAGAGCGCCTTCTGAGTGGTGCCCGGGAGGATGCCCTGCTCCGGCGGCGGAGTGATCAAAGTCTTACCGCGGGCGATCACGACGGTCGACCGCGGACCCTCGAGAACGCGGCCCTCACTGCTGGTGAAGACGACCTCGTCGGCACCCTGCGCCTGTGCGTGCCGCAGGGCCGCCATGTTCGTCGCGTACGACAACGTCTTCGCGCCCAACAGTTGCCACGGGGCCGACGCGGACAGATCCACCGAATAGCCCCGCGGCAGGGTCAGCGCCGACACCCCGTCCTGCCGCGCCCGCAGTACCCGTTCCGCCACCGCGCCGACCGTTACGAAGGCCGTCGGCGGTCCACCCGCTTCCCGCCCGCGGCTGAGCACCAGGCGCATCCAGCCCTCGCGGTCACCGCCCCATTCGCGGGCCGCAGCCTCGACGGCCCGGGTCCACAGGCCGCGCCCCGGCCAGGGCAGGTCCAGCGCCCGCGCCGACGCCTCCAGTCGGTCGAGATGCAGGGCCGGCTTGCGGGCCCGGCCGTCCCGTACGAGCAGCGTCTCGAAGACCCCGTCGCCGCGGATCACCGCCAGGTCGTCCACGTGGAGCAAGGGCGCCGCGGCGTCCCGCACCTGCCCGTCGAGCGTCACCAGAACCTGCTCAGCCATGCGCCCACCATAGCCAGAACCGGTCACCACCAGCAGTTCCACACCCGCCCAGCCCTGCCCCACCCCCCGTCGCTTCTAGAATGGGTCCGTGTCCGACACTCCGCTCGCCGCACCCAGTCCGCTCCTCTCCTCCCCCGGTGCCGTGCCGCCGCTCGATGGATCACCCGACGCCGGTGTCGCCTGGCACCACGGCGATCCGTTCGCCGAACAGCGCGCCGCGGTTCGGGCGGCCGCCGTCGTGGACCGCTCCCACCGGTTCGTCATCGCGATCTCCGGTGAGGAACGACTCACGTGGCTGCACACCATCTCGAGCCAGCACGTGGCGTCCCTGCCGGATGGGACGAGTGCCGAGAACCTGAGCCTGGACCTCAACGGCCGCGTCGAGCACCACTTCGTGATGACCGATATCGACGGCGTCACGTGGATCGACACCGAGACGGGCCGCGGGGCCGACCTGCTCGGTTTCCTGCAGAAGATGGTGTTCTGGTCCAAGGCCGAACCCCGGGACGGCAACGAACTGGCCGTGCTGAGCCTGCTCGGCCCCGATGTCGCGGCTTCGCCCGCGTTCACCGCAGCCCTCGGGGTGGCCGCGCTGCCCGGCGTGTACGAGGCCGTGCCGCTCGCCGGAGGCGGATTCGTCCGGCGCATGCCCTGGCCCACCGACGACGCGTTCGATCTGCTCGTCCCGCGCGCCGATCTGGCCGCATGGTGGTCCCGGCTCGTCGACGCCGGCGCCCGCCCGGCCGGGACGTGGGCATTCGAGGCGCTGCGGGTCGCCGCGCACCGGCCCAGGATCGGACTCGACACCGACGACCGCACCATCCCCCACGAGGTCGGCTGGATCGGGGGCCCCGCCGAGCACGGCGCCGTGCATCTCGAGAAGGGCTGCTACCGCGGCCAGGAGACCGTTGCGCGGGTCCACAACCTCGGCAAGCCGCCGCGCCACCTGGTGATGCTGCACCTCGACGGCTCGGCCGAAGGCCGCCCCGAGGTGGGCGAGACCCTCACCGCCGCCGGTCGCGCCGTGGGCCGGGTCGGCACCGTCGTCGACCACTTCGAGGACGGGCCGATCGCGCTCGCCCTCGTGAAGCGATCGGTGCCGGTCGACACCGCGCTCGACGCGGGCCCGTGTGCCGCCGCCATCGACGCGGACTCGGTCCCGCAGCACGACGAGGTCCAGGCCGGCCGCGCCGCCGTGGATCGGCTGCGCGGGCGCGGGTGACCGGCCGGGTAGAGGCGGTGTGCGTCGTGTTCGCCGAGCTGGACGCACCCAGCCGGCGCTCGCCGCGCACAGCCATCGACAAGCGACCGGTGATCGGCCCGGTACGCGTCGAGACCGGCGGGCTGACCGGCGACCACGTGTGCGACACGAAGTTCCACGGAGGCCGCGACAAGGCCGTCTACGCGTACTCCGCGGAGGAAGCCGGGCGGTGGAGCGACGAACTGGGTCGGGAACTGCCGGCCGGCTGGTTCGGGGAGAACCTGCGGGTTACCGGCGTGGCGACGACCGACGCGGTGATCGGCACCCGCTGGCGTATCGGGACCACCGAGCTCGAGGTCACCGAACCCCGCGTGCCGTGCGGGACCTTCGCGCACTGGACCGGTGAGCCGCAGTGGGTCAGGCGCTTCACCGGACGCGCCGACGTCGGCGCCTATCTGCGGGTGCTCACACCGGGCCGGCTGCAGGCCGGAGACCCGGTGCAGATCGTGTCCGTCCCGGAGCACGGGGTGACCGTCCGCGACGTGTTCACCGGCGCCGATCCGGCCCGGCTGCGCGCACTCCTGGCCGCCCCCGGCGATCTCGCGGACGGGGCGGCCACCCGCATCCGCAAGTTCTTGAACCGTCTCGAGGAACAGGTGCCGTCGTGAGCGTCGAACTGGTGGAAGTCGTCCGATCCGGGTTCCGCGAATGCGTACACCGCGGATCGCTCGTCGTGCTGGCCCCCGACGGCACGACGAGCGTGGAACTCGGCGAGGTGCACACCCCGATCTACCCGCGCTCGTCGAACAAGCCCATGCAAGCGGTCGCCCTGCTGCGCGCCGGCTTCGTGCCGCGTTCGACCGAGGAACTGGCGATCGCCTCGGCGTCGCACGAGGGCGAGGCCGCGCACGTCGAACTGGTGGAGCGCCTCCTCGAGCACACCGGGCTCGAGGAGAGCCGGTTGCTGTGCCCGCCGGACCTGCCGGGGAACGAGCAGGCCCGAGCCGAGGTCCTCGCGGCCGGCGCCCCGCGCCGGGCCGTCTACATGAACTGCTCCGGCAAGCACGCGGCGATGCTCGCGGCGTGCGTCGCGAACGACTGGCCGCTCGACTCCTACCTCGATCCGACGCACCCGCTGCAACAGGTCGTCATCGAAACGATCGCGGATCTCACCGGCGAACCGGAAACCGAACTCGGCATCGACGGCTGCGGTCTGCCGATCATCCCGGTCTCCCTCACGAACCTCGCGCGCGCGTTCGGTCGTCTCGTCACCGCCGACCCCGGAACTCCCGAACGTGCGGTCGCCGACGCGATCCGCGCGCACCCGCACGTGATCTCGGGGACCGGACGCGACGACGCACGACTGATGCCCGCCGTCCCCGGACTGCTGTGCAAGGCCGGAGCGGACGGCGTCCACGCCGGCGCACTCGAGGACGGAACCGCCTTCGCCTTCAAGATCGACGACGGGCACGAGCGGGCCCGCCTGCCGCTGACCGCCGCGCTGCTGCACCGACTCGGGGTGAACTGGTCCGAGGACCACGCCGCGCTGGCCTCGCAGCCGGTGCTGGGTGGAAGCGCCCGGGTCGGCACGATCCGCGCCGTTCCCGGCGTGTTCCAGCCTGCACAAATCGGACATAGCGGCAGCTCACAGGCCCGGTGAGACTAATCAGACACCGCTGGGGACCATACGTGGAGGCGGAAGCGAGTTTTGCACGCTAGAGTGTGGGTCAGGAAAACATCAACACTCAACGCGGGGCCGCCAAATTCCCCAGGCCGCCCCGCGAAAGCGCGAGGGGGTCAGCCATGGGCCGCGGCCGGGCTAAGGCAAAGCAGACCAAGGTTGCACGGGAGCTCAAATACAGCTCGCCGTCCACGGATTTCGACAGCTTGCAACGAGAGCTCTCGAACGGCGGAGCATCTGGCTCACCCCGCAATGGCGGAGTGATCGCGGACAAGCGCGCCGACGAGGATTCTCGCTCGCGCTGGGACGAGGACGACTACGACGACTGGCGTCGTTGACTGTCGTACTGACGTCGCCTGACACACCTCGCAATGAGGGGGAGCCGCCCGGCTCCCCCTCATTTCGTGGTATCCGGCGGTGGCCGTAACGCTCCGGAACGACGCCGACGGCACCAGCCGTCCGGAACGACACCGAGAACACGACGTCCCCGGCTCCTCCTTCGAGGCGCCGGGGACGTACGGGGTGTAGAGGTGCGTCAGAAGCGCGGGTGATCGCCCAGCAGCAGCGCACGCGCGGCGTCGCCGTCCGATGCCTTCTTGACGGTGCCGAGTGTCCAGCAGTCGATGTGGCGTGCGGTGAGCACCGCCATCGCGCGGTCGACGTCCTCGGGCGCGACGATCGCGACCATGCCGACGCCCATGTTGAACGTCTGCTCCATCTCGGCGCGCTCGACACGGCCGCGCTGCGCGATCATCGTGAAGATAGGGGCCGGGCTCCAGGTGCCGCGGTCCAGCTCGGCGACGAGACCCTTCGGCATGACGCGCGCCAGGTTGTTCGCGAGACCGCCGCCGGTGACGTGGCAGAAGGTGCGCACATCCGTCTCGGCCGCGAGGGCCAGGCAGTCCTTGGCATAGATCTTGGTGGGCTCGAGGAGCTCCTCGCCCAGGGTGCGGCCGAACTCGTCGACGTGGCCGGTCAGCGACATCCGGTCGATCTCGAGCAGCACCTTGCGGGCCAGCGAGTAGCCGTTGGAGTGCAGGCCCGACGCGCCCATTCCGATGACGACGTCGCCCGGACGGACCCGGTCGGGGCCGAGGACCTGATCGGCCTCGACGACGCCGACGCCGGTCGCGGAGATGTCGTAGTCACCGTCGGCCATTACGCCGGGGTGCTCCGCCGTCTCGCCACCGAGCAGCGCGCAGCCGGCCTGGATGCAGCCCTCGGCGATGCCGCCGACGATCTCCGCCACCCGCTCGGGCACGACGCGCCCGACAGCGATGTAGTCCTGCAGGAACAGCGGCTCGGCACCGCACACGACGAGGTCGTCGACCACCATGGCGACGAGGTCGAGGCCGACCGTGTCGTGCTTGTCCATCGCCTGCGCGACGGCCAGCTTGGTGCCGACACCGTCGGTGGACGCTGCGAGCAGCGGCTCCTTGTAGTCGCCCTTGAGCGAGAACAGGCCGGCGAACCCGCCGAGGCCACCCATCACCTCGGGGCGGCTGGCCTTCTTCGCCAGCGGGGCGAACAGCTCGACTGCCCGGTCGCCCGCCTCGATGTCCACTCCGGCGGCGGCGTACGAAGCGCCCTGCGTGCGGGTACTGTCCTCGGTCATCGGTTTCTGGCTCCAGCCTTGATCTCGGTGAATGCCCGACTTCGGCGCCAGCCGTCGTCGGGCATACGTGTACAGGCGCAATCACCTCGATTGCGCCCTAACGTTACCGGAGTGCGATGCGCACTCCGGCAGCGTCCTGCGAACTAGGGGCGAGACAGCGCGTCCGCATTGTCGTTGTCGTGACTGAACGAGGCGCCCGCAGCCGACTCCAACATCCCCTCGAGGACGTTCTTGCCGATGCCGCCTTCCGGCAGCGCGATCGGGTAGGTGCCGTCGAAGCACGCAGCGCACAGACGCGACCGGGGCTGCTCGGTAGCCGCGACCATGCCGTCGATCGAGATGTAGCCGAGCGAATCGGCGCCGATCGACCGGCGCACACCCTCGAGCATCTCGTCGAAGGTGGCGTTGACGCCGCTGCCCTCGGCACCGTTCGCGATGAGTTCGGCGGGCGACGCGAAGTCGATACCGTAGAAGCACGGCCACTTGACCGGCGGCGACGCGATGCGGACGTGGATCTCGAGTGCACCGGCCTCGCGGAGCATCCGGATCAGCGCGCGCTGGGTGTTGCCGCGGACGATCGAGTCGTCGACGACGACCAGGCGCTTACCTCGGATGACTTCCTTGAGCGGGTTGAGCTTGAGCCGGATGCCGAGCTGACGGATGGTCTGCGACGGCTGGATGAAGGTGCGGCCCACGTAGGCGTTCTTCATCAGACCCTGGCCGTACGGAATGCCCGAGCCCTGCGCGTAGCCGACCGCGGCGGGGGTGCCGGACTCCGGCACCGGGATCACCAGGTCGCCCTCGGCGGGGTGCTCCTTGGCGAGGCGGCGACCGATCTCGACGCGCGTCGAGTGCACCGAACGGCCGGAGATCACGCTGTCGGGGCGGGCCAGGTAGACGTACTCGAACACGCAGCCCTTGGGCTCGGGGTTCGCGAAACGCGAGGACCGGACGCCGTCGGCGTCGATCGCGAGCAGCTCACCGGGCTCGATCTCGCGCACGAACGACGCGCCGACGATGTCGAGTGCGGCGGTCTCGCTCGCGACCACCCAGCCGCGGTCGAGGCGCCCGAGGCACAGCGGACGGATGCCGTGCGGATCGCGCGCCGCGTACAGCGTGTGCTCGTCCATGAACGTCAGGCAGAACGCACCGCGCAGCGTCGGCAGCAGCTTCATCGCGGCCTGCTCGATCGTGCTGTCGGCCGCGGCGTGCGCGAGCAGCGCACCCACGATGTCCGAGTCCGACGTCGCGGCACCCGGACGCTTCTCGTCGACAAGACCGGCCTCCCGCGCGCGCTGCGCGAGTTCGGCCGTGTTGACGAGGTTGCCGTTGTGGCCGAGCGCGACACCGGTGCCGGCGGCGGTGGTGCGGAAGATCGGCTGCGCGTTCTCCCACGTGGTCGAGCCGGTCGTCGAGTAACGGCAGTGGCCGACGGCGACGTGCCCCGGCATGGCGCCCAGGGTCTGCTCGTCGAACACCTGGCTGACCAGACCGAGGTCCTTGAACACCAGCACCTGCGAGCCGTCGGCGACGGCGATACCGGCGGCCTCCTGGCCGCGGTGCTGGAGGGCGTAGAGCCCGTAGTACGTCAGCTTGGCAACGTCCTCGCCCGGCGCCCAGACACCGAAGACGCCGCACTCTTCGCGAGGTTCGTTCTCGTCCTCGTCTGGTGCGGTCGTAGCGAGAAGATTCCGACTGTTGACCGACAGTTCGGCACGAGTCACGGCAAGCGCTCCCTAAGGGGATTCGGTGCGGGGGGGCGTGCCCCATTCTAACTACCGCTCGGCGCGAGATCGACGATCGGTGCACAGGATCACGCCGATGAGACTCGAGTCACAGACGGAGCAGTGGCAACCAGTGCGCGATCTCCCCTGCCCGCCCGCCGGACGCACCGAGTGATCCGTTCGCGACCGCGTCGTCGAATCCGAGCAGTCCGGTGGCGAGCGACAGCCAGGTCCGCGGGTCCGTCTCGACGACGTTCGGCGGTGTGCCGCGGGTGTGCCGCGGCCCCTCGACGCACTGCACCGCGACGAACGGCGGCACCCGCACCTCGACGCTCGATCCGGGTGCGATCTGTTCGAGGGTCCGGGCGCTGAGGCGGACCGCGGCGGCGAGCTCGGCGCGGGCGGGCTTGTCCGGGGACTCACCGCGCAGCCACGGGCCGACGGCGAGCAACGCGCTGCGGAGTTCGGCGGGATCGACGGCACGACGGGCTGGCATGGGCACCGAATCTACCGGCCGGAACAACCCCGCCGACACCGCGGTTGCACGAGCCATGAGCACCGACGTCGACACGCAACGCCCGCTTCTCGAACTCGTTGCGTCACAGAACAAGGCCGTCCTCGCGACCGTCAAGCACGACGGCCGTCCGCAGTTGTCCAACGTCCTGTACGCGTGGGATCCGGACACCCGCATCGCCCGGGTCTCGGTCACCGCCGATCGCGCGAAGACCCGCAACGCGGCGCGCGATCCCCGGGTGTCACTGCACGTGAGTGCACCCGACTTCTGGAGTTACGCCGTCGTCGAGGGCGATGCGGACCTGTCCACGGTGGCCGCCGATCCGCACGACGCCGCGACCGACGAACTCGTCGACGTCTACCGGACGGCCACGGGGCGCGAGCACGAGGACTGGGAGGAGTTCCGGCGCGCCATGGTCGACGAGCGCCGGCAGGTGCTGCGTGTCCGCACCGACCACGTGTACGGCATGGCGCAGTTGCCCTGACACCCGTCACACCGGCGGCAGCGGCACCTCGCGGGCCCCGGTGGTCACCTGGATGCGGCGCAGCAGCAGCGCGCCGCCGGCATTGACGGCCAGGTGCAGCAGCGCGGGCGCGAGCAGGCTGCCGCTGCGGGCGCGCAGCCAGTCGAACACGAGGGACGCCGCCGCGGTGAACGCGACGGTGCCCGGCACCGAGTCGTCCGCGACGTGCGCAGGATGTACGTGCCACAGCCCGAACGTGACCGCGCGGATCGCGGTCGCCCCCGCCGGCGGGAACGCCCGTTCGGTGACCGCCGTGAGCAGTCCGCGGAACAGCAACTCCTCCGTCGCGACGGTGCCGAACGGGATGTGCGCCGACACCCATTCGCCGAAGTCGTCCCGCACGTCGTCGGGAACGACGAAACGGTCGTGCAGCGACGGCACGGCCAGCGCGACCGCGTAGCCGACCACGGGGAGGGCGGCAGCCGCACTCCCCCAGCGCAATCCGGCCCGGAGGTTGCCCAACCCCAGTTCGTCCCGGCGCAGACCGCAGGCGGACCCGGCCGCTGTCGCGGCCGCGGCCACCACCGTGCCCGCGATCGCCCGGTGCCGCGACGACAGCCGCAGCGCAGGCAACACACCGTTGTTCCAGGCGACGAGCGCCGCGCCGAACCCGAGCGCCGCCGCGCGTCTCACTTCTCGGGCCCGTCGTGGCCACGCAACGACTCGAGCACGCCACGCACCCGTTCGGTGTCGGCCGGCGTCCAGCCGTCCGGGGACGTGACCGCGACCCAGCCGTCGAGGATGACGGTGCCGTAGTTGTGCCCGTGCCCGTCCGGGACGCCGGCCGCGTTCGCGAGGTCCGCACTCACCTGCCAGAACGTGACGAACGGGAACCACTTCATCGACGGCAACCGGTCGAAACCGGGTGGCTCCGAAAGCCAGTCGGGTCGTGAGAAGGCCAGGTCCGGCGACCACCACACCACCGGATCCGACGGGTGCTGGATGTAGAGCACTCGCGGCTCGAGCCACGGTCCGGGGCTGCCGGGGATCGCGTCGGCGTCGTCGGCGAACCGTACGACGAGCCCGTCGGCGTACACCGGCTGCACCTCGGGTGTGCCGGGGTCGCGGCGCTCGGTGAGCGCGCTCCACAGCGGGTTCGCGTTGGGCGGGCCCACCCACAGCACACCGTCGACGGTCTCCCGGATGTCGGCGAGGCCGTCGAACGCGCCCTCGCCGGCCTGGGTGCCGAGGCTCTCGCCGTACACGTACAACTTGGGGCGGGTGGCCTCCGGTTTGGTGAGCCACCGGTCGTGCACCGCCCGGATCAGCGCGTTGCCGGCGACGGCGGCCCGGCCGCGGTCGGCGACGAACGAGATCCAGCTCGGCATGTACGAGTACTGGGCCGCGACGAGAGCGCTGTCGCCGTTCTCGACGAGTTCGATCGCCTGCGCGGCGGTGGGATTGACCCAGCCGGTTCCGGTGGTCGGGATGATGACGAGCGTCTTGCGTTCGAAGGCCTTGGTCCGCTCGAGCTCGTCCAGCACGACGTCCATGCGGGCGGCCGTGTCGTCGGCGGTCTCGAGACCCGCGTACACCCGGATCGGCTCCTTGGCGGGTGCGCCGTTGGCGGCGGTGAGTGCGTCGGCGTGGATACCGCCGGAGACGAAGTTGCGGCCCTCGAACCCGAGGGTGTCCCACGGCGCGGCCGACGCCGGACTTCCCGACTTCTCGGGCAGGATCGGCTGCACCGCGCCGGGCCGCGTCTCGTTGTTCTGCAGACTGAAGATCGAGTTGACGACGCCGTATCCGACCCGCAGCAGGATGCCGTCGACCAACATGAACACGAGCACCAGGACGACGGCGAACCCGGCCGCCGATGCGGCGGGCCGCGGGATCTTCAGCCACTTGTTGAGCTGGCGGGCGACCCAGCGGACGAGGTCGCGCAGCACGCGCCACAGTGAGATGAGTGCCGCCGCCACCAGCAGACTCAGTCCCCCGGTGCGGATGTAGCCGGTGGTGGTGGTGCCCTCGGCGTTCATCAGCGCCGACAGTTCCCGTTGCCAGCCGGCCGAATAGATGAGCATCGTGATCGCGGCGAGCGCCGACACCACGGGTACCAGCACCTTGATGGCGCGCATGTACCGGTCCGGAAGCGGCCACCACGGCCGGCGCGCGAGCCCGAACTCGTACACGAGCCAGCCGATCGCGGTGCCGACCGCGTAGCCGAAGGCGGCATTGATGCCGCCGATCAGCCCCTGATAGAGCCAGTCGCGCGGCAGCAGCGATGGCGTCAACGACCAGCAGAAGAAGAGCGACGCGAAGGCGATGCCGGTGAAATCGAGCTTCAGCAGGCCCCACGCCCAGAGGACGAACGGGTGGCGCTGGTCGAACCCGGGGACGGCAGGGGTCGAGGGCTGCGGGTCCTCCCGCAGCTCAGCGACCGCCTCCCGTTCGATCCCCGAGTCCGTCACGCATCACCCGAACAGTGCCGGAAGCGTCGCCTCGTGTGCCTCGCGCAGCTCGGCCATGGTCACCGAGAACTGACCCTGGACCTCGACGGAATCGGAACCCTCGTCGACCACACCGATACGCACCCACGGGAGGTTACGGGCCGTGCACATACCGGTAAAGCGAGTTTCCTCGGTGCGCGGCACCGCGACCAGCACGCGACCGGCCGACTCGGAGAACAGCGTCACGAACGGGTCCTCGCCCTCGGGCAGCAGGATCCGGCAGCCGGTCTCGCCGGCCAGCGCGGCCTCGACGACGGCCTGTGCGAGACCACCCTCGGACAGGTCGTGTGCGGCCGAGATCAGGCCGTCCCGCGACCCCGCGAGCAGGATGTCCGCCAGCAGGCGCTCACGCTCGAGGTCGACCTTCGGCGGGACACCGCCGAGGTGACCGTGCTCGACCTGCGCCCAGATGGAGCCGTCGAACTCGTCACGGGTCTCCCCCAACAGGATCAACGTCTCACCGGGCTCGAGGCCCAGGCCGGTCGGGATACGACGGTGCACGTCGTCGATCACACCGAGGACGGCGACGACCGGCGTCGGCAGGATCGCGGTCGAACCCGTCTGGTTGTAGAAACTGACGTTGCCGCCCGTGACCGGGATACCGAGCTGCGCGCAACCGTCCGCCAGGCCGCGCACGGCCTGCTGGAACTGCCACATGACACCCGGATCCTCCGGCGAACCGAAGTTGAGGCAGTTGGAGACGGCCTTCGGGGTCGCGCCGGTGACGGCGACGTTGCGGTACGCCTCGGCCAGCGCGAGCTGCGCACCGGCGTAGGGGTCGAGCATCGTGTAACGGCCCGATGCGTCGGTGGCGAGCGCGATGCCGCGTCCGGTCTCCTCGTCGATGCGGACGACGCCGCCGTCGGCGTTCTCCGCGAGCACGGTGTTGCCGCGCACGTAACGGTCGTACTGCTCGGTGATCCACTTGCGGCTGCACAGCGCCGGCGAGGAGATCATCTTCAGCAGCGTGGCCTTCAGCTCGTCCGCCGTCTCGGGGCGCTTCAGGTTCGCAGTGGTGTCGGCGATCAGCGCGTCCTGCGTGTCGGGGCGCGCGACCGGGCGCTCGTACACCGGGCCCTCGTGGGCGATGGTGTTGGCCGGGGCGTCGACGACGGTCTCGCCGTGCCAGTCGATGACGAGATGCTCGCCGTCGGTGACCTCACCGATCACGGTGGCCAGGACGTCCCACTTCTTGCAGACCTCCATGAACGCGTCGACGTTCTCGGGGGCGACGACCGCGCACATGCGCTCCTGCGACTCGCTGGAGAGCACCTCGGCGGGGGTCATGCCGGTGGCACGCGTCGGGACCAGGTCGAGGTCGATGTGCATGCCGCCGTCGCCGGCCGCCGCCAGCTCGGACGTCGCGCAGGACAGGCCGGCACCACCGAGGTCCTGGATGCCGACGACCAGCTTCTCGCGGTACAGGTCGAGGCAGCACTCGATGAGCACCTTCTCGGTGAACGGGTCGCCGACCTGGACGGCGGGCAGCTTCTTGGGGCGGCCGCCGGCGCTGTCGTCGAACGTCTCGGACGCGAGGACGGAGACGCCGCCGATGCCGTCGAGGCCGGTGCGCGCCCCGAACAGGATGATCTTGTTACCGGCGCCGGACGCGAATGCCAGGTGTAGGTCCTCGACGCGCATCGCGCCCGCGCACAGCGCGTTCACGAGCGGGTTGCCCTGGTACGAGGAGTCGAACACGGTCTCGCCGCCGACGTTGGGCAGGCCGAGGGAGTTGCCGTAGCCGCCGATGCCGCGCACGACGCCGTCGACGACGCGGCGGGTGTCGGCGTGGTCCGCGGCACCGAAGCGCAGCTGGTCCATGACCGCGATCGGACGCGCGCCCATCGCCATGATGTCGCGGACGATGCCGCCGACGCCGGTCGCTGCGCCCTGGTAGGGCTCGATGTACGACGGGTGGTTGTGCGACTCGACCTTGAACGTGACCGCCCAGCCGTCCCCGATGTCGACGACGCCGGCGTTCTCGCCGATCCCCGCGAGCATCGACGCGCGCATCTCGTCGGTCGTGGTCTCACCGAAGTACTTGAGATGGACCTTCGAGGACTTGTACGAGCAGTGCTCGCTCCACATCACCGAGTACATCGCGAGCTCGGCGTCGGTGGGACGGCGGCCGAGAATCTCCTTGATGCGGGCGTACTCGTCGTCCTTGAGGCCCAGCTCCTTGAACGGCTGAGCGACGTCGGGAGTCGCGGAAGCGTTGGTGACGGTATCTACCTGCGGAGACACGGGGCGTGTGGTCCCTTCCCTCTGGGATCGAATGGGCAGGCCGGGCGGCGGACTGCCAGGGCAAAGTCTAGCCGGGGGCGCCGACGCGCTGCGCACCCACCGCGCACCGTCGCGCACGCCGCCCCGACCGGACCGGCAGAGCTACCGCACCGGCGTCAGGAAAGCCGCGAGGGCGTCGGCGTACATCCCGACGTCCCGGGCACCCATCAACTCCCGGGCAGAGTGCATCGCAAGCTGCGGCGCCCCGACGTCCACGGTCGACAGACCGGTCCGCGACGCGGTGATGGGACCGATGGTGGACCCGCACGGCAGGTCCGCACGATGCACGTACCGCTGCAGCGGCACCCCGGCACGATCGCAGGCCAGCGCGAATTCGGCTGCGCCGGCCGCATCCGACGCGTAACGCAGGCTCTGGTTGACCTTGAGCACCGGCCCGCCGTTGATCGCGATCCGGTGTGCGGGCTCGTGCCGATCCGGGTAGTTGGGGTGCGTCGCGTGCGCCATGTCGCCCGACGCACACACCGACCCGGACATCGCGCGCAGGAAGTCCTCGCGTCCGCCGCCGCGCAGCAGCACGATGCGCTCGAGCACCGAGTTCAGCAGGTCCGAGAACGCACCCCGGTCGGACATGCTGCCGACCTCCTCGTGGTCGAAGAGCGCGAGGACCGGCGTGGAGTCGCCGGGCTCGGCGACGGCGGCGAGTAATGCCTGCGTCCCGGCGTAGCAGGTGCCCTGATTGTCGAGGCGCGGCGCACTCACCAGCGACGCGTCCTCGCCCACCACCGTCGACGGCGCCAGGTCGTGGGTCATCAGCTCCCAGCCGAGGACCGCGTCGGCGGCCACCCCGGCTTCGTCGGCGAGGAACCCGATGAACGAGCGCGGCTCGCTGCCGGTGCCCCACACCGCATTGAGGTGACGCTGCGGATCCAGCTGCACACCCTTGCGTTCCTCGGACAGGTGAATCGCCAGCTGCGGCACCCGCAGGATGGGCCGGTCCACACGGACCAGCACCTCCTGCACGGCGTCACCGGCGCGGACACTGAGTCGCCCCGAAATGCCGAGGTCGCGGTCGAGCCACGAGTTGAGCCACGCCCCGCCGTACGGCTCGAGACCGACCAGCTGCCAGCCCGCCGAGACGAGGTCGGGGTGCTGCTTGACCCGCAGGTTCGGGCTGTCGGTGTGCCCGCCGACGATGCGGAACGGCGACGCCGGGCCGGCCGACACGCCCTCGGTGCTCCACGCGATGAGGGAACCGCCGCGGACCAGGTAGTACCGGCCGGGCGCCGACGGCCACGCGTCCGTCTCCTGCAACTCGGTGAAGCCGTTCGCGGACAGCTCCGACGCCACCGTTGCACACACGTGGAACGGCGACGGCGAAGCGTCGACGAACGAACACAATCCCTGGGCGTCTGCCTGTGTCATCGATGGCATACCGACCATCATGGCAGTACCGCGTTCCGGACTCAGTGAGCTCCCGAGACGACTCAGTGGGCTCCCGAGACGCAGAACTGGTTGCCCTGGGGGTCGGCGAACGTGACCCAGCGGAAGCCGTCCATGTTCTCGCGGTGCACCTCGGTGGCGCCGGCCGCGAGGACCCGCTCGACCTCGGCGTCGAGATCGCCCGAACCGAGGTCCATGTGCTGGCGGTTCTTGCCGGGGGTGGGGTCGTCCACCTTCTGGAAGCCCAGTTTCTGGTTCCAGCCGGGGATTCCGACCATGTAGAACCAGCCGTCGTTCTCCTGCTCGATCGTGCCGCCGGTGAGGTCCGCCCACCACTTCGCGAGCGGTCCGGGGTCGGTGGAGTCGATCGTGATCATGCCGAGTGTGAGTGCCATGACCGGACGCTAGCGCGTGGGTCCGACAAGCGTCAGAGTTCCGGCAGCGCGCACACCGTGTCGAGGCCGAGGACGTGGTTGAGGCGCCCGGACGCGATCCACGACCCGATGCACATGCTCAGCTCAACGATCTCGCGCTGGCTGTAGTGCTCGGTCATCCGCGCCCAGAACTCGTCGTCGAGGTTGTGGTGATCGAGCGCGTACCGCTGCGCGTACTCGGCGGCCAGGCGGGTCCGGTCGTCGAACGCATCTGTGGTGCGCCAGTTCTCGACGGCCTCGAAGAATCCGTCCTCGACCTTCTCGCCGTCGCGGTCCGTGCGCCAGTCCATGCACACGATGCAGCCGTTGATCTGGGCGATACGCAGCCGCGCGGCCTCGAATTCGCGCAGTCCCAGTGTGGATTTCGCGTAGACCGCCAGCGACAGTTTGGACGCGGGGATGCCGATCTCGGGCACCAGTTCGCCCCACACGTAGCCGACCGGGTCCTTGCCCTCGGGAATGTCGATTCTCATTGCTCGATCCTTCCGGTTGCCCCCAGTGTGCCCGCCGCGGCGGGTCCTGTCGCCGAAAATCCCAGTGCGGGCGTAGGCCGTAGCGGCACGTCGAGGGCGTCGTACAGTCCCGGTTCGGCTTCGACGAGCCAGTCGATCGCGCCCACGAGGCGTCCGACAGCCGTCGCGTTGCCGCCCGCAGCCCGGCTACCGCCCTCGTCGGTGGCCTCCACGGAGACCTCGATCCGCGGCCGGCCCTCGACGATCACCCGGTGCGCTCCGGCGCCACCGTCGGGCGGCATCGGCCAGTCGGTCGCGCACGAGGGGTGGATCCTGGTGACGTGCTCGACGACGATCCGCGGCACTCCCCCGACGACGCCCTGCACCTCGAAGCGCAGCGCGCCCTGGGTGCCGGCCGCGAAATCACCCATCGTCGCGGTGGTGACGTCGGACTCGAGGGGCCGCCGCTGCACGGTCTCGCGGATCTCGTCGAGATCGACACCGAGCGCCCGCGCCATCAGCCGGATCTGCCCACCCCACACCATGGTCGGCACCGACGGCGCGATCATCGGCGGTTCGTAGTCCATCGGCTGGCCCATCCCGACGAGATAGCGCACCGAGTCGGGCTGGTCGTACGTGGAGTAGTCGAAGATCTCCTGGCAGCGGAGCACGTCCACGACGGACCCCAGACCGCTGAGCAACAGCGGCAGGACGTCGTTGCCCCAGCCCGGATCGACCCCGGAGACGAACAGCGACCCGCCCGCCGCGCCGATCGCGTCGAGCACCGGTTGCCGCACCTCCGGCGGCGCGCTGCGGTGGTCGTACAGCGCGTACACCGACGGCGTCACCACCACCGCGCCCGTGCGCAGGATGCGCACGATGTCGGCGAGCGCGTCGTCGGGGCGGATGTCGCCGGACGCCGCGTACACGACCGCGTCGGGCCGGGACGCGAGGACCGCCTCGACGTCGTCGGTGGCCGACACGCCCGTGTCGACGCCGACGTCCCCGAGGTCGCCGGCGTCGCGGCCCACCTTGGCGGGGTCGTGCACGACGACCGCGGACAACTGCAGGCGGGGATTGGCGTGCACGGCGCGGATCGCCGCGCGTCCGACGTTGCCGGTGCCCCAGACGGCGGTGGTGATCATGCGCGGCACGCTAGCGAAGGTCGGGACGCCGTGTGACCGGTTCGGGCATACGTCAGGCGCTGGCCAGTTCGCGATCGGCGGCCGTGGTGGGCACGACGGTCGGCCGGGCCGGTGCCTCGTCCGCCGGCGACTGCGGGTCGTGGTCGTCCACCATGGTCGATTCGTCGAACGGAATCTCACCGTCGAGGACGGCCCGGACCCGCTCGGTGTCGACGGACTTGGTCCAGGTGCCGACGAGCAGGGTGGCGACGGCGTTGCCCGAGAAGTTGGTGACGGCACGGGCTTCCGACATGAAACGGTCGATACCGACGATGAGGCCGACGCCGTCGAGGAGTTCGGGTCGATGGCTCTGCAGACCGCCCGCGAGGGTGGCCAGTCCGGCGCCGCTGACGCCTGCCGCACCCTTCGACGCGATGATCATGAACACCAGCAGCGACAGCTGTTCGGGCAGGGCCAGCGGTTGTCCCATGGCGTCGGCGATGAAGATCGACGCCATCGTCAGGTAGATCGCGGTGCCGTCGAGGTTGAACGAGTACCCGGTGGGCACCACGACGCCGACGGTGGTGCGCTCGACGCCGACGTGCTCCATCTTCGCGATGAGCCGGGGCAACGCGGACTCCGACGACGAGGTCGCGAAGATCAGCAGGTACTCGCGGGCGAGGTAGCGCACCAACTTGAAGATCGAGATCCCGGCGAAAGCCCGCAGGATGCTGCCCAGGACGCCGAACACGAAGATCAGGCACGTCAGGTAGAAGCCGAGCATGAGCGCACCCAGCTGGACGACGGCCCCGAGTCCGGTCTGCCCGACGACGTTGGCGATCGCGCCGAAGGCACCGATCGGCGCCAGCCACAGGATCATCGACAGCACCTTGAAGACCAGCTTCTGCACGTAGCCGATGCCGCGGAGCACGGGCTCGCCCTGCTTGCCCATCGCCTGCAGTCCGAAGCCGACGAGCAGCGCGACGAACAGGGTCTGCAGCACGCTGCCCGCGGTGAGCGACGACAGCAGCGACGTCGGGATGATCGACGCGACGAAGTCCATCGTGCCGCCCGCCGCGTGTGCCTTCTCGGCGAGCGCGGCCCCGGTGCTCGCGGTGTCCGGCGTGATGTCGAGCCCGCTGCCCGGGTTGAGCAGGTTGCCGACGACCAGGCCGATGCCGAGCGCGACGGTGGACATGCCGATGAAGTACGCGAGGGCGAGGCCACCGACCTTGCCGACGCTCGCGGCCGCGCGCACCGAGCCGATGCCGAGCACGATGGTGCAGAAGATCACCGGGCTGATCATCATCTTGATCAGGTCCACGAACATCGTGCCGAGCACGCCGAGCGACTTGCCCGCGTCCGGCGCGAGCCAGCCGACGAGTACACCGGCGACGACGGCGACCACGACGCCGACGTAGAGCCAGTGCGTACGGTCACGCGTCTTCTTGCTCTCGACGGGTTGCGCCGGCCCCGGCGTCCCTGCTGCACTCGTGCTCATGCGGTGTCCTCTTGGTCGGATGGATTGCGCGACGAGTCGACTCGGTTGATCTTCGAGTGATCGGGGTCACGCCGACTCGCTTGTGAATGCTGGTACCCGACGAGGCCGCGGAGAAGTTTGTGTTCATTAGTTTCACGAGAGGATTCACGTGCCCCTCGGCACCTCCCGCCGACCGATGAGCGTCGCGCGTCAGCTACTCCTCCTGCAGCTGGTGGTGTTGGCGCTGGTCATCGCGGCCGGATCGGCGTTCGCGATCATCGACGAACGGCGGGACTCCGACGACGCCACCCGCCGCGAGGTGACACACGTCGCAGAGACCCTCGCACTGTCCGACGCGACGATCGCCGCGCTGCGTGGCCCCGACCCGACCTCAGCGCTCCAGCCCGAGGTCGAACGCATCCGGGACGCGACCGGGACGGACTTCATCGTCGTCATGGCACCCGACCGCACGCGTTTCACGCACCCGGACCCGACGCTGATCGGGCAGCGTTTCGAGGGCCACATCGAGCAGGCCCTGGCCGGCGAGACGTTCACCGAGACGTACACCGGTTCGCTCGGGCCGTCGATCCGCGCGGTCGCTCCGGTGGAGTCGGACGGGCAAGTGGTGGGTCTGGTGTCGGTGGGTGTCACGCGTGAGCGCGTCGGTGAGCAGTTCGCACAGGGGGTGCCCTCGATGTTGGGGATCGCCGCGGTCGCGGTGGTGATCGCGGCCGTCGGCGCCGCTCTGGTGAGCCGTCGCCTGCGCCGGCAGACCCTCGGACTCGACCCCGACCAGTTGCGCCGACTGTACGAGCACCACGACGCGGTGCTCCGGTCGATCGGCGAGGGCCTGATCGTGTTCGGTCGCGATCGCGACGGGCGGGTCCGCGTGGACGTCGTGAACGACGAGGCGCGACGCCTGCTGTGGCTGCCCGACGGTCCGATCACGCCGGACCAGCTGCCCGAGACGCTGCGGCGCATCGGCCCCGACGCCGACGGCGAACAGGACGAGGTGCACGTGACCGCCGACCGGCTGCTGGTGGTGGGCCGGGCTCCCGTCCTGTGGGAGGGTCGACGGATCGGGACCGTGGTGACACTGCGCGACCACACCGAGTTGCAAAGTGTCCTGGGCGAACTCGATTCCGCGCGCAGCGTCGCGGAGTCGCTGCGCGCACAGGCGCACGAGTACGCGAACCGCCTGCACACGATCGTCACGATGGTCGAGCTGGGCCGCACCGACGAGGCCGTCGCGTTCACGACCGCCGAACTCACCACCTCACAGCACCTCATCGACCGGCTCACCGCGGCCGTACACGAACCCGCGCTGGCCGCGCTGCTGCTCGGCAAGGTGACCGAGGCGGCGCAGCAGGGTGTCGAACTGACCGTCACCGAGGACACCGCGCTGGGACCGGCGACGGCGCTCGGACCACTCGAACTCGTCACGGTGGTCGGCAATCTGGTGGACAACGCGATCGACGCCGCTCGATCGGAGGGCGACGCCCGCCCCTGGGTGGAAGTGACGGTGACGGAAGAGGATTCGATGCTGGTGATCCGGGTGGCCGACAGCGGCCCGGGTATGGATCCCGACGCCCTCGCCCAGGCGACGACACGCGGGTACTCCACCAAACCGGTGGACGGACGACCGGCCCGACAGCGCGGTCTGGGGCTGGCGCTGGTCGCGCAGATCGTCACGCGACACGGTGGCCGTCTGCACACCGAGCCCTCGCTCGCGGGCATGCTGGTGGTCGAGGTCCCGCTGCCGCGCCGGGCGCGACGTCACGATTCCGGGGAGGTCGAGGATCGATGATCCGGGTGCTGATCGTCGAGGACGAGGTGCTGATCGCCGAGGCGCACCGTTCGTATGTCGAACGGGCCGAGGGCTTCTCGGTGCACGCGGTGGCGCACACCGCGAAGGACGCGATGCGGGCCGTGGCCGACGCCGCGGCCGCCGGGGAGCCGGTGGACCTCGTCCTGCTCGACATCGGTCTGCCCGACGCGAGCGGTCTCGATCTGGCGGTCACGCTCGGCGGTGTGCGCCCCAGCCCCGGCATCATCGCCGTCACCTCCGCCCGCGATCTCGACGTCGTGCGGACCGCGGTGGCGCGCGGGGTGGTGCTGTACCTGCTCAAGCCGTTCACGTTCGCGGCGCTCCGCGAGAAGCTCGAGCACTACCGGCAGTTCCGCGCCGCCCTCCCCGAGGGTGGGACGGCGGTGAGCCAGCGCGACATCGATCGCGCCATGGCCGTCCTCCGCACCACCGATGCGCGCGCCGGCGCCCCGAAGGGTGTCGCCCCGCACACCGCGGACCTGATCAGTGCGTGCGTCCGCGACGCCGGTCGGGCGTTGACGGCGGCGGAGGTCGCCGCCGCCGTCGGGGTCTCCCGGGTCACGGCATGGCGCTATCTCGAGCGCTTCGCCGACGACGGCGTGCTCACACGAGAGACCGAGTACGGTCGCGCCGGGCGTCCCCAGGTGCGGTACACCTGGGCGGCGTCTTCCGGTCCGATCCGGTAGCGCGAGCCCGGGGCGAGCCCCGGAAGAGCCCGGGGCGAGCCCCGGAAGAGCCCGGGACGGGCCCCGGAAACGACACGGTCGCCGCAGCCGCTCGGTATCGAGTGGGCTGCGGCGACCGCGGGTAGGGCTCGGGGCCGGACGTCGTGCCGGTCAGGCCGTCAGGACGCTCTCCAGGACGGAGTAGAACATGCCGAGTCCGTCGTCGCTCGGGCCGGTGAGAGCCTCGGTGGCGTGCTCGGGGTGCGGCATGAGGCCGACGACGCGGCCGTTGGCCGACGCGATGCCGGCGATGCCGCGCTGCGAGCCGTTGGGGTTGTCACCGGCGTAGCGGAACACCACGCGGCCCTCACCCTCGAGCTCGTCGAGCACCTGCTCGGACGCCTGGTAGCGGCCCTCGCCGGACTTGAGCGGGACCAGGATCTCGGCGCCCGCCTCGTAGCGCGACGACCATGCCGTCGAGTTGGACTCGACCTTCAGCCACTGGTCGCGGCACACGAAGTGCAGGCCGGCGTTGCGGGTCAGGGCGCCCGGCAGCAGCCCGGCCTCGCACAGGACCTGGAAGCCGTTGCAGATGCCGAGGACCGGCATGCCACCCGCGGCGGCCTTCACCACCTCTCCCATGACGGGCGCGAAGCGGGCGATGGCACCGCATCGCAGGTAGTCGCCGTAGGAGAAGCCACCGGGCACGATGACCGCGTCCACACCCTTCAGGTCGGCGTCGCCGTGCCACAGGCTGACGGCCTCGCCGCCGGCGAGACGAACCGCGCGGGACGCGTCGACGTCGTCGAGCGTGCCCGGGAACGTGATGACTCCGATGCGTGCACTCACTGGACTCGGGTGACCTTCCAGTCCTCGATCACCGTGTTCGCCAGCAGCGACTCGGCGATGGTGGCGAGCTCGTCGTCGCTGACGGTGTCGTCGACCTCGAGTTCGAATCGCTTACCCTGGCGAACATCCGACACGCCGGCATGACCGAGTCGGGACAGCGCCCCGACAATGGCCTGCCCCTGCGGGTCGAGAATTTCGGCCTTGGGCATGACATCGACAACGACACGGGCCACGTGCTGCTCCTCGCTATGGCTGGTTTCCGCCCGGGATCGCACCGGGCATCCAGGAGTTTACCGGGCAGCCCGGCCCGCTCCCGCACCGAGTGACGTCGGACGCCACCCCCACCGTCGGGTGTGATCCCGCATACTCGTCTCATGCGACTGACGCACTTCGGCCATTCCTGTGTCCTGGTGGAACTCGACGGCGCAAAGATCCTGTTCGATCCGGGGAACTTCTCCCACGGGTTCGAGGGCATCACGGGTCTCGACGCCATCCTGATCACGCACCAGCATCCCGATCATGCCGATCCCGCGCGCCTGCCCGCGCTGGTCGACGCGAACCCCGGCGCCGGGTTGTACGCGGATCCGCAGACGACGGCGCTGCTCGGCGACGCGTGGACGGCGGTGTACCCGGGCGACGTGTTCAACGTCGGCGAGGTGCAGGTGACCGGCACCGGCGGCACGCACGCGGTGATCCACCCGGAGATCCCGCTGATCGACAACACCGCGTACCTGCTGGGCGACGCCGAGAACCCGGCCAAGCTGATGCATCCGGGCGACTCGTTGTTCGTGCCGGAGCAGAAGGTCGACGTGCTCGCGGTCCCGGCCGCAGCACCGTGGCTGAAGATCTCCGAGTCCGTCGACTACCTTCGTGCCGTGCACCCGCGCGTGGCGGTCCCGATCCACCAGGGGGTGGTGGCGCAGGAGGCTCGCGGCATCTACTACGGCCGGCTCACCGAGATGGGCCCGGGCGGAACGGAGTTCCGTGTGCTGCCGGAGGAGTCGAGCGTCGAGGTGTCCTGACCCGACGTCCGGTTCACACCCACTGCACCAGTTGCCAGACGATCCCGTTGGGGTCGACGAACTGGCAGTAGCGCTCGCCCCACGGCTCGGTCTCCGGTGTGGTGACGACGGTTGCCCCCGCGGCCGCGATGCGCGCGAACTCGCGATCGATGTCCTCGACGACGAACACGATCAGCAGGCCCTGCCCGGCGGGACCGGCGACGGCGGCCGGCTTGAACGTCTCCAGGCCGGTGCGCAGGAAGATCACGTTCATTCCCGCACTCGGATGCTCGAGCGACACGAAGCCGTCGCTCGCCATGGCCTCGGTGAAACCGAAGTGGGTCTCGGCGAAATCAGCCGACGCGGCGGGATCGGCGACGTTCAGGGACAGCGCAGTACCGGTGATCTTCATGCACACCTCCACGATCGAGAGAAACCTTATGCACCGCATAACGTATGGCGGGTGTTCGTTTGTTCCCACCCGCGGAGGTGACCGGTGGCCCGCGACCTGATCGACCTGCTGTGGCGCGATCACCCCGACGCGCCACGCGGCGGGACTCGCGGGCCGCGAGCGAAAGTGAGCACCGGTCAGGCGGTGGAGGCCGCTGTCGCGATCGCCGACGCCGAGGGACTCGAGGCCGTCACTGTGCGGCGCCTCGCGGCCGACCTCGGCATCTCCGCGATGGCGCTGTACACGCACGTCGGATCCCGCGACGATCTGCTGGTCCTGATGGTCGACGCGGTACACGGGACCCGCCCGCGCGCGGCGTACACCAGCGACGAGTGGCGGGAGCGCGTCCGGCAGGTCGCCGAGACGGAGATGACGCTGTGCACGCAGCACTGGTGGCTACTGGACGTGACCGACGAGCGGACGGCGTTCGGCCCCGGAACGATCGCCAAGTACGACCACGAACTGCACGCGTTCGACGGAACGGGGATCACCGACCTGGAACGGGACGCCGCACTGACGTTCGTCACCGACTTCGTGCGCGCGTCCGCGCGAGCACGGCGCCCCGACCCCCGCGCCGCCGACATGGCGGAACTCTGGGCGACCGCCGGCGAACGATTGGCCGGGTATCTGGGCGACGATTTCCCGCTCGCGCAACGCGTCGGCGAGGCCGCCGGTCAAGCGATGAACTCGGCGTACAGCCCCGAGTTCGCTTGGGAGTTCGGGCTGGAGCGCGTGCTGGACGCCCTCGAACCTCTCGTCCACGCCGCGCGGGGCGGGTCGTCGGACGAGTAGCGCCGACGTCTCACGCCGCCCCGCGCACCCCTTCGACCAGTGGCCACCGGTAGACGCCGGGGACGGCACCGTGGTGCAGTGCGAGGTCCACGGCGTCGAGCACGGCCTGCCGCGGCCCTGGCCTGCCGAGTTGTTTCGCGGAGACCGCCAGGCGCACCAGGCGCCCACGTCGGGCGCCGCGGGAGGCGCCGAGCACCATCGCCCGGCACCGCCACGGCTCGGCGCGGAAGCCGTCGCCCACCCCGATGACGTGACTGCGCACCCCGGTGTCGTGCGCGAGGTCGCGGACACTCGTCATGCCGGCCAGCAACCGGAAGCCGACGTTCGGCAGCACCGCGACGGCGCCCGGGGAGGCGACCCAGCGCGGCGGCGCGAACAGTCGGGTGCGCAGACCGACCTCCTCGAGCACCCGGTCGGCGGCGAGCAGGCGCAGGCGCGCCTCGTGCTCGGGTAGCACCGCGAACTCGGCGCGCCGACGCTTGGTCGCGGCCTGGTCGTAGCCGTGCAACACGATGGCGTCACCGCGGTCGCGTCGACCGCGCAGCCAGTCCTGCGTGACGGCGTCCGAGACCAACCGGTACTTGTCCTTCAGGCGCGGCGCCACGAGCAGCGACAGCGGAACCGACCTGCGGTCCATCTCGGCCGCGAAGTCGGCGACCACCTGCACCGTCTCGTCCCTGATCCCCGACACCGACACGATCACCTGTCCGGTCATGTCTTCGAGGGTGACACCCGTAGGTGAACGGGCGCTTACGCGCCCGTGCGCCCTTCTGGTAGTTCTGGCTACCGAAAAGGCGCACGGGTGGCGCAGCCGCCTATCGGGGCAGCACGGCCTCGATCGCCGCGATCACCTCGGGGGCGTCGGGCTCGGTGCGCGGACGGAACCGGTTGACGACGGTGCCGTCGGGCGCGATGAGGAACTTCTCGAAGTTCCACTGGATGTCGCCGGCCTCGCCGTCGGCGTCCGCGGTCTCGGTCAGCTCGGCATAGATCGGGTGCCGGTTCTCGCCGTTGACGTCGACCTTCTCCATCAGGGGGAAGGTGACGCCGTACGTGGTGGAGCAGAAGGTCTGGATCTCTTCGGGGGTGCCCGGTTCCTGGCCCATGAACTGGTTGCACGGGATGCCGATGACCGTGAGGCCGCGCTCGGCGTACTCCGACGCCAGCTTTTCGAGGGCCGTGTACTGCGGGGTGAGCCCGCACTTGGAGGCCACGTTGACCACGAGCAGTGCGCGCCCGCCGTATTCGCCGAGGCTGGTCGGCACGCCGCCGAGGGTGTTGATTTCGAGGTTCTGCAACGGAGTCGTCATGGCCCCAACCTAGCGAAATCCGGACGCCGGAGAGGGAACCGTACCCGCGCCTGCCGAATGTCGTAAGTGTCCGTTCCGGCAGGTGGCAAACGGGGCCGTGCCGTTGTGCGGAACGTCTCGTTGATGTGACGCACACCGCAATCGACGCTTTCAGCCGTCGACCGACGTGGTCGCCTGCTGAAGGAGCGCAATGCAACCTCGAGACACGACGTATACGGAGCCGGCTCCGAAGGACTCGCGCCGTGCCCTGATCTCCAGCTTCCTGGGATCGACGGTCGAGTACTACGACTTCCTTCTCTACGGAGCAGCGGCCGGCCTGGTGTTTCCGAAGCTGTTCTTCCCGGACACGATGGATCCCGTTCTGGGATCCACGCTCTCGTTCGTCATCCTGCTGGCCGGCTACGTCTCGCGGCCCGTCGGCGGCGTCCTGTTCGGACACTTCGGCGACAAGTTCGGCCGCAAGAACATTCTCGTCATCACGCTGTTGATGATGGGTCTCGTGTCCGTCGCGATCGGTCTCATGCCGACCTACGCCTCGATCGGTGTGGCCGCGCCGCTGATTCTGGTCGCGCTCCGCGTCGTCCAGGGTCTCGCGGTCGGCGGCGAGTGGGCGGGTGCGACGCTGATGGCGGCCGAGCACGTGGGCGCGGGCAAGCGCGGCTTCGCGGCGTCGATTGCGGTCGCGGGCGGCCCCACCGGTTCCGTCCTCGCGACGCTGGTGCTCGCTCTCTTCTCGGGTCTGCCCGACGACGCCTTCTTCAGTTGGGGCTGGCGTGTGCCGTTCCTGCTGTCGGCGACGCTCGTGATCGTCGGCCTGTTCATGCGTTACCGCGTCACCGAGTCCCCCGACTTCGCGAAGGCCCGTGCCGCGGGTGAGGTCCACACCGGCACGCCGATCCTGCGCGTCCTCAGGAAGTACCCCGCATCCACCGTGTACGGCATCCTCGCGTCGGCCGGACCGCTGTTCATGCAGGCGATGCTGGCGGTGTGGATGGTGCCGCACATCGCCGCGCAGGGCACGATGCCGCGTCAGGACGCGCTGTACATGCTCACATTCTCGAGCTTCGTGCACATCTTCGCCATTCCGTTCTTCGCGTGGCTGTCCGACCGCCACGGTCGCCGCAAGGTGATGCTGGCCGGTGCGGCCGTCTCGATCGTGCTGGTGTTCCCGATGTTCGCGATGTTCAACTCGGGCAGCTACTGGCTCGTCGCGATCGGCTTCCTGGTGGGCAACCCGATCATCCAGGCGTCGATGTACGGCCCGATCGGCGCGTTCCTCGCCGAGAAGTTCGACACCGCCGACCGCTACACGGGCGTCTCGCTCACCTTCCAGATGGGCTCGGTCCTCGGCGCCGGCACCGCCCCACTGATGTGCAACTGGCTGTTCGGCCTCGGCAACGACGGTGGCACCAGCAACATCGCGTGGTACTTCGTCGCGCTCACCGCGCTGTCCGCGCTCGCCGTCTACCTGTCGAAGGAGACGCTCGCCAAGAAGCGCGCGGTGGCGGTCGGCACCGACCAGGATCTCGTCGCGAAAGCCTGACCACACAGCGGAGGGGCGGTGCCACCGGATCGGGTGGCACCGCCCCTCCGTCACTGCACGCCGGCGAACTCGACGATGGTCGATCCCCAGCCGATCGCCCCGAATCGCGTTGTCCCACAGCCGGCATCGACTACCAGAGCCCGGATCTCGGCCTCGGTGCGCCGGCCGGACCCGTACAGGCACAACCGCAGCAGATCGCTCTCGGTCTCGTGGTCGTCGTCCGTCGAGGGATCCAGTAGATCCGTCACGAGCACCACGCGGCGGCCCGAGGCGCCCAGCACGCCGATCAGCATCCGCGCGTCCGGATCGGGGTGAGCGTCGACGACGTCCACCGCCACGACCAGGTCGACGACGTCGTCGAGCGGCGTGAACTCGCTCCGGTCGACGCGCCGGATCCGGGCACGCCGGGACTGCGCCACGTCCGCGATGTTCCGGTCGTTCGCCGCGGGCAGTCCGACGAGCGCGATGTCGAGGTCGGGCCGCACGCGGGCGAGGGTGTCGGCATAGACGCCGGCGCCCTCTCCGTAGATCGCGACCGTGCGTACGCCGTCGAGGTCGACGGCGTCGGGCAGGGCCGGCGCCCGGTAGACCGCGCCCGCCGCCGCCTCCTCGTGGAAGTCCTCGACGAAGCCGGGCTCCCGTGCCTTGTCGGCGAATCCGTGCCCGGGGGCGGGCGCACCGGTCCGCACGGCCTCGAGCAGTCCCAGGAATGCCATGTCGAGACGGGTGTGAATCTTCCCGAAGTGCAACGCCTGGCTGGCGAAGGTGTCGGGGTCGGCGAGGATCTCGCCCATCTCGGTGAGGCCGAACCGGTCACCGTCGACCGTCAGGAGGTTCATCGCCACCAGATGGCGCAGCAGTTTCGCGGTGGCATCCGGGTGGGTCTCGCACACCGCCGCGATACGCGCCGGGGTCGCCGCTCCGCCCTCGATCGCGGCGAACACCCCGACGGTGACCGCTGTTCTGATCACGAACGGCGGCAACAGTTCCGACATCTCGTGAAGCTCGCTGTAGGCGTCCGGCGTCGCCTCGCCTTCACCGGACGTCCCTTCGGTCCGGGGAACCTCACGCTGCCGCCAGTACCCCGTGATCTCGACGAACTGCTTGGGGATCGCCCTGTCCTGCTTCGCCCACCGCCGCAGCGGTTTGATCGTCAGCGCCTCGCCCGCGACCCACAGGTACGGCTGACCCGGACGCCACTGCGCCGCCTGGACGGTCTCGACCAGCCGCGACTTTCCGCCGTTCTCGGAGCGGAACAACCACGTGATCTCGACCGGCGCCTCGGACTTCAGTTCCTGACGGTGCGAAGGCTCGGCCACCTCGATCACTACCGTCGCGGGCATGTCCGCGGGGAGCATCTCGAGGCAGCGGGCGATGGCGGGCAGCGCAGTCTGGTCGCCGGCGACGAGCATCCACTCGGCCTCCCGCGGCAGGCTCGCCGAGTGCTTGGGGCCGGCCATGAGGATCGTCTCGCCCGGGCTGACGCGGTACGCCCAGTCCGAGGCCAAACCTCCCTCGTGCTCGGCGAAGTCGATCGCCATCTCCCGGGTGTCGGCGTCGTAACTGCGCACCGTGTAGGTCCGGCTGTACTGGAACGATCCGGCCGGCCAGTCGACCGCACCGGTGTCGGTGTTCCGCGGGACGTCGAACGGCAGGGCACCGGTCTGCGGATCGACCGGGAGCAGCTTGACGTCGTCGTCGAAACCGTTGGTGCACACCGCGGGCAGTCGGACACCGTCACGAACGTGACTGTCCATCGCGGAACCGCCCACGATCACCCGGCGCATTCCCGGTGTCACGTCCTCGACGCGAAGTACCTCCACCTCGCGGATGCAGATCGGAAACACCTCGACCTCACGAACGGTCGCTGCCATCGTAGAACTCCTTTCTCATGACGTCGGCTGCTCGACGTGCGCGGCATCCGAAAGGGGCTGGGCGTGTTCGTCGAAGCGGCGCAGCCGCTTCAGCGTCACGGCGAGCACTGCCGTCGCGACCAGACCGGTGGCACCGTACACGGCGAGCGCGGCATCGATCGGAACCAGCGCAGCCACCACACCGGCCGCGACCGCGCCCACCGACGCCCCGGCGGTGACCTGCGCCGACCACACGCCCGCGATGCGGGCGCCGTACTCCTCGGCGGTGTGCTTCTGCACGATCGCGTAGCGCAGGATGTCGGCGACCGCCTCGCCGAATCCGTGCGCAGCCAGACCCGCCACCGTCACGACGACAGCTCCGGTCGCCCCGGCCCCGACGAGGCCCGCGGCGGAGAGCAGCATGCCCACGAACACCGCGCGGCCGGACCAGCGCACGGTCCCGGTCCACCCACTGGTGAGTGCGCCGAGCACGGCACCGACGGCCGGTGCGGCGTAGAGCAGACCCGTCACCGAGGCTCCGACTCCCAGGACCTCGGCGGCGTACTCGGGAATCAGGACCGACCACCCGGCGAGCAACATCGTGACGAACCCGCACACGAGCACACCACCGATGACGCGATGACCCGCCGCATAGCGGAATCCGCTAGCGACGGCCCGTAGCGGGGATTCCGCGGCCGAGCGCGGCGGCGGCAACGCCGGCAGGCGGGTGATGCAGAACGTGGTGACCGCCGTCGTGGCCGCGGCGAGCGCGAACGCCAGCCCGACACCACCGGAAGCGATCACGACACCACCGAGCGCCGGCCCGATCATCGCCCCCAGGTCGCCGGTGAGCGCCATCAGCGCTCCGGCCGCGGCCATCTTGTTGCGAGGCAGCAGGGTCGGGGTGACGGACATCAGCACGGTCGCCGAGATACCACCGCAGATCCCGTCGACGATCGCGGCGAGATACACCACCCAGAGCCTCGGATCCGGTAGGAACGCGTTGATCGCGAGCACCGCGAAGGCGACACCCGCGCAGCCGCGCGCAAGAGCGATGACGCGGCGCCGGTCGTACCGGTCGGCGAGGATGCCGCCCGCGAACGTTGCACCGAACGTCGTGAGCCCCAGCACCGTCGACACCGCCGCGACGTGGGCGGTGGACGCGGTGATCTCGTACACCTGCAGCGGCACGGCGACGATGAGGAAGCCGAGCCCGAACAGCGACACGACCCGCGCGGTGAAGATGTAGCGGAACTCCCGACTGGTGCGCAGCGGGTCGAGGTCGAGAGTCAGCTTCCCGAGGAGTGCCACGGGCGGGTCACCGCGGCTCGAGCAGTGTGAACCACTGCTCGAGATCGGGTTCGGATGCGAGCGAGACGAAGTCGACGTCGGCGCCGCTGTCTCGCCAGCGTTCGACGAGCGCCATCAGCCGCACCGAGTCGAGGCCCTGGTCCACCAGGCTCACCGACGGATCGATCTCGGCGACGTCCACCTCCAGGATCTGCGCCGTGTCGGCGAGGATCGTGTCGCGGTCGAGTGACATGTTCTATCTCCCTTTGTTTGCTGAGGTCTCGTCGGATCAGGGCACGGCGTGCGTCGCGACGCCGAGAAGCGCCGACATCGCCTGCTCCCAGGCGGACGCGATCGCGTCGAGGGTGGCGTCGTCCAGCACCTCGGACGCCGCGAACTCGCAGTCCAGGATCGGTCCGTCCGCGGTGTCCTCGACCACGGCGTCCACCTGCAGGATGTGGTCGAGCGGTGTCGCCGAGTCCACCGAGCCGCCCAACGCGACGCCCTCGGGTGCACCCGACCAGGGTCCGCCGTTCTGCTCCCCCAACGTCATCCGACCGAGGTAGTTGAAGACGATCTGCGGGCGCGTGTAGCCGGTGAACGGATCCTCACCGGTCAGCCTGCGCAGAATGCCGAAACCGATCCCGTTGTCCGGCACCGCGCGCAGCGCAGCACGCACCCGCGCGGAGGCCTCGTCCGCGGGGACGTCGCCCGCGAGGACCTCGTCGACGGCGACGCCGCCGAGGTCGAATGCGACCGGATACATGGACGTGAACCAGCCCACCGTGCGGTCGACGTTCGCACCGGGAACCACCTGTTCCTCACGCCCGTGGCCCTCGAGTTCCACCCGCACGGTGTCACCGCCACGGACCTTCGCCACCGCGAGTGCCAGTGCCGTGAGCAGGGTCTCGTCGACGGCACCACCGCCGAGTGCGCGCGTGGTGACCTCCGTCGGCAGCACTCGCTTGACGGACCGGAGAGTGGAGACCGTGTCGAGCGCCGGATCGAGCGGCCGGACGCCGAGCGCCGGTTCACGGGCGTCGACGACGCGCTGCCAGTAGGTTGCCGTCGCGGCGATCCGCTCGCTGCGAGCCGCGTCGACCAGTCCTCGCGTCCAGGCCCGGAACGACGTGCCGGCGCCCGCCAGCGCGACGGGTTCACCGTTGTGCGCCTGCGCGACAGCGGTCGCGAGGTCCGGGACCAGGATCCGCCACGAGACGCCGTCCACCACCAGGTGATTGACGGCCACGAACACGCGGTCCTGCCGCCCGGGGCCGAGGTCGAACCACACCACCTGCGCCATGATCCCGTCCGCAGGACGCAACGCCGCGTACGTGTGCTCGCGTTCGGCGGCGAAGACGTCGCCCCACTCGTGGTCGGAGCAGCCGGAGACGTCGACGCGGCGCACCACCTGCGAGGCGTCCGGCAGCCGCTCGGGCACCGACCACTCCGGCACGCCGTCCACCACGGCGAAGCGTGAACGCAGCATGGGGTGCGTCGTGAGCAGCCCGGCGACTGCAGCTTCGAGCACCTCGACCGTCAGCCCGTCGGGTGCCACCAGCAGCCGCGCCTGCGAGAACCGGCCGAGGTCGGTCCCCCAGTGCACCGCCTCCCACACGATCGGCGTCGGCACCACCTCGCCCGTCGCGGCGATCGCCGCGAGGGCCGCCGCTGCCTCGTTCCTCCCGGGATCCGGCGTCTGCTCGCACGCGGCGGCCAGCGCTGCCACCGTGCGCAATTCGAATACCTGTCGCGCGGTCACAGCCAGTCGGGCCGCCCGGCACCGGGTCACCAACTGGATGGACACGATCGAGTCGCCGCCGAGCGCGAAGAAGTCGTCGTCGATACCGACCCGGTCCAGGCCCAGCACATCGGCAACCACCGCCGCCAGCATCGCCTCGGTGTCGGTGCGCGGCTCACCCGATCCGACCAGCGCACCGAAATCCGGTTCCGGCAGCGACTTGCGGTCGATCTTGCCGTTCGCGGTGACCGGGAAATCCGCGAGCACGAGGACCACGGCGGGAACCATGTAGTCGGGCAGGCGTTCTGCGGCGACGGCGCGTGCCGCCGCGGGATCGACGTGCCCGTCCGGCGTGACGTAGCCGACGAGGCGGACCACACCCCGGGTGTCGGTGTGCGCCACGACGACCGCGTCGCGCACCCCGTGAACCGCTGCGAGGGCCGCCTCCACCTCCCCCAGTTCCACCCGGAACCCGCGGATCTTCACCTGGTCGTCGCCGCGCCCGAGGAACTCGAGGGTCCCGGCGCCCCGCCGCACCGTGTCACCGGTCCGGTACATCCGCTCCCCCGCGGCACCGAACGGATCGGCGACGAACCGCGCCCCGGTGAGATCGGGTCGGCCGAGGTAGCCGCGTGCGACGCCGGAGCCGGCGAGATACAGCTCACCGGTGCCGCCCGCGGGGACGGGCCGCAGCCATCGGTCGAGGACGTACGCGCGGCCGCCGTGCACGGCACGGCCCAGGCACGGCTCGTATGCGTCGGTGACCTGCCCGACGAGTGCATCGACGGTGCACTCGGTGGGACCGTAGAGATTGAACGCGCGACCGTCGGTCAGTTCCCGAAGTCGCTGCCACGACGCCGGATTGACGGCCTCTCCGCCGAAACCGACCGTAGCGGGCCGGTGCTCGCGCTCGAACAGTCCGGCGGCGAGCATCCGATCGAGGAACGACGGGGTCACCTCGAGGAAGTCGAGCCCGTGGTCGACGACGTAGTCGGTCATCGCCTCCGGGTCCCGCATGGTGTCCTCGTCGAACACGTGGACGGTGTGGCCGTCGAGCAGCCACAGGGTGGGCTGCCACGACGCGTCGAAGCTGAACGACCAGGCGTGGCCCACACCGACGCACTCGCGTCCGGTGGCCTCGACCGTCGGTCGGTAGAGGTCGGCTCGGTGGCTCTCGAAGAGGTTCAGCAGGTTCGCATGGGTGACGGCCACGCCTTTCGGTCGGCCCGTCGAGCCGGACGTGTAGATGACGTACACGCAGTGGTCTGGCCGCAACGGGGCGAGCCGGTCCGCATCGGAGACCGGGGCGTCCGGCAGGACAGCCAGTGCCGCTTCGACTTCCGGATCGTCGAGTACCGTCACGGCGGTGCCGCGCAGGACCGCGTCCAGTGCGGCACGGACCGTGCCGTCGGTGACCACGACGGTCGGTGTCGCATCGGCCACCATGTGCGCCAGCCGGTCCGCCGGATACGACGGGTCCATGGGGACGTAGGCGCCACCCGCCGCGATCACCGCGAAGATCGCCACCACCATCCGCTCCGAACGGGGCAGCGCGAGTCCGACGACGGTGTCGGGTCCCACACCGGACGCGATCAGCAGGCGGGCGAGTCGAGCCGACGCCGCACCCAGTTCGCCGAACGTCAGACGGCTGTCCCCGAACACAATTGCGGTGGTGCCCGGGGAGGCCGCCACGCGAGCGGCGAGCAACTCCGCGACCGTGCTGCAGCCCGTCGCGGGTGCGGACACGGTGGCCGCCCGGTCCCCGACCGACAACCCCCGTTCGACGTCCGACAGTGGATCGACGCGGGCGACGGTGGACGTGTCCGGCGCCGCGAGCTGCTCGAGCACCCGGACCAGCCGTTGCCCGAGCACCTCGACATCGGTGCCGTCGAACAGCGACTGCTGGTACTCGAGGGTGAGAGTCAGTTCCTCGTCGAGCGCAGCGACCAGGACGAGCGGAAAGTTGGTCGCGTCGTGGCCACGGACGTCACTCACCTCGAGGCCGCCGGATCGTTGCGCGCGGGCCAGTGCCTCGGTGTCGATCGGGTAGCTCTCGAACACCAGAAGGGTGTCGAACAGTTCACCGATCCCGACGCGACGCTGGATGTCGGCGAGACCCACGTACTGGTCGTCGAGAGTGCGATTCTGCAGGTCCTGCGCGCGCCGCAAGAATTCGTCGGTGCGCTCGCCGGGACGGAGGGTCGTCCGCACCGGCACGGTGTTGATGAACAGGCCGATCATCGTCTCGATCCCCGCCACGTGTGGGACACGACCGGACACGACGGCACCGAAGACGACGTCGTCGCGGTCGAGTCGGTGACCGAGGAGCAGTCCCCAGGCAGCCTGAACGACGGTGTTGACGGTGACCCCGAGGTCGCGGCTGCGGCGCTGCAGGGCCGCGGCCAGGTCGTCGGGTACCGCGATCGAGTGCTCGCCGGGCAGGTCCGCCCGCAGGGACGATCCGGCGGGCGCCACCAGCGTCGGTTCGGTGACGCCGTCGAGCACGTCGCTCCACCGTTGCAGCGCCGCGTCGGTGTCCTGTTCCGACAGCCAGGCCAGGTAGTCGGTGAACGGCTGCACGGGCGGCAGTACCGCGGCGTCGGCACCGGCGCCATAAAGCGTGAACAACTCTCGCATCACCAGCGGCGACGACCAGCCGTCGAGCAGCAGGTGATGCGCCGCGAACACGAGGCGGTGCAACTCCGGTGCCAGCCGGATCAGAGTGAACCGCAACAGCGGCGCCGCACCGACGTCGAAGCGGGTGACCCGATCGCGGGCCACGACAGCGGCACTGCGTTCGCGCGCCTGCACCTCCGACAGATCGGTGAGATCGACCTCGGCCCACACCAACTCGGGGTCCTCGAGCACGACGCCGATCGGTTCGCCGGCGGCGGAGGCACGGAATCCGGTGCGCAGTGTCGCATGCCGGGCGAGCAGGGCGTCGGCGCTGCGACGAAGCGCGTCGCGGTCGAGGTCACCACGAAGGTCCAGCACGGTCTGCATGGCGTAGACGTCACTGTCGGCGTCGAGTTCGGCCAGGAAGAACAGTCCACGCTGCAGCGGAGTCAGCGGCACCACGTCCTCCACGGGGCCGAGTCGGTCTGCCAGGAAACGCAGTTCCGGATACTCCAGTCCGCGGTAGGTGAGGTCGGCGGCGGTGCGCGTCGCGGTGGGAAGCGCCGACGTGTGTTCGGAGAGGGCGCGCAGCGCATCGATCCAACGGGCGGCGATCCGCGAGACGGCGGCGCCGTCGAGGATCTCGTCGGTCGCCGTGAACTCACAGACCAGTTCGGGACCGTCGGCGCCGTCCTCGGTGACGGCGTTGACGTCCAGTACGTGTTCGAGCGGGGTCGCCGGATGCACCGCACCGCCCAGGGCACCGGATTCGGGCGCCCCCGTCCAGGCGCCTCCGGACTCCTCCCCCAGCGTCAGTCGTCCGAGGTAGTTGAACATGACATCGGGGGCCCGACAGCCGTCCAATCGGCCGGCGGTCTCGCCGAGGCGGCGCAGCATCCCGAAACCGATGCCGCTGTCCGGGATTCGTCGCAGGCCGTCCTTGACCTGCGCCAGCGCGATGCCGGCGTCCTCGGTCCCGGACAGGGCGCCGGCGACATCGACGCCGGTGAGGTCGAGGACCGCCGGGTACAGGGACGTGAACCAACCGACGGTCCGCGAGAGATCCGCGCCCGCGACCACGTGCTCCTCGCGGCCGTGGCCCTCGAGATGCACCCGGACACGGTCGCCCCCGCGTTCCCCGGCGACGGCCAGACCGAGTGCCGTGAGCAGCACGTCGGCGACCCCTGCCCGATAGGCGGCCGGCACGGTGGTCAGCACGCTCCGGGTCAGTGCCGGCGGTACCCGCACCTCGATCGATCGAGCCGACGCCACCGTGTCACGCGAGGGATCGAGCGCCCGCACCCCGAGCGCCGGCTCGCTCGCTGTGGAGATCTCCCGCCACAACGGCAGCGCACCGCGGATCCGGTCCGACTCGACGGCTTCCGTGAGCCCGACCGCCCAGTCCCGGAACGACGTTCCGGCGTCCGCGAGGGCGATGGTCTCCCCGCGTAGAGCCTGCTCGACGCCGGTGGCCAGATCGGGTACCAGGATCCGCCACGACACCCCGTCCACCACCAGGTGGTGGACGGCGACGAACACCCGCCCGGCACGGCCCGGTCCGAAGTCGAACCACACCACCTGCACCATCACGCCCGCATCGGGACGCAAGGCTCGATACGCCCTCTCGCGTTCGGCAGCGAACACCTCCGGCCACGAACTCCCCGCGACCGCGACCCGCCGCACCAGCGCAGAGGTCTCCGGGATCTGCTCCGGCACTTCCCATTGCGGGTGTCCGTCCACCACGGTGAACACCGACCGCAGCATGTGATGCGTGGTGAGCAGCGCGGCCACCGCCGAGCGCAGAGCGGGCTCGGAGAGCGCGTCGGGCGCGATCAGCAGACGCGACTGGGCGAAGCGGTCGAGTGGCACGCCGTGCGCGACGGTGTCTCGGACGATCGGGGTCGCCGGCACGTATCCGGTGGCCGCGGCGGTGACGCGCGAGTCGCCGAGGGTGTCGGCCGGGGTGTCATGCGCCGCAGCGAGAGCCGCGACGGTCCGCAGCTCGAAGACCTGGCGCGCGGTGATCCGGACGTCGGCCGCGCGGGCCCGGGTGACGAGTTGGATCGAGACGATCGAGTCGCCGCCGAGCGTGAAGAAGTCGTCGTCGACACCCACCCGGTCGAGACCGAGAACCTCGGCGACCACGGCCGCCAGTATCGCCTCGGTCTCGGTGCGCGGTTCACCCGAGCCGACGAGCGCACCGAAATCGGGTTCCGGCAGAGCCTTCCGGTCCACCTTCCCGTTCGCGGTCAGGGGGAAGGTGCGCAGTGGCACGATCGCCGTGGGAACCATGTAGTCAGGCAGGCGCTCGCTCATCGTCGCACGCACCGCGCCGGGGTCGACTTCTGCGATCACGTAACCGACCAGTCGCGTCACGCCACGGTCGTCGGTGTGCGCCGCGACGACAGCTTCCCCGGCACCCGACGCAGCGGCCAGCACGGACTCGATCTCGCCGAGTTCGACACGGTACCCGCGGATCTTGACCTGATCGTCGGCGCGGCCCGCGAATTCCAGAACCCCGTCGAGGGTCCACCGGACGACGTCGCCGGTGCGGTACATCCGCTCACCGGCCGCTCCGAACGGATCGGCGACGAAACGGGATCCGGTAAGCGCGGGCCGATCGTGGTAACCGCGGGCGACGCCGCCACCGGCCACGTACAACTCGCCGTCGACGCCGGGCGGCGTGGGACGTAGCCAACGATCGAGGACGTACACGCGTGTGCCCGGGGTGGGCCCACCGATCACGACGGCGTCGCCGGAGATCCGGGATGCGGTGGCGTCGACGGTGCATTCGGTGGGGCCGTAGCAGTTGAACGCCGTGACGCCGCGCTCGGACGCGGACCCGAGCCTGCGCCACAGCGTCTGCGACACGGCCTCACCGCCCACGGTGAGCTGCGCGGGCACGTGCGCGGCCGTGTCGAGCAGTCCGGCGTCGAGCAGCTGGTTCATCAGGGCCGGTACGCAGTCGACGTGGTCGATGCGACGGGTCCGCACGTAGTCGACGATGTAGTCGGCATCGGTACGCCGGTCGTCGGGGAGCAGGTGCAGGGTGTGGCCGTCGAACAGCCACGTGAGGGACGCGACGGCGGAGTCGAACGCGAACGGGTAGGTCAGCAGCACTCGGCGCGGGCGCTCCGCCACGACCGGCATCATCGTCTCGCGCTGCGCGGCATGCAGATCCGAGAGGTTGGAATGTGTGACGATCACGCCCTTGGGCAGGCCCGTCGACCCGGACGTGTAGATGACGTAGGCGGCGTTGGCCGGGCGCAGCGGCGCGATCCGGTCGCTGTCGGTGACGGGTCGGGTGGACTGTCGCGACACCGCGTCACGTACCTGCGGATCGTCGAGGATCACGATCCGGGACTGCGTGAAGACACCACCGAGCGACGCCGCGACGGCCGCCGTCGTCAGCACGACGGCCGGCCGGGAGTCGGCGACCATGTGCGCGAGTCGATCCGCCGGATAGGAGGGATCGAGCGGCAGGTAGGCGCCCCCGGCGGAGAGGACCGCGGTGACGGCCTCCACCATCGCCGCCGACCGAGGCAGAGCCAGGCCCACCCGGACGTCGGGGCCGACACCGGAGCCGATGAGCAGCCGTGCCAGTTGTGCCGAGTTCGAGACCAGTTCGCCGAAGGTGCGCTGCTCGCCGTCGCAGATCACGGCGGGCACTGCGGGATCCCGATGCGAGAGGAGGTCGGTGACGATGCCGGACGGCTCGGCTGCCGGAGTCGTCGACCACGTCCCGAGGGCCCGCGTCTCCGACGGCGACAGCGCTGCGAGCGCCGCGACCCTCGTCTGCGACCCGCTGGCGAGCGCGCTCAGGATCGTGACCAGGCGCCGCCCCAGAGTCGCGATATCGGCCGCGGCGAAAAGGGAAGGACGGTAGTCGAGTCGGATGATCAGTCGATCGGCGACGCCCGCGGTGAGCACCAGCGGGTAGTTGGTGGCGTCCACCGCGTCGACGCCCGCGATTCCGACCCCGCCGGCACGCTGGGCGCGGTCGAGCGCATCGCGATCGACGGGATACGACTCGAAGATCGTGAGCGTGTCGAACAGTTCACCCAGACCGGTCTCGCGTTGCACCTCGGCCAGTCCCAGGTACTGGTGGTCGAGAGTCCGGGCCTGCTCCGTCTGGACACGTCGGAGCGTTTCGGCGACGGTCGCCGCGGGGTCGAGCCGCACCCGGACCGGGACGGTGTTGATGAACAGGCCCACCATCGATTCCACACCCGGAAGGTCCGCCGGGCGACCGGACACCGTCGCGCCGAACACGATGTCGTGGCGGCCGACCAGACCGGCGAGCAGCAGCGCCCACCCGGTCTGCAGGACGGTGTTGAGGGTGACACCGGTGTCGCGCGCCAGACCCGTCAACAGTTCCGTCAGATCCGCGGGAATCTCGACGTCGATCACGGCGGTGCCCTGCGCGTCGCGAGTGGAACCCGGCGGGGCGACGAGCGTCGGTCCGTCGAGGCCGTCCAGCGTTTGCCGCCAGAGTTCGCGCGCCGCATCGTGGTCCTGCCGTCCCAGCCACGCGAGATAGTCGCGGTAGGGCCGGACGGCCGGCAGCGCCGCCGCGCTGCCGCCGGCCGCGTAGATCTCGAGCAGTTCACGCACCAGGATGGGTGTGGACCAGCCGTCGACGACCGTGTGGTGCGCGGTGAGCAGCAGGCGCACGTCGTCTGCGGCGAGTCGGATCAGGGTCCAGCGGACCAGTGGAGGGTCGGTGAGGTCGAACCAGGTGTGCAGGTCCGTGTCCAGGAGAGCGGCGAGGGCAGCCTCCGGGTCGGCCGTCGAGCTCAGATCGACGCTGCGCCAGGGCACCTCGATGTCCTTGACTACCAGACCCGCGACCCGCCCGTCCTTACGCGGACGGAAACACGTACGCAGTGCCGCGTGCCGGTCCAGCAGCGCCTGCGCCGAGGCGTGCAGGCGTCGGGCGTCGACGTCACCGGTGAGGCGCAACACCGACTGCACGGTGTAGGCGTCCGGATCCACCTGCGGCTCGTGTTCGGTCTCGGACGGCGCCGCGACAGTACTGAGGTAGTGCAGCCCCTGCTGCAGCGGTGACAGCGGGACGACGTCTTCGAGCTTGGACATGCAGGGGATCTACTTCCGGTCGAAACGGGTGCGGGTACGAGCACGGCCCCCGAATATGTTGTCGGGGGCCGTGTTCGAGCCGCAGGTGGGACTACTGCTTCGCGGCGGGCAGTGCGCCGAGGCCCTCGTCGATCGAGTCGAGCGCGAGCAGGGCGGTCTGGTGGGTGGCAGCCTGCGCGTGCTTGACGGGAACGAGGTTTCGTGCCTTCACCGCGGGCAGGTTCTGCCACAGCGGCGACGCCATCAGTTCCTGCATCTCGGGAGTCACGGAACCGTCGAGTTCGACGCCGTAGACGATGACGTCGGCGTCACCGAGCTTGTCGGAGATCCGCTCGAAGGCGACGTACTCGGCGTGGCCGTCCTCCGGGTTGTCCGGCTGGCCGGGGAACTGCAGACCCAGGTCGTCGAACAGGTTCGTCACGTAGGAGGACTTGTACTCGCGGACGAACTCGCCCGGATCGGGGAAGCACACGCTGCACACACCGGCAAACTTCAGCCCACCGAGCTTGTCCTGGTACTTCTTCGAGATCTCCTGGGCCCGTTCGTCGTACTGCTCGATGAAGGCACCGTACGAGTCGGATACGTTCGCGGCGTCCGCGAACTGCTCGCCGAGCGTGCGCCAGTCGGCCGGCGTCGTGGGACCGAGGAACACGACGGGTGCGAGTGCCTGCAGCTTGCCCATGTCGACCTGGGACTGCGCGCGGGAGGGGACACCCAGAATGATCAGATCCGGGCCGGCAGCGGTGACCGCCTCGTAGTTCAGCTCGCTGATCGCGCCGTCGGGGCCGACCTTCGGCAGGGCGTCGTAGGCCTTCCTGGTGTCGGCGTCCATGTTGTCGTCCTCACGACCCCACTCACAGATGCCGGAGAGGTTGGCACCCGACTGGATCAGCGGCAGGACGGCGTAACCGCAGGCGACGATGCTCTGCGGATCGCCGGGAATCTCGATTGCACCGTTCTGGGCCTGGAACGTGCGGGTCGTGGCGGCGGCGGTGGTCTCGGCATCCGAGCCCTTGTCGTCGTCGCTGCCGCACGCCACGAGTCCCGCGCTCAGCAGCGCAGCGGCGCCGATCACGGCGGCGCGGCGGGCCCAGCCCATCTTCACCTGCATCTCAGTGTCTCCCCTGGTTCCTTCGTCACATTCCGAGCGGTCGCTCGAGTCGATTGGTTAGGCTAACCGAACTTGATGGCCGTTCCAAGAGCGTGCCCACTGAGCGGCTCTACAGGAACTCCAACTCGAACTCGTCGATCTCGGCCTGGTCGAGGTCTGTAAGCGTCAGGTCGCTCGGCGTCAGCCCACCCGCGTGACCGCTCGCGGCATGCCCGGACAGCGCCCGCAGGGCGTCGACCCAGGCCGTCGCCAGACTCCGGACGGTCGCGGCGTCGACCACGTCCGGGCTGTATCCCCACGTGGCCCGCAGTATGGGCCCGTCAATGGAATCCTCTGTGACCGCGCCGATCTCGATCGCGTGACTGACGGGCATGTCCCCGTCCGCCGCGCCACCGAGGGTGCCGGATCCGGGTGCGCTCGTCCACGCCCCACCTGCGCCCTCACCCAGAGTGAACCTACCGAGGTAGTTGAAGCCGATCTCCGGGGCCGGCCCGGCGGCCAGCGCAGGTCCGGCGACCGGATCGAGGTGGCGGAGCACGCCGTAACCGATCCCGTTGTCCGGGACCCGACGCATCTGTTCCTTGACGGATTTGAGCGCGTCACCGGCAGCCCCGCCGCCACCGAATGCGTCCACGAGATCCACTCCCGCCACGTCGAGCCGCACCGGATACAGCGTCGTGAACCAGCCGACGGTGCGGGACAGGTCCACGCCCGGCACCGCCTGTTCCTCCCGCCCGTGGCCCTCGAGGTCGATCGACAGCGCACCCGAACCCCGGATTCGGGCGACGGCCAGAGCCAGCGCGGTGAGCAGCACGTCGTCGACCCGCGCGTTGAACCGGTCCGGCACGGCGGTCAGCAGTGCCTCGGTGACCTCCACCGGTGCCGAGACCTCCAGGGTCTCGGTGCCGGACATCCTGTCGCGCAACGGGTCGACGGCGCGGCGTCCGATCGTCTCGCGATCCGACACGGTCGCCGCCTGCCACAGCGCGAGCTCGTCCCGGCGCTGTGCCGCGGTTCCGACGAGGCCACGTGCCCACGTTCGCAGCGGTGTACCGGGCGCCGCCGGCGACTTTCCCGCACACGCGTCCGCGAGGTCCGGGACGAGGATCCGCCACGAGACACCGTCGACGACGAGGTGGTGGATCACCAACAGTACGAGCGACTCCGTCTCGCCGGCATCGAGCAGCACGGCCCGGAACATTGCTCCGGCAGCCGGATCGAGCCGTCCGTACGCGTCATCGGTCGCGCGCCGCACCGCCTCCCGCCGCGCGTCGGTACCCGCGCCTCGAATGTCGACGCAGGTCAGCACGCCCTCGGCAGGCACGGTTCCGGGCGGCGCGACGTCGAACACCCGGTCCCGGTCGTCGAAGGACGCGCGCAGGGCGTCGTGGGTGTCGAGCAGCGCCTGCACCCCGCGCGTGAGCGTCGCGAGCGTCAGTCCGTCCGGGGCCCGCAACAGGCGGGACTGTGCGAACCGGCGGTACGGGCCGCCCCGGTCCAGCAGGTCGTGGACGATCGGGGTCGCGGGCACGAACCCGAGCGCGGCGGACGGGTCGACCGGCGCCACCTCGGCATCCGTTTCGGCCACCGCCGCCAGGCCCGCCACGGTGCGGTGCTCGAACACGTCACGCGCGGTGAACCGGATCCCGGCCGCACGGGCACGGGAGACGAGCTGGATCGAGACGATGGAATCACCACCGAGCGAGAAGAAGTCGTCACCCGGGCCGACGTCGTCGACCCCCAGCACGTCGGTGACCACTGCACACAGGCGGCGTTCGAGGTCGCTGCCGGCGTCCTGCGCGGAGCCCGACGCCGCGAAGTCCGGCGCGGGCAGCGCCCGGCGGTCCACCTTGCCGTTCGGTGTGACCGGCAGCGCGTCCAGCAGGACGATCGCGGCGGGCACCATGTGCGCGGGCAGTCGGGCCGCCAGGTGCTCGCGAAGCGCTTCTCCGTCGGTGGCCGCCCTCACGGCGGCGTATCCGACCAATCGGCGGCGTCCCGGATCGTCCTCGCGGGCGACCACGGTTGCGGCCGTCACCGCCGGGTGCGCGTCGAGTACCGACTCGACCTCGCCGAGTTCGATGCGGAACCCGCGGATCTTCACCTGGTCGTCGGTGCGGCCCAGGTACTCGAGTACCCAGGCTCCCTCGCGTGACGTCCAGCGAACCAGATCGCCCGTGCGGTAGAGCCGTTCACCGGAGCCGCCGTACGGGTCGGCGACGAAGCGTTCCGCGGTGAGGCCGGGACGGTTCAGGTAGCCGCGCGTGACACCGGGCCCTCCGACATACAACTCGCCGGGGACCCCGCGGGGAACCAGGCGCATCCTCGCGTCGAGCACGTACGCCCTCGCCCCGTCGACCGGGGAACCGATGTGCGCGGCCGATCCCGTGATGTCGCCGATCGTGGCATCGACGGTGCACTCGGTGGGGCCGTACATGTTGGTGGCGTGGATGCCGTCGGCGCCGGCGAGTGCGGACCACAGCTCGGCGGGGACCGCCTCGCCGCCGACCGCGAGCAGACCGGGGCGATGCGCGGCGGTGGCATCGAGCAGGCCCTCGCGCAGCAACTCCGCCATCAACAGCGGCACGCAGTCGACGGCGTCGATGTGGTGGCGACGCACGTACTCGACGATGCCGGCCGCATCCGCGGCGAGGTCCGCGCCGAGCACGTGCAGCGTGTGCCCGGACAGCATCGACAGCAGCGGGTCGATTGCCGAGTCGAATGCCAGCGCATACGTGAGCAGGACCCGCCGCCGACGGTCGTCCGCCGGTCCGAACGTCCGTCGGCGCTGTGTCGCCAGCAGATTGACGACGCCACGGTGCGGTACGACGACACCCTTCGGGACACCCGTCGATCCGGAGGTGTAGATGACGTACGCGGCGTTGTCCGCGCACGGAGTGCCGGTCCGCTCGCCCACCGCCAGCGGACCGGACGGCAAGGTGGGGTCGACCGCGGCGATCGCGTACTCGTCGAGCACCAGGACCGGGGCGGCGTCCGCGAGCATGTGCGCGATCCGGTCGGCCGGGTAGGCCGGGTCGATCGGCAGGTACGCGCCACCGGCCTGCCACACCGCGAGGGCGGCGATCACGATGTCGGTACCGCGGGGAAGCTTCAGTCCCACCACCGTTTCCGGTCCGACCCCGTGCGCGATCAGGTGCCGCGCGAGACGATTGACCCGCACGCTCAGCTCCGCGAAGGTCAGTTCGGTGCGGGCGTCGACCAGGGCGGGAACGTTCGGTGTGCGTGCCACCTGCCGGTCGAACGCAGCGGCCGCGGTCGGGACGTCGGCGATCACTGCCGGAGTGAGCGCACCGCGGGTCAGGCGGACGCGCTCGTCGGCCGACAGCAGATCCACCGCCGACAGTCGCAACTGCGGGGTGCGGGCCAACGCGGTGAGGGCGCGCACCACCCGGTCCACCAGCGCCTCGGCGGTGGCCGCGTCGAAGAGATCCTGCGCGTACTCGATCCGCACCCGCAGGCCGTCGCCGGGCACTTCGACGACGTCGACGGTGAGATCGAACATCGCGGCGCCGGTGTCGAGCGTGACGACGCTCGGGGCGAACTCCGCGAACTCGTCGACGACGGGCGGCATCCGGTGCTGGACCAGGACTTGGAACAGCGGGTGCCGGGACGCGGAGCGCTCCGGGTTGACGGCCTCCACCAGCCGGTCGAACGGAAGATCCTGATGGGCATAGGCTTCGAGGTCGTCGGAGCGCACCCGGCCGACCAGTTCGGTCAACGTCGGATCTCCCGAGAGATCCGTGCGCAGCACCACGAGGTTGACGAAGAAGCCCACGAGCTGGTCGAGTTCGGCGGCTGGCCGGCCCGCCGTGGGAGTGCCGACCACGATGTCGTGTCCGGCCCCGCTGCCCGCCAGCGCGACGGCCAAGGCGGTGTGCGAGAGCATGAACATCGACGCTCCCGCCGCCCGCGCGGACGCACGCAGGTCGTCGGTGATTTCGGCGCTCACGGCGCGTTCGACGACTCCCCCGGCGAACGTCGGGACCGCCGGACGGCGGCGGTCCGCGGGCAGCGCGATCTCCTCCGGGGCACCCGCCAGCCGGGCGCGCCAGAACCCCTGCTGAACCGCCGTGAGCGCAGCGGGATCGTCACCTTCGCCGAGCAGATCACGCTGCCACAGTGCGTAGTCCGCGTACTGCACCGGCAAGTCGGTAAGCGAGAGGTTCTCCCCCGCGACCGCAGCGCGGTACGCCGAGCCCAGGTCGCGCATCAGTACGGGCGTCGACAGTTCGTCGCTCGCGATGTGGTGCGTCAGCACCAACAGCACCGACTCCGTGCCGGTCACGAACAAGCGCAGCCGGATCGGGAACTCGTGATCGAGGTCGAACGGGTGACGTGCCGCGGCCGCCAGAACCGCGTCCAGCTCGTGCGGGGCGACGTGTTCCACCTCGAACGGCACCGTGTCCGGCACCGGGCACACCCGCTGCATACCGATGCCGTCGACGTCCTCGAGCAGGGTGCGCAACACCTCGTGCCGGCGCAGCAACGCGCCGGTTGCCACCGACAGTGCCGCGGGATCGGGCACACCCCGCAGGCGCAGCGCCACGGGAATGTTGTACGTGGAACTCGGTCCCTCGAGCCGGAACTGGAACCACAGCCGCTGCTGGGCGGCGGACAGCGGCGAGACCGGGCCGCGGTCCACCGCGAGCACGGGAGGCCGGCGCCCGGCCCCCGTCGCGACCTCGCACTGCTCGGCCAGCCCGAGCACGGTCGGATTGTCGAACACGGCGCGGATGGCGAGTTCGACGCCCACGGCGTCGCGCACCCGCGCGATCAGCTTCGCGGCGGCCAACGAGTGACCACCGAGCAGGAAGAAGTCGTCGTCCACGCCGACGGCGTCGAGGCCGAGCACGTCGGCGACGAGTGCGCACAGCACCCGCTGCAGCTCGGTCGACGGCTCACGCGTCGACACCACCGCACCGAAGTCGGGTTCCGGCAGACGCTTCCGATCGACCTTGCCGTTCGACGTCAGCGGTAGCGCGTCGAGGAACACGAATGCCGACGGCACCATGTACGCCGGCAACCAGTTCGCGAGCAGCTCACGAGCGCCGATCGGGTCGCCGTCCGCGCCCACGACGTACCCGACCAGTCGCACCGATCCGGTGGCGTCGGGGCGCGTCGTCGCGACGGCCCGGGTGGCGCCGGGCAGGCGCAGCAGCGCGGACTCCACCTCGCCGAGTTCCACCCGGAAACCCCGGATCTTGATCTGGTCGTCCGTGCGTCCGCGGTAGACGATCTGTCCGTCCGGCCGGCGATGCACGATGTCCCCGGTCCGGTACAGACGCGCGTCGTCGCCGGCGGGATCGGCGCAGAACGGATTCGCGACGAAACGTGCCGCCGTCACCGCCGCCGCACCGAGGTAGCCGCGCACGACACCCGGGCCCGCCACGTACAGCTCGCCGGGAACGCCGTCCGGCACCGGCTCGAGCCCAGAATCGAGCACGTAGGCAGCCAGGTTCGCCACCGGCACCCCGATCACCGGTTCGGGGGCGTCGACGATCTCGGCGACCACGACGTCGACCGTGCCCTCGGTGGGGCCGTAGAAGTTGAACGCGGTGCCACCCCGCTCCCGCAGGCGTCGCCACAGGTTCTCGCTCACCGCGTCGCCGCCGAACCCCAGGGTGGGGACGATGTCGGCGGGCAGCAGGTCGGCGTCGACGATGTGCTCGAGCTGCGACGGTGACAGCTCCACGAAGTGCCACCCCTCGGCCCGGGCCTGCGCTGCGAGCCGCTCCGGATCGCGCTGGGTTTCCTCGTCCACCAGCCGCAGTTCGTGCCCCGCGAGCATCCACAGGTGCGGCCCCCACGACGCGTCGAACGCGAACGACCACGCGTGCCCCACCCGCAGGCGATCCCGCCCGGCGACGGCACACGCGCGGGAGAACACCCGATCCCGATGGCTGTGGAAGAGGTTGACCGCGCCGCGATGTGGCACCTCGACGCCCTTGGGTCGTCCGGTCGAGCCCGACGTGTGGATCACGTAGGCGATGTCGAGGTCGTGCATCCGGTGGCCACGCTCGGCGGCGGACACCGGATGGTCCTCGCCGACCGAGAGGTCGAGGGCCGTGATGTCGACGACGCGGCTCGTGCCCGTCACCTCGCGCAGACGCTGCGCCACAGCACCGTTCGTGACGACGCACCCGGGCCCGGTCTCGTCGAGCACATGGCCGATCCGGTCCGCCGGGTGATCGGGATCGACGGGCACGCACGTGCCGCCGGCCTCGAGGACCGCGAACAGCGCGACCAGCGTGTCGACGCCACGCGGGAGCGCCACCGCGACCCGCCGGTGCGGTCCGAGTCCGCCGGCGAGCAGGTTTCGGGCGAGCCGGCGCGCCCGCGACGCGAGCTCACCGAAGGTCAGGGACGTCGTTCCGTCGCTCGCTGCGGGCGCGTCCGGATCACGCTCCACCTGGGCCTGCAGGAGGTCCGGCAGGGTGAGACCGGTGGGGACGGCCAGGGCTTTGCCCGCGGCACGCGCGAGCAGCGTCCGGCGTTCGTCGGAGGTGAGGATCGACACCCCGGCGAGCGCGGTCGCGCCGGGATCCTCCAGCGCCGCGAGCGAATCCAGCAGGTGGGCCAGACGACCGGTGTGCGTGGCCAGCTCGTCGGCGGTGTAGCGCTCGGCGTCGACGTCGACCCACACCTCGAGCCCACCGACGTGATCGAGGGGGCGGGCGGTCACCATGAGGTCCTGGAGCGGACCACGGGCGATCGAGTGCACCGCCGCGTACAGGTCGCCGAAACGCAGCCGGTCACCGAACGGTTTGACGTTCACCGACGGCCCCACCACGCCGCGGGATCCGGACGGCAGGCGCAGGTCGTTCTGGATGTCCTCCCCGCGGTAGCGATAGTGATCCCGGCACCGGGCGACGGCGTCGCGCACCTGCCCGACGAGGTCGACGACGGTCGTCGACGGGGCCGGCTCCAGCCGCAGCGGAACGACGTTGACCGCGGACATCGGCACTGCCAACGCCGCACTACCCAGACGGTTCATCACGGGGAACCCGACGACGATGTCACCACGTCCACTCGCCCCGCGCAGGTAGATTGCGACCGCCGCGGTGAGGACGTCGCCCCAACTGGCGCGGGCCGCCCTGCCGACCGCGGACAGGCCCCGCTGCTGTTCGGCGCTGAGGGTGAGCCGCATTCCGCGTGACGCACGCGCGATTCCGGCTCCGCCCCCGGCGAGCGTGACGGCCTCCGATGCGTCGTCGAGGTAGTCGGTCCAGAACACGCGATCGGCCTCGAACCGGGGCGACTCCCGGTAGGCGGCCTCTTCGGCGACGACGGGTGCGAGCGACGTGAACTTGCAGGCCGGACGCTCTTCCCCCCGCACGTCCGCGGTGTAGATCTCCGCGATCCGCCGCATGAGCAGACCGAAGCCGTACGCGTCGATCACGAGGTGGTGAATACCCAAGTACAGCAGAACTATACGATCGTCCAGCTGAAGAACAGCAGCGCGCACACAGGATTCGGCACGCGGGTCGACGACCGTGCGATGACAGGCCTCCATCAGGTCCCGGGCCGCCGCCTCCGGATCGTCGTGGTCGCGAAGGTCGTGCACCGGCACGGCATCGAGTGAGTGCGCGCCGGGACGCAGATACGCCGAGCCGTCCGATGCGACCTCGACTGCAGCAGTGAGCACTTCGGCCTCACCGACAGCGTCGCGCACCGCACCGACGAGCGCCGGAATGCTCACGTCGCCACGAAGTTCGATACATTCGGCGGTGTTGAATATCGGGTTGTCCGGGTCCAGCTGCTGCGCGAACCACACGCCGGCCTGAGCTCGGGTCAGTGGAAATACCGAGTTCGACGGGCCGATCGAGGACACTGACCATCTCCTGTTCTGTAGGCGAATCCGGTTGCGCCGTAACGCTTCACGCAGCCATGTCGACGGCCGGATCAAGATCGAAGAGTACCAAAGGTTAGGCTAACCGTATATCGTCGTTCCGGTCGGCGCATCTCCGCCGATTCGTCCCACGTCACCGCTATCGAAAGGTGAGCGCTCATGCCTGCACCGGTCGTCGCAGCGATCACCCCACACCGTGCCGGACCCGTCGCCGGGAACCCGTTCGTACTGTCCCGGCCCCAGGGAAGTATCCGCGCCGAGGGTGTCCTTCGTCACTTCGACGATGCCGTCGAGGCCGCCGACGCGTTGCGCGCCGGCGACGTCACCGCTCTGACCGGCGCCCTGCCGTTCGATCCCGACACCCCCGCCGCGTTCGTCGAGCCCGGTCTGCTGTGGCGGAGCGACAAGCCGTGGCGCAGCGTCCCGACCGAGGGCCTGCCCCACTGCGAGGTCGAGCAACGCCTGCCGGCCGAGGACGAGCACCTGGCCCGCGTCCGGACGGCACTGCACCGGCTGCGGGATGACGCCGATCCGCTCCGAAAGGTCGTCCTCGCCCGGATGCTGCGTCTGCGCACGCACGATCGCCTCGACCCCGAGGCCCTGCTCCGGAACCTGGTCGCGGCCGATCCCGCCGGCAACGGCTACTGCGTCGACCTCTCCGCCGCCGGATCCGACAGCGCCGGACAGTGGCTGGTCGGATCCAGCCCCGAGGTGCTGATCCGCAAGGAGGGACGAGCGATCAGCTGCCACCCGCTGGCGGGGTCGGCACGACGACTCGACGACCCGCTGGCCGACTGGGAATCGGGGCGCACTCTCGGCGAGTCCGCGAAGAACCTCGACGAGCACCGCTACGTCGTCGACGCCATCCGCGACAGGCTCGCTCCCCTGTGCACCGAACTCGACATCCCGGAGCGCCCGACACTCACCCACACTCCGCAGTTGTGGCATCTCGGCACGCCGATTCGAGGGATGCTCGCCGACACGTCGATGACGGCGCTGGACCTGGCCCTCGCAGTTCATCCCACCCCCGCGATCTGCGGTACGCCCACCCGCGACGCATACGAGACGATCAGCGCACTCGAAGGCGACCGCGGCTTCTACGCCGGCGCGGTCGGGTGGTGCGACGAGCGCGGCGACGGTGAGTGGATGGTCACGATCCGCTGCGCCCGCATCGACGCCGACGGTACGGGGATCACCGCGTACGCCGGCGGAGGCATCGTCGCCGACTCCGTCCCGGAAGACGAGTTGGCCGAGACCGCAACCAAGTTCACCACCATTCTCGACGCCCTCGGAGTGACCGCATGACCGCACCTCTGTGTCTGGTGACCGGCGCCGGACGGGGCATCGGCCGCACCACCGCCGCGACCCTCGCACAACGCGGATGGCGCGTGGCGGTGCTCGACCGCGACGCCGAGTCCCTCGAGCGGACCGGGGAACTGGTCGGCGTGGCGTGCGTGGCCGCCCACGCCGTCGACATCCGCGACGGCGACGCGGTGGCCGCCGCCGTCGCCACGATCGAATCCCTCCACGGACCACTGACCGGGCTCGCGCACGTCGCCGGAGTACTCGAGACCGGCTCGGTGCTCGACAGCGAACCCGACTCGTGGCAGCGCGTGTTCGACGTCAACGTCACCGGACTCCTCAACGTGGTCCGGTCCGTCGGCAGAGCGATGCGGGCACGCGGGGCCGGGACGATCGTCGTGGTGGGATCGAACGCGGCGGGAGTACCGCGAACCGGAATGGGCGCGTACGGCGCGTCGAAGGCCGCCGCGACCATGATCGCGCGGGTCACCGGACTCGAGTTGGCCCACCACGGCATCCGGGTCAACGTCGTCGCGCCCGGCTCCACCGACACCGACATGCAGCGCTCCCTCTGGCCCGACCCTGCCGACGACACCGGTGCCCGCGGTGCGATCGAGGGCAGTCTCGCGGATTTCAAGGTGGGAATCCCGCTGGGGCGCATCGCCGCCGCCGAAGATATCGCCGACTCGGTCGAGTTCCTCCTGTCCGAGCGCGCCCGGCACATCACGATGCAGGCACTCTACGTCGACGGCGGCGCGACGCTGCGGGCCTGACACCCGTTGCCGCCCTGCCGTGTTCGCCCATCACCCGAAAGGAGCACGCCGTGAGCACCGCCCTACGGCGCAGTCCACTGGTCCCCGCCACGCCGTATCCCGCCGAGTTCGCGCAGCGCTACCGGGACGCCGGATACTGGACCGACGAGACCTTCGCCCGCTTCCTGCCCGCCCGTGCCGAGCAGTTCGGGGACCGCGTCGCCGTCACCGGCGCGGGTGAGGGCGACGCCGTGCGCACCCTCACGTACCGTCAGCTGAGCGACAACTCCGACGTCCTCGCCGCGGGTCTGCTGCGACTGGGCGTGCGGGCCGGCGACCGGGTCGTGCTGCAGTTGCCGAACATGCCCGAGTACGTCGAGATGCTGTTCGCGGTCTTCACGATCGGGGCCCTGCCGGTGTTCGCGCTGCCCGCGCATCGCCGCGCCGAGGTGGGCTACTTCTGCGAGTTCACCGACGCAGCCGCGTACGTGATCGCGGACCGGCACGCCGGGTTCGACTACCGGACGCTGGCGCGGGAGATCGTCGCCGGATCCGAGCGTCCGCCGCTGGTGATCGTCGTCGGCGAGGCCGGAGACGACCCCGGCTTCGTCCCGCTCTCCGAGCTGCGGACCGCCACACCGGACCCGGGTGACCGCGCCGAACCCGCACCGGACGACGTCGCGTTCCTGCAACTGTCGGGCGGAACCACCGGGCGTTCCAAGCTCATCCCCCGCACACACACCGACTACCTGTACTCGGTGCGCGCGTCCGCCGAGATCTGCGGCCTCGACCCCGACACTCGGATGCTCGTGAGCCTGCCTGCCGCACACAACTTCCCGATGAGCTCGCCCGGCATCCTCGGGGTGCTCCACGCGGGCGGGCGCGTGGTGATGGCCCCGGACCCGACGCCGTCGACGTCGTTCGAACTGATCGAGCGCGAGCGGATCACGATCGCGTCGCTCGTCCCGCCCCTCGCGTTGACCTGGATGTCGTCGCCGGCCCGCGCGAAGCACGACCTGTCGAGTCTCGAACTGCTGCAGGTGGGCGGCGCCAAGTTCGGCGCCGAAGCGGCTCGCCGCGTCCGCGACGAACTCGGGTGCCGGCTGCAGCAGGTGTTCGGGATGGCCGAGGGTCTGGTGAACTACACGCGCCATGACGATCCCGACGACGTCGTGGTCACCACGCAGGGCCGGCCGATCAGCCCGGACGACGAGGTGCTCGTGGTGGACGACCACGACAGGCCGGTCGCGGTCGGGGTGGTCGGGCACCTCCTCACCCGCGGCCCGTACACGATCCGCGGCTACTACGCTGCGCCGGAGCACAATCGGGCGTCGTTCACGGAGGACGGGTTCTACCGCACCGGTGACCGGGTGCGGCTCACCGAGACCGGTCACATCGTCGTCGAGGGCCGTGCGAAGGACCAGATCAACCGGGGCGGTGAGAAGGTGGCGGCCGAGGAGGTGGAGAACCACCTGCTCGCGCACCCCGCCGTGCGCGATGTCGCCGTCGTCTCCAAGCCCGACGCCTACCTGGGCGAGCGCACGTTCGCCTTCGTGGTCGGCGAGGGCACCACGCCGCGCGCCGTCGAACTGCGCGTGTTCCTCCGCGAACGCGGACTGGCCGCCTACAAGATCCCCGACGGCTTCCGGTTCGTCGACGAGTTCCCCGTCACCGGCGTCGGCAAGGTCAGCCGCACCGAGCTGCGCCGCGCCCTCGAATCCACGTTCGTCACCGAAACCGCTACCGACAGTTAGGCATCAGATGTCCCTGCCCCGCTCCGTCTCCTACCCGATGCCCACCCAGCTGCCCGACAATCGCGCATCGTGGCGCATCGACCCGGCCCGCGCGGTGCTACTGGTCCACGACGCGCAGGAGTACTTCATCCGCGCATTCGACCGCACCGCCGACCCGATCCGCACCATGATCGCGAACGTCGACGCGATCCGCACCGCCTGCCGGGTCGCGGGTGTCCCGATCATGTACACCGCGCAGCCCGGCGACCAGGATCCCGAGCACCGGGCGTTGCTCACCGACTTCTGGGGTCCGGGCCTGTCCTCCGACCCCGCCGAGACCGCGATCATCGCCGACCTCGCGCCGGAGCCGGACGACGTCCTGCTCACCAAGTGGCGCTACAGCGCGTTCGCCAGAACCGATCTGCGGCAGCGGCTGTCGGACCTCGGCCGGGACCAACTGATCGTGACCGGCGTGTACGCCCACATCGGCTGCCTCACCACCGCGCTCGACGGCTTCATGCAGGACGTCGAGATGTTCCTCGTCGCGGACGGACTGGCCGACTTCTCGGAGGCCGAGCATCGACAGGCTCTCGACTACGCCGCGGCGCGCTGCGCCGTGGTGACCCCGACCGCGCACGTGCTGTCCGGGATGGCGACGGCGGGGGTTCTCGCCGGCTGATCGCCCATACCGCAAGGGCACCGATCGCGAAGGCCGCCGACGAGCCGGTGGGCGAGCAGCCGACCGGCTCAGACGGCGCCGGCCGTGTCGAGCACCCACGCGTACTCGAACGCGACTTCCTTCCACTTCTCGTACCGGCCGCTGACACCGCCGTGCCCGGCGCTCATCTCGGTCTTGAGCAGCAGCGGTGAGTCGCCCGTCTTCGTCGCGCGCAGCGCCGCAACCCACTTCGCGGGTTCGACGTAGAGCACGCGGGTGTCGTTGATGCTGGTGATCGCGAGGATGGCCGGGTAGTCCTTGGCCTCGACGTTCTCGTACGGGCTGTAGGAGCGCATGTACTCGTACACCTGCGGGTCCTCGAGCGGGTTGCCCCACTCGTCCCACTCGATCACCGTCAGCGGCAGATCCGGGTCGAGGATCGACGTGAGCGGATCGACGAACGGCACATTCGCGAGGATGCCCGCGAACAGTTCGGGGGCCAGGTTCGCGACCGCACCCATCAGCAGACCGCCCGCACTGCCGCCGTCGGCCACCAACTGCCCCGGTGTCGTCCGCCCCTCGGCGATGAGATGCCTTGCGCACGCGACGAAATCGGTGAAGGTGTTCTTCTTGGTGAGTGTCTTGCCGTTCTCGTACCAGTGCCGCCCCATCTCGCCGCCGCCGCGGACGTGGGCGACGACGAAGACCATGCCGCGGTCGAGCAGCGAGAGCCGCGCCACCGAGAACGCCGGGTCCATGCTGGCCTCGTACGAGCCGTACCCGTACAGCAGCGTCGGGGCCGGGTCGCCGCCGATCCCCTTGCGCCGCACGATCGAGAGCGGGATGCGGGTGCCGTCGTCGGCGACCGCCCACTCGCGGTGCTGCTCGTAGTCCGCCGGGTCGAAGCCGCCGAGCACCGGCTGCGATTTGCGCAGCAGCAGTTCGCCGGTCGCGAGCCGGTAGTCGTACACCCTTGAGGGCGTGATGAACGACGTGTAACCGATCCGCAGTGTCGGCTGCTCCCACTCCGGGTTGGAGCCGAGGCCGACCGAGAACAGTTCCTCGTCGAATTCCATCTCGGTGAGCTCGCCGTACCCCTCGGGGGTGAGCGGCCAGATCGCCAGCCGGGTCAGCCCGTCACGCCGGTAGCTGAGCACGAGATGGTCGGAGAACGTGTCGATGTCCTCGAGCCGAACGTCGTGGCGATGCGGGACAAGGATTTCCATCGCCGCCGGATCCGTGACGGGCGCCTGCGCGAGCACGAAGTTCTCGGCCTTCTCGCCGTCGACCACGTCGTTGTGGAGGATCAGGAAGCGGTCCTCGCCGGCGATCACGGCGTGCTCGGCCGAGTACTCGACGCCCTCGCGGCGCGGCAGGATCACCCGGAACTCGCCCTCGGGGTCAGCCGACTCGAGGATCCAGCCCTCGGTGGTGACCTTGGAGCCGAGCCAGATCATCAGGTACTTCTCGCTGCGCGTCGAACCGACCGCCACCCAGTAGCGGTCGTCCGGCTCGTGGAAGACCTGGACGTCCTCGTCCTGTCCGGTACCGAGCTTGTGCCGCCACACCGTGTCGGGCCGCCACGACTCGTCGACCGTCAGGTAGAAGATGTGCTGATGGTCGATCGCCCACGTCGCACCCGGTGCGGTGTTCGGAATCTCGTCGGGCAGCAACTCGCCGGTCTCGAGGTTCTTGAACCGCAGCGTGTACCGCTCGTCGCCGATCACGTCCACCGAGTACGCGAGCAGCGTGCCGTCGTGACTGAGCGAGAACGCGCCCACCGAGAAGAAGTCGTGTCCCTCGGCCTCGGCGTTGCCGTCGAGGAGCACCTGCTCGCCCTCGATCGCCGTGTCGGTGGACAGCTCCGGCGGTGTCCAGTCGTCCGGCCCGGCGATGGGGCACCGGCAGTTGACGCCGTACTGCTTGCCCTCGATGGTGCGCGCGTAGTACCACCAGTCACCGAGTCGCGTCGGGACCGACATGTCGGTCTCCTGCGTGCGCGACTTGATCTCCTGGAACACCTTCTCCCGCAACGGCTCCAAATGCTCGAGTTGCTGCGCGGTGTACGCGTTCTCGGCCTCGAGGTACGCGATGACCTCCGGATCCTCTTTGGCCCGGAGCCACTCGTAGTGATCGACGAAGGTGTCCCCGTGATGCGTCCGTTCGAACGGAACCCGCTTGGCGACCGGGGGCGTAGTCGGCGTAGAGGGCACAGTCATCTCAGCCCACCCAGTCCTCGAACGACAGGCCCGAGATGCGCTCGTACGCCTCGATGTAGCGCGCGCGGGTCGCGTCGACGATGTCCTGCGGCAGCGGCGGGGGCGGCGTGTCGGACGCGCGGTCCCAGCCGGACTCCGGGCCGGTGAGCCAGTTCCGTACGAACTGCTTGTCGAAGCTGGGCTGCACCTTGCCGGGCTCGTAGCCGTCGGCCGGCCAGTAGCGCGACGAGTCGGGCGTCAGCACCTCGTCGGCGAGCACCAGGTTGCCTTCGGCGTCGAGACCGAATTCGAACTTGGTATCGGCGAGGATGATCCCCCGGTCCCGCGCGAAGCTGGCGGCCCGGAAGTAGATGTCGAGGGTGTCGTCGCGCAGCTTGACCGCGAGGTCCTGGCCCACCTTGTCGACGACGGTCGCGAAGTCGATGTTCTCGTCGTGGTCGCCCAGTTCGGCCTTGCTGGCCGGCGTGAAGATCGGCTCGGGAAGCTGACTGGCCTCGACCAGGCCCTCGGGCAGCGCGACGCCGCACACCGCGCCGGTGCTGTTGTAGTCCGCCAGACCCGACCCGGTGAGGTAGCCGCGGGCGACGCACTCGACCGGGAGCATGTTCAGCTTGCGCACGACCAGCGCGCGGCCGAGCACCTCTTCGGGGATGCGCTCGTCGAGCGGGTCTCCGGCGAGGTGGTTGGTGCCGCCGAGCTTCTCGAAGAAGAAGACACTCATCGCGGTGAGCACGCGGCCCTTGTCCGGGATGGGCGTGCTCAGCACGTGGTCGTAGGCCGAGATCCGGTCACTGGCGACCAGCAGCAGGTGCTCGTCGTCGATCGTGTACAGATCGCGGACCTTGCCGCCGGCCAGGTGGGTGTAGGACTCGAGTGAAGGACGCACGTCCCCAACCCTATCGGTCGCCCGGATCGGCGCATCTCGCCACACGCGTCTGCCCCGATCTGTCCGCAGAACCCCGCTTCTCGTGATCAACTCCCGTCCCCCCTCCCGCGTTTTGCGCACTTATCGCGCGAATTCGGTCCCCGAATGCGCGATAAGTGCGCAAAACGCGAGGGTGGGGGCGCCGGGGTAGGTGGGGCGCCGGGGTAAGCGGGCGGGTGGAAACGGACGGGAATAGGAACCGGCCGGAGATCGTTAGCCTTGTTTCGGACTTGACTATCGATCGGCGGGAGAGTGATGGCGACCGAGACCGCCTCGAGGGCATCGGTGGGACTACGGTCGGAGCGCGGCCCGATCCTGCTGTCGCTGATGCTCGCCACGTCACTGGTCGCGCTCGACAGCACGATCATCGCGACCGCCGTCCTGACGATCGTCGGGGACCTCGGCGGCTTCACCCAGTTCCCGTGGCTCTTCTCCGTCTATCTGCTGGCGCAGGCCGTGTCGGTGCCGATCTACGGCAAGTTGGCCGACGTCTTCGGACGCAAACCGATCATGCTGTTCGGCATCGCGGTGTTCGCGATCGGATCGCTGCTGTGCGGCGTGGCCTGGAGCATGCCCGCGCTGATCGTGTTCCGGGCGGTCCAGGGCCTGGGCGCCGGCGCGGTGCAGCCGATGAGTCTGACGATCGCCGGTGACATCTATTCCGTCGCGGAGCGCGCCAAGGTCCAGGGTTACATCGCGAGCGTGTGGGGCGTGTCGGCGGTACTCGGCCCGACGCTCGGCGGCGTGTTCTCCGAGTACCTGTCGTGGCGGTGGATCTTCTTGGTGAACCTGCCGCTGTGCGCGATCGCGGCGTGGATGCTGATGCGCAACTTCGCGGAGGAGAAGATCACACGCCGCAGTCGCATCGACTACCCCGGCGCGATCCTCCTCACGGGCGGCGCGGCGCTCATGATCCTGGGACTTCTCGAGGGCGGCCAGGCCTGGGCGTGGGTGTCGCCGGCCGGCATAGGCGTGTTCGTGGCCGGCGCGCTGCTGCTCGTCGCGTTCGTCCTCGTCGAACGACGCGTGGCCGATCCGATCCTGCCGCTGCACATGCTCACCCGCCGGGTGCTGGTCGCGAGCAGCCTGGTGTCGCTGTCCGTCGGCGCGATCCTGATGGGCCTGACGTCGTACGTGCCGACGTTCGTGCAGGGCGTCCTCGGCACGGGCGCCCTCGTCGCGGGCTTCGCGCTCGCGGTCCTCACCATCGGTTGGCCCATCGCCGCGTCGCAGGCGGGACGGCTGTATCTACGCGTCGGGTTCCGGACGACCGCGCTGATCGGCAGCGTCCTCGTGCTCGCCGGGTCGGCGCTGCTCCTTCTGCTCGGCGACGGCTCCCCGGTGTGGCAGGTAGGCGCGACGTGCTTCGTCATCGGCTCCGGCATGGGCCTGATCGCGACGCCGACGCTCATCGCGGCGCAGTCCAGCGTCGACTGGTCCGAGCGCGGCGTCGTCACGTCCACCAACATGTTCGCCCGCTCGATCGGTAGTGCCGTCGGCGTCGCGGTGTTCGGCGCGCTGGTCAACTCCCGTGTCGGAGACACCGCCGAGCCCGACCCGACGGCCCTCTCGGGCGCGATCCATCTCGTGTTCGTCGGCATCCTCGGCATCGCGGTGCTGCTGACGGTGTCGTCGGCGCTGATGCCGCGGGCCGAGAAGGCCCTCAACGGCTGACCGGGCCACGACGGCGTGGCCGAATCCCATTATCCGATGGCCTTTTCAGGCGAACCACACGGCACCGGCAGTCGATAGGTTGGGGCCTTCCCTGACCGACCTATCGGACGGAGCGCCGAATCCATGCCCGTGATCGAATCGACGAAGACCGACGCCCGCCTCGGAGACTGGAACGGCGACGTCCGCCGCCCGACGTCCGCGCGCACCACACGAGACATGGACCGTGAATTCGGCACTCTCGTCGATGCTCTGACCCGACGCGGTTTCCTCACCGGCGCGGCCGCGCTCGGCGCCCTGGGCGCGCTGTCGGCGTGCTCGACCAGACCGGGGAACAGTGCGACGTCCGACGCGTCGGTCGAGATCGTGGTGGGCGAGGAGCGATACCGGCTCCCGCGTGACCCGCAGCGTGTCGTGGTGCTCGAGGCCCGAGCCGCGCTCGACTTCGCCCTGCTCGCCGAGTACCCGATCGTCGCCACCAACTGGGACGACAGGTCGCAACTCATGCAGCGAGTGCCCGCCGGGGCGGAGCGTCTCGGCGGCACCAACAACGAACCGGACGCCGAGGCGATTCTCGGCTACGAACCGGATCTGCTGGTCGTGGGTCAGGGTTGGTGGGACTACTACCGGGAGCGGGGACTTCTGGGGACCGACATCGCGCCGGTTCTCGTCGTCGACCAGGGGACCCCCGGATCGACGTGGAAGCGAGCGATGACCGAGCAGTTGACGGCACTCGATCGACGCGACGTCGCCGACCGTGTGGTTGCTCGCTACAACGCCGAACTGGCGCAGGCGCGTGCCGCGATGGCCGGGCTTCTCGACGGGAAGACCATCGCGATCGCGGGTGCGGACAAGGGACAACTCTGGCTGCAGAACGACACGTTCGCGGTGTCGGTGGCGCGCGACCTCGGGTTGGACGTGCTGACCGATCCCGCGAACGCGTCTGCGGACAACAGGGGAATCACCTTCTACGCGCTCGAACAACTCGACATCTTCGAGCAGGCGGATTTCGTCCTGTTGCAGAATCCCGACGCCGCCGAGGCCCAGTCGCCGACGTGGAAAAGGGTGCGCGCGGTCCGAGACGGTCATGTCGGGCAGCTGCGGTACGACCTCAACAGCGGTCTGGCACTGACCGCGATGGCGCTCGCCGCCGACATCGCGGAGCAGGTCCAGGTGATGCGCTGACGACCCCGGAGGGATCTGCACCGCCTTCCGCGCCCTCGACCGCCGAACAGCACGAAACCGACAAGGCCGACCATTGCCCGGGCACCGGTCGTCTATTCTTCACGATGTCGTCACGGTGTTCGGGAAGTCCGGTAGAAGCCGGCGCGGTACTCGCCACTGTGGGCAGGTACGTCGACTACTAGGGGTTCGACCCCAGCCACTGGATGCTCACGCATCCGGGAAGGCGTAGTCGGCGGTCATCCCTGCCGAGCCAGGAGACCGGCCGTGACGCATACCTGCACGTTTTCCACGAGTCATGGAAGGCGGGTCGCTTTGCGTACCCCTATCTCTCGCCGAGTCATCTCCACGGCAGCGGTGTCGATCGCCGCAGCCCTCACCCTCACCGCCTGCGGCGGGTCGTCCGACGAGGACGCCGGCACCGCGTCGATCTCCCTGCAGAACTGCGGCCGCACCGTCACTCTCGACGGTCCGGCGGAGCGGGCCGTCACCCTCAACCAGGGCGCCACCGAGTCGGCGCTCGCGATCGGCGCGGAGGGACAGATGGCCGGCACCGCGTACCTCGACGACACCATCGCCGCGCAGTGGCAGCCGGCGTACGCGCAGATCCCGGCGCTGGACGAGAAGGACTACCCGAGCCGGGAAGCGCTCCTCGAGACCAAGCCGGACCTGGTGCTGGCGTCGTATTCGAGCGCATTCGAGGACAAGGCCGTCGGTACCCACGAGTCGTTCGACACTCTGGGCATCGCCACCTACGTCTCGCCGTTCGCCTGCAAGGACAAGTCGACGCGTCCGGCGGTGTCCTGGGACTCGATCGCGACCGAGATCACCGACTACGGCACGCTCTTCGGGCGCGAGGCCGACGCCGACGCCGTCGTCGCGCAGATGCGCCAGACGCTGAGCGGGATCGAGACCACCGCAGCGGCGAACGGCCGCAGCGTCTTCTGGTACGACAGCGGCACCGACACCCCGTACATCGGCGGCAATGCCGGCGGACCGCAGCTCATCATCGACGCGGTCGGCGGCACCAACATCTTCGCCGGCTCCGACGGTGCCTGGCTGGACGGCAGCTGGGAGACCGTGCTGGCGGCGAACCCGGACGTCATCGTTCTCGCCGACGCGTCGTGGGACACGGCCGAGGCGAAGAAGGACTACCTCCGCAACGATCCGTCGCTGAAGGATCTGAAGGCCGTCCGCGACGACGCGTTCGTCGTGGTGCCGTTCTCGGCGAGCACTCCCGGCCCGCGTCTGATCGAGGGCGCAACTCTCGTCGCCGAGCAGCTGGGCGGCGGCCGGGCATGAGCGTGAGCGCCCGGGTTCCCGCCCGGGTACGAACGACGACGGCCACCGGCTGGACGGCGGCACTGGCCGCGCTGCTCGTGGTGAGCTGCGCGGCCGGCGTCGCGATCGGCGCCGCCGACCTCTCGATCGGGACTGTGGTGGAGGCGATCGCCGGACGTCTCGGTGTCGGGGCGGGCACCGACCTGCTGACCACGCACATCGTCGTGGACCTGCGGCTGCCCCGGGTCCTTGCGGCGGCGCTGGTCGGCGCCGGACTCGCGCTGTGCGGCGCGGTGTTGCAGTCGCTCACCGGCAACGCGCTCGCCGACCCCTATCTCCTCGGCATGTCCGGTGGAGCCTCGCTCGGCGCGGTACTCGCACTGACGGCCGGGGTCGGCACGGTCGGTGTGCTCGGCATGAGCGCGGTGTCGGTCGCGGCCTTCGTCGCGGCCCTGGCGAGCCTGCTGGTGGTCTTCCTCATCTCCACCTCCCCCTCCGGCGCGCTCCTGCCCGGGCGTCTCGTGCTGGCCGGCATCGCGGTCGGCCAGTTCGCGGCGGCACTGACCTCCGCGCTGGTGTTCTTCGGGGATCGCGACGCCGCCCACCGCGTATTGCAGTGGACCCTCGGCTCGTTCGCCGGGGCCCGCTGGTCGGGCCTCGTCACCATCACCGCGGTCGTCGCCGTCACCACCGGCGTGCTGCTCGCGCACGCGCGAGTGCTCGACTCGTTCGCCTTCGGTGCGCGCGCCGCCGCGAGCCTGGGCACCGACGTCGAACGCTCCCGCTGGGTGCTCTACGGGATCGCGTCGCTGTGCACCGCCGCGCTGGTCGCACAGTCCGGCGTGATCGGGTTCGTCGGGCTGGTCGTCCCGCACGCCGCCCGAATGCTCGTCGGCCCGTTGCACGCTCGAATGTTGCCCGTCGTCGCACTGGCAGGTGCCGTCCTGCTGGTCTGGGCGGACATCGCCGCCCGGACCGTGATGCCCGGTCGTGAACTACCGATCAGCATCGTCACCGCGGTCGTCGGTGTGCCGGTGTTCGTCCTGTTACTGCGACGCCGAGGGGCCCGCGCATGAGCCACCACTCCCCCGAGATTCGGGCCGAGGCCGTGACGTGGTCGGTGGACGGCACCACGATCCTCGACGGCGTCAGCTGCCACGCGCCCTCCCGACGGGTCACCGGGCTCATCGGGCCGAACGGCTCCGGCAAGACGTCGCTGCTGTCCGCGATGGCCCGCCTCACCCGCCCCGACTCCGGGCGGGTGATGGTCGGCGACGAACCCGCAGCCGAGATCGACCGCCGCGAGTTCGCCCGCACGGTGGCCCTCGTGGAGCAGCATTCGGCGACCGAACTGGAGTTGACCGTCGAACAGATCGTCGAACTCGGCATGATTCCGCACCGTGGCGGGTGGGCCCGGCCGGCCGCCGCCGGGACGGCCGACATCGTCACCGAGAGCCTGGCGATGGCCGGGATCACCGCCCTGCGACACCGCCTGTGGCAGAGCCTGTCCGGCGGCGAGAAACAGAAGACCCAACTGGCACGGGCGTTTGCGCAACGTCCCTGTGTGGTGCTGCTCGACGAGCCCACCAACCACCTCGACGTCTCCGCGTCGCTCGAACTGCTCGACCTGATTCGCGCGCGCGGCCTCACCACCGTCGCCGCGATGCACGACCTGAACCTCGCCGCCATGTACTGCGATCACCTCGTGGTCCTGGACCGCGGCCGCGTCGTCACCGAGGGCACCCCCGAAAGTGTCCTCACCGAACAGTTGCTCGCCGACGTCTACGGCATCGACGCGATCGTCCAGACGCATCCACGCACCGGACGCCCCATGGTGGTGTTGTGCGGCACGACCGGGGCCGAAATCGAAAGGCTTTCCTCATGAACGACATTCGTCCGCGTCGCTGGGTGGTCGTCACCGCGCCCACCGATCGCGGCGACGACCCGCGCGACCAGGTCCGCGCCGCACTGCACGCGCTCGGGGAGCGCCATCCCGACACCGTCTTCCGCACCGCGGTGCTCGGCGGGTCGGGGACGTCGGTCACCGGCGCCCTCGACGAGGCCGCCACGTCCGGGGCCGCCGAGATCGTGGTGGTGAGTGCGCAGACCGTGCTGGACCGCAAGATCGACGCGTGGTTCAGACGGGTCGTCGGACACTGGCTCCGCGAACGCGGGGCAGGGGCACCCGACGTCCGTCTGGCTCCGCCGCTGTCCGACACCGCGAACTACACGGATCTGCTCGACGCCGCGATCAGCGGAGCAACGACACCGGCCCGCACCACCACCGCGCCCCTCACGTCACCGGCATGGGACGAGGTGCCCGGCTTCACCCGACACGTGCTGGTGTGCCGCGGACCGCGGTGCTCGGCGCGCGGCGGCCCGGAAACCGCGGAGGCGCTGGACCACGCGCTCGAGGCGCGCGGGCTTGGTGACGACGACGTCCTCGTCACCCAGACCGGCTGCATGTTCCCGTGTTCGCAGGCACCGGTGGTCGCGGTGTACCCGGACGACACCTGGTACTGCGGGCTCACCGCCGACCGGATCGATCGTCTCGTCGACGAGCACCTCGTCGCGGGTCGTCCGGTCACCGAATGGCACGGTGCCCGGCGCCGATCTGCGATCCTGGAGGGATGACCTCCCCCGCCCGCGTCACCATCACGTACTGCACCCAGTGCAACTGGCTACTCCGCGCCGGGTGGATGGCCCAGGAGTTGCTGAACACCTTCGGCACGGAACTCGGCGAGGTGGCGATGATCCCCGGTACCGGCGGGATCTTCCAGGTCACCGCCGGCGACACGTTGGTGTGGGATCGCAAGCGCGACGGCGGATTTCCCGACATCGTGACGCTGAAGAAACTGGTGCGCGACGCCGTCGTCCCGGACCGGAATCTCGGGCACACGGACCGCGCGCGGGGCGACTGAGCGGTGGTCCCGCTCCCCTGGCGGGAGCGGGAAGCCGAGTCAGACCAGTCCGGGAATCAACGCCTTGCGGTCGCCGGGGTATTCGACGAACTTGTCCCGGTACCACTTGTGGGTGGCGAGTGCGCGGGGGATCAGGTTGCCGGCGGTGATGAGGAAGATGACCACACCCGCGAGCGACCACGTCAGCAGTGCGAAACCCGCCCACGCGATCAACTCACCGAGATACGCGGGGCTGGAGACGAATCGGAAGCCGCCGCCCATCGGGATGCGGTACTCGGTGGCGCCGGGGTTGTCCTTGTCGCGCAGGTTGCGGACGATCGACTCGGAGTTCACCAGTAGTGCGAAGCCGGCGAGGTAGACCACCAGTCCGATCAGGAAGCGGGGATCGGTGAGCCACGCGGTGTCGTACTGGTGCATGTAGTCGTGACTGAAGAACGCGCCGTTGAGGTAGCCGTGCATCGACGTCACGATCACGCCCATCGCGATCACCGAGACGTTGAACGTGCTGCGCTTGCCCGGGACCTGACGGATCGACAGCGGGAAGAACCAGCCGCGGTTCGCGTAGTGCAGCAGCCACACCGCGGCGAGCACCAGCGACGTGGGCTCGAACCGATTGGGGCCGCTCAGATAGAACACCGCGAAGACGACGGTCGCGGGGATCTCCATGAGCCACCACCCCAGCTTCGGGTTCAGGTTGAAACCGAGGTTGGTGGACGAGAAGCGGCCGTACGAACTCTGGGCGAAGAAACCGCCGACGATCACAAACGCCGCGAAGGCGAACGCGCAGGTCAGGACGGTGTCGTAGACGGTGTTGCCGGTGTACCAGTGCATGGGATTCCTTCGGCGAGCGCGGCCGGTACAGCGCCCTCAATCGGCCACACCCGCCACGAACCAGTAGCAAACTGGAACATGTTCTACCACGCCGGACTCCCGGTGGTCGACACCTTTCTGGACAAGAGTCCATTTGCATGGAACTTGACCGAGACAGAAGTTCCGGCAACTACGCGGCCGACGCCGCGCCGAGTTCGATCACGAGCACGCCGGCGATGATGAGCGCGATGCCCAGTCCCATTCGGGGCGTGAGCGGGTCACGGAAGATCACGCGACCCAGGATCGCAGTCAACGCGACCCCGCACGCGACCCAGATGCCGTACACGACCCCGACCGCCATGCCGCGATCGAGAACGACGGCAATCAGCCCGAACGCGGCGACGTAGGCGGCGGCCGTCGGCAACAACCACCACCGGCGTCGACCACCGTCGGAAGCCTTGAGGCACAACGTTCCTGCGACCTCGACGACGATCGCCGCAACGAGCAGGATCCAGGTCACTGCGCCGACTCCCGACGCTCCGCGCCGCCCGCGGCGCGCTCGCCTTCGGCTGCCTGCGCCCCCAGCTCGACCACCAGAACCCCCGCGATGACGAGGACGATCCCGAACCCCATGAGCACGGTCAGCGCATCCCCGAAGATGACCGCCGCAGCCACCGCAGTGATCGTGATTCCGCAGGCGCCCCAGATCCCGTACGCGACCCTGACGGCCATGCGCCGCAGAACGGCGGACAGGAACCCGAACGAGGCGACGTACCCCATCACCACCAGCGCGTACCACGAGGGATGGTCGGTGGCCGCGCGTAACGACAACGTCGCAACGACCTCGCAGACGATCGCACCCACCAGCAACCACCACTTCATGGCGACAACCGTAACGACCTCAGTCCGGGCGCGGACCGAAGGTGTCGAGCATGACGATCGGGCCGTCTCCACCGCGCGTGTGCGCATCGATCTCGAGCAGGCCGGCGAACGCCTTGGCGGTGTAGACGGGATCGAGCGGGATGCCGAATTCGTGCCCGACACGTTGCGCGGCCCGCCCTTCCGCGGTGGCGTATCCGTAACCGGGGCCGAGGTATTCGCGCGTCACGGTCAGCGGTGCCGAACGCAGGTCGATGTCGCCGAGGTCGGCACCGCGTTGCCGCAGTAACGATTCGGAGCGTCCTGCCAGATCCCGGATCTCACGCTGCCCCAACGGCAGGGTGTCGTTGACGACCACCGCGACGACGCCGGTTCGCAGGCCGGCGAGCCGTAGCCCGAGGAGCAGTCCGGCGACGGTGCCGCCGGAGCCGACGGGCGCGACGATGTGCGCCGGTTCGGGGATCTCGCCGGCGTCGACCTGGGCTGCCAGTTCCAGCGCGGCCTCGACGTAGCCGAGCGCGCCGATCGGCGAGGAGCCGCCCGGAGGCAGGTAGTAGGGCAGCCGGCAGCCTTTCATGTGTCGAACCATGAGCCACGGCGCGACCGCGAAGGTGCGGGCCTTGGTGCGGGTGAAGTGCAGGGTGGCACCGGAACGCTGCAGCCGAGCGAGTTGAGCACGGACGTGGTCGTCGACCGGCTGGTCGATCAGCGCCAGCGCGGTCTCGATCCCGAACTGGCCGGCGTACAACGCGGTCGCGAGACCCCAGTTGGTCCCGAGACCGCCGACGGTGATGATGCGCTTCGACTTCCGCGCCAGGACGTCGGGGATGATCCACTCGAGTTTGCGAACCTTGTTGCCGCCCCACCCACCGGAGCCGAAGCGGCTGTCGTCCTTGAGCCAGATCCGGTCCCCGATGCCGAGTCCCTCGAGTTTGCGCACGGGTGTCGGCGACGTCCCCAGCCGCACGTGCGGAAGGGATTTCGCCAGTTCCGGAAAACGCTGATGCAGGTATGGAGAGGCCGTCGTCACGTCAGGCATCGGCAGCGCCCAGCCGTCCGCGGATCGATCCCGCGAGATAGTCGAGGTCCGGTCGCGGCGGCACGGTCGGGCGACCGCGCAGACCGAATCCGTCACCCGCCGTCCGGGGAACGACGTGAAGATGCACGTGGAACACCTCCTGACCAGCTACCACTCCGTCAGCGAGGAAGAAGTTCACCCCCTCCGCACCCACCGTACTTGCCCGCAGTGCGCCTGCGATCCGTTGCCCCACACGGAACAAGCGCGCCCCGTCCTCGGGATCCAACTCGGCGAGGCCCGCGGCGTGCGTCTTCGGTACCACCAGCAGATGGCCGGGGGTGAAAGGACGAATGTCCATGAACGCGGTCGTGTGCTCGTCCTCGTACACGAGACTCGATTCCGCCTTGCCGGCGACGATGGCGCAGAAGACGCAGTGGCTCATGCTCGTCGATGTTATGTGGCGAACGCCGGCGCGACGAAGTGCCGCACCATATGTCGTTCCGTGTCGCCGTCGGCTCCCGGCCACGCCAACAGCGTGAGGACCACCCGGACGATCCACTCACCCGCCAGGTCGTCGGCCACGGCACCTGTGAGCGTCGTCGCGAACCGAGCCAGATCCGGGGACGACGCGAGGTAGCCGTTCGCCGCCCCGGTCCGGTTGTGCGCGAACCAGTACGAGAGCGCCGGGTCCGCCCGCACCGCCGCCACGGACGTGAGGATCGCCTCGACCACTCGATCGGCACCGTCGAGGTGAGCCACCGCGCACGCCACGTCCTCGGCGACCGACGCTGCGGCCGAGGACACCACGGCTGCGACGATCGCGGGCTTGCCGCCCACGTACCGGTACAGCGTCGCCCGTGAACATCCCGCGCGCTCGGCGACGTCCAGGACCCCGACCCGATCGAATCCGCGCTCGAGGAACAGGTCCGTCGCGGCCGCAGTGATCCGTGCGACCGCAACCTCCCGCCGGTTCCCACCGGCCAGCCAGTCGTCCGTTCGCGCCATGCGCCCCTCCGATCACCGATGACTTGCGGTCTCATTGTGAGACAGAGAGGCAGTTTCGTCTACATCGTGGAATTGCCGCCACCTGCGGCGACACCGACGACCGGCCACAGCCTCGAGACAGCCCATTCGCGCACGTCAAAAGGGTTCTCTCAGTTTCCCGGCACCCCTTGACACCGCGTCGCCGCGGGCTGGACGGTGGCATCACCACACCAGGTTCCGACCGCTTGACGGGAGATCATCCGTGACCAGGACACGTATGGACGGGCTCGGCGTCTTCGACCCCGCACACCTCGACGACCCCTACCCGCTGTACGCGACGCTGCGCGAGCGCGACCCCGTCCACCGCGTCCCCGGCACCGACTTCCACCTCGTGTCGTCGTGGGAACTGGTGACCGAGGCACTGGCCCGTCCCGAGGACTTCTCATCGAACCTCACCGGGGTGATGGTGCAGCGAGCCGACGGTCCACCCGTCACGTTCGACATGGACGGCGGCGGCCGCGCGGTCCACGTGCTCGCCACCGCCGACGAACCCTCGCACGCGGTGCACCGCAAACTCGTTCTCGCGCAACTCACCAAGCGGATCCGCACCCTCGGACCCACGGTGCGGACCCTCGTCGATCAACTCTGGGATGTCGGGCTGCGCGCCGACGACACCTTCGAGTGGGCGCGCGAGATGGCCGACGCACTGCCCCTCGCCCTCGTCGCGAGCCTGATCGGACTGCCGCAGAGCGACGTCCCGCAACTGCTTTCGTGGTCGTACGACAGCACCGAGATGCTCGGCGGGATCGTCACCGAGGACCGTCTACCGACGCTGGTCGCTTCGGCTGCCGCACTCACCGGCTACCTCCACACCGAATTCACTGCCGCCAAGCGAGATCCGCAGACAGATCTGCTGGGCGCACTGGCCCACGCCTGCAACGAGGGCGATCTCACCGACGACGTCGCCGTCCTCGTCCTGGTGCAACTGGTCGGCGCTGGCGGCGAGTCGACTGCAGGCCTGATCGCCAACGCCACCCGAATCCTCGCGACGAATCAGGAACTGCAGGACCGGCTCCGGCGCGACCCCCAGCTGATCGACCCGTTCCTCGACGAGGCACTCCGGCTGGAATCACCGTTCCGCGGGCATCACCGACACGTCGTCACGGACACCACCCTCGGCGGCGTCCGGCTGTCCGCCGGGAGCCACCTGCTGCTGCTGTGGGGGGCCGCGAATCGCGATCCGGCGAGGTTCGTGGACCCCGACACCGCCCGCCTGGACCGCCCGAACCTGAAAGGCCACCTCGCGTTCGGCAAGGGTATCCACTTCTGCGTCGGATCGGCGCTGGCCCGGATGGAAGCACTCGCCGCGCTGACGACGCTGCTCGAGCGCACCACGTCGTTCACGATCGCCGACGGCGGAGCCGAATGGGTGCCGAGCCTGTTGGTGCGCCGCCATCGATCGCTGCCACTGGAACTGAACCGCCGCTGACCCAGAAGGATTGGAGTGCGCACCCCCAGCTTCCCGCTCACCGGACAACCACCTTCACGGTCCCGCGCTGCGACCCTACTGTGACCGGCACCACAGTCATGCCAGTGTCACGACAGGAGAACCGGATGAGCGCACGCGTACCCGTCACCCCGATCGACGCGGCGGAGATCACCGCCTACGACCACGAGACCGACGTCCTCGTCATCGGCTACGGCTGCGCCGGTGCGTCGGCCGCACTCGAGGCCGACGCCGCGGGCGCCGACGTGGTCCTGCTCGAGCGACAGAGCGGTGGCGGCGGGTCGTCGGCATTGTCCGGGGGCGAGATGTACCTCGGTGGCGGCACCCCGATCCAGGAGGCGTGCGGCTTCGCCGACACCGCCGAGGAGATGGAGAAGTTCCTGCTCGCCGCCCTGGGCCCGGACGCCGACCAGGCGAAGGTGGGACTCTACAGCCGCGAGAGCGTCGCCCACTACCAGTGGCTCGTCGACCACGGCGTCCCCTTCAAGCCGTCGCTGTGGGACTCCCCCACCTGGGTGCCGCCCACCGACGACGGCCTGATGTGGATGGGTGAGAACGCCTATCCGTTCTACGAGATCGCCGAACCGGCGCCCCGTGGGCACCGCGTCACCTCGGACGGTTTCGGCGGCAAGGTTCTGATGGCGGTGCTCAGCGAGGCCGTCACGAAGACCGCGATCGCCGTCCACACCGACACCACCGCCCTGCGCCTGATCATGGAGGACGGCCGCGTCGTCGGCGTCGTGGCCCGGTACTTCAACGAGACCGTCACCTACCGTGCCCGACGCGGCGTGGTCATCACGACCGGCGGGTTCGCCGACAACAAGGAGATGCTCGCGCAGCACGCGCCACAGCTGGTGGGTCTGGGCGTCAACAGCGACGGCGGCGACGACGGCCGCGGCATCGTGATGGCGCAGGCCGTCGGCGCAGCGGTCAAGCACATGTCTGCCGGTCAGGTGGGTATCTCGCTGGTGCCCGGAATGATGGTGCGCGGCATGATCGTCAACAGTGTCGGCCAGCGGTTCATCAACGAGGACGTCTACCCCGGCCTGGTCGGGCAGGCGGCACTGTTCAAACACAACCTGAAGGTGTGGGTGATCCTCGACGAGCAGGCGTACGAGGAGGTCCCGGTCGACGAACGCTGGGGCGTGCAGCCGCATTTCGTCGCCGAGACGCTCGAGGAGCTCGAGCGCGAGATCGGCATGCCCGAGGGCGCACTACAGAACACGGTCGGCGAGTACAACCGCTTCGCCGAACACGGCGAGGATCCGTACTTCCACAAGTCGGCGCGCTGGCTGCGTCCACTGCAGTCGCCGTTCGCCGCGATCGACGTCCAGCGTGGCATGGCTCCCCCGGAGTACGGCGACGGCGGAACCGGCGGTGGCGGCGCCGAGGTGTTCACCATCGGCGGTCTGCGCACCACCGTCGACGGCCGCGTCCTAGACCTCGACGACGACGCGATCCCCGGCCTCTTCGCTGCCGGGCGCGCGACGTCCGGCCTGCACTCGTGGGGCTACATCAGTGGCACCTCGCTCGGTGACGGCACCTTCTTCGGCCGTCGGGCCGGCGTCGCCGCCTCGCGCGAGTAGCGCGGCATACCGGCCGCCGAGGGCGCGCAACTCCTCGTGGGTGCCGCGCTCGGCGACCCGGCCGTGATTCAGCACCGCGATCTGGTCGGCATCGCGGATCGTCGAGAGCCGGTGCGCGATCGTGATCGTCGTCCGGCCACGACTGACGACGTCGAGCGCGGCCTGCACGGCTCGCTCGGTCTCGTTGTCGAGTGCGCTGGTGGCCTCGTCGAGCACCAGGATCCGCGGGTCCCGCAGCAGGGTTCGCGCGATCGCGATGCGCTGCTTCTCGCCACCGGAGAACCGGTGACCGCGCGCGCCGACCACGGTGTCGTACCCGTCGGGCAGCGACACGATCAGCTCGTGCACCTGTGCCGCCTGCGCCGCCGCCTCGATCTCGGCGTCCGACGCGTCGGGCCGGGCGTGCCGAAGATTCTCCCGGATCGTCGCGTGCAGCAGGTACGTCTCCTGCGACACGACGCCGACCAGTTCGGACAGCTCCGCGAGCCGAATGTCGCGCAGGTCCACACCGTCGATCGTCACCCGGCCCGACGTCGGGTCGTGCAGACGCGCAACCAGCGATGCCAGCGTGGTCTTGCCGGAGCCGGTTTCGCCCACCAGCGCGAGCGACGACCCGGCGGGCACCTCGAGGGTGACGTCGGCGAGCGCATTGCGGTCGGCATTCTCGTAACGGAACCCGACGTCTTCGAACCGCACCGCACCGTCGACTCGCTCGCGCGGCATCGGTGTGGGGCGTTCGGGATCGTCGATCTCCACCGGCAGATCGAGGTACTGGAAGATCCGGCTGAACAACGCGAGCGAACTCGTCACGGACACACCGACGTCGAGCAGGCCCATCAGCGGACGGAACAGCGTGGTCTGCAGCCCGGTGAACGCCACCAGGGTGCCGATCGTCATGCCGCCCGACGTCGCCGGCAGCCCGGCCGCGAGGTACAGCAGCGCGGGGATCGCCGAGAAGATGATGCTCATCGTCGCCATCCGCCAACGTCCGGACAGCTGGGAGCGGACCTCGAGATCGACGAGCCGCGTGGATGTCTCGGAGAAACGCTCGGACAGCGCCGGCCCGGCACCGAGCGTCTTACCGAGCTGCACCCCGCTGATCGACAGCCCCTCCTCGATCTGGGTCTGCATGTCCGCCAGCGCCTTCTGCCGCTGCGCGATGATCTCGCGCCGCATGAGCGCGACCTTGCGGGTGAGCCAGATCGCGGGCGGCAGCACGATCAACGACAGCAACGACAGCCGCCAACTGAGTACCACCATCGCGATCGCGGTGCCGATCACCGTCGTGACGTTGGACGCGATCGACGTCGCCGTGGACGTCACGACGGTCTGCATGCCGCCGATGTCGTTGGTGAGCCGGGACTGGACCTCACCGCCGCGGGTGCGGGTGAAGAAGCCGAGCGACTGGCGCTGCAGGTGTGTGAACACCCGCGTCCGCAGGTTGTGCATGATCCGCTGCCCGACGGTCGTCGAGATCCACGTCTGCACCACGCCGAACACCGCCGTCGCGACGGTGATCGCCAGCATCGCGACCACGGCCCACACGAGCAGCGTGACGTTCTGTTCCGGGATCGCCCGGTCGATCACCTCACGCACGAGGAACGGGTTGGCCAGCGAGATCGCCGACGACGCCACGATCAGCGCGACAACCACCGTGATCTGCCACCGGTACGGCGCGAAGAGCGCACCGATCCGGCGCAGGCTGACCGGGGATTCCTCGAGCTGGGCGCGGTCGGCGGGGTCGACCTTGCGGGTTCGCATCGGACCACCGCCGGGTCCGCCGAATGGAGGGCTTGTCATTGCACCACCCCTCTCAGATGTCGGGGCAAGCCTTTACTGAGGTTGCCTCAACATGAGGTAACTGTCAAGTGAGGTAGGCTCCAGCAGCATGACGGACGTAACGGCCGAGCAACTCCGCGACCTCGTGATGTCCACGTCGCGCGGGCTGCGCCGACGCTGGTTCTCGGCCCTCGAACCGTGGGGGCTGTCCCCGCACGAGTTCCGCGCACTGCGTGTGATCGACGGCGAGGCCGGCGGCCGCCCCCGCCTCGGCGACGTCGCCAAGGCCCTGCGCATCGCACCCCGCTCGGCCACCGAGGTGGTGGATCGACTCCAGAAGCGCGACCTCGTCGAACGCGTCGCCGACGACGTGGACCGTCGCGCGGTGTGCGTCCGGCTCACCGACAGCGGTCGCCGGCTTCTGGACGAGATGTCCGCCGCCCGCGACGCCCAGGCCGCCGACTTCTTCGCCCGACTCGACGACCACGACCGCGTCGAGCTGAGCCGGATCCTCGACAAGCTCACCGCCGACGACCGCTGCTGACTCCGGAAACGCCGAACGGGAATCCGCGGCACGCTCGGAGTCCGAGACCGTGCCGGGGATTCCCGTTCGAGACCGACTACTGGGCCAGCGTCGCCTTCGCGAAGGCCAGCGCCTGCGGCCAGGAGATCTCCCAGGCCGCCTTGTTCACCGGATCGTCGTGGCGCGCCCGGGCACTGAAGCCGTGCGCGGCGCCCGGGTAGGCGTGCACGATGGTCGCGCCGGCCTCGCGGGACTGCAGCGCGGCCTGCAGGGTCTGGAAGCTCCCGGTCGACAGGATGGTGTCGGCGCCGGCGTGCAGCACCATCACCGGCGCCGCGATCGTCGGGGCCAGCGCGATCGCGTCGAGGTCGTGATTCGCCGCGGCCGGATCCCAGATCGACGGATGGTACGCAACGACATTCGCGAGATCGGTATCGCGGGTGCCGAGCAGCAGCGCGAACCGACCGCCCAGGCACCAGCCGATCACGCCGACCCGGCGTGCGCCGAGTTCGCGGCGCGCATGGTCGAGCAACGCGGACATCTCGGCCAGGCACGTCTCGTCGTCGAGTTCGCCCATGAGCTCGAACAGCCGCTCCTTGGCGGTGTCGTCGAGACTCGGTCCGTGCCACGGATCCCACACCAGGGCGGTGACCCCGGACGCGGCGACGTCGTCGGCGTACTCCCGCACCTGCGCGTCGATGCCGTTGATCATCGGCAGCAGCAGCATGACGGTGTCGCTACCGCCCTCGGGCTGCGCGAGGTACGCGGTCAGGTCACCGACGGCGACGGAACCCGTTGTCACAGAATCGAGCCCGGCGTGTAGCGGGCGGCATCGGGGTTGGCGTCGACGAGCTTCTGCACCTCGGCGACCACCGAGTCGACCTGCGCGCCGGCGGCACCGACGAACGCGGAACGGTCGGCCAGCGCCTCGTCCAGCGCGGCACGGTCGAGCGGCAGCCGGTCGTCGGCGGCCAGGCGGTCGAGCAGGTCGGGCTCCTTGCCCTCCTCGCGCATCGCGAGCGCGACGGCGACGGCGTGCTCCTTGATGGCCTCGTGCGCGGTCTCGCGTCCGACACCGGCACGCACCGCGGCCATGAGGACCTTGGTGGTGGCGAGGAACGGCAGGTAGCGGGTGAGCTCGTTCTCGATGACGGCCGGGTAGGCGCCGAACTCGGCGAGCACCGTCAGGAACGTCTCCATCTGGCCGTCGATCGCGAAGAACGCGTCCGGCAGAGCAACGCGGCGGACGACGGAGCAGAACACGTCGCCCTCGTTCCACTGTGCGCCGGCCAGCTCCGACGCCATCGACGCGTAGCCGCGCAGCACCACCTGCAGGCCGTTGACGCGCTCGCACGAGCGGGTGTTCATCTTGTGCGGCATCGCCGACGAGCCCACCTGGCCGGGCTGGAAGCCCTCGGTGACCAGCTCGTGGCCGGCCATCAGGCGAATGGTGTGCGCCATCGACGACGACGCGGCACCCAGCTGGACCAGCGCCGACAGCACATCGTGGTCGAGCGAGCGCGGGTAGACCTGGCCGACGCTGGTGAACACGTGCGCGAAGCCGAGGTGCTCGGCGACCTTGGCCTCGAGCTGCTCGAGCTTGGCGGCGTCACCGCCCAGGAGGTCGAGCATGTCCTGCGCGGTGCCCATCGGGCCCTTGATGCCGCGCAGCGGGTAGCGATCGATGAGCTCGCGCACACGGGTGAGCCCCACGAGCATCTCGTCGGCGGCGGACGCGAAACGCTTGCCGAGCGTGGTGGCCTGCGCGGCGACGTTGTGGGAGCGGCCGGCCATCACGATGCCGGTGTACTCGGCGGCACGCTCGGCCAGGCGGGCAGCGATCGCGATGCCGTGGTCGTAGACGTGTTCGAGCGAACGGAGCACCTGCAGCTGCTCGACGTTCTCGGTGAGGTCGCGGCTCGTCATGCCCTTGTGGACGTGCTCGTGGCCGGCGAGCGCGTTGAACTCCTCGATGCGCGCCTTCACGTCGTGGCGGGTGACCCGCTCGCGCTCGGCGATCGAGTCGAGATCCACCTGGTGAAGCACGCGCTCGTAGTCGGCGACGGCCTCCTGAGGAACGTCGATCCCGAGCTCGGCCTGCGCCTGCAGCACCGCCAGCCACAGCTGGCGCTCGAGCACGATCTTGTGCTCCGGCGACCACAGCTCCTTCAGGGCGGGGCTGGCGTAACGGTTGGCAAGGACATTCGGGATGCGGCTCACGAGACCTCAGTCTAATGGCGCACCCGAACGCCCTCGTCAGCGCGTGCTCGGCGGCGCGAAGTCGTCGATCAGGTCCGACAGCATCGCCCGCGCCATCCCCCGCGGGTCCGGGTCGACCTCGCTGAGCGCACCCACCACGACGCCGTCGACGACGGCCACCAGCCGACGCAGCTGGGTCTCGCGGACCTCGCGCCCCGAGCGGCGCAACACCTCGGTGAGCAGGTCGTCGAGCTGGGCCCGCAGCCGCAACTGGACCTCGCGCAGTCCGGGATGCCGGGCGGAGGCGACGAACCGCTCGTACCGCGCGATCAGCCGCTCGCGGGCGCCGTCACCCTCGTCGTCCGGCCCCACCAGCAGGTCGACGATCAGGTCCACCGTGGCTTCGACGCCCCGTCGGCGCTGGGTGACGTCGTCGATACGCTCCCGCATCGCGTCTAGCTCGCGGTTGCCGTTGTGTTCGACGGCGAGGGCGATCAACTCGTCGAGCGACCCGAAGTAGTAGGTGGTCGAGGCGAGTGGAAGCCCGGCCCTCGTAGCGACGGCCCGATGCCGGACGGCGTCGAAACCACCCTCGAGGAGGAGGTCCGCGGCCGCGGTCACGAGCGCCTGCCGTCGCCGCTCACCTTTGGGTGTGGCGGCAGAGGTCATCCGCCCATGGTGCCAGCCGGCCACCGCCCACCTGGGCGGAATCGGGGGAAGAACGCCCCCTAACGCGGCGCGGGCAACCACCGTTCGAGTCGAACCAGGGCATCCCGGATCTCCGCGGTGGCGCCCGCGAACGACATCCGCACGGTGTGGTCGCCGTGCGCGGTGTCGAAGTCGATGCCCGGCGCGAGCGCGAGCCCGGTGTCGGCGAGCAGGCGCGCGCACCACGACGTCGAGTCGTCGGTGAGGTGGGCGATGTCGGCGTACACGTAGAACGCGCCGTCGGCGGGCGCGAGCTCGGTGAGACCGAGCTTCGGCAGCCCTGTGAGCAGCAGTTCCCGGTTGGCGGCGTACCGCTGGACGTGGCCGTCCAGTTCGGCGCGGGACTCGTCGGTAAACGCCGCGACGGCCGCGTACTGCGAGATCGCGGGCGGACAGACGGTCATGTTCGACGAGAGCCGCTGCAGTGCCCGGCGCAGGTGCTCGGGGACCAGCATCCAACCCAGCCGCCACCCGGTCATCGAGAAGTACTTCGACACCGATCCGATCACCACGGCCTCGCGCGAGGTCTCCCACGCGGACGCGGTCGGCTGGCCCCCGGCGAGTTCGCCCGAGAACTCGATGCCGTGGTAGATCTCGTCCGAGATCAGCAGTGTGTCGTGCTCCTCGCACCAGCGGGCCAGCGCGGCCAGTTCGGCCGGATCGATGACGGTGCCTGTGGGATTCGCGGGGCTCGCGACGATCAGGCCCGCGGGTGGGGTGTCCATCTGCTCGAGCATCGCGACGGTCGGCTGGAAGCGCGTCTCGGGGCCGCAGTCGATCTCGACGACGTTGCAGCCCAACGCCGTCAACGTGTTCCGGTAGGCAGGGTAACCCGGGCGCGCGACGACGACGGTGTCCCCGACGTCGAACGCGGCGAGGAACAGCAGTGTGAACGCGCCCGACGACCCGGTGGTGACGACGACCTCGTCGGGGTGGACGTCGTAGCCGGAACGGCCGCGGTGGTAGTCGGCGATCGCCCGCCGCAGCGGCTCGATGCCGAACGTCTCGGTGTAGCCGAGCAGATGGTTGTCCAGCGATTCCCGTGCCGCGCGCAGCACCGGCTGCGGCGCCGGCGTCGACGGCTGCCCGGCGGCGAGGGACAGCACGTCACCGTGGGTGCGCTGCCGCTCGTTCGCGGCCTTCCACACGTCCATTACGTGGAAGGCGGGGATGGTCGATCGCTGGGAGTCGCTGCGCACGTCTTCGACGTTAGCGCGCAGATCAGTGCCGCCCGAATCCGGTGCCCACCGCCGCCGCTCTGCAAAACGGCGACGCCGCGCCCCCGGTCGGAGGCGCGGCGTCACGAAGAGTGGAGCGGCAGGTCAGATGGAGATCCGGCCCTCGACCGCGGCCAGACCGATGTCGCTGCGGAAGTGTCCGCCCGGCAACTTCACCTCGGCCAGACGCGCGTACGCGTCCTCGCGGGCCTCGGTCAGGTCGGCGCCGATGCCGACGACGCTCAGCACCCGGCCGCCGGCCGAGACGACGGTGCCGTCCTCGCGGGCGGCGGTGCCGGCGTGCAGGACCTGGTCGGCGTCGGATCCGGTGATGACGTCCCCGGTGCGCGGAGTGGCCGGGTAGTTCTCGGCGGCCAGGACGACGGTCACGGCCGCGCCGTCGCGCCACTGCAGCGGCGGGACCGACGCGAGGGTGCCGGTCGCGGCGGCATTCAGCACCTCGCCGAGCGGCGACTCGAGCAGCGCCAGGACGGCCTGTGTCTCCGGGTCGCCGAAGCGGCAGTTGAACTCGACGACCGCGGGGCCGCTCTTGCCCATCGCCAGACCCGCGTACAGCAGACCGGTGAAGGGGCAGCCACGCTTGGCCATCTCGACCGCGACGGGCTTGACGACCTCGTCGACGATCTGGGGGACGGCGTCGGCCGGCAGCCACGGCAGCGGCGTGTAGGCGCCCATGCCGCCGGTGTTGGGCCCGGTGTCCCCGTCGCCGACGCGCTTGTGGTCCTGCGCGGGCAGCAGCGGGACCACGGTCTCGCCGTCGACCAGGCAGAACAGGGACACCTCGGGGCCGTCGAGGAACGACTCGAGCAGAACCGGGTGGCCGATCTCGAGGCACTCGGCGGCATGGTCGCGGGCGGCGCTGCGATCGGTGGTGACCACGACGCCCTTACCGGCGGCCAGTCCATCGTCCTTGACGACCCAGTTGGGGCCGAAACGGTCGAGCGCGGCATCGAGGTCGGCCGGGTTGTCGACGACCTCGGCGTGCGCGGTGCGCACGCCGGCGGCGGCCATGACGTCCTTGGCGAACGCCTTGGAGCCCTCGATGCGGGCGGCCTCGGCGGACGGGCCGAAGCACGCGATGCCCGCGGCACGGACGGCGTCGGCGACACCGAGGACCAGCGGCACCTCGGGTCCGATGACGACCAGGTCGGCGGCCTGCGACTTCGCGAGATCGACGACGGCGTCGCCGGACGCGACGTCGACCGCATGGATCTCGGCGATGCGAGCGATCCCGGCGTTGCCGGGGGCACACATCAGCTTGTCGACGCCCGGGTCACGGGCGAGGGCCAACAGGAGGGCATGTTCACGGGCTCCGGAGCCGATCACGAGTACGCGCACGGGTGTCAGCCTACGGGCCGAACCTCGACGCCTCGACCACCCCTACCTCGTCACTCCGGTCGCCTGGCCAGGAACGAGGGACGCGGCGCCGACCCCGAGAAGGGCGCCTGCACCACGTTCTCGACGCTGTTGAACACCACGAACACGTTCGCGCGCGGCATCGGGGAGATGTTGCCGCCCGACGCGTGGAGTGCGTTGCAGTCGAACATCGTCATCGACCCCGCACCCCCGGTCAGCACCTCGATCCCGTGCCGCTGCCACATGTCGGTGATGACCTCCTCCGACGGCACGCCGACACCGGGCGTCGTGGTGACCAGCGATTCCCGGTAGAAGTCGTCCGGTGTGGCTCCGGCACACTGCACGAAGTACCGCTGCGTGCCGGGCATGATCATCAGCGGCCCGTTGTACGACGTGTTCTCGGTGAGGGCGATCGACGCGCTCACCGCTCGCGGGCGCGGCATGCCGTCCTCCGCGTGCCAGGTCTCGAAGTCCGAGTGCCAGTAGAACGCGCCGCCCTGGAACCCCGGCTTGTAGTTGAGCCGACTCTGATGGATGTAGACGTCCGAGCCGAGGATCTCGCGCGCGATGTCGTAGGCACCGGACGATTCGACGACGCGGCGCACCGCGTCGCTCAGTTCGAGGATCTCGAAGATCGAGCGCACCGCGTCGGAGCCGGCCTCGCGGACGATGCGTTCGTCGTCGCGCAGCGCCGGGTCGCGCTGGATCCGGTCGATCTCCGTCAGACAGGTCGCGACGTCGTCCTCGTCGATCACCGCCTCCCGCTGGAGGAATCCCCGTCGGTCGAAATCCGCGTACTCCGGAGTGTCCGGTCGCCCCCAGAACACCGGGTCCGGGCGGTCGATCACTCGGGGCCGACCCGAAACCCGGGTCGTGTACACGTCTTCCACCAATGTCATATGGCAATCACCACCAACCTGTTCACTTCTCACTCTGTCGCGGTAAGCACCCGCCGCATCGATCACACACCGCGACGGCGCACCGGATTTCCTGGTGCGCAGCCGCTTTCACCGACTACTGGCGGTAGGACTCCACCTCGTCCACGGGACGCGGAGCGGCCTGCTCCACGTCCTCACCGAATTCGGCACGCGCACGACGCTGCCGCAGCAAGTCCCAGCACTGGTCGAGCCGTTGTTCCAGAAAGGTCAAACGGGCGCCGTCGTCTTCCGACAGCCCCTGACCCTCGGCCCGCGAACGCAATTCCCGTTCCTCACGGACCAGTTCGTCGATGTTGTCGATGATGTCGTGTTCGGTCATGTTGCGCCTCCCACCTCAGGGTAAACCGGATGGGCGAACCTGTCCGGTCACTGCGTGAGGTCGTAGAGGACGACCCCGTCGACGGTCGTCGGCGCGAAGTTGGCCTGCACCCATTCGGAGATGGCCGCCGCCGCGCCCTCGCCGCCACGGCCGCCCATACCCCCGGCGAGGAAGTAGTGGATCCGCCCGTCCGCGACGAACTGCTGGAACTGCTCGAGCGTCGGCGACGGGTCGCTGCCGTTGAACCCACCGATCGGCATCACCGGGCGCTCGGTCGCCAACTGGTAGCCCGCTGCGCTGTTGGAACCGATCGCCGCAGCCACCCAGGTGTAGTCGTCCGCTCGCTCCCGCAGCAGGGCTGTGAGTTCGTCGCCGGGTTGGCCGGCGTCCAGCAGGCCGCCACCCGCGCCGCCGAATCCGCCGGGCACTACCGGCATCTCGAACGCGCCCTCACCGTTCCCCCGGCCACCGGGTGTAGGAACGCCTTTCCGCTGCTCCCCCGGACCCGGCATGCCGCCCGGACCGCCGCGACCCATCTCGCCCTCGACGCGCGGCCCGGCCGACGGGATCGATCCGGTATGGGCCGAGCCGATCGTGTTCACCGCGAATGCGGCCGGCCCGGCGAGACCCGTGAAGAGCGTCGCCGCGATCACGACGACGACGCCCCGCGTCCGCAGATCGCGCGGCACCACCATCGAGAAGGCCGCGACGGCGCCGACCACCACGACCGCCCACCGCAGCCACGGGACGAAGTCAGGGCTGCGCGCCAGCAGGATCCACGCCGTCGACGCCGTGACGGCGATCGCCGCGAAGGCGACGATCCGAACCCACCACCGGCGCCGGCCGCGCCACAGCGTCACCGCCCCCGCGCCGACGAGCGCCGCGACCGCCGGTGCCAGCGCGACGGTGTAGTACGCGTGGAAGATGCCGGCCATGAAGCTGAACACCAGGCCGGTGACGACGAGCCAGGATCCCCACACCACGAACGAGGCACGCCGGGGGTCGGTTCGCGGAGCCCGCCCACACAGCCCGATCCCGGCCACGAGCAGGACCAGTGCCGCCGGCAGCAGCCACGCGATCTGACCACCCTGCGCCGGCTCGAACAACCGCGTGATCCCCGTGCTCCCCCACATGCCGCCGCCCGCAGCGCCGCCGGGCACGGTGTCGCCACCGGGGAACCCGCCGCGCGGCCCGCCACCCCCGACGCTGCCCCGCTCGTTGCCGCTCAGCCGCCCGAAGCCGTTGTAGCCCAATGTCAGTTCCAGGATCGAGTTGTTCTGCGAGCCGCCGATCCACGGTCGCGAATCGGCCGGCCACAGCTCGACGGTGAGCAGCCACCATCCGGCCGAGACGATCAGCCCGCCGAGAGCCGCGAACAACTGCAGGACCCGCTTGCCGAGCCTCGGTGGCCCGGCGATCAGGTATGTCAGCGCCAACGGCGGCACGACGAGCATCACCTGCAACTGCTTGGTGAGGAACCCGAACCCGACGAACACGCCGGTGAGCACCATCCACCGGGTGCGCCCGTCCTCGACGCCGCGCAACGTCGCCCACACCGCCGCGATCATCAGCAGCACCAACAGCGCATCGGGATTGTCGAACCGGAACATCAACACGGCCACCGGTGTCAGGGCCAGCACCAGGCCGGCGAGCAGGCCCGCCGCGGCTCCGAAGTACCGGCGCACAGTCCCCCACAGCAACGCCACCGACGCGACACCGATCAGCACCTGCGGAACCAGGATGCTCCACGAGTTCAGCCCGAACACCCGCACCGACAACTCCATCACCCACAGCGATGCGGGTGGCTTGTCGACGGTGATCGAGTTCGCGGCGTCCGACGAGCCGAAGAAGAACGCCTCCCACGACACCGATCCCGCCTGCACCGCCGCCGAATAGAAGGCGTTGGCCCATCCGGAGGCGCCGAGGTTCCACAGGTAGGCGACGGCGGTGCCGACGAGCAGCGCAGCCAGCGCCCAGTACTCGCGGGGGCGTTTCGGTGCAGCGGCCGGCTCCGGCGCCGCCACCGGCCGATCGATCGTGACGCTCACCGGGTCACTCCTTTCGCTGCGCCGTCCCGGAAGACCCAGCGCAGTCCGACGAAACGGGACAGTGTGGCAACGAGATTCGCCACGACGAGAACGACGAGTTCGAGGTGTGGGGAGGCGCCCGGCGTGAGCCGGTGCAGAGCGGCCAGGGAGCCACTGGTGATCGTGAGTCCGAAGGCGAACACGACCAGACCCTGCAGTTGGTGCCGCGCAGCGCCACGACGCCCCCGGACCCCGAAGGTGAAGGCCCGGTTGGCCGCGGTGTTCGCGACCGCGGTGACGAGCAGTGCGAGGGCGTTGGCCCACTGCGCCCCGACCGCCTCCTGGAACGCGAGATACAGCAGGGCATAGGCCACGGTGCTGGCAACGCCGACGACCGCGAACCGCGCCAGTTGGCCCAGCATCGCCGGCTCCGACCCCGCGGCGAGTTCACGCCGGCCGAGACTGTCCCGTAACGCGGCCAGCGGCAGCGCACCGGTCACCAGCGCGCGCCCCACCCGCGCCACGCCGCGCAGGTCCGCGAGGGCGGTCGCCGCGATGTCGACGCGGCTGTCGGGGTCGTCGACCCAATCGACGGGTACCTCGTGAATGCGCAGGCCGGCACGCTCGGCCAGGACGAGTAGTTCGGTGTCGAAGAACCAGTCGCCGTCCTCGACGAGCGGTAGCAGCGCCTGGGCCACGTCGGCACGGACAGCCTTGAATCCACACTGCGCGTCCGAGAACCGGGCATGCAGCGCACCCTTCAGGATCAAGTTGTAACTGCGGGAAATGAACTCGCGCTTCGGCCCGCGCACCACCCGGGACGACCGGGCCAGCCGGGACCCGATCGCGACGTCCGAGTGCCCCGACAACAGCGGCGCGACGAGCGGCATCAGCGCGTCCAGGCCGGTGGACAGGTCCACGTCCATGTAGACCAGAACCCGCGCGTCCGAGCGGCCCCACGCCGTTCGCAGCGCGCGCCCGCGCCCCTTCTCGTCGAGATGCAGCACCCGCACGTCGGGGAACTCGGCCGCCAACGCCCGCGCAATGGGCAGAGTGCGATCACTACTGGCGTTGTCCGCGATGGTGATCCGCGCGGTGTACGGCACTTCGGAGGCGAGATAGCCGCGAAGTCGGCGCACACATCCCTCGAGCGCCGCCTGCTCGTTGTACACGGGTACGACGATGTCGAGCGCGGGCGCCGTGGTGATCACCGTGGACGGCTGCACACCCGCCGAGGGCCGGGATTCGATCGTCATGTCCCTCAGCGTGCGGAGCGCGCCTGCGGTCCGGCTGCAACGGAGCTGTGAACTTCCTGGTAACCGTCGGGTCGGACACTCCGGATGTCGTACTGGCTACCAAAAACCGTACATACGAATCCTTTCGGACATCAGAAGGGTGCGACCACCCCCGCGATCGGGATACGTCCCGCCACCGCGACCCGGAAGTCCACCATCGCCCGCTGTAGATGATCGGGGCTGGTGACGACCACGGCACCACTCGCGGCGCGGCCGGCGAGGATCCGGTTCGTGTTGACGGCGTTCTCGACGGTCGAGCGTGAGGTGTTCTCCTCGGTGATCCGGAACGCCGGGATACCGTTCGCGACGAGCCACTGCCGCATCGCCTGCGCCTCGGTGACCCCGGACTGCGGGACGCCGCCGGTGACGATGATCGGCGACAACGGAAAACGTTGTGCCAGTGCGAGTGCGGCCTTGAGTCGGGACACCAGCAGTGGGCGCATCGTCCCGTCCGCGTACAGACCGGCACCGAGCACCACGATGTTGGTGGTGAGCGGGTTGAAGGCCAGCATCACGGGGACCTGCGTGGTCAAGGTCTCCATCCGGGTGCACGCGACGATGCGGTCCCGATCCGGGCTCTGGCATCCGCCCGCGACGGACAGCGCCCCGTTGACCAGGGTCGTGACCGACAGCGCGTCGACGACGTCGAGCGACGATTCGGCGGCGGCCTGGCCGGGCAGCGCGATCGCGGCAGCCGCCGCGGCGATCAGGGCGGGAACGATGAGGCGACGGGGACGTAACGAATGTGGCGACACAGCACTCCTCGGTATCGGATCCCCCGACCGAATGTGGAAGTCGCGTATCAGTGTGACCTGCATCACGAGATCGCGTGTGTCGTTCCGTGATACTGCGGGGTCACGACGCGTGTCGCGGTTCGGCGGGCGCGCCCCGTGGGCGGAGTACCGGTGGTCGTCGCCGCCACCTATCCTCGCGGTATGCCTTCTGTGTTCAGCGCCATCATCGCCGGAGACCTGCCGGGCCGCTTCGTGTGGGAAGACGAGGACGTCGTCGCGTTCCTCACGATTGCCCCGGTTACGCAGGGCCACACCCTGATCGTGCCGCGCAAGGAGGTGGACCAGTGGCAGGACGTCGACGACGAACTGTTCGACAAGTGCACCGCGGTGTCCCGCAAGGTGGCCCGCGCCGTCCGTCAGGCGTTCGACGCGCCGCGCGCGGGTTTCCTGATCGCGGGTCTCGAGGTGCCGCACCTGCACATGCACGTGTTCCCCGCATACAGCATGGGCAACTTCGACATCAGCGGCGCGGACCCCAACCCGTCCCCGGAGTCGATGGACGAGGCGGCCGCCAGGATCAAGTCAGCCCTGCGTGAACTGGGCCACGGCGAGCACGTGCCCGCCTGACCTGTCACCCTCTCGGCAGACGCACCCGGAAGGTCGCCCCGTTCCCGGGTGCGCTGTCGACGTCGACCGTCCCGCCGTGTGCGGCGACGATCGCCGCGACGATCGACAGTCCGAGTCCGCTGCCGCCGCTGGTCCGCGTGCGCGACGCGTCGGCGCGGTAGAACCGCTCGAACACCCGGACCGCGTCGCCCTCCGCCAGTCCGGGCCCGGTGTCGGCCACCTCGACGACCGCGTCCGCGCCGTCGGTGCCCACCCGCACCGTGACATCGGCCTCCGCCGGGGTGTGATCGAGGGCGTTCCCCACCAGGTTGCCGACCACCTGCCGCAGCCGGGCGTCGTCGCCCAGCACCTCGGCGGGCGCCGAACCGGGCAGCACTTCCAACATGATTCGCCGCTGCGGGGAGCGGGCCCGCGCATCGTGCACCGCGTCCGCCGCGACCGCGAGCAGATCCACAGGGTGCCGTTCGAACGGCCGCTGCGCATCCATCCGCGCCAGCAGCAGCAGGTCCTCGACGAGCAGTCCCATCCGCTGCGCTTGATCCTCGATCCGGCTCATCACCATCTCGGGGTCCGGCGCCGCTCCCTGCCGGTACAGCTCCGCGAATCCGCGGATGGTGGCGAGCGGAGTCCGCAGTTCGTGACTGGCATCGGCGACGAAGCGGCGCATGCGCTCCTCGGACCGGCGCGCCGACTCCTCCGATGCCGCGGTCGCGGCGAACGCGGTCTGGATCTGCGCGAGCATCCCGTTGAGCGCGGACGACAGACGTCCCACCTCGGTGCGCTGATCCCACTCGGGAACCCGGCGATGCAGATCTCCGGCCGCGATGTCGGCGGCGATCTCTTCCACCTCCCGCAGCGGACGCAGGCTGCGCCGCACCACGAAGTACGTGGCGAACCCGAGCGCGACGAGCACCACCGCGCCGATCCCGATCTGCAGAACCACCAGGCGCTCGACGGTCGCGTCGATGTCGGTGAGCTTCACCGCCACGGTCGTCGTACCCGAAGGCGTCGCCACCGTCAGCTCGCGCCACCGGATGTCCTCGCCACCCACCGATCCCACCGTCACCGGACCTGGATCGTCGCTGATTTCCGGTGTGGCATTGGTGCTCTCGTCGTTGACCTCGAGCCGCACGGTGCCGTCGGGTTCGGTGGTCCGGACATAGAACGCACTCGGTGGCCGGCTCGGCCCCGGCGCGGACACCGGCGGCAGAGGCCACGGATCACGCGGCTTCGCCCACCCGTGCGCGGCGTCGAACAGTTGCCGGTCGGTGCGTTCGATCAGCGAGGACTGCATCGCCGACGTCACGGCGACACCGGACGCCAGCAGCCCGGCCGCCGCCAGCAGCAGCAGCGCCACGACCAGGGTGACCCGCAGCGGCAATACGCGCAGACGACTCATCCGTCCGCCTACCGCGGTTCGCGCATCACGTAGCCGACACCGCGCAACGTGTGGATCAGCCGCGGTTCGGTGGTGTCGATCTTGCGGCGCAGGTACGACACGTACGACTCGACGACACCCACCTCTCCGCCGAAGTCGTAGTTCCACACGTGGTCGAGGATGCGCGGCTTGCTCAGCACGGTGCCGGCGTTGACCATGAAGTAGCGGAGCAGCGTGAACTCGGTGGGCGACAACGACACCGGCTCCCCCGCCTTCCACACCTCGCGGGTGTCGTCGTCCAACTCGAGATCGGCGAAGGTGACGCGGGCCGATTGCTTGTCGTCGGAGTGCCCGGCGCGGCGCAGGATCACGCGCAGCCGGGTCACCACCTCCTCGAGGCTGAACGGCTTCGTGACGTAGTCGTCGGCGCCGATCGTCAGCCCGGTCACCTTGTCCTCCACGGCGTCCCTGGCGGTGAGGAACAGGACGGGTGCGTCGACGCCGTCGGCGCGCAGTCGGCGCAGCATCCCGAACCCGTCCATGCCGGGCATCATCACGTCGAGGATCAGCGCGTCGGGCCGGAAGGCGCGCGCCTTGTCGAGGCCCTCGGCGCCGTTCGTCGCGGTCTCCACCTCGAAGCCCTGGAAGCGAAGACTCACGGACAGCAATTCGACGAGTGAAGGCTCGTCGTCGACGATCAGCACCCGGACCTGCGGCGTTTCACTCACTCCACCAGAATCCCCGATCCACCTGGTCACCGGCTGGACGTTCCCTGGGAGATTCCTGTGAATGGCCCCGAGACACGGTGAGACCGGCCACCACCGGCGGCATCGGTCGGCGAATTCGGTACCCTGGTACCAGTCAGGACGACACCCGGACGAGCACACCGTACCCGGCCAGCGACAAGACGGTGTTGGGAGAGTTGAACCGTCATGGCGTGGATCGTGCTCGTGATTTCCGGTGTGCTCGAAGCCGTCTGGGCGACCGCCCTCGGCAAGTCCGCAGGCTTCAGCCGCCTCACCCCGTCGCTCGTGTTCGGCGTCGGTCTGGTGCTCAGCATGGCCGGGCTGGCGTACGCGATGCGCACCCTGCCGACCGGCACGTCCTATGCGATCTGGGTAGGCATCGGCGCCTCCCTCACCGTCGCGTATGCGATGCTCACCGGCGCCGAGAGCACCTCGATCGTGAAGATCCTGCTCATCCTCGGCATCGTCGGCTGCGTGATCGGGCTGAAGGTTCTGCACTAGGCGCTTCGCGCCCGTGCGCCTTTTTGGTAGCCGGGACAGCCGAAAAGGCGCACGGGTGGCGTAGCCGCCTGTTTGACTGTGTGGCGCAGGTTACAGTTATCGAATGAACCTGGTGTCAGCGATCATGTTCCCGGTCCGGGCCGGTCTCGCCGTCACGGACGCGGCACTCGGGGTGGCCGAGACGGCCCTGGCCACAACGCGGCTGGCACTGTCGAGCACCACCGTCACGAGCGTCGGTGCCGCGACTCTGACCAATTCGCGTGGGCCACTGCAACTGGTGCAGCAGGTGGCCGCGCTCGCGTCCGACGACAGACCGTTGGGACAGGCGCTGCAGCCCGGCGGGCCGCTCGATCGACTGCTCGCACCCGGCGGCGTCGTGGACCGCCTCACCTCCGACGGCGGCACCCTCGAGCGGCTGTTCGAGCCCGGCGGGGCGATCGAGCGGGTGCTCGCTCCCGGCGGCCCGTTGGAGCGGGTGTTGGCCGAGGACGGCCCGGTGGATCGGATCCTGTCGCAGGACGGCCCGCTCGAACGTCTGCTCGCGCCGGGCGGGCTGCTCGACCGCCTCACCGCCGAGGACGGCCCGCTCGAGCGTCTCACCGCCGAGGACGGCGCGGTCGAACGGTTGACCAAGAAGGACGGCATCGTCGACAAGGCCCTGGCCGAGAACGGCATCCTCGACACGCTGCTTGCCGAGGACGGCGCCTTCGAGCGTCTGATCGCGGAGGGCGGTCCGCTCGACCAGATCGTCGCGCTGTCCGAGACGCTCACCGCCCTCGCCCCGAACCTGCAGCGGATGAGTGCGAGCATCGACTTGTTGCAGGAGACCGTCGGCGTGCTCAGCGCCGCCGTCGGACCGCTCGGTGATCTGGCCGGACGCCTGCCGGGCCGCTGGCTCAAGAGTGGGCGGGGCCCGGACCTACCCCTCGGCCCCGCCGGACAGGTGTGAACCGAAGAACCCGAACACCCGACGCCAGGCGTCCTGCGAAGTCGCGTCGTCGTAGCCCATCCCCGTGACGCGCAGCAGTTGTCCGGTGTAGCGGCCGGTCGCGAGGCGGTTGGCGAAACTGTGCCCGACGCCGGGATAGGTCTGCACGTCGTGTTCGACGCCGAGGCGGGTCAGTGCGGAGTCGAGCTTGTGGCCGGCGCCCCGCAGCATCGGGTCCCGTGCGCCGTAGCTTCCGACGATCGGGCACGACCCGCCGAGCGCCTCCTCGATGTCGCGCGGCAACGGCCCGTAGAACGGCGCCGCCGCGTCGAATCCCTCCGGGGCCAGCACGAGGGCGAATCCGCCGCCCATGCAGAAACCGATGACGCCCACCCGGCCGGTGCAGTCGGGGCGGGCCACCAGCAGGTCGCGGGCGGACAGCAGATCGTCGACGGCCCGGCCGCGGCGCCGGATCAGATCTCGGAACGTCCCGACCACGCACCGGGTGCGTCCGCCACGGGTGTACAGGTCCGGCGTCAGCGTCAGATACCCGTGTGCGGCCACCCGAGCGGTGATGTCGCGGATGTCGCGCCCGATACCGAGCGCATCGTGGACCACCACGACGCCGGGCCACGGGCCGGTTCCGTCCGGTGTCTCGAGGACCGCGTCGATCGGGCCCTGGCCGGTCGGAACACTCACCATCGACATGCTCGAAGACTAGGACCTTTCGTCCCTGCCCCACCCGCCATCGGTAACGATTCGACAGCCTTTCGAGCCCGTTCATTCCGGTTGGGTAACCAAGTCGCCGACGACCGCCCGGGCAGGGTTTTCGTGGCTAGCCTGACGTTGGCGCCGATGTTCCGCGACGGATGCGGCGCCGCCGGATATCCACGCCGCAGGCGCCGGACGGCCCCAGTACCTGAAAGGGCACGGAAGCAGTCGAATGAACACCATCTCCAACACTCGCCAGACCACCGCGAACGGAATCCGCACCGGATCCATCAGCACCGAAGAGATCAAGTCGCGCATCGCGGCAATGTTCGGAGACGCCCCCGCCGCCCACCAGGAGAAGTGAGGCCGGCCCCTCGTTCAGTCCCGCGCCGGGCGCGCGCGGATATGGGCGCGTTCGCCCTGGCGGCCGAACAACCCCAGGAATTCGACCGGCTCCTCGTCCGCCGACCCGAACCAGTGCGGTACGCGAGTGTCGAACTCCGCCGCCTCACCCGGCAGCATCACGATGTCCCGTTCCCCGAGGACGAGTCGCAGCTTGCCGTTGAGGACGTAGAGCCACTCGTACCCCTCGTGCACCCGTAGGTCCGGTACCTGCGGGCCGCGCGCCCCGGGGATCACGTGCTTGTACGCCTGGATGCCGCCGGGCCGGCGGGTGAGCGGCACGATCGTCTTTCCGCCCCGCGTGATCGGTTTCAGGTGAATTCGCGGGTCGCCGGTCTCCGGCGCCCCCACCAGTTCGTCGAGTGGCACGCCGTACGCCCTCGCCAGCGGCAACAGCAGTTCCAGATTCGGTTTCCGCTGGCCGGCCTCCAGCCGCGACAGCGTGCTCACCGAGATCCCCGTGTCGGCCGCGAGGTCGGACAGCGTCGTGCCCCGCTGCTGGCGCAGCGCCCGCAGCCGCGGACCCACCGCGTCGAGGATCCGGTCCATGTCGTCTGCGTCGTCCATCATCCCAGCTTGCCACTTCGGCAACAAAGGTTGCGAGTTTCGCGACGCCGTCGGCATGGTGGTCACCGAACGAACGACGGGGAGGATCAAGGTGAGCGAACAACTTTCCAACGGGTACGACGTCGTGGTGGTCGGTGGCGGCGCCGCGGGTCTCGAGGGTGCGCTGATGCTCGCGCGCTCGCGACGGTCCGTGCTGGTGATCGACGCCGGCGAGCCGCGCAATGCGCCGGCCGAGGGCGTCCACGGATTCCTGTCCCGGGACGGCATCGCGCCCGCGGACCTGACCCGCCTCGGGGCCGACGAGGTCCGGCGCTACGGCGGCGAGATCGCCGACGGGGCCGTCTCCGACATCCGACGCGTCGACGACGGCTTCTCGCTGGTACTCGCGGACGGCCGCAGCGTCGACGCCCGGCGCGTGCTGGTGACGACCGGCCTCACCGACGAACTGCCGGACGTCCCCGGAGTGCGCGAGCGGTGGGGACGCGACGTCGTGCACTGCCCGTACTGCCACGGCTGGGAGATCAACGACGAACCGGTCGGCGTCCTCGGAACGGGACCGATGAGCGTGCACCAGGCGCTCATGTTCCGGCAGTGGACCGACGACGTGACGCTGTTCCTGCACACCGCCCCGCAGCCGACCGACGACGAGCGCGAGCAACTGGCGGCCCGCGGGATCCGAATCGTCACCGGCCGGGTCGCCGAGCTGGTGATCGACGACGACCGCCTCGCGGGGGTACGCCTCGACGACGGCACGGTCGTGGACCGCCGAGCACTGGTGGTGGCGCCGCGGTTCGTCGCCCGCGTCGACGCGCTGACCTCGCTGGGCGTCGAGACCGAACTCGAACCGATGAGCGGTGGGCGGTTCGTACCGTCCGACTGGTCGGGGCTGACGAAGGTGCCCGGACTGTGGGTCGCCGGCAACGTCACCGACGTCAAGGCGCAGGTGCTGGCGGCCGCCGCCGGCGCCGCGACGGCCGCCGTCGCCATCAACAACGACCTCATCGCCGAAGACACCGCACGCGCTGTGGCGGAACGCCGCGCGCAGAACGAGAAGGGACCGCAGAGATGACCGACCTGCCCGAGGTGCTGGACCAGGAGTTCTGGAACGAGCGCTACCGCTCGAGCCACCGTCTGTGGAGCGGCAACCCCAACGCGAACCTCGTGAACGAGGCGTCGGAACTGATGCCCGGCACGGCACTCGACGTGGGCTGCGGCGAGGGCGCCGACGCCATCTGGCTGGCCCGCCGTGGCTGGACGGTGCACGGCATCGACCTGTCGAGCGTCGCGATCGAGCGGGCCGCCGAGCACGCTGCCGAAGCCGGCGACGGCATCGCCGACCGGGTGACGTGGGAGGCCGCCGACCTACTCGAATGGGACCCGGGCACCACGCGGTACGACCTGGTGACGTCGCAGTACGTGCACCTGCCGTCGGGCGAGCGGGAGGTCCTCTACTCCCGCCTCGCCGAACTGGTCGCCCCCGGCGGCACGCTGCTGATCGTCGGCCATCACCCGTCGGATCTGGAGTCCGGCGTCCCGCGCCCGCCCCGGCCGGAGCTGTTCTTCACGCCCGACGAGGTCGTGGCATTGCTCGACCCACAGAAGTGGACGGTGGACACGGCCGAGTCGGTTTCACGCACCGTCACACACGACGACCACGAGATGACCATCCACGACAGCGTGGTCCGCGCCCGCCGCACCGCCTGACCCCGCCACCAGGTAGCGGCCGGGACCAACACAGGTAGTCGAACAGGTAGTTTTCACGTGGCCCGCGTACCCCTCGGAGAGAGAACCTGGAGTAGTCACATCGGCACTACTTCGAGGAGCAGACCATGTTGCGCCGCGGACGCAAGACGCTCGTCTCGCTCGACAGCGGGGACTGGTGCCTCGGCCGCATCGTCGGAAAGCGTCGCTGCGAATCCGGCGTCCGAGTCCAACTCCTCGAGCACGACGCGGACGGGAAGGTACCGACCTTCACCGTCGCCGCCGCGAACGGCGGCAACGGCTTCGCCCTCTGAGGTCGGGCCGAAACTCGCTGCCTGACAACAGCCTCGGAACACGACGTCGACCCTCTCGCCCGAATTCGGGGCGGGAGGGTCGACGCTGTTGCGCCGTCCGCTGCGGTGCAGGCCGGGCCCCCCACGCCGAACACAGGTAGTCGAACGGGTAATTCTGACGTGGTCTGCGTACCCCGTGCGAGAGAACCTGGAGTAGTCACACCGGCACGACATACTTCGGAGGAGAACGACCATGATGCGGCGCGGACGTAAGACCCTGATTTCGCTCGACAGCGGAAACTGGTGCTTCGGCCGCATCGTCGGAAAGCGTCGCTGCGAATCCGGCGTCCGCGTCCAACTGCTGAAGCACGACGCCGATGAAAAGGTCCCGACGTTCACCGTGGCGGCCGCGAACAGTGGTGACGGCTTCGCGCTCTGAACGCGAGTACGGGCACTGCGCGGCGAAAAAATCCCCTCACCGGTGAACGGCGAGGGGATTCGTTTTTCGGAGCCCCCTGTCAGGAACTGACGACCCCACATCGGCACCGATGAACCGAAATTGCTTCGGTTCGGGCCCGCACGGAATCATGGCAGCTCTCCCGTCCCGTACAGCCGCCCCCGTACGAGTTGACGTCGCAAAAATCCCAGCCACATCCTGAACTCTCAGGAGCCGGCCCCTCGATCTGCTCATCTCACCCCCCGCGGCCGCCAGACCCGATTTACCCGCCATGACGTCACGAGGTGACCGGTCGGTCTATTATTTCTCGACGCTTACTCACACGCGCTCGTCGGGGATTCATCAGGGGCGCACCATTCACAGGGGAACAACACACTTATGACCGAGCCGTACCAGCCTGCCCCGACTCCGCCCGCGTCGGAGCCGAAGAGCAAGAAGAAGAAGTGGCCGTGGATCGCGGGCATCGCCGCCGTCGTGATCGTCATCGGAGCTGTCGCCGGTGGCGGCGACAAGGAGTCCGAGAAGACTGCCGCCGAAGCCACCACGTCGGTCGCGGAGCAAGCGGACGCGCTGGTTGAATCCGCACCCGCGCCCGCGCCCGTGCCAGCAGCCGCGCCGGCACCTGCGCCGGCGCCCGCTCCAGCTGCTGCACCTGCACCTGCACCTGCACCTGCCAAGCCCCAACTCAGCTCTAGTCAGCGCAACGCAGTCAAGTCAGCGAAGCAGTACATCGGCTATTCCGCCTTCTCTCGCACTGGCTTGATCAAGCAGCTCGAGTTCGAAGGTTTCTCCAACGAGGACGCAACCTACGCTGTGGACAGCCTGAACCAGAATTGGAACGAGCAGGCCGTGAAGGCTGCCAAGCAGTACCTGGACTACTCGTCGTTCTCGCAGTCGGGATTGGTCGACCAGTTGGTGTTCGAGGGCTACACGCCCGAACAGGCGGAGTACGGTGCCAACGCGGCCTACTGACAACACGCCCGCGAGTCAACGACGAACGCCCCGCCTTAGGCGGGGCGTTCGTCGTTGCAGGGAGTCGTGTTTCGAAAATTTGTAGCCGAGAGGCGTGCTTTTCGTCTTCAACACTCAAGGATTGCGGTGATCACGGCAAAGCGCCAGAGCAACTCCCACCCCAGATCAGAGATCGAGCCCACGACGCGGCTGCACGGTTCCGTCTCCTCGGCCCTTACGGCGTGGTGGTGGTGGTGAAGTTCAAGGGATCGGAGCACGCCGGGTGAAGAGCAAGCCGGTCGTGCCTGCGTTGCGAGGACGTGAACCTGCCCGTGGGAGCCCACCATCGTGAACAACCGCGTCTCGTACATTCCCCTTACTCCTGCATTGACGAATCGATGAAGGCAGCGCTCCGGCACCAAAATGAACCGGCTTGCTCTCGGTGAGCTGTACACGGGCCCCGGGTCGTGCGTGGTGTGCAACGGGACAGCCGTACTGCCCAGACATGCGCAGCCCGTGAAGGTGACAAGGATTCCCCCACATGTTGCACATCACACTTATGCACGCTCATGAACTTGCACGCGCCGATCGCGGCTATTTCTGCGCGGCTCGGGCACGCGGGATTCGGTCTTCACGGTGCATATGCACGTGCATTCGCGGGTTTACGCGTTCAAGCTCTCTAATGCGCGCTCGGAACGCTTGTGACAATCCGTGACAATCTCGGGAGTTCGCAAGTATGAGCAGGCCCCTCCCGAGCAGCGCAGGTGGGGGTCTTTCGTCGGAGCCCCCTGTCAGGATTGAACTGACGACCGCTCGCTTACAAGGCGAGTGCTCTACCACTGAGCTAAGGAGGCAGTGGAGCGCGCCCATCATATCCATAGCCCACAGTGGTGCGCGTAACCGTGCCGCCGCCGTCCGCTTTCGTTAGCGTTGTCTCATGCGTATCTCGGAGATCGCCACGATCCTCGCGTGGCACGACGCTCTCAACTCGTCCGACATCGACACGCTGCTGGCGGTCTCGAGCGACGACATCGAACTGGCCGGTTCGGAAGGGGCCGCGCAGGGCCTCACCGCTCTACGCGAGTGGGCCACGACGGCCGCCCCTACACTGGTTCCCGGCCGGATGTTCATGCACGACGGCGTCGTCGTCGTCGAGGAACAGGCCACCTGGTCGTCCGAGCCGGACGTGACCAAATCCGTCGCCACCGCTTTCCGCGTGGTTCACGACCAGGTGACTGCCGTCTTCCGGCACGACACTCTCGAAGAGGCACTGGAGGCCACCGATCTCAGCGAGAAGGATCTCGTCACCGACGTCTGACATGCGCAGGTTCGCAGCATCGCTCGGCAGTCTCGTCAAGGACCGCCGGGCGACGGCCGACACGGTCACCGCCGCGCCGACCCCGCTGCAGCCGATCGATCTCACCGACGACGCGCGGGTCGCCGAAGTTCTCGACCTCGCGGTGCGCGTCGGTGAGGTGCTGCTGGCGTCCGGCACGTCGGCGATCGACACCGCGACGCAGGTGAAGTTCATCGCCGCGACGTACGGACTGGCGCAGTGCGACGTGGACGTCACGTACAACTCGATCGTCGTGTCGGCGCATCGTGGCCCGTTGATTCCGCCGGCGAGCACGATGCGGATCGTGCACTACCGGTCGATGGACTTCACGCGTCTCGCGGCCGCCGACCGGCTCACCCGCCGGATCCGGCTCGAGGCGATCACTCCGGCGCAGGCGCACGCCGCGCTCGACGCGATCGTCTCCGCGCCGCACCCCTACAACCGGTGGATCGCCACCCTCGGCTGGGCAGGCCTGGCGGCTGCGGTCGCGGTGCTGCTCGGCGGTGGGCCGCTGATCATCGCGGTCTCGTTCTTCACCACCGTCGTGATCGACCGCGTCAATCGGGTGCTCAACCGCTTCGGGTTGCCGTACTTCTTCCAGCAGATGATGGGCGGCCTGATCGCGGCCGCGCCGGCGACAGCGCTCTACATGGTCCAGGACCAATTGGGTGTGACGATCCGGCCGTCCCAGATCATCGCGGCCGGTGTCGTCGTGCTGCTGTCCGGGTTGTCGCTGGTGGGCTCCGTGCAGGACGCGATCACCGGCGCCCCCATCACCGCGGCCGCCAGATTCTTCGAGGTGGTGATGATGACCGGCGGCATCATCGCCGGTGTCGCGTTGTCGCTGCGGGTCGCCTCGGCACTGGGCGCGGACCTTCCGGTCATCAGCAACGAGGCGCAACCCGATCTGACGCAGCTGCCGGTGAAGGTGATCGCGGGCGCGCTGGCGTCGATGTTCTACGCGCTCGCGTGCTACGCCGAGCGGCGCGCGCTCACCGCCGCCGGGCTGGGCGGTGCCGCGGGTCTGCTGTTCTTCGTGCTCGCCCAGAGCCTGGGCATCGGACCGGTGATCTCGTCGGCGATCGCCGCGACCGTGATCGGTTTCGCGGGTGGTCTGATGGCGCGCCGCGCGCTGACCCCGCCGCTGGTCGTGGCCGTCGCGGGCATCACGCCGCTGTTGCCGGGCCTGTCCCTGTACCGGGGCCTGTACGCGATGTTGAACAACGACGTGATCATCGGGCTGACGGCACTGTTGGCCGCGTTCGGTATCGGCTGCGCGTTGGCCGCCGGTGTCACCCTGGGCGAATGGGGCGCGCGGACGCTGCGCCGCCCGCCGCGAATGCGCCGAAACACGACGCTGCGCCGCCCGAGATTCGGACGGCGCAGCGTGGTGATGAGCAATTCTGGGGCCGGCTCCGTCACTCCGAAAGTGAGTTAGTCGGCCCGGAAAGCTTATTCTGCGGCGTTCTTCTGATCCTGCTCCATGGCCTCACGCAGACTCTTCGGCCGCATGTCGGTCCAATTCTTCTCGACGTATTCCACGCATGCCTGGCGCGAATCCTCACCGAAAACGATCCTCCAGCCCTGCGGGACCTCGGAGAACGTAGGCCACAGGGAGTGCTGGTCCTCATCGTTGACCAGCACGTAGAAGCGGCCGTCTTCGTCGTCGAACGGATTGGTGCTCATCTAACCTCGCTTGTCGCGTACGGGTTGTCTGCAGTCAGCCTAGCAAGGTGACCGCTGATATCTCGGTGAGCGAGAATCGAATCGAGAATCTCTCCTGCGCGCACCGCGACATTGGACAGCAGGGACGCCGTCAGTCCGTGAGTCTTCTCGGTACCACCCTGCAGGTAGATCCCCCCACGGACGCCCGGACCCGCCTCCAGTCGGTAGTCGCGGCCCACCCCACGATCGTTACCGATGTGGGGCAGCGAGTCGCCGAAGAGCGAGTCGAGCGGAGTCGGGACAAATCCGGTAGCCAGGACCAATGCGTCACACATGAGCGTGTCGGTGAGCCCGTCGAGCGCGCTGTACACCGACACTTCGATGCCGTCGTCGCTCTCGCTGACGCCGCTGATCTCCGACGCCCGCCGCATGAACAGCCGCCGCTCGCCGCGCACCCGCTCCTGGTACTCGGTGGCGTACAGCTCGTTGATCAGTTCGATGTCGACACACGAATAGTTGGTGCTGCGGTGCAGTTCGAGCAGACGTGCGCGTTCCGCGGCGGGTGCGGCGTGCAGTTCGTCCACTGTGCCCGGATCGAAGATGCGGTTGGCGTACGGGCTGTCGTCGGCGGGGCTGAATCCGAACCGCGAGAAGACGCTGTGCACCTCGGCCCGCGGGTACTTGGCATGCAGGTACTGCACCACCTCGGCCGCGCTCTGGCCGGCGCCGAGCACCGCGAAGCGCTGATGCTCCGGCTCCGGCATCTCGGCGAGGCGGAACAGGAACTGATGGTTGTGGAAGCACCGCGACGACGGAGTCGCCCACTCGGGCAGGCGTTCCCGCAGTCCGGCACCGACCACGACATTCCGGGCACGTACGGTGCGACCGTCCGCGAGCACGACCTCGAAGCTCTCGACGGCACCGCCTTCGTCGACCCCCTCCACCGAGGCGACCGTGGTGCCGTACTCGACATCGGCGTCGACCTTTGCGGCCGCCCACTGCAGATAGTCCTGGAACTCCACCCGGGTGGGGAAGAAGGTCTGGTGGTTGACGAAATCGACGAGGCGGCCGCGCTCGTGCAGGTAGGAGAAGAAGGTGTAGCCACTACGGGGGTTCCGGAACGTGACCAGGTCCTTGGGGAAGGCGATCTGCATGGTCGCGCCGTCGAGCACCATGCCCTGATGCCAGCCGAACGCCTGCTGCTTCTCGAAGAAGCGGGCACGGACCCGGTCGGCCGGCGCGCAGTCGGCGTTGTGCTCCTCGATCGCGATCGCGAGCGCGAGGTTCGACGGCCCGAACCCGATCCCGATCAGGTCGAGCGTCTCCTCCGACCCGAGCGAGTTCTCGCTCGCCGTCCGCTGACTTTCAGTCATCGCTCATGTCCGTCCTCGTGGCACCGACCCGGAACGGGTCCCGCAGTGTTTCGTTGCCGAAGATAGCAAAGGCTAACCTTCTTCGGGACTCTACCAACCGACGCGGCCACGTGCGCCTCGTCACAGCGCGGACCGCACCAACGCCACCACTTCCCGCGCCCAGCCCGCGACGACGTCCTGGTCGAGGACCCCCGTCGAGAACTCGAAGTACGCGTGTACCGGGCCGTCGCCGACCGGCTCGTAGAAGCTCAGCGTCAGTTCCGCCGTCGACATGCCGACCGGAACCGGCAGGAAGCCGCCGAGCACGCCCTCGAGCGCGTCGAACCGGGCCTGCTCATGATGCACCAGCAGCACCTGCGGCAGCCGGCCCGCACGCAGCCCGATCTCCGCGGCGACATCGGCGAAGCCCACGTCCTGATGTTCGAGCGCCTCGAGGTTCGACTCCCGGATCCGCGCCAGCAACTCGTCGAAGCCCGGATCGCCACTGGTGTCGGTGCGCATCACGACGACGTTGAAGAAGCACCCGATCATCGGCGCGAGCACGTCCTCCGACCGACCCGCGACGAGCGAGCCGATCGGAATGTCCTTGCCCGCACCGCTTCTCGTCAGCACGGACGCGAGCGCCGCCTGCAGCACCATGAACATGCTGGTGCCGGTGCGGGCGGCGATCCGGTCGATGCCCGAGTGCAGGTCCGCGTCGATCTCGATGGGGACCAGTTCACGGCGCGCCTCGCGCACGCCGGCCGACGCCGGAAGGTGCAGACGGGGCGGCATGTCCGCCAGTCGGTTCCGCCAGTAGTCGAGCTGACGGGCGTGCAGGCTCTCCGGATCGGCGGGGTCACCGAGCCGGGCGATCTGCCAGCGCACGTAGTCGGGGTACTCCACCGCGAGCGGCGTCCACTCCGGTTCCGCCCCGCCCGCGCGAGCCACGTACGCGGTGAGCAGGTCACCGAGCAGCGGCACCACCGACCATTCGTCGACGGCCACGTAGTGCATCGTCAGCAACAGCACCTGGGTGCCCGAGTCGTCGGACACCAGGTGCACCCGCAGCGGAGCCTCCTCGGTGAGATCGATCCGCAGCTGCGCGATCTCGAACACCCGGCGATGCAGATCGTCGTCACCGACGTCGATGACATCGACACCCGGACGCGGCCCGTCCGACGTGTACACCTCGGTACCGTCCGGCGCGAACACCGTCCGCAGCGGTACATGCCGGTCCACGACGTCGTCGAGGGCGAGTGCGAGATGTCCGGCGTCGATCGGCTCCTGCAACTGCAGCGCCAGCGCGTGATCGGACTGCGCCCGGGACCGCGACGAGCGGTGCCGCTGCCAGTGCAGCCGCTGCGACGGCGCGAGCGGCACCGGTCCGGTCTCGCCGGTGACCACGATTCCCGGTTGCGCCGACCGCTCCCCGCTGCGGACGAGCTCGGCCAGCTCGGCCACCGTCGGCGCGTCGAACACGTCGCGGATCGTGATGTCGACCTCGAACATGCTCCGGACTCTGCCGACGAGCTTCATCGCCGCCATCGAGTGACCGCCGAGGTCGAAGAACCCGTCGTGGATGCCGATGGACGGCAGGTGCAGAACCTCCGAGACCACCTCGCACAGTTCGGTTTCCACCTCGTCGCGGGGCGCTCCGTCACCGCCGAGTGTCGACCAGTCCGGTGCCGGCAGCGCCTTGCGGTCGAGCTTGCCGTTGGGAGTGAGCGGCAGCGCACCGGGAAGCGCGACGACCAGCGTCGGCACCATGTAGTCCGGCAGCGTCCGTGCCGCGTGCGCGCGGACCTCGGACGGATCCACGACCGCGGCTGTGACCCCGTCGTCCTCGAACTCGGGCGAGACGTAGCCGACGAGTCGGGTGATCTCGCCGTCGCGGTCGGCCACCACCGCGGCCTGGCTCACCGCGGGATGGCTCGCGAGCGCGGCGATGATCTCGCCGAGTTCGATGCGGAAACCGCGGATCTTGACCTGGTCGTCGACGCGGCCGAGGAAATCGAGGTTCCCGTCGGTGCGCCACCGCGCCCGATCGCCGGTGCGGTACATCCGACCGGGCCCGAACGGATTCGCGACGAACCGGCCCGCGGTGAGGTCGGGTCGGCCCAGATAGCCGCGGGCCAGGCCCCGCCCGGCGATGTACAGCTCACCCGCGATGCCGGGCGGCACCGGGCGCAGCCGGTCGTCGAGCACGAAGGCCTGCTCGTTGGGGTCGGGGATGCCGATCGGCACCGCCTGCGTCCAACCGGGCTGCGCCTGCCACAGGGTGTTGTTGACGGTGGCCTCGGTGAGCCCGTACGCCGCCAGCAGGTTGAGCCGCTCGGCCCAGCGGCCGATGAGGTCCGGCGGCACCGTCTCGGTACCGACCAGGACGGTGCAGCCCTCCGGCACGGTGCATCCCGGGGGCAGCGCAGCCATCAGCGACGGCGGCAGGATCGCGTGCGTCACCTTCCGCTCGTGCATGAAGTCGGTGAGTTCCGGACCGGCCACGCGGGCCTGCTCCGGGATGATCACCAGCGTCGAACCTGTGCACAGCGCCATCGACAGCTCGAAAACGGCGACGTCGAAGCCGACGGACGCGAACTGCATGACGACCGACCCGGTGGTCAGCTTCATCCGGTCCTCGGCCGTGGCGACCAGGCTCATGATGCCCTCGTGCGGCAGTACCGCCCCCTTGGGCCGGCCGGTCGAACCGGATGTGTAGATCACGTACGCCGCGTGATCGAGACCCGCAGGCGGGGAGGGCAACTCGTCCGCAGCACGACCGTACAGAGCGGCGATCACTCGCGGGTCGTCGAGCAGGAGCCGATCGAGGCCATCCGCCACCACACGCTTCGATTCGGCTTCCGTCGACAGCAGGATCCGGGCACCCGAGTCCTCGAGCATGTACGAGATGCGGTCGGCGGGGTGCGTCAGGTCCAGCGGCAGGTACGCCGCCCCGAGACGCAGCACGCCGAGCACCGATGCCACCATGTCGATCGAGCGCGGAACGGCCAGCCCCACCACGCTTTCCGCGCCGACACCCCGGGTCGCGAGCACGGCCGCGATACTCCTCGAACGCTTGTCGAGTTCGGCGAACGTGGCCTCACCGCCGGAGTCCGCGACGGCGATGGCATCCGGAGTCTCCTGCACCCACCGGTCGAACGCCTCCGGCAGCGTCAACTCCTCGACCGGCCGTGCCGTGTCGTTGAATTCCCGAAGGACCGCCTCACGCTCGCCGTCCAGGAAGACGTCGACGTCCGAGACGCGGGTCGCGGGGTCGGCCGCGACGGCGCCGAGCACCGCCACCTGGCGGCGGGCCATGCGGTCGACGGTGTCCCGGTCGAACAGGTCCGCGCTGTATTCGAGCCGCAACTGCACGCGGTCCTCGTCCAGGAACTCGGTCCAGTTGAACACCAGGTCGAACTTGGCGGTGCGCTCCTCGATCGCCACCGGCGCCAACGTCAGGTCGGGCGACGGCACCGGATCGGCGGTGCGGCTGTGGTAGCCCACCATCACCTGGAACAGCGGGTTCCGGGCCAGGGAGCGTGCCGGGTTCAACCGTTCGACGACGGACTCGAACGGCACGTCGGCGTGCGAGAAGGCCGCCAGGTCCAGGGCCTTCACCCGCGCCAGCAGCTCCGCGAACGTCGGATCGCCCGAGACGTCGGTGCGCAGGACGACGGTGTTGACGAAGAAGCCGATCAGGTCGTCGAGACCCTGTTCGGTGCGCCCGGCCACCGGCGCGCCGAGCGGCAGGTCGTCGCCGGCGCCGAGCCGCTGCAGCAGCGCCGCCGACGCGGCGTGCAGAACCATGAACATGCTGGCGCCGTGCGCGCGGGCGAGCGTCCGCAGCGCACGGGTCGTCGCGACGTCGAGGTCGAGTTCGATTGCGCCACCGGCGAAGCTGGGGCGCGCCGGCCTGGTGCGGTCGACCGGGAGCGCCAGTTCCTCCGGGGCGCCCTCGAGGACGCCGTGCCAGTAGTCCAGCTGGCGGGTGATCAGGGAGTCGGCGTCGGACGGCTCGCCGAGCAGCGCTCGCTGCCACAGCGTGAAGTCCGCGTACTGCACCGGCAGCGGCGCCCACTCGGGTGCCGCGCCCTGGACGCGGGCTGCGTACGCCACCATGAGGTCGCGCAGCAGCGGCCGGTCCGACCACTCGTCGGTCGCGATGTGGTGCAGCACCAGCGCCAGCACCTGCTCGCCCTCCCCGACCCGGATCACCGTGGCCCGCACGGGGATCTCGGTGGCGAGGTCGAACGGGCGTCCCACCGCTGCGGCCACGAGCGCGGGCACCTCGTCGGCTGCGGCGTCGACGACGGTGACGTCGGGCCGTGCCGAGCCCAGGATCAGCTGGACCGGTTCGCCGTCGTGTTCGCCGAACACCGTGCGCAGCACCTCGTGGCGGGCGATGACGTCGGCGAGAGCCGCGGTGAACGCCTCCGGGTCGAGGTCGCCGCGCAGCCGCAGGACGATCGGGAAGTTGTAGGCACTCGAGGAACCGGCGGTGTCCCTCTCGATCTGCTGGATCACCCACAGCCGCTGCTGCGCCGGCGACAGGGGCAGCCGTTCGGGCCGCTCCCCCGCCACCAGCACCGGCCGGGTCGACCGGTCGCGCCCGGAGACCCGCTCGGCGAGCTCCGCGACGGTGGGCGCCTCGAACAGGTCTCGCATCGTCAGTTCGGCGGCGAGCACTGCCCGAGCCCGGCTGATGAGTCGGGTCGCGAGCAACGAGTGCCCGCCCAGGTCGAAGAAGTTGTCGTCGATCCCCAGATCGACCTCCAGCTCCAGCACCTCGGCGAAGAGTCGACACAGCGTCCCCTCGAGGGCGTTGCGCGGTTCCCGGGATTCCCCGCTGCCCTGCCCGAGCACCGACTCGGCGGACGGCAGCGCCCGCACGTCGAGCTTGCCGTTGACGGTCATCGGCAGCTCGTCGACCGCGATGACCGCGGCAGGCACCATGTAGTCGGGCAGCACTGCCCGTGCGTACTTTGCGAGGTCCTGGCTACCAACAGCGCTCACGGGCGCGCCGGCGCCCACCACGTACGCGACCAGGCGCTTGATCCCGCCCGGTCCGGCGTCCGCGATCACCGCGGCCTGACGCACCGACTCGTGCGCGGCCAGAACCGATTCCACCTCGCCCAGTTCGACGCGGTGGCCGCGGATCTTCACCTGGTCGTCGGTGCGGCCGAGGAAGTCGATGTTGCCGTCCGGTGCCCGCCGGACGAGGTCACCCGTCCGGTACATCCGCGCGCCGCCGCCCACGATCGGGTCCGCGACGAAGCGCTCGGCGGTGAGACCGAACCGGTCGAGGTAGCCACGCGCGAGCCCCACACCGGAGATGTACAGCTCACCGGGAACTCCGTCGGCGACCGGACGCAGCCAACCGTCGAGGATGTGCGCGACGGTGTTCCAGATCGGCTGCCCCACAGTGGGCGTGACGCTGTCCGCCGTGCCGCCGCCGAGCGTGTTGATCGTGTACTCGGTGGGCCCGTACAGGTTGTAGCCACAGGTCCCGTCGGTGTCGCGCAACGCGTCCCACACCTGGTCGGAGACGGCCTCGCCGCCGAGCAGGACCAGCGGGGGCCGGTGCCGGCCGGGTCCGCCGTCGAGCAGTCCTTCGTCCAGCAGGTGCCGCGCATACGTCGGCGTCACGTTCACGACGTCGATCTCGTGGGCGTCGCCGTACGCCACCAGGGCCTGCGCGTCGCGGCGCAGTTCCTCGTCGCAGATGTGCACCTCGTGGCCCTCCACGAGCCACAGCAGTTCCTCCCACGACATGTCGAACGCGAACGAGACGGTGTGCGCGATGCGCAGCGTGCGCCCGCCCGCGCCCCGCACCACCGGCTCGAAGATCGCTTCGCGGTGGTTGAACTGCATGTTCGTCAGGCCGCGGTACGGCGTCACGACGCCCTTGGGGCGCCCGGTGGAACCGGACGTGTAGATCACGTACGCGGGGTGGTCGAGGCGTCCGGGCGTGCCGGGCGCGAATCGTCCGAGCTCGGCCGCGGCGAGCGCGGAGCCGTCACCGTCGAGCGGGACCGCCGGATCGTCGAGGACGATCGTGTCGACGGTTGCCGCCGAAAGTGTTTCGGCGACGGCAGCCGTCGTCAGCATCGTGACCGGGCGGGCATCGTCGAGCATCCCCACCAGACGCTCGACGGGGTGGTCGAGTTCGAGCGGCAGGTACGCGGCCCCGGTGCGCAGCACCGCGAACAGCGCTACGACGGTCTCCACCGACCGCGGCAGCGCGAGCGCGACGATCTGCTCGGGTCCTGCGCCGTGCGCGAGCAGGATTCGGGCCAGACGGTTGATCCTCGCGTCGAGGTCCGCATAGCTGACGGTGTCGTCGCCGAACACCAGCGCGGTGGCGTCCGGGATCCGCTGCGCGGTGTCCGCGAACAGGTCCGCGATCGTCCGCTCGGGAAGCGGATGCGCGGTCTCGGCCAGTCGGGAGGACTGCAGCGCGCGGTCGGCGTCGGTGAGGGTGCTCGTGCGCCCGACGAGCACGTCGACGTCGTCGGCGAACCGCTCGAGCAGTCCGACGAAGGACGCGAGCATCCGCTCGGCGTCCGCCGCTGTGACCTTGTCCGGGTGGAACTCGAACTTCACCTTCGTCTCGGCGCCGGGCGTGACGACGACCGTGAGCGGGTAGTGGGTGTGGTCGATGCTGTCGCCGCCGCTGATGTCGTGCGCGGAGTGCAGCGCCGACACCTGGTTCTCGTCGACGAAGTTCTGCAGCACGTACAGGACGTCGAACAGTTCGCGGTGCTCGCTCGTCCGCTGGATCGCGGCGAGACCGAGGTAGTCGTACGGCATCAGTTCGAGCCGCTCGGACTGCGTCCGGCGCAGCAGGTCCGCGACGGACTCGTTGGGCCGCAACGACATCCGCACGGGCACGGTGTTGAGGAACATGCCGACCACCGACTCGATGCCCGGCACCTCCGGCGGCCGTCCGGCGACGGTGGTGCCGAACACGACGTCGCTGCGTCCGGTCGCGCCGGCCAGGACCAGCCCGAGCGCGCCGTTGAGAATCGCGTTGACCGTGACGCCCGTGCGGCCGGCCTGCGCGCGCAGCCGCTCACCGAGGTCCCGGGAGAGCACCGCGTCGCGGCGGTCCGGCAGCCCGGCGGGTGCACCGGTGCGCCGGGCCAGCAGCGTCGGCTCGGCGAGACCGGAGAGCGTCCGCTGCCACGCGGTACGGGCCGCGGCACCGTCGCGGTCGGCCAGCCAGGACAGGTAGTCGTCGAATCCGCCGTCCGGCGAGACGAATCCGGTGTCGTCACCGCCGGTCTCGTACAGCGCGAGCAACTGGCTCACGACCAGGCCGTTCGACCAGCCGTCCCACAGCAGGAACTGACGGTTGATCACCAACCGGTCGCGGCTGTCGCCGAGGCGCAGCACCGTCGCTCGCCACAGCGGCGGGGCGGTGAGGTCGAACGGAGTGAGCCGATCGTCGAGCATCACCCGCGCGGCCCGCTCCTCGCGGGCGACCTCGTCGAGGTCGGTCAGGTCGACCTCGGTGATCGGGACGTCGAGCCCGGTGCTGACGAACTGCACCGGCGCGGCCAGTCCGGCGCTGACGAATCCGGCCCGCAGCGTCGGGTTGCGACGCTGCAGTGTACGCATCGCCGCTGCCAGTCGGTCGAGGTCCAGGCGCCGGTCGAAGTCGAGCGAGAACTGGGCGGTGTAGATGTCGGCACCGTCGGAGATGCCGGCCTGGAAGTACAGGCCCTCCTGCAGCGGCGACAGCGGCCAGACGGTCTCGATCTCGCCCGGCGCGGCCGCGACCACGACGTCGAGCTCCGCCTGAGTCAGAGGTGCCAGCGGGACGTCGGACGGGGTGAGCGCGACGCGTCCGTCGTGCCGCGCGGCGGACGCCACCAGTTCGCGCAGTGCGGCGACCCATCCGTCGCTGATCGCGTGCGCATCGTCTGCGGACAGGTCCGGTTCGGACCAGCCGAACACCGTGCGCAGTACCGGTCCGCCCGGGGTGTCCTCGCACAGCGCGTTGACGAGCAGCCGGTAGGGGCCACCCATATCGGTGTCGGGATCGGTTGCCAGCGAATCGGTTTCCGTTGCGCCTGTCCACGGTCCGGACTGGCCCGCCGGCATCCGGCCGAGGTAGTTGAACAGCACCTGCGCGGGCGATCCCGCTGCGAGCAGTCCCGCGGTGCGGGCGTTGGCGTAACGCAGCATGCCGTAGCCGATGCCGCCGTCCGGAGCCGCGCGCAGCGCCTCCTTGACGGACTTGAGCGCGTCGACGCCGTCGGTACCGCCGGGCAGTCGGACCGGCGTGATGTTGGTGAACCAGCCGACGGTACGGGACAGGTCGACACCCGCCGCGAGTTCCTCGCGGCCGTGCCGCTCGAGATCGATCAGCAGGTCCGATGCTCGGCCCTGCGTCGTGAACCAGCGGGTGACGGCGATCCGGAGTGCAGTCACCAGGACGTCCGTGACGTCGGCGTGTGCGAGGGCCGGCACGGCGGTGAGCACCGCCTCGGTCTCGGCGACGGACAGTCGTACGGTCCGGCTCGCACCCGTCCCGATCGTCGCATCACCATGCGCGTTCGGCACCAGTTCGCCGCCGGGAGCGATGGTTTCGACCCAGTGGTCGAGTTCCCGCAGCCGGGCGGGCCGCTGCGCGTCCGCCGTGACCAGGTCGGCGTACTCGCGCAGCGACGTACCGACGGGATCCAGCGCGGCGGTTTCGCCGGCCTGCGCCGCGACCCACGCCATCGGCAGGTCCTCGAGCAGCACCCGCCACGACACCCCGTCGACAACGAGGTGGTGGGCGACCAGCAGCAGCCGCCCGAGGACGTTCTCGCCCGCGTCGAACCAGACGGCCTCGACCATGGCGCCGGACTCGGGGGTCAGGCGGTCCGCAGCGGCGGACGACTCGGTCTCGATGACCGCACGCAGCCGGGCGTCGTCGAGTCCGGCGACGTCGACGCGGCGCACCGACGGCGCGACGGACTCGCGCTCGGCGATGTGCAGCGACCACACGCCCGGCAGGTGCCGGGTCAGCCGCTGGCGCAGTCCGTCGTGATGGTCGAGGACGGTCTGCAGTGCGGCCCTGAGGGTCTCGGTGGTCATCTCGGCCGGGGTGTGGAGCAGCACGGCCTGGTTGAAGCGATCGGTCCCGCCGCTCCACTCCGACAGGCGGTGCACCACCGGCATCGGCAGCAGGTCGCCAGTCGCGGCGACCACCGGTGCCGCGACCGAGGTGGTCGCGGGCGCGTCGACGTCACCGATCAGCCGCGCGAGCGCACGAGGCGTCCGCTGCTCGAAGATCTGCCGGGGCGTGATCGAGATGCCCTCGCGGCGAGCCAGGTTGACGAGCCGGATCGCGAGGATGCTGTCGCCCCCGAGCGCGAAGAAGTCGTCGTCCTCGCCCACCTGCTCGCGGCCGAGCACCTCGGCTACCAGCGAGGCGACCGCCGGGGCGCGCCCGGCCGCGGGGGTGGTCTCGGTCGGCGCCGTGGCGGCGGGGACGGCCGGCGCCGGCAGCGCACGGCGATCGAGTTTGCCGCTGGGGCTCAGCGGTAGCGCCTCGACGACCACCAGGACGGTCGGAACCATGAACTCCGGCAGGGTCTTCCCCGCGAAGCTGCGCACGGCGTCCACGTCCACGCCGGGGGCTGCGACGAGGTACCCGACGAGTTGCTGATGGCCGGGCACGTCCTCCCGCACGACAGCGGCCGCCCGGGCCACGTCGGGGTGCTCGGCGAGCCGGGACTCTATCTCGCCCAACTCGATCCGGAATCCACGCAGCTTCACCTGGTCGTCGGCACGGCCCAGGTATTCGACGGCGCCGCCGGCGTTCCGTCGCACGACGTCGCCGGTGCGGTACATGCGAGCGCCGGACGTCCCGAACGGGTCGGCGACGAAACGGTCCGCGCTCGTCCCCGGACGGCCGAGGTAGCCGCGGGCCAACTGCGGGCCCGCGAGATAGAGCTCGCCCGCGGATCCATCGGTGACCGGCTGCAGGTACGGATCGAGCACGTAGAGCGCGGTGTTGGCGACGGCCAGCCCGATCGGCACCGTCGCCGCGTCCGCGGGCAGCGCCTGCACCGCGGCGGCGTAGCTGACCTCGACCGCGGCCTCGGTGGGCCCGTAGAGGTTGTCGAGCACCGCACCGGGCAGCACATCGGCGAAGCGTCGGGCGACCGGCAACGGCAGCGCCTCGCCGCTGGCCGCGACCACCCGCAGGCCCGTGCACGCGCTCGCCGTCGGCTCGTCGAGGAACAGTTCGAGCATCGACGGCACGAAGTGGGCGCGCGTGATCCCTTCGCCGACGATCAACTCCGCCAGATACTGCGGATCGCGGTGTCCGTCCGGCCGCGCCAGCACCAGCGTGGCACCCGCGAGCAGCGGACCGAAGAACTCCGGTACCGAGACGTCGAAGCTCGACGGCGTCTTCTGCAGCACCCGGTCGGTGGGCAGGATCGGCCGGAACTCCTGCATCCACAGCAGGCGGTTCACGACGCCGGAGTGCGGGACGACGACACCCTTCGGATGCCCCGTCGACCCGGACGTGTAGATGACGTACAGCGGATGCTGCGGGTGCAGGCCGACGGACACGGGATCGGCCGGGCATCCGTCCAGGTCCAGGTCGTCGACGAGGATGCGTTCGATTCCGTTGTCCGGCAAGGCGGCTGCGACATCGGCGGACGTCAGCACGCACACCGGGTCCGAATCCTCGAGCATGTAGGACAGGCGCTCGGCCGGGTAGCCGGTGTCGAGCGGGACGTAGGCACCACCCGCCTTGCCGATCGCGAGCAGCGCGACCATCAGTTCGATCGAACGCGGCAGCGCGACGGCCACCTTCGTCTCGGGTCGGACGCCGCGGTCGACGAGGACGTGCGCCAGCCGGTTCGCGAGGTCGTGCAGCTGCGCGTAGGACAGACTGCGCCCCTCGCACACCACCGCGGTCGCGTCCGGCGTGCGGGCGGCCTGGTCTTCGAGCAGTGCGGTAACGGTAGTCGCCGGGAAGTCGACCGTGTCGACGACGTCGACGCGCTCGGGGATGCGGGCGAGTTCGATCGCCGCAACCGGCCCGTCCACCGTCGCCGGAAGACCGGCGAGGATGGTGAGCATGCCGTCGGCCATCTGCGCGGCCGTCGCGTCGGACACTCTTGCCGCGTCGTACTTCACCTCGAGGCGCAGTTCGTCGCCCGGGACCGCGATCAGCGTCAGCGGGTACGGCGGGTGCTCGTCGAACCGAATACCGGTGAGCGACAGGGTGCCCGACGGATCGGTGATCGCGGTGTCGCCGATCGGGTAGTTCTCCACCACGACGAGGGTCTGGAACAGCTCCTGCAGCCCGGTGACCCGGCGCAACTCGCCGAGCCCCACGTACTGGTGTTCGAGGAGCGCCGACTGCTCCGACTGCCAGCGCGCGAGCACGTCCACGGTCGCCTCGTCCGGATCGAGTCGCAGACGCACCGGCACGGTGTTGATGAACAGGCCCACCATCGATTCGATGCCGGGCAGGTCGCCACCGCGACCCGACACCGTGGAGCCGAACAGTACGTCGCGCCGGCCGGTGAGCCGCGCGAGCAGCAGGCCCCACGCACCGTGCACCAGGGTGCTGGCGGTGAGACCGCGCTCGCGGCCGAGCCGGTTCAGTTCGCTCGTCTCCGTCGCCGGGAGCGCGACGATCTTGCTGCGCACGCCGCGCTCTCCCGCGGCGGGGACGCCGGGCAGGGCGGGCGGCTCGCCCGACCCCGCTAGCGCCCGCTGCCACACGTCGATGGATGCCCCACGGTCGCGGGACGCCAACCAGCTCAGGTAGTTCCGATACGCGGCCGGTGCGGGCAGCGCGAGCGGTTCTCCGGCCGGGCTGTACAGCGCCAGCAGCTCGCGCAGCATCACCGGAACGGACCAGCCGTCGGCGACGACGTGGTGGATGGACTGCAGCAGCAGGAACTTCGCCGGCGCCACGCGGACGAGGGTGTAGCGCACCAGCGGCGGGCGTTCGAAATCGAAGCCGCGCAGCCGGTCCTCGGCCAGCATCCGGTCCACTGTGGACGTCGGGTCCGGATCGGTCGAGAGGTCCAGCACCGTCATCGGGACGTCGGCGCGGGACGAGATCACCTGCACCACCCGGCCGTCGGACAGCGGGCGCAGCGCGGCCCGCAACACGTCGTGCCGGTCGACGACGCCCTGCAGCGCGCGGTGCAGCGCGACGGCGTCGACCTCGCCGCTCAGTTCCACCACCTGCTGCACGACGTACGGGTCCGGCTCGGTGGGCGATGCACCGTCGCGTTCGTAGACGCTGTGGAAGTAGATGCCGTCCTGCAGCGGCGTGGTCGGCAGGACGTCCGACATCGTCGGCGCGGTCGCGGCGAGCCGATCGATGTCGCTCTGCGCCAGCGGCACCAGCGGGAAGTCGGACGGGGTGTGCCCGCCGTCCGGCGCGGCCGCCGCGAGATCGCGCAGTGCGGCATCCCAGTACCGCGCGAACTCGTTGGCCTCGGCGGCGGAGAGCACTCGCCCGGCCCACGTGAGCGTGGTGCGCAGCGTGGGCCCGTCGGAAGTGTCGGCGGCGAGCACGTCGACGGTGAGGGCGTGGCCGAGCGGCATGGCAGGATCACTCGATCCGCCGGTCGCGGTGGGCAGCCAGTCGATGCCGGCGCCAGAGACGACACGCCCGAGGTAGTTGAACAGCACCGGAGCGGCGCTGCCGGAAGCGAGCTCCGCGCCGGCCGCGCTCAGGTAGCGCAGGGCGCCGTACCCGAATCCGTGGTTCGGGACCCGGCGCAGCTGTTCCTTGACCGACTTGAGCGCCGAGGGCACCGAACCGTCCGGGACGTCCAGGAGCACCGGGTACACGGTGGTGAACCAGCCGACGGTGCGGGAGATGTCGAGCGCGGCGCCGGGGGTGCGGACCAGGTGCTCCTCGCGGCCGTGCCCCTCGAGGTCGACCAGTACCTCCGCGGCACCACCACGCCAGCGGCACAGCGCGAGCGTCAGTGCGGCGACCAGGACGTCGGCGACGCCCGCGTGGTAGGCGCCCGGGACGTCGGCGAGCAATGCCGCAGCGACGTCTCCGCCCGTCTCGACGGTCATCGATTCCGCGGTGGCCCACGTGTCGACGGCGGGATCGACCGGGCGCGCGCCGATCTCGAGTGCGCCGGGAGCAGTGGCCGCGCGCCAGTGGCCCAGTTCGTCGTCGAACGCACCGGCGCGAGCGCGTTCGCCCTGCAATTCCGCCCAGCGGCGCAGTGAGGTACCGACCGCCGGCAGATCGACGGGTTCGCCGGCGAGGAGCGCGGTCGCGGCCCGCGCGAAGTCCTCGACGACGATTCGCCAGGACACCGCATCCACGACGAGGTGATGGCCCACCAGCAGCAGGCGCCCCGGCTCGCCCGCACGCCGGAACAGCGCGGCCTGCAACATGATTCCGGCCTCGGGATCGAGCAGGTCGGCGACGGCCTGCCGGTCGGCGGCGACCGCGACGTCGAGGTCGCCGTCGACGTCGGTCACGAGGATCGTCGGCTGCGCCCCTGACTCGGGGACCGTGAGCGTTCCTCCGGAGCGGTCCCAATGGGCGCGCAGCGCGTCGTGACGATCGACGACCGCCTGCAGAGCCGCGGTCGCGGTGACCTCGTCGAGGCCGGTCGGCGTCTGCAGCAGCACCCACTGGTGGAAGGTCCGCACGTCGGTGCCCGCGGGGCAGACACGGGCGACGACGGGAGTCGGTTCGACGACACCCGTCGCCACGTCGCTCGTGTCGACGGCATCGGTGACCCGACCGTCGAGGGCCGCGGCGAGCGCGGCCGCGGTGCGCAGTTGGAAGACGTCGCGCGCGCTGATCGAGAAGCCTTCACGCCGTGCCTGGTTGACGAGGGCGATCGCGACGATGCTGTCGCCGCCGAGCGCGAAGAAGTCGTCGGTGACACCCACCCGTTCGAGACCGAGGACGCCGGCCATCAGGTCCGAGAGGGTCTCCTCGAGTTCGGTGCGCGGCGCGACGTGCTCGCTCGCCGCGGCGAGGTCGGGCTCCGGCAGTGCACGGCGGTCGAGCTTGCCGTTCGGGGTGAGGGGGAACGCATCCAGGACGACGAACGTCGACGGCACCATGTACTCGGGGAGCTTGTCCGAGGCCCACACCCGCAGGCTGTCGGCGTCGAGGCCACCGTCACCGTCCGGAACCACGTACGCCGCAAGATAGTTGGCGCCCGCCGGGGTCTTCCGGACCAGCACCGCGCTGTGCCGCACGGAGGGGTTGGCTGCGAGCGCCGCCTCGACGTCCTCGAGCTCGAGGCGCATGCCTCGGATCTTGACCTGGTTGTCGGCGCGGCCGAGGAAGTCGAGGCTGCCGTCCGCGCTCCAGCGCGCCAGGTCGCCGGTGCGGTAGAGGCGGGAACCGTCGTCGCCGAACGGGTTCGCGACGAAGCGTGACGCGGTGAGTCCGGGTGCGCCCGCGTAGCCACGACCCAGCAGGTAGCCACCCGCGTACAGCTCACCACCGATGCCTTCCGGCACCGGACGCAGCTGCGAATCCAGCACGTACAGCTGGGTGTTGGGGTTGGGCGTACCGATCGATGTCGCGATGCGGGCGGCGGCGTCGCGGTAGATCACGTGCGAGACCCCGATCGTCGCCTCGGCGGGGCCGTAACCGTGGTACAGCGTCGTCGACAGCTGACGTCGGAACCGCTCGAACAGGTCCGGGGTGAGCACCTCGCCGCCGCACCACACGTGCCGCAGCCCGGACAGTCGATCGGTGCCCCGGGCGAGGTCGAGCAGGACGTCGAGCATCGACGACACCAGGTACACGAACGTGACCCGTTCGCGGGCGATGAGATCGAGCAGATACTGCGGGTCGCGCTCGCCACCGGGCTCGGTGACGATCAGCCGGCCGCCCGAGACCAGCGGCAGCAGGACCTCGTTGACGGAGATGTCGAACGACAGCGGCGCCTTGAACAGCGATGCGTCGTCGGTTCCGAAACCGAGCACCCGCTCGCGCTGCCACAGCAGCCGGGCGCAGATCGCCTCGTGGCGGATCATCGCACCCTTCGGCCGGCCGGTGGAGCCGGACGTGAAGATCACGTAGGCGAGCCTGCGACCGTCGAAGGTGTCCTCCGGCAGGTCGGACGGCTGGTCGCCGTGCGCCCAGTCGGCGAGATCGACGTGCACCGCGTCGGTTCCGGCGTCCACACCGCCCGGTCCGGTGAGCACCAGCCGGGCCCCGGCGTCGACGAGGACGGACTCGCGGCGCTCCTGCGGCCACGACGGATCCAGCGGAACGAATGCGCCGCCGGCGCACAACACCGCGAGGAGTCCGACCACCATCTCCGCCGATCGGGGAAGGCCTACCGCGACAACCTCTTCCGGGGCGAGTCCACGGTCGCGGAGGTGGTGCGCCAGCTGCGCGACCCGCTCCGCCAGCTCCCGGTAGGTCAGCCGCAGGTCTCCGGCCACGAGCGCCTCGGCGTCCGGGTCGAGCCGGACGGCGTCGGCGAACAGCTCCGGAACGGTGTGCGACGGCTGCGGCTCGGCGGTGTCGTTCCAGTCGAGCAGCACGCGGCGGCGCTCCTCGCCGGTCATCGGCTCGAGTTCGCCGACGGTGGACATGGGGTTACGCAGGAACTGGGACACGAAGTGCGCCAACCGCTCCTCGTGGCGCAGCAGCTCCTCGCGCTGCCCGGCCGGGGCACGCAGGTCGATCCGGATCGGTTCGCCGTCCTCGCCGCCCTGGATCGAGAAGTCGAGATCGTGCACCGGCCCGGTGACTGAGCCGCGGATGCGGGCGGGGTTGCCGTCGAACTCGAGGACGTGCTCGAACATCATCGAGTTGATGCCCGGCCCGAACACGCGACGGTCGGGGTCGATCGCGCGCACCTCGCGGGCGAGGTCCTCGCCGCGGAAGCGGCCGTGCCGCAGCGTTGCGACCAGTCGTGCGTCGATCGCGCGGGCCAGGTCGCCCACGGTGGCCGCCGGATCCACGTGGAACGTCACCGGCAGGATCGTCGACGCCATGCCCGGTGTGCGGCGCATCGCGCGGCCGACGCGGGCCGCCATGGGGACCGAGACGGTGAGCGCCCGCAGCCCCGAGATGCGGTGCAGGTACGCGAGGATCAGCGCCATCGGCAACCGGGTGCGGCGGATACCCGCCGCGGCCGCGAACCCGTACATCGCGTCGGCGATCTCGCCGTCGATCGTGACCGTCGTGGATTCGGGGGCGGCGGACGAGTCGGCGCCGGCCGCGCAGATCTGCGGCGGCTCGGGGGCGTCGAGGATCTCGGCGAGCCAGTAGTCCCGGTCCGATTCGAAGCGCGCCGAGGCCCGGTAGTCGATGTCGGCGTCGATCAGGTCCTGCAGCGCCCACGCCCCGGCCGTCGACGCGAGGTCCGGGTCGTCGTAGCGGGTGACCATGTCGGCGACGATCAGCGAGATGCCGAAGCCGTCGATGATGCTGTGGTGGTAGCGCTGGTACCAGAGCGTGTGGTCGTCGGCGAGACGGATCAGCGCGTGCCCGAACAGGGCGTCGTCGCCGGTGATGTCGACGACCGTCGCGATATCCCGGTCCATCCAGTCCTGCGCCGCGGCCTCCGGATCGACGGCGTCGCGGACGTCGACCACCTCGAACGGCCAGGCGTCGTTCGACGCCGGCACCTGGCGGATCGTCCGGTCCTCGCCGAGCCGGAACCGCACGTGCAGTGCCTCGGCGTGCTCGACGGTCCGGCGGATCGCCTCCGCGGCCCGCTCGATGTCGATCGGCCCGGTGGCCTCCACGACGAGCGAGAGGTTGTAGACCGTGCTCTGCGGATCGAGCTGCTGCGCGACGAGGATCTCGGACTGCGCGGCGGTGACGGGCAGCCCGGCGACGGCGTCGTCGAGCATGGGGGCAGCCGGCAGGTGATCCGCAGACATACAAATCCGATCGTCCGTCGTGGCGCGACCGCGCGAGTCGGACGCATCGTGCGCCCCTTAGGATAGGCTAACTCGCCCGTCCGCCGTCAGCCGGTCACCTCAGTCGGCGAGGAAGTCGAGGACCACCTTGTTCACGGCCTCCGGGCGCTCGAGGTAGCCGTAGTGCCCGGTGTCCGGAATCTCCTGGTAGACGGCGCCGGGGATCGCGTCGGCGACCTCCTTCGACAGGTAGGCCGGGATCATCCGGTCGTCGGCGAACCCGACGGACAGGCACGGACGGGCGATCGCGCGGTAGGCCTGCGCCCGATCGAACTCGCGATCCATCGCGAGCTGCGCCCGAACGCCCGCCGACGTCTTGCCGCCGGAGAACTCGAAGACGTCGAGCCAGTCGCGGGCGGCATGCTGGTCGGCCAGCGTCGCCGGGGAGAGGTTCATGACCGCGGTGACCGCGGCGCGGTACTTGGCCGGCAACTCGATGCCCGCGGCCTCGAGTTCGCGCTCCCCCTCGTTGAGGGTGCGCTGGAACTGGTCCATCCGGGCATGTCCGGCGAGGAATACGGCCTTGCGGACCAGGTCGGGTCGCGCGAGCGCGAGTTCCTGTGCGACGCGCGCCCCGAGCGACGTACCGACGACGTGCGCCGGGCCGCCGAGCAGTTCGATCAGCCCCGCGGTGTCGGCCACCATCGCTTCGATGGTGATCCCGTCGACGCTCTCCCCCGACGGCGCGATGCCGCGGTTGTCGAACGTGCACACCCGGTAGCCGGCCGCCACCAGCGCGGGCACCTGATGCAGGTCCCACACCCGACCGGGACTTCCCGTACCCATGATCAGGACGACCAGATCGCCGTCACCCTTGACCTGGTAGTTCAGGGGGATCCCGTTGATGGTGGCGGTGGGCATGTCGGCCTTCCTCACGGCGGTGGAACTGCGGCAAATAGGGTTGGGTAACCTAAAACTCCTGGGTCGTCGCGACCGGCGGCTGAACCTGACCAACTCGTCCCGGAGGATCGCGTTGAGAGTCGCCACGCTGGGCTACCAAACCTGGGGCCACCGTACCCTGCAGGCCGTTCTCGACTCGGATCACGAGGTGGTCCTCGCGATCACCCACCCCAAGAGCGATCACGCCTACGAGAAGATGTGGGCCGACTCCGTCGCCGACCTCGCCACCGAGCACGGCGTGCCGGTGCACATCGCGAACAAGCCCGACGAGGACTTCAAGGCCGCACTGAAGGCCGCCCGGCCCGACATCATCGTCGCCAACAACTGGCGCACGTGGCTGCCACGCGACGTGTTCGACGCCCCGCGCTACGGCACCCTCAACATCCACGACTCGCTGCTGCCCAAGTACACCGGCTTCTCGCCGCTGATCTGGGCGCTCATCAACGGCGAGGAGGAGGTGGGTCTCACCGCGCACCTCATGGACGAGGAACTCGACGCCGGCGACATCGTCCTCCAGCGTTCGACGCCGGTCGGACCGAACGACACCGTCACCGACCTGTTCCACCGCACCGTCGACATGATCGGCCCGATCACCCTCGACGCCCTCGCGCTCATCGAGTCCGGCCGCACCGACTGGACGCCCCAGGACCGCACGCAGGCCACGTTCTTCCACAAGCGCTCCGACGAGGACAGCCGCATCGACTGGACGTGGCCGGCCGACGCCATCGAACGCCTCGTGCGCGCACAGTCCGACCCGTACCCCAACGCGTTCACCACGTTCAAGGGTCAGCGGATCCGGGTACTGAAGTCGTCGGTGTCCCAAGGCAATTACGGGGGCACCCCGGGCCGAGTCTTCATCCACGAGGGCAACGGCATGGTGATCGTCGCCGGACCCGACGCCCGCACCGGGACGAACAAGGGCCTGGTGATCGAGCGCGTCCGCCTCGACGACGGCACCGAGATGTCGGGCCAGGAATTCTTCCCGCACGGCGGCGGGTACCTGGGGCGCTGAGCCCGGCGGAACGCCTCCGCGCGAAATCCGTCGTCGGCTCCCCTACCCTGCCCTCCATGACACGCCATCACGACTCCGATACGTATCAAGCCGTGGTGTCCGTCGCGGACGAGTCCCTGGCAGCTATACAGGCGATCCTCTCGGACATGACCGCCGAGCAGGCCAACCGCGTCCCGGACCTGCCCGGCGCCAACAGCCCGTACGCGATCGGCGCCCACTGCGTCGGCATGGCCGACTACTGGGGCGGCTCGCTGATTGCCGGACTACGCATCCCCCGTGACCGCGACAGCGAGTTCCGCGCGCACGGCGATCCGCAGCAACTGTGCGCCGAACTCACGCGCATCCGCAACGAGCTGCCCCAGCACGTGGCGATCGCCCTGACCGAAGGCATCCGCGACCGGACGCCCGCCGGCACCACCCGCGGCGACACCGCCCGAACAGCCAGCGCCACATGGATGCTGTTGCATATCGTGCGCGAGTTGTCACAGCACCTCGGGCAACTCGAGATCACTCGCGACGTCCTGTCCACCGATCGCTGAGCGGGGGGGGGCAAACGTCACCCGCAGACACGAGCGGTGCACCTTCGAAGGTGGTCTTCACCGGACGGGGGATGGCGGACACATCTCCCGCCACCCCCGCCCGCCCGATCAGCGCGTGAACGTGGCCGTCACCTCGGGTGAGGCGTTGCCGTAGGCGTCCACCGCAACGACCTTCGCTTCGTACGTGGTACCCGCCGCCGCGTCCGGAACGGGGATGTCGAGACTGTTCGGCCGCGGCATGAAGTAGAAGTCCGACAACACCTTCGACGCCACGACCTTGGCACCGGTCGTCGTGTCGGTGATGTCGACCCGATAGTGGTGGACCATCTGGTCGTCCCGCGCCTGAGCGATCCGGACCGCCGTCGCGCCGTCCTCGCTCTTCACCAGCGACAGCGGCGTCGACGTCGCGAACTCCGGCGCCACCGTGTTCCGGGCCGCCGAGGTGTACCGGAAGTTGTCCTTGATCTGCTCGCTGGTCGACCCCTTCAGCTCGACCGTCCAGCTCGAGCCGCTCAGGGTGCCCGCACTCGCGTACGGGGGCTGCCAATTCGCCGACCACTGCCCACCGGTGTAGATGTCGTGCTTGTCGGCGGCCATGTTGATGCGGCCGATCTCGGTACGGTCCTTGTAGACGTCGACGAACAATGCCTGTGCGGTAGGTGATTCGAAGCGGTTCGCCAGGCCCGACTCGGTGATCATCTGGTATCCGTGGTCGATCTCGATGTACGACATCGATCCGTCGTTCACCGACGTGAAGTCGCGCTGATGGATCGACCGGTCGTCGTTGTTGTTGAGATGCGAGTGCCCGGAGAACAGGATGGCCTGCGGATAGGCCTTCAGGTCCTCGGCCAGCCGGGGATTGGATGCCTGCTGACCGTCCATCGTGGTGCCGCTCGTGGGACGATGCCCCTGCACGAGAATGGGTTTGGCGACGTTCGCCGGATCGGCGGTGAGTTCCGCCAGCCGGCCCTTCAGCCAGTCGCGCTGAGCGGTGTCACCGTTGTAGGTCTCGGTGTTCACGGTGAAGACGGGCACACCGTTGACATTCGATTCGTAGTAGCCGCCGCCCGTGTCCGGGAACCATTCCCGTGGATATCCGGCCCGGACGTCGTCCAGGTACGCGTCGTGGTTGCCGTACGACATCAGGACCTGGGTGTCGGTCATGCCCTTGCGCTCGAGGTTCTCCTGGAAGATCCGCGAGACGATCTTGTGGTCCGCGCCCTTGCCGTCCCAGTTGTCGTTGATCATGTCGCCGTTGGACAGGATCGCGTCGGGCTTCGGGAAGATCGATCCGATGGTGTCGAAGAAGCTCCTGTACTTCTCGGTGTTGTTCTCGTAGCCGCCGACGTGGACGTCCGACATGACGACCACCTGCGCGATCGGCTTCTCGGACGTGCGGATCAGGTACCCGAACGAGACCGGCGCACTGGCCTTCTCACCGCGGAACGCCACCGCGCTCACGTTGGTGTCCGATTCGATCCGGAGCGCGCGTCCCGGGACGTAGGCCGGGCTCTCCGCGGTCGGCGTCGTGCCGTCCAGCGTGTAGCGGACCGTTACTCCTCGCTCGGTGTCGAACTTCAACTCGACGGGGTGTTCGTAGCGTCCACCGGGAACGCTGACGCCCGGCGCGGCGGGCACCGTGTCGTTGTCTCCGACGGAGCTGCCCCACTCGCTTCCGAGGCTTCCGGCGCTACCCCACACGGGGTCGGCCTGCGCTGTGCCGGTTGCGGCGAGCGCGGCGGTCGCTGCAGCAATCACAAGAGTTGTGCGTCTCACGGGATGTCCTTGTCGTCGGCCGGGTCACCGGAACCAGATCTCCAATTGGTCTGGACCAATCAAGTTAGGTCGGCGCGGGCACGGGACGGTGCGCGCGAGCGGTCCTTCCGGTGAAGAGGGAATGAACATCGCAGATCAGGCACACCCGAGCCGGGGATCGCGAGTCGGCGTCCGGAGTGCTGCCGAATCGCGCTGCGGTGGAACGATCATCGCCCGCCACTCCGGCTGACGGCGGGACTCGCCCGTTCCGCGGACAGAACGGGCCGAGAGCAGCTAGCCTCCCAGCGAATCCGCGGCGGCACCAGGCCGTTCGCACGACCAGCACCGACGAGGGCCCATGAGATCCACACGCACCGCGTTCAACCGCTTCCTGCTGCTTCTCATCGGCCTGCTGGCGCTCGTCGCACCAGCCGTCACCGCCCCGCTCGCGTCCGCCGATCCCGTCACCCCCACCGCGTTCCGCCTCGAGGGCGCGAAGAACTTCCGCGACATCGGTGGCTACGAGACGTCCGACGGCAGGACCGTCCGCTCCGGGCTGGTCTACCGCGCCAACAAGCTCAGCTCCCTCACCGACGCCGACCTCGCGAAGCTCACCGCCGCGAACGTCACCCTCGACGTCGACCTGCGGAACATGTGGGAGCGCAGGGACGACCCGGACCGGCTTCCCGAGGGCGTCCGCTACCAGGTGGCGGACGTCGTCTCGTTCGAACACGGCATCGCGTTCCACGAGTTCGTGCCACTCACGCTGGGACGTGCGCTGATCGATGCGGCGGTGACCGGCTCCTCGGACATCGGCCAGTCCATCGGCTACCCGTTCATGGTCACCTACCGCGGCGCCGACGTCGCTTTCCGCGACCTGCTGACCGCGATCGCCGGCAACGCCGACGGCGCCACGGTGTTCCACTGCAGCGCGGGCAAGGACCGCACCGGCTGGGGCACCGCCGTGTTGCTCAGCCTGCTCGGTGTCCCGAAGGCCACGGTGTACCAGGACTTCCTGGCCAGCAACACGTACCTAGGCCGCGACGACGCCGTCGAGAAGTCGTGGCTGGACGCCGCATTCGCTCAGGTCGACCGGTTGTACGGTGGGGTCGACAACTACGTGCGAACGGGGCTGGGCGTCGATCAGCAGACCATCGACACCCTGCGGGCGCGACTGCTCGTCTGATCCCGGCATCTTCGAAAGGCCCGGCCCGATGGATTCGATTGCCCGACTGCGGGACGAGATCGCCGGAAGCGGACTGCTCACAGCGCCGCAGGTGGGCGACGGATTCGTCTTCGGCACCGCCCGGATGGCCGCCGCCGGCACCGATGTCACCGTCAACGTCGACCCCGAACTCGACGACCGGCCCGTCCCGGACACCGGTGTGCTCCTGGCCGCCGTCGACCGACTCCTGACCGTCACGCCCGAGCAGTGGCTCCGGATCGTCGACTCGGTCGCCGAGGAGATCGAGGAGGCGGTCGGCGATGCGCCGGTCCACGAACCGACCGACCTGCGCGACGACCTGTCGCTGACGTCCACCGTCGTCTTCCACGACGCGCTCCTGTTGTCCTTCGCCGCGCCGAAGCAGTTCCCCGACAGCTGGATCCGGGTACAGCTGGACGAGCAACTCGCGGTCGACGGGGTCTGCATCGACGACAAGGACGACGACGCCGAGGTCGTCGAGTTCGATTCCCTCGACGACCTTCTGGACCACGTTTCCGAGGACCGCTAGGTGGCCGAGACGGCCCGCTCGTCCGCGCCCTGCCACGCCGCCCACAGCTGCGCGTAACGCCCACCCGCCGAAACCAGTTCGGCGGGCGTGCCCTGTTCGACGATCCGGCCCTGTTCGAGCACCACCACGCGGTCGGCGGACGCCGCCTGGGTGAGCCGGTGCGCGACGACCAGCGTCGTCCGGCCCCGGGTGGCAGCGTCCGCGGCGCGCTCGAGTTCGCGGGCACCGGCGCTGCCCGCCTCTGCGGTCGCCTCGTCCAGGATCGCGACGGCAGGGTCGGCCAGCACCAGCCGGGCGAGTGCCAGTTGCTGCGCCTGCGCCGCGGTGAGCGTGTGACCACCCTCGCCGACCACGGTGTCGAGTCCGTCGTCGAGCGCGTTCACCCACGACGACGCGCCGACCGTGTCGAGCGCATCGGTCACCTCCGCGTCGGAGGCGTCCGGACGCGCAAGGCGCAGGTCCTCGACCAACGGCCCCGCGAACACGTGCACCTCCTGGCTGACGATCGCGACATGTCGGCGCAGCGACCCGGCGCCCAGCTCGCCCAGCGGCACCCCGCCGATCCGCACTGTCCCCGACGTCGGTGGCAGCGATCCGGCTGCGAGAACCGCGAGGGTCGACTTGCCGGCGCCCGTCGATCCGACCAGCGCCACTCGCTCCCCCGGCGCGATGCGCAGGTCGATGCCGTGCAGCACCTCGTGGCCGCTGTCGTAGCTGTGCCGGACATCGGCCAGTTCGAGGGACGCGTCGGCGGGCTCCGCGCCCGTGCCGGCGTCCTCCGACTCCGGGATCTCCAGCACGCCGACGAGCCGGGCGAGGCTCGCACCCGCGGACTGCACTTCGTCGAACGTGTACAGCAACGCACCGATCGGGTTGAACAGACGATGGAACAGCAGCGCCGCCGCCGTCGTCTGGCCGACGGTCACGACGTCCTGCTTCACCAGCGCGAAACCGACCGCGAGAATTACTGCGAGCCCCACGAATTCGGCGCGGTTGCCACGTCCGGCGAAGCGCGTGAACAATCCGAACACGCCCACCGAGAGGTCGCGCGCATCGCCCGAGGCCCGATCGATGTCCGCCAGATGCCGTTCCTCGAGGCCGTACGCGCGGACCGTGCGCACGCCCTGCATGCTGCTGACGAGGGCCTGCGACCGCCGACCCATCGCCACGCGCTCCTGCGCGTACAGCGGCCCCGAGCGGGGCAGGTACCAGCGCAGCGCGAGCACGTACATCGGCAGCGCCACCATGCCCGCCAAGCCCAGCCGCCAGTCGATGCCCACCATCGTCGCCATGCTCAGCGCCACCAACAGCAGCGACGACACCAGGCTCGGGACGACGTCCGCGACGGCCTTTCCGATCACCGCGACGTCGTCGCCGACGCGCGAGAGCAGATCGCCCTTGCCGACCCGTTCGATCGTGGGGATGGGCAGGCGCAGCGCGCGCCCCACCACCTGCTCGCGCAGACCGGCGAGCGCGCCCTCCCCCAGCCTGGCGATGAGATACGACCCGAGTCCGGTGAGCGCGCCCGCGACGATCGCGGCGACCGTGATGACCGCGACCACGCCGACGATCGTCGACGCCGGAGCCCCTTCACGCACCCGGTCGACCAGGACGCCGAACACGTAGACCGGCACCACCGCGGCGCCCGCCGCGATCAGTCCGGCGAGCAGCGTCAGCGCCGCCAGAGCTTTCCGACGGGCGAGCGCGTCGCGCAGCCAGCGCCAACTGTCCGACGCCGACGCGATCGGCAGCAACTGCTGCTCCGGCGCGCTCATCGCAGCACCGCCTTCCGGTAGTTCTCGTCGGACGCGGACAGCCCGGCGTGGGTGCCCTCGGCGACGATGCGGCCGCCGTCCAGGACCACGACGCGGTCGGTCACCGACAGCAGGGCGGGGCTGCTGGTGACGAGGATCGTCGAGTGCGCGCGGGTACCGCCGTGCCGGCTGCCGGCGATGCCGTCGGCGATCGTGTGTTCGGTGACGGCGTCGACCGCGGTGGTCGGATCGTGCAGCACCATGACGGGAGCCTGCGCCGCGAGCGCCCGGGCGAGCGCGACACGCTGGCGCTGCCCACCGGACAGGCTCGCGCCCCGGTCGGTCACTTCGTGCTCGAGGCCCGCGGGATGCGCGTCGACGACGTCGACCGCTGCCGACGCCCGGAGCACGTGCCGCACCGCGTCGTGGTCGGCGTCCGGGGACCCGGCGGTGATGTTGGAGTGGACTGTCCCGGCGAACAGGTCGGTGTGGTGCGGTTCGACCAGCACGGTACGGCGTGCGTGCGGCAGCCCCAGATCCACCAGAGCGACGCCGCCCACCCGGATCTCGCCTTCGTACCGATCGGGGGGAATCTGTCCGGACAGGACTTCGGCGAACGCTTCCGCGTCCTCCGGCCGATAGGCCACGACGCCCAGCAGTTCCCCCGGCGCGACGGTGAGGTCGACCTGGGCCAGCGACCGGTAGGACAGCGCCCGTAGCTCCACGTCGCTCGCGCCCGACGGCTCGGTACCGCCGGCAGGCAGCAGCGGTTCGGCGTCGAGCACCAGCGCCAACCGGTCCGCCGACGCCCGCGCGTTCGCGTAGAAGCTGGGGACGCGGGACAGCATCCCGAGTGGTTCCACGATGAACTGCGACAGTCCGACGACGGTGATCAGCTCACCGACCGAGATGCGGCCGTCGAGCGCGAACCAGCCCGCGAACCCGGCGACGGACACTGCGAGCAGAGCGCTGACCGTCATCGACACCCCGACGAACACGCCGGTCGCCTTCGCGGCGCGCATCGTCGCGGCCAACGCGTCGCGGCTGACGTCGCGGTAGCGCCGCGCCGCCGTCGCCTCCGCCCCGATCCCGCGCAGCGGGCGCAGGCCGCTCACCAGATCGGTGGCCATCCCGGCCGCCCGTGCGGTGGTCGCCTGCTGCGCCGACGCCCGGCGCGTGATCAGCGGCGCCGCCAACTGCAGCAGACCGAGCATGACGGGTGTGCCGACGAGTACCGCCAGACCCAGTGTCACGTCGATCCACAGCAGCGCGATCGCCGATGCCACCATCGCGGTGAGCGCTGCGGCGACGCGGGGGACGACGTCGAGGATCCAGGCTTCCTTGTCGGCGTCGGACGTCGAGACCGTCAACAGCTCGCCCGCCCGCAGGTCGGTCCGCACGCCGCGGGGGTCGAGGATGCGGCCCGCGACCTCCACCCGGAGCCGGTGTGCCTCCTGCTGCACGGCCAGCACGATGAAGCGCGCTCCGAACCGCCACGCGGACGTGAGCACGACGAAGAGGAGGGCGAGCGCGGACAGCCACACGATCAGGGCTGTGACGTCCCCGGTCTCGACCGCGCGGTCGACGATCACACCGATAGCGATCGGCACCGCCGTCTCGGCGACCTGGTGCAGGCTGACCAGGGCCGTCCCCGCGAGCAGACGCCCCCGGTTCCGTGCCAGCGTGCGGCGCAGAACCGCGGTACCACCTGCCATCAACCCTCCAGCCCTCGACAACAGCGTAGGTAAGTAGACCCTAACCCGGCGGTGAGTGGCGCCGACCGGTGCGGTTCTCATAGAGTCGCACTCAGGAACTACCTGCTAGTGAAGCAGCAAGCCGGAAGGAACAAGATGGCCGCGAAGACGACCGCCGAGAACGACATCGCGGACGAGGACCTCGAACCCGTAGCCGACGAGACCGCTCGACAGGCTCAGCGCGTCGTCGCCGCTTACGCCACGGATGCCGACGAGTGCCGCATGCTGCTCTCGATGCTCGGCATCGGACCGACCGCCAAGCTCGACTGACGCATCACAACCGAGGAAAGAGTAGGGGTATCCGTGGCTGAGCCTTCGGAATTATCGACAAGTTCCGAGGGCGCGACGGGCGCCGACCAGTCCGGCCCCGTACACGGAGGCTCCGACTTCGTCGTGGTCGCCAATCGCCTGCCGGTCGACCTCGAACGACTTCCCGACGGTACGACCCGCTGGAAGCGCAGCCCCGGCGGGCTCGTCACCGCCCTCGAACCGATCCTGCGCAGCAACAAGGGTGCGTGGGTGGGCTGGCCCGGCGTCCCCGACGTCGACCTCGAGCCCATCGTCGAGGACGGTCTCGACCTCTATCCCGTGCCGCTCAGCGGTCAAGAGGTCGCCGACTACTACGAGGGCTTCTCCAACGCCACTCTGTGGCCGCTGTACCACGACGTGATCGTCAAGCCGGAGTACCGACGTGAATGGTGGAACGCCTACGTCGAGGTGAACCGGCGTTTCGCCGAGGCCACCTCGAAGGCCGCCGCGGAGGGCGCCACCGTCTGGATCCAGGACTACCAGCTGCAGCTGGTGCCGAAGATGCTGCGGATGCTGCGCCCCGATCTCACCATCGGGTTCTTCCTGCACATCCCGTTCCCGCCGGTCGAGCTGTTCATGCAGATGCCGTGGCGGCGCGAGATCGTCGAGGGCCTGCTCGGCGCCGACCTCATCGGATTCCATCTCCCCGGCGGCGCCCAGAACTTCATGTTCCTGGCCCGCCGCCTCGCCGGCCAGCAAACCTCCCGGGGCACTGTCGGTGTCCGCTCCAAGCTCGGCGTCGTGCAGGTCGGATTCCGCACCGTCCGCGTCGGCGCCTTCCCGATCTCCATCGATTCCGGCAAGCTCGACGAGCTGTCGCGCCGCAAGTCGATCCGCGACCGCGCCAAGCAGATTCGCAAGGAACTCGGCAACCCGAAGCACATCATGCTCGGCGTCGACCGGCTCGACTACACCAAGGGCATCGACGTGCGCCTCGACGCGCTGTACGAGCTCCTCCAGGAGGGACGCATCGATCCCGCCGACACCGTCATGGTGCAGCTGGCAACGCCCAGCCGCGAGCGTGTCGAGAGCTACGTGCAGATGCGCGGCGCGATCGAGCAGACCGTCAGCCGCATCAACGGCGAGTACGCCGAGGTGGGGCGACCGGTGGTGCACTACATCCACCGCCCCATCGGCCGGGACGAACTGATCGCGTTCTTCGTAGCCTCCGACGTCATGCTCGTGACACCACTGCGCGACGGCATGAACCTGGTCGCCAAGGAGTACGTCGCGTGCCGCAGCGACCTCGGCGGAGCGCTGCTGCTGAGCGAGTTCACCGGCGCCGCAGCCGAACTCCGTCAAGCCTTCCTGTGCAACCCCCACGACCTCGACGACGTCAAGGACAAAATGGAGGAAGCACTGAACCAGGACAAGGAGGCCGGTCGACGCCACATGCGCGCCCTGCGCCGCCAGGTCCTCGCGCACGACGTGGACCGCTGGGCCCGCTCGTTCCTCGACGCACTCTCCCAGCAGGGTGTGGCTGGACCGGCACTGCTGCCCGCGGACGGCGAGTACACCGAGTAGGACCCCGGCACCGACGACAATGGGCTCCCGCGTTGCGCGGGAGCCCATTTCGTTCGGGTCAATCGTTCGTCACACCGGGGTCAGTCGTCCGGTGAGCCACCGGTCGCCCTCCTTGTGCATCTCCATGCGGACCCGACTGCCTGTGGTCGCGGCGTCCGGCATCTCCTCGCTGCGGGTGATCTGGTTGACGTACAGCAGCACCACTGCGTCGTTCTTCGACGCCGACTCGATCGCCCCCGCCTGTACGGTGGCCTCAACGGTGATCTTCTTCTCCTTGGCGCCGGGAGCGATCGTCTCCTTCACCAACTGGTCGTACTCGGCACGGAAGTCGCCGGTGAGACCGTCACCGGCAGCGGCCAATTGCTGGTCGACATCGTTGAAGTTGTACGACAGCATCGCGGCGGCCTGAGCCGTCGCGGCTTGAACCGCGTCGGTCCGTGCCTGCTCGGCCGCACGATCGTTCAGGTAGCCCCAGCCCAACCAACCGACACCGACCAGCAGAGCGGCGATCACCACGCCGGCGACGGCCAAGAGTGCCGTCGGCAGCGACTTGTTCGCACGGGTTGGCGAAACCTCGATCGACGGCGTATCCGTCTCGATGCTCATTCCAGGACCCTCGTTCTCGACATGCTTCTCGGTCACGGCACGAACTCCACCTTCGACGCGGTGAGCGTCCCGTCGTTGTCGGTCACCGTCACTCGCATCCGGAAGTCCCGTGTACCGTTCTGGGACCCGTCAGGGGTGGTGACGTCAGCACGCGCCGACACGAGAACCTTGGCGGTGTCGTCGCCGTCACTCTCGATTCCACTTGCAACAATTCTGCCGACCGTGGTGACACCGGCCTCCTTGACGATGCTGACGAACGGATCCTCCCGGCCATCGAACTCGGCTTTGAATTCGCCGCTCGCGCCCGCAAGGATCTTGGCGACGTCGTCCTTGGCGGTGTCCGGCTTGATCGTCGTGAGATTGAGTACGGTCTGCTGCGCGGTGGCTGTGAAGGCTTCGCGGCGCGCGTCACGATCGCCCGCGACGGACCGCTCGTACAGCAGCCAGCCCAGGACGGCGAGCAGCGCAACGATCACCAGGCCGAGCGCAATCGCCGAAGCGAGTGCGCCCCGAGTCCAGCGAGGTCCAGCCGGTGCCGTGGGGTACCAGTCGTCGGACTCGATTTCCGGCGCCGTTGGGGCAGAAACGGTCTCAGCCTCGACGGCCGACGGGGCCGCAGACTCGGTCACCTCGGCGGTCGGGGTCGCGTTCTTTTCCAACGTGATCGTTCCCGCGACACCGGCCCCACGGTCGATAGACGGCAGTTTCGTCACAGATTGCGAACCATTGCCGCTCGCCGGGCCCGCGCTGCGACTGGCACGCCGACGCGCCGGACGCCTTCTCTCGTCGGCCGTCAGCCCTGCTGACGTGTCATCATCGTCTGCCACGTCGTGTCCTCCCTCGGTGTTCCTCCCGACAACCCCGGCTGCGAGTACAACACGCCGTCGGGCCCGACGTACTTTCCCGTCGTCGGGTCGTAGGGGCGCGCTGTGGCAGGCACATTCGCGCTCCCTACGCTCGCTGGAGCCGTCGTGTACGAGGGTACAGACGGATCCTGCGGCGGCCCACTGGGCGGGTTGTTACCCAGCGGAACGTATCCCGCTGCGCTACGGCATTCCACGGGCGATGCCGCACGTCGACCGGGGACCTCCATACAGGGATAGTTGCGCGCCCCTCGGACCGTGGTCGGGTCGTCCTGTGCCACCTTGCAGAACAGGTCCGACGGCGTGGGCGGAGTTGTCTTCTCGTTCGGTGCTCGCCACTGGTCTGCGGGAAGGAAGCCTGTGGTGCAGGGCGGAGGGTCGTTCACCTGCAGCGCGAAGTTCACGATGGCGCCGTCGTCGATCGGCCCCTTCATGGCGATGGTCAGCAACGACGACACCAGCGGCGGGTAGATCACCAGCACCTGTTCGATGCTCTTGTGGTAGATCGTGGAGACCTCGCCGACACTCACCAGGTTGGCAAGCAGCAGTGGCAGCGTCGGCTTCAGCTCCTGGAACAGTGCGTTGGCCTCGTTCGCCGCACTCGGCGTCTGCGCGAGGATACTTCGAATCTGAGGATCGCTGGTGCGCAACTGGTTCGAGAACGTCACCAAGTCCTGGGTCCACGACCGGATCGCGTCGCTCGTGACCACCTGCGTGTCGAGGAGACCCTCCGCCTGTTCGATAAGCGTCTTAGTGGCGTCCGAGTTGGCATTGGCTTCCTGGACGAACAGTCGTGCGGAGTCGATGAGTCGTTGCAAATCCGGCCCGGCCCCGTTGAACGCCTTGAAGGACTCGTCGACCACCGTGCGTAACTGAGTGTTCGAGATGCTTTGCACGAGAGTGTTCGCCTGGTCGAGCATCACGCCGACGTCCTGCGGAACGCTCGTGCGGTCAACGGGAATCACGTCGCCGTCCGCGAGATACGGCTCCGAGTCGGTACGCGGGATCAGGTCCACGTACTGCTCACCGACTGCTGACACGCTCTTGACGGCCGCATCGAGGTCTGCAGGGATGTCGTAGCTGCTGCTGATCGACAGCTTGGCGTCGACCCCGTCCTCGGTGAGCACAACCTCATCGACCTTGCCGATATTGGTGCCGCGGAACGCAACATTGGCATTCGCATACAGACCGCCACTCGACGACAGCTGCACGGTCACCCGGTTCTGCCCGATGCCGAACAGTGCGGGTAGCTGTACATACTGGGTGGCCATCACGACCAGACCGATGACGGTCAGGATCGAGAAGATCACCAACTGAATACGAACGAACCTCGAGAGCATCATGGCGTCGGCGCTCCTAGTTGCGGAAGGCCAGGAATCTGCAGTGACGGAATATCATCCGGCGTCGCAGGCTTGGGCTGGGGCTGGATCAGGTCAGGCTTCTTCGGATCAGGCACCTTCAGCGGGTCGTTTGTCTGCCCGGCGGTACCTGCCAAGGTGCCGAGCGCGCCCTCGACTCCCGCAAGTGTCGGGCCCAGCCCCGTCTGGTCGATGAAGTTGCTGGTCAGCCGCGCGTTCGTCATGTCGATCATCATGTTCAGGTTCGCGTAGTCGCCCTGGAACACCTGATCCATGTGCTTCATCGTGAACGGGAAGGTCAGCATCATCGACAGCACCTCGGTCAGGTTGTTCCCGGTACCCGCAAGCTGCTCCAGAAGCGGCGACAGTGAAGCCAGGTTCGCCTTCAGGTCGTCACCGCTCTCGTTGATCACGCGGGTCGCGGTGTCGCTGAAGTTGCCGAGCGCCACGAGTGCATTGGTCAGGTTCTGACGCTGTGCCACCAGCACCTCGAGGGCGGGCGGGATGCTGTCCAGGGCGCGATTCAAAGTGTCGGTCTGTTGGTTCACCGTGCCGGCAAGTCGGTCGATGCCCTCCATCGCCGAGATGATCTGCGTGCGTTGATCATCAAGACTACCGACCAGTTGATCCAGTTGCGGAAGCAGATCCCGGACCGAATCCTCACGCCCGCCGAGGGCCGCGTTGAGCTCTCTCGTGATGTCGTTGATCTGTGCTAGTCCGCCGCCGTTCAGCACGACGGAGAGCGACGAAAGCGTCTGTTCGGTCGTGGGATATGCACCGGCTCGTTCGAGCGGAATTACGTCGCCATCCTTCAGGGTCCCCTGCGGCGCGATTCCGACCGGCGGCGCCAGTTCGAGATGCTGCGAACCGAGGAGGCTCGTCTGCCCGATCTTGGCCGTCGCGTTGGCCGGCAACTGTACGTCCTTGTTGAGCGAAACCGTTACCAGCGCATGCCAATCCTGGACCTCGATGCCGGTGACCGCGCCGACCGTGACGTCGTTGACTCGAACCGGCGAGTTCTGCGACATCGTCGTGACGTTCGGCATCTGAATCTGAACGGTGTACGCCCCGTCCCCTTGGCCTTCGGTACCTGGCAGAGGAACCGAGTTGAGCCCGTTCCACTCGCAGCCCGTGCTGGCCACGGCGATCGTGAGAGCTATTGCCGAAGTGGCAAGTACACGAGTGGACTTGCGGTTCGCGGTCATCGTCCGCCTCCCGGATTGAGCAATTCTCCCAGACTGTTGGGCACCTGGACCGACGGCATCGTGAAGAGGGGCGCAATCTCGGACGAGGTCGGACCTGACGGCGTCCGAGCGGGGACCTGGCCGGCCAGGCTCGGCGGACTGAACTCGAGCTGCTCGGGCAGAGCCCCCTGGGAATCGGCAGGCCGGGTGAGGATGCCGGGGTAGTTCGTAGTGATCGAATTGAGGACCGGGCCGAGGAACTGGGCGCAGAGATCCGCCGACCGGTCCGAGTCATTGGTTTCGAGCCCCGCGATGAGACCACAGACCATGTTGATCGGGTTCTTCGCATTGCTGGCGGCGAGCACACCGTTCACAGATCCCTGTTTGGGCGTGTAGATGTCCTTGAAGTTCGCCAAGGCGTTCGGCGCGACGTGCAGAACTTGCTCCAGCTGCGGTCGCTTCTCGACCAGCACCGATGTCGCGTCGGCGAGCCGGCCGACCTGCTCGGTGAGCGAAGCCCGGTTCTCGGTGACGAAGCGGTTGACGTCCCCGATTGCAACGTCGAGATCCTGCAGCGCGGTGCCGAGTTCATCGCTGGTGTCGGCCAGGAGGGACGACACCGACTGCAGTCGTCCGCCGAACTGCACGATCTGCTGGTTACTGGACGACAGCGTGGTGACGAACATCTGCAGATTGCGGATGGTGGCGAACAGGTCGGTCCGACCGTCAGAGAGGGTCTTCATGGTGTCGGAGAGCTCGCGCAGCGTACTGCGCAGCGCGTCACCGTTCCCGTCGAGATTGTCTCCGACGGTGTCGATGAAATTGCCCAGCGAACCCTGGTCGGCTCCACCCTGTGGACCGAGGGCGTCCGACAGCTTGGTCAGCTCGGTCTTTATCTCGTCCCACTCCACCGGGACCGCGGTGCGGTCGAGAGGAATCTCGGCGCCGTCCGCCATCGACTCTCCCCCGGTGTACACCGGGGTGAGCTGCACGAAGCGCGCCGCGACGAGGCTGGGCGCGATGATAACTGCCTTGGCATCGGCCGGGATGTCCACGGAGCGATCGACATTCATCACCACCGTGGCCCCGGTGCCGCTGGGGTCAATGCTCTCGACAGAGCCCACTTTGACGCCGAGCACACGAACGTCGTCGCCGGCATAAAGGCCAGTGGTGGTGGGAAACTGCGCCGTGATAGTCGTTTTGCCGAGACCCGGGAAGAGATAGATCACCGCTGCCACGAGAACACCCACTACGACGACGGCAGCGCCGCCGATCGTAAGCCACTTCCTTCTGTTACTGGTCTGCTGCTGTTCGTCGCTCATCGGTTCGGGTCCTTGAGCTCGGTCTTCAATGGCGGAAACTGGGCAAGGTCCTGGGGCACGTGCTCGGGCCACAGCAATTGATCGACCGCAGTCTGGGTAAGTGCGCTGACGCTGAAGTTCGCGACATAAGCCATGAAGAAGGGGCCGCTGCCGACGGCCTCGCCCAGTGAACGCGCGTACGGTGCGAGCCCGTCGAGCGCCTGACCGATGTTGTCCTTGTTGTTCTGCAAGTTCGCTACTACGGCATTGAGCTTGTCGAGCGTCGGCTTCATCTGCTGCTCGTTGTCCTGGACCAAACCGGTGAGCTGCTGTGAGACCGCGGAGACATTCGTGATCAGCTCGCTGATCGCGTTGCGGCGGCGATCGAGTTCACCGAGCAACTGGTTACCGTCGAGGATCAGTGTGTTGATCTGGTCGCTGCGGTCGGCGAGGATCTCGGTCACGCCCTCGGCGCGATTGAGTAGATCCTTCAGAGACTCGTCGCGAGAGTTGATGCTCTGAGACAGGCGGGTGACACCGTCCAGGGCGGCCCGCAGCTCCGGCGGAGTGTCCGACAGCGTATCCGACACCGCGTTGAGCGAATCGTTCAACTGCTTCGTGTCGAGGTCGGACACCGTCGAAGTAAGGTCTCCGAGCGCGTCGTTGAGCGAATAGGGAGAGTTCGTCCGCTCCAACGGAATAGTACTGCCGACCTTCATGACGTCATCGCCCTCGGAAGTCACCTGCATCGACTTGCGCCCGAGAACTGTATTGGTCTTGATGTCGGCGCCCGAACTACCGCCGAGTCGAATGCCCTCGTTCATCGAGAAGGCGACCCGGACCGCAGCACCATCGAGTTCGATACTCTCCACCTTGCCCACGTTGACGCCGGCGACGGTCACGTAGTCACCGGGCATCAAACCGCCGGCGTCCTCGAACACCGCTTCGTAGCGGACATTGCCGAACAGGAACGGCAGTCGGTCGTACTGCAATCCGGCAAGTACGAGGCACACCGAGACGGCAACGCCGATAATGCCGATGCGCGTAAGGTTTCGCTCACCCTTGGCCATCGAATGCGCACCTCCCCGTCGTCTGCAGCGGTGTCGTGGGCAGGTCCACCCGCAACTCCTTCCCGTCAGGTCCGGAGAACTTGAAAGCCACTTCGCACGTGTAGAACTGGAAGAAGGCGCCATACGAACCGGTGCGGATCAGCTTCCGGTACGCCTCCGGCAGCCGCTCGAGTACCCAGTTGATGTCGTCCTGGCCGTTTTGAAGGTTCGTCGCGAGATCGCTCGCGTTAGCGATCGTCGACTGCAGGTCCGGTCGCGCGCCCTGGAGCAGCTGCGCCAGATCGTCGGTCGCAGTGGCGATCTTCGGAATCGCTGCTCCGATCGGATCGCGATCCTGCGCGAGTCCGCTCACCAACTGTTGCAACTCGTCGATCGTGGTCGAGAACTGATCGCCCTTGTCGTCGATCGTCTTCAGTGTGGTGTTCAAGTTTGTGATGACGTCACCGATCAGCTTGTCCCGGTCGGCGAGCGTCGACGTGAACGAACTGGTGTTGCCGAGCAGCGACACCAGCGTGCCGCCCTGGCCCTGCAACACCTGCAGGAGCGCGCCACTCAAGTCGTTCACTTGCTCCGCGCTCAAGCCACGGAGCAGAGGCTTGAAACCACCCAACAGCAGATCGAGGTCGAGGGCGGGTGCCGTCTGAGTCTCCGGGATGGTCCCGCCGGTGGCGAGCGGCTCGGGCGAGCCCTCCCCGGCGAGGAGTTCGAGGTATCGGTCACCGACGAGGTTCTCGTAACGAACGGTGGCCCGGGTGCTTCGCAACACCGGGTACTTCGTGTCGACGTCGAAGCTCACGTGTGCGAGGTTGTCGGATCCCACCTCGACACCCTTGACCGTGCCGACCGGTACACCGGCTATCCGAACCTTCTCGCCCGACTTCAGTCCGGATGCGTTGGTGAACACCGCGCGGTAACCGTCGGTGCTGCTGAATCGGGCCTGACTGAACACGATTGCCAGGCCGGCGAAGATCAGCACCATCACGGTGGTGAACGCGAGGAACTTGACTGTGGTGGCGCGCATCAGTTCTGCCCCTCCGCAGCTGGGGTTACTCCGTAGAGCATCTGGAACAGCGTGGGCATGCTCAAGGTGGTTTTCGTGGCCGGCATATACGGGGTGTTGGCGCTGTCTGTGACCACGAACGGGGCGTTCCCGTCTCGCTTGGGATCGAAATCGGGTAGACCCCAGCAGTTGGGGCCACCGGTGGCGTTGACCTTGGGGAGGTCCCGTGGATACGTGTAGGGCTCCAGGCCGGCCAGGAAGTTCGTACTCATCGCGAAGCCTGCCTGGCCGCCGCCTTCGATCTGCTCGGCCATCGGGCGGGCTTTGTTGAGTCCGACGACGAGGCACGAGATGGCTGGGGAGTACCCGGACAGGAGGGCCGTGGTCGGCTCCAACAGTTCGAGCGCACGCGTCAGGTCCGCCTCGTTGTCTGTGAGCAGCTGGTTGCCGTTGTTCGACAGCGCCACGGCGTTCTCCAGCGTCATACGCAGGTTCTCTCGCTCTTCGACGATACTTCCGCTGGTGGCGGTCAGATTGCCGAGCAGAGTCATCAGATCCGGAGTGACGTCGGCGTAGGTGTTGGTCACGGTGGCCGCCGCGTTGAGGTCCTGCTTCAACTGCGGCAGAACCGGATTCATCTTCTTCAAATACGCGTCGGTCTCACCGAGCAATTCACCCAACTCGTTGCCGCGTCCGTTGAGCGCCGACGAGATGGCGCCGAGGGTGGCGTTGAGCTTCTCGGGCTCGATCTGCTGCAGCAGCGTCGACAGGTTCTGGAACAGCGTGTTGAACTCGACGGTGACGCTGTCCGCGCCGATCACCGCGCCCGGCTGCAGGGACTTGGGCGACGGGTCGGCAGGCGTGACGAAGTTGACGTACTTGGCCCCGAACACGGTGGTCGACTTGATCTCGACGGGCGAGTTCGCCGGAATCAGGTGCATCTGCGACGGATCCATGTCGAGCTTGATGCGGGCCTGGCCGTCCACCTCGTCGATCGAGGCGACACGGCCCACCTCGACACCACGCAACTTGACCTTGGCGTCGGGCTCCATCACAAGACCCGACCGTGCGGCCGTCACGGTGACCGGCTCGCTCTTCTCGAAACCGCCGACGAACATGGTCAGCGCCACTACGACGATCGCGACGAGGCTCAGTACCATCACAGCCGCGGCGACCTTCGTCTTCCACCTTGATTCGGTCAACGCTCCTCCGCCTATCCCGAGAGGTTGAAGTTGCCGGACTGGCCGTAGATCGCCAGCGAGATCAGCAGGGTCACGGTCACGACTGCGATGAGCGAGGCCCGGACGGCGTTGCCGACCGCCACGCCCACACCCACCGGTCCACCGCTGGCGTTGAAGCCGTAGTAGGTGTGGATGAGCATCACAGCCACACCCATCACAATTGCCTGCACGAACGACCAGAGGATGTCCGTCGGTATCAGGAACGTCGAGAAGTAGTGGTCGTAGACGCCGCCTGACTGTCCGTTGAGCACCACCGTCGCGAAACGGCTCGCGACGAACGACGCGATGACTGCCAGCGAGTAGAGCGGGACGATCGCGATGATGCCGGCCATGACCCGTGTCGAGACGAGGTACGGAATCGACGGGATCGCCATCGATTCGAGGGCGTCGATCTCCTCGGAGACCCGCATCGCACCGAGCTGCGCGGTCGAGCCCGCGCCGATGGTGGCCGCCAGGCCGATGCCCGCAATGACCGGTGCGGCGATACGCACGTTGATGAATGCTGCGAAGAAGCCCGTGAGCGCCTCGACGCCGATGTTTCCGAGCGAGCTGAAGCCCTGGACGGCGATGGTGCCGCCGGTGAACAGCGTCAGGAACCCGACGATGACCACGGTGCCGCCGATGACCGCGAGCGCGCCGGTGCCCATGCTGATCTCGGCGATGAGCCGCAGCACTTCCTTCCGGTAGTGCAGGAGGGCACGCGGGGACCACGCGAGAGCACGCCAGAAGAACAGTGCCTGCTCACCGACGCGGTCCACCGAGCGCGATGTGCGCGCGATACGCCGCCGAGTGCGGACGAAACGTCCCGATGCCACCAGAGCCATCTACTTCACCACCCTGTCACTCACCCGGACGTCAACTTGATGCCGATGGCGGTGATGAGCACGTTGACCACGAACAGCGCCATGAACGAGAACACGACGGTCTGGTTGACGGCGTCACCGACACTCTTCGCTCCACCGCGAACGTTCATGCCGAGATACGCGGCCATCAGCCCCGCGATCATGCCGAACAATCCAGCCTTGAGCATCGAGATCATCAGTTCGCCGAAACCGGTGAGGAGCGTGATGCCGTTGACGAACGCACCCGGGTTGACGTCCTGGACGTACACCGAGAAGAGGAAGCCGCCGAGGATACCGATCGTGCAGACGAGACCGTTGAGCAGCAGGGCGACGACGGTCGACGCGAGGACACGGGGCACCACGAGGCGGTGGATCGGATTGATGCCCAGCACGCGCATGGCGTCGATCTCTTCACGAATGGTTCGGGCCGCGAGATCCGCGCAGATCGCGGTGGCGCCGGCACCCGCGACGATGAGCACCGTGACGATGGGGCCGACCTGTGTGACGGCGCCGAGAGCGGCACCGGCCCCACTGAGGTCGGCCGCGCCGATCTCTCGCAACAGGATGTTGATCGTGAAGCTCACCAGAACGGTGAACGGGATCGCGACGAGCACCGTCGGAACCATCGAGACCCGCGCGACGAACCAGGCCTGATCGACGAACTCGCGCCGCTGGAACGGGCGCGAGAAGACCGCGCGCAGCGTGTCCGCCGACATCGCGAAGAATCCGCCTGCCGCCCGCAGGGGTACCTCGAGGAGGTCGACCACGTTTCCCTCCTCACAAATCCTTGTCATGGACGTTCGATGCGTGGCCGCGAGCACTCGCGACACGACGCACCCCCCAGGGCGTCCGAACAGGACAAACGCTCTGTGACCCAGGTCATATTAACTAGAACGTGTTCACCTGTCAAAGATTTCGACGGCACGTCCTGAAACCGGCCGCAAGCAAGGGCCAGAGTCGGCCGGGAGTCCACGAATAAGCGGCCGGGCGACACCGAGAGCGGGACGGACCGCCCGCTCTCGCGCGCTCACCGAAAGTGGACGATCACCCGCATTCAGCTGCACAGACGCGCGAAGTTCCGTCGACGGACACGAGTTGGGCGCGAAGGTCGAAGTCGCCCGCGCCCTCGCCGGCGATGAGTGACCGACCACAGAGCCTCGGCAGCCTCGGTTATCGTTCCGAGATCTCGTCGCAATCATCGAACTGGAACAGGTTCTAGACACCAGTACAGCGTTCCACAGCGAACCGTCGCCGGAGCGGCTGCCGACCGAGCGACGCCGAGGGACACACCGGCGTCCAGCCCATCTTGTCGCCTTTCCTACCGGCTGTATCGATAATCCCGCAATCCCCCGTTACGCGGGGAATTGCGGGATCGTCCGAATCCGGGCAGGGCGCGATCAGCCCAGCGACTTGAGCGCCTCGGAGGCCGAGAACATGCGCTCGGGATCGCGGTCGTCGAAGTACGCGCCCATCTCGTCGGCGAGGCTGGCAGGCGTCCACTGCGCGTCCGCGTCGAAGCGCTGCTCGACGACCGGTGCGGCCATCAGCGCGACCATGGGGCCGTAGACGACGAAGACCTGCCCGTTGACCTTGTCCGCAGCGGGGGACGCCAGGTACGAGACCAGCGCCGCGACATGCTCGGGCGAGAGCGGATCGACCTGTCCCTCGGGGGCGTCACCGAAGACGGACTCCGTCATCGAGGTCCGCGCGCGCGGGCAGATGGCGTTGGCCCGCACGCCGTAGCGCGACAGGCCACGCGCCGCCGACAGCGTCAGCGCGGTGATGCCGGCCTTCGCGGCGCCGTAGTTCGGTTGCCCGGCCGGCCCGAGCAGCCCCGCCTCCGACGACGTGTTGATCAGTCGGCCGTAGACGGGGGCACCGTCGGCTTTCGACTTGTCACGCCAGAAGGTGGCCGCATTCCGGGAAAGAAGAAAGTGACCACGCAGGTGCACCTTGAGGACGAGATCCCACTCCTCGTCGGACATGCCGAAAAGCATGCGGTCGCGTACGATTCCCGCGTTGTTGACGACGATGTCGACGCCGCCCAGGCCCTGGGCCGCCGACATCAGGGCATCCGCTGTGGACCGTTCGCCCACGTCACCCGCGACGAATTCGACCTTGCCACCGAGGGTGCGAATCTCGTCGAGCGTGGACTCGACCGCGTCGTTGATCGCGAGGTCGTTGACGACCACGGCAGCGCCCGACTGGGCCAGACCGATCGCCTCGGCCCGTCCGAGCCCGGATCCCGACCCGGTCACGATCGCGACCTTGCCCTCCAAGCTGACCTCGCGATTGCTGCCTGCACTCATCTACGCACTCCCGTAACCGTGACGTCGACCGGCCTCGCGCCGGTCGGTGCCTCATCGCCGCGGCTGTCGACGACAGCGGCCAATGTAGAACGTGTTCTACATTGGCCGCAAGGGTGGCTCTAGCGCTCGGTGAGCGCGGCGCGCGGGCACTGCGCGATCGCCGAACGCACGTCCGCTTCCCGGTCGGCCGGAGGAACGGCGGCCGAGATGATCAGCTCCTCGTCGTCATCCAGATCGAAGATGTCGGGAGCGATTCCGACGCAGACACCGTTGGCCTCGCAGCGGTCCCTGTCGACCCTTACCTCCATGACGGTTCCTCATTTCACGTTCGTTCGAAAGACCGGACCGAAGCCTGACGCGCCGGGCTGTGGCGCCACGAGACTTCGCCATAAGACTAGAACCCGTTTCACTGCTGTGCAATGATTCGGACAACCCTCCTGTAGGCGCCGACCGCACGGTCCGCACCGGTCACGGAAAGGCCGCTGTCACAGCCTCGTACACGATCAGCAGTGTCCGCGATCATTCCAGAAATCCGGGTCGTATCGGTCGAAATCGACGCCGACGATAGTCCTGGATTGGAGAAATGCACGTGGATATCACCTACACCCCGCAGCAGCAGCAGCTGCGGGAGGAATTGCGAAGCTACTTCGCGAAATTGATGACCCCCGAGCGCCGCGAGGCGTTGGCCGCGACCACCGGCGAGTACGGCGAGGGCAACGTCTACCGCGAGGTCGTCCAGCAGATGGGCCAGGACGGCTGGCTCACTCTGGGCTGGCCCAAGGAGTACGGCGGCCAGGAGCGTTCCCCGATGGAGCAGCTCATCTTCACCGACGAGGCCGCGATCGCGGGCGCTCCGGTGCCGTTCCTGACGATCAACTCGGTCGCCCCGACCATCATGCATTTCGGCACCCCCGAGCAGAAGGCGTTCTTCCTGCCCAAGATCTCGGCCGGCGAACTGCACTTCTCCATCGGCTACTCCGAGCCGGGAGCGGGCACCGACCTCGCGTCGCTGCGCACGTCCGCGGTGAAGGACGGTGACGACTACGTCATCAACGGCCAGAAGATGTGGACGAGCCTCATCCAGTACGCCGACTACGTGTGGCTGGCGTGCCGTACCGATCCGAACGCCAAGAAGCATCGCGGTATCTCGATGCTCATCGTGCCGACCAGCGCCGATGGCTTCTCGTACACCCCGGTGCACACGATGGCCGGCCCCGACACCAGCGCCACTTACTACCAGGACGTGCGCGTGCCGCAGACCTCCTTGGTGGGCGAGGAGAACGGCGGCTGGCGCCTCGTGACGAACCAGCTCAACCACGAGCGCGTCGCGCTCACCTCCGCCGGACCGGTCATGACCGCACTCCAGGAAGTGCGCGAATGGGCACAGAACACCAAGCTGGCCGACGGCCGTCGCGTGATCGACCAGGAGTGGGTGCAGATGAATCTCGCCCGCGTGCACGCCAAGACCGAGTATCTGAAGCTGATGAACTGGGAGATCGCCTCCGCCGAGGACCACGCCCCCGGCCCCGAGGCCGCGTCCGCCAACAAGGTGTTCGGCACCGAGTTCGCGACGGAGGCGTACCGCCTTCTCATGGAGATCATGGGCCCGTCGGCCACGATCCGGCAGAACTCCCCCGGCGTCCAGCTCCGCGGCCGCCTCGAGCGGATGCACCGCTCGGCGCTGATCCTCACCTTCGGCGGCGGCACCAACGAGGTCCAGCGCGACATCATCGCGATGACCGCCCTCGGCCAGCCGGCCTCGAAGCGATAAGGAAGGACGACCGACATGGACTTCACCCTCACCGAGGCCCAGCAGGACCTGGCCGGCCTCACGAACGGCATCGTCGCCGACATCGTCACCAACGAGCGTCTGCGCGAACTCGATTCCGCGGAGAATCGTTTCGACCGCAAACTCTGGGACACGCTCGCGACCTCCGGCGTACTCAGCGCCGCCCTGCCCGAATCCGTCGGCGGCGACGGCTTCGGCATCCTCGAGCAGTGCAGCATCCTGATCGAGCTGGGGCGCGGCGTCGCCCCGGTCCCGTATCTGTCGTCGATCGTCATGGCAGCGGGAGCAATCGCGGAGTTCGGCTCGGACGCACAGCGTTCGGAGTGGGCAGCGGCCGCCGGCGCCGGTTCCGCCATCCTGGCTGCCGCGCTGGCCGAGGAACTCAACGACAACCCCGCGGCACCGGTCACCCGGGCGGAGCGGACGGCCGACGGCTGGACCCTGCGCGGCACCAAGATCGTCGTCGACGGTGCACCGGTCGCGGACCTGTTCCTGGTCCCCGCCGCGACCGACCGCGGCACCGTGGTGTTCCTCGTCCGAGCCGACGACGCCGGAGTCACGGTGACCCGCCAGCAGACGACTGACTTCGGTTGCACCGGCATGGTCGAGCTGGCCGATGTCCGCGTGAACGACGACCGTGTTCTCGGATCGGTCGAGCGCGGGACGGAGGTCGTCGAGTGGATCGTCGGGCGTGGCTCCGTGGGCTCGAGCTCCTTCCAGTTCGGCGTACTCGACCAGGCCTTGAAGATGACCGCCGAGTACGCCCGCGAGCGCATCCAGTTCGACCGGCCGATCGGAAGCTTCCAGGCCGTCGCCCAGCGCCTCGCCGACGGGTACATCGACGTCAAGGGTGTACGACTCACGCTGTGGCAGGCCGCTTTCCGACTCGCCGAGGGCCTGCCCATCGAGGGCGAGATCGAGACGGCCAAGTTCTGGGCCTCCGATGCAGGCCATCGCGTCGCGCACACGGTCGTGCACGTTCACGGCGGCGTCGGACTCGACGAGGACCACCCCGTGCACCGGTACTTCCTCGCCGCCAAGCGTCAGGAATTCCTGCTCGGCTCGGCATCCGACCAGCTGCGCAGACTGGGCGCCGAGCTTGCCGCCACGCCTGCGTAACCGACACGCGCGCAAGCAGTCCCACACAGTGAAATGGTCGAGCATGACGGGCGTCACACAGGTCATGATGTGGGCATGACAGTGACACCCACCGTCGCGGATCTGCTCGAGCAGCTTCGCGACGTCGACTCGCACGGAATCCGATTCGAGGAGTCGTACATTCCGTGGACCGATCACGTCCACGGAATGTACGACCGTGCGGCGCTTCTCGACGAGCTGCTCGACGCCGATCGTCCGCGCCACTTCGGCGTGCTGTTCGACAACATCCCCGAGTTCTCCTCCCTCCTGGGCGCGGCGGCATACTCCGGTACTGTCCTCGCCGGCCTCAACACCACCCGCCGCGGTGACGCCCTCGCCCGGGACATCGCACTGTCCGACTGCCAGGTCGTGTTCACCGAGAACACCCAGGCGCACCTGCTCGACGGGATCGATCTCGGCGGGGTGCGCGTGATCAACGTCGACTCGCCCGAGTGGCTCGACCTCCTGCGGCCGTTCGCCGGGTCTCCCGCGATCGCGCCGACTGCGGACCTCGACGACCTGCTGATGCTGATCTTCACATCGGGCACCAGTGGTGATCCGAAGGCCGTGCGTTGCACCCACCGAAAGTTCACCGAGCCGGGCATCATGCTGGCGGAGCGATTCGGGCTCTCCACGGACGACGTCGTCTACATGGCGATGCCGATGTTCCATTCCAACGCGATGATCGCGGCATGGTCGGTGGCGCTGAGCGGCAAGAGCGCAATCGCCCTGCGCCGCAGGTTCTCCGCATCCGGATTCCTGCCCGACGTCCGTCGCTACGGTGTCACCTACGCCAATTACGTCGGTAAGCCGCTGTCGTTCATCCTCGCAACCCCCGAGCGGTCCGACGACGCCGACAACACCCTTCGGGTCATGTACGGGAACGAGGGTTCGGCCCCGGTCGCCCGTGAGTTCGCCCGGCGCTTCGGTACCCGCGTCGTCGACGGCTTCGGCTCCACCGAGGGCGGCGTGTCCATCTCGGCGCACCCCGACGCTCCGGTCGGCGCGCTGGGCATGCTGCCGCCGACCGTCGAGATCCGCAACCCCGACACCGGAACTGTTTGTCCCCCTGCCGAGTTCGACGCAGACGGCCGTCTCCTAAACGCCGAGGAGGCCACGGGCGAGATGGTGAACGTGACGGGTCCGGGCGCGTTCGCGGGCTATTACAAGAATCCGGAAGCGGATGCCGAACGCCTGCGCGACGGCATGTACTGGAGCGGCGACCAGGCGTACCGCGATGCCGACGGATTCGTCTACTTCGCGGGCCGCAGCTCGGGCTGGCTGCGCGTCGACGGCGAGAATCTCGGCGCCGCACCGATCGAGCGGATCCTGCTCCGCTACCCCGGCTTCGCGCAGGTGTCGGTATACGGCGTGCCGGACCGCGAGGTCGGCGACCGGGTGATGGCAGCGGTCATCCCCGCCGGCGACGCGGAGGACTTCGACCCGTCGGCGTTCGCCCGTTTCCTGGACGAGCAGTCCGATCTCGGACCGAAGCAGCGGCCGACGCTGGTGCGGGTGTGTTCGGAGTTCCCGCGGACCGCGACGTTCAAGGTCGTGACGCGCACGCTCAGCGCCGAACGCTGGCACTGCGCCGAGCCGGTGTGGTTGCGCGATCGAGGTCAGGACGAGTTCGTGCGGCTCACGCCGGAACTCGCCCTCACGCTCGAACGTCACACCGCCGACGCCTGATCGCACGATCTCCTGGCACGACGACCGCGCCCCCGGAACATGGTTCCGGGGGCGCTGTCGCGTCGGGCTCTGGTCAGCTCTTCAGTCCGTCGAGGCGTGAGACCGTCGCATCGAACCCGGCGACGAGTTCGGCCATGATCTCGGCGACCGGGCGGATCTCGTTCATCCGGCCCACGATCTGGCCCACCGGCATCGCCACCACCTCGGGATCGTCTCCCGCCGAGATGCGCTGATGCGCTTCGCTGACGAGGATGTTCTGCAGCGGCATCGGCAGCGGGTCGGGTGCGTCGGGCTTGGCCCAGGCGTCGGTCCACTTGGTCTTGAGCAGTCGGGCCGGTTTGCCCGAGTAGATCCGGGAGCGAACGGTGTCGGCCGACGTCGCGCCGAGCAGGGCGCGCTGGATCGACGACGGTCCGTCGGCGGCACTGCCGAGTTTGTACTCGCTCGTCGTGAGCCAGTACGACCCCATCCACACCCCGGACGCGCCGAGGGCGAGGGCCGCCGCGACCTGGCGTCCGCTGCCGATGCCGCCGGCTGCGAGCACGCCCGCGGAATCACCGATCGCGTCGACGATCTCGGGAACCAGCACCATGGAAGCGATCTCACCGGTGTGCCCGCCGGCCTCGTAGCCCTGCGCGATCACGATGTCGACACCGTTCTCGACGTGGCTGCGCGCGTGATCCACCGCGCCGGCGAGCGCGGCCACCGGCACACCCTTCTCGTGCGCGAGATCGATGACGTCCTTCGGGGGCGAGCCGAGAGCATTGGCGATCAACGCGATTCGATGGTTCAGCGCGACGTCGACGTGCGAACGTGCCACCGAGTGCAGCCAACCGAGGACGCCGGTAGCGTGCTCGACGTCGTCGGACAGCGGCGGGACACCCAGTTCGTCCAGCGTGCGGTCGACGAACGCGCGATGCTCGGCGGGAATGAGCTTGTCGAGATCGACGGCGGCGCCCTCGGTGGGCACCTTGGCAGGCATCACGATGTCGACGCCGTACGGCTTGCCGTCGGTGTTCTCGTCCATCCAGGTGAGGGTGGCCTCGAGTTCCTCCGGATCGTTGAACCGCACGCACCCGAGGACACCGAGCCCGCCGGCGCGGCTGATCGCCGCCGCGACGTGCTCGGACGGCGTGAAGCCGAAGATCGGGTACTGGATGCCGAACTTCTGGGCGAGATCGGTGTGCATCAGGCGTCCTTGCCGTTGGTGTAGTGGTCGTCGGCCTCGCGCGACTGGGTCTGCGCGGTGGCCCACTTGTAGTCCGGCTTGCCGGCGGGCGAGCGCTTGATCTCGTCGACGAGCCACAGGCTGCGCGGAACCTTGTACCCGGCGATCTCCTTGCGGGCCGCGTCGACGATGTCGGCCAGGCTGGGCCGGGTGCCCGGACGCGGCGCCACGACCGCGGCGACACGGTTGCCCCAGCGCTCGTCGGGCACGCCGACGACGAGGACGTCGAAGACGTCGGGATGCGACTTGACCGCGCCCTCGACCTCTTCGGGATAGATCTTCTCGCCGCCGCTGTTGATCGAGACCGAGCCGCGGCCGAGCATCGTGACGGTGCCGTCCTCCTCGACCGTCGCGTAGTCGCCGGGGATCGAGTAGCGAACTCCGTTGAGCGTCTTGAAGGTCGCCTTGGTCTTCTCCTCGTCCTTGTAGTAGCCGAGCGGGATGTGTCCGCTGCGGGCGAGAAGGCCCACCTGGCCGGAGCCCGGGGTGACGGGATTGCCCTCGTCGTCGATGACGACGGTGGCGGCGTCGATCTTCACGCGCGGACCGCCCGTGTGCTCGAAGCCCTTGGTGATCGTGGCCAGACCACCGAAGCCGGTCTCGGAGGAGCCGATCGAGTCGGTGAGCAGACGGTTGGGCAGCAGGTCGAGGAACTGTTCCTTGAGCGCCGGCGAGAAGAGGGCCGCGCTGCTCGCGATGACATAGAGCGACGAAAGGTCGTACGGCTCACCGGTATCCGGGTTGCCGGCGATCAGCGCGTCGATCATCGGACGCGCCATGGCGTCACCGGTGATGAAGATGAGATTGACCTTGTGGCGGTCGATGACCTGCCACACGGCGTGACCGTCGAATTCGGGGTGCATGACGAGCGTGCCGCCGCCGAAGAGGCTGTGGAACACCGCGGACTGGGAGCCGCCGTGGATCATCGGCGGAATCGGGAAGCGAACCATCGCCGGATGCGCGGCGCCTAGCTTCGCCAGTTCCCATTCGTCCTCGACGTATTCACCGGTGACGAAGTTGACGCCGCCGCCGAGCACACGCCACCAGTCCTCGTGCCGCCACATGACGCCCTTGGGCATTCCCGTGGTGCCACCGGTGTAGAGGATGAAGATGTCGTCGGGGCTGCGCTCGCCGAAGTTGCGCTCGGGCGAGCCCTGCGACAGTGCCTGCTCGAACTCGACCCCGCCGTACGACGAGTAATCCAGATCCGTGCCGTCCTCCACGACGATGGCCGTCTTCACGAGCGGGGTGTTCGGCAGGACGCCCGCGACCTTGTCGCTGTAGCGGCGCTCATGGATGAGCGCGACCATGTCCGAGTTTTCGAAGATGTACTGTAACTCGTTCTCGACGTACCGGTAGTTGACGTTGACCATGATCGCGCGCGCCTTGAAGATGGCGACCATCGACACGATCGCCTCGATCGTGTTCCGGCTGTAGATACCCACCTTGTCGCCGGGCCCGACACCGTGATCCCGCAGGTAGTTGGCCAGACGGTTGGCCTTCTCCTCCAGCTGCGCGAAGGTGAGCTCGCGATCGGCGTCCACGAGGGCGAGACGATCGGGATTGAGATCGATCGAGTGTTCGACAAGGTCTGCGATATTAATGGCCACGTCAACAAAGTAGAACGTGTTACTGTCGCTGACAAGACCCAATTAGAGACTCAGCTCACACACATATCAGGAGTCACCAGTGTCCACCGAAACCGCGGTAAATACAGACGTTTCGGCGAAATCGCCCCACTGCCTGGTCGAGAAGCGCGGCCACGTCCTGATCGTGACGATGAACCGCCCCGAGGCGCGCAACGCCCTCTCGGGCGAGATGATGGAGATCATGGTCGAGGCCTGGGACCGGATCGACTCCGATCCCGACATCCGGGTCGCGATCCTCACCGGCGCCGGCGGCACGTTCTGCGCGGGAATGGATCTCAAGGAGATGAACCGGAACGCTCCGGGCGACAAGTTCACCGGCGGGATGGACGTGACCCGACTTCCGGCACTACTGAAGGGCCGCCGGCTCACCAAGCCGCTCATCGCAGCCGTAGAAGGCCCCGCCATCGCGGGCGGCACCGAAATCCTGCAGGGCACCGACATCCGCGTCGCCGGCGAGAGCGCCCGATTCGGCGTCTCCGAGGCCCGCCTCGGACTGTTCCCCCTCGGCGGATCCGCGGTCCGCCTGGTCCGTCAGATCCCGTACACCCTCGCCGCGGAGATCCTACTCACCGGCCGCACCGTGCCGGCCCCCGAAGCCAAGGAGCTGGGCCTCGTCGGGCACATCGTCCCCGACGGCCAGGCTCTCGAGAAGGCGCTCGAGATCGCCGAGCAGATCGCCGCCAACGGCCCCATCGCGGTCCAGGCGATCCTGAAGACGATCCGCGTCACCGAGGGCATGCACGAGGAAGAGGCCTTCGCACTCGAGGCCCAGATCGGCATGGCCGTCTTCAAGAGCGACGACGCCAAGGAGGGTCCGCGCTCGTTCGCCGAGAAGCGGGCCCCCAAGTTCACCGGTAAGTAGCACCACCACTTTCAGCTGAAGGGTCCCTTCATGCGCTGTGAGCGCACGAAGGGACCCTTCAGCCGTTGCGGGGACGGGCGGACGAACCCGCGTATTCTCGACGGGCACTGACCGACGATCGACAGGTGGGACGGCCGATGGGCACTGCCGCAGGTGAGAAGTCCCGGCCGGAATGGCGGCGGCTCGAACCCCTCGAACTGTCGCCGATCCTGTCGGCTGCCCTCGATGCGTTCTACGAGAAGGGTTTCCACGGCGCCTCCGTCCGCGACATCGCACGCCGCGTCGGTGTCACGGTGCCCGCGCTGTACTACCACTACGACAGCAAGGAAGGCCTGCTGGTCGCGCTCGTCGAACTGGGTACCGGCGACGTCCTCGCCCGCGCCCGGGCCGCCGACGAGGCGGGTGACGGCGACCCCGCCCGTCGCCTGGCGAACGTGGTGACCGCGATCGTCCTGCGGATGACCGACCGGGCCCGCCTGGCCGCGATCGAGGGCGAGGCCCGGTATCTGACCGGCGACAACTACGAGCGGTACCGCACCGTCCGCAAGGGCATCGAGACAATCGTCCTCGACGTCGTGCGCGACGGCGTCGAGTCCGGCGCGTTCGACGTCGACGACCCCGCCGAGACCACGCGCGCCGTCCTGGGCATGTGCCAGGCGATTCCCCGTTGGTACCACGCGGAAGGCGAGCTCGGCCCGGAGGCCGTCGCCGCCAAGTACGCCGCGATCGCAGCGAAGATGGTCGCGCCCGCGCACTGACCTCGCCAACCGTTGACCTGGCACGTTCTCACGTGGTACCCACTTAGCGAGCGATAAGTAAGCTGGATTCGAGGAAGGGATGGGCCCATGGCCGAGGCAGTCATCGTCGACGCGGTTCGACTCGCGTCCGGAAAGGGCAAGCCCGGTGGCGCCCTGTCCGGAACCCACCCGGTGGAACTGCTCGCGCACGTGCTGCGCGCGCTCGTCGACCGCAACGGTCTCGACCCCGTCCGGGTCGACGACGTCATCGGCGGCTGCGTACAGCAGGTCGGTGAACAGGCCCTCAACATCTCACGGACCGCCCTGCTGTCGGCGGGTTTCCCCGAGTCGGTGCCGGCCACCACGATCGACCGCCAGTGCGGATCGAGCCAGCAGGCCGCGCACTTCGCCGCGCAGGGCGTGATCGCCGGCGCCTACGACATCGTCATCGCGTGCGGCGTCGAGTCCATGAGCCGCATCCCGATGGGGACCTCACCCATCGGCCAGGACGCATCGGGGCCGGGCATCGCCGCCCGCTACCCCGAAGGCCTGGTACACCAAGGCATCTCGGCAGAACTGATCTCCGCGAAGTGGAAGTTGGACCGCGAGAGCCTCGACGCGTACGCCGCGCAGTCCCACCAGCGCGCCGCGGCGGCCGCCGCGAGCGGTGCCTTCGACCGTGAAATCGTGCCGATCGCGGTCACCGACGCCGACGGACGCCGAACCGAACATCGCGTCGACGAGACGGTCCGCGGCTCCACCACCGCCGACGGACTTGCCGGGCTGCGCCCGTCGTTCCGCACCGACGAGTTCGCCGCCCGCTTCCCCGACGCGCCCTGGCAGATCACGCCCGGGAACTCCTCACCGCTCACCGACGGCGCGTCTGCGGTGCTCATCATGAGCGAGAAAGCCGCCGCAGAACTCGATCTCACGCCTCGCGCCCGATTCCACTCGTTCGCGGTACTCGGCGACGATCCACTGATGATGCTCACGGCGCCGATCCCCGCGACACGCAAGGTCCTCGACCGGGCAGGGCTCGGCATCGACGATCTCGACGCCTACGAGGTGAACGAGGCCTTCGCGCCCGTCCCGCTGGCATGGGCGCACGAACTGGGCGCCGATCCCGCCAAGCTCAACCCACTGGGCGGGGCCATCGCACTCGGCCACGCGCTCGGCTCGTCCGGGACACGGCTGCTCACCACGCTCGTCAATCACCTCGAAGCGACCGGCGGACGCTACGGTCTGCAGACCATGTGCGAGGGCGCGGGCATGGCCAACGCCACCATCATCGAACGACTTTGAAACAGAAGCAGATCCGAAAGGAACACGCATGATCGTCAAGGACAGCGTTGCACTCGTGACGGGCGGCGCCTCCGGCCTCGGCCTGGCCACCGTCAAGGCCCTGCACGACCAGGGGGCCAGCGTCGTCATCCTCGACCTGCCGTCGTCGAACGGCGAGGTCGTCGCGAAGGAACTCGGCGACCGCGTTCGCTTCGCGGCGGGCGACGTCACCGACGAGGCCTCGGTGGTCGCGGCGCTGGATCTCGCCGAATCCCTCGGCCCGCTGCGCGTCACGGTCAACTGCGCCGGCATCGGCAACGCCATCAAGACGGTCGGCAAGCAGGGCGCCTTCCCGCTAGCGGAGTTCCAGCGCGTCGTCAACATCAACCTGGTAGGCACGTTCAACGTCCTCCGCCTGGCGGCCGAGCGCATCGCGAAGACCGACCCGATCGAGGGCGAGCGCGGCGTCATCATCAACACCGCGTCCGTCGCCGCGTTCGACGGGCAGATCGGCCAGGCGGCGTACTCCGCGTCCAAGGGCGGCGTCGTCGGCATGACGCTGCCGATCGCCCGCGACCTCGCGTCGATGCTGATCCGCGTCGTCACCATCGCGCCGGGCCTGTTCAAGACCCCGCTGCTCGCCGGACTCCCGGAACCCGCGCAGGAGTCCCTCGGCAAGCAGGTTCCGCACCCGTCGCGCCTGGGTGACCCCGCCGAGTACGGCTCGCTCGCCGCGCACATCGTCTCCAACCCGATGCTCAACGGCGAGGTGATCCGCCTCGACGGCGCGATCCGTATGGCGCCGCGCTGATCTCGGAGCTGTAGGTGGAAGGCGCGGCCCGCGACGGATCAACCGTCACGGGCCGCGCCTTTTCACATGGCCGGATCAGACGGTTCCGACGGCCTCTGCGAGCTCGCGCATGTGTTCGACGTTGCGGCACGTCACCAGCAGCATCGTGACTCCGGCGTCCTCCCACTCCTTGACCTGGGTGCGCACCTCGTCCCGGTTGCCGATGATCATCGTGTCGGTGACCATCTGGTCCGGCACGATCGCCGCCGCCTCGGCCTTGCGGCCGGACAGGAAGAGCTTCTGGATCTCCTTGACCTCGTCGCCGTAACCCATTCGGGTGTAGACCTGGGCATGGAAGTTCATCTCGGCCGCACCCATACCGCCGACATACAGCGCGGTGATCGGCCGAAGCTTGTCGATCTCGGCCTGCCGGTCGTCGGTGACGACCACCTGGCACGTGGCTGCGATCTCGAAATCCTCCCGGCTCCGACGTGCCCCGGCGCGCGCGAACCCCTCGTCGAGCCATTCGTTGTACATCGGCGCCAGCCGCGGGGTGTAGTAGATCGCGAGCCAACCGTCCGCGATCTCCGCCGTCAGCGCAACGTTCTTCGGCCCCTCTGCGCCGAGCCAGATGGGCAGGTCCGCGCGCAGCGGGTGCGTGATCGGCTTGAGCGGCTTGCCCAGACCCATCGAGCCGGAACCGGTGTAGGGCAACGGGTAGTGCGGTCCGTCGCCCCGCACCGCAGCCTCGCGTGCGAGGACCTGGCGCACGATCGAAACGTACTCACGGGTGCGGGCGAGCGGCTTCTGGAACGGCTGTCCGTACCAGCCCTCGACGACCTGCGGGCCCGACACACCCAGACCGAGGATCGCCCGGCCGCCGGAGAGGTGGTCGAGGGTGAGGGCGTGCATCGCACAGTTCGTCGGGGTACGGGCCGACATCTGAGCCACCGAGGTGCCCAAGCGGATCCGGTCGGTACTCGACCCCCACCACGCGAGCGGGGTGAAGGCGTCGTTACCCCACGACTCGGCGGAGAAGACCGCGTCGAATCCGGAGGCGTCGGCCTCGTTCACCAGTTCCTGCGCGTTGGCCGGCGGCTGCGCACCCCAGTACCCGAGTTGTAACCCCAACTTCATCGAGCGCCTCCGTGTTTTCCCAGAACGAATGTGTCCCTTGCCACATTAATAAGAACCTGTTCTACTCGATTCCGTGACCCCTGGAAAGAGCGGAGTGGCCGAGCAGCCACTGAGAGCACCACTTAATCTGAAATTCGACTACACCCGATCGGTGGGGCCGACCATCGGAGCGTTCGTGACGGCTCTTCGTGACCGAAAGGTCATCGGCGCCCGCGGTTCCGACGGCCGCGTCCACGTGCCGCCACCGGAGTTCGACCCGGCCACGCACGAGCCGATGACCGACTTCGTCGACGTCTCCGACACCGGAACGGTCGTCAGCTGGTCATGGATGCCCGAGCCCATCGAGGGCCAGCCGCTGAGCCACCCGTTCGCCTGGGCGCTGGTGAAGCTCGACGGCGCGGACACCTCGATCCTGCACGCCGTGGACGCCGGCTCCCCCGAGGCGATGAGCACCGGCATGCGGGTGCGGGTGCGGTGGGCCGACGAGCGCACCGGCCGGATCCAGGACATCGCGTGCTTCGAGCCCGGTGAGAGCGATACCGATTCCACCGCAACCGTTTCCACCGGAGATCCGGTGACCGACATCGTCACCCCGATCGACCTGCACTACACGCACACCGCGTCGTTCGAGGAGACCTACTACCTGCGCGGGCTGATGGAGGGCAAGATCATCGGCGGCCGCACCGACGCGAACGGCAAGGTCTACGTGCCGCCGCGCGGAGCCAACCCCACCGACGGCATGCCCACCAAGGAGCAGGTCGAGGTGTCCGACAAGGGCACCATCACGACCTTCTGCATCGTCAACGTCCCGTTCCTCGGCCAGCAGATCAAGCCTCCCTACGTCGCGGCCTACGTGCTGCTCGACGGCGCGGACATCCCGTTCCTGCACCTGATCCTCGACGTCGACGCGGCCGAGGTCCGGATGGGCATGCGCGTGGAAGCCGTGTGGCGACCCAAGGAGGAGTGGGAGTACTCGCTCCGCAACGTCTCCCATTTCCGTCCGAGCGGTGAGCCCGACGCGGACTACGACAGCTACAAGCACCATCTCTAGGAGCCTCGAGAACATGACAGACATTGCAGTCGTCGGCTTCGCACAGGCCCCCCATGTGCGCGAGACCACCGGCACCACCAACGGTGTCGAGATGCTGGTCCCCTGTTTCCAGGAGCTGTACTCCGACCTCGGAATCACCAAGTCCGACATCGGTTTCTGGTGCTCCGGATCGTCCGACTACCTGGCCGGACGCTCCTTCTCGTTCATCTCCGCGATCGACTCGATCGGCGCCGTGCCGCCGATCAACGAGTCGCACGTCGAGATGGACGCCGCCTGGGCGCTGTACGAGGCCTGGGTCAAGCTCATGACCGGCGAGGTGGACACCGCGCTGGTGTACGGCTTCGGCAAGTCCTCGGCCGGCAACCTTCGTCAGATCCTGGCGATGCAGATGGATCCGTACCTCGTCTCACCGCTGTGGCCGGATTCGGTGTCGGTTGCGGGTCTGCAGGCCCGACTCGGCCTCGAGTCCGGAAAGTGGACCGCGGAGGAGATGGCGGCGATCGCCCAGCGCAGCCGCGCTGCCGCGAAGTCCAACCCCGACGCTCAGATCTCCGGTGACGTCGACATCGAGACGCTGCTGGCCTCCGAGTACGTCGCGGACCCCCTGCGGGCCCACGACTGCGCGCCGATCACCGACGGCGCGGCCGCGATCATTCTGGCCCGCGGCGACCGTGCCCGCGAACTGTGCGAGCGACCGGCGTGGATCACCGGCATCGAACACCGGATCGACTCGCCCAACATCGGCTCGCGCGATCTGACGACGTCGCCGTCGACGGCGTCGGCTGCTCGTGCCGCGACGGGCGGCGACGTGTCGAACATCGACGTCGCCGAGCTGCACGCACCGTTCACGCATCAGGAGATCATCCTGCGCGAGGCGATCGGCCTGACCGACACCACCACGATCAATCCGTCGGGTGGACCCCTCACCGGTAACCCGATGTTCTCCGGCGGACTCGAGCGGATCGGCTACGCGGCCCGCTCGATCATGAGCGGCGACGCGCAGCGCGTCCTCGCCCACGCCACCAGTGGCCCTGTGCTGCAGCAGAACCTGGTCGCCGTCATGGAAGGACGCAACTGATATGGCCAAGCAACTCGCCGCCGTCCTCGGCACCGGCCAGACGTACTACGTCGCCAAGCGTCACGACGTCACGATGGCCGGCCTGGTCCGCGAGGCGATCGACCGCGCGATGGCCGACGCCCAGGTGGGCTGGGACGACATCGACGCCATCGTCATCGGCAAGGCCCCCGACCTGTTCGAGGGCTCGATGATGCCGGAGCTCGCGATGTCGGATGCGTTGGGCGCGCAGGGCAAGCCCCTGTTGCGTGTGCACACCGCCGGCTCGGTCGGCGCGTCGACCGGCAACGTCGCGACCAGCCTGGTGCAGGCCGGTGTCCACAAGCGCGTTCTCGCCGTGTCGTGGGAGAAGCAGTCCGAGTCCAACGCGATGTGGGCGTTGTCCACCCCGGTGCCGTTCACGATGCCGGTCGGCGCGGGCGCGGGCGGCTTCTTCGCCCCGCACGTGCGCTCGTACATCCGCCGGTCGGGCGCCCCCGACCACATCGGCGCGATGGTTGCCGTCAAGGACCGCCGCAACGGCGCCCTCAACCCGTACGCACATCTCAAGCAGCCCGACATCACGGTCGAGTCGGTGCAGGCGTCCCAGATGCTCTGGGACCCCATCCGTTACGACGAGACGTGCCCGTCGTCGGACGGCGCCTGTGCAATCGTCATCGGCAACGAAGCCGCCGCGGAGGAGGTCGTCGCGGGTGGCCGCAAGGTGGCGTGGATCCACGCCACGTCGATGCGCACCGAGCCACTGTCGTACGCCGGCCGGAACGTCGCCAATCCGCAGGCCGGCCGGGACGCGTCGGCCGCGCTGTGGAAGGCCGCGGGCATCACCGACCCACTCACCGAGATCGACGAGGCGGAGATCTACGTGCCGTTCTCGTGGTTCGAGCCGATGTGGCTCGAGAACCTCGGGTTCGTGCCCGAGGGCGAGGGCTGGAAGTTCACCGAGGCCGGCGAGACCGCCCTCGGCGGACGCCTTCCGGTCAACGCCTCGGGCGGTGTGCTCTCGTCCAACCCGATCGGCGCGTCCGGCATGATCCGCTACGCCGAGTCCGCGATGCAGGTCATGGAACGCGCGGGCGACCACCAGGTCGACAGTGTCCGTAAGGCTTTCGGCCACGCCTACGGTGGCGGCTCGCAGTACTTCGCGATGTGGGTGGTCGGCGCCGACCGTCCGACCAACTAGAGAGGTTTCCCCATGAAGTTCACAGTCGGTATCGCGATGAGCCCGCTGGACCAGTTGACCGCCCTGGCACAGACCGCAGAGGAAGTTGGTTTCGCGAACATCGCGCTGCCCGACTCCCTGTTCTTCATGGAGACGGCCGCCGCGGACTACCCGTACACCCCCGACGGCTCGCGCATGTGGAATGCCGAGACACCGTGGGTGGACCCGTTGATCGCGGCGGCCGCGATGGGCGCTGTCACGAGCACCATCGGCTTCTACACCAACGTCCTCAAGCTCGGTTCCCGCAACCCCCTGCTGCTGGCGCGGCAGGTGGGTTCGGTAGCGAACCTCACCGGCAACCGCTTCGGGTTCGGCGTCGGAATCGGCTGGGCACCGGAGGAGTTCGAGTGGTGCGGCGCTCCCTACAAGAAACGCGGCGCTCGCGTCGACGAGATGATCGAGATCATCAAGCTCGTCCTCGACGGCGGCATGGTCGAGTACCACGGCGAGTTCTTCGACTTCGACCGCCTGCAGATGAGCCCGGCACCGAGCAAGCCGGTGCCGTTCTACGTCGGTGGCCACACCGAGGTCGCGCTCAAGCGCGCGGCCCGGATCGGCGACGGTTGGACGTCGGCGATGATGAAGTTCGACGACCTGGTCGCCACGATGGCCCGCCTCGACGAACTCCGTGCCGAATACGGCCGCGCAGAACTGCCTTTCGAGATCCAGGCGGTGTGCATCGATCGGTTCGGCAAGGACGGCTACGCCGAGATGGCCGAGGCCGGAATCACGGACAGCATCGTCGTCCCGTGGATCTTCGACGGCCTCGGATTCGACGCCCCGCTCGAGGCCAAGCAGGATTCGCTGCGCAAGTTCGCCGATCAGTACATCCACTAGGAGCACGGTATGACGACAACCGGAACCGAGCATCCTGCGCGCATCGCCGCGAAGGCGTCACAGTCCGCCGCGAGTGGAAAGCGCAAGGAGGAGTGGCTCGATCTGTTCGCCGAAGACGGCTGGGTCGAGGACCCGGTCGGCCCCTCGGGCTTCGATCCCGAGGGCAAGGGCCACCACGGCCGGGAGGCCATCTCGAAGTTCTACGACATGACGATCGCGAACACCGACTCGCTCGAGTTCATCGTGAACGACTCGCTGGTGTGCGGCGACGAGAACGTCAACATCGGCACGATCCGAACAGTCGTCGCCGGCAACCAGATCGATGCCGAAGGTGTTTTCGTCTACCGCGTCGACGCGGAAGGCAAACTGCAGTCGTTGCGGGCCTTCTGGGAGGTCGAGCGGGCGATGAAGACGCTCAAGAAACTCTGAGCTATACCGCACGACGAGAGTGGGGCGGTCACCGATTTCGGTTACCGCCCCACTCTCGTTGTCCCACTCCCCTGTTCACGGCACCGTCACGCCCCGAATTCGTCCCCACACAGAGCGGTGGCGCCGACGAGGGATGAGGGAACTCGCCGGCGCCACCGCGCCTGTGGTGTGCGTCGAAGCTAGTGCTTGACCGGGCAACCGCCGGTCTTGTAGTCCACCTGGTACTCCTTGATGCCGTTGAGCCAGCCGGAGCGCAGGCGGCGGGTGTCCCCGGCCTCGGTGATGTCCGGCAGGAAGTCCGCGATCGCGTTGAAGATCAGCTCGATCTCCATGCGGGCGAGGTTGGCACCCAGGCAGTAGTGCGCACCGGTGCCGCCGAACGACAGATGCGGGTTCGGATCGCGCGTGATGTCGAACTTGTGCGGATCGTCGAACACTTCCTCGTCGAAGTTGGCCGAGACGTAGCTCATCACCACGCGCTGGCCCTTCTTGATCGCGACGCCGCCGATCTCGGTGTCCTGCAGCGCCGTGCGCTGGAACGACGCGACCGGGGTGGCCCAGCGGATGACCTCGTCGGCCATCGTCTTCGGACGCTCCTTCTTGAACAGCTCCCACTGCTCGGGGTTGTCCATGAATGCCTTCATGCCGTGCGTCGTGGCGTTGCGAGTGGTCTCGTTGCCGGCGACCGCGAGCACGATGACGAAGAAGCCGAACTCCTCGGCGCTGAGCTCGTCGCCGTCGACGTCCGCCTCGATGAGCGTGGTCACGAGGTCGTTGGCCGGGTTCTTCTTGCGCTCCTCGGCCATCTGGTACGCGTAGCCGAGGATCTCCATCGACGCGGCAGCCGGATCGATGTCCGCGAACTCCGGGTCGTCGTACGAGGTCATCTGGTTGGACCACTCGAAGACCTTGCCGCGATCCTCCTGCGGCACACCGATCAGTTCGGCGATGGCCTGCAGCGGCAGCTCCGCGGCGACCTGGGTGACGAAGTCGCCGCTGCCTTCCTCGGCGGCAGCCTTCACGATGGCCTCGGCGCGCGACTTCAGCTCTGCCTTGAGCCCGTTGATCGCACGGGGCGTGAAGCCGCGGGCGACGAGCTTGCGCAGCTTGGTGTGCTCCGGCGCGTCCTTGTTGAGGAGCACGAAGCGCTGCAGCTCGATCTGCGCACGCTCCATGTCGTCGTTGAAGCGCGGGATCGCGGTGTTCTCCCAGGTGGAGAACACGTCGCTGCGCTGCGAGACATCACGGATGTCCTCGTGTCGGGTGACGAGCCAGTAGCCGCCGTCGTTGAAACCACCGACGCCGTCGGGCTGCTCGACCCAGTACACCGGCTGAGTCTTCCGAACCTCGGCGAGCTCTGCGACCGGGATCCGGTGTGCGTAGATGTCAGGGTCCGTAAAGTCGAACCCTGCGGGAATGTTGGGCTGCGCCACTGCTGTCTCCTGCCCTCGCGGTCAGGTCCGCGAAGTGATGTGGAACACGTTCTACATGCATTGAATCACAGAGCGTCGATCAGGGAAAGACTAGGCAAATATCAACCCACCGGGTCCTTGCCCGACGGGGAGAACTTGTTCTACTTTTCGAAGTAGAGAGTGAAAGGAGCCCGCCGTGGGCACACCAGTAATCGTCGAGGCAGTTCGCACCCCGATCGGAAAGCGCGGTGGCTGGCTGTCCGGTCTGCACGCGGCCGAGATCCTCGGAGCCGCCCAGAAGGGCATCGTAGACCGCGCGGGCATCGATCCGACGCTGGTCGAGCAGGTCATCGGCGGGTGTGTCACCCAGGCCGGCGCGCAGTCCAACAACGTCACCCGCACGGCCTGGCTCGCGGCCGGCCTCCCGTGGCAGGTCGGCGCGACCACCATCGACTGCCAGTGCGGTTCCGCACAGCAGGCCAACCACCTCATCGCCGGTCTCATCGCGACCGGTGCGATCGACGTCGGCATCGCGTGCGGTGTCGAGGCCATGAGCCAGGTGCCGCTGGGCGCCAACGTCGGTACCGCGGCGGGTCCGCGTCGTCCGGCGTCGTGGGACATCGACATGCCCGACCAGTTCAACGCCGCCGAGCGAATCGCCAAGCGCCGCGGCCTCACCCGCGAGGACCTCGAGGTGCTCGGCGTGCAGTCGCAGGCCCGCGCCAAGCAGGCGTGGGAGGAGGGTCGCTTCGATCGCGAGATCGTCCCCGTCACCGCCCCGGTGATCGGTGAGGACAAGCAGCCCACGTCGGAGATGAACGTCGTCAGCCGCGACCAGGGCCTGCGCGACACCACCGCCGAGTCCCTCGCCAAGCTCAAGCCCGTCCTCGAGGGCGGCACCCATACGGCCGGAACGTCGTCGCAGATCTCCGACGGCGCCGCCGCCGTCATGCTCATGGACGAGGACCGCGCCCGCGCGCTCGGCCTGAAGCCGCGCGCCCGCATCGTCAGCCAGGCGCTGGTCGGCGCCGAGCCCGAGTACCACCTCGACGGCCCGGTCCAGGCAACGTCCCGCGTCCTCGAGAAGGCCGGCATGAAGATCGGCGACCTGGACCTGTTCGAGGTCAACGAGGCATTCGCATCGGTGGCGCTGTCGTGGGCGCAGGTTCACGGTCCCGACATGGACAAGGTCAACGTCAACGGCGGCGCTCTCGCGCTCGGACATCCCGTGGGCAGCACCGGTTCCCGCCTGATCACCACCGCCCTGCACGAGCTCGAGCGTCGCGACGCGTCGACCGCGCTCATCACGATGTGTGCGGGTGGCGCGCTGGCCACCGGCACCATCATCGAGCGGATCTGATCGGAGCCTCTGACCGATGACCACGCAGCGCCCGTCGGGGCTCGATTCCAAGTACACGGTCGACATCATCAAGTGGATGTCGAAGACCAACGTCAAGCTGTATCGGGCCACCGGCGGGCGTCTGGGTGGCAAGTGGCGTGTGGGCAGCGCCTTCCCGTGGGGGATCCCGGTCTGCCTGCTCACCACCACCGGCCGCAAGAGCGGTCAGCCCCGGGTCAGCCCGCTGCTGTTCCTCGAGGACGGCGACCGGGTGATCCTGGTGGCCTCGCAGGGCGGGCTGCCCAAGAATCCGATGTGGTACCTCAACATTCGCGCCAACCCCGAGGTGACGATTCAGATCAAGTCGCGGATCCGGACGATGCGGGCACGGGTGGCCACCGACGAGGAGCGTGCCGAACTGTGGCCCCGCTTGGTGGACATGTACGCCGACTTCGACAACTACCAGTCGTGGACCGATCGGCAGATTCCCGTGGTGATCTGCGAATAACTTTCACCCCTCCCCTGCGCGAGGTCGAACGGGAATAATGGGGGCCGACGCCCGGCACATCGGCGCCGGGCACACCGGTTCTCGAGGAGGAATGTCGCGATATGACAGTGAAGAACCACGACCAGGTGATCGACCGACGCGAGATCGCCTCAGCCCTGCTGAAGGCGCTCGACCGTCGTCACGAGGTCTTGGACGCCATCGTCGAGAGCAACGATCGTGCGGCCGCAGTCGCGGCGGTCCGCGACCTGCTCGACACGTCCGACTTCTGCGCCGAGGCCGTGCTGGGTCTGCGATTCGACCGCCTCACGGTCAAGGAGCGCGACCGCATCCGCACCGAACTCGAGGATCTCGACGCGACGCTGCAATGGCTGCCCGAGCAGCGTCCGTACAGCACGGGGGCGGGAGTTCGACTGCGCCCGTTCAGTGATTCCGACGACGACGCGGCACTGTTCCGCAAGCGTTCCACCGAGCAGTTCGACGAGTCCGGAAAGCCATGGGACGACGAGCGCGTCGAGAGGGAGCGCCAGCACGGCCTGAAGCGCATCGACGACGAGTCCGCGGCGTGGTTCGTCGCGGAGTGTACGACCGGCGACGCCCCGAACGGCGTCGGCCTGATCTTCGGCGAACTCACCGGCAACGAGGTGGACGTCGCGATCTGGGTGGCCCCCGAGTCGCGCAAGCAGGGCTACGGCACCGCCGCGCTCAAGCAGGCACGCAGCGAACTGGCCGCGTACTTCCCGGGCACCGTGCTGATCGTCCGCACGCCGGCCTAAGGCGCTTCGCGCCCGTGCGCCTTTTCGGTAGCCGGAGCTACCGAAAAGGCGCACGGGTGGCGGAGCCGCCTACGCGCCGTAGACCGGGGTGGGAACCTCGGCCTTGGCCAGCAGGTCGGCGACGACCGGGCCCAGCTCCTTGGGATCCCAACGGTCACCCTTGTCCTGGGTGGGGCCGTGGCGCCAACCCTCGGCGACCGTGATCTTGCCGCCCTCGACCTCGAAGACGCGTCCGGTGACGTCCTTCGACTCCGCAGAGCCCAGCCACACGACCAGCGGCGAGATGTTCTCCGGCGCCATCGCGTCGAAGCCCTCCTCCGGAGCGGCCATCGCCTCGGCCATCGCGCCACCGGCACCGACGGTCATCCGGGTGCGGGCCGCGGGGGCGATGGCGTTGACGGAGACGCCGTAGTTCTTCAGCTCGGCGGCGGCCTGGATGGTCATCTCGGCGATGCCCGCCTTGGCCGCGGCGTAGTTGCCCTGGCCGATGGAACCCTGCAGGCCCGCGCCCGAGCTGGTGTTGATGATGCGGGCGTCCACCGGACGTCCGGCCTTGGACTCGGCACGCCAGTACGCGGCGGCGTGGCGCAGCGGGGCGAAGTGCCCCTTGAGGTGCACGCGGATGACCGCGTCCCACTCTTCCTCGCTCATGCCGACCAGCATGCGGTCACGCAGGAAGCCCGCGTTGTTGACCAGGACGTCGAGGCGGCCGAAATTGTCCAACGCGGTCTGGATCAGGTTCTGGGCACCCTCCCACGACGCGACGTCGTCACCGTTGGTGACGGCCTCGCCGCCGGCTGCCTTGATCTCCGCGACGACCTGCTCCGCGGGGGTCTCGCCGGTGTTGGAGCCGTCGCCGCCGACACCGATGTCGTTGACGACGACCTTGGCGCCCTCGGCCGCGAAGGCCAGCGCGTGGGCGCGACCGATTCCACGGCCGGCGCCGGTGATGATGACGACTCGGCCGTCAAGCAAACCGCTCACTTGTTCTCCTTAAGTAGTAGCCGCGGCCAGGAAGGCCGGGCGCTCGCCGCCGCCGTGGACGGTAAGGGTCGAACCGCTGACGTAGGCCGCCAACGGTGATGCCAGGAATGTCGCACAGTTGCCGATGTCCTCGGGACGGGCCATCCGACCCAGCGGGACGGTGGCGCCGACGGCCTCGATACCGGCCTCGTCGCCGTAGTGCAGGTGACTCAGCTCGGTCTGGACCAGTCCGACGACGATCGAGTTGACCCGCACCTTGGGCGCCCACTCCACGGACAGGCTCGCCGCGAGGGAGTCGATGCCGGCTTTGGCCGCGCCGTACGCCGCGGTGCCGGGCGACGGCCGACTGCCGCTGACGGAGGAGATCATGACGATCGATCCACCGTCCTCCTGCTTCTGCATGACCGCGTTGGCGATCTGCGAGATCAGCAGGGGCGCGAGCAGGTTCAGCTCGACGATCTTGGAATGGAACTTGGGGCCGGCGTCGGCCGCCATCGCGAAGGGCGCACCGCCGGCGTTGTTGACGACGGTATCGAGGCGGCCGTACTTCGCGACGATTCGGTCGATCATCGATTGCACCTGCTCGGCGTCGCGGACGTCGCACGCGATGAAGTCGACACCGCGGCCGTCGAACTCGATGGCCTCGTCGGCCGGACGACGGGCACACGTCACGACCGTGGCGCCCGCACGCAGGAAGGACCGGCTGATTCCGGCACCGATTCCGCGCACCCCGCCGGTCACCAGTACGACCTTGCCTTCGAGACCGAGATCCACCTTGTTCCTCCCTGAAGCGGCACGGGTCTTTCGTACCCGTCTGTGATAACTTACCAAGCAATCGCTTGGTTCGGTCAATAGACGTAAGGAACATGCCATGGGCATCACTTCGACCTCGGACGGTGCCGGGATCACCACGGTCACCGTCGACTACCCGCCGGTGAACGCCATCCCCTCGAAGGGCTGGTTCGAGTTGGCGGACGCCATCCTGGCGGCGGGCAAGGATCCGGAGACCCGTGTGGTGATCCTGCGTGCCGAGGGACGCGGCTTCAATGCCGGCGTCGACATCAAGGAAATGCAGGCCACCGAGGGCCACGGCGCCCTCATCGACGCCAACCGCGGCTGCGCGGCGGCGTTCTCCGCGGTCTACGACTGCGAGGTCCCCGTCGTGGTCGCCGTCAACGGCTTCTGCGTCGGCGGCGGCATCGGCCTGGTCGGCAACGCGGACGTCATCGTCGCGTCCGACGACGCCATCTTCGGCCTGCCCGAGGTGGACCGCGGCGCCCTCGGTGCGGCCACGCACCTGGCGCGCCTGGTGCCGCAGCACATGATGCGCACGCTGTACTACACGGCCAAGAACGTCGACGCCCAGACGCTCAAGCACTTCGGTTCCGTCTACGACGTGGTTCCGCGCGCCGAGCTCGACGCCTGCGCTCTGAAGATCGCCGGCGAGATCGCCGCCAAGGACACCCGCGTCATCCGCCGCGCCAAGGAAGCCATCAACCGCATCGACGTGATGGACGTCCACACCAGCTACCGGATCGAGCAGGGCTTCACGTTCGAGCTCAACCTCGCCGGCGTCGCCGACGAGCACCGCGACGAGTTCGTCGCCACCGGCAAGCCGAAGTCGAACACCACCGCACCCAAGGGAGACAGCAAGTAATGGCTGAGAAGCGCGACAAGCGCCGCTCACTGGATGAGGCAGTCGCCGGTATCCAGAGCGGGATGACCATCGGCATCGGCGGCTGGGGCTCGCGGCGCAAGCCGATGGCCCTCGTACGCGCACTGCTGCGCAGCGACGTCAAGGACCTGACCGTCGTCGGGTACCTCGGCCCGGACCTCGGCCTGCTGATCTCCGCCGGCAAGGTCAAGCGCGCCTACTACGGCTTCGTGTCCCTGGACTCGGCGCCGTTCTACGACCCGTGGTTCGCGCAGGCCCGTGTCGCCGGGACCATCGAGTCCCGCGAGATGGACGAGGGCATGGTGAAGGCCGGCCTGCAGGCTGCCGCCGCGCGCCTGCCGTTCATGCCGATCCGCGCCGGCCTCGGTTCGGACGCGCAGACCGTCTGGGGCGACGAGCTCAAGACCGTCGCGTCGCCGTACCCGGACGCCGACGGCCGCACCGAGACCCTCATCGCGATGCCCGCGCTGAAGCTCGACGCAGCCCTGGTCCACCTGGACCTCGCCGACGAGCGCGGTAACGCCGCCTACACCGGTGTCGACCCGTACTTCGACGACCTGTTCTGCCTCGCGGCCGAGCAGCGCATCCTCAGCGCCGACAAGATCGTCTCGACCGAGGAACTCGTCAAGTCCGTCCCGAATCAGGCTCTCATCCTGAACCGGTCGATGGTCGACACCGTCACCGAGGCTCCGAACGGCGCCCACTTCACCTTCGCCGGCAGCTACAAGCGCGACGAGAAGTTCCAGCGCCACTACGCCGAGTCCGCCAAGACCCCCGAGGCCTGGCAGGCCTTCGCCGACACCTACCTGTCCGGCAGCGAGGACGACTACCAGGCCGCCGTGCGCAAGTTCGCAGAGGAGCAGAAGTCATGACCGAGGTAACCCGCGCGGAGTACTGCGCCGTCGCTTGCGCCGAGCTGTTCGCCGACGCCGGCGAGATCTTCGCCTCCCCCATGGCGACGCTGCCGCTGATCGGCGCGCGCCTGGCCAAGCTCACCACCGAGCCCGACCTGATCATCACGGACGGTGAGGCCCTGATCCTGGCCGAGGCTCCGGCCATTGGCGCCAGCGCGCCGATCGAGGGCTACATCCCCTTCTCCAAGGTGTTCGACGTGGTCGCCTCCGGCCGTCGCCACGTGGTGATGGGCGCGAACCAGATCGACAAGTACGGCAACCAGAACCTCTCGGCGTTCGGTCCGCTGGACAAGCCGACCCGCCAGATGTTCGGCCTGCGCGGCGCTCCGGGCAACACCATCAACCACGCCACCAGCTACTGGGTCGGCAAGCATTCCTCGCGGGTGTTCGCCGAGAAGGTCGATGTGGTGTGCGGCGTCGGCTACGACAAGGTGGATCCGGAGAACCCGGCTTTCCGCTTCCTGAAGAACCACCGCGTGGTCACCAACCTGGGCGTCTTCGACTTCCAGGGCCCCGGTCAGACGATGCGCGCAGTCACCCTGCACCCCGGTGTCACGGCCGAGGACGTCAAGGCGAACACCTCCTTCGAGATCGCCGACCTGGACTCGGCGGGCGTCACCCGTGAGCCCACCGCCGAAGAGCTGCGCCTGATCCGCGAGGTCATCGACCCGAAGAGCCTGCGTGACCGTGAGGTCTCGGCGTGACCGCCGTCCTGAAGACGCCGTTCACCGAACTCGTCGGTGTCGAGCATCCGATCGTGCAGACGGGCATGGGCTGGGTCTCCGGCCCGCGCCTGACCGCGGCCACCGCCAACGCGGGCGGCCTCGGCATCCTCGCCTCGGCGACGATGACGTACGAAGAGCTCGAGGCTGCGATCAAGAAGACCAAGCAGCTCACGAGCAAGCCGTTCGGCGTCAACATGCGCGCCGACGCGTCGGACGCCTCCAAGCGCTGCGACCTGCTGATCCGTGAGGGCGTCAAGGTCGCCTCGTTCGCACTGGCCCCCAAGAAGGACCTGATCGCCAAGCTCAAGGACAACGGGATCGTCGTCATCCCGTCGATCGGTGCCGCCAAGCACGCCGTCAAGGTGGCCTCGTGGGGCGCCGACGCGGTGGTCGTGCAGGGCGGTGAGGGCGGCGGCCACACCGGTGGTGTCGCCACGACGCTGCTGCTGCCGTCCGTGCTCGACGCGGTCGACATCCCGGTCGTCGCCGGCGGCGGGTTCTTCGACGGTCGTGGCCTGGCCGCGGCGCTGTCGTACGGTGCCGCGGGCGTCGCGATGGGCACCCGCTTCCTGCTCACCCGCGACTCGGCGGTGCCGGACTCGGTCAAGCAGGAGTACCTCAAGCGCAGTCTGACCGACACCACGGTGTCCGTGAAGGTCGACGGCATGCCGCACCGAGTCCTCAACACCGAGCTGGTGAATGCGCTCGAGAAGTCGAGCTACGCAAAGGGACTCGTCGCCGCCACCAAGAACGCGATGAAGTTCAAGGCGATGACGGGCATGAAGTGGTCCACCCTCGCCAAGGACGGGCTCGCCATGAAGAAGTCCGGCGACCGCACGTGGCAGCAGATCATCATGGCCGCCAATACCCCGATGCTGCTCAAGGCCGGTCTGGTCGAGGGCAACACGGAGGCCGGCGTGCTCGCGTCCGGTCAGGTGGTCGGCATGATCGACGACCTGCCCAGCTGCCAGGAACTGATCGACCGCATCATGGCCGACGCCGTGAAGCGGATCGATGCACTTGGAGACCTCAAGGCCTGACCGGCTTCCCGGTTCTCCGCTGAAGGGACCCTGCATGCGCCACCAGCGCATGCAGGGTCCCTTCTTCCGTTTCAGGCCAGTTCGCTGCTCGACTCCCCCGAATCGGACCGGCCGAGCCGGCTCGACAGCGCACCGAGGACGTCGAGGGCGTCGGTCCAGGCGTCGAGGGTGGCCGACGCCAGCCGGCGGTGGTCAAGCACACCGGGCTGCGCCAGGGCCGCGTCGAACGGCACCTCGACGAGCCCGGCGACCCGAGGCGCGAGCGCCGAGCGGATCGGCGCCAGATCCACGGGAGCGTCCGGCATCTGGTGCGAGACGACGACGATGGTGCGTCCCAGCACCTCGGCGCCGTAGGTGGACATCACCCAGGTGAGCGCGTCGCGCATCCGGCTGAGCGGCTCGGCGCGGGCGGATGCGACCACCACCAGCGCGGCACCGGACCGCAGCAGCGGCGCCAGTCGCGGTGAACGCAGCGCGGTCCCGACGTCGTGGATGCGGGCGCTGTGCCGGGCCGCGAGGAGCTCGTCGACGATGGCCGCATCGCTCGGCTGGCCGCCGCCGTTGCCGACCACGACCACGCCGGCCGACGTCAGTGCCATGTGCGCCTGGAACTGGCGGATCGAGCGCGCCGCGTCGACGGCCCCGATACCGGTGCGGGAGAGCAGGTTGCCACCGTCGCTGGTGGCGTCGACCGCGGAGACCTCCTTGCCGGTGCCCAGCCGCAGGGCCGTGGCGAGCCCGAACGCCGTGGTGGTGGCCGCGGCACCACCGGAACCGGCGACGACCACGGCCGACACCTGTTCGGGTTCAGCCACTTTCGGGACCCGGCGCAGCGACACCACGTTGTTCATCGCAGATCCTCCACCGTCGCGATCTTGAAGCCGTCGGGTGACGCGGCAACGGTGATGCGCTGGCGGATCGTGCCGTCCGTGCCGTCCGGCATCCGCAACACGAGGTCCACCATGTAGGCGTTCGGATCCGCGGTGGACGCGATCGTCACGCAGTGCTCGGTACCGACCTGGACGTCGTCGATCCACTTCTGGATCTCCGGCACCGGGTTCGGGGTGAGCATCAGCGACGCGACCCGGCCGCCGTCCCGTTGGGCGTAGTACGCGTGGTCGAACGCGCGGATCACGCCGGGCCCGTTGTCGACGGTGCCCGGGCCGCGGCCGACGCTCCGGCCGTCGCTGACCTCTTCGGCGCACCAACCCGCCCCGGTCACCGATGCGCCGGCAGCGGTGCCCTGTGCCGTCGCCGATGCTCCCGCCGCCGGCACGGCCGACCCGGCGGTCTCGCGGTCGCCGCCCGTCAGAACGACTGCGGTCACGGCCGCCGCGACCGCCAGCACCGAGACCGCAGCGGAGGCGACGACGAGGGGCCGGCGCGCCGCACGCGCCGGCTGTTCGGGCGCGGGTTCGGCATGCGGGTCGGCCAGCCAGGCGGGTCGGTGCTCGAAGTCGGGCGTCAACTCCTGTGGCGCCGACTCCTCCGGGGTCGGAGCTGCCGAGACCGCATCTGCCGCCGGGATCGGAACCGACGGCGCCACAGCGCTTTCGGCAGGCTCCGATTCGTAGTGCTCGGTCACGTCCGGGAACAGTGCGGGTCCGTTCCGGTTGTCGGTCGCCATTTCTCCTCCGCGATGGTGCGCGGGTGGGGCGGGATCGTTCCCGCCCCACCGGTTGTCATGCCTGGACGCCGGCCCCGACGGCCTCACCGATCATGTTCGCGGCGACACCGAGAGACGATTCCTGCACGAACGCGGTGAGTCCGGCGTCGATCTGCCCCAGCAGCTGCGCACCGCCGGGCTGTGCTGCCACGAAATCACGTGCTTGACGGTCGATCTCCGGTGCGGCGGCCACGCCGTCTCGCACCGCCGACGCGGCAGCTCCGCCGACCGGGTTGGTCTCCCACTGAGCGAGGGTGTCCTGCGTCTGTGTGGTGACCGCGGGCTGGTCGACGTCGTTGAAGAACCTGCGGACGTCATCGGGAAGCTCCTGCGGTTCGCCGAGGTCGCCCGCGCCGATGGTGGTACCCGCGACGGCACCCATTACCGCACCGGGCACGGCGCCGATCGCCCCGCCTACGACAGCCCCGATCGCCGTTCCGATCGTACTGTTGGTGACGAAGATGACCTGCCCCCCAGGAATGATCAGGTCTTGACCGCCCCAGATCGATGCACCGATTGCGCCACCGATTGCCCCGCCGGCCAGAGCGCCGCCGGCCCCCGCTCCGATCGCACCCGCCGCACCCATACCCAGCTGCGCCGCCGCGAGCCGATTTGCGCGGGTGGTCTCGACGCCCAGCGAACGCCAGAACGTCGACACCTCGGCCTCGATGACGGCGGAGGTGTTGTTGGTACGCGCGAGGTCGCCGTCGGTGATCCAGTTGGGCTGCGCCACATGGTAAGTGCCCAGGCGCAGGGTCTCGCGCGGCGCGATGATGGGCGCGGTGGGCTCGACGTACGTGGGCAGGTGCAGTTCCTCGACCCGGAGCGGAGCGACGTAGTAGTCGTCGGGCGCGTTGTAGGTGTTGGTGTCGTAGTCGTAGTTGTCGAGCGGCTGGTACTCGACGTTCTCGTACTGCGCGGGCGGCGCGACCCAGTACACGGGTTCGGGCTGCGCCGGTGCCGTCGTCACGCCACCCTGTGTGGTGGGTGTGGAGGTGACGCCGCCCTGGGTCCGGGGCGCATCGGTGCCGCCACCCTGCGCCGGCGGTGCCGTCGTCACCCCACCCTGCGGGGGCAGTTGGTTCGGCGCCGCGGACGCCGCGCCCGACGCTGCCACGACCACTGCGGCCGCGGCGGACGGGACCAGCGCCATCCGTGCGATCGTGCCGACCCGGCTCTTGCGGTGCTTGCCCATCGAAGGATCCCCCTTGGTGATTCGAGACTGAGACGTCGCGTTGTTTCAGTGCCGCAGCGGCCGCTGGTCCACGGACGCGGTGAACGCCGATGCCTCGGTCTGGAATGCCCGGAATGCAAGCGATGTGAGGGCAGCACTGCCCGCCACGACTCGAAAGCGCGCACACCGATGCGCGCTCATCCCCCTCGGCAACCTGCCGCCCCCATCACGAACGTCCCCCGCCGATCCGGTTCCCCCCGGTCGGTGCTTGGTCAGCCCGCAGAGTAACAGCAGGGGCCGACCGGCACCGCACGACCCTGGAGTCAGGATCCGACGGTGGCTTCCTCCGCCGCGGCCATGCGCGCACGCACCTCGGGCCGGCGCAGCGGCGGGACCGTCTTGGGAGGCTGCCGACGTGGCGGCAGCGCGGCGAGCAGTTCCATCGTCGTCGCGGTGACCTCTTCGACGGCCTTCTCGAACGCGTCGCGGTTGGCGTCGGACAGCTTGTGGACGCCACTGATCTTGCGGACGTACTGGCGCGCGGCAGCCTCGATCTCCTCGGCGGTGGCAGCCGGTTCGAGCCCGCGCAACTCGGTGATGTTTCGGCACATGCCTCGAACGGTAATCCCGCGCCGGCACCCCCGAAAGGGTGTCGGGTAGCGAACATAGGGCGTACTTTCGGTACCACACACCGGACCGGCACCGCGGGGGAACGATGCGCGTCGTAGAGAAGTCGAGCACCACAACCGTGTCCGTCCCGCATCCGCCCGGGCGTCTGCCCCTCGTGGGCGACGTCCTGGGGGTCTCTCTGCACACCCCGGTGCAGGACTCGATGCGACTCGAACGGCAGCTGGGCCCGATCTTCGAACGCAAGGCGCTGGGGCACCGGTTCGTGTTCGTGTCGGGCGCCGACATGGTCGCGGAACTGTCCGACGAGTCCCGCTTCGCCAAGAACGTCGCCCCCGGAATCGCCGAGTTGCGGGGAATCGGCGGCGACGGCCTGTTCACCGCATACAACGAGGAGCCCAACTGGGCTCGCGCACACAACCTGCTGCGTCCGGCGTTCACGCAGGCGGCGATGCGCTCGTACCACGACATCATGGTGGCGGTGGCCGGCGAACTCGCCGAGCACTGGGACACCCACGTCGACGGGGCGCCGGTGGATGTGTCGTCGGACATGACGAAGCTGACGCTCGAGACCATCGGCCGGGCGGGGTTCAGCTATTCGTTCGATTCGTTTCGCAGGGAGCGGCCGCACCCGTTCGTCGAGGCAATGGTCCGCGCGCTCACCCACGCCCAGCGGCGCACGTTCCGGAAAGTGCCGCTCGTGTCGAAGTTGCTGTACCGCAGGTCCGATCGGCAGAACGAACAGGACACCGCGTATCTCGCACAGGTGGTCGACGAGGTGATCCGGCAGCGCCGCGACAGCGACGCGGAGGGGCCCGAGGATCTGCTGGAGATCATGCTGCGGGCGGCGCGCGAGGAGGACCCGAATCGTCTGGACGAGGTGAACATTCGGAATCAGGTCGTGACTTTCCTGGTTGCCGGCCACGAAACGACTTCGGGCGCCTTGTCGTTCGCGCTCCACTATCTGGCGCAGCATCCGGAGATACTGGCGAAGGCGCGGGCCGAGGTCGACGCGGTGTGGGGTGACGGAACCCCGACCTTCGAGCAGGTGGCGAAGCTACGCTACGTCCGCCGTGTCCTGGACGAGACGCTGCGCCTGTGGCCGACGGCGCCCGCCTACGCGCGCGAGGCGCGGGAGGACACGGTACTCGCGAACCGGTATCCGATGCGGGCCGGCGAGTGGGTACTCGTCCTCATCCCGTCACTGCACCGCGACCCCGCGTGGGGCTCCGACCCCGAGAGATTCGACCCGGACCGCTTCGCTCCCGAGCGTGTTCGCGGCCGCGCCCCACACATCTACAAACCGTTCGGGACCGGCGAACGAGCCTGTATCGGACGCCAGTTCGCGATCCACGAGGCCGTCCTCGTCCTCGGCACGATCCTGCGGCGCTACGACTTCACCGCCGACCCCGACTACCAGCTCCGCATCCAGGAGCGTCTGACGCTCATGCCGGTCGGCTTCACACTGTCGCTGCGCCGGCGTCGGATCTGACGACGGAGAACATATTCCGGCATTTCGGCCATTCCCCTGCGTCATTGCCGCTACCGTGCGCGTCACACCCGCAGACGAGGAACGGCGAACGACATGGACTCTCCCCTGGCCACCGTGGCACTACCGGCGGCGCTCGCGATCATCATGTTCGGCCTGGGTCTGTCGCTGACGACCGCGGACTTCGCTCGCGTCGCACGACATCCGCGCGTCGTGACCATCGCACTCGCCTGCCAACTGCTGATACTGCCTGCCATCGCCTTCGGCCTGGTGCTCCTGTTCGACCTGCCACCGCTCCTGGCGGTCGGCATGATGGTTCTCGCCGCCTCCCCCGGCGGCACCACCGCGAACCTCTTCAGCCACCTCTACCGCGGCGATGTCGCCCTCAATATCACTCTGACGGCGGTCAATTCGGTGATCGCGGTGGTCACGTTGCCCATTGTCACCAACTTCGCCCTCGGCTACTTCGATCCCGATACGGGAACCTCGATGGGGCTGCAGTTCGGCAAGGTGCTGCAGGTGTTCGCAATCGTGTTGATCCCGGTCGCGGTCGGCATGTTCGTGCGTGCCCGGTGGACCGATTTCGCACACCGCATGGACAAGCCCGTGCGAATCGCGTCGGCCGTCGTATTGGTGCTCGTCATCATCGGCACCATCGCCGCCGAGAACGAGAACGTGGGCAGCTACCTCGCCGACGTCGGACTGATCACCACGCTCTTCTGCCTTGCGAGCCTCGCCGTCGGCTACTGGGTTCCGAAGGTACTCGGCGCGGGCAGGCGGCAGTCCATCGCGTGTTCGATGGAGATCGGTGTCCACAACAGCACTCTCGCCATCGCGATCTCGATCAGCGTCCTCGACAGCGTCGACATCGCGATCCCGGGCGCGGTCTACGGCGTCGTGATGTTCCCCCTCGCCGCGGCCGTCGGCTGGCTGATCAGCCGGGGCACGCCGGCCGCGACGACCGAGACGGCCCAGGAGCGAACCGAGCGGGCTGCCGAAAACAGTTGAGTCGGCACCTGGGCCGATGCCGGACGCGACGGCCGCGGCTCGGACGCTCGGGCATGATGGTGTGAGGTAGAGAGCTCGAGCTGGAGGCCCGGCATGGGTCAACCGTCCGCGCGGGATACGCGCCGTCCGGTCCGCTTCTTCACGGCACCGACCGGTGCGCGGATCGCCTACACCCACACCGGCCGAGGGAAGCCGCTTCTGGTCCCGGCGGCATGGATCAGCCACCTCGAGTTGCTGTGGCAGGACCGCGCCTACCGCGACTTCTTCACACCGCTGTCGGCGGTTCGCACCGTCGTCCAATACGACCGGCCCGGCTGCGGGCTGTCCGATCAGATGCCGGGGCCCGCGGGCCTGGCGGCCGATCTGACGCTGCTCGAGGCTCTGGCCGACCACCTGGGTCTGGAACGCTTCGATCTGCTGGGCATCTCCCTGGGCGCGCCGGTGTCGATCGCCTTCGCGGCACGGTTCCCGCAGCGGGTCGACCGGCTGATCCTGTACGGCGGTTACGCCGACGGCTCGGACGTCGCCGCGCCGGGGGTTCGCACCGCCATGCTGGGCATGATCCGAGCGCACTGGGGGCTGGGCTCGGAGATGCTTGCCGACATCTTCATGCCGGACGCCGATGCCGCGACCAGGGCGCTGTTCACTCGGCTGCAGAAGGAGGCCGCACCAGCCGAACTGGCCGCCGACCTGCTCGCGCAGTGCTACGAGATCGACGTGACCGACCTGCTCGACCGGGTCGCCGCCCCGACGCTCGTCGTACACCGGCGAGGCGACCGGGCGATCCCCTACCGCGCGGGCCGCGCACTGGCTGCACGAATCCCCGGCGCGCGGCTGATATCGCTGCCCGGCCGCAGCCACTTCCCGCACGTCGGCGACGCCGCCGCCGTCGTGCACGCGATGCTCGAATTCCTGGGGCACGGAACCACCGCGCTTCCCCCGGAACCGCCGGACGCGCTGACCGCGCGGCAACTGCAGGTGGCGGCGCTCGTCGCGGAGGGAATGACCAACCGGCAGATCGCGCAGCGGCTGGGCATCGAGGAGCGCTCCGCCGAGGGACACGTCGAGCGCATCCGGCTCCGGCTCGGGGTCTCGTCCCGCGCCCAGGTCGCCGCCTGGTGGGCCCGGAGCGTCTCGGCCGGCCCGGCTCCCGACGTCGAGGTACCGGATTGAGGTACCGGCAGGGGTAGTTCCCTCCTATCCGCGGCGGTGCCGCTCCGCGAGGCTCGTAGTCACATCGACCGACGCGAACCTCGAAAGGAGCGCAAGCGATGGCCAGCCACGATGTGATGTCCCGCGAACCCGAGGAGTCGGCGCCGACCGCGCCCGGCGCCTTCCGGTTCCATCCGCTCCGCGGGCCGTTCAACGCCCTGTTCTTCAGCGCCCTCGACCGATATCTGGATCACCTGCTGCGACCGCACAAACAGTCCCTCTTCGACGACCTGCCACGGACAGTCGTCGAACTGGGGCCCGGGGTCGGGGCCAACCTGCGTTACCTCCGCGCCGGCACCCGGCTGATCGGCGTCGAGCCGAACCCGGCGATGCACGATCGCCTGCGTGCGCGGGCCGCGCGTGCCGGGGTCGATCTGGAACTGCACACCACCGGTGCCGAACGGCTCGAGCTGCCCGACGCATCGGTGGACGCGGTCATTTCGAGCCTCGTGCTCTGCACCGTGGCAGATCCCGCGGCCGTGCTCACCGAGGTGCACCGGGTCCTGCGCCCCGGCGGACGCTACGCGTTCCTCGAGCACGTCGCCGCGCCCGACGGCACCTCGCTGCGCCGTCTGCAGCGGGCCGCACGCAGGCCGTGGGCTTGGACCTTCGAGGGTTGCTCCTGCGAGCGCGACCTGCAGGCCGTCGTCGAGGCCGCCGGATTCACCGAGACGGCCATCGAGGCCTACCGCCTGCGCTCGCCCTTCCTGCCCGTCAACACCCAGATCGCCGGCGTCGCCCGCAAACGCCCCTGAGGCCGCCCCAGCAACCGCGTTTTGCGCACTTGTCGCGCTCCGCCGGGCATCCGAGTCGCGACAAGTGCGCAAAACGCGGGGGGACGGGGACGGCGAATGCCCTGCCGATTCACTGGGAACCGGCAGGGCATTCGTGAGCGGGAGGACTAGTCCTGGATGCGCTCGATGATCGTGACGTTGGCGGTGCCGCCGCCCTCGCAGATGGTGAGCAGGCCGTAACGGCCGTTGCGACGCTCGAGCTCGTTGAGCAGCGTCGCCATCAGCTTGGTGCCGGTCGCACCCAGCGGGTGGCCGAGGGCGATCGCGCCGCCGTTGACGTTGACCTTGGCCGGGTCGGCACCGAGCTCCTTGATCCACGCGAGGACGACCGGCGCGAACGCCTCGTTGATCTCGACGAGGTCGATGTCGTCGAGGGTCAGGCCCGTCTTCTCCAGCGCGTGCTGGGTCGCCGGGATCGGCGCGCTCAGCATGAAGATCGGGTCGTCGCCGCGAGCGCTCATGTGGTGGATGCGGGCGCGCGGCTTCAGGCCGTACTTCTGCACGGCCTCCTCCGACGCCAGCAGCAGCGCGCTCGAACCGTCGGAGATCTGGCTGGCGACGGCAGCGGTCAGGCGGCCACCCTCGACCAGCACGTTGAGGCTCGCCATCTTCTCGAGGCTGGTCTCGCGCGGGCCCTCGTCGGTGGTGACGTCACCGAAGGGAACGATCTCGTTCTCGAAGCGGCCCTCGGCGATCGCGGCCTTGGCGCGCTCGTGGCTCTGCAGAGCCCACTTCTCGAGCTCCTCGCGGCTGATGTCCCACTTGTCGGCGATCATCTCGGCGCCGCGGAACTGCGACACCTCCTCGTCGCCGTAGCGCTCGGCCCAACCCTTGGACTCGGCGGTCGGCGTGCTGAAGCCGTACTGCTCACCGACGATCATGGCGGCCGAGATCGGGATCTGGCTCATGTTCTGGACGCCGCCGGCGATGATCAGGTCGGCGGTGCCGGCCAGGATGGCCTGCGCGCCGAACTGGATGGCCTGCTGGCTCGACCCGCACTGGCGGTCGACCGTCACACCGGGCACGTGCTGCGGCAGGCCCGCGGCCAGCCACGACAGGCGCGCGATGTTGCCGGCCTGGCCACCGATCGCGTCGACGCAACCGAACACGACGTCGTCGACGTTCGACGGGTCGATACCGGTGCGCTCGACGAGCGCCTTGATGATGTGCGCGCCCAGGTCGATCGGATGAACGGGGGCCAGGCCACCGTTCTTCTTGCCGATCGGGGTACGGATGGCGTCGACGATGTAAACCTCGGGCATGAACAGCTCCTGGGTCGGATTACTTGTGGGAGTCGGGGCTGGCGAGCCCGTCCAGAACGATGGAGAGGTACTGCTTGGCCACGGCCTCGGCGGTGAGCGGGCCGCCCGGCCGGTACCAGCGCACGGCCACCCAGACCGTGTCGCGCATGAAACGGAAGACGATCTCGACGTCGAGGTCCTGACGGAAGCTGCCGTCGGCGACACCGGCCTCGAGCACCCCGACCCACAGGTCGCGGAACTCCTGGTTACGCTCGGCGAGGTACGCGAACCGCTCGTTGGACGCGAGGTGCTTGACCTCGTCCTGGTAGATCGCGACCGCACTGTGCGAGGCGTCGATGGCCTCGAACGACGCGATCACGAGAGCCTCGAACGTCTCGCGCGAGCCCATGCCGGCGGCGACGATCTCGCGGTAGCGGCCGAACAGGTCGTCCTGGAAGCCGCGCAGGATCTCGTCGACCATCGACTCCTTGGAGTCGAAGTGGTGGTAGAGGCTGCCGGAGAGGATGCCCGCCGCGTCGGCGATGTCGCGCACGGTCGTGGCCCGCAGGCCGCGTTCGGCGAACAGGCCCGCAGCGAGTTCGAGGAGCTCGGCGCGGCGCCCGGACTTGTTCGAAGACTCGTCGGCGCCTCGGGGTGGAGTCATGCCGGACATCCTACCAACCAAGCGATTGCTAGGGTATCGGCGCATTTCGCCCAGCGGACACTCCTGTGCCGCGGCCGAATGTCACATCGGTTCAGTCGGACTGCACCGATGTGACATTCGGCCACCACGAGCACGGAAGGTTACCTACGCGCGCTGGCTCGAGACCGAGACGATCTCGCCGGTCATGTAGGTGGTGTAGTCGCTCGCGAGCATCGCGATCACCGACGCGATCTCCCACACCTCGGCCGCGCGGCCGTAGGCCTCACGCGACGCCAGATTGTCGAGCAGCTCGTCGCTGGTGACCTTCGCCAGGAAGGGGTGCTTGGCGATGGACGGCGACACCGCATTGATGCGGACACCGAACTCGGCGGCCTCGATCGCGGAGCAGCGGGTGAGCGCCATGACGCCGGCCTTGGCCGCCGCGTAGTGCGACTGCGAGTGCTGCGCACGCCAACCCAGGACGGAGGCGTTGTTCACGATGACGCCGCCGTGCGGGGCCTCCTTGAAGTAACGCAGCGCGGCGCGGGTGGCGCGGAAGGTGCTCGTGAGCGTGATGTCGACGACGCGGTCCCACTGCTCGTCGGTCATGTCGACGATCGGGGTCTCGCCGCCCAGGCCTGCATTGTTGACCAGAACGTCGATGCGGCCCAGCTTCTCCGCAGCGCCGACGATCAGCGCGTCGACCTGCTCGGTGCTCGAGACGTCGCAGACGAACGACTCGACCTGCTGGCTGCCGAACTCGGCCGACAGCTTCTCGACGGTCTCACCGAGACGACGCTCGTGGAAGTCCGAGACGAGGACGTCGGCGCCCTCGAGCAGCGCGCGGCGCGCGGTCGAGAAACCGATGCCGGTGCCGGCCGCGGCGGTCACGACGATCTTCTTGCCCTTGAGCAGGTCGTGGCCCGCGACCTCTTCGGGAGCGACGGCGAGCGGGGACTTGATGGTGGCGGTCACGGGCGTGCCTCTCGGGGAAGGCCGAGCACACGCTCGGCGATGATGTTGCGCTGGATCTCGTTGGATCCGCCGTAGATGGTGTCGGCGCGCGTGAACAGCCACAGTCGCTGCAGGTCGTTCAGCTCCTCGCCGGGCTCGGTGTTCTCCACACCGATCAGCGACGCGGCGCCCTGGACCTCCATCGCGAGCTCGCCGAGCCCGCGGTGCCAGTTGGCCCACAGCAGCTTCGCGACGGACGCCTCGCCGCCGTTGGCACTGGCGTCGACGCTCGCGAGCGTGCGCAGCGCGTGGGCACGGATGACCTGCAGGCTCGTCCACGCGCGGGAGATCTTGTTGCGGATCGCCGGATTCTCGGCGGCACCGTTGCGCTCGGCCAGTTCGACGATCGACTCGAGCTCACGGGCGAAGCCGATCTGCTGCCCCAGGGTCGAGACGCCGCGCTCGAAGGTGAGCGTGCCCATCGCGGTGCCCCAGCCGTTGCCCTCGCCACCGACGACCAGGTCGGCGTCGGTGCGGGCGTTGTCGAAGAACACCTCGTTGAACTCGGAGGTGCCGGTGAGCTGGATGATCGGGCGGACCTCGACACCCTCCTGGTTCATGGGAACCAGCAGGTACGACAGACCCTTGTGGCGCGACGAGCCCGGCTCGGTGCGCGCGACGACGAAGCACCAGTCGGCGAGGTGCGCGAGCGACGTCCAGACCTTCTGGCCGTTGACCACCCACTGGTCGCCGTCGAGTCGCGCCGTGGTCGACACGTTGGCGAGGTCGGAGCCGGCGCCCGGCTCGGAGTAACCCTGGCACCACAGCTCGGTGACGGTCTTGATGCCCGGCAGGAAGCGCTGCTTCTGCTCCTCGGTGCCGAACGCGATCAGCGTCGGGCCGAGCAGCTCCTCACCGATGTGACTCACGCGCGCAGGCGCATTCGCGCGTGCGTATTCCTGATGGAAGATGATCTGCTGGCTCAGCGTCGCCTCGCGACCGCCGTACTCCTTCGGCCACCCGAGGCAGGTCCAGCCGGCGGCAGCCAGGTGACGGTCCCACTCGAGGCGTTCCTCGAACGCCTCGTGTTCACGTCCCGGCCCGCCGAGGCCCTTCAGCTCGGCAAACTTCCCGGAGAGGTTCTCTTCGAGCCATTCGCGAATTTCCCGCGCAAAGGCCTCGTCAGCAGCTGCCTGCTCGCTGGTCTCAATACCCTGGCTAACGTCCACAGCGATACGGTACCCTACCAAGCACTTGCTTTGTATAGAGGTTCCGCCTCGCCTTAGGAGAGATTGTGAGCACGAATGTGACCACCGAGCCCCGGACGACCCCGGCCGCGCTGTGGCGCGCCGTTGAACAATTCGGATCGAACGAGGCTGTTGCGGACGGATCCGACCGCACCACTTACACCGAACTGCTGGAGCGTGTGCGCCTCGCCGCCCGCGCACTGATGGCCAAGGGCGTCGAAGCGGGCGACCGCGTCGCCGTCTGGGCACCCAATACCCACCACTGGATCGAGGCTTTCCTCGCCGCGCAGTACGCCGGCGCGACGCTGGTGCCGATCAGCACCCGCTACACCGGGCACGAGGCCCTGGACCTGCTCGAGCGCACCCGCGCCAAGGTCCTGGTCGTGCCGGACCGGTTCCTCAAGAACGACCGTCTCGCCGACGTCCTCAAGGCCGCCGGCCCGGGCGGCATCCCGTCGCTGCAGCTCGTACTCCGCACGCCGTCGGACGACCCGACCTCCGGCGCCCCCACCACCGAGTTCCCCGGCGGCGAGATCCTCGAATGGGATCAGCTCGCCGCCGCAGCCGAGCCGGTTTCCGTGGAGGAGGCCGACGCTCGCGCCCGCGCCGTCTCCCCCGACGACGTCGCCGACATCCTGTTCACGTCCGGCACCACCGGCAAGAGCAAGGGCGTCATGACCGCGCACCGCCAGACCGTCGGTATCGCCGACGCGTGGGCCGACTGCGCCGAGGTCGACGAGAACGACCGCTACCTGGTCATCAACCCGTTCTTCCACACTTTCGGCTACAAGGCCGGTCTCATGGTGTGCATCCTGCGCGGCGCCACGATGGTGCCCGCCGCCGTCTTCGACGTCCCCACGATCATGACGACGATCGCGAACGAGAAGATCAGTGTCCTGCCGGGGGCCCCGACGATCCACCAGACCATCCTCGACTTCCCGACCCGCGACGAGTACGACCTGTCGAGCCTGCGCGTCGCGATCACCGGCGCGGCCGCGATTCCGGTGGTGCTGGTGGAGCGGATGCAGGCCGAACTCGGCTACGACGCCGTCATCACCGCCTACGGCCAGACCGAGGCCGTCGTGGTGACGATGTGCCGCACCGACGACGACCCGGTCACGGTCGCCACCTCGTCCGGACGGGCGATCCCCGGCATGGAGGTCAAGATCGGCGAGCACGGGGAGATCCTGGTGCGCGGCGATAACGTCATGCTCGGTTACCTCGACGACCCGGAGTCGACGAAGAAGACCATCGACGCCGACGGCTGGCTGCACACCGGCGACGTGGGCGTGCTCGACGAGCGTGGCTACCTCGACATCACCGACCGCCTCAAGGACATGTACATCTCCAACGGGTTCAACGTGTACCCCGCCGAGATCGAGAATGCGCTGGCGCGAATGGATTCCATCGTCGAGGCGGCCGTCATCGGTATCCCGGACGAGCGGGCCGGCGAGGTCGGTCGTGCGTACATCGTGCCGAAGGCCGGCGTCGACGTGACCGCGGAGGACGTCATCGCGTTCTGCAAGGAGCGTCTGGCGAACTTCAAGATTCCGCGCGAGGTGAAGATCGTCGGCGCGCTTCCGCGCAACCCGTCGGGCAAGGTGCTCAAGAACGATCTGCGAGAGGGCAAGGCATGACCGTCCCCCACGACGTTCCCGGTGGGGGCGAGCTTCCCGACGAGGGAGAGGTCGTCACCTACGAGGTGCGGGATCACGTCGCGTTCGTGACGTTGAACCGCCCCGACTACCGCAACGCCCAGAACTCGGTGATGACGTACGCCCTCGACGCCGCGTTCGAGCGGGCCGTCGAGGACGACGACGTGAAGGTGATCGTGCTCGCCGGTAACGGCGAGCATTTCAGCGCCGGCCACGACATCGGCACGCCCGGCCGCGACCACCACGTGCACTACGAGAACAAGGCCGCGCTGTGGTGGGACCACCTCGGCAAGGCGGGCGGCGACCAGCGTTTCGCGCGCGAGACCGAGGTCTACCTGGGCATGTGCCGTCGGTGGCGGGAGATTCCGAAGCCGATGATCGCGCAGATCCACGGCGCCTGCATCGCCGGTGGCCTCATGCTCGCGTGGTGCTGCGACCTGATCGTCGCGTCGGAAGATGCGTACTTCTCGGATCCCGTTGTCCGCATGGGTGTTCCGGGTGTCGAGTACTTCGCACATCCGTGGGTGCTGGGATCGCGGTTCGCGAAGGAGATCCTCTTCACGGGCGATCGTTTCTCCGCGCAGCGCGCCTACGAGGTGGGCATGGTCAACCGGGTGGTGCCGCGTGCCGACCTCGAGACCGAGACCCTGGCGCTGGCCGCCCGCGTCGCGGAGATGCCGCGGTTCGGCCTGGCCCTCACCAAGAAAGCCGTCAACCAGTGCGAGGACCTCATGGGACAGCGCGCAGGTATGGATTCGGTGTTCGGCCTGCATCACTTCGCCCACGCGCACAACGCCGAGGTGGGCAGGGACTCGCTGGGTGGAATGGACGTCAACAGTATGAAAGCGAAGGCGAAATAGTGGATCTCGAACTGGATGAAAAGGCCCGCGCCTTCCAGCTGGAAGTGCGCGAATGGCTCGCGGCCAACGTCCCGGCGGAACCGCTGCCGTCGATGGACACCGCGGAGGGCTTCGAGGCCCACCGCGAGTGGGAGCACAAGCTCGCCGACGCACGCCTGTCGACGGTCGCGTGGCCGGCGGAGTACGGCGGCCGCGACGCGTCGATGATCGAGTGGGTCCTCTTCGAGGAGGAGTACTACAAGGCCGGTGCGCCCGGGCGCGTCAGCCAGAACGGCATCTTCCTGTTCGCGCCGACGCTCTTCGAGCACGGCACCGAGGAGCAGCTCGCGCGCATCATGCCGCGCATGTCCCGCGCCGACGACATCTGGGCTCAGGCCTGGTCGGAGCCGGAGGCCGGTAGCGACCTGGCGGGCATCCGGTCGACGGCCCGCCGCACCGAGGGCGGCTGGATCCTCAACGGTCAGAAGACCTGGAGTTCGCGCGCCGTGTACGCGGACTGGGGCTTCGGCATGTTCCGCACCGACCCGGAGGCGCAGCGCCACAAGGGCCTGACGTACTTCATGTTCCCGCTGAACCAGGACGGCGTCACCGTGCGCGCCATCCCGCAGCTGGACGGCGAGCCCGGCTTCGCGGAGATCTTCTTCGAGGACGTCTTCGTCCCGGACACCGACGTCGTCGGTGAGGTGAACAACGGCTGGCGCGTCGCGATGAGCACCGCGTCCAACGAGCGTGGCCTGTCCCTGCGCAGCCCGGGCCGCTTCATCTCCGCGGTGAACCGCCTGATCGAGGTGTGGAAGACCGAGACCGACCCCGCCGACACAGCGTCGCGGGACCGCGTGGTCGACGCCTGGATCGGCGCCGAGGCGTACCGCCTGCACACCTGGGGCACCGTCACCCGCATGCTCGAGGGTGTACCCCTCGGCGTCGAGGGCTCGATCAACAAGATCTTCTGGTCCGAGCTCGACGTCCGCATCCACGAGACGGCGCTCGACCTGATGGGCGCCGACGGCGAGCTCGCCGGCAAGTGGCAGGACGGGTACCTCTTCTCGCTGTCCGGCCCGATCTACGCCGGCACCAACGAAATTCAGCGCAACATCGTTGCCGAGCGGATGCTCGGACTCCCGAAGGCGGATCGATGAAATTCTCTCTGTCCACCGAGCAGCGCGATTTCGCGGAGAGCCTCCGCGGCCTGCTCGCCAACGCCAACACCCCGGCCATCGTCCGGTCGTGGGGTGAGAACGACACCGCCGCCGGACTGGCCCTGCTGCAGCAGCTCGCCGAGACCGGTGTGACGGCGCTCGCCGTGCCGGAGGAGTTCGACGGTATCGGCGCGCACCCGGCCGACCTGGCCGTCGCGTTCATCGAGCTGGGCCGTGCCGCGGTTCCCGGCCCCGTCCTGGAGACGGCTGCCGCCGTCCCCGCACTGCTGTCGGCGCTGAACGACCAGCAGCTGGCCAAGCGCTTCCTGCCCGGTATCGCCGAGGGCAACCTCGCGTCGCTGGTCCTCGAGCCGTCCACGCCGCGTGCCCTCGACGCCGACGTCGCCGAGCCGGTGCTGCGGGTTTCCGGTGACACCCTCGAGTTGGTCCGCCCCACCACGCAGCTCGAGTCGGTCGACCCGGCCCGGCGCCTGTTCGAGGTCGAGTCGGTCGAGACGCTCGCGCAGGGTGCGGACGTGGCCGCCGCCGCGGAGAAGGCGTACGACATCGCGGTGCTGGCCGCGTCGGCGCAGCTGATCGGCGCCGGCCACGCGATGATCGAGACCGCCACCGACTACGCCAAGAACCGTTCGCAGTTCGGTCGCGTGATCGGCAGCTTCCAGGCCGTCAAGCACCACATGTCCGACGCCCTGGTGGCCGTCGAGATGGCGACCCCGCTGGTGTACGGTGCGGCGATCTCCATCGCCGAGGGATCCGACACCATCGCCCGCGACGTGTCGGCCGCCAAGGTTGCTGCCGCGAACGCCGCGTACGTGGCGTCGCGCAAGGCGCTGCAGGTCCACGGCGCGATCGGTTACACCCTCGAGTGCGACCTGTCGCTGTGGCTCACCAAGACGCGGGCCCTGCAGTCCGCGTGGGGCACCGCCTCGGCCCACCGCGCACGGATTGCGAGCGCGCTGTGAGCGGGGTCGGAGTGTTCGCGGAGGAGCAGATCGAACTCCGCAAGACGGTTGCCCAGTTGCTGGCCAAGCGCGCCGACGCGGCCGCGCTGCGCAAGACGCTCGAGTCGGGCGAGGCGTTCGACCGCGGCCTGTGGGACGTGCTGTGCCAGCAGGTCGGTGTCGCGGCGCTCGCGATCCCCGAGGAGTTCGGCGGGTTCGGCGCGACCCTCGTCGAGCAGCACCTGGTGCTCGAGGAACTCGGCGCCGCGCTGACGCCGTCGCCGATGTTCGGCTCCGCGGTCCTCGCCGCCCAGGCGATCCTGGCGACCGGCAACGACGAGGCGTGCGAGCGCCTGCTGCCGGGCATCGCGGAGGGCTCGTCCATCGCGGCACTCTGCTGGGTGGGCCCCGAGGGCCACTGGCGCAGTGACGACGTCGCGTGCACGGCCGCCGGCAGCGACGCCGACGGCTACACCGTGTCGGGCACCGCGCACTACGTGCTCGACGGCGCGCACGCCGACGTGCTCATCGTGGCCGCGGCCGTGGAAGGCTCGGACGGCGTCATCGGTTTGTTCGAGGTCGACCCGGCAGCCGGCGGCGTCGCGCGCCGTCAGCTGCCGACGATGGACCTCACCCGCCCGATGTCGTTGGTGGAATTCGACTCCGCCCCGGCCGTGCGGCTCACCGCCGACGACGCGACCGCGGCGCTCGAGAAGGTCCGCACCATCGCGATCGTCGCGCTGTCCGCCGAGCAGGTCGGTGCCGCCGAGCGCTGCATGCAGATGACGGTGGACTACAGCAAGGACCGCGTCCAGTTCGGTCGCGCGATCGGCAGCTTCCAGGCGCTCAAGCACCGCATGGCGGACCTGTACTTCCTGGTGGAGACTGCCCGCTCGGCGTCGTACGCGGCCGTGCACTCGCTGAGCGAGGGTCTGCCGACGGCCGCCGCGGACGCGCTGGTCGCGAAGGCGTACTGCTCGGAAGCGTTCCTCGCGGTCACCGGTGACGCCATCCAGCTGCACGGTGGCATCGCGATCACGTGGGAGCACGACGCACACCTGTTCTTCAAGCGAGCCCACGGCAGCGCTCAGCTGCTGGGGCAGCCGGAAGAGTTCTTCAAGGAGATGGAGACGCTCGCGGGTCTGCCCGCCTGATCTGCCTCTCGATCACCCGAGGGCCGGCCCGGAATCTTTCGGGCCGGCCCTCGGCGTACATCGGGTGGTTCAGTCCTCGGTCTGCGGGATCCAGCGCGCCTCGCGGATGCGCGCGGCCTTGTGCCGGCGTCGCGGCGCCATGATGCCGGGCAGGAGGAACGACAACATCTGGTCGATGCGCTCGTACAGATCCTCCCGTCCCGTGAGCACGTTGGAGACCATCTGCACGCCGGTGAAGGCACCGACGATGAAGCGGCCCAGCTCCTCCGGGACGACCGTGTCGACGATGTCGCCCTCCTCGATCCCGGCGCGCGCCACCAGCTCACAGGCATCGACCCAGTCCTCGTACGGCCTCTGTGGCCCGCCTTCGGCGCTCATCTCGAGGGTGAGCCGGATCCCGGCCCGCACGATCGTGTCCTCGAGCATCTGCCGGCCCATCTCGTAGCAGAGCATCACCAACTGGTCGAGTCCAGGCTCACCCGAGGAGGTGATCGCCTCGACGGCCTTCATCGAGATCGCGTGCTGCTCGTCGATGACCACACTCGCGAGGTCGTCCTTCGACTTGAAGTGGAAGTACAGCGCGCCCTTCGTGATACCGGACAACTCGACGATCTCGGCGAGGCTGGCCCGCTCGTATCCGACGCGGTCGAACATCTCCGCCGCACCGTTGACGATCTGCTGCCGCGTGATCACCGCCCGTTCCTGCCTGAGCATCAAGCCGCACCCTTCGTCTGACGTGTTCCGACGCAAAGCATCATTGCCGACGGAGGGGAATCCGACCAGAGTTATTTTCGACGAGCTCCTCTCGACCTGCCAATTCTTCGAGGTAGTGCGCGACACCGTCGTCGTCGTTGGAGGGCAGCACCCGGCCGGCGAGGGCTCGCACCTCGGGTATCGCGTTCGCGGGACACAGCGCGGTACCGGCCCACGTCAGCATCGGGATGTCGTTGACGGCGTCACCGATGACCGCCACCTCGCCGACCGCGATGCCTCTCGCCGCACACAGTCGCGCGAGCGCACTGGCCTTCGACACCCCGGTCGCCGCCATCTCGACGTACGGGGCACCCGAGTGCGTCAGTTCGACACCGTCCACCCCTGCCTCGACTGCGAGTCGGTACAGCTCGCGGCTGGGCACCTCCGGATGCCGGGCGACGATCTTGACCATCGGCTCCCCCACTCGCGGCAGTTGCTCCTCGAGAATCATCTCGTCGAGTGTCCGGTGGTGGTCAGCGTAGTCGCACAGGGCCGCGTACTCGGGTTCGGCCACGAACGTCGTCGGCCCGACGTTGGCGAACACCACGCCGGGTACGAGCGTGCGGACGCGGTCCATGGCGGCGAGCGCCTCGGCGACCTCGATCGAGACGGTGCCGGTGATCTCGGGCGTGCCGTCCGCGAGGTCCAGGGTGACCGCTCCGTTGGCGCAGATCGCCTCGCCGCGGAAACCGCACGACCGGGCCAGGGCGTCCACCGAGTGACGGGCCCGCGCCGTCGCCCACACCACCTCGATGCCGGCATCTCGCGCCGCAGCCATCGCCCGCGCCGTGCGCGGCGACACCGTCCGGTCGGACCGCAGCAGGGTGCCGTCGAGATCGGAGGCCACCAGTCTGATTCCCGTCACGTGTCGATGATCCCAGGCGGGCGATGCGGCGCGGCTGTGGCCTGGTGGCCAGTCGTGTCCGTGACCCCTCAACGCCCGAACACGGTGCCGCCGTTGAGGTGGATCACCTGAGCGTTCACCAGGCCCCCGGCCTCGCTGCACAACCACAGGATCGCCGCACCGACGTCGGCACCGGTACCGAGTCGGCCGATCGGAATCCCGCGGATCATCTTCTGCACGGCGGGATCGTCGGCGCGCCCCAGCCCCTCCATCAACCCCAGCGCCAACGCGTTGGCAGTGACGCCGTGCGGTCCGCATTCCACGCCGAGGTGTCGGATCAGCGCCTCCGAGCCCGCCTTCGCGGCGCCGTACGCCCCGACGCCGATCGGCAGTCCGCGGGACGACGCTCCCGAGGAGATCTGGACGATGCGGCCCCACCCGTTCTCGATCTGGCGGGGCAGCACCGCCTGCACGATGCGCATCGTCGCCGCCAGGTTGAGGTCGATCTGCAGTTGCCAGTCGGCGGGTGGCATGTCGACGAACTTGTTCGGCCGGCCGCCGCCGTCGGGGACGCCGGCGTTGTGGACGAGGACGTCGATGTCGCCGACCTGCTCAGTCGTCCGGGCGAGCGCGTCGGCGGTGGCGTCGACGTTCGTGACATCGAACGGGCAGGCCACCGCCTGTCCACCGGCCTCCGTGATCGTCTCGGCCACCGACTCGGCGCGATCGGCATGGAGATCGTTGACCGCCACCGTCGCTCCCGCGGCGGCCAGGACGCGCGCGATACCGGCCCCGACGCCCCGGCCGGCACCGGTCACCAGGGCAGTGCGACCGCCCAGCCCGAACTGTTCCACACCGAGGTCCATCGCGTCCTCCGTCCACTCCGACAGTGAGCACATGGTGACAGTCCGTCGTTCTCAACGGGTTCCGACTCCCGGCGACCGGGATGTACGGTGTGCAAACGAATTCCGTGGAATCGATCCACAGCGCCGCGTCGCTGTGTGATGCTCCGCGGATGACGGTCCGTTCCCCCGAAGAACTCGATGCGCTCGAGGACATCCGGCAGCTCAAGTACCGGTACTTCCGCACGCTCGACCTCAAACGCTGGGACGACTTCGCCGACGCACTCGCCGACGACGTCGTCGCCGAGTACGGAACGCACGCCTTGAGCAGACCGCTGGTGTTCGAGAGCCGCGACGCCCTGGTGGGCTTCATGCGGAAGGCGCTCACCCCTGCGGTCACCTCGGTGCACTTCGCCCATCACCCCGAGATCACGGTCGTGGGATCCACGGCGGAAGGGTCGTGGGCGTTCGAGGACACCGTGATCATCCCGGAGCATCGGTGCCTGATCCGCGGCGCGGGCTACTACCGGGACGGCTATCGCCGCGACGACGACGGCCGCTGGCGGATCACGCGCACGTCGTACGAGCGGATCTACGAGTCGATGATCTCGCTCGACGATGTCCCGAGTTTCGAGTTCCTCGCGCACATGTGGGCACAGCCGCCGGCGAAGGGCGCCTGACTTCCCTGCAGCGGACCTCGAACGCTCCTAGCCTGGATCCATGACCACTCCCGAGATCACCCTGAATTCCGGAACAGTCATCCCCCAACTCGGCCTGGGCGTATGGCAGGCCACCAACGACGAGACCGAGCACGCTGTCCGTTTCGCGCTCGACGACGCCGGCTACCGGCACATCGATACCGCCGCGGCATACGGCAACGAGGAGGGCGTCGGCCGCGGCATCGCGAAGTCGGCCGTGCCCCGCGACGAGGTCTTCGTCACCACCAAGCTGTGGAACTCCGACCAGGGCTACGAACCCACGCTGGCCGCGTTCGACACGAGCCTGTCGCGCCTCGGGCTCGACTACGTCGACCTCTACCTGGTGCACTGGCCGCTGCAGGACCAGGACACTCGTCTGCGCACATGGGACGCGATGGAGAAGATCGCCGAATCCGGGCGGGCCAAGGCGGTGGGGGTGTGCAATTTCGAACCGCACCACCTCCAGGAACTGGTCGACCGTGGTGGCCTGCTCCCGGCCGTCGACCAGGTGGAACTGCACCCGCATCTCCCCCAGCACGCCATTCGCGACTTCGCCGCCCTCCACGGAATCGCGGTCGAGTCGTGGAGTCCCCTCGGCGGCACCAGCAACTCCGGATGGGGGGACGCGTCCAAGCCCAACACGCTGCTCGACGACCCGGTCATCACCCGTATCGGCGACGCGCACGGCAAGTCCCCCGCGCAGGTTCTCATCCGATGGCACCTGCAGAACGACCTCATCGTGATTCCGAAGTCCGTGCACGACAATCGCATCGCGCAGAACATCGACGTGTTCGATTTCGAACTGACCGAACAGGACCTGACCGACATCGCGACCCTCGACGACGGCGTGCGCGTCGGGTTCCATCCGGACGAGATGAACCTGGGAGCGCCGAGCTAGGCCGATCGCGGAAGATTCGCGAAAACGCCGCGGCTGCCGCCCACTTCCCGGACGATGGTCCCGCACCCAGACCGGTTCGGGGAAGGACCAGACATGCGCGCTCGCCACCGCTTCGCCCTCGCCGCCGTCTCCGCCGCGGTGGCCCTCGGCCTGGCCCCGGGGGTCGCCGCAGCCACCCCGAGCGAGGGCGTCACCGGCGAGATCATCGCGCAGGCCACCGTCGGCGACCAGGACTACATCCTCCGGAAGGTCACGATCGCACCTGGCGGCACCACCGGCTGGCACTTCCACGACGGCATGTTGTACGGCATCGTCACGGAAGGCACGCTGACGCACTACAAGTCCGACTGCACCACCGACGGCATCTACAACGTCGGCGGCACCATCGTCGAACCGAGTGGACACGGCTACGTCCACATGGGCCGCAACCTCGGTCCGGCCCCGATGGTCCTGCACGTGCTCTACGTACTTCCGACGGGCAAGCCGATGTCGGAGGACGCACCCGCGCCGGGCTGCGCGTAGTCACCCGAGTCTGTCAGAGGGCTCCGCTACTATCGAAACTATGTTCGACTCCGTGGCGGCGGGCGAGACGGTGGACGCGGATGCGTCCGCCGCACTCGCCGAGCAGCACGCCCGAATCGCCCGCGAGCAGTTCCGCGAGATCGATTGGGTGACGACCCTGTTCGCAATCCGCTGCGAGGAGGATGCGCGAGCGGGACGGAACGAGGCGCGTCACGGCGAGTTCGCGCACGTCGAGGTCGCTGGCACCCTCGGCCTCACCGAATCCGCGGCACGACGCATGATCGATCTGGGGTGCGATCTGCGGTGGCGCCTGCACCAGGTCCGCGCCGAGTTCCAGGCCGGCCGGATCGACCTCGCGAAGGCTCATGCACTGTCCGAGGCACTGTCGAACGTCTCCGACGACAAGCTGGAGGACATCGAGCGCCGCCTGCTCGACGGCGCGGGCCGCTCGACCACCTCCAGACTCGAGGAGCGCGCCCGACGGCTGATCGCCCGACTAGACCCGGATGGCGCACGGGAACGACGACTCCGAGCCACCGACGACCGCGACGTCAGAGTAATCGCCGGTGACAACGCGATGTCGCATCTCGACGGTCTACTGCCCGCCGAAGGCGGCCGCATCCTCGCGATGCGACTCCGCGCGATGGCATTCGACGTCTGCGCACACGATCCACGTACGCAGGCCCAACGCCGCCGACCCTCCTCGGGTTCGACGACGCGCCCGGCTACCTGTCCGGATACGGGGCCATAGACGCCGACCTCGCCCGCGAACTCGCCGCGGATGCAACGTGGAAGCGGATCCTCATGCTGTCCGCAGCCGATCGGGCCGGACTGGCCGAGGGCTCACTCAGCGGACCGGTGCTCGGCAGCGGCCCACTCCTTCCGGCGCCGAAGCACTCTCCGCCGACGGTCACGGCGAGAACGCGAAAGCGATTGCAGGAAAGAACCTATCGGCCGAGTGGCCGATTGTCCGAGATCGTCCGCACGAGAGATGGTGTGTGCCGATTCCCGAACTGCGCCGCGGCGGCCGCCACCTGCGACCTCGACCACACGATTCCGTTCGACCACGATCACCCCGAGCGGGGCGGGCTCACCACCGAATCGAATCTTGCCTGCCTGTGTCGGACCCATCACCGACTCGAGACGCTCGGCTATTGGTCCGTCCGTCAGATCGGTGAAGGTCGTCTCGAATGGCTCGATCCCACCGGCCGGGCCACGATCACGCATCCACGCGGACCGTTCGCCGATCCGGAGATGCAGCCGGACCTGACGGCCGGACTCGACGACCGGCTCACGGCTCGACTCACCGATGCCCGTACCCTCGCGCGCCTCAACTACTCGACAGCCTGATCCCCGCACGCCATCGTCGACGGCCCGCCCCGCGCACATCCTGTCCGGTTGGGACCATCGACTACGACGGCGCCCCGCCGTTCTGAAACTGGGAAACATCCATCCAGGGAACGGGCAATCGATGTCGAAGGTCCGCCCGGTAATCTTCCCAACAAGTCGCCGACTGCGACCGAACAGTCGGTCGTTTCGGGAGGACCACGTGAAGACGTTCGGCCGCGCGGCCGCTGCCGCGATACTGACCACCCTCGCCCTGCTGCTGCCGGGCACCGCAGTCGCAGAGGTCATGACGGCTCCGGGCGCACCGAATTCCGGATCCGCGGCCGTCGAGATCCCCGGGGTCCCCTTCTACCTCCCCGGCACCCTGGACTCCCGCGACGCCCGCATCGTCTACCTTTACGGCGAACGAGAGATCGCTCGTGCCAACGACACTCAGAGGGCGATCGGGGTCCCGGCCGAGGTGCGCTCACGCGTCCTGTTCGAGATGCGCAATGCGCTGCGGACCTACACCCGAGTCGTCATGTCCGACCGGATCACCGCACTCGGTCTCGAGATCACCGACCCCAACATGACCTGGGAACAGATCACCGCCCGCTACCGCGCCCGCGGACTCGACGGGACTGCGCTGCACGAGGCGATCGCCGAGTCGGCCTCGAAGTCCCGCAAGGGCATCGACGAACAGTTCGGCCTCGACCCGGAGAACCTGCCGCCGCTGCCGGCGATGCGGCTCGCCCCTGCCGCCTGACGACCACTACCTGAGGACGGCGGTTCGCCCACGCGCGTCCCGTCGGGTACGTAGGGTGCCCGCTATGGGGGCTTCGAGAATCTGTGTGGGGGTATTGGCCGTCGGCGTGGCCGCGGGTTGCGGTTCGTCGGGCAGCACCGACGTCAACACTGCCGCGACCACGCCGAGGGCGGACATCGCGGGCTTGGTCGAACCGACCTGCCTGGCGGGCAATCTGCTCGCGGGTGCGGGCCTGGTGAGCGAAGCACCTCCGGCCCCGCAACCCACTGCCATTCCCCCCGATTTCGAGCCGGTCAGTGTCGTCACCTGCGAGAGATCTGACGGCACCGACGCGAACGTGACGTGGATCGAGCAACACCGGCAGGATGACCTGACCGCGGTGCTCGCCGGCTACGAACTGCCCACCGATGCCTTGAGGACGACGGAGATCAACGGCGTCGACGTACGGACCTGCCGCGTCGATCAGATGACTCCGCCGATCGTCTGGCTCGTCGACGCACAGGGTCTCGCGATGCGCCCCGCACTCCCCACCGGCGAGTGCGGCGAATACAAGTGGGACGCAATCACCGCGATCCACGCGCTGCCGGTCACCCAAACGATCGGCCACTTGATTCCGGTCGCCGCGCCGCCGCCGTGAATTTCACCGGCATCGCCTCGAGACCCGACACGAAGTTCGCGGGCCGCCGCGGCAACGGCTCGGACGTCGCGAGCGCGATGTCGGGCAGTCGCGCGAGGAGGCGCTCGAACATCATGGCGCCCTCCAGCCGCGCGAGCTGGTTGCCGAGGCAGAAGTGGGTGCCGAAACCGAAGGCCACGTGCGGGTTCGGCGACCGCCGAGTGTCGAAGCGATCCGGGGCATCGAACACCGTTTCGTCGAAGTTGGCGGACTCGAACAGCAGCAGCATCTTCTCGCCCTCGCGCAGGTCGGTGTCGAAGAATGTGGTGTCGCGGGTGACGGTGCGGGCCATGTTCTTGATCGGCGACACCCATCGCAGCATCTCCTCGACCGCGAGCGGGACGCCGGACGGGTCGGCTACCAGACGGTCGCGCTGATCCTCGTGCAGCATGAGCTGTTCCATGCCACCGCTGAGGACGTGCCGGGTGGTCTCGTCGCCGCCGATGAGGATCAGCAGCGATTCGTTGACGATCTCCTGGTCGTCGAGCCGCTGCCCGTCGATCTCGGCGTGCACGAGGATGCTGATGAGATCGTCGGCGGGTTCCTCGCGCCGCTCGGCGATGGTGCGGAAGGTGTACTCGTTGAAGGCGACGTACGCGTCCATCATGGCCTTCAGCTGTTCCTCGGTCGCGTTGCTGCCCAACGCCTTCACCAGGTCGTCCGACCACCGCAGGAACACGTCGCGTTCCTCGGGCCGGACGCCGAGCATGTCGCCGATCACCGCCATCGGCAGCGGTGCGGCCAGATCGGCGACGAAGTCGCACTCCCCCTTCTCGCACACCGCGTCGATCAGTTGGTCGCAGATCTCGCGGATCCGCCCGATCTTCGCCTCCACCTTCTTGCGGGTGAAGCCCGTGTTGACGAGGCGCCGGCGTTGCAGGTGCGCGGGATCGTCCATGTCGATCATCTGTGGCAGCGGACCGGTCTCCGGACGGATCCCACCCGCGTTGGAGAACAGGCCCGGGTCGCGCTCCGCGGCGATCAGCGCGGCGTACGACGCCGCGGCCGCCACCCCGTTCCGATCCCGAAACACCGGTTGATTGCTTCGCATCCACGCGTACGCCGCGCGCGGGTCGCCTTCGGTGCCCGCATAGAAGCGGCCGTCGAGCAGATCGGTGTCGTCCACGATCGTCATGCGCGTGCTCCTTCATCCGAACGGATGGACCGGAAAGCCTCGACAATCACCCAAACCTGCCCCGATAGTAGAACTTGTTCCTACGATCGGCGGGGTATCGGACACACGAGGGGAGACGTGATGGGTTCGGAGGCGGACGCCGGCGCATTCACCGGCAGATCGGTCCTGGTCACAGGCGGCGGAAGCGGCATCGGGTTCGGGATCGCGCAGGATCTCGTCGCGGCCGGCGCGCACGTGACGATCTGCGGCCGCAGCGCCGACAAGCTGACGACAGCAGCCGAGAAGATCGCGGCGACCGGCGCATTCGCATCCGGGGGGTCGGTCTCCACGGTCGCGGGCGACGTCACCGTCGAGAGCGACGTCGAAGGTGCCGTCGCGCGCGCGATCGAGACCACCGGACGCCTCGACGGCGTCGTCGCCTGTGCGGGCGGCAACGAGACCATCGCCCCCATCACGCAACTCGACGCCGACGCGTGGCGCCGAACCGTCGAACTCAACGTCACCGGCACGATGCTGACGATCAAGCACGGCGCCCGCGCGCTCGTCGCGGGCGGCGGTGGAGCGATCGTCGCGATCTCGTCGATCGCGTCCAGCAACACCCACCGCTGGTTCGGCGCCTACGGGGTGTCCAAATCGGGCGTCGACCACCTGGTGCAACTGGCCGCCGACGAGTTGGGCGCCAGCAACGTCCGCGTCAACGGCATCCGTCCCGGCCTCACCCGCACCGACCTGGTCGCGATGATCACCGACGGCGGCCCGATCCTGGACGACTATCTGGCGTGCACTCCCCTCGCCCGGGTCGGCGAGGTCGAGGACATCGCGGCGCTCGCACTGTTCCTGCTCGGCCCGCAGTCCACCTGGATCACCGGACAGGTCATCAACGTCGACGGCGGCCAGATGCTCCGGCGCGGACCCGACTTCACGTCGATGCTCGAACAGGTCTACGGCGCCGACGGACTACGAGGAGTGGTGTCGCAGTGAGTTCACATCAGGTGCTCGGCAAGCAGGTCGACATGCCGGTCGAGATCCGGACGGCGTCGGCGTTCATGGCGATGTACTCGGTCCCCACGAACGCCGCGCAGCGACTCGTCGACCATACGGGCCTCGAGATCCTGCAGTGGCGCGGCGGGCGCGGATTGTGCGGGCTGGTGTTCGTCGACTACATCGACGGCGACCTGGGCCCCTACAACGAATTCGGCGTCACGTTCATGGTGCGCGATCACGAGCAGCGCGGCTTCAACCACGTGCGACGGGATCTGCGTTCCCTGGCGCGCGGCAAGGCCGGCGCCCTCATCCACCAGCTCCCGGTCGACGGGGAGTTCACCCTCGCCGCCGGCCGCGGCATCTGGGGCTTCCCGAAGATCATGGCGGACTTCGAGGCCGACCACGTCAGCGACGTCCGCCGCGGCAGAGTCAGCCGGGACGGGCGCCTCATCGCGGAACTCACCGTCAAGCAGGGCATCCCGATGCCCGGACGCGGGACCAACACCTCGCTCGACGCCTACTCCCACCTCGACGGCGTCACCCGGCGCACCTCGTGGGACATGAACCCGCGCGGAGTCCGGACGCGATTGGGGGGAGCCGAATTGACCCTCGGGGACCACCCGATCGCCGACGAACTGCGATCGTTGGGGCTGCCCCGCCGCGCCCTGGCGACCACCACGATCCCGGACCTGCGGATGACTTTCGGGGACGCGTCGGCCGTCTGATTCCCCGAACCGCGCGGCGCGCCGGGCCTTGCGAATCCAGACCGCTTGGTGTGTGCTGGAGACTTGGACGCTTGCTCAAGTTCGATTCTCCACTTCGCGCAAAGGATTACGTCGTGACGATCAGTCGACGCAGCGTGCTGGCCGGAGCCGCGGCCGCACCGGCGCTCGCAGCCATTGCCAGCTCGACCGCTTCAGCTCAGCCTCGCTCGGCCACCGCCCCGGCCCACCGAGCCGCGCCCGATCGCGGGTTCCGGGTCGGAGTCGGCCTGTCCGACATGACCGGCCCGGTCGCCGAGAACGGCATGATGGGCTACTCGCAGTTCGACCAGCGCGCCGAGGGCCTGCACCAGCGAACCCGGGTGCGCGCCTATGTCTTCGCCGATGCCGACGACAACCGCGTCGTCTACACCTGCGCCGACACGTGCATGGTGTTCCAGGCCGTGCACGACGCCGTGCTCGCCCGGCTCGCCGCCCGGTTCGGCAACCTGTACACCGAGAAGAACGTGATGCTCACGGCGGTGCACTCGCACGCGGCGTGCGGCGGCGCGTCGCAGGACTACGCGTACAGCCTCGCGACGCTGGGCTTCCAGCCGCAGGTGTTCGACGCCGAGGTCGACGGCGTCGTGGAGGCCATCGTCGCGGCGCACGACAACCTCGCGGCCGGCACCGTCGCGTACGGGCGCAGCGAACTGAAGGACGCGAGCGTGAACCGGTCGAGGGCGGCCTTCGATCGGAACCCGCAAGGCGACAAGGACTACTACCCGCTCGGCATCGACACCTCGATGCGGGTGCTCCGGATCAGCCAGGGCGGCGACAACGTCGGCGGCATCGGCTGGTTCCCTACCCACGGCGCGTCGCTGACCAACAAGAACCACCTGATCTCGGGCGACAACAAGGGCGCCGCCGCGTATTTCTGGGAGCACGATGTCGCCGGGGTGCGCTACCTCGACGGCAAGCCCGGGTTCGTCGCGTGTTTCCCGCAGACCAACACCGGCGACATGTCCCCCAACCTGGATCTGAAGCCCGGCCACGGTCCCACCGCCGACGAATTCGAGAACACCCGGATCATCGGCGAGCGGCAGGTGGCTGCCGCCCGCGAGGCGTTCAGGAAGGCCACGCCGCTGGCATCGACCGCGGTGGACAGCCGAATCATGTACCTGGACATGGCGAACCAGGTGGTGGACGGCAAGTACACCTCCGACGGCCAGGTCCGTCGCACCTCCCCGGCCTGTGTGGGCGCGGCGATGGCGGCCGGCAGCACCGAGGACGGCCCGGCGATCGAGATCTTCACCGAGGGCACTCGCAACCCGATGATCGACGCGCTCGGCGGCATCGACACCCCCACCCCGCAGTGGCTGTCCGACGCACAGGCCCCCAAGCTGGTGCTGGTGCCCGTGGGCCTGCTGCCCCCGGACGGCTGGGTGCCGCACGTGCTGAAGATCCAGATCATCCGCATCGGTGACGTCTACGTCGTCGGCGGCCCGGCGGAGTTCACGATCGTCTCGGGCCTGCGGATCCGCCGCACCGTCGCCGAGGAACTGGGTGTCCCGCTCGAGAACGTCATCTTCAACGGCTACGCCAACGCGTACTCGAGCTACTGCACCACGCCCGAGGAGTACGACGCCCAGCAGTACGAGGGAGGCTCGACGCTGTTCGGCCGCAACACTCTTCCCGCGTACCAGCAGGGTTTCGCGGCCCTCGCGGCAGCGATGAAGGCGGGGGCCGACGTCCCGCGCGGCCCGGCGCCGCGCGATCTGTCCGGCTTCCAGCCCGGCTTCGGACGCGAGTTCCCCTTCGACGCACCGCTACCCGGCCGCGACTTCGGCGACGTCGTCGTGCAGCCCGCGGGCAGCGTCGGCGCCGGCGAGCAGGTGGCCGTCGAGTTCGTCACCGGCCACCCCAAGAACGACCTGCACCGTCGTGGAACGTATTTCGAGGTGCAACGGCGCGACGGCGACCGGTGGACCCGGCACGCGGACGACGGCGACTGGGCCACCAAGTACCGCTGGCGCCGGGAGGGCCTCAATGCCTCCGTCGCACGCATCACGTGGGACGTGCCCACCGGCACGCCGTCGGGCACCTACCGCATCCAGCACTTCGGCAACTGGAAGAACCCGGAGGGCGCGGTGTTCGCCTTCACCGGAACCTCGGCGGAGTTCACCGTCCGCTAGCTCCCTCACCGGCTGAAGGGTCCCTTCGTACGCTCACAGCGCACGAAGGGACCCTTCAGCCGTTCGGGGTCTCGAGAATCTCCTTGGCGTTCTCCAGGTTTCCCCGTACGTCTCGCGCGTACAGCTTCTGCACGATGGCATCGGCGAACTTGAAGAGACCGGAGCCGGTCTCGCCCTCCTGCAGAAACGTCACCTTGGTGGCGCCGTCGCCGTCGCTGTCGAAATCCAGCTCACGCGTGTACCCGATCTTCGACTCCCGCGAGGCGAAGCCGATCCGCTTGTTCTTCTCGTACGCGGTGATCTCCTCCGTGGCGTGAACCTTCGCGCCTGCAACCCGTGCGTCGAGCGATGCCACCGAGCCGACCTGGTCGGGCGCGCCCGAGAGCATCTTGTACTCGCTGATGTTGGTTCCCCACTCCAGCGCGTGCACGGGATCGGTGAAGTACTCGAACACCTCGGGAAGCGGACGATTGATGACGACGGATTCGTCCGTCCGCAGCGTCTTGGCCATGAATCTCACATCCTCGACTCGCGACAATGGTCGACGCGTCACGCATGAGTTTGGCGCACCCGCGCCGATGGACTGCTCGCGCAGTCGCTTTCAGGATCCACAACACGGCATCCGCACGAGCATTACTTTCGATCCTAGTCCGGCATCCTGCGGTTTTGAAGGGCCCCGAACAGACGAAGGGTCCCTTCACGCGCTGTCAGCGCACGAAGGGACCCTTCAGCCCTTTTTCCTCCCCCGGGGCAAGCTTGCTACAGCCAGGTGTCCTCGCTGGCGGTGGTGAGGAACGCCTCGAGATCGTCCCGCCACTTCGCCGGCACGGTCTTGTCCGGTTCGATGCCGGTGTACTGGCCGCGATAGAACAGTAGCGGCCGTTCGGTCTTGATCTCGCTCATCGAATGCACGCGCCCGAACACCACGTAGTGGTCACCACCGTCGTGCACGGTCTCGACCGTGCAGTCGATGTGCGCGAGCGATCCGGTGAGGATCGGCGAACCCAACGGCGATGGAGTCCAGTCGATTCCGGCGAACTTGTCGGGCTCTCGGGATCCGAACCGGGCGCACGTCGACTGCTGTTCCTCGGCGAGCACGTTGACGGCGAAGCGGCCGGAGCGCTCGATCGCCGCCCACGAGCGCGACGCCTTGGTGGGACAGAACAGCACGAGCGGCGGATCGAGCGACAGCGCCGCGAACGACTGGCAGGCGAACCCGACCGGGGCGTCGTCGTCGATCGTGGTGATGATCGTGACGCCGGTGCAGAACTGGCCGAGCACGGTGCGGAACTGGCGCGGATCGATCTCCGCGCCGGTCCCCGCACCAGCCGTCTCGTGCGCGGACATTACTTGAACCCCACCGTGAAGTCGTGACCCCACAGGCTCACGGCGGTGCTCTCCTTGGCGATCCACGTGTCGTCCTCGACCTCGAGGCCCTCGCAACCGAATTCGACGTCGAATCCGCCCGGCGTCTTCATGTAGAACGACAGCATCAGGTCGTTGACGTGGCGGCCCAGCGTCGCCGACATCTTCACGTTCTTGCGGAGCGCGCGATCGAGGCAGAGCCCGACGTCGTCGGAGTTCTCGACCTCGACCATCAGATGCACGATGCCGGAGGGGTTCGGCAGGGGCGCGAACGCGAGGCTGTGGTGGCGCGGGTTGCAGCCCAGGAAGCGCAGCCACGCCGGGTCCCCGTCCGCCGGACGCCCCACGACCTGCGGAGGCAGGCGCATCGAGTCGCGCAGCTTGAATCCGAGCACGTCACGGTAGAACTCGAGATCCGCGGCGTCGTCCTTGGTTGCGAGCACGACGTGCCCGAGCCCCTGCTCGCCGGTGACGAACTTGTGCCCGTACGGACTCACGATGCGGCGGTGCTGCAGGGCGATCGTGTGGAAGATCTCCAGGCGCGACCCCGAAGCGTCCCGGCACTTGACGAACTCCACGACGTTGCGTTCGGCCGCCTCCTCCTTGGTGCCCTCCTCAAACTCCCAGTCGGCCTTGGCAAGGCGCTCACGGATCTCCTGCAGCCCTTCGGCGTTCGCGCACTCCCAGCCGGTGGCGTACAGGCCGTCGCGTTCACCGGGAACGATGACCAGGCGCGCCGGGTAGTCGTCCATGCGCAGGTACAGGTTGTCGGGATTGGAGCCCTTGCCCTCGCTCATGCCGAGCACCTTGAGCCCGTACTCGCGCCACGCGGCCATGTCGGTCGCCTCGATGCGCAGGTACGCCAGCGAACGGATACTCATCACTTACCCCCTTCTCGGCCGGAGCCTCGGGCGATGTCACTGTCGAGCAGGAAGTCGCTCGCGAGCCGGTTGAACTCGTCGAACTTCTCGAGCTGCGCCCAGTGCCCGCAGCCGCCGAAGACGTGCAGTTGGACCCGCGGAATCATCTTGAGCGCCACCAGCGCACCGTCGATCGGGTTGACGCGATCCTCGCGACCCCAGATCAACAACACCCGCTGACGCAGCTTGTAGGCGTCGCGCCACAACATTCCGAGCTCGAACTCCGAACTCGAGAACGACCTACCCATCGCCTTGGCGGCCGCCAGCGACTCGGGCGCACTGGCGGCGGCGAACCGCTCGTCGATCAGCTCGTCGGTGATGAGCTTCTGGTCGAACACCATGATGCGCAGGAACGCCTCGAGGTTCTCCCGCGTGGGCTGGTACGCGAACTTGCCGAGGTTCCGGACGCCCTCGGTGGGGTCCGGCGCGAACAGGTTGACGCTGAGGCCGCCGGGACCCATCAGCACCAGTCGGCCGGCGCGCTCCGGGTAGTCCAGCGCGAACCGCACCGCAGCGCCGCCCCCGAGCGAATTACCCAGCAGGTGAACGCGATCGGTGATGCCGATCGTGTCGAGCAGATCCTTGAGTGCGGACGCGCTGTGGCGGAAGTACTGCGGGTGCTCGGTGGGCTTGTCGGACCGGCCGTAGCCGGGCTGGTCCACCGCGATCACATGGAACTGCTCCGCGAGAACGGGAATGTTCTTCGCAAAGTTGGACCACGACGACGCGCCGGGTCCGCCGCCGTGCAGCAGCACGATCGTGGGGCCGTTGCCGACGCCGGCCTCGTGGTAGTGCAACTTCAGGTCGTCGCGGACCTGCGCGAAACGGGACGTCGACTCGTACGTGAGCTCTTCGGTTGCCGTCATGTACCCGCCCCTAGACCATCGTGTCGGTGAGCGGCAGGCCGAACTCGGCGCCACCGAACATCACGTACGCGCGCTCGGCATCGTTTGCGGCGTGCACGCGGCCGGCGTGCGCGTCGCGCCAGAAGCGCTGGATGGGAGTGCCGTTCGCGAGCGCCGTGGCTCCCGAGTTCTCGAACAGCAGGTCGATCGAGGCGATGGCACGACCGGTCGCGCGGACCTGGTCGCGGCGGGCGCGCAGGCGCAGTTCCATGGGCACCTCCTCGCCGGCGAGCAGATGCGCGTACTCGTCGGCGACGTTGCCGGACAGCTGACGCCACGCGGCGTCGATGTCGCTGGACGCCTCGGCGATCCGGATCTTCGCGAACGGGTCGTCCTTGGCCTTCTCGCCGGCGTAGGCCGCGCGGACACGCTTGCCCTGGTGCTCGACGTGGGCCTCGTAGGCGCCGTACGCCATGCCGACGATCGGGCTGGAGATGGTGGTGGGATGGATGGTGCCCCACGGCATCTTGTAGACCGGTGCGGTGTTCTGCTGCAGGCCCGGCGCCGTCAGGTCACTCATCGCCTTGAAGCTCAGGAAGCGGTGACGCGGGACGAAGACGTCCTTGACGACGACGGTGTTGCTACCGGTGCCCTTGAGGCCGACGACGTTCCAGACGTCGTCGATCTCGTAGTCCTCACGGGGAATGAGGAAGCTGCCGAAGTCGACGGGGCGGCCGTCCTTGATGACCGGTCCACCGACGACGACCCACGACGCATGGTCGCAGCCCGAGGACCATGCCCAGGCGCCGTTGACCTTGTAGCCGCCCTCGATCGCCTCGCCCGCGCCCATCGGCGCGTACGACGACGAGATCCGGACGTCGGTGTCCTTGCCCCACACGTCTTCCTGCGCCTGCTGGTCGAACAGGGCGAGGTGCCAGTTGTGGATGCCGAGGATACCGGCGACCCATCCGGTGGAGCCGCAGGCGCTCGCGATGTTGCGGACCGCGGTGTAGAAGGTGACGGGATCGGACTCGAGACCGCCCCACTGCTTCGGCTGCACCAACCGGAAGAAGCCGGTCTCCTGGAGCGCCTTGATGGACTCGTCGGGGATGCGGCGCAGATCCTCGGTCTCCTGCGCGCGTTCACGCAGCACCGGCAGTAGCGCGTCGATCCGCTGCATCACCTCGTGGCTGTCATGGTCACCCACTGGACGCTCCCGTCTGTAATTCGATGTTGACTTGCCCTGAGACTAGAACACGTTCTCTTCCATGTCGAGAAAACGGCAATTCCACTGGTCATACGAAGTCTTTGCCGATCACAAGCACCTGAAATCTAGCGAAATCCGTCGAAGTTCTATAACGTGTTCTAGCAACAGCTAGAAGGGATGTGAGGTACTGATGGCGCAGATTCGTGAGATCGATGTGGGAGCTCCGCAGACGCGTTTCGCACGCGGTTGGCACTGCATCGGTCTGGAGAGCGAGTTCCTCGACGGAAAGCCGCACGCGATCGAGGCGTTCGGCACCAAACTGGTCGTCTTCGCGGACAGCCAGAACAAGCTCCACGTTCTCGACGCGTACTGCCGGCACATGGGCGGTGACCTCAGCCAAGGTGAGATCAAGGGCGACTCGGTCGCCTGCCCGTTCCACGACTGGCGTTGGGGCGGCAACGGCAAGTGCACCGACATCCCGTACGCCCGTCGAGTGCCGCCGATCGCACGGACCCGCTCGTGGATCACGCTGCAGGAGAACAAGCAGCTCTTCGTGTGGAACGATCCCGAGGGCAACCCGCCGCCGGACGACGTCACGATTCCGCGCCTGCCGGAGGTGTTCACCGACGAGTGGACCGACTGGAAGTGGAACCGCATCCTGGTCGAGGGTTCCAACTGCCGCGAAATCGTCGACAACGTCGTCGACATGGCGCACTTCTTCTACGTCCACTTCGGCTTCCCCAAGTACTTCAAGAACGTCTTCGAGGGCCACGTCGCGTCGCAGTACCTGCAGAACCACGGCCGGCCCGACGTCGGCAGCATGGGGACCCAGTACGGCGATTCGGTCCTGGACTCGGAGGCGTCGTACTTCGGTCCGTCGTACATGGTCAACTGGCTGCACAACAACTACAGCGGCTACAAGGTCGAGAGCATCCTGATCAACTGCCACTACCCGGTGACCCAGGATTCCTTCGTGCTCATGTACGGCGTGGCCGTGGAGAAGCCGAAGGGGCTCGACGACGCCACCAGCGACAAGCTCGCCACCAAGTTCACCGAGGGTGTGGCGATGGGCTTCGAGCAGGACGTCGCGATCTGGAAGAACAAGACCAAGATCGAGAATCCGCTGCTCTGCGAGGAGGACGGCCCGGTCTATCAGCTGCGTCGCTGGTACGACCAGTTCTATGTGGACGTCGCCGACGTCGACGAGAAGGCCACACAGCGGTTCGAGTTCGAGATCGACACCAGCAAGGCCGTCGAGGCCTGGCAGCGTGAGGTCGACGCGAACCTGGCACGCCAGGCGGAGGAGAAGGCGGCGGCCGAGTCGGCCGCCGAACACAAGACGGGAGTGTGAAGATGACCTCGACCTGGGCCAAGGCCCCCAGCTACGCCGACAGCCCGGCCCGGGTCGAGGCCGTCCGCGCACAGACCGCAGTGGACCAGCACAACTACCTCGAGCAGGGGCTGCAAGAGGTGCAGTGCCGCGCGTGCGGAACATGCGTGCTCGTCCAGAAGAACAGCTTCAAGCACACCAGCATCCAGTGGCAGGGCAACCCTGCCGAGGTGTGCCCGGAGTTCACGGCCGCCGGCGGGCGTGCCGGGTCGCGTCAGACGTGCCCCCGACTGCTCAGCAGCATCCAGCACGCGGTGATGGAAGGCATCCTCGAGGTCCCGGAGGAACGGCGGACCGACTCCGCCGGCTGACGTACCCACCAGCGCCCACCGCGAGGCCCCGAACCGCGCAACGGTTCGGGGCCTCGCCGCGCCCGGCCGGCCCGCCTCTCCACCCTCTCGCCGACGTGACTGCAACACGTGTTCGTTTGCAACCGAGGCCGGTGTAAAGACCCGGCAATACTTCCTGGCAGAAAGCATGGACTGTCATGCACCTAGTTCTATAACGTGTTCTACATGAGCAAGCAGGAATACGACATCGTCGTCGTCGGCAGCGGCGCAGCCGGCATGACCGCAGCCCTCACCGCGGCACACAAGGGGCTGAGTGTGGTCGTGATCGAGAAGGCCGCCCACTACGGCGGCTCGTCCGCACGGTCGGGCGGAGGTGTCTGGATCCCGAACAACGAGGTACTGAAGCGGGACGGTGTCACCGACACCGTCGACGCGGCGCGCACCTACCTCCACAGCATCATCGGCGACGTCGTCGATCCCGCGAAGATCGACACCTACATCGACCGTGGACCCGAGATGCTGTCGTTCGTCATGGAGAACAGCGCCCTCGAGCTGCAGTGGGTGCCCGACTACTCCGACTACTACCCGGAGGCGCCGGGCGGGCGGCTCGGCGGACGCTCCGTCGAGCCGGTCCCGTTCGACGGCAATCGGCTCGGTGACGACCGCAAGAACCTCGAGCCCGACTACGTCAAGGCCCCACGGAACTTCGTCATCACCCAGGCCGACTACCGCTGGCTCAACCTGCTCATGCGCAACCGCCGCGGACCGCTGCGTGCCATGAAGGTCGGCATGCGATTCCTGGCGGCCAAGGCGCGCGGCAAGGATCTCCTGGTCCGCGGGCAGGCCCTCATGGCCGGCCTCCGACTCGGCCTGCGCGACGCCGGGGTCCCGATCCTGCTGAACACCCCGCTCACCGAGCTGTACACCGAGGACGGCGCGGTGCGCGGCGTGAAGGCACTCGTCGACGGCCCCGACGGACCGACCGAGCAGATCATCCGGGCCCGCCACGGCGTCGTCCTGGGCTCGGGCGGATTCGAGCACAACGACGAGATGCGCAAGAAGTACCAGCGCGCCCCGATCGGTACCGAATGGACCGTCGGTGCCGCGGCCAACACCGGTGACGGCATCGTCGCCGGCCAGAAGCTCGGTGCGGCAGTCGAGTTCATGGAGGACGCGTGGTGGGGTCCGTCGATCCCGCTCACCGGCGGCCCCTGGTTCGCGCTGTCGGAGCGCACGCTGCCCGGCAGCATGATGGTCAACACCCGCGGCCAGCGCTTCGGCAACGAGGCCGCACCGTACGTCGAGGCGACTCACATGATGTACGGCGGCAAGTACGGCCAGGGCGAGGGTCCGGGCGAGAACATTCCGACCTGGATGATCCTCGATCAGCGCTACCGCAACCGGTACACCTTCGCCGGCATCACGCCGCGCTCTCCGTTCCCGGGACGCTGGCTCAAGGCCGGAGTGGTCGTCAAGGCCGACACGATCACCGAACTCGCGGAGAAGGCCGGGCTGCCGGCCCACGCGCTCACGGAAACCGTCGAGCGGTTCAACGGCTTCGCGCGCAACGGTAAGGACGAGGACTTCGCGCGCGGCGACAGTGGCTACGACCACTACTACGGCGATCCGCGCCTGAAGAACCCGAGCCTCGCCGAGATCAGCAAGGCGCCGTTCTACGCGATCAAGATGGTGCCCGGCGACCTCGGCACCAAGGGCGGCATTCGCACCGACGTCGACGGTCGCGCGCTGCGCGAGGACGGCTCGGTCATCGAAGGCCTGTACGCGGCCGGCAACTGCAGCTCTCCGGTCATGGGCCACACGTACGCCGGACCGGGCGCGACCATCGGTCCCGCCATGACGTTCGCGTACCTCGCGGTGCTCGACATCGCCGACCGTGCCCGTGCCGCAGCGCCGTCCGTGACGAACTGACAGGAGACGACAGTGCCCATCGATCCGTCGATCGCGATCGGAGCCGAGCTACCGGCTCAGGAGTTCTCCTGGACTCCCTCGGACGTGCAGCTGTACCACCTCGGAATCGGTGCGGGCGCACGCCCACTCGATCCCCGGGAGCTCGCCTACCTCGACGACGTCAAGCCCCAGGTGCTGCCGACGTTCGCGACGGTCGTGGCGAACATCCACGCGACCGAGGCGCCGCGGGTGTCGTTCCCGGGCGTCGAAATCGACCTCGCGAAGGTCGTCCACGGCAGCCAGGAGGTCACCGTCCACGCGCCGATCCCCGCCAGCGGGTCGGCGCAGACCACGACTCGGATCGCCGAGGTGTGGGACAAGGGCAAGGCCGCGGTGATCGTGCAGGAATCCACTACGGTCGCGCTGGACGGGTCGCCGTTGTGGACGGCCCGATCGTCGATCTTCGCGCGGGGCGAGGGTGGTTTCGGGGGTGAGCGCGGACCGTCCGAATCGGTCGCTCTCCCCGACAGGACACCGGATTTCGAGTCGATTTCGCAGGTCCTGCCGCAGCAGGCGCTGCTGTACCGGATGTGCGGTGACCGGAACCCGTTGCACTCGGATCCGGCATTTGCGACCGCTGCGGGCTTTCCGGCGCCTATTCTGCATGGACTGTGCACCTACGGGATCGTCTGCAAGGCTGCCACCGACACCGTCCTCGACGGTGATGCCAGCCGCGTCAAGGGATTTCGCGCTCGTTTCGCCGGGGTAGTCTTCCCCGGCGAAAGCCTCCGGACGCGAATGTGGCGCGACGGCGACCAGCTGCTGATCTCCGCAACCGTTCCCGAGCGTGACGACTCACCGGCCCTGGCCGACGTCGTGCTCACTGTCGCCTAGCGACGTCCGCACACAGCTGTACCGGTCGGGTCGGCGTCCACGCCGACCCGACCGGGAATATCTGCACCCGTACTTCTTTCCCCTCACACACCTTGGAGTACACGAATGACGCTCAACGACGAGCAGTTACGGCTGTCCCGGCGAGGATTCCTCACCGCGGGCGCTGCGGGCGCCGGCGTGCTGGCAGCCGGCGCACTCGGCGGCTGGACCCCGGCCTTCGCCGTCCCTGCCGGTTCCGCCGGCTCCCTCGGATCGCTCGGATCGACCGGGCCGGTCGCGCCGCTTCCGACGCCGCCGGACTTCCCGAACGACATCGCACTGTTCCAGCAGGCGTACCAGAACTGGTCCAAGGAGATCATGCTGGACGCCACTTGGGTCTGCTCGCCCAAGACACCACAGGATGTCGTTCGCCTTGCCAACTGGGCGCACGAGCACGACTACAAGATCCGCCCGCGCGGCGCGATGCACGGCTGGACCCCGCTCACCGTGGAGAAGGGGGCCAACGTCGAGAAGGTGATCCTCGCCGACACGATGACGCATCTGAACGGCATCACGGTGAACACGGGCGGCCCCGTGGCCACCGTCACCGCCGGTGCCGGCGCCAGCATCGAGGCGATCGTCACCGAACTGCAGAAGCACGACCTCGGCTGGGCCAACCTGCCCGCTCCGGGTGTGCTGTCGATCGGTGGCGCCCTCGCGGTCAACGCGCACGGTGCGGCGCTGCCGGCCGTCGGCCAGACCACGCTGCCCGGTCACACCTACGGTTCGCTGAGCAACCTGGTCACCGAGCTGACCGCGGTCGTCTGGAACGGCTCCACCTACGCACTCGAGACGTACCAGCGCAACGATCCTCGAATCACCCCACTGCTCACCAACCTCGGGCGCTGCTTCCTGACCTCGGTGACGATGCAGGCCGGCCCCAACTTCCGTCAGCGGTGCCAGAGCTACACCGACATCCCGTGGCGGGAACTGTTCGCGCCGAAGGGCGCCGACGGCCGCACGTTCGAGAAGTTCGTCGCGGAATCGGGCGGCGCCGAGGCGATCTGGTACCCGTTCACCGAGAAGCCGTGGATGAAGGTGTGGACGGTCTCGCCGACCAAGCCGGACTCGTCGAACGAGGTCGGAAGCCTCGGCTCGGCGGGCTCCCTCGTCGGCAAGCCTCCGCAGGCGCGTGAGGTCTCCGGCCCGTACAACTACATCTTCTCCGACAACCTGCCGGAGCCCATCACCGACATGATCGGCGCCATCAACGCCGGAAACCCCGGAATCGCACCGCTGTTCGGCCCGGCGATGTACGAGATCACCAAGCTCGGGCTGGCCGCGACGAATGCCAACGACATCTGGGGCTGGTCGAAGGACGTCCAGTTCTACATCAAGGCCACGACGTTGCGACTCACCGAGGGCGGCGGCGCCGTCGTCACGAGCCGCGCCAACATCGCGACCGTGATCAACGACTTCACCGAGTGGTTCCACGAGCGCATCGAGTTCTACCGCGCGAAGGGCGAGTTCCCGCTCAACGGTCCGGTCGAGATCCGCTGCTGCGGGCTCGATCAGGCAGCCGACGTCAAGGTGCCGTCGGTGGGCCCGCCGACCATCTCGGCGACCCGTCCGCGTCCGGATCATCCGGACTGGGACGTCGCGATCTGGCTGAACGTTCTCGGCGTTCCGGGCACCCCCGGCATGTTCGAGTTCTACCGCGAGATGGAGCAGTGGATGCGGAGCCACTACAACAACGACGACGCCACCTTCCGGCCCGAGTGGTCGAAGGGGTGGGCGTTCGGTCCGGACCCGTACACCGACAACGACATCGTCACGAACAAGATGCGCGCCACCTACATCGAAGGTGTCCCGACGACCGAGAACTGGGACACCGCGCGCGCTCGGTACAACCAGATCGACCCGCATCGCGTGTTCACCAACGGATTCATGGACAAGCTGCTTCCGTAGGGCCGCCTGAACCGTTCCACCGACGCCGGTGGTGCCCGAGTAGCCGCTCGGGCACCACCGGCGTCGTCGTGTGCCGGGCGGGCACCGTCGGCGTACCGTCGAAAGTGATCGGTGACAGTCGCGAACGAGGGAGTGCTGTCATGACATCGTCGAATCCGGAGCCTGTTCCTCCCCCGCCGCCGACCGGCCCGACGGAACCCACGACCGGGTACGCGGGCGGTCCGCAACCACACCAGCAGCCCCCGGCTCCACCTCCGGCCAACGCCGGCTGGGCGGTCGCTTCCCTGGTCGCGTTCTGGCCCCTCGCGTTCGCGGCGTTCAGCAACGCGTTCGAGGTGTATCCGAGGTGGGCGCGCGGCGACTACGCCGGCGCGCAGTACGCGTCGGATCGGGTCCGCAAACTGGGGCAGCTGTCGTTGTGGATCCTCGGCGGAATTCTCGTGCTGCTCGCGATCTCGTACATCGTCATGGCGGCGGTGTGGATCTCGCACGGTGGGTACGACGACAACTGGCACCGCGGCCGGATGGGCTGGTAGCGCGGCCGGATGGGCTGGTAGCGGTCAGCTGACGCGGGCCGGGTCGGGCCCCGGGGCGTCCGCGTCCACCCGCGCGGTGCCGGTCCGGAGCCGCAGCGGAACACAGACGACGACGATCAACGCGACCGCCGAGACCGCCGCGCCGAGCCAGAACAGCCGATCCAGCCCGATCGGCGAGGGCACCGCGGTGGCGCCGACCATCACCGCTGAAGCCGCGAGGACAGCCGCACCGACAGCACTCGCACCCGAGGTTCCGACCGCGCGAACCAGGCTGTTGACGCTGTTCGCCGACGCCGTCTGGTCCAGTGGCACCGCCATCGTGATCAGGACCGGCATCGCGGCGAGCGCGAACGCGACGCCCACCGAGACGACGAACGCGCTGATTCCCACCGTGAGGACACTGCTGCCGAACACGCCGCGTTCGACGAAACCCAGACTGATCGCGCCCGCCCCCACGGCCAGGGTCGCGCCGGCGCCCCACGCGCGAATCATCGCGGCCGACACCGGGGCGAGGAAGATCATCACGACGCCGCCCGGGAGCATGACGAGACCTGCTGCCGCGGCGCTGAGCCCGAGGCCGTGCCCCTCCGACCTCGGCACCTGCAGTTCCTGCGTGGACGCGTAGGAGCTGAGGAACATGGCGAACCCCAGAAGGAGCGCACACAGGTTGGAGACGAGGACCGGCCGTCGGATCGATGTCCGGAGATCGACGAGCGGATGGGACACCCTCGACTCCAACGGGATCCACACCGCCAGCCCGATCACACCGGCAGTCGCGAGCCCCACGGTGGGCAGACTCCCCCACCCCCAGGTGCCGCCCTTCGAGATCGCGAGCAGCACTGCGCTCAGGGCGGACGTCAACAGCGCCGCACCCGCGTAATCGAAACGGCCCGCGGCGCGGGTGTTCGACTCCGGGACCACGAACGGCAGCAGCACCGCCATCACGACCGCGAACGCCGCGGGCACCCAGAACAGGGACTGCCAGCCGAGATGTTCGTGCAGGACGCCGGCGAGCGGCATCCCGAGCACACTGCCGATGCCGATCGTCGCGCTCATCAAGGCGACACCACTGCCGAGCCGTTCGGGCGGAAGGACGTCCCGCATCATGCTGATGCCGACCGGCATGAGCGCCATGGCGAAGCCCTGCAGCCCGCGACCGACGACCGCCGTCACGAAGCCCGAACCGACGGCCGCGACCACCGATCCGGCGATCATCAGCCCGAGGCACACCAGCATCATCGCGCGCTTGCCGAACATGTCGGCGAGCTTGCCGATCAGGGGTGTGCCGACAGCGCCCGTCAACAGCGTGACGGTGACCAGCCAGGAGGCGCTGGTCGGCGGGACGCCGAGGTCGACCGCGAACGCCGGCAGGACGGGAACGACGAGCGTCTGGAGGAGCGCCACCAGGATCCCGCTGAGGCTCAGTACCCCGATGACGAGCCCGCTCCGCGCGGTGCGCGGAGCGGGCGGGGGATCGACTGTCACCCGGTCACACGGGCGGCATTACCGGCATCGATGGGAAGCACGGTGCCGCTGATGTGGGCGCTGGCTTCGGCGGCGAAGAAGAGCACTGCACGGGTGATCTCGAACGGGTCGAGCCACGGCACGGGCTGCGCGTGCAGGGACTGGAAGACCGGGGCGACGTCGTCCATCGTCGGTTCTTCGAGATCCGGTCGCATCATCGAGTAGAGCGCCTTGTTGTGGATCATCCCGGTCGAGATGTTGCCGGGCGCGATGGCGTTGACGGTGATGCCGTTCTGGGCGAGATCGAGCGCGGCGCTCTTCGTCATGCCGATGACGCCCCACTTCGATGCGGCGTACGCGACCATGTTGGTGTTGCCGGCGCGACCGAGCATCGAGGAGATCGTGACGATGCGTCCGTAGCCCCGCTCGATCATGCCGGGCGAGACCGCGCCGATCGTGTTGAAGACACCGGTCAGATTGGAACCGATGGCCTCGTTCCACTGCGCCGACGTCATCGACTGCACCGGGGCGGCAACCGAGACACCGGCGTTCGCGACCGCGATGTCGACGCGGCCGAACTCGGACTCGGCGCGCGCGACGAGATCGTCCATCGCGGCGCGGTCCGCGGTGTCTGCCTTGACGGCGATGCACTTGCGGCCGGTCGCCTCGACGAGGCGCACGGTCTCGGCCATGTCCTCCTCGGTGCCCAGCGGGTAGAACACCGAGTCGCTGTCCTCGCACCGGTCACAGATGACGACGTCGGCGCCGCGTTCGGCGAATGCCACGGCATGCGACCGTCCCTGTCCCCGGGCTCCGCCGGTGATCAGCGCGACCTTGCCTTCGAACTCCTCCATACTGCTGCTCTCCTCGAGATCGGGGACCGTGACGACACACGGGGTCCGCAACTATCACTACCCGCCAGGGATGTGACTACGGCCACAAGTCCCGCCCAGCGGGAGGCTCCTGCACGCTCCCCACCGAAGCACATTCGACGCCGCGATCGCGAAATGCGACGCGATCGTCACCGTCCGTCGACGAGGATGACGGCCGCCGACACCGCCGCGAGGGCGACGACGGTGACGGCCAGTCCGAGCAGCAGAGCGAACGGATAGACGGCACGACCTGCGTCGAAGCGCTCGCTCACCCGTTCGTACCGGCGGCGGGCCGTCACCACGACGACGGACGCCGACACGATCGCCCACGTACCGAGGACCTGGATTACCACCGAGGATCCGGGCACGTAGCGCAGACAGAGGAAGGCGACCGCGGCGAGGCTCGCGGCCGTGCGCACCCATGCGAGCGTCGTGCGCTCGGGTTGCAGGCCGGGATCCCGCTGCCCCGCGGCCGCCGTGCTCACCGAAGCACCACGATGAGCAGTGTGACGCCGGCGCCGGCGATCATCCCGGCCAGGACGGCCGCGATCGCCGGAACCGGAAGGCTGCGACCGGTGCGCATCGCCGCCTCCACCCCCATCCATCGGAGGAACGCGAAGACCACCAGCAACACCGCGCCGACGAGCAGGCCGACCACCAGGACGGTGTGCACGGTGGGGCCCACGACGTCCGTTCCGAACGCTTCGAGGCCGACCGCGGCGGCGATCAGGCCGAGCCCGGTGCGCACCCAGGCGAGATAGGTGCGTTCGTTCGCGAGCGTGAAGCGCGGGTCCGGATCCTCCCCTTCCCGGAAAGCCCTGGGCCTCCACCCGCGCGTCGTCATCGTGATTGCTCCTCCTCGTGCCCCGGCGATCGTGTCACCGAACGTAACGCTTCAACACGGCCGCGCGCCTGCGCGCCAGCGTTGCACGGCGCCGGGCCGAGTCGACCCGTTCCGTGGTCGCGGGCAGTTCGGCGAGGACCTCGTCGAACCTCACCTTACGCACCGTCGGCGTCGGCAGATCGGTGCCGGTGGCGAGCCACCATCGGTACACGCACCGGGTGAACTCGTTGCCCGCGGTGTCCAGCCAGTTCGCGACGCCGGGGTCACGGTGCGCCACCACGGCCCGGAACACACCGTCGGGGTCGAGCACCGCCTGGTGTCCGTTGAGCGACGTCTGCCGGTAGGTGTAGTCGAGCGACTGTCCCCAGTAGTCACCGAGGTGGATGTTCCAGAAGTGGCATTCCGGCGGCGTCACCTCGAGAATCAGAGCCTCGTCCGGTGCGATCTCGAAAGTGCCACCGCCGTATGCGATGTGCCCACCGTCACCGGCGTACGACGAGCTCACCGCCGGCTGGGTGCGCAGCACGTTGCGGTCGCCGTCGCGCAGGCTGTACATCGCCGCCCAGTATTCGGCGAAGCCGTCGACGAAACGTCCGACGGATTCCACCTGGGCTGTCACGGTGACCGGCTCGGTGACCGGGCCGGACCCGTGGACGTCGATCCGCTCGATCGACAGGTGGTACGGATCCTCGGCGTTCCAGTCGTAGAAGTACTGGCGGGTGATGATGTCCCTCGTCGCCGGCGGCATCGGCAACCAGTTGCCGTCGTGCGGTTCGGCGCTGATGATCACCTCGAAATCACCGTTGTCGCGCAACGCTATTCCGCCAGGGTTGGAGATCGCACCGAGTGTCGACCCGGTAGCGGCCTGGAACGCGGCCCGGAAGTCCTTCGGCCGGTCGCCGTCCGACTGCGCCTTCTCGTACAGGGTCACGGTGTCGTACAGCGTGAGTCCGATGTAGCGGGCTCGCCCACCGGTTCCGGTGAGCCGGTACGTCCCTGCCGGGTCGAGCACCGCGTGGCCGAACAGGCAGTCCGGGGACTCCGTCGCGTACCGCTTGGTGTTGTCCTGCAGGTGTCCTAGCTCGGGGTAGTCCGGATCGGCGCTGAAAACCACCTGCTCGAGGCCGGCGTTGAGCAGGTTGAGCAGGTACCGGTAGCCCGCCGCCCGCATCGCGGGGTCGTCCGACCGCGGGTCGCCCGCGATCACCTTCGAAGCTCGGGAAAGGTTGTCGCACAACCCCTGCCACGCCGCGTCGAGATCTTCGTTGCGCCGCCGGCGCTCGTCTGGAGCCTGCACGGCGCCCCCTCAGGCCGGCACGTCGCCGAGAATGGCGACACGTTCCATCACGCGGCGGTGCGGGAAGTAGTCGCTGGCCGCGTAGTGCTGCGTGGCACGGTTGTCCCAGAACGCGATCGAGTTGGGCTGCCACCGGAACCGGCACTGGAAGTCGGGCACCTTGGCCTGGTCGAAGAGGTGGCGCAGCAGCGCCTCGCCCTCGACCGGGTCCATGTCCGGGATGTGTGTGGTGAACAGGCTGTTGACGAACAACGTCCGGCGGCCCGTCTCGGGATGGATCCGGACGATCGGGTGTTCCACCGGCGGGAACTGTTCCTGCATCGCCGCAAGCTTCTCGGGACTCATCGACCGACCGAACGAGGGAACGAAGTCGTGGACCGCGACGCGTCCCTCGATCTTCTCCTTCACCTCGTCGGACAGGCAGTCGTAGGCGTTCCCCATGTCGGCCCACAGCGTGTCGCCACCGGCCGGCGGCACCTCCAGCGCCCGCAGGACGGACCCGAGAGGCGGCCGCTTCTGCCACGTCACGTCGACGTGCCAGATGTTCTCCGTTCCGGGACTGTCCTCGCCTCGTTCGAAGTGGACCACCTCGGGAACCTCACCCTGGGGAAGCAGCGGATGCACCTCCAGTTCACCCCAGTGACGCGCGAAGTCGCGGTGCTGGGTCCCGGTGATCTGCTGATCACGGAAGAAGACGACTTTCCATTCCAGCAGGGCCCGGCGCAATTCTTCGATCGCCTCCGGACTCGGATCCCGCAGATCCACGCCGTGGATCTCCGCACCGATGAACGGCGTCATCGGCCGCACCTCGAACTGCGTGTAGGGCTCCGACGCGAAACCGTCGGCGCACCTGCGCATCCCGCGCGGTCCGAACTCGATCGAATGGCCGCCGATCTCGACGGTTCGACTACTGGTCAGCGTTGCCATGCAAGTCTCCTGGCTTTCGAGGGATCCCGCTCCGAACACACCACCGCCGACGCGTCCGTTCGGCTGAGCCGACGAGTACGTCCCCGGCAAAGTATCAGTCAGCGACTTAAATCGTCAAGACACTGACTTAAACTGTCGAAACATGCTGTCTGGAAAGAGCATTGAAGAAGTCAGCGGCGGGACGGAGGCAGCCAGCCCCGCCACCCACTGAGTGGGACCCGCGTCACAGGACGCCGTCCGGGTGGGACTAAGGTCCCTTCCCCGGGGCGACTTCGCCACCACCCCGACTCCGTCGCGAACGCCACCGCCAGGCACCTCCCTCACGACTTCCTCACGACGACGAGCCGATCTGCGCCTCAGTGCTGCCCTGCGCGGCCGTCGCCGCTCGATATACGAAACGAAGGACCACGATGGCGCTAGCCCTCACTCCTGTTCACGGCAAGATTCCACGAGCTCGCATCTTCGCCGTGCTCGCCGTGATCATCTTCTTCTCCGAGATCGCGACCTTCGAGATCCTCATGGTGTACCCGGCGATGCCGCACATGGCACCGGCGTTCCAGACGTTGAACATCGCGTGGGTGGTCTCGATCGTCACTCTCACCGGCGCCACGCTCATGCCACTCATCGGCAAGGCGTCCGACCGGCTCGGTAAGAAGCGCGTGATCCTCGGCCTCGCCGCGGTATTCGTGCTCGGCAGCGTCGTGTGCGCGACGGCGACCACGTTCCCCGTGCTGCTCGCCGGCCGAGCCATGCAGGGCGTCCTGGTCGGAATCGTCGCGCTCTCGTACAGCCTCGTGCGCGACATCATGCCGCGCGATTTCGTTCCCGTCGCACTGGGCATGGTCGCGACCGGTATCGGAATGTCCGCGGTCGCGGGCCCGTTCATCGCGGGCTGGCTGATCGACGGATTCGGCTTCCACGGAATCTTCTGGTTCATGGCCGTCTATCTCGCCGCACTGATTCCGCTGTACTGGTCGGTGGTTCCGGAGAGCCCCGTCCGCACCGACCGTCCTGTGGACTACCTCGGCACCGCCCTGCTCGGACCAGGCGTCGCCGTCCTGCTCCTCGGCATCACGAAAGGCAGTTCGTGGGGTTGGTCGGCCACCAGTACCCGCGGGCTACTGCTGGTGGGCGTCGTCATGCTGGTCGCCTTCGTCGCGTGGCAGCGGATCGCGCCGCACCCGCTGATCGACCTGGGAATCCTTTTCGGCCGCAGGTTCGGTCCCACCGTGCTGGCTGTCACCGGGCTCGCGTACATGATGAACGCACATTCGATGTTGATGCCGACGCTGCTGCAGACACCTGCCGGACTCCCGGGAATCTCCTACGGCGCCGGACTTTCCGCCACCCAGTACGCACTGTGGACCTGCCCGCTCGGTATCACCGCCATGTTCGCCGGGCCGTTCGGCGGGTTCCTCGCCAAGAGGATCGGTGCCCGCCAGGTTCTGCTCGGCTCCGGGATCTTCTTCCTGATCACCATGTTCCTGGGCAGCAAGCTGTTGACGTTGCCGTGGCAGGTGGCGCTGCTCAGCGCGATCGCAGGCTTCGCGGTCGGCTTCCTGCACTCGTCGAACGCCAATCTGGTGCAGGACGCACTACCGCCCGAGACCAGCGGCGTGGGAACCGCCATCGCTGGGGTGACGATGCAGCTGTGCTCCGCGATCGCCGTGACGGTCACCGGTGTGGTGATGTCGCATCACGTGCAGGCGGTCGACCCGAAGACCCACGCCGTCCTGTACGCGGACGCGGCGCTCTCCCGCGGCTTCCTCTACGCGGCCGCCGTCGGATTCCTCGGCGTCATGGTCGCTCTCGTGATGAAGCACGGACGTCGGCCTGCCACCGGCGGTCTGCAGTCACCGCTCGTCGCGGGCGGTCACGCCGAGGTCGAGTCCGGTGCCTCGAGCGCCCCCACCGACATGTCGATCAGATGACGCACGGTCTCGTCGAAGTCGACGTCCACCAGGGTGTTGCCGCCGTTTCGGCGCTGCTCGAAGACCGCGAGGGCCGAGACCGCCATGTTCAGCATCAGGTCCACCCGAATCACCGCGACCCGTCGTGGGAGGTGGTCGAGCGCCCGCATCAGCCGCGTGGAGACCTCGCGACTGACCTCGGTGACGTCGGACAGCTCCGCGTTCGCGATGTCCACCGAAGGCGACACCCGGGCGATGAACTGCGCGTAGTACGAGTCGGTTCCCGACGTGCGGAGGTAGTCGGCGAGCGGCACGACGACAGCTTCGACGAGACCTCGGATGTCCTGTCCGCGGCCCTCCTCGTCCAGCTTGGACAGGAAGGCCGCGCGACTGCGATTGATCTCGCGCATCCGGCGCCGGAAGACCTCGAGCACGAGACCGTCGCGCCCGCCGAAGTGGTACTGGACGGCCGAATTGTTCTTCTGACCGGCCGCGGCGGCAACGTCACGCATCGACACGCCGTCGATGCCACGTTCCGCGAACATCCGCTCGGCGACCTCGATCATCGCGCTCTTCGCGCTTCCGGGATTCGACACGCCGAGAGCGTAGTAAGTCGGCGCTTTAAGGGTCAAGGCGCAGCGGGTACGCTCCCCCGCAGATCCGGCGACGTCGAGCCCGCCCCCTCGAAGCCTCGCAGGGTTCGTGCCTCGAAATGGGCTCCGCCGCAATGAATACGACGTTCCGCACTCGTTCCACACCCCCAGAGAGGTGCTCCATGAACCGTCATTCGATCCCCATCGTCCGCACCGATCCACAGATCTCCACGGCGGTCGACTACCGCAACCAGACGGAGCCGTTCAGCCGCCCCCAGCCCGTCCGTCCGCCGTCCGGCGCACCGAACGTCCTGCTGGTGATGCTCGACGACGTCGGATTCGGTGCCCCGTCCGCGTTCGGCGGGCCGTGCCGTACCCCCACCGCGGAACGACTGGCCGCCGACGGCGTCAAGTACACCCGGTTCCACACCACCGCGCTGTGCTCGCCGACGCGGGCCGCGACCCTCACCGGACGTAACCACCACAGCGTCGGCTTCGGCGTGATCGCCGAACAAGCAACGGCGGCGCCCGGTTACAACGGCACCCGACCCGACTCGGCTGCCACGGTTGCCCGCATCCTGCAGGGCAACGGGTACGCGACGGGCGCGTTCGGCAAGATGCACCAGACACCGACATGGGAGATCAGCGAGGCCGGCCCGTTCGACCGGTGGCCCACCCGCGAGGGATTCGACCGCTTCTACGGGTTCCTCGGCGCCGAGTCGGACCAGTTCGCGCCGGTGCTGTACCGGGACTTCACCGTCGTCGATCCGCCGTGCACGCCCGAGGAGGGCTACCACATGTCGGAGGACCTGGTGGACCGGGCGATCGAGTGGATCGAGTCCGTCGGCACCATGGACCCCGACAAGCCGTGGTTCTGCTACCTGCCGTTCGGCGCCTGCCATGCGCCGCTGCAAGTTCCGGACAGCTATCTCGACAAGTACCGCGGAGAGTTCGACCACGGCTGGGACCGGCAGCGAGAGATCACGCTCGAGCGGCAGAAGCAGCTCGGTGTGGTGCCGCCGGAGACCGAACTGGCGCCGTGGTCGGGCGATCTGCCGCACTGGGACGACCTGGACGAGGGCCAGAAGAAGGTCTCCGCCCGCCTGATGGAGCTGTACGCGGCATTCCTCGAGCACACCGACGATCAGGTCGGACGTCTCGTCGACCGGCTGCAGGAGTCGGGCGCGCTCGACAACACGCTGGTGCTCTACATGCTCGGTGACAACGGCGCCTCCGCCGAGGGCGGCATGGAAGGCTCGTTCAACTACCTCGCCGGACTCAACGGCTACAAGCAGACCACCGCCGAGGTGCTCGAACGCTTCGACGAGCTGGGCACCCCCACCAGCTACCCGCACTACCCGGCGTCGTGGGCGCTGGCCCTCGACACTCCGTACCAGTGGGCCAAGCAGGCAGCGTCGCACTACGGCGGCACCCGCAACGGCCTGATCACGCACTGGCCCAAGGGAATCAGCGAGACCGGACTCCGCCACCAGTGGCACCATTGCGTGGACATCACGCCGACCATTCTCGAGGCTGTCGGTGTGCCCGCTCCCGATTCGGTCGACGGGGTGCCGCAGAAGCCGATGGAAGGTGTCGCGATGAACTACACCTTCACCGACGCGAACGCGGCGGACCGGCACACCACGCAGTACTTCGAGATCTACGGCAACCGCGGCATCTACGACAACGGCTGGACGGCGGTGACGCTGCACCGCGCCCCCTGGCTGATGGCGACGTACGGGCTGCAACTGCCGACGTTCGACGAGGATCGGTGGGAGCTGTACGACACCAGCGTCGACTGGTCGCAGGCTCGCGACCTCGCCGACGAGTTCCCCGAGAAGCTCGCGGAGCTCCAGCAGAAGTTCCTCGTCGAGGCGGCCCGGTACCAAGTGCTGCCGCTCGACGACCGCACCGTGACCCGCAACGCCGCACCCGCGGACCGGCCGCCGCATCCGCTGCGCGGACGAACGAGCATCACGCTGTACCCGCACATGAACGGCCTGCCGGAGAAGGCGGCACCGCCGTTCTTCAACCGGTCGTACGTCCTCACCGCGTCCCTCGAGACCGGCGGCGAGCCGTGCGAGGGTGTGCTGGCAAGCGTCGGGGGCAGCTTCGGCGGCCTGGCGTTGTACGTCGCGGCGTCGAAGCCGGTGTTCTGCTACAACTTCAGCGGCGGCGGCACGACGTTCGTGCGACCGGACGTGGAGCTGACCGCGGACACCCGCGAGGTGCGCCTCGAATTCGATTACGACGGAGGCGGAATCGGTCTGGGCGGAGTGGCGCGACTGTTCGTCGACGACGTCGAGGTGGGCAGCGGCCGCGTCGAGCAGACGACTCGCGCGATCTTCAGCATGAACGAACAGCTGGATATCGGCGTCAACCGCGGCAGCCCGGTGTGCGAGGACATCGTGGGCCGCTTCGCGTTCACCGGGCGTCTTCACCACGTCCGCGTCGACCTCCCGGGCGAGGGCCGTCCCGAGACGGCCGACGAGCGCCGGCGCGTGGCGCTGGCGACGCACTAGGCGCTTCGCGCCCGTGCGCCTTTCTGGTAGTCCCCACTACCTAAAAGGCGCACGGGCCCTCCGGGCCTGCTCGAGTGCCCGGAAGATCGCGCCGGCAGCCTGACGCACCGGCGCGCCGTGCGCCTGACTGAACTGGACACGAGAGGGCCGCCCGCAGATCGAGATGCCGGCCCGCAGTTCGCCACGGGTGTCGATCGGTGCCGCGATGATGTTGATGCCCCCACCCTCCCCGCTGGACTCGAAGGCGAGGCCCTGAGCGCTGGACGCGAGGAGACTCCTCCCGATCGCCGACCGGTGGGCAGGCTGACGGCTACCCGGCCGGCTGGGAAGCTGCTGCGCCAGGCTCCCTCCCACCCTTTCCAGGTACAGGACGTCCGGGCCGTCGAGAACTCCCAGGAAGACGACGTGCCCCGTGGTGCGGTGAAGCCAGTGGACGATCGGCGTCGCGGCCACGCTCAGACTGTTGCGCTGCAGGGCAAGCGATCCGAGCTCCATCAGCCGGGGACCGAGCTCGTAGGCACTGCCGTGACGCTGCAGCCACTTCATCGCCACCAAGCGCTCGAGAATTCGGTAGGACGACGTCCGCGGGATTCCGGTGTGCGCGGCCAGCTCGGCCAGCGTCATCTGGCCACGGCCCGTATCGAACGCGCCCAGCACCGCGGCTACCCGATCGAGCAGCGTGGACGGTGGTGGAGCTGAGCGCATGGCGGTTTGCCTCACTGTGATGCGACGCGGGGAACGAGAGACGCGGCGAACGGACGGCCCGGGTTCGCGAGTGGGGCGACCACAGCATCGAGAAGATTCGATTCACACCCGCGGATCCCGACCGATATCGAATATTGAACCTTCATTCAGCGAATGTTAACACGCACTTTTGGTCGGTCAAGTGTTCACTGCATGGAACAGATCCTTGAGTCCGAACGCAGCTTTGAACGATCATTCATCTCAAGATCCGAACCCGCACTCGCACTTGTGACGCAACTACAAGGAGGATTCCGGTGGGACCGTTCGCCGTACCCGACGTCGATTTCGGACTCGGAAAGCTGCATCACGTCGGCATCGTCGTGCCGGACTCCGAAGCCGCGGTGCAACACTTCGAAGACCTCTATGGCCTCCCGATACGTCTGCTGCCGGAGTCGCACTACCACTGCCGGATCGACGGCATCGCGCACTCGACGGTCCAGCGCCTCGGACTCAGCATCGACGGCCCCCCACACGTGGAGTTGCTCCGCGAAATACCTGAAACTTCCGTATGGCAGCCCCATTCGGGGGTACATCACCTCGGATTCGTGGTCGACGACCTGGCCGCGGCGTCGGCGGCCCTCGCACGTCGCGGGGCACCACTGTGGATGGGCGGGCTCGGTGACGGTCGGTGCCCGGTCGGCACCGCCTATCACCGCGACGCACTGGGGCTGACCATCGAACTACTCGACGCTGAGACCGCCGCACGGTTGGCCTCCCGGCTCGACGACGCTCGATGACGCACAGGACCGCCGGCGAAATAGCACAGCCGCGAACCAATACAGAACATCGGTGACCACTCAATGGAACAAAAAGAATTCACGTCCGGAGGGCCTTTATGAGAATGCACGGCAAAGTTGCGCTGGTGACCGGGGCGGCGCAGAGCCAGGGACGCAGTCACGCCGTGGCGATGGCATCCGAGGGGGCCGACGTCATCGCGCTCGACATCTGCCGACAGATCGATCTCGTCCCCTACCCGATGGGAACCTCCGAAGGACTTGCCGAGACTGCTCGCCTGATCGAAGCGGCAGGCCGGCGCGTGCACGCTGCAGAGGTCGACGTGCGGGACCGAACCGCCCTCGAGCGGGCCGTCGCGAAAGGCGTCGACGAGCTCGGCCGACTCGACGTCGTCGTGGCGAACGCCTCCATTTGCACGGTGCAACGGCACGAGGACGTGACCGACGAAATCTGGAGAACGACGCTCGACGTCAACCTCACCGGCGTGTGGAACACCTGCGCCGCCACCATCGCGCACCTGGAAGCCACCGGCGGAGGGAACATCGTCGTCACCGGGTCGACGGCGAGCACGGTCGGGCTGCCGTTCTACGCGCCGTACACGGCGTCGAAGCACGCCCTCACCGGCCTGTGCAGGTCGCTGGCGCTCGAATTGGCCGACCGGAACATACGGGTGAACATGATCAACCCCACCGGGGTCGACACGCCACAGGGGCACTCGCAGGTACTTCCCGAACTGCTGGCCGAGCGTCCCGACCTCGCCCCCATCTTCGTCAATTCGCTGCCCGTCGAACGCATCGACGCGTCCGACGTGACGAAGGCGCTCATGTACCTCGCATCCGACGACGCGCGGTACGTCACCGGCATCTCGCTGCCGGTCGACGCCGGATCGACCATTCGCTGAACCCACTCGACCGTCAACCACCGCAGACACTTCGACCGACGAGGAGATTCCATGACCAGGGTTGTCTACGCCCGCAGTGTCCACGACGAGCGCGAGATCGAGGCCTGCCTCGAGGTCTTGCGTGGTGGTCCGTTCGCGTTGAAGATCGGCAAGAACGTCGCCGAGATGGAGCGCAAGGTCGCCGACCTGTACGGCAAGAAGCTGGGCCTGATGTGCAACTCGGGATCGTCCGCGTTGTACCTGGCGCTCGAGCTGCTGGATCTGCCCAAGGGCTCCGAGGTGATCACCTCGCCGCTGACGTTCTCGACGGACGTCTCGCCGATCGTGCGGGGCGGCTGGGTGCCGGTGTTCGTCGACGTAGAGCCCGACACCTACAACGTCGACGTCGGCAAGATCGAGGAGCTGATCACCGACAAGACCAAGGCGATCCTGGTGCCGAACCTCGCCGGCAACGCCCCCGACTGGGACGTCATCCGCGAGATCGCCGACAAGCACGACCTGAAGGTCATCGAGGATTCGTGCGACTGCATCGGAACCACCCTGCGCGGCACCGAGACCGGCTCGCGCTCGGACATCACGGTCACCAGCTTCGCGATGGCGCACATCATCACGGCCGCCGGCAACGGCGGCATGGTGTGCCTCGACGACGAGAAGCTGCGCGACAAGGGCCTGATGCTGCGCCGGTGGGGACGCCGATCCGAGCCGCACCTGTTCGGGTCCGAGCAGGCTCGCACCGGACGCGTCTTCCGTGAGGACCTCGACGGCGTCGCGTACGACAACGACTTCATCTTCGACGTCCTGCCGTGGAACTTCGAGCCGTCGGAGCTCGGTGCCGCGTTCGGACTGGTCCAGTTGAGCAAGCTCGACACCAATTACAAACGGCGAGCACAGATCTTCGAGGCCTTCTCGGTGGCCTTCGGTGCCTACCCGAGCCTCTTCCGCCTGCCGAGGCAGCTCGAGGAATTCCGGAATGCGTGGCTGTGCTACCCGGTGACGGTCCGCGAGAACGCCGGGTTCAGCCGTTCCCAACTCCAGGAGTCGCTCGAAGCTGCGGGCATCGACACCCGAACGGTCTGGAGCGGCAACGTCACCCGGCACCCGATGATGCGTAATGTCGAGTACCGCATCCCCGAGGGCGGGCTGCCCTTCGCGGACGAGGTGTTCGAGCGCGGCATGTCGCTCGGCATGAGCCACGGCATGAGCGACGAGGAACTCGACCACGTCGTCGCCAGCATCCACGCGTTCGCATCGCGGTTCGCCGCTCCGCAGGAAGGCTTGTGATGGATGCCCGGCATGCCGTGGTGACGGGCGGGTCGAGCGGGATCGGGGCGGCCGTCGTCGACCGGTTCCTCGCGCGGGGACTGCGAGTCAGCGTGTTCGATCTCGACGTACCTGCCGCACGCGTGGAGGGCGTCGACTACTACACGGTGGACGCGACCGACGGCACCGCCGTGGAGTCGGCGATGCTCCGCGCGAGCACTCGGGCGCCGCAGCCCGACGTTCTCGTGACCTGCCACGGAATCCGCGGGGCCTACGTTCCCGCGCTCGAGATGGATCCCGAACGTGTGCGACGAGTCTTCGACGTCCACGTCATGGGAACGCTACTGGTCGCCTCGGCGTTCGCACGCCCGCTGGTCGAGGCCCGCAGGCCCGGGTCGGTCGTGACGATCTCGTCGACGACGGCGTGCGGCGGCTGGGAACGGCAGGCCGACTACGGCCCGGCGAAAGCCGCTGTCCAGCAACTGAGCAAGAATCTCGCGATCGAGTGGGCACCTCTTCTTCGCGTCAACAGCGTCGCGCCCGGGCACACCCTGACGCCGATGGTCCAGGAGATGATCGATCAGGGCTACGACGTGTCCGCCACTGTGAAACGCACGCCGCTGGATCGCATGTGCGAGCCCGAGGAGATGGCGCGATCGATCGAGTACCTCGCGCTCGACGCGAGCTTCGTGACCGGCGTGTGCCTGCCCGTCGACGGTGGGTGGACGGCGGTCGGCAAATGATCACCACCCGCCTTCCGGTCCGTCGGCTCGGCGACCTTCTCCTGCCTGCGATCGGGTTCGGTTCCATGACCATCACGCAGGTTCCGGGGTACGACGTCGAGCGCGGTCGGCGGGCGGTGCACACCGCACTCGACGTCGGCGTCCGATTGTTCGACACCGCCGACGTGTACGGGCCCGCGCGCGGCGGCGACGGCGTCAACGAGTTGGCACTCGCCGATGCGCTACGGCGATGGCCGGGCCCGCTCGACGACGTCGTCGTGGCCACGAAAGGGGGCCACCTGCGGTTCGCCGAGACCGACACCTGGTGGACGGACGGTCGCCGCGAGCATCTGCGCAAGGCCTGCATCGCGTCGATCCGACGACTCGGACTCGACCCGCTCCCCCTCTACCAACACCACCGACCGGATCCTCAGATTCCGTACGAGGAGTCGATGCTCGCGCTCCGTGACCTCCACGACGAGGGTTTGGTGGCGCGGGTCGGTATCTCCAACGCCGACGTCCGCCGGATCGATATCGCGCAGCAGATCCTGGGTGACGCTCTGGTGGCGGTACAGAACGAATACTCCCCCAGCGCCAGATCCGCCGAGGTCGAGATACGAGCCTGCGAGGACCTAGGTCTCGCCTTTCTGTCCTGGGGCCCCTTCGGGGGTATGAGACAAGCGAAGAGCCTTGGCGGAGCGGGCTCTCCGTTCGAAGCGATCGCACGAGCCCGCGGCGTCAGCCCCCACCGCGTCGCACTCGCATGGCAGCTTCACCGATCGCCGGTGGTGATCCCCATCCCCGGTGCCTCGCGGGCGGAATCCGTCGTCGATTCCGTTGCAGCGGCAACCTTCGAGTTGTCTGCCGACGAACTCGCGCTGCTCGACGGTCCGAGCGAACCACCCCGACCAAGCGATGACCGGAGGCCGACCGAGCCGCATCGCGGAGAGCGACACGTCCCATGACCAGACAGATGCATCTCGCCGTATTCGCGCAAGGCGTCGGCGTCGGACAGTCCGTATGGCGTTCGAGACGAACAGATCCCGCGAACATGCACACGCTCGACCACTGGGCTGCGGTGGCCCGGTCGGCCGAACGGGGCTGCTTCGACGCCTTCTTCGTCGCCGATGCGCTGAACCTGTCCCCCGCGATCGCCGCCGACGCCACCGACCGACCCGATCCGATCGCCGTGCTCGCGGCGCTGTCGGCCGTCACGGAGAAGATCGGTCTGATCGGCACCAGTTCGACCACGTACAACGATCCGTTCACCGTCGCGCGCCAGTTCGCCACTCTCGACCATCTGAGCAACGGGCGGGCCGGCTGGAACATCGTCACCACCGCGATTCCCGCCGCCGCCGAGAACTACGGCTCCGCCAAGCTCCCGGACCACGAGGATCGCTACGCTCGCGGGGAAGAGTTCGTCGACGTGGTCCGGGCCCTCTGGGAAGGTTGGGACGAGGACGCCATTGTCGGCGATCGGGCGTCCGGCGTGTGGGCGGACCCGAGCAAGGTTCGCCGCATCGATCATCGGGGCAAGTTCTTCGAGGTCGCGGGCCCACTGACGATCCCTCGGTCCCCGCAGGGCCGGCTCCCGCTGGCGCAAGCGGGATCGTCCCCCACCGGCATGCGACTGGGCGCGCGTGTCGCCGACCTCGTGTTCACCACCCAGCACGAACTGTCCGAGGCGAGGGAATTCGCCGACCGGATGCGGAGCCTGGTGTCGGCCGCAGGCCGGACCACCGACGCCGTGAAGATCCTTCCGGGGGTGACGCCCATCGTCGGCAGAACCGACGCCGAGGCCCGTGAGCTGGCGATCGAACTCGGATCCCACATCGACGACGGGACCACACTGAAATTCCTGAACCAGTCGTTCGGCGGCATCGACCTGTCCCGATTCGACCTAGACGGGCCCTTCCCCGATCTACGAGAGTCTCTGCCCGCCAACGCGAGCGTGTCGCGGCCGAAGCTCTTCACCGAGATCGCGCTGCGCGAGGGGCTGACCGTCCGGCAGTTGGCACAGCGCGTCGGCCTGAGCATCGGACACCGCACCCTGGTCGGCTCCCCCGACACCGTCGCCGACGACCTCGAGCGCTGGTTCCGGTCGGGCGCCGCGGACGGGTTCATCGTGCTGCCCGCCGATCTACCGACCGGGCTCGACGAATTCGTCGACGATGTGGTCCCGCGCCTCCAGGACCGCGGACTGCTCCGCAAGAAGTACGCCGGTGACACGCTCCGCAGTCATCTCGCCGAGCACTGATCGCCAGTCTCCATCCGCATCCGGACACCCGCCCATACGGACACCCGCAGGAACGGCCCCCGAACCCGACGGTTCGGGGGCCGTTGCAGCGACTGCGGGGCCTCACCGGGCGGACGGATCGCCCACCTTCAGGACGTCCCGGATCATCTGCCACAGCTCGAGCCGTGCCGGACCGGTGAGCGACAGCTTGGGGAAGGTGAGAAAGCCGTGGAAGAGGCCGTCGAATCGGTGCGCGACAACCGGCACCCCGTCCGCCGCCAGCCGTTGCGCGTAGTGTTCGCCGGACGAACACGGGGGATCGAGTTCGGCCGTCACGACCAGTGCGGGGGGCAGCCCCGCGAGCGTCGCCGCCCGGGTGGGAACCACGTACTCGCTCGACCGGTCCTCGGGCGCGTACTGATCCCAGTACCAACGCATCGCATCGGTCGTGTTGTAGTAGCCCACTCCGTATTTCGTGTACGACTCGGTCGTGAAGTCGTCGTCGATGACCGGATAGACGAGGATCTGTGCCGCGATCCGGGGCGCTCCCCGGTCCCGCGCGGCCAGCGCCACCGTGGCGGCCAGATTTCCACCCGCGCTGTCGCCCGCGAGAGCGATCCGGGTGGGGTCGCCCCCGTACTCGCCGGCGTTGTCCGCAGTCCACACCAGGGCGGCGTAGACGTCTTCCATCGCGGCGGGCGCCCGATGCTCCGGCGCCAGCCGGTAGTCGACCGAGACGATCACGGCGTCCACGGCGTCCGCCATCGACCGGCAGAACTCGTCGTGGGAATCGAGGTCGCAGAACACGAACCCGCCACCGTGCGCGAAGACGATGACCGGCAACGGGTCGTTCGACTCCGAATGCGGTACGTAGACACGCAGCTTCAGGTCCCCGCCCGGTCCGTCGATGGTGACGTCGCGGACGGTCGCCATGTCGGGCTGGTACGCCAACGGTGCCCGGCGAGAAGCGATCACCTCACGAAGCTCCGCCGCCGGGAACTTGGTGACGTCCGGAAATCCTGCCTCGAGCACAGCAAGCATGGACTCCACGTCCGGGTGCAAATCAGGTCGGCGATCCACTGCCACGTCACAGTTCCTCTCTCGTCACGCAGCCGGCTCGACTCGGCGGCAGTCACACGGCCGCCGGCCCGGGCTGAGCCGACTCCTCGCGACGCCACCTTTCAGCAGCGCGTGGACGCCCGCAATACCGGCGTCCCAGCGTGCGGGAAACTCTCGTGTCCTACGCGGTCAGCACCAGTCCCGAAGTGGGAACGCCGGTTCCGGCGGTGACGAGGACGTTCTCGACACCCGGCACCTGATTGACGGAGGTACCCCGGATCTGACGGACGCCCTCGGCGATGCCGTTCATACCGTGGATGTACGCCTCGCCGAGTTGACCGCCGTGCGTGTTGATCGGCAGCCGGCCCCCCAGTTCGATCGCACCGTCGGCGATGAAGTCGCGCGCCTCGCCGCGGCCGCAGAAACCGAGTTCCTCGAGCTGCATCAGCACGTACGGCGTGAAGTGGTCGTAGAGCACCGCGGTTTGCATGTCCGACGGTCGCAGTCCCGACTGCTCCCACAGTTGATCGCCGACCAGGCCCATCTCGGGCAGACCCGTCAGGCCGTCACGGTAGTAGCTCGTCATGATGTACTGGTCCGGCCCACTGCCCTGCGCCGCCGCCGCGATCACGGCCGGCTTGTTCGGCAGATCCGCGGCCCGCTCCGGCGAGGTGACGACGATGGCGATGCCGCCGTCGGTCTCCTGGCAACAATCCAGCAGATGCAGCGGTTCGGCGATGAATCGCGAGTTCTGGTGATCCTCGAGCGTGATCGGCTTGCCGTAGAAGAAGGCGTCGGGATTGACCGCTGCATGCTTGCGATCAGCGACCGCGACGCGGCCGAAATCCTCACTCGTGGCGCCGTACACATGCATGTAGCGCTGCGCGACCATCGCCACGAACGACGCGGGGGTCCCCAGACCGTGCGGGTAGGAGAACGCGTTGTCGGTGCCCGACGAGTTCACCTGCTGCACCAGCCCGGTGTTGACCTGGCCGAAGCGCGCACCCGAGCGCTCGTTAAATGCGCGGTACGCCACCACGACGTCCGCGACGCCCGTCGCGACCGCCATCGCGGCCTGCTGGATGGTGGCGCACGCCGCGCCGCCACCGTAGTGGATGCGACTGAAGAACTTCAGGTTCGGGATACCCACCGAACGAGCAACGGCTGCTTCGGTGTTGGTGTCCATCGTGAACGACGTCAGACCGTCGACGTCGGACGGCTTCAGGCCCGCGTCGTCGAGCGCGGCCCGCACCGCCTCGGCAGCCAGGCGCAGCTCGCTGCGGCCCGAATCCTTCGAGAAGTCGGTGGCCCCGATGCCGACGATCGCGGCCTTCCCGGACAACCCGCTCATGCCCGTCCTCCGTCCGAGTCGTCGTTCATCACGAGTGTGACCGTCGACGTGATGTGATCGCCGAGGCTGTCCTTGCCGACCACCTTGACCGTGACCAGACCGTCCTCCGCCGCGACGACCTCACCGGAAAGGTGGAGCGTGTCGTACGCGTACCACGGCACACCGAGGCGCAACTTGATCGAGGTGAGGCGGGCTCGCGGGCCCGCCCAGTCGGTGACGAACCGCTGCACCAGGCCGGTATCGGTGAGGATGTTGACGAAGATGTCCTTCGACCCGCGCTGCTGGGCCTTGTCCCGGTCGTGGTGCACGTCCTGGAAGTCCCTGGTGGCCAACGCCGTCGAGACGATGAATGTGGGATCGCCGTGGATCGAGAGGCCCGGCAGCTGATCGCCGACCGAGATGTCGAGGGCGCTGGTCATCTCACGACTCCTTCACCGGACGCCACGCGTACAGCGTCCATGGCTCGTTACCGGTCTCGTCATCGCCCGGGAAGTCCAGGAACTGTGCCTGTACCGGCATGCCCACCACGACCTCGGACGGGTCGACGTCGCGCAGTTCGCCGAGCATGCGCACGCCCTCCTCGAGCTCGACGAGCGCCACCACGAACGGCAGCGACCGACCGGGCACCTTGGGGGCGTGGTGGACGACGAAGCTGAACACCGTGCCGCGGCCGGACGCGACTACGTAGTCGGTGGTCTCGGCCTTGTCCTTCCAGAGCGCGGGCACCGGCGGATGTTGCAGTGAACCGTCCGGCCGCTGCTGGATCCGCAGTTCGTGCGCGGCCACCCCGTCCCAGAAGAACTGGGTGTCGCGCGACGGCGTGGGCCGCATCATCCGCGTCGGATCGAGATCCTCGGGAACCGAAGCACTTTCGAATGCAGGAACGTCCTTGGCCGGCGGCATGAACTTGAGGATGCGGAACATCATCTCGGCGACGATTTCCCCGGTGCCGTCTTCGCGAGCGACCTTCCAGAAGTTGCGTGTCGTGAAGAACCAGCCCTCACCGAGTCCGGTCCGCTTGGGGCCGACGACCTCCTCGAGCGTCGACTCGATCGTCACCTCCTCGCCGGGACGCAGGTAGCGGTGGTAGATCTGGTCGCAGTTGGTGGCGACCACCGACGTGTAGCCGGCGTCGTCGAGGATCTGCGTCATCCGCCCCAGCGGATCGTCCTCCTCGCGCACCGCACCGAGACCGCGCATGGTCCATACCTGCGCCATCGCGGGCGGCGCGACGATCCCGCCGTGGCCGGCGGCGACGGCGGCGTCCTCGTCCACGTAAATCGGGTTCTCGTCGCCGATCGCCTCGAGCCAGTTGCGGATCATCGGCATGTTGATCGGGTCACGGCCCGCGCGGGGCTTGCTCGCGCCGCCCGCCTTGATCTGTTCGGCACCGGCGAGAATCTGTGCGGTCACGTCGTTCTCGGTCATCGCGGCACCTTCGGCAATCCCAGTCCGGCCACCGCGATCAGTTCGCGCATGACCTCGTTGACACCACCCCCGAAGGTGATCACGACGTTGCGCTTGACCTGGACGTCGAGCCAGCGCATGAGCGCCGCCGTCTCCGGATCGCCCGGATCGCCGTGCGCGCCGACGATCTCGTCCACGATCCGGCCCACCCGCTGGATGCGCTCGGTCGCAAAGACCTTGGTGGCCGACGCATCCGCGATGTCGACGTCACCCGTGGCCGCCGCGACCTGCCAGTTGAGCAATTCGTTGAGGCGGTAGGTGGCGTGGATCTCGCCGAGTCCGCGACGAACGTCGGGCAGGTCCAGCAGTTCCCGCTTCGCGGCCCAGTCGTACACCTTCTCGTAGAGACCCGCCACACGCCCGGCCGGTCCGAGCATGACGCGCTCGTGATTGAGCTGGGTGGTCAGCAACCTCCAACCCTTGTTCTCCTCGCCGACCAGCATGCTCGCCGGAACCCGGACGTCGGAGTAGTACGTGGCGTTGACGTGGTGCGCGCCGTCCGCGGTGATGATCGGGGTCCACGAGAACCCCGGATCCTTGGTGTCCACGATGAGGATGGAGATGCCGCGGTGACGCGATTCGGCCTCGCCGGTGCGGACGGCGAGCCAGATGTAGTCGGCGTCGTGACCACCGGTGGTGAAGATCTTCTGGCCGTTGACGATGTAGTCGTCGCCGTCGCGAACGGCCGTGGTACGCAGCGCCGCGAGGTCGGTGCCGGCGTCGGGCTCGGAGTAGCCGATCGCGAAGTGCACCTCACCGGCGAGGATGGCGGGCAGGAACTTTCGCTTCTGCTCTTCGGTCCCGTACGTCATCAGCGTCGGACCGACCGTCTGCAGTGTCACGGACGGCAGCGGGACATCCGCGCGCACAGCCTCGTTGACGAAGATCTGCTGTTCGATCTCACCGAAGCCGCGGCCCCCGAACTCGACCGGCCAGCCGACTCCGAGCCAGCCGTCCTTGCCCATCCGGCGGATGACCTCACGGTAGGTGGGGCCGTGTCGTTCGGTGAGCATGATCTCGGCCTCGGCCGGCGAGATCAGTCCGGAGAAGTAGCGACGCAGTTCTGCCTGCAGCTCGCGCTGTTCGGGCGTCAGATCGATGAACACCGGGCCCCCACGAGGTCGAGTCGGTACGACGCGCCGCCGACGAGGCGCGCCAGGTCTTTGGCGATGGAGAAGTAGCGGTGCATCGGGTACGTGACGTCCACGCCGATGCCTCCGTGCAGGTGGTGCAGCGTGCGCATCGCCGCCGGGATCTCCGAGGCGATCCAGTACGCCAGTACGTCGAGATCGTCTGCGGCGTCGAGCCCTTCGGCGACCCGCCACGCCGACGCGAGCGCCGAGACGTGCAGCGTCCGCGACGTCACGTAGACGTCGGCGATCTGCTGAGCCACGGCTTGGAACGCGGCGAGCGGTTTGCCGAACTGCTCACGCGTGGTGAGGTGGTCGGCGGCCAGGGCGGTGGCGCCGGCGAGGAGGCCGTCGGCGTACGCGCCGATGCTCGCGAGCGCGATCCGGTTCAGCGTCGCGACACCGTCGATGCCGTCACCGAGAACGTCCCCGGCCGGGACACGGACCGCGTCGAGCCGGAGCGAGAACTCCGGTCCGCCGGACGACGTGGCACTCGGGGTGAGCGTGACGCCCGGCGCGTCCGGTGCCACGAGCACCACGCCGGCGTCGGTGGGCACCAGGATGCGGTGCGCGATGTCGGCGAACGGCACCGCGATCTTGTGGCCCGTCACGACGACGTGGTCACCGTCCGCGTCGGCCGTCGTCGAGGGCACCGACGGGAACGCGGCACCCTGCTCGGCCAGTGCTGCGGTCAGCACGCGCCCGCCCGCGATGCCGTCGAGCAGCGCGTCCTGCTGCTGGGCCGAGCCGAGCGCGAGCACCGGCAGCACGCCGAACCCCAGGGTCGCCAGCGCCGGAACCGGCGCCGCTCCGCGTCCGATCTCGGTGAGCATCGTCGCGACCTCGAGCACGCCGAGGCCGTCGCCGCCGAGCCGCTCGGGCACCGCGAGGGAGAGCAGGTCCGCTTTCGCGAGCGCCTGCCACAACTCGGGGCTGAAGCCGCCGGTGTCGGCGGGATCGGTGTGCTCGCGGGCCAGCAGGCCCACGACGATCTCCGCCACCGTTTCTTGTGTCTGATCCAGAGAGAAATCCACGTTGCCGATCCCGCCTACGATTTAGAACGTGTTCCAGTTGTATCACCTGCAGGGTAACGGAGAAAGTCCTACACGATCGAGAACATGTTCACCTCCGCCACCGCCCCGTGGGCGACCATCTCTGGGCCGACGAGCCACCCCGCCGGTCCGCCGCCGCTGCCCGACAACTCCTGTTCGGAGTCGACCCGCTCGCGGACGGGTCGGTGTGACCGAGTCGACACGCCACCACCGCGGACCCGGCCGATACGACGACACCCGCCCGGAGCGGCCGGGCGGGTGTCGTTCGCAGCGTCGATCCTTCGTCAGCCGCGGGGCAGACCCAGCAACTGCTCGGCCGCGACGGTGAGCAGGATCTGCGTGGTGCCACCCGCGATGGACAGGCAGCGGGTGTTGAGGAACTCGCGCGTGAGCGGGCCCTCGACCCAGCCGGCCTCTCCCGCGAGCTCGACGGCGAACTCCGCGACCCCCTGACGGTTGCGGACACCGACGAGCTTGCGCACGCTCGACGCCGGACCGGGGTCCTGGCCGTCGAGCTGACGCAGCGTCGTGCGCAGCTCGAGCAGCGAGCCGACGAGCGCCTCGGAGATCAACGCGCCCAGGTGGTCTGCAGTCACCGCGTCGGGCTCGCCCGCCAGCGCGAGCAGATCCTCGACGGCCTTGCCGAGCGACGACCCGCCGCTCATCGCGACCCGCTCGTTCGCAAGTGTCGTGCGGGCCAGCTTCCAGCCGCCGTTCACCTCGCCGACGACGCAGTCGTCCGGGATGAACACGTCGTCGAGGAACACCTCGTTGAACAGCGCGTCGCCGGTGATCTCACGCAGTGGCGAGATCCTGATGCCCGGGGTCTTCATGTCGAGCACGAAGTACGTGATGCCCTTGTGCTTGGGCGCATCCTTGTCGGTGCGGGCCAGGCAGATGCCCCAGTCCGCCTCGCGGGCGAGCGACGTCCACACCTTCTGGCCGTTGAGCTTCCAGCCGCCGTCTACCTTCTCCGCGACCGTCCGCAGCGACGCCAGGTCCGAGCCCGCGCCGGGCTCGGAGAACAGCTGGCACCACGTGATCTCCCCGCGCAGCGTCGGGAGCGCGAACCGTTCGATCTGCTCCGGACTGCCGTGCTCGAGAACGGTCGGGACCGCCCACCAGCCGATGACGAGATCGGGACGCTCGACGCCGGCCGCCGCCATCTCCTCCGCGATCAGGATCTGCTCGGCGGCGCTCGCCCCGCGGCCGTACGGACGCGGCCAGTGCGGCGCGGCGTACCCCGACTCGGCGACCGCGACACGCCGCTCCGACTCGGGTACCGCGGCGAGCGCGGCCACCTCGTCGCGGATCGCGGCCCGCTCCGACTCGAGGTCGGACAGATCGATCGTCAGGTGGCGGCGTGCTCCGGCGCGGGTCAGCTCGGTCACCCGTGCGCGCCAGACGTTGCTGCCGCCCAGGAACTGCTTGTTGGAGACCGCGCGGCGCAGGTAGAAATGCGCGTCGTGCTCCCAGGTGAAGCCGATACCGCCGAGGATCTGGATGCAGTCCTTGGCGTTCTGGACGGCCGCGTCCAGCGCGACGGCCGCCGCCACCGCAGCCGCGACGGGCAGCTCGGAGGTGCCCGAACGACCGGTGTCGGGGTCCGGCAGCGCGTCCTCTGCCGCGACGGCCGCATCCCACGCGACGGCACGCGCCTGTTCGACGCGGCACAGCATCTCGGCACACAGGTGCTTGATCGCCTGGAACGAGCCGATCGGCTTGCCGAACTGCTCGCGGATCTTGGCGTATTCGACCGCGGTCCGCAGGCTCCAGCCCGCCACCCCGGCCGCCTCCGCAGCGACCAGTGTGGCCGCGAGGTCGCGTACGAGGTCCGGCGCGACGCCGGTGACGATCCGATCGGGCGTCACCGCGACGCCGTCGAACCGGATCCGGGCGACGGCGCGACTCTTGTCGAGGATGTCGAGCGACTCGACCGTCAGGCCTGTCGCCGCACCGTCCACGAGGCACCACACGACGTCGGCACCGGAGCGTGCGGGGACGAGCACGGCGACGCCCGGCTCACCGCCGAGGGCGTTGCCCGCGTCGCCGGCGAGCACGAGACCGCCGTCCGCGTCGGGCGTCGCCTCGAGCGCCGGGGCGTCGAGCACCACCGATACCGGCAGTTCACCCTCGGCGATCTGCCCTGCCCACGCCTTCGCCGCGGCACCGTCGCAGCGCCCGAGCACGAGGCCCGCGAGCGCGGTGGGTAGAACGGGACCGCCGACGAGTTCGACGGCCGACTGCTCCAACATCGCGGCCAGATCGACGACCTGTCCGCCGACCCCGCCGACCGACTCGGGAACACCCACGGCGAAGAGCCCCAGCTGCGCCACCGACGGCCAGGTCTGGCGCCAGAAGTCCGCAGGTCCCTCGCGTAAAATGGCTATCGGGGCCGCCGAGCGCGCCCACGCCTGAATCGACTCCTGGACGGCCTTCTGTTCGTCACTCGTGGCGATTGTCACAACGGCTACCCACCTTTCGTGGATGACATATTCATTTAGAACGTGTTCTAATATGCTCGGCCGTCAAGAGTCAAGGCGTGAAGGAAACTGTCGATGACCACCTCATCTCGATCCCGCTCCACCGGGGGTACGGTCTCGACCCTCAGCGAAGACGATCTCAGCTCCAACGCTCAGCGTGAGCGTCGCAAGCGGATCCTCGACGCGACCCTCACCCTCGCATCCAAGGGCGGCTACGAGGCCGTGCAGATGCGTGCGGTGGCCGAGCGCGCCGACGTCGCCGTCGGCACCCTCTACCGCTACTTCCCCTCCAAGGTGCACCTGCTGGTGTCGGCCCTGGCGCGCGAGTTCGAGCGCATCGAGTCCAAGGGCAAGATCCCCCCGGGCCACAGCCCGCTCGAGCGGATGCAGCTCATCCTGGGCCAGATCACCAAGGCGATGCAGCGCGATCCCCTCCTCACCGAGGCCATGACGCGCGCCTTCATGTTCGCGGACGCGTCCGCGGCGGCGGAGGTCGATCAGGTCGGCAAGCTCATGGACACGTTGTTCGCGCGGGCCATCACCGACGGTGAGCCCACCGAGGAACAGCTTGCCGTCGCCCGTGTCATCAGCGATGTATGGCTGTCGAATCTCGTGGCGTGGCTCACTCGTCGCTCGTCGGCAACCGATGTCGCCAAGCGCCTCGAACTGACCGTCGAGCTGCTCCTCGGTGACGGGTCGAAGACCCCGTTCTGACCGGATCCGACGGCCGCAACCCGAACGCAGCGCGCCAGCCCGTCCGCAATCGCTTAGGTTTGAAGCTGTGAGCGCTCTGGATCTGCCGATCGAACTTCGCCGGGCCCTGTCCACCGTGGCCCGGACCCCTCGCCTGCTCGTCGCGTCCGACTACGACGGCACGATGGCGCCGATCGTCAGCGACCCCGAGAAGGCCTATCCCCACGCGGAGTCGGTGCGGGCCCTGCGCGCGCTGGCCGGCCTGGCCGCCACGACGGCCGCCGTCATCTCCGGACGCGCACTCAAGGACCTGGCGACGCTGTCCCGCCTGCCCGCCGAGGTGCAGCTCGTCGGCAGCCACGGCTCGGAGTTCGACGTGGGCTTCGTGCACGCGATCGACGCGAATGCCCGCAAGCTACTGGGCGAGGTCACGGCGGAGCTGTCGCGGATCGCGGACCTGCATCCCGGCGTCACCGTGGAGACCAAGCCGGCCAGCGCCGCGCTGCACGTGCGCAACGCCAGTCCCGAGGTGGGTGCGAAGGCACTCGCCGCTGTGCACGCCGAGGCGGCCCTGTGGACCGGCGTGCAGGTGACCGAGGGCAAAGCCGTCATCGAGCTCGCGGTCGTCGCGACCGACAAGGGCAACGCGCTCGACATCCTGCGCCACCAGGAGGCCGCGACAGCTGCGGTCTTCTTCGGCGACGACGTCACCGACGAGAAGGCGTTCGGGCGCCTCCAGGGTCCCGATCTGGGCATCAAGGTGGGCGAGGGCGAGACCCGCGCCCAGTACCGCGTCGAATCCACCGAAGACGTCGCGGCCGCGCTGGCGTTCCTGCTCGAGGAACGGCGCACGTGGCTCTCGGGAGCCGACGCTCCACCGATCGAACGCCTGACGATGCTCGCCAGCCCTCGCTCGGTCGCTCTCATCACGCCCGACGCGAACATGACCTGGCTGTGCCATCCCGAACCGGATTCGGCGGCGGTGTTCGCACACCTACTCGGAGGCACCGAGGCCGGCCACTTCAGCGTCGGCCCACAGCGAGAGGCGCTGCCGCTGAGCCAGCAGTACCTCGACGGCACCATGACGGTACAGACCCGCTGGGCCAGCCTCACGGTCACCGATTACCTGCCGCACGACGTCCAGCCGAGCCGCACCGACCTGACCCGCGTCATCACCGGGCGCGCGAAAGCGGTCGTCAGCTTCGCACCCCGCCCGGAGTTCGGTCAGGTTCAGGTACAACTCGAACCCGACACCGACGGGCTGCGGGTCTCGGGCACGAGCGAGCCGATGGTGCTGCGTTCCCCCGGCGTGCACTGGGACATCACCAGCGACGGCACCCAGCAGACCGCACACGCGGTCGTGGACCCGTCGCAGGGCCCGATTGTTCTCGAACTGCGTTGCGGTACAGAGGATCTGAGCCCATCCCTACTGTCGGAGCCCGAGCGCCGGGAGATCGCCGAGTCCTACTGGCGAGACTGGGCGCACACGCTCGATCTGCCGCCCCTCAAACCGGACCTGATGAAGCGGTCGGCCCTGACGCTACGCGGACTGGTGCACGCACCGAGCGGATCGATCCTCGCAGCTGCCACGACATCGCTGCCCGAGGAGATCGGGGGCGTTCGTAACTGGGACTATCGCTACTGCTGGCTGCGCGACGCAGCACTCACCGCGTCGGCCCTCGTCAGCCTCGGATCGCTGGAGGAGGCCGAGAACTACCTCGAATGGGTGCACGGGGTGCTCGAGACGCTCCACGGCCCGGAGCGGTTGCACCCCCTCTACACGCTGTACGGAACCGGCCTACCGCCCGAGGCGGTCATCGACTCACTCCCCGGATACGCGGGTTCCCGTCCGGTGCGCGTCGGCAACGCCGCGAACCAGCAGGTCCAGCTGGATGTGTTCGGTCCGATCGTCGACCTGATCTCCGATCTAGCCCTGGCCCGGCAGAAGAAGGGCATGGCCGGATCGGATGCGGTCACCGACCGCGACTGGGAACTGGTCTCCGCCATGGTCGAGGCCGTGGAGCGTCGCTGGAGCGAACCGGACCACGGCATCTGGGAGATCCGCGACAACCCGCGCCACCACGTGTACTCGAAGGTGATGGGTTGGCTCACCGTCGATCGCGCGCTCACCCTCGCCGAGAAGTTCGGCCGTCGGGCGGGCGAGTCGTGGCCGGCGCTGCGCGACGAGATCGCCGAGGAGGTCATCGAGAAGGGGTGGAACGCCGACGTCGAGTCGTACACCGCCGCCTACGACGGCAGCGACCTGGACGCCGCGACCCTGCACATCGGCCTGTCCGGGCTGATCGACCCGCAGGACGAGCGGTTCGCGGCGACGGTGCTGGCGACGGAGCGGGAGTTGCGCAGCGGGTCGACCGTGTATCGGTACCACCACGACGACGGACTGCCGGGCATCGAGGGCGGCTTCCATCTGTGCGCCGCCTGGCTGGTGGAGGCGTACCTGCTGATCGGGCAGCGCTCCGACGCGGAGGCGTTGTTCAAGCAATTGGTGAACGCGGCGGGCCCGACCGGCCTGCTGGCCGAGGAGTACGACCCGGTGGCCGAGCGCTCGTTGGGCAACCATCCGCAGGCGTACAGCCACCTGGGCCTGCTGCGGTGCGCACAGTTGCTGAGTGCGGACGCGAAGGTCCGCTAGGGCTCGGGCGGGGAGGCCGCGGTGTGCCCGCGCACCAGTTCGGTCTCGAGCATCTCGACGGTCGTGACGCCCGAGTCCGACCCGGACATCAGCAGCGCGCCGGCGCGGCGGCCCTTGTCCTCCTGCGGTTGACGCACCGTGGTCAGGCCTTCGCGTAGTGCCTCCTCGATCCCGTCGAAGCCGGTGATCGACACTCGGCCCGGAACGTCGAGGCCCTCGCAGCGTGCCCAGTCCAGCGCACCGAGCGCGAGCACGTCGGTGGTGCACACGAGTGCCGTGATCTTCGGGTTGACCGCGAAGGCCTGCGCGGCCGCGGAGTGCCCGGACTGCGCGGTGTGCTCGAAGCGTTCGACGACCGTGAGCGACGACGGGTCCAGACCGGCGTCGGACATCGCGTCCCGGACGCCGGCGATCCGCTCGCGCTGGACGTGGAAGTTGGGGGCGTGCAGACGTTCCCCCTGCACGACGCCGTCCGCGCGATCCCGACCGAGCCGCATGCACAGCACGCCGATCTCCACGTGTCCGAGCGTGATGAGGTAGTCGGCGACCTTCCGCATGGCGCCCCGGTCGTCGATCCCGACGAGCGACGCGCCCGACATTTCCCGGGGCTGGTCGCAGATGACAGTCGGCAGGTGCCGCTCCCGCACCGCGGCCAGGTAGGGGTCGTCGTCGGCCACGGAGTACACGACGAAACCGTCGACACCGGCCTGCTGCACCACCGCGGCGGCGTCGACGTCGTCGCGCCCGGGCCCGGCCGGAACGAGCAACAGGCCCTGGCCGGCGGCTTCGCAGGATTCAGCGAGGCCCGCGAGGAAACTCATCGCGGCGGGATCACGGAAGGAGTAACTGAGCGCCTCGGTCAGCAACAGGCCCACGGCACCGGCGCGGCGGGTGCGCAACGAGCGGGCGACCGGGTCGGGCCCGGGATAGCCTCGGCGCTTCGCCGCCTGCAGCACACGTTCGCGGAGTTCGGCCGACAGCTGGTCGGGACGGTTGTACGCGTTGGAGACGGTCGTCCGCGAGACCTTCAGCTCGGCGGCGAGCGACGCCAGAGTGGCTTGGCGACGTGGCTGTCGAGACCTTGGCATAACGGGACGGTAGCGGTTCGGACGCGTCAGGGCGAACTGGAACCCGCCCCGGACCGATACGACCTGCACGGTTTCCGCTAAAGTGAAACGGAAACGATTACCAATAACGTTTGGGCCCGGTCCCGGGCCGACGATCTTCCGAGTCGTGATCAGGAGAGAAGAAGTGCGCATGCCCCGAAGGTTCCGTTCCACTCGAACCACAGCGGCGGCGTTGGGCGCCGCCCTCGCAGCCCTGACACTCACCGCGTGCGGCACCTCCCCCGACTCCGACGGCGAAATCCGCGTCGTCGCGTCCACCAACGTCTGGGGCAGCGTCGCGCAGGCCGTCGCCGGCGACCGACTCGAGGTCACCTCGATCGTCACCGAACCGTCGGCCGACCCGCACTCCTACGAGGCCAGCCCGGCCGACGCCGCGAAGATCACCGATGCGTCCCTGGTGGTCCTCAACGGCGGCGGTTACGACCAGTTCGTCGAGGACGTCCTGAAGTCCGCCGGTGACAAACCGGCCGTCGACGCTTTCGATCTGTACGAGGAGCGCACCGGCACCCACGCCACCGAGTCCGCCGAGGAGCATGCGGGCCACTCGCACGGGTCGGTCAACGAACACGTCTGGTACGACATGCCCACCGTCGACGCCACCGCCGACGCGATCGCCGTGGAACTCGGCAAGCTCGACCCCGAGGGCGCCGACGTCTACAACCGCAACGCCGCGGCGTTCCGCGACCGGCTGCGCCAGGTGTCCGAGACGACGGCCGGCATCGCCGCCGCCCACCGTGACGCGCCGATCGCGCAGACCGAGCCCATCGCGCACTACCTGCTGCAGGCCGCGTCGCTGAAGGACGCCACCCCCGCGGCGTTCACCAGCGCCGTCGAGAACGGCACCGACCCGTCGCCGGCGTCGATCGCCGAGACGCGACAATTGCTGGCGGACAAGAAGGTACGTGTCCTGGTCTACAACTCGCAGACCGTGGACAAGGTGACCGAGAACATCCGCGAGAACGCCGAGAACGCGGGCATCCCGGTCGTCGAGGTGACCGAGACGCTCCCCGAAGGCATGGACTTCGTGCAGTGGCAGACCGCTACGGCGCAGTCGCTCGCCGACGCCCTGAACGGTGCGTCGTGAGCAGTACCCCCGCCGTCGAACTGCGCGACGCCTGCCTGTCGTTCGGTGAGCGCACGCTGTGGTCCGACCTGAACCTCACCGTGGAGCAGGGCGAGTTCATCGCCGTGCTGGGTCCCAACGGCTCCGGAAAGACGTCGCTGCTCAAGGTCCTGCTCGGACAGTTGGCCCCGACGTGCGGAACAGTCCGCATCGCCGGAACCCCGGCGCGGGCGGGCAACGCCCACGTCGGATACGTGCCGCAGCAGAAGTCCCTCGACGAGGGTCTGCCGCTGCGCGGACGCGACCTGGTCGGTCTCGGCGTCGACGGACACCGCTGGGGCACCGGCCTGTTCGGCCGCGCCGGACGGCGCGCGATCGTCGACTCCGCCATCGCGCAGGTGGGTGCGCAGGCGTACGCCGACGCCCCCATCGGCTCGATGTCGGGCGGCGAACAGCAGCGGCTGCGCATCGCGCAGGCCCTCGTCGGTGACCCCAAGGTGTTGCTGTGCGACGAGCCGCTGCTCAGTCTCGACCTGGCCAACCAGCACCGGGTGTCCGAACTGATCGACCGTCGACGCCGTGACCACGACACCGCGGTTCTGTTCGTCACGCACGAGATCAACCCGATTTTGCCGCTCGTCGACCGCGTCCTCTACCTGGTCGACGGCAAGTTCCGGATCGGGACGCCCGAAGAGGTCATGACCTCCGAGGTGCTGTCCGAGCTGTACCGCACCGACGTCGAGGTGCTGCACGTGCGCGGCCGTCTCGTCGTCGTGGGCACCGGCGACGCCATCGACGCGCTCGGCAGCGGCGGCGGCCCGCGCCCCGGCGAGGGCGTCCACCACACCGAGGACCACGCATGAGCAACAAGTTCACCGACGCGATGTCGCACCTGCTCGACTTCTCCGCGACCGCGGACCTGCTGCGCTACGACTTCGTCCAGCAGGCGCTGATCGCGGGCGCGATCCTCGGCCTGCTGGCCGGCGTGATCGGTCCGCTGATCGTGAGTCGGCAGATGTCGTTCGCGGTGCACGGGACGTCGGAGCTGTCGCTGACCGGCGCGTCGGCCGCGCTGCTCATCGGCGTCGGTGTCGGCATCGGTGCCGTGGTCGGGTCCGTCGTCGCGGCCGTCCTCTTCGGCCTACTGGGAACCAAGGCACGCGAACGCGATTCGGTGATCGGCGTGATCATGGCGTTCGGTCTGGGTCTGTCGGTGCTGTTCCTGTGGGCGTACGACGGCCGCACCGGCACCAGTTTCTCCCTGCTGGTGGGACAGATCGTCGCCCCCGGCAACTCGGGTCTGGCACTGCTGTTCGGTTGCGCGGTCGTCGTGCTCGGCACGCTGGCGGTGATCTACCGGCCGCTGCTGTTCGCCAGCACCGACCCCGAGGTCGCCGCCGCCCGCGGGGTTCCGGTGCGCGCCCTGTCGATCGTGTTCGCGGTGCTCGTCGGCATCACCGCGGCGCTGGGTGTGCAGATCGTCGGCGCGCTGCTCGTCATGGCGCTGCTGATCACCCCGGCCGCCGCCGCCGGGCACGTCACCGCGAACCCGCTCAAGGCGACGGTGCTGGCCGTGCTGTTCGCCGAGCTGGCCGCCGTCGGCGGCATCCTGTTCTCGCTCGCGCCGGGTGTTCCGGTCTCGACGTTCGTCACCACGATCTCGTTCGTGATCTACCTGGTGTGCCGGGCGATCGGCGCGTCGCGGCGGCGGTCGGCGGGACGCGCGGTCGTCCCGGCCGGCGAGCACCTGCACGCCTGAGTCGAGCCCCCACGTGAAAGCGCTATCACCTTCGGGTGGTAGCGCTTTCACGTTCTGGTGGTAGTACTACGTCGCGGCGGGAAGCGCCTCGTAGGTGACCCAGTTCGTGCGCTTCGCGAGAGTGTCGTAGAGCGCCTGAGCCTGGTGGTTGTCCTCGGCGGTCACCCACTGCACCAGCGCGTGGCCCTCCGCGGCGGCCATCTCGGTGAGCCGGCCGATCAGGGCCCTTCCCACACCCCGGCCCCGGGCCGCGGGATCGGTGAACAGGTCGTCGAGGAACAGGCCGGTGGTTCCGGTGTACGGCGACGAGAAGCGGCGGTGGTGCGCGAACCCGAGGATCTCGCCGTCCACCTCCGCGACGAGGGCCTTGCACTCGTGCCGGGGATCCATGAACCAACCCCAGGCGCGGGAGACGACCTCCTCCGATTCGGGCAGTTCGTAGAACTCGCGGTACGCGCGGAACAGCACCCGCCAGCGGGTCTCGTCGGCGGGAAGGAGGAACCGGATCGTCGTCGTGGTTGCCATGGTCGTGCTCCTGTCGGTGGTCGAGAGTCGTGCGATGTGGGTGGACCGTCCCGCTACCGGGTGGCGGCGGCGATCAGGTCCCTGAGACGAGTGGATTCGGGTTCCCCGAGGGGAAGTTGCGGCAGGCGCGGAACACCGGCCTCGACACCGATGCTGCGGAGACCGGACTTGATGGTGGTCGGGAGTCCGCGGCTGACGATCATGTCGAGGAAGGGGCGGATCCGGCGGAAGATCTCGGCGGCCTCGTCGTCCCGACCGGCAGTGACCGCGCGACGGAACTCGACGATGCGGTCGGGGATCAGACACGGCGCCGCCGTGCACCACCCGACGGCCCCTGCCCGAAATGCCTTCTGCGCAAGCGGATTGCTGCCGTTGAAGAACGAGAGCGTGCCGCCGCTGAGGTCGGCGAGCCGGTGCATACGGGCGATGTCCCCGCTGGATTCCTTCACCATCGTGATGTTCTCGACCGTCGAGACGAGGTCGAACAGGAACTCCGCGGACATGTCGATACCCGTGGTGGCCGGGTTGTTGTACACCATCACCGGGATGCCGACGGCGTCGGCGAGGGTGGTGAAGTGCTGCCGGAGCTCGGCGTCGGTCAGGCGCCAGTACGAGATCGGCAGCGCCATCACGGCCGTCGCCCCGAGCCGCTCGGCGATCTGGGCGCGACGGACCGTGCCGGCGGTCGTCAGGTCGGACACTCCGACGACGGTCGGCACCCGGCCGTCGATGTGCCGGATGGTCTCGGCCGCGACCGTGATCCACTCGTTTCGGTCGAGATAAGCACTCTCGCCGGTGCTCCCGAGGGGAGCGATCGCGTCGACTCCCGCCTCGATCATGCGGTCGAGCAGCAGCTGCAGGACGTCGACGTCGATCCGGGCGGGGTCGCGGAGGTCGAACGGGGTCACGGGATACGCGACGATTCCGCTGATGTGGGTCACCGTGCAGTCCAATCGGGTTCGGCGGTCGGATTCGAGAGGTCGCGGTCGATCGCGTCCGGGTGCGAGCGCAGCGCCCGGCGGGCGTAGTAGCCGAAGTTCGCCTCACTGCGCCGCGGGGTCAGCGTCCAGTCGTGCGCTTCCTTCGCCAGCCGCGGCGGGAGCGGCTTGATCTCGCCCGCCGCCATGGCGAGCAACTGCAGCCGGGCCGCGCGTTCGATCAGGTGTGCCGACGAGCAGGCCTCCTCGATCGTCGCCCCCACCACCAGCTGTCCGTGGTGCGCGAGCAGGATCGCCCGCTTGTCTCCCAGTGCGGCGGAGATGATCTCGCCCTCCTCGTTGCCGACGGGCACCCCCGGCCAGTCGGGCAGGAACGCGCAGTCGTCGTAGAGCGGCGCGGTGTCCATCTGCGAGATCTGCAGCGGGATCTCGAGCATCGACAACGCCGCCGCGTGCAGCGGATGCGTGTGGACTATGCAGTTCACGTCCGGCCGCGCCCGGTAGATCCAGCTGTGAAACCTGTTGGCCGGGTTAGCCATTCCACTCCCCTCGAGAACCTGCAGGTCCTCGTCGACGAGCAGCAGGTTGCCCTCGGTGATCTCGTCGAACCCGAGCCCCAGCCGCTGCGTCAGAAAGGTTCCCGGCCGCGGACCGCGCGCCGAGATCTGACCCGCGAGCCCGGAGTCGTGACCGGCGTCGAACAGCGCACGGCACGTGAGGGCGATCTTCTGCCGATCCGTCCACTGCGCCGTCGACACCTCTGTGAGCATCGCCTTCTCGGCGGTCTTCATCAACTCGGCCTTACCGAGCTTCATCGTCGTCGCCATCCTCGTGGCTCCCTTCAACCGAAACGCGTGAGTGACACATCGAGCACTATATGACACAAGGTGTCCTATCGTGCAACAGAGTAGATCGATCGTTAGGGTGGGAGGGCGCGCGAGGACATCGGTCCACGCCGTGCGCGGAGCGAGAGAGAGGTTCGACGGATGGCGGCGCTACTGAGGTCGCATCGACGCCGGGCAGGCCTGACGCTGGAGGCACTGGCCGAGGACACCGGGTTGACCAAGAGCTACCTGTCGAAGGTCGAGCGGGGAATCAGCACACCCTCGATCGCGGTGGCGCTCAAGATCGCCCGCGCCCTGGACGCCGACGTCAGCCAACTGTTCTCCGACACCCCCGACAACAGCGTGATGGCGATCGAGCGGCACGCCGAGCGCGCGCAGGTCGATGCCGACGACGACAGCGCCGTCTACGACGCGATCGCCACCCGGATGATCGGTAAGGCCATGCAGCCGTTCATCGTTCATCCCACGACGCAGCCCCGCTCCGACTACATGGAACACCCCGGCGAGGAGTTCGTCTTCGTCAAGGAGGGCACCGTCGAGGTGAGCATTCCCAATCAGGTCATCACCCTCGACGCGGGCGACAGCCTGTACTTCGACGCCAACACCCCACACCGCGTCCGATCGGTGTCGCCGACGCGGGCCGTCCTGGTGGTGGTCGTGCACGACGGCAACGGCTGCAGCGCGCCGTAGACACCCGTTCACCCCCGATCGGGGGTGCCCGAATATGGGGCCGTCGCCCTAGATTCGGAATCGAATCGTCGGCAGGCACTAGTGCGCAGGGAGAGAACGATCCACTACTTCGAACGGCTTTCCGAGACGAGCTTCCGCGCGACCAACCACACCGGTGGCGCGTGGAACACCGAGGAACAGCACATCGCACCCGCGCTCGGACTACTGGCGCACGCAATCGAAACCGACCGCGACCGGCGCCGTGACGACCGTCCGGCCATCGGCCGCCTGTCCTACGACATCCTCGGCACCCTCCCGATCGGGGTAATGGACACGGCCGTCCGGACACTGCGTGCCGGGCGCACGATCGAACTGGTCGAGGCCACACTCAGCCACGACGGCCGGCCCGCCGTGGTGGCGCGGGCCTGGCTGATGCAGTCCTTCGAGACCGCACCGTTCGGCGGCACCCCCTTCCCGTCCATCGCCGCACCCGACGCCATGCCGACGTGGGACGCGACCACCGTCTGGCCGGGTGGGTTCATCGAGTCCGTCGACGTGCGCCGCGACCACGTCGAACCTGGACGCGCGTCGTTCTGGGTGCGCACCCCGATCCCGCTGGTCGCAGACGAGCCGGTCAGCGCCGTCGCCCGAACGGCCGGTGTGCTCGACATCGCCAACGGTATGGCCACTCGGGTCAGCCCCGCCGAGGTGGCGTTCCCCAACCTCGACCTCACCCTGCACCTGTTCGCCGAACCGGACGGCGAGTGGGTCGGGTTCGACACGTCCGTCAGCTTCGGCGCCTCCGGGATCGGACTGACCCACAGCACCGTCAGCGGCGTGCGCGGCCCGATCGGAACGTCGTCGCAGATCCTCACGGTGCGGCCCACCGCCCGGTAACCCGTCGCGGGCGGCCGGTACCGCATCGCGCGGAACTAGGATCGAGGCGTGGCGATGATCGATCTCAACAGCGACCTCGGCGAGAGCTTCGGCGCGTGGACCCTCGGCGACGACGCGGCGATGCTCGACCTCGTGACGAGCGCGAACGTCGCCGGCGGATTCCATGCCGGCGATCCCGCGACGCTGCTGCGCACGTGCCGGGACGCGACGGCGCGCGACGTCCGGATCGGCGCCCAGGTCGGCTATCGCGATCTGGCCGGGTTCGGTCGCCGCTTCATCGACGTCTCCGCCGCGGACCTCACGGCCGATGTGATCTACCAGATCGGAGCCCTCGACGCCCTCGCCCGCACCGCGGGATCGGCCGTCACGTACGTCAAACCCCACGGCGCGCTGTACAACGCGATCGTCCACCACCGTGATCAGGCGCGGGCCGTCGTCGACGCCGTGCGGGCCGTGAACCCGTCGTTGCCGGTGCTTGGCCTGCCCGGGTCCGCGTTCCTCGAGGAGGCGGAGAGCGCCGGACTCCGTGTCGTCACCGAGGCCTTCGCCGACCGCGCCTACACCCCCGAGGGCACGCTCGTCCCCCGCACCGAACCGGGCGCCGTCGTGCACGACCCCGACGTCGTCGCGAAGCGGGTGCTGCAGTTGGTCACGACGGGCACGATCGAGGCGATCGACGGCACCCCGATCGTCGTCCCGGCGGAGACGATCTGCGTCCACGGCGACACTCCCGCCGCGGTCGCGATGGCCGCGGCGATCCGAAAGCTGCTCGACGCCGAGAAGATTCACGTGAAACCGTTCGTCTGATGCGCATCCTGGACATGGGGGACCGGGCGCTGCTGGTCGAGTTCGACGGACTCGACGCGACGCTCGCCCACTTCCGCGGCATGACCGCCGACCCGCACCCGGCGGTCACCGATCTGGTGCCCGCCGCACGCACCGTGCTCGTGCGGTTCCGCGGAGTCCGCCCCGACCACGTCGCGGCGTGGGTGCGCTCGACCGACCCGATCACCGCCGACACGCTGCCGCCCACCGCGCCCGTCGAGATCCCGGTCCGCTACGACGGCCCGGATCTCGACGAGGTCGGCGCGCTCACCGGTCTCGGAGCCGACGGCGTGATCGCCGCCCACAGCGGGCAGACGTGGACGGTCACGTTCGTCGGCTTCAGCCCCGGCTTCGGATATCTGGCCGGCCAGGATTCCCGCCTGCACGTGCCCCGCCGGTCGTCACCCCGCACCACGGTCCCGGCCGGCGCCGTCGGGCTGGCCGGGGAGTTCTCCGGGATCTACCCGCGCAGCTCCCCCGGCGGCTGGCAACTGATCGGCAGCACCGCCGAACCGATGTGGGACGTCGACCGTGATCCGCCGGCCCTCCTGCAGCCGGGAGCGGCCGTCACCTTCCGCGCCGTCTGATCCGCCCCCGTATCCCGCCCCTCCGCCCCACCCCTCCCGGCCGCACCCTCCCGGCTCCCGCGTTTTGCGCACTTATCGCGCCCCACGCCCCGCGATTCTCGCGACAAGTGCGCAAAACGCGGGGTGGGGGCGGGGATTGTCGCGACAAGTGCGCAAAACGCGGGTCAGGCGCCGAGGGCGAAGGCGACGAGGAAGCCCAGGGCGGTGGAGACCCCCACCCACCAGCCGCCCTCCCGATAGGCCTCGGGCATCAGCGAGTCGGCGAGCACCGCAATGGTCGCGCCGCCCGCGAAGGCCTGGATGACGGCGATGTCGCCGTCGGAGATGTTGTCGGAGACGGCGTTCGCGCCGACCACCACCAACACCAGGACCGCCGCGGTGATCGCCCAGACCCCGAACGCCCGACGCGAATCGAACCCGGGTTGCTTACGCATCGACGCCGCGCCCGCAACCGATTCGGGGACGTTGCCGACCGCAACCGCCACGAGCAGCACCACTCCCCCGCCCTCCATGAGCGAGACGCCCAGCGCGGTGTTCTCCGGGATCCCGTCGAGCAGCGACCCCAGCATCAGCGCCCAACCCAACGCGGCCGGCCCGAGTTTGTTCTCGACCAGATGATCCGCGACGACGTACACGAGCGCACCCGCGAGGAGCGCCGTGCCCGCGACCCACACTCCCTCGATCGCGAACGCCGGCGCGAACAGCTCCGACGACACCGCCGCAACCATCGTGCCGGCACCGAAAGCCATCAACGCTGCGAGCAGCGGCCTGGGCAGGTTGTAGCGCAACCCGATCCACGCCCCGAACAACAACGGCAGAGCCGTTCCGAGACCGTACAGCGCAGCTGTCAGCATCGATCGATCGTAGTGACCACCGCCCGAAATGCGCGACAATCGACGCATGGCATGGCTCGAAGTCCTGCGCGCCGGCGCACGCACCACCGTCCAGGACCGCGGCCGGCCCGGACACGCAGCCCTGGGAGTGGGGGCCTCCGGCGCGGCCGACGTCGTCGCTCACGATGCCGCCAACCGCCTCGTCGGAAACGGTCCCGACGCCGCCACCCTCGAGGTGACGCTCGGCGGTCTGCGAGCACGGCTGCACGGAGACGCGACCGTAGCGGTCACCGGCGCACCGACGCCGCTGACCGTGAACGGCGTACCCCGACCGCTCTTCTCGCGCCTCCACCTCCGGGACGGCGACGACATCGCGCTGGGCATCGCGCCGGCCGGCCTGCGCACCTATCTCGCGGTGCGCGGCGGCATCGACGTCCCGCCGGTGCTCGGCAGCCGGGCCACCGACACGCTCTCCGGGATCGGTCCGGCACCGGTTCGCGCCGAGGACCGCCTGCCCGTGGGCGACGCGCACCGCGAACTACCCGCCGAGGACTTCATCCCGCCGCCGGCCCCCGCCGCAGACCCCGTCGAACTCCGGGTCCGGATGGGGCCCCGCGCCGACTGGTTCACGCCGGCCTCGCGTTCCGCACTGGTGCAACGACTGTGGACCGTCACGACCGACACCGACCGGGTGGGGGCTCGGTTGGACGGTGCGGGCCCGCTGCACCGCGCCCGCACCGGCGAACTGCCCAGCGAGGGCATGGTTTCCGGAGCCCTGCAGGTGCCACCGAACGGAATGCCGGTGCTGTTCCTGGCCGATCATCCGGTGACCGGCGGCTACCCGGTGATCGCGGTGGTCCTCGAAGACGACATCCCGGCCGCAGCGCAGCTGCGGCCGGGATGTCGGATCAGGTTCCGGAAGGTGCTCTGACGCTCAGCTCCGGCGCTGGCGCGCGATCTCGGACAGCACGACGCCCGCCGCGACGGACGCGTTGAGCGACTCCACCTCGCCGGCCATCGGGATGCTGAGGATCGAGTCGCAGGTCTCGCGGACCAGGCGGGACAGGCCCTTGCCCTCCGAGCCGACGACGATGACGACCGGACCGGTGCCCTCGTAGTTGTCGAGGCTCGTGTCGCCGCCCGCGTCGAGGCCGACGACCTGGACGCCCTTGCTCTGCCAATCCTTGAGGGTGCGGGTGAGATTCGTGGCACGCGCGACGGGCAGCCGTGCGGCGGCACCGGCGCTGGTGCGCCACGCGACGGCGGTGACGCTGGCGCTGCGGCGCTGCGGGATCACGACACCGTGGCCACCGAACGCCGCCACCGAGCGCACGACGGCACCGAGATTGCGCGGATCGGTGATGTTGTCGAGCGCTACCAGCAGTGCCGGCTCCTGCCGGGACCGCGCCGCGGTGAGGAGGTCGTCCGGATGCGCGTACCGGTACGGCGGCACCTGGAGCGCGATGCCCTGGTGCATGCCGTTGGCGCTCATGCGGTCGAGGTCCGTGCGCGGCACCTCGAGGATCGAGATTCCCGCGTCCGCCGCCCGCTGCACCGACTCCTTGAGCCGGTCGTCGGTCTCGGCGCCCACCGCGACGTACAGCGCCGTCGCCGGCACACCCGCGCGCAGACACTCGACGACGGGGTTGCGTCCGAGCACCATCTCCGGCGAGTCGTCGGCCCGACGGATCGCCGCCGCCCGCTGCATCTGCCGCTGGTCCGCCGCGCGTGCGGCCGCCCGCGCCTTCTTGGCCGCGGGATGCTTGGTGCGCGCCTCGGCGGGCGGCGTCGCACCGCGACCCTCGAGGCCCTTGCTGCGCTTGCCGCCGGATCCGACGACCTGGCCCTTCTTGGTGCCACCCTTGCGGATCGCACCGCGCCTGCTCGAATTACCCGCCATCACTTACCCGATTCGTTGGAAGAAGCTTGCTCGAGCGACCACTCGGGTCCGCTCGGAGTGTCGGTCACGGCGATGCCCGCCGCAGCCAACCGGTCGCGGACCTCGTCGGCCACCGCCCAGTTCTTGTCGGCCCGCGCCTGCTGGCGCCGGTCGAGTTCGGCCTGCACGAGCACGTCGAGTGCGCCCATTGCCGCCGCGTCGTCCGACGCAGCGGTCCACTGCTCGTCGAGCGGATCGACGCCCAGGATCCCGAGCATCGCCCGGACCTGGCCTGCGAGCGCCCGCGCGCCGTCCGCGTCACCGGACTCGAGCGCGATGTTGCCCTCGCGTACCCGGCCGTGGATCTCGGCAAGGGCCGCAGGCACGTTCAGGTCGTCGTCGAGCGCCGCCGCGAACTCCTCGGTCCACTTGCCGACCTGGACCTCGCCGGCCCGCTCGGCCGTCCGCTGCACGAACGACTCGCAACGCCGGTACCCGGCGGCGGCCTCCTGCAGCGCCTCCTCGGAGTACTCGAGCATCGACCGGTAGTGGGCGCTGCCGAGGTAGTACCGAAGTTCCTGCGGGCGAACGAGTTTGAGTACGTTCGGCACCGAAAGCACGTTGCCGAGCGACTTCGACATCTTCTCGCCCGACTTGGTGACCCAGCCGTTGTGCAGCCAGTACTGCGCGAAGTCGTCACCGGCGCACTTGGCCTGCGCGATCTCGTTCTCGTGATGCGGGAACACCAGATCCAGTCCGCCGCAGTGGATGTCGAACGCCTGGCCGAGGTAGAACACCGCCATCGCCGAGCATTCGAGGTGCCATCCGGGCCGGCCCGGACCCCACGGTGTGGGCCACGACGGCTCGCCCGGCTTGGCGGCCTTCCAGAGCGTGAAGTCCCGCGGATCCCGTTTGCCCGCACCCGCGCTCTCGCCCTGGTGGACGTCGTCGAGCTTGTGCCCGGACAACCGCCCGTACTCGGGGAAGCTCCGGACGTCGAAGTAGACGTCGCCGCCCGACGCGTACGCGTGACCGTTGTCGATGAGCCGCTGCATCATCTCGACCATCTGGGTGACGTGCCCGGTCGCGCGCGGCTCCACCGACGGCGGCAGCACACCCAGCTGCCGGTAGGCCCAGTCGAACGAACGCTCGAATGTCGCGGCCCACTCCCACCACGGGCGGCCCGCCTCGGCGGCCTTGTTCAGGATCTTGTCGTCGATATCGGTGACATTTCGCACGAACGCGACGTCGTAGTCGTGCGCGAGCAGCCAGCGGCGCAGCACGTCGAACGCGACGCCACTGCGGACGTGGCCGATGTGAGGTTCGCCCTGGACGGTGGCGCCACACAGGTACACCGAGGCATGTCCGGGGGTCAGCGGGACGAAGTCACGCGGAGCCCGTGTCACGGTGTCGTATAGGCGCAGGGTCACGACGAGCGATTCTACCGGGCGCTAGCAGCGGGGATGATCAGCGCGGTCGCCACCGCGGCGATGCCCTCGCCGCGACCGGTGAGCCCCAGTCCGTCGGTGGTGGTCGCCGATACCGAGACCGGTGCACCGAGGACGTCACCGAGCACCCGCTGGGCCTCCTCGCGGCGGGGACCGATCTTCGGCCGATTGCCGATGACCTGCACGGATGCGTTGCCGACGGTGTAGCCGGCGTCACCGAGCAGACGTCGGACCTCGGTGAGCATCCGCACACCGGAAACCCCGTCCCACTCGGGTCGGCCGGTGCCGAACACCGAACCGAGATCGCCCAGACCGGCCGCCGAGAGGAGTGCGTCACACAGCGCGTGGGCGGCGACGTCACCGTCCGAGTGCCCGGCGCAGCCGTCGACGTCGTCGAACAACAGACCGGCCATCCAGCACGGACGGCCCTTCTCCACGGGATGGACGTCCGTACCGATTCCGACTCGCACGCTCTCGGGCTCCTTACTCGGGTCCGGCCTGCCCGAGCAGTACCCGGGCCAGCGCGAGATCCCACGGGGTGGTGATCTTGAATGCCTCGGGCTCGCCGACGATGGTCCGGACCGGCTCGCCGAGCCGCTCGACCAGGCCGGCGTCGTCGGTCGCGTCCCCGTTCACGTCCTCGTACGCCCGACGCAACAGGTCGGCGTCGAAGCCCTGCGGGGTCTGGACGGCTCGCAGTTCCGAACGCGGCGGTGTGCCCGTGACGGTGCCGAGCACGTCGACGGTCTTGATGGTGTCGCTCACCGGCAGGACCGGCACGACGGCAGTGCGACCGGCCTGCAGTTCCGCCACGACGCGGGCGATCAACGACGGCGGCGTCAGTGCCCGCGCGGCGTCGTGCACCAGCACCAGACCGGCTTCGGGCGCCGCGGCGAGACCCGCACGGACCGAATCCGCGCGCTCCTCACCACCGACGACGACGAGCACTTCCGCGGGCAGGTCTGCCCGAGCAGCCTCGACGAGTTCGTCGGGAACGATCACCACAATGGTGTCGACGACGCCCGAACCGAGGAGTCCGTCGACGGCGCGGCGCAGCATGCTGCGACCACCGAGTTCGACGAACGCCTTCGGCACGGGCTCACCCAGCCGAACACCACGTCCGGCTGCAGGGACCAGCGCTACGACCGGCCCCCCGTTGTCACTCACTGTCAGGATGCTGCGGCCAGGACCTCGTCGAGGATGATCTCCGCCTTGGCGTCGTCCGTACCTTCCGCCAGGGCCAGCTCACCCACGAGGATCTGACGCGCCTTGGCCAGCATCCGCTTCTCGCCGGCCGACAGGCCGCGATCCTGCTCACGCCGCCACAGATCACGCACGACCTCGGCGACCTTGTTCACATCACCCGAGGCCAGCTTCTCCAGGTTCGCCTTGTAACGGCGAGACCAGTTCGTCGGCTCCTCGGTGTGCGGCGCACGAAGCACCTGGAACACCTTGTCGAGACCCTCCTGACCGACCACGTCACGCACGCCGACGTACTCGGCGTTCTCCGCGGGAACGCGGACGGTGAGATCACCCTGCGCGACCTTCAGAACGAGGTATTCCTTCTGCTCACCCTTGATGGTGCGGGTTTCGATCGCCTCGATCAACGCCGCTCCGTGATGGGGGTATACGACGGTGTCTCCGACCTTGAAAATCATCTGTCCCGTGCCCCTTTCGATCTTTCGAGTTTAACACGTGACCAAACGATCGTCCCATCAACGGCGCAGGTCAGGGGCGTCGTTACCTGATCTTAGGGGTTGACAGAGTGCCCCAACCGTGCATTTCGACCCCCCTCGGAGACCCCTCCGGAGCACCCCCGCGGACGCCCGATCCTGTACTCCGCCAACCGTTGCGCGCCCGACACGACCTCGTAACGAGTACCCAGAGTGCGGCGCCTCGAGGGTGACTACTACTCTGCCTAGTGGATTGTGAACCTGACCCATGGAGGACAACCCGTGACTGCTCTCACTGCGTCGCCGACTCGCCGAGTCATGGCCGCCGTCGCTCTCGCCGCCGGCGCGACGCTCATGCTGTCCGCGTGCGGAGCGGGTCAGATCTCGCAGACCGCGACCCAGGTCGCTGCCATCAACGGCAACCAGGCCACCAGCGGTGACATCGCGCTGCGCAACGTGCACGTCGTGTACCCGAACTCCGAGGAGTTCAGCATCGAGCCCGGCGGCGACGCCGAGCTCGCGTTCACCGCTGTCAACCTCAGCGAGTCGAAGTCGGACCGCCTGAAGTCCATCAAGACGGACTACGCCGGCTCGGTGAAGATCGACGAGAAGGACGGCACGCTCGAGATCAAGCCGCAGTTCGCGCTCGGCGCCGGCAACCCGGACGTCTCGGTTCCCGAGGAGGCGCCCGAGCACGTCAGCCTGATCGACGTCACCCTCCAGGACATCCGCGAGGGCGTCCGTCCGGGCCTGACCTTCCCGGTCATCTTCACGTTCGAGAACGCCGGCGACATCGTCGTGCAGGTCCCGGTCGACGCCGGCCCGAAGACCGAGCGCCACGAGTCGGAGAAGTCCCCCGTCGTGTCCGAGGGGCACTGACCCACAGCACGTGAAGGAAGGCCCGGGCGACAGTGTCGCCTGGGCCTTCCTGTCTGTGGCAGCCACTAGGATTCCCGGGTGGCCAAACCCAAATCCAGCTTCAGGTGTTCGTCGTGTCAGCACACGGTTGCCAAGTGGGTCGGCCGCTGCCCCGAGTGCGGCACCTGGGGGTCCATGGACGAGGCCCCGGTCCTGGCAGCGGTGACGTCCCGCCCCGGAGCCTCGCTGGCCCGCGCGGGCGCGGCGGCACTGCTCCCGTCCACACCTGCGACGCCCATCACCCAGATCGACGGCAAGACCACGCGTGCCAAGGCGACCGGCGTGGACGAACTCGACCGGGTCCTCGGCGGCGGCGTCGTCCCCGGATCGGTGGTGCTGCTCGCCGGTGAACCCGGCGTGGGCAAGTCGACGCTGCTGCTCGAGGTGGTCCACCGGTGGGCCACCCGCAGCGCCGACGACCGCGCGCTGTACGTCACCGGCGAGGAGTCGGCGGGACAGGTGCGCCTGCGCGCGGACCGCACCGGCGCGGTGCACGAGCGGGTCTACCTCGCCGCGGAGTCCGATCTGGCGACGGTTCTCGGTCACGTCGAGCAGGTCCGCCCCACGCTGCTCATCGTCGACTCGGTGCAGACCATGCTCGCGGCGGACGTCGACGGCGTCGTCGGCGGTGTCACGCAGGTGCGGGCCATCACGAGTGCGCTGACGTCACTCGCGAAAGCCAGCGGCGTGCCGGTGCTGCTCATCGGCCACGTCACCAAGGACGGCGCGGTGGCCGGTCCGCGGTCGCTCGAGCACCTGGTCGACGTTGTGCTGCACTTCGAGGGCGACAAGCACTCCACCCTCCGCATGATCCGCGGCATCAAGAACCGGTTCGGCGCCGCCGACGAGGTGGGCTGCTTCGAACTGCGCGAGGACGGCATCGTCGGCGTGAGCGACCCGTCCGGACTGTTCCTGCACCACCGACTGGACGAGGTGCCCGGCACCGCCGTGACCGTCACGATGGACGGCAAGCGTCCACTGCTCGGCGAGGTGCAGGCACTCGTGGCGCCCACCCACAACCCGTCGCCGCGGCGGGCGGTGAGCGGACTCGACTCGGCGCGCGTGTCGATGGTGCTGGCCGTGCTCGAGCGCCGGCACTCGATCAAGCTCTCCGACAAGGAGGTCTACGCCGCGACCGTCGGCGGCATGCGGATGACGGACCCGTCGTGCGATCTCGCGCTCGCGATCGCGGTGGCGTCGGGCAGCAAGGACCGTCCGATCCCGGCCGGCACCGTCGTGCTGGGCGAGGTCGGCCTGGCCGGCGAGGTCCGCCGGGTGAGCGGCGTCGGCCGCCGGGTCGCCGAGGCCGCGCGCCTGGGCTTCACGCGCGCGGTGGTTCCGGTCGACTCCGGCGAACTACCGAAGGGCATCCGGGCGATCGAGGTCGCGAACGTCGGAGATGCCTTGCGGGCGTTGAGTCTTCGCTGAGCGTCAGACCGCGGAGGTGCCGAACGGCGACGTCGGCTGACCGTCGACGAACGCCGCGGTGGGCGCGAAATGCTCCGGGTCAACCGTCAGGAACAGCCCGCGCGAGGTCGCGACCGGGGTGTTCGGGTCGGTGCCCGGTCCCTCGACGATGAACGCCTCGGAGGTCGTGTAGGCCTTGCGCCGGACGGTGCCCTCGATCCGCGCACGGAACTCGAGCACCGAGCTGAGCGGGATGGGCCGGGCGAAGTCGATCTCCAGGTGCGCGGTGACGACCGGGCCGCCGAGCACCATGCACGCCATGCCCTGGACCTCGTCGAACGCGGTCGACAGGATGCCGCCGTGGATCACACCCGGTCCGCCCTGATAGCGGTTCGCCACCTCGAGCCGACCGGTGACGGTCAGGTCCTCGCCGGCCTGGAAGGTCATGGCCATACCGGCGGGCTGGTCGTCGCCGCAGCCGAAGCACTTGGACCAGTGCTGCGGGAGCGGTTCCCCGGGAGCGGGGTACCAGTCCGGCACCTCCGGAAGAACGAGGTCATCGGGCAAGGTCCAAGTACTGCTCACAACTAGGTAATGTAGATGCGGCCCGACCGCGGCCCGTATGCGGCACGGCAAGATGTGACGTCGACCGCACCTGGGGGGATCCGCGATGAACGATGTGCCCGCGTCGACGGTTGCACGCGACACCCGGGAGACCATCGCCCGGCTCGCGCCCGGAACCGCCCTCCGCGACGGCCTCGAGCGGATCCTGCGTGGACGCACCGGCGCGCTGATCGTGCTCGGTTACGACGACCAGGTCGAGGAACTGTGCGACGGCGGCTTCGAACTCGACGTCGACTTCGTGCCCACCCGGCTGCGCGAGCTGTCGAAGATGGACGGCGCCGTCGTGCTGTCCACCGACGGCACCCGCATCCTGCGCGCCAATGTGCAGCTGGTGCCGGACCATCGCATTCCGACCGTCGAATCCGGGACCCGGCACCGTGCGGCCGAACGGACCGCGATCCAGACCGGATATCCGGTGGTGTCGGTGAGCCAGTCGATGAGCATCGTCAGTGTGTACGTCGGCGGGATCAGGCATGTCATCAACGCGTCGGAGACGATTCTCTCGCGTGCCAACCAGGCCGTCGCCACCCTCGAGCGCTACAAGTCCCGCCTCGACGAGGTCACCAGGCAGCTGTCGGTGGTCGAGATCGAGGACTTCGTGACCCTGCGCGACGCCCTGACCGTGGTGCAGCGACTCGAGATGGTGCGCCGGGTCTCGGTCGAGATCGAGCAGGACGTCCTAGAACTGGGGACCGACGGCCGGCAGCTGGCACTGCAGCTGGAGGAACTCGTCGGCGACAACGACGCCGTCCGGCAGCTGATGGTCCGCGACTACCTGGCCGGCAGCGAGCCGGCCTCGGCGACGGCGGTGGATAGCACCCTCGCCGCGCTCGACAAGCTCACCGACGTGGACCTGCTCGACCTCACGACGCTCGCCCGCGCGTTCGGGTACCCCGGGACGATCGAGGCCCTCGATGCGCCGATGAGTCCGCGCGGCTATCGCGTGCTCACCAGGGTTCCGCGGCTGCAGTTCATGCAGATCCACCGGCTGGTCTGCTCGTTCGGGACGCTGCAGGGGCTGCTGGCCGCAACTGCCGCGGACCTGCAGTCGGTGGACGGCATCGGCGGCCTGTGGGCCCGGCACATCCGGGAGGGCCTGTCGCGACTCGCGGAGGCGTCGATCAACGGGCCATACGACTAGGCCGGTACGTCGGGCCGGCGCCGTCGGCTCATGCGATGTTGAACGGCTCCGGGTTGCTCTTGAGGGAGCCCAGCTGCCCGACCACGGTGTATCCGCCGGGGGCGACCGGCTCGCGCGGCGCCGTGCAGCCCGGTGCCGACGTCTTCGCCGACCACTTGACGGTGAAGCGTGCCTGGCCGCCCGGCTCCAGCGTCCGGACCTCCGGCTCCGACGACGGGAAGCAGTCGACGTTGGACCACAGGCGGTTCGCGCCGTCGAGCGAGTACACGAGCACCTGCTGCAGGCCCGACCCGAGATCGCGCTCGCACGCGTTGGTGCCGATGTTCGTGATGGCGATCGTGAAGCCCGGCTCGTCACCCGCCTTGTACTGCGGCTGGTCCGGGGTCACCTTGAGCGCGAGCGACTGGTCGGCGCAGTCCTTGGACGGGTTGGCCGACGTGGTGCTGCTCGCCGTCGTCGTGGAGGACGAGTCGGCACCCGAGGTTCCCGACGGATCCTCGGACTGCGACGTCGTCGGCGCCTCGCTCGATTCCGTCAGCTCGGACGTGGCCGCGGCGGCGGTCGACTCGGAGTCGTCGTCACCGCCGCCGATGGACAGGACGATCCAGACGATCAGCGCGAGCACCACGACGGCGGCGCCGATGGCGAGCGCCCGCCGGCGCCAGTAGATCTCCGGGGGCAACGGTCCGTTCGGTTCAAGCACGACTCAACCGTAATTGGCCCCGGCCGGTACCCGCCTGAGCAGCCTCGGCGTGTCGCTCCCCCGAAGCTGCCGGACCATGCATTAAAGAAGTGCCGCCCCGGCTCCGCGCACACCGGCGGCCCCGGAGCCGATATCGCTCCGGGGCCCCTGTGACGGAGGTGTCAGTCGACGGACTCGCCGACGTCGCCGACGACGCTCTGCAGCTTGATGTCGCCCTCGGCGAGCTTGTAGGTGACGCCGACGATGGCGCACTTGCCGGCCTCGACGGCCTCGGAGATGATCCGCGACCGCTGCATCAGCAGCGAGCCGGTCTCCACGACGTGACGGCGCTCGAGGTCGTCGACGGTGCTCAGGCCCTCACGGCGACCCATCAGGATCGACGGCGAGACGCGCTCGACGACGTCACGGATGAAGCCGGCCGGAATGGCACCGTTGTCGAGGGCGTCGAGTGTGGCCTTGACGGCGCCGCAGCTGTCGTGGCCGAACACGACGATCAGCGGGACATTGAGGACCGCGACGGCGTACTCGATGGATCCGAGGACGGCACTGTCGATCACGTGACCGGCCGTGCGGACGACGAACGTGTCGCCGAGGCCCTGGTCGAAGATGATCTCGGCGGCGACTCGGGAGTCACCGCAGCCGAAGATCACTGCGGTCGGATGCTGGGCGTCGACCAGCTTCGCACGGTCGGCAATACCCTGGCTCGGATGCAGCGGGGTACCACTGACGAAACGCTCGTTACCCTGCTTGAGGGCTTTCCAAGCGGAGATCGGGTTGGAATTGGGCATGGGGCAATTGTGCACCCTCCGCCGCCTGCCGTCTCGATTGGACCGATGACGAAAGCCCGGAGTGGTGAACGGAGAAGGATGAGGGATTCGGTGTCTTCGGGGTCTTCGGTGTCTTCCGGGTCGGTCGACGGCGCGGCGCTGCTGCGGTGGTACGACGAACAGGCGCGGGACCTGCCGTGGCGCCGGGGCGGCGTCACCGCCTGGCACATCCTGATGAGCGAGATCATGCTGCAGCAGACGCCGGTGGTCCGCGTCGCCCCGATCTGGGAGGAGTGGGTGCGCCGTTGGCCGGTGCCCTCGCTCATGGCGGCCTCGAGCCAGGCCGACGTCCTACGCGCGTGGGGCAAGCTCGGATACCCGCGGCGGGCACTGCGCCTGCACGAGTGCGCGGGCGTGCTGGCACGTGAGCACGACGACGTGGTCCCGGCCGATGTCGACGTGCTGCTGAGCCTGCCCGGCATCGGCGACTACACCGCCCGCGCGGTTGCCTGCTTCGCGTACGGACAGCGGGTTCCCGTAGTGGACACCAACGTTCGACGCGTCGTGGCGCGTGCGGTGCACGGCCGGGCGGATCAGGGCAACCCGTCGGCCAGGCGCGACATGGCCGACGTCGACGCATTGTTGCCCCGCACCCGCGAACGGGCGGCACGGTTCTCCGCGGCGTTGATGGAGCTGGGAGCGACGATCTGCACCGCCCGCACCCCGGACTGCGCGAACTGCCCGCTGCCGCGCTGTGCGTGGGTGGAGGCCGGGCGCCCCGCGTACACCGGAGAACCCCGCAAGGTGCAGAAGTTCGCGGGCACCGACCGCCAGGTCCGCGGGAGGCTGATGGACGTACTGCGCGGCAGCGCGCACCCGGTCGAACGCGCCCAGCTGGACCTGGTGTGGCTCAGCGATCCCGGACAACGCGACCGCGCGCTGGACTCGCTGCTGGTGGACGGTTTGATCGAGCAGACCGAGGACGGGATGTTCGCGCTGGCCGGCGAGGGCAGTCGCTGACCACCGTCAGCGCAGCGACGTCAGGAACTCCTCCACCGCGGTCCGATACCGCTCGGGCTGGTCGTCGTGGACGAGGTGGCCGGCCTGCGCCACCCACACGTACCGGGCGTCGTGGCCGTCGAGCATGCGACGCATCTGCCCCTCGGGAGTGATCGTGAACTCGCCCTCGATGAGCAGCGCGGGCGCGCGGGCGGCGTCCCACTGCGCCCAGAAATCGCGGGTGCCCCACTCCTCCGAGATGTCGCGGAACGTCTCGACGTCACCGTGCAGATACCAGCCGTCCGGGCGCCGCTCGAACGAATCGAGGAAGTAGCGGCCCGCAACCTCACCGAAGTACTCGAGCACGGAGTCCTCGGTGGGGAACGGCTGTGGCCACGCGGAAACCATTGCGGCCCAGTCCTGTGCGGTGCGTCCACGGAAGTCCGGCGCCATGTCCTCGAGCACCAACGCGCGTACGCGATCGGGGTGCGCCGCGGCGAAGCACCACGCGTGCAGCGCCCCCATCGAGTGCCCGATCACGGTGAGCGGCTCGTCCAGTCCGGCGACAGCAGCGGCGAGGTCGGCCACGAACAGCTCCGTGGTCGGCTCCCCGTCGATCGGCCGCCCGTGCCCGGCCGCGTCGAACGTGTAGACGTGGCCGTGTTCGCGCAACCACGACACGTGCCGCGACCACGTTCTGGCACTGCCCATGAGCCCGTGCAGGAGCAGTATCGGCCGCCCCGTCCCACCCTCGTCGTGCAACACGGATCCGACGGTAGCCGAACCGCCGGCGACTCGGGGAGAACCCGCGTGGGCCCGGAGTACCCTCGCGAGCATGGCAGTCGTGAAGATCAATGCAATCGAGGTACCCGAGGGTGCCGGACCCGAACTGGAGAAGCGGTTCGCGAACCGCGCGCACGCCGTGGAGAACTCCCCCGGATTCCTCGGGTTCCAGCTGCTGCGTCCGGTCAAGGGCGAGGGCCGCTACTTCGTGGTGACTCAGTGGGAATCGGACGAGGCCTTCCAGGCGTGGGCGAGCGGGCCCGCCCGCGAGGCGCACGCCGGTGAGCGCGCGAAGCCCGTCGCGACCGGCGCCTCGCTGCTCGAGTTCGAGGTGGTCCTCGACGTGGCGGCGAAGCCCGAATCCTGATCCACCGCATCCGGTTCGACGACGAACCGAGCCGGTAACGGACAAATCGGTCACGGTGTCGATCATCCGATTGACACCGTGACTTCGGGATGCCAGAGTTCGCTCGACAGAGCGATGGATCGACGGTAATCCGGTGCCATTCCGGAGCGGTCGCGCCACTGTGATCGAGGGGCTGCCCTCGAAAGCCAGACACCCCGGCCATCGCATGGACCTAGCGGGACGCGTAATCCCCAGGAGGCACCGATGGCAATCGCCTATTCACCCGACAAGTCGGCCGATTCGGCCGCTGTCGCACTCATCGCGGCGGCAGTAGTGCTGCTCGCCATGCTCGCGCTCTACCTGGTCGGGTTCGACCAGGGCGCAATCTCCCGCAGCGGCATGTACATGCACGAATTGATGCACGACGGCCGACACCTGCTGGGCCTGCCGTGCCACTGAACACACTGACGCCCGTCACCGAAAGCCTCAGGACCCTACTTCTGCGCGGACTACTGGCCGGCCTGATCGCCGGCCTGCTGGGCGGTGTCGTCGCATTCGCGCTCGGTGAGCCGCACGTGCAGGCCGCGATCGAGATCGAGGAATCCGCCGCACCGGCCGAACCGGACCACCACGCGGGCGAGACCGCTCCGCACGATCACAGCGCGGAAGCCGCTGAGCCGGAGGGACACTCCCACGGCGACGACGCCCTCGTCAGCCGTACCGGGCAACGTTTCGGCCTGTTCCTCGCGACGACGCTCGCCGGCCTGGCGCTGGGCGCGATCTTCGCGGTAGTCGTGCACTACGCACGCCGGTTCACCGCGATGGCGGGCACCCCCCTCGCCATCGCGGTGGCTGGATTCGGTTGGCTGGCAATCGAAGCCGTGCCGTTCTTCAAGTACCCCGCCAACCCGCCGGCGGTCGGCGACCCGGACACCATCAACGAGCGGACCCTGCTGTGGCTCGCCTCGGTGCTCCTCGGCTTGCTCGCCGTTGCGGCGGCCGTCTACGCGGGGCGTGCGCTGCGGGATCAGGACCTGGTGACGACCCGTGTCATCGGACAGGTTGCCGCGTTCCTCGCGGTGGTCACGATCGGCTACCTCGCCCTACCCGGAATCAACGAGGTCGGCGAGGACTTCCCCGCCACCCTGCTGTGGCAGTTCCGCATCTCGTCCCTCGCCACCCAGGCCACACTGTGGCTGGCACTCGGCCTGGCTTTCGCTTTCCTCACCGAACGCGGGGCCCGGCGGGCGGTCCGCTAGCTCAGACCGCGCACGAATCGTCGGCGCAGCCCTCGGCATTCCCGCCGGGGGCTGCACCGCTGTCCGCACCTTCGGCGTCGGCGTCCGCGACGGCCCGCCGCAGCAACTCCGTGAACACGTCCTGCGGCTGCGCCCCCGACACCGCGAGTCGGCGGTTCGCGACGAAGAACGGCACCCCTGAGACCCCGAGTTGCCCGGCCGCCGTGAGGTCGGCCCGCACCAGGTCGGCGCCGGCGTCGCCGGCGAGTGCGGCCGCCGCCTCGGCGGCGTCCATCCCGACGCTCGCCGCGAGGTCGGCCAGCACGTTCCGGTCGTCGATCACCTTCCCGTCGGTGAAGTGGGCCCGGAACAGCGCCTCCAGCAGCGCATCCCGGCGCTCCCCCGCGAGATGCAGCAAGCGGTGCGCGTCGAACGTGTTGGCGGCGATCACGGTGTCGAAGTCCATGACCAGCCCGTCGGCCGCGGCCGTCGCGGCGACGTGCTGGAACATCTGACGCACCTGCTCGGCGGGCATCCCCTTGAGCTCGACGAGCGCCTCGAGTTCACCGCGGCGCGCGCCGACCGGGGTGTCCGGCGCGAGTTGGTACGACCTCCACACCACCGAGACCCGATCCCGATCCTCGAACCGGTCGAGGGCCGCCGTGAAGCGGCGCTTACCGATGTAGCACCAGGGGCAGGCGACGTCCGACCACACCTCGATCAGGGCGGTCGGCGCAGCGGGCTCGTTCTCGGCGGGCTCGGCGCCGACATTGCTCTCGATGGTCACGACGCATTCGAACACACGGCGGACGCGACTTGTTCCGCGCCCGCCGCCGGACCGGTCAGCGCCGCGCCAGTTCCTCCCTCAGGACGCGCTTGAGCACCTTGCCGGTGCTGCTGCGGGGCAACCCCGCGGACCCCTTTGCGATCACCAGGCGCTGCGGCGTCTCCCCGGGATCGATACCGCGATCCACCAGGAACTGCCCGATCTCCTCGAGACTGATGGCGGCGCCGGGCCGGCACGCCACGACGGCGACCACCTGCTCACCCAGCCGACCGTCGGGGCAGCCGATCACCGCAGCGTCCGACACGGCCGGATGCTCGGCGATCATCGTCTCGAGATCGACCGACCCGATCCGCACGCCGCCCCGCCGGATGATGTCCGACGCCCGGTCGACGAAGCGCAGATAGGCGTCGTCGGGGCCGTCGATCACGAACAGATCGCCGGTCATCAGGAAACCGTCCGCATCGAACGGGTCGCGGTCGCGCGCCGGGTTGAGATACCCGGAGAACACCGTCGGCCCCTTGACGCGTAGTTCGCCGAGCACACCGGGATCGACGATCTCGGCACCGGTCTGCTGATCGACCAGCTTGAGCACGGTGCCCCGCCCGTGACCGGAACGCGGGTACAGCATCGCGTGCGGCCGATCGTCCGAGCGGGCGTCGGGGTCGGACCGCAGCGTGACACCTTCGATGGTGCCGAAGAAGTTCACCAGTTCCACGCCGTACCGCTCCCGCCAGCGCTGCACGGTCTGCGGGTCCAGCGGCCCCGCGCCCACCCCGATCCGGGTGAGGGTGGACAGGTCGACGGACGGCCCCTCCATGACGTCGACGGCGGCCAGCATCGACGGGCGTCCGGCCGTGTACGTGACCTTCTCCTCGGCGATCTGCCGCACGAACACGTCCAAACGGAACGGCTGATGCTGCACCAGAACACATCCCGTGGACAGCCAGGGCAGCATCGTCCCGATGATTCCCGCCGACGTCATCATCGGGAACGGGTTGAGGATCACGTCGTCGGCGGTGAGGCCCGCCGCCTCGACGACACCACGCGCGTGGGCGAGGGACTCGCAGTGCGCGTGCGGAACGCCCTTGGTCCGGCCCTCGGTGCCGGACGTCCAGCAGATCGCGATGCAGTCGTCCGCCGCGGGACTGTCGGCCGCGACGTGCGCCGCAACCTCTGCGATGTCCGCGGCGGTGGCGACGCCGTGGCCTATCCGGACGACACCGTCCGGCACGCCGACGCCGTACGAGAGAACGGTCCGCAACGTCGGGATCTGCGTTCGCACCGAGATCACCCGTTCGGCAACGTGATTGGAGCCGATCCGAGCCGCGGTGACGAAGGCGCTCACACACGATTCGTTGCACACCTCGACGATCTCGGGTTCGGTCGAGTGAACGGCGAGCAGCGAGACGATCGCCCCGATCCGCCAGACGGCCAGCACGACGGCGATCTGCTCGACGGTGTTGGGCAGCTGGACACCGACGACCTCACCGGCACGGACCTCGGCGCGCAACAGCATCGCCGCGAGCCGATCGACCTCGGCGTCCAACTCGGCCCAGGTGACCCGGCCGGGGACCCCGTCCACGTACTCGGACTTGTCCACCGGGTCGACGACCGCGAGCTGACTGCCTCGCTCTCGCACCCTTTCGGCCAGTAACTGCTGGACGGTGTCCTGAGTCCAGACACCGGACTTGGTGTAGTCGTCGATGCGGATCTGAGGGTGAATCTTCAGGCTCCCCATGTGCCCTCCCTGGTCTCGCGATCCGACGTCCCCGACAGCCGTCACTCCACTGGATGTGTGATCTAGGTCACTAGATTTATCACGGTCGGGTTACTTGCGCGAGTCGCAGACCATCGGATAGGGCACGACCTGCGGAAATCAGACGAATCCCACGAAGTAGGGCAAGTGTCCAGGTCAGACGACCAGGCCTGCTCGGTAGGCCTGCAGGGCGGCCTCGACACGATTGCGCACACCGAGCTTCTCGAAGATCGCCGATACGTGCGACTTCACCGTGGTCTCGCCGAGGAACAGCCGGCGGCCGATGTCCGCGTTCGATTCACCTTCGGCGAGCACGGTCAGGACTTCCCGCTCCCGCTCGGTGAGCCTGCTCAGATCGGGGCGTACCACCGGCGTCGAACCAGCCGTCCCTTCGCTCTCGGACACTATGCGCCGCAGGGCCTCCGGGCTGAAAAGCGTGTTTCCCGACGCCACCACACGGACCGACTGATGGAAGGTGAGCGGGGCCTCGTCCTTGCTCAGGAAGCTGTGCGCACCGGCCGCGACGGCCTGCACGACGAGGTCGTCCACGTCCATCGCGGTCATCGCGATCACCTTCGGCGGCGACTCCAGCTCCATCAGGCTGCGCGTCGCCTCGAGACCGCCTGTCCGGCGCATCTTCAGATCCATCAGCACGACGTGCGGCTGCAGCGACGCCACCGCGGCAGGCACCTCGTCGCCGTCACTCACACACCCCACCACCACGATGTCCTGTGCAGGCTCGAGAATGTCCGCTACCCCCCGTCGAACGAACGGATCGTCGTCGACGATCAGAACCGTAATTCCCCCAAGGTCTTCCATAGTGTGGACAGATTAGCGGCCGACACCGACATTTCCGGCCGATCAAGCAGTCCAGGGAACCCAGCAACTCACCACGAACTCCGATCCGATACGCCCGGCCTCGAAGGACCCACCGATCTCCCGCGCCTGCTCCGCCAGCCCGCGCAACCCGGTCCTCGATCCGACTCCGACTTCGGTGACACTGTTGCTCAACGCGTTCCGGACCAGGATCCGGATCCCGCGCTCGGGTGCACCTTCGAGGGAGATCGCGACGATCTGGTCGGACGCGTGCTTCTGGGCATTGGTCAACGACTCCTGCACCACGCGGAAACAGACGTGCCCCGACAACACACCCACGTCACCCGGTGCGAGGTCGGTGGCCAGTGTGCAGTGCATGCCGGCGGCACGGGCCGCCTGCACCAACTGGGGCACCGCGTCGATTCCCTGGTGCCGGGCCGACTGCTGGGGACCACCGGTGCCGCGCAGGACCCCCACGATGCTCTTGAGATCGTCGAGCGACTCGTGGGCGGTGGCTCGGATCTGTGCCGCCGAGTTGACGACCTTCTCCGGATCGTCGGCAGCATTGACCTGCAGGGCTCCCGCGAACAGCGAGATGCGGCTCAGACCGGCGGCCAGCGTGTCGTGCATGTCCCGAGCGATCCGGGTCCGTTCCTCGGCCCGGATCATCTCGTCGCGCATCACGTCGCTGCGTTCGGTCGCCGCGTCTCGCACCTGTTCCGCCTCCACCAGCGCGCTCCGCGTACGAACCACGGTCGCCGACGCCAGAACCAGGGCGACGACGATCGCCGCGACCAGCAGCGGGATCCACGCCGCGACGACGTACTGGGGCATCGGGCTGCCGTCCTCGGGCTTCTCCGAGGCCATCGTGAGAACCGAGTACTCACGCAGGCGATGCGCGTCGTACAGCAGGGACACCGCGCACGCCACCCAGACCGCGACCGCCGCACCGGCCAACCGGTATCCGCGTGCAACCCCGGCAACTGCGAAGAGCGCGACGAGAGCGGCGGTGGCATCGGTCTCGAACACGATCGGGCCGACCAGCGCGATCGCCAGCACCAGCCAGGGACGCTCGTGCCGCCACACCAGTGCCGCCGCGGCGACGAGGTTGAGGACGAGTCCCACCCCGTGGTTCCACGCCGGCGTGTTCGCCGACATCGACGCGAGCCCGACGGTCATGAGCGAGCAGAACGCACTGAACGACACCGCGAGCACGGTCCACACTCGACGCCGGATCCGCACAGCTCTCTCGGGATTCACGAGGAGGACGGTACGCAATTCGACCGACACCGCGGCATCCGACGGAGGTCGGATCGTCGCAGGCGCGAACAGTACGAAATGAGGAGACGATCGGTCCATGAGGAGGAAGACGCCGACAGCGCCACTGCGATGTGCTCGTCACAGCACGACGCGCGCCGCCACCCGACTGCGCGCCACGAACATCGAAAGGAAGCTCGGTGAGCGCTCCGCAGCAGTTCCCGCATCCGCAGCAACCCGGCTACACGCCTCCCCCACCCGCGAAGAAGAACTGGTTCGGCCGACACAAGGTACTGACCTCGCTCGGCGTCGCCGTTGTCGCGATCATCGCGATCGTCGCGGCCACCGGAGGATCGGGCGACGGCCCCACTCGGGAAGCCCGCGAGGCCGGCGCCGCCGTCGAACGACCGTCGGATGCCCGGATCGGAACCCCTGTCCGCGACGGCAAGTTCGAGTTCGTCGTGCACGGGGTGGAAGCCGGAGTTCCCACGGTCGGGACGAACGAGTACCTCACCGAGAAGGCGCAGGGGCAGTTCGTCCTCGTACGGATGACCGTCCGCAACATCGGCGATCGGGAGCAGAGCTTCACCACCTCGGCACAGAAGATGGTCGACGCACAGGGACGGCAGTATTCGGTCGACGACATGGCGACCTTCACCCTCGACCAGGGTGTGCCGTTCGAACAGATCAATCCCGGCAACTCCGTGGACGCCACGATCGTGTTCGACGTGCCCGCCGGAACCGTCCCCGCAGTGCTCGAAGTACACGATTCAGTCTTCTCGGGCGGTGAATCGATTCTGCTGCAGTAGTTGTCGGCAGGTCCCGTGCTCGGCGGGGTTCGGCGTCGAGGGGTCGCCGAGCCCCGCCACTCTCACGGTGTCCGGTCCGTCCCCGCGGTTGTGCGATCAGCACAACCGCGTGCAGGCGTGGAACCGTCGCGTGTAGCGTCGGAACTGCCCTCGATCCGACGCCGAAGAGCAGGCCACTCGACCCCCGTCGGCTCGTCGTCGGGCAAGACTGCACGCCGCCTTCGGATCCTGATCCGCCGGGCCGCTCGCACGGTTGGGCCTCGGTGCCGGATCCGCCCCTCTCTCCCACCCGCTCCGGGGCGCACCCCAGGAGGAAACATGACTCTCGTCCACAGTCCCGACAGGGCAATCGAATCGCTCGGAATCGCGCTCGTCGCGGTCGGCGTCGTGCTCGTCGCGCTGCTCACCCTCTACCTGGTCGGATTCGATCAGGGCGCGATCTCGCGCAGCGGAATGTACATGCACGAACTGATGCACGACGGCCGGCACCTCCTGGGGCTCCCATGCCACTAGCAGGATCGCTGCGAAGTCTGCTGCTCCGCGGCCTGCTCGCGGGACTGATCGCCGGCGTGCTGACCGGTGCCGTGGCCTTCGCACTCGGCGAACCACACGTCGCCGCGGCGATCGCCATCGAGGAGTCGGCTCCCGCCGCCGACGCCGAAGGATCACACGACCACGAAGCCGGGACGGCGGCACACTCGCACGGTGACGACGCGCTCGTCTCACGGGACGGCCAGCGCGCGGGATTGTTCCTGGCGACCACTCTCGCCGGTATCGCGATCGGCGCGATCTTCGGAGTCGTCGCCCACTACGCGAGACGGTTCACGACCGTGGCGGGTCCGCTGCTGGCACTCGGTCTGGCCGCAGGAGGTTGGCTCGCGGTCGAGGCGGTGCCGTTCTTCAAGTACCCGGCGAACCCACCCGCGGTAGGCGACCCGGAGACGATCGACCAGCGAACCTGGCTGTGGTTGGCGGCGCTCGCGCTCGGACTGCTCGCAGTCAGCGCGGCGGTGTACACGGCGAAGATCCGTGTCTCCCAGAGGTACTGGACGATCAGGGTCGGCGCCTCGATCCTCACGTTCCTGGTGATCGTGACGGTCGGCTACCTCCTGCTGCCGAGTGTGAACGAGGTGGGAGACGACTTCCCCGCAACTTTGCTGTGGGAGTTCCGAATCTCGTCGCTGGCGACCCAGGCGACATTGTGGCTGTGCCTCGGCCTCACCTTCGCATTCCTCACCGAACGCGCACAGCGCAGGGCGACTCACGGGCCGGTTCCCACTGCCGTGTACGACGCGACGACGACCGGCACAGCGCGACCGTAGGAGGGGCACTGGCGAGGTTTCGAAAACGACCGCACAAGCACCCCGAACCCACATGGAAGGGAGACCTCCATGACCACCGAAAACCAAGCCCGATTCCAAACGCTCACCGATGGTCTGGCCAAGATCGCACCAGCGGAGCACGACGTCCAGGATTCGCCGTACACGATCTCCAACGCACGGTACGACGTCCTGCGGCACGTCCTCCACGACGTCGGCGGGCAGCCCGCGCTCTCGGTCCCGTACCTGGAGAAGGGCGAAGAGGCGTGGGAGTTGAACACCTACGTCACCTGCGAGTGCCTGGCCTGGCGGGGCTCGTGGAATGCGGAGATGCGTCGGCGGGCCGAGGTCGATCTCGGCGAGACGCAGTACTTCGGCTATCCGTACTACGCCCGATGGCTCACCGTGGCGGCCAAGGTGATGGTCGACAAGGGCCTCATCCCCCTCGACGAACTCTGCGACCGCGTCGACCAAGTGCGCGCCCGGCTTCAGGAGGAACGGAAATGACCCCCAAGTTCAAGGTGGGCGACCGCGTGGTCGTGAAGGACCAGACGAGCCTGTTCCACACCCGCACACAGGCGTTCGTGCGCAATCAGGAAGGGACCGTCGTCGAACACCGCCCCGAGTGGGTGATACCGGAGGACGAGGCGTTCGACAAGCTCGAGACCGGACGCAAGGAACCCTTCTACGTCGTCCGCTTCAAGCAGACCGATCTGTGGCCCCGCTACACCGGGTTCCCCGTCGACACACTCGAGACCGAGTGCGCAGAAGGCTGGCTCCGGCCTGCCGGGACGAACGAGTGAGGAGGAGAAGTGAGCGATCCACACAAGCCCATCCAGGCCTCCGAGGAGATCAGTGAGTTCGAGGTCCTCGAGCTCGCCCTGCGCGAGCTCGCCATCGAGAAGGGACTCTTCTCGGCCGAGGACCACCGCCGATTCTCCGAGTGGGCCGAATCCATCGGGCCTTCAGGCGGATCCAAGCTGGTAGCCAAGGCCTGGACCGACCCCGAGTTCAAGAAGCGACTGCTCGAGAACGGCACCGAGACGTGCAAGGAGGTGGGTATCGACTGGCGTGACCCGACCGGCAGCGGCACACCGAGCGACTACACGTTCTTCTACGTTCTCGAGAACACCCCCGAGGTGCACAACGTGATCGTGTGCACCCTGTGCTCGTGCTATCCGCGGCCCGTGCTCGGCATGTCGCCGGACTGGTACCGGACGCCGAACTACCGGCGTCGCATGGTCCGCCGTCCCCGCGAGGTACTCGCCGAGTTCGGCCTGCACTTCCCGTCGAATGTCGAAGTGCGCGTGCACGACTCCAACCAGAAGTCCCGGTTCATGGTGATGCCGATGCGACCGGAGGGCACCGAGGGCTGGACGGAGGAACAACTCCAGAAGATCGTCACCCGCGACACGATGATCGGCGTGGCACTGCCCACGGCGGACTGGGACGCATCGAAGGCACCGTCGGCAGGAGGCGGCCGATGACCGCGACACAGGGCTACGAGGTCATTCTGCGAACACTGCAACCGGGGAACGAACGAGCCGGCGACCTCGACGACACCGACCGCAAGCCCGATCCCTGGGAGTCGGCGATGCAGGCCACCTGCGAGTGCCTGTCGTGGCGCGGATCGTGGGACAACCTCGAACGCCGCCACACCGAGGACGAACTCGGCGAAACCATCTACAGCCAGTTCCCGGTGCACTCGCGGTCAGCCATCACCACCGCGCATACCTTCCTCGATCGCGGCATCGTCAGCCAGGACGAACTACGCGCGAAGATGGAACAGATCCGGGCGAGGCTCGAACGCACCTGAGAATCGGGAACCTTTCCGCCCCAGTACGTTCGAGCGCTCACAACCAGGGGGCTACTCGAGCGCGGCGTCCAGCGTGATGGCGACGCCGGTCAGAGCCTTGCTCACCGGGCAGGACTCCTTGGCGGCCTGGGCGACGCGGGCGAACCCCGCAGCGTCCAGGCCGTCGACCTCTGCGCGCACCGTGAGTACGATGCCGGTCAGTTTGAATCCGGGGTCGTCCGGCCCGAGCGAGACGTCGGCGCGGATGTCCAGGCTCTGCGGGGTACCGCCCGCCTCCCCGATCAACGCCGACAACTGCATCGCATAGCAGGACGAGTGCGCCGCCGCGATCAGCTCCTCGGGACTGGTCGTACCCCCGGCATCGTCCGCTGCCCGCTTCGGAAACGACACTTCGAACGTGCCGACTCCCGAACTGGTGAGTTCCACTTGACCCGAACCCTTTTCGAGTGTCCCGTTCCAGGCGGTACGTGCGGTGCGTGTGGGCATGTGCAGATCCCCTCTCGTCGGTAGGTCCACGTCCTCCTCGCAAACTACCCCCTATCGTGTACTTGCATGGGACAGCTGGAGAAGGTCGGGCTACGCCGCGAATCGCTCGGCTTCGCGATCGGCTCGATCCTGTTCGCAGTGGGCGCGCTCCCGGGCTACGCGACGAGGGTGGGCAGCGAGGCCGACAACCTCACGTACTTCGTGGGCTCTCTGTTCTTCACCGTTGCCGCCTTCATCCAACTCCGGCTGAGCGGACGCCTGGTTCCCACCGCCTCGACATCACGGGTGGACCGGTACGACTGGTGGTCGGCCTTCGTGCAGTTCGTCGGCACCCTGCTGTTCAACGTCAGCACCGGCGCCGCCCTCGTACACAGCCTGACCGTGCCCGAGCACCGCGAATTCGTCTGGCAGCCGGACGTGTTCGGTTCGCTGTGTTTCCTCGTGGCCTCAGCGCTCGCCGTCGTCGCCACCACGGACGTCGACGGGCTGTGGGATCCGCACGCGCGGAACTGGGGCAGCACGTGGCTCGGCGCGATCGGCTCGGTCGCCTTCGGGGTGTCCGCGGCGGGCGCCCTGCTCGTCCCCGGAACGCATCGGCCGGAGAGCGCGACGGCCGCGAACCTCGGCACGCTGATCGGGGCGCTGTGTTTCCTGGCCGCGGCACTGTTGATGCGGCCGTCGTCGCCCCGGGTGGCGACGGGCGCCGGGGACTGACGGAGCTCAGGACCGCGACTCGGCGCGCTCGGCTGCCGCCCGGTCGATCTCGCGATAGCGCTCGAGCAGTTCCCGCTCCCCGTCGCGGCGCGGGTAGGCGAAGAAGACCAGCGATGCGCCGACCAGGACGATCACGATGGCCGCGACATATGCCCGGGAGTCCCCGTCGAGGAACGCTGCGCGGGCGGCAGCGGTGATCGCGTCCGCGTACTGCGGGTACCGCTCCGCCACGTTCTCGGCGCCGGCGAAGGACTTCTCGAGCGCCGCCTGGGTCTGGTCACCGACGTCACCGGACTGCGGGGCGGCGGCGATCGCGGCGGCGAAGGACGCCGCGTACCCGGCGGTGAGCAGCGCGCCGAGCACCGACTGCACGATGGCTCCGCCCAGGTCGCGCTGCAGGTCCGCGGTGCCCGACGCCATTCCCGCCCGCCACACCGGCACCGACCCGGTCAGCGAATGCGAGGCGGGCGTACCAGCCAGACCCACACCCGCTCCGAGGAACATGTAGCCGAGCGCGATCTTCCAGTACTGCGCGTCCTCCTTCCACAACAACAGCGCCACCAGCAGTCCCAGGACGATCGCCGCGTACCCCAGCAGCAACGTGAATCTGGCACCGTGCGACTCGACGAGCTTCGCGGACTGCGGGGCGACCACCACCATGACGGCTGCGGCGGGCAGACCGGCCGATCCTGCCGCCAACGTCGAGTACCCGAGCACGTTCTGCATGAACTGCTGTCCGATGAACAAGGTCCCCATGAGCGTTCCGAAGACGACTATGCCCGCGACCGCCGCGACCCAGAAGATGCGGCGGCGAGCCACCCGCAGGTCGAAGAGAGGGAACCTCGCGCGTAGCTGCCGGACGGCGAAGGCCACCCCGGCGGCCAGAGCCACCGACAACATCGACAGTGCCGTCGTACGCATTCCGGCGACGGGGGCGAAGTTGATTCCCAGCACCAGCGCCGCCACCAGGATCACCGAGACGATGCCGCCGAGATGATCGACCGGGTCGGCGGACTCGTTGACGTGGCTCGGCACGAACACCACCGCCGCGCCCAGCGCCACCAGCGCCAACGGGACCGTCACCAGGAACACCGAGCCCCACTCGAACGACTTCAGCAGGGCCCCGGACACGAGCGGGCCGAGCGACGAGATACCGCCACCGATCGCGGACCACAACGCGATCGCCTTCGTCCGTCCCGGCCCCGACCAGAGCGCGGTGATCAACGCGAGAGTGGTCGGGAAGGCCATGCCGGCCGCGACGCCACCGAGCAGTCGGGCGACGATCAACACCTCGACGGTCGGCGCCGTCGAGGCGATGACGGATGCCGGCACGGACAGCGCCATCCCCAGTACCAGCATCATCTTGCGCCCGTACCGGTCGCCGAGTGCTCCGAGGTAGAGCACCGAACCTGCAAGTCCTACCGAGTAGCCGACGGCAATCAGGTTGAGCTGCGTCTGGCTCGCGTCGAACGCCTTGCCGATGTCCGGCAACGCGACATTCGCGACCGCCAGGTTCAGGTTCGCCACAGCGGCGACGAGGATCAGCGCCGCCAGGACGAGTGGGGCCCGAGCGGGACGAGTCCCCGCCGCTGCGGATGTCATCCGGCCAGTCCACACCATCCCGACCGGTGCGTGGCCCGAAATGCCGATGCTGCGCCGGCGAGCCCCGGATCTGGCATAGCGTGCTGCCCATGACCGTCGACACCGACCTCCCGGCGCTCGCCGAGAGCACGGCCCGAATCGTCGCGCTCGCGCACGCCGCGCACAGGCGCCATCTCCGGCACCGCGGACGAGGACCGATCCTGATCGGCATCGACGGACCATCCGGCGGCGGCAAGTCGACGCTTGCCGCGCGGGTCGCCGCGGCGCTGGACGACGCCCCGACAGTTCGCATGGACGACCTGTACCCCGGCTGGGACGGCCTCGCCGCCGCGGTTCCGCGGTTGGTCCGACAAGTCCTCTCCCCGGCCCGGCACGGCCGGATCCCGCGGTACCGCCGGTACGACTGGCACCGCGGCGACTACGCGGAGTGGCGTGCCGTCCGCCGTCACCGGTACCTCGTCGTCGACGGCGCCGGGTCGACGTGCGGCGTCGCCCGGGAGTACTTCGCGGTCCGGGTTTTCGTCGACGCCCACCCGGACGACCGGATGCGTCGGGCACTGGAACGGGACGGCGAGATATTCCGCCCGCACTGGGACCGGTGGGCGCGGCAGGAATCGGCGCTGTTCGGACCGGACCGCACCCGGCGCGCCGCCCACGTCACGGTGTCGACGAGCTCTGCCCTCACCGGAACCGAGATTCGGACTCAGGCCTCGTGACACGACGACGCCCCGCGAGCTTTCGCTCGCGGGGCGTCGCTTTACGTGAACCTACTCGGCCGAACCGCCCTCGGAGGGGGTGGAGTCACCGGCACCGGCCAGCGCCTCGGCAGGCGAGTCCGGAACCTTGACCGGCTTCGGGGATCCGTGGAACGTGAACTTCGCGTTCTCGCCGGCGCCCTCGCCGTCCCAGCCCTCGACGTCGACCAGGACGATCTGGCCCGGGCCCAGTTCGTTGAAGAGGATCTTCTCCGACAGCTGGTCCTCGATCTCGCGCTGGATGGTGCGACGCAGCGGTCGCGCACCCAGGACGGGATCGAAGCCGCGCTTCGCGAGCAGCGACTTGGCCTGCTCGGTCAGCTCGATGTCCATGTCCTTGTTCTTCAGCTGCGCCTCGACGCGACCGATCATCAGGTCCACCATCTGGATGATCTCGTTCTGCGAGAGCTGGTGGAAGACGATGATGTCGTCGATACGGTTGAGGAACTCGGGGCGGAAGTGCTTCTTGAGCTCGTCGTGAACCTTGAGCTTCATGCGCTCGTAGTTCGACTCGCTGCCCGTTCCCGCCGAGAAGCCCAGACCCACGGCCTTGGAGATGTCCGAGGTACCGAGGTTCGAGGTGAAGATCAGCACGGTGTTCTTGAAGTCGACCGTACGACCCTGACCGTCGGTGAGACGGCCGTCCTCGAGCACCTGCAGGAGGGTGTTGTAGATCTCCTGGTGTGCCTTCTCGATCTCGTCGAACAGGACCACCGAGAACGGCTTGCGGCGCACCTTCTCGGTGAGCTGGCCGCCCTCTTCGTAGCCGACGTAGCCGGGAGGGGCACCGAACAGACGCGACGCGGTGAACCGGTCGTGGAACTCGCCCATGTCGATCTGGATGAGGGCATCGTCCTCGCCGAACAGGAAGTTCGCGAGCGCCTTGGACAGCTCGGTCTTACCGACACCGGACGGGCCGGCGAAGATGAACGAGCCCGACGGACGCTTCGGATCCTTCAGGCCGGCGCGGGTACGACGGATCGCCTTGGAGACGGCCTTGACGGCGTCCTCCTGGCCGATGATCCGCTTGTGCAGCTCCTCCTCCATACGGAGCAGACGCGTGGTCTCCTCCTCGGTGAGCTTGAAGACCGGGATGCCGGTCCAGTTGCCCAGCACCTCGGCGATCTGCTCGTCGTCGACCTCGGCGATGACATCCAGATCACCCGAACGCCACTGCTTCTCCCGCTCGGCACGCTGCGCGACGAGGGTCTTCTCCTTGTCGCGGAGGTTCGCGGCCTTCTCGAAGTCCTGCGCGTCGATCGCGGACTCCTTCTCGCGGCGGGCGTCGGCGATCTTGTCGTCGAACTCGCGCAGGTCCGGCGGTGCGGTCATCCGGCGGATGCGCATTCGGGCGCCGGCCTCGTCGATGAGGTCGATGGCCTTGTCCGGCAGGAAGCGGTCGTTGATGTAGCGGTCGGCCAGGGTGGCCGCCGCGACCAGCGCGCTGTCGGTGATCGAGACGCGGTGGTGCGCCTCGTAGCGGTCGCGCAGACCCTTGAGGATCTCGATGGTGTGCTCGACCGTCGGCTCACCGACCTGCACCGGCTGGAACCGGCGCTCGAGGGCGGCATCCTTCTCGATGTACTTGCGGTACTCGTCGAGGGTGGTGGCACCGATGGTCTGCAGCTCACCGCGGGCCAGCTTCGGCTTGAGGATCGAGGCCGCGTCGATAGCGCCCTCGGCCGCGCCCGCACCGACCAGCGTGTGCAGCTCGTCGATGAACAGGATGATGTCGCCGCGGGTGTTGATCTCCTTGAGGACCTTCTTCAGGCGCTCCTCGAAGTCACCGCGGTAGCGGCTGCCGGCAACCAGCGAACCCAGGTCCAGCGTGTACAGCTGCTTGTCCTTGAGGGTCTCCGGGACCTCGCCGTTGACGATGGCCTGCGCGAGGCCCTCGACGACCGCGGTCTTGCCGACGCCCGGCTCACCGATCAGGACAGGGTTGTTCTTGGTACGGCGGCTCAGCACCTGCATGACGCGCTCGATCTCCTTCGAACGGCCGATGACGGGGTCGAGCTTGCCTTCCAGGGCGGCCTGGGTGAGGTTGCGGCCGAACTGGTCGAGGACCAGCGACGTCGACGGGGTACCCGCCTCGCCGCGGCTGCCGCCGGCCTCGGCCGGCTCCTTGCCCTGGTAACCCGACAGCAGCTGGATGACCTGCTGGCGGACACGGTTGAGGTCGGCACCCAGCTTCACGAGGACCTGGGCGGCGACGCCCTCACCCTCGCGGATCAGGCCGAGCAGGATGTGCTCGGTGCCGATGTAGTTGTGGCCGAGCTGCAGCGCCTCACGGAGGCTGAGCTCGAGGACCTTCTTGGCACGCGGAGTGAAGGGGATGTGTCCGGACGGGGCCTGCTGACCCTGGCCGATGATCTCCTCTACCTGGCTGCGGACACCTTCGAGGGAGATACCCAACGACTCCAGCGACTTCGCCGCCACGCCTTCACCCTCGTGGATGAGACCCAGCAGGATGTGTTCCGTGCCGATGTAGTTGTGGTTGAGCATCCTGGCTTCTTCTTGAGCCAGGACGACGACGCGCCGCGCGCGATCGGTGAACCTCTCGAACATCGCTCTCCCTCACACTCTCCGGCAATCAGTTCCGAGACCTGCGTCTCGGTCCTCCCGCCGCGTTTCGCTCCGGCACAACAGGCTGACGGCCTCCGGAACCGACGAAGGTTCCACGACCCCACCTCATACTCTAGTGGGCTGCCTTGCGACCTGCCGCTCCTCCACCCGTCAAACGTGCGGAGCGGACCTGCATAAAGTTCTCAACGCCGCAGGTCGCGGAAACGTTTCCCGGACGCTGTACGCCTGAAGCGAACATCACCGCACTCGGTCACCGCCGCAGATCCCACACGCTGTCCAGCGACCCCAGCTTGTGCGGGTTCCGGATCGCGTAGACGCGGGTGATGCGGCCGTCCTCGACGACCACGCTCACCGCGGTGGCCTCGCCGTCGACGTCGATTCGGATGCCGGGCATCCCGTTGAGCCAGGTCGTGGTCGTCGCGAAACCCGGCAGCGATGCCGCCTTGGACAGGAAGACCGCCACCCGGCGGGCGCCGACGATGGGCTTGCGCGCCGCCGTCGCGATGCCGCCGCCGTCGGCGACCACCACGACGTCCGGAGCGAGCACGTCGACCAGCGCCTGCACATCACCGGTGGAGACGGCGGCCAGGAATTTCTCGACCACCGCCTGCTGCTGGGCTCGGTCGACCTGCATCCGCGGTCGGCGTGCCCCGACGTGCTCGCGCGCCCGGTGCGCGATCTGCCGCACGGAGGCCGGCCTCCGGCCCACCGCTTCCGCGATCTCCGCGTACGGCATCTCGAAGACCTCGTGCAGCACGAACACCGCCCGTTCGACCGGCCCGAGGGTCTCGAGAACCGTCAGCATCGCGATCGACACGTTCTCGGCCAGCTCGACGTCGTCCGCGACGTCGGGGGTGGTCCGGTTGTGCCAGGTCACTTCCACCGGTTCGGCCACGTCGCCGAGCATCCTGCGCGACATGCGCTTGACCACCGCGCCGCAGATTCCGGTCAACTCGGCCCGGGGGATCCGGGTTCTGCTGGTCATGATTCCTCCTCCGCTCGTGTGCACTCGGATCACGTGCACTCGGCATGGAGACACCGGCCGGAGGGAAGGTGTGACACAGCCTTCGAACTCTCCGCCCCTCAGTCGACCGGACTCGTAGTGGGCACCCGGTCGGCTCCACGCCGCACCACCGTCATCGGCCGGCGCTCCACCCGGGGGCCCGAGGGGATCACGCGTTCGAGTGTCCGATGCAGCGCCCACGCGATCGGGACGGAGAACGCGACGGTGACGACGAATACGCCGACCGTCGAGCCCTGGAACGTCCGGTAGCCGAGCATGTCGACGACGAATTCCATGACGACGAGATGCACCAGGAACATCTCGTAGGAGATCTCCCCGAGCCACACCATCGGGCCCGACGAGCACAGCCGCCCCAGCGGGCCGGGGCGATCGCCGATCACGAGTGGCGCCATCAGCGCCGTCGCGAACAGCAGGTACAGCATGGATTTGCTGATCGCCTCGGTCGCGTTCGACGGCACGATGGTCGCCTCCCCGGCCAGCGGGGTGCACGCGAGCAGCAGGAAGTAGAGCGCGAGCAAACCCGTTCCGTACGGGTTGCAGCGCCTGATCGTCACCGACGCCAGCGCGAGCAGCATTCCGCCCGCGAACCATGCTACGAATCCGGGCAGCCACAGCCGGGCGGTGAACGTGATGTCGGTGCCGTGGGTGATCGACGTCCACAGCGGAGAGACCGCGACGAGGGCGAGCAGTGCGATCGCGAGGCGCATGGGGTGCCACTCCCGCCGGCAGACGACGACCACCAGCAGCCAGCCGATCACCGGTAACAGCAGGTAGAACGTGACCTCGACCGCGAGACTCCACATCTGGGTGAGACCGGTGTGCAGATGGCCCGGACCGTAGATCTGGGTGAGCGTCATGTTCCGCAGGAAGCCCGACCAGCCCAGCCCGGTCTCGCCAGCGTCGTCCCGGAACAGGTAGATCGCGTACGTCGCGGCGACGGTGATCCAGTACGCCGGCAGGATGCGGCGGGCGCGATGCCACAGGTACGTCCGCGTCGACGGCAAGGCGCGCTCCCCCGCCGCGGTCAGCAGCCACGGCCGGAACAGCAGGAATCCGGAGAGAACGAAGAAGATCGCGACCCCGATCTCGAGCCTCGAGAACGCGCCACCGGCCAGATCGGGGGTGTACCGGCCCGTCCAGAACGCCGCGTGGGCGCCGACGACCAGCAGTGCCGCGACGGCCCGCAGGCCCGTCAGCGACCGAATGTAGCCCGCCTCGCTCACGACCCGGCCTTCGGTGCGCCGACGACGGAACCGACCGGTCCCGCGCCCACACACAGTTCCAGTCCGGGCGTCTCCGGTGTGAGCCGTAGCCCCTCGCCGGCGCCGTACAGCCGCACGAAGACCTGGTTCAGTCCGGCCTCGACGGGAACCGTCACCGTGTCGTCGCTGCGATCGAGACCGACCTCGACCACACCGTCCGCGCTCGCGAAGTAGTTCAGCTGCGCCGTCCACTCCCAGTCGATCAGCGGACCGTCGAGCGGCAAGACCGCACCGTCTCCCTCCACCCGGTACCCGCAGCCCGGTTCGGGGCCCTGGCCGAGTTTCCGGGTCGGCGTCACCGCGGCGGGGATCAGGCGTCCGGAGTCGTCGAGCAATTGCAGGTAGTCGGTGTGCCGGGCGAACTCCGGACGGTCCCGCAGCGGCGCGAAGAGGTGACTGGTGGTGTTGTGCGGGTAGGCGACCGGCAGCAGTACCCAGATCGAGACCGGCTGATCGAGCAGCGGCGTGTCCGGGTTCGCGGCGAGCGACTGACGGGCGTGCGCCAGGTAGTCGACGGTCGGGTTGTCGCGCCACCGTTGCACGAAGGTGACCGTCGACCACAGGCTGCTCGCGACGAACAGCATCGTCAGCGCCGCCACGACGACCGGCGGCACCTTCGGCAGTGACCGGACGCTTTCGCGGCGCGGCGCACGCACGATGAGCGCCCAGCCGATGGCGAGCACGACGGTGCTGTCGGCGACGTACCGGAGCGTCTGCGCCAGCTCGTACGCCGTGTCGGGTCCGGATCGGGTGAGCACCATCGCGGCCTCGGACGCCGCGACGTAGGCGACCATCGCGATCCACACTCCGCCGGTGCGCAGGCGATACCGCAACGACCACGCCAGCGCTGCAGCCACCGCAACCCACCCGAACACCACGAGCACGATCGGAGGGGTCGCCCACGGCGGACTCGGGGGCCAGCGATCCCACGCCCACGGACCTCCGAGCAGCGTCGGGATCACACCGAGAGAAGTTCCGTGATGCAGCAGACCGGCGGTCTGCGTCGCGCTCGGCAGTACGAATCGTGACTCGGTGAACACCAGGTACGACGCCGCCCAGCACGCGACGACCGCAGCGAGTGGAATCCACAGCGCACGCCCCTTCGCCAGGGCCGTGCGCACCGGATGGTCGATGTCGTCGACGCGGTACATCAACACCACCACTGCGAACGCGACGATCGGCACCAGCACCGACTTCTCGAAGAACGCCAGCGACAGCGCGGCGACGATCGCGCCGGACACCGCGAACCGCATCCGCCCGGTCCGGCACAGCCGGACAGCGTCGCCCGCCACCCAGGCGAGACCGATCTGCATCGGCAGCGAGTTCAGACCGGCCGCCCACCACGCGAAGGACGGCAGCGTCAGGGGCGAGAAGAGGTAGAACGTGAGCGGCAGCAAGAGGACGGCGCGTGTGCCCAGCAGCAGTCGCAACACCCGCAACACCGCGAGCGAGGCGCCCGCCTGCAGCACGATCAGCATGATCGCCGGAACCGTCCAGTTCAGCGGCGCCACAGCCGTAGCCAGCCAGGCAGCCAGGAACGCGGCCGGCATGAAATGCCCGTCGTGGTCGTAGAACAGGAACGCGCCGGACGGCACCGAGTACTGCCCCGACCGGCTGACGAGGATCAGGTCGTCCCAGTAGAAGTCCCCCGCGAACGCGACGATGCCGCGCACCACGAGCTGAAGAGCGACGAGCGCCGCCGCGACGGCGAGAACCCGGCGTGGGGAAAGCGGCCACCAACGGTTCCGCGTCGGCGTGTCCGACGACGCCGTCGGGTCGCCCGTGCCTGCTTCCGGAACGGTTCGCACTCGCGTACTCCTTCCAGCCCGCCGGTCACCGTCGGGGAACCTTACCGACGCAAATTAATGCGTCTCTGAGGGTCCGACGGGCCGCCGTCCGGTCGGCCTCCGACGATAGGCCCGACAGCGAAGTCCGTACACGCGTCTCGGGGATTACGGATCCACCCGCCTTTTCCAGGCACACCTGTAACGGCGCCGACCGCGTAATCGGTCGGCACGGGGGCGTCGTGCGATCCAGCACGGAAATGATGTGACTTCGCGACGCACGGCTCGACACGCTTCATACCACCGCCGGCAGAAATCGGCCACTCGAGATCATGCATAGCGAAGTATCGCGACCGGAAGGCGCAATAGCCCTCGACGATCGACGCCGCCAGGAAGGCCGACCAATTACTCTGCGACGACTTACCACCGGCGCGTCGCACCGACACTTCCCCGCTCGAATGGCTTGCCCACGGATTACCCGCCCAGCCGTCCGAGCAGCACGACGACCCACCGGGATTGCCCAGAATCAGCGAAATTCCCGCAGCGTGACAGAAAACCGGACGGTCTTCTTGCGCAACGTCCGAAGCACGATTCAGCGGTAATTTCTCGGGCTGCGTGCCCGCAAAGATCCACCTCGGCTGCACATCGCGGACGTTATCAGCGAGTCAGCGGAGGTGGACCCGATTCGCGGGAGCCGTGCTCGGCCCGTGATCAGTGCGCCTTGTTGTACGCCTCGGTGATTTCGGCGGAGATGCGCCCACGGGACGAGACCGTGAACCCGTTGCGACGCGCCCATTCGCGAATTGCCGCACTCTGCTCCCGATCGACGGACGGTCGCGAGGACGTGGCGCCGGCGCCGGCCGAACTCTTTCCACCGCGACGACTCTTCGTCACCTTGCGTGCGTGCGAAACCCACACCTCGAGCTGCTCGCGCAGTTTCGCAGCATTATCGGACGACAGATCGATCTCGTACAGAACCCCATCCAGGCCGAACTCGACAGTTTCATCGGCAGTCGCGTTCTGATCGACGTCGTCGATGAGCGTTACGGTGACCTTCTTTGCCATGGGGTCAATTCCTTCCGAATCTTGCGACCTGCTCGGACGCTAACCGCCTGTCGGCGACTCGAATGCAATAGTACCCCGAGTCACCGAATTCGATGACTCAGCATTGGAATTAATATAAAGCCGCCGGTCAGCGCGCGGAAGGCCGGACAATTGGGAACAGGATCGTTTCCCGGATTCCCAATCCGGTCAGCGCCATGAGCAGACGATCGATTCCCATACCTGTTCCAGTGGTCGGAGGCATACCCTGTTCCATCGCCGCCAGGAACTCCTCGTCGAGAACCATTGCCTCGTCGTCACCCGCCGAGGCCAGGCGGGCCTGATCCATGAAACGCTCGCGCTGAATGATCGGATCGACCAGCTCGGAGTAGCCGGTGGCCAGCTCGAATCCGCGGACGTACAGATCCCACTTCTCCGTCACCCCCGGCAGGCTGCGGTGCTGACGCGTCAGCGGCGACGTCTCCACCGGGAAGTTCCGCACGAAGGTCGGCTCGAACAGCTGATCACCGCACTGGTGCTCCCACAGCTCCTCGACGAGCTTGCCGTGGCCGTAGCCCTTGTCCTTCGGGACCTCGAGTCCCACCCGCTCGGCCAGCGCCAGCAGTTCCTCGACCGTGGTGTCGGGAGTGACGTCGACGCCGATCGCGGCGGACAGCGACGGATACATCTCCATCGTCTTCCACTCGCCGCTCAGGTCGTACTCGGTGCCGTCGGCCAGCGTGACGACCTGCGTGCCGAACGCCGCCTGCGCGACTTCCTGGACGAGCTCGCGGATCATCTTCGCGGAGTCGTCGTACGTGCCGTAGGCCTCGTACGTCTCGAGCATCGCGAACTCCGGAGAGTGCGTCGAATCGACACCCTCGTTACGGAAGTTGCGGTTGATCTCGAACACCTTCTCGATACCGCCGACGACGCAGCGCTTGAGGAACAGCTCCGGCGCGATGCGCAGGTACAGGTCGATGTCGAGCGCATTCGAGTGCGTGACGAACGGACGCGCGGCGGCGCCGCCGTGCAGCGTCTGCAGCATCGGCGTCTCGACCTCGAGGAAGCCACGGCGCTCGAGCGCGTTGCGCAGCTCACGCACCACCGCCACACGCTTGCGCGCCATGTCGCGGGCCTCGGGACGGATGATCAGGTCCGCGTAGCGCTGACGGACGCGCGACTCCTCGCTCATCTCCTTGTGCGCGACCGGCATCGGGCGCAGCGACTTCGCCGCCATCTGCCACGTGTCGGCCATGACGCTGAGCTCACCGCGGCGCGAACTGATGACCTCGCCGTGCACGAACACGAAATCGCCGAGGTCGACGTCGGACTTCCACGCCGCGAGGGCGTCCTCACCGACGTTCGCCAGGCTCAGCATCGCCTGCAGCTGGGTGCCGTCGCCCTCCTGCAGCGTCGCGAAGCAGAGCTTGCCGGTATTGCGGACGAAGATGACCCGGCCGACGACGCCGACCTGCTCGCCGGTGCTCGAGTCGGGCTCGAGATCGGGGTACTTGGCACGGATCTCCGCGAGGCTGTGAGTGCGTGGCACGGAGACCGGATACGGCTCCTGCCCCTGGGCGAGCAGACGCTCCCGCTTCTCGCGGCGGATCCGGAGCTGCTCGGGGGTGTCGTCTACTGGCTGCGCGGGTGCTTCACTCACGGGGTACAAGACTATAGGGCGGCGCTCGTCGAGCTTGGCGCCGGTATCACGTCTTGCCTTCGGATCCGCCGGACGTCAGGGGTCAGTGCGCCGACACCGATGCCAGTTCACGGGTGCAGTGGCGCTCGCCCATCAACGCGCCGAGCAGACCTGCCGCCTTGATCGCCTTGTAGCCGCCCACCAGATCGGTGGCCTTGTGCAGCCCGAGCTGCCGCAACGACGCCGCCGCCAGGCTCGAGGTGTAACCCTCGGAGCACACGATCACCCATTCGACGTCGTGGTCCACCGCGAGCGCGAGGTGCGCGTCGCTGGACGGATCGAGCCGCCACTCGAGGACGTTGCGCTCGACCGCGAGCGCCCCGGGCAGTGTGCCCTCACGCGCACGCTGCGCCTGCGGGCGAATGTCCACGAAGATCGCGCCGCGGCGGTGAGCCTCGACGAGTTCGAAGACGTACATGCGGTCGAGCTGGGAACGAGCGTCCTCGAGCATCTGGTCGATGGTCACTTGGAGCCCCCTTCGGGCAGATCGGTCAGCTCGGTACGGGTGCGGCGCAGCGCGCCGTGTTCGGTGACCTCGTAGTAGGACATGGCGGTGAGCGGCGGCGAGTACGCGTGCACGCTCAGTGTGGGTTCGGTGCTGTCGGTGGCGGGGCCGGGAGCACGCATGACGTCGTGCACCCACCCGAGCGGGAAGGCAGCCTGATCGCCGGCGTCGAGGGTGCGGCGACGCAGATCGCCGTCCGTCCACCGGTACTCGGCGAGGCTGCCGCTCAGCACGGTCAGCGCACCGAAAGATCCTGCGTGGTCATGCAATTCGGTGGACTTGTCCGGAACCCAGCTGATCAGCCAGACGTCGACGTCGTCGTCCGAGGACAGCCGCGTGGACCAGCGCTCGTGCGTCGGGAACGCCGCGGGCAGCAGGTGGTCGTGCCGACCCTCGATAACGTCGGCGGCACCCTGGTCGGTGATCCGGAGCAGGTCGGCGGGACGCAGTCGCGTGGGCAATGACGATCCGAGACGACGGACGTCGGGGTGAGTGGAGAGGTCGAGCGCAGACGTGGAGACGCCGAAAGAAGAAGAAGGCATGAGCAAAGCTCCAGGAAGTGAAATTGGTCAAGGCAGCGTTCAGCCTCGACAACACTCCTGGGCGCTCATGCAACGGAACATGTCGAACAGTGTGACACAACATCGCCGACAGGGAAACCCCGAACACGCGTGGCGACGCGCAACTTCGCCTCAGATCTCGCTGCGACGCGCTCCACGACGCGCGAGATTGCGCTCGTACACCAGACGCAGACCCTCGAGCGTCAGCTCGGGCTCGTGGTGTTCGACGGTCTCGCACTCCGGCATGATCAACGGCGCACTGTCACCGGTCGCGATGACGGCGACGTCCGCGCCACCGAATGCCGTGAGCTCCGCGCGAACTCGGCGCACCAGACCGTCGACCAGGCCGGCGAATCCGAACACGGCGCCGGACTGCATCGCTTCCACGGTGTTCTTCCCGACCACCGATCTGGGGCGGATCAGTTCGACCTTGCGCAGCGCCGCCGACTGCGACGCCAGCGCATCCGTGGAGATCTCGAGGCCTGGCGCGATGGCGCCACCGAGGAACTCCCCCTTCGCCGACACGACGTCGATGCACGTCGACGTCCCGAAGTCCACGACGATGCACGCACCGTCGTAGAAATGATGCGCCGCAAGACTGTTGACGATTCGGTCGGCCCCGACCTCCTTGGGGTTGTCGACCAGCAACGGCACCCCCGTGCGCACCCCGGGCTCCACCACGACGTGCGGTACGTGGTCCCAGTAGCGGCCCAGCATCACCCGGATCTCCCGCAGCACCGACGGCACGGTCGACAGCGCCGACACACCGGTGACCTGTTCGGCGTTCGCACCCAGCAGGCCCCGGAACTTGAGCGCCAACTCGTCGGCGGTCATCCGCGGATCGGTGCGCATCCGCCAGTCCTGCACCAGCTTCGAGTGCGAGCCGCTGCCGGTGAACAGCCCGAGAACGATGTTGGTGTTCCGGACGTCGACGGTGAGGAGCACCGTCCTACACCAGACTGGAGAGCATCCGGGGCGTGATCAGACCGGAACCCTCGGGCGCGTGCGCGGGGTCCGAGCCGAGCTCGACCGGCTTGTTGTCGCCGTCCACGAACACGACGCGCGGCGCGTACTCGCGGACCTCGTCCTCGTTCATCACGCCGTAGGCGATGAGGATGACGAGGTCGCCCGGGTTCACCAGATGCGCTGCGGCACCGTTGATCCCGATGACACCCGAGCCGCGCTCGCCGGTGATCACGTAGGTCTCGAGGCGGGCGCCGTTGTCGATGTCGACGATCGTCACCTGCTCACCCTCGAGCAGGTCGGCCGCCTCCATCAGATCCTGGTCGACGGTCACCGAACCCACGTAGTGCAGGTCGGCGTGCGTGACCGTCGCCCGGTGGATCTTCGACTTCATCATGGTGCGCAACATGTTCGGCCCTTCGGTGTGTCTGTGGGAGGAGGTCAGTAGATGTCCGCGACGGCCGGGTCGCCCGGCTGGGTGTCGCGCTCGAGGAACCCGGTGCCGACTGCGACACCGACGTTGTCGATCAGCCGGGTGGTGCCGATACGGGCGGCGACCAGGAGACGACCGTCGCCGCGCTCCGGGGCCGGCCCGAGATCGACGCCGCGCACCTCGAGGTAGTCCACCTCGATCGCGGGGACGGCGTCGAGCACGGCACGGGCGGTGCCGAGGATCGCCTCCGCACCACCGGCCGCGGAGTGGGCGCCCGCGACGAGCGCCGCCGACAGCGTGGTGGCCAGCTGCCGCTGGTCGGCGTCGAGGTAGCGGTTGCGCGACGACAGCGCCAGGCCGTCCTGTTCACGCACCGTCGGCACCCCGACGATCCGGACGTCGAAGTTGAGGTCGCGGACCATCTGCCGGATGAGCGTCAGTTGCTGGTAGTCCTTCTCACCGAAGAACGCGGCGTTGGGCGCAGCGATCTGCAGCAGCTTCGCGACGACGGTGAGCATGCCGGCGAAGTGCGTCGGACGGCTCCCGCCCTCGAGCTCGGCACCCAGCGGACCCGGCTGCACCGTGGTCCGCGGCCCGTCCGGGTACATCGCGGAGGCGGTGGGCGCGAACACCAACTCGACGCCCTCGGCACGCAGTAGTTCCAGATCCGCGTCGAGGGTGCGCGGGTAGGCGTCGAGGTCCTCGCCCGCGCCGAACTGCAGCGGATTCACGAAGATCGACACGACCACGACAGCACCGGTCAGCTTCGCCTGTCGGACCAGCTCGATGTGTCCGGCGTGCAGGGCGCCCATCGTCGGCACGAGAGCGACCTGACGGCCGACACCGCGCAGCGCCTTCGACACCCGCGTCAGGATCGCGGGGTCGTGGTGCACGGTCAGTTCGCCGCGCTTGTATCCGCCCTGCAGTGCAGAAGCTTCGGTCACAGTGCTCACCTTCGGTCCTCGAGTACTTCCATCAGTTCGGGCTTGGATCCCGTGCGTTGCGCGGTCCGCCGCGACAGGGCGCGATAGCCGGCGGCCAGTTGCGGGTCGACGCCCTCGAGAACCTCGAGATGCTTCGCGACTGCTGCCGCGTCTCCCCGGGCGACGGGGCCGGTCAACGCGGACTGTCCACGCCGCAGGGCGTTGTCCAGCGCCGCCGAGAGCAGCGGCTGCAGCACCCGCTCGGGCAGCCCGTTGGGATCGGAGCCGACCAGTTCCTGGCCGAGCAGTTCCTGCCCCTCGAGCGCCACACGCAGCGCATCCACGGCGTCGACGACCAGCGTCACCAGGTGGTTGCTGCCGTGCGCGAGCGCGGCGTGGTACAGCGGGCGGACGTCCTCCCGGACCCGGACGGGTTCACCGCCGATCTCGAGCACGAGCGACTGGCCGATCGCGTAGCCGATGTCGTCGGCGGCGGTGATGCCGAAGCAGGCGTCGGACAGCCGTGCGGTGTCCTCGACATGGCCGGTGAACGTCATCGCGGGATGGATCGCCAGCGGGACGACGCCCTGCGCGGTGAGCGGTTCGAGAATACCGATGCCGTTGGCGCCGGAGGTGTGCACGACGATGGTGCCGGGGCGTACCGATTCGGTCGCGGCGAGACCCTTGATCAGTCCCGCGAGTTCGTCGTCGGGAACCGCGAGGACCAACAGCTCCGCGCGGGCCGCGACCTCGGGAACCGGAAGGATCTCGCTGTCCGGCAGTCGCGTCTCGGCGCGGTGGACGGAAGCGTCGGACACCGCGGAACAGGCGACGACCAGATGACCGACTCGCTCCAACGCGGAGCCTACGGCTGTGCCGACCCGACCTGCGGAGACGATTCCGACCGTCAATCGCGCAGGCGCAGGCCCATTGGTGATCCCGAAAGAGGTCACACTTGTCCTCTCGTTCGTTCCAGTCCCGCTCGGCGGGTACCAGACGTCCTGCGGAGAGAATAGCGCCGCGCGAAGAGGCGCCGCCACGGGCTACAGACGTGATCTACAGCTCACTCGCGTGCGACGCAGAACGGTTACTCTGCCCGCCGGCGCCGGCGCGGCGCGCTCCCGCTCGATTCCGCGGACTTCATGTTGGCCATGATCTCGGCGACCGAGAGTCCGCTCGAGTGCGCACCCGCGGGCTCGGCGTCCTCGGACAGTCGGCGCGAGCGTCGCGAGGTGGGACGTGCGGAGTCGTCGAGCTCGGACTGCGACTCCGCCTCCGGCTCCGGCTCGGGTTCCGGCTTCCGCTCCTGCACGGGCTGCGGTTCGGGCTCAGGTTCGGGCTCAGGTTCGGGCGCGGGCTGCGGTTCGGGCGCGGGCTGCGGCTGGGTCTCCTCGGCCTTCTCCGCCTCGTCGTCCACAGCCTCGACATCGAGGGGTTCGGGCTGCACGACCGTCGTCTCGGCCGTCATCGGCTCGTCGTACGGGGTCGCGAAGGACGGTCCCCGCGGGGCCGGAGGCTGGTTGTCGTTACGTGCCGGCTTCTCCGCCCCGGGAACGAACAGTCCCGACGCGGCGGGCTGGTAGCCGCCGGCGATTTCCTGGACGCGCATCGACTCCGCGCGCAGTGCCACGCGGTCTTCGGGCAGGCGGCCGTCGAACAGGACCTCGAGGTTCTTGCGCAGCGCCGCGAGTTCCTCGCGCAGCGCAGCGATGGTCTCGGCCTCGGCGCCCAGTTCGCCGCGAACCCGCACCTCGACACCGAGTTCGTATTCGCGGCGTGCGGTGATCTCGCGCTCGAGCTGCAGTTCGTACACCTTCTGCAGGTCGCGAACCTTGGCCTTGTCGAGCGCGGACTCACGGCGGTACTTCGTCATCGCGATGGCACCGAGCGTGGCGGCCCACAGCGCGACGACCAGCCCCACGCGCAGGAGCTGGACACTTTCACTGAAAATCAAGAGGAGCGACGCGACCACGGCGAGCACGACGAGGCCGGCGACGATCATCTGGCTCGCACTACGCCGATTACGGCGTACTTGCTTGGCGCGACCGGGAACCGTCATGCGATCAGGGTAGCCGGACCGGGAGAGTTCCCAGCTCCGGACACAACGGTGGCAACAATCCGTTATGCCCGTTTGATCCGAGGTGTGTGCCGCTCAATGCGCCGGCTCGTCCGGGTGGTCGTCGGGCGTGCGGCAGCAGTGCTCGAGCCACAGTGCGGCAGCCACCAGCAAAACGGCCGCAATCAACCCGACGATGACGCCCGAACTGTCGGACACGGCCGCCCGCAGGTGCGACCTCTGTGGCCACAGGAACACCAGAAACCCCGCCCAGACACCCGCGCTCGCCGCTCCGACCAGTGCGGATGCCTTCGCGAGCGCGACCGCCCGGGCCGCGGTGATCGGGTGCAGCTGCCTCGGCCCGTCACCGATCGCGTGCTCGCGCACACGTGAGCGGACGACGAAAGCGAGAACCGTCTCGATGAGCGCAACCGGGTACAGCGACGCCCCGGCATAGACCGGGATCGGGGGAAGCGAGCCGTACGCGACCCGCAGCAGAAGCCACGTCGCCACTGCCGCGAGCAGCGACAGTGACAACAGGTCCCAGATCCGGGTCGGCTTCATCACAGTTACCGTAGTTCCAGCCGCTGCGTCGTCCGCCGAACTCCGTCCCTTTCACTCGCGTCCAATTGCGCGAGCAGCTCGTCCACCCGCACGTCCACCCCGTCGACGTCGAGGGTCGCATCGGGTTCGACGGCGAGCCACGGCACGAGGACGAAGGCACGCTCGTGTGCCCGCGGGTGCGGCAGTGTCAGTTCCGGGTCGTCGCTGCGGATGCCGTCGCACGTGACGACGTCGACGTCGAGGGTGCGGGGGCCCCACCGTTGCTCGCGGACACGATCGGCCGAGGCCTCGAGCTCCTGCCCGCGCCGCAGCCAGCCGTGGGCATCGGTGCCGGGGTCGTCGACCACGACGATCGCGTTCAGGAAGTCCTGCTGCTCGACGCCGCCCCACGGGGCCGTCGCGTACACCGGGGAGACCGCCACCACGTGTTCCCGGAGACCGTCGACCACACCTTGCAGGTGGGCGAGGCTGTCACCGATGTTGGATCCGATGGACAGGACGGCCCGGCTCATCGGCGGATTCCGGCGCCGGCGCGCGAGCGGGTCGCCACGACCGCGACGTCGGCGAAGGTCAGCGGGATCGGGGCGGACGGCTTGTGCAGCACCACCTCGACGCCGCGAACGCGGTCGTCACGCATGACGTCGTCGGCGATCTCGGCGGCGACCGTCTCGATCAGATCCCGCGCCGGGCCACCCACGATCGCGGCGGCGCGCTGCGCCAGGTCGCCGTAGTCGAAGGTGTCCTGGAGATCGTCCGACGCCGCCGCGGGAGCGAGGTCCATCCACAGCGTCACATCGACGTAGAAGTCCTGACCGTCCCGCTTCTCGTGGTCGAACACCCCGTGGTTGCCGCGGACCTTCAGTCCCCGCAACTCGATGCGATCACCCGAGACTTCCGGGACATCCGGGCCACTACCGCCACCGCTCACCGCCACCTCCTGGCACAAACGAGAATCAACTCTGGGCACCTCGCGCCCACGCCGACGCCACCGCGATCGCATCGAGCGAGGCCTGCGCGTCGTGCACACGTACGCCCCACGCGCCGTGCATCGCGGCGAGCGCCGAGATCACCGCGGTGGCCGTCTCCCGCCCCGACGGCGGCCGCACCACCCCGTCGGCGTCGGCGAGCAGCGATCCCAGAAAACGTTTCCGTGACGCCCCGATCAACACCGGGAAGCCGAGTTCGACGAATTCCGGAAGCGCGTGCAGCAACTGCCAGTTGTGGTCGGGGTCCTTGACGAAGCCGAGACCCGGATCCAGCACCAGCGCCGACGGATCCACCCCCGCCGCGATCGCCGCGTCCACCTGGACCATCAGCTCGTCGCGGACGTCGCGCACCACGTCGTCGTAGTGGGTCGAGCCGCCGGCATGCACGAACTCGCCCGCGGGCCGCCAATGCATCAGCACCCAGGGCACCCCGGCGTCGGCGACGACGCGGGCCATGTCGGAGTCGGCACGCCCACCCGAGACGTCGTTGACGATGGTGACGCCCGCCTCGATCGCGGCCTGCGCAACCGAGGCCCGCATGGTGTCGACGCTGACGGTCACACCCTCGTCCACCAGAGCCGCGACGACCGGGGCCACGCGCTCCGCTTCGATCTTCGGATCGACGCGGGCGGCACCCGGCCTGGTGGACTCGCCACCGACGTCGACGATGTCCACACCGAGCCGGTGCAGGTGCACACCGTGCGCGACGGCCGCGTCCCGATCGAGGAACTGCCCACCGTCGGAGAAGGAATCGGCGGTGACGTTGAGGACGCCCATCACGACGGGGCGGCCGGGGCGCGGTAAGGCGATCACTTGCGCAGGATCAGATCCAGCGCCTCGGCACGCGAAGCAGAGTTCGACTGGAACAGTCCCCGCACCGCCGACGTCGTCGTGCTGGCGCCGGGCTTGCGGATGCCCCGCATGGCCATGCACAGGTGCTCGGCCTCGACGACGACGATGGCGCCACGCGGAGCGAGTTTGGCCATCAACGCGTCGGCGATCTGGCTGGTGAGCCGTTCCTGCACCTGCGGACGCTTGGCGTACAGATCGACCAACCGGGCGAGCTTCGACAGGCCGGTCACGCGACCCTCCGGACCCGGGATGTAGCCGACGTGGGCGACACCGTGGAACGACACCAGGTGGTGCTCGCACGTGGAGTACATGGGGATGTCGCGGACGAGGACCAGCTCCTGGTGTCCCTCGTCGAAGGTCGTGTTCAGGACGTCGTCGGGGTTGGTGTACAGACCCGCGAAGACCTCGCGGTACGCGCGTGCGACGCGCGCCGGGGTGTCCAGCAGACCCGGGCGGTCGGGGTCCTCACCGACCGCGAGCAGCAACTCGCGAACAGCCGCTTCCGCGCGCGCCTGATCGAAAGGCCTCCCAGTGGCGAGGGCGACCGACTCGCTCCCCAGCTGATTCACCGACAACCGACCGCACCTCCAGTATCGGGGCTGACTGCCCTGGCCCACCCAGGTAGGAGTGGGCCAGGGCCAAGCCTAGTTGCGAGCCGACTACTGCGAGCCGCTCGGCCCCTCCCATGCCTGCGTCCGAGTATCGTCATCAGACCGTCCGGTCCCTTCAGTCCCAGGTCGGGCACCCTGGCCGCCCGGCTGCGGATTCGGGGGCTCCCACTGCGGGTACTGCTGCCAGCCACCGTGCTGAGGCCGATTCCGGCTGTCGGCGCCTTCCTTCGGCGGCCAACCCGGCGCCGACCAGCCGGCCGGGGCACCGTAGTCGGGCATCGTGCCGTGCGGCGGCTGCTGCGCCTGGGGCTGGCCCGGCGGGTAGGACTGCTCGGGCCGTGGCGCCCGGTTCGGATCCGTCGCGTCGTGCCCGTTCACCGGAGCCGTCGACTCCCGGTGCGCGAACGCGGGCTGCGGGATCGCCTGCGTGGGCTCGGCAACCGGCGGCCACGTCTCGCCCCGCTCGACGGCGAGCTCGCGCGGCGTCTTGATCGGCGGCTTGTCCGACGGCGTGCGCTCGCCGAACACGTTGAACGCCGTGATCCGGGGACGCTTCTCGACGGACGTGAAGATCTCTTCCAGATCCTTGCGCGTGAGCGTCTCGCGCTCGAGCAGTTCGCGCGCGAGGATGTCGAGGACGTCGCGGTACTCGTTGAGGATGGACCACGCCTCGGTGTGCGCCGCCTCGATCAGGTTGCGCACCTCCTCGTCGATCTCGCGGGCCACCTCGTGCGAGTAGTCGGAGTTCATGCCCATCGAGCGACCCAGGAACGGATCGCCCTGCTCCTGGCCGTACCGCACCGCACCCAGCTTGGCGCTCATGCCGTACTCGGTGACCATCGCACGAGCGATCTTGGTGGCCTGGTCGATGTCGGACGACGCACCCGTCGTGGGCTCGTGGAACACGAGTTCCTCGGCGGCGCGTCCGCCCATCGCCATCACCAGGCGGGCGATCATCTCGGACCGCGTCATCAGACCCTTGTCGTCCTCGGGCACCGTCATGGCGTGACCGCCGGTGCGCCCGCGAGCCAGGATCGTCACCTTGTAGATGGGCTCGATGTCCGGCATCGCCCAGGCGGCGAGTGTGTGGCCGCCCTCGTGGTACGCGGTGATCTTCTTCTCGTGCTCGGAGATGATCCGGCTCTTGCGGCGCGGGCCGCCGATCACGCGGTCGACGGACTCCTCGAGCGCCGCCTCGGTGATCACGGTGCCGTTCTCGCGGGCCGTGAGCAGGGCCGCCTCGTTGATGACGTTCGCCAGGTCGGCGCCGGACATGCCGACGGTGCGCTTGGCGAGGCCCTCGAGGTCGGCATCCTGCGCGATCGGCTTGCCCTGCGAATGCACCTTCAGGATCGCGCGGCGGCCCGCCAGGTCTGGGGCGCCGACCGGGATCTGCCGGTCGAAGCGGCCCGGGCGCAGCAGGGCCGGATCGAGGATGTCGGGGCGGTTGGTCGCGGCGATCAGGATGATGCCCTGGCGGTCACCGAAACCGTCCATCTCGACGAGCAGCTGGTTGAGGGTCTGCTCACGCTCGTCGTGTCCGCCGCCCAGTCCGGCGCCACGCTGGCGGCCGACGGCGTCGATCTCGTCGACGAAGATGATGCAGGGGCTGTTCTGCTTGGCCTGCTCGAACAGGTCGCGCACGCGGGATGCGCCGACACCGACGAACATCTCGACGAAGTCCGAACCGGAGATCGTGAAGAACGGCACGCCGGCCTCGCCCGCGACGGCGCGCGCCAGCAGCGTCTTGCCGGTGCCGGGGGGCCCGTACAGCAGCACACCCTTGGGGATCTTGGCGCCGAGCGCCTGGTAGCGCGCGGGGTTCTGCAGGAAGTCCTTGATCTCGTACAGCTCTTCGACCGCCTCGTCGGCGCCCGCGACGTCCGCGAACGTCGTCTTCGGCATGTCCTTCGACAGCTGCTTGGCCTTCGATTTGCCGAAGCCCATCATTCCGCCGCGCCCGCCGCCCTGCATGCGGTTCATGACGAAGAAGAAGATGCCGAGCAGGATGATCATCGGCAGCACGAACAGCAGGATCGACGTCAGCCAGCTCTCCTGCGTCACGCTGGTGTTGTACTGCTCCGCCCCGGACCCGGCGACCTTGTCGAACACTTGCTCGGAGGCGGCACTCGGGTACTTCGCGATGATCTCGGTCTTGCCGTCGGTGGCGTCGTCGCCGTTCTTGAGCCACAGGCGCACCTGCTGTTCACGGTCGTCGATCTGCGCCTTGTCGACGTTCTTGGCGTCGAGTTGGGCGATCGCCACGGAGGTGTCGACCGATTTGAAGCCGCGCGTGTCGTTACCGAAGTAGCTGAAGGCGTAGATCACCAACAGGACGCCGGCGACTATCGCCAGGTTGCGGAACACAGTCTTGCGGTTCATACAGGTTCGGCCACGGCGGCCGGTCCTTTCGGTAGTGCGGGCTACGCTCGTGCAGGTTCACGGGTCATCAGTCCGGCGTACCGGACAAATCAACTCCCGGCTGTCCGGACATCTCAGATTACCGCGAACGATGATGCTCGATGCCTGGTAGCAGCCATCCACTCCGAGAAGTGGGGTCATTGCGTTCAACGCACGACGGTGCCGTCCTGGTTCCCGGCCGGAGCCGATCGGGGGCCGTGGCCACCCGTTTCGTGCCGCATCTCACACACCGGGGTGCCGCGACCATCCCTGACGACGCTCGATTTCGGCGGCCACCGCGAGAATCTGCGACTCACCTCCGGGAGGCGCGGCTATCTGCACGGCGAGCGGTGTTCCCGACCCGCTGTGCATACCGACCGGAACACTCGCGGCCGGCCAGCCGAGGACGTTCCAGAGCGCACTGAACGGGGCATATCGTACATTTGCGACGACGTTGGCCGCCCACGACTTCTCGCTCCACTCGATGGCGGGCAGCGGTGGTTGCGCGAGGGAGGGCGTCAGGACCACGTCGTGCTCGTCGAAGAACCGGCGCATCCGCGCCTCCAGGCGTTCCACCTGAGAGGGGCGGACCAGGCCCACCCGCTCCACCACGCGTCCGATCGCGACGTGGCGTCGGGTCCGCCGCTGCAGCAACGCCGGGTCCAACTCGGCGGCGTCCGCCGCGGTGCCGGCGAACCAGCGGGCGAACGCCGCGGTCATGTTCGGCGGATACGGCACCTTCGTGCCGACGGTGTGGTGACCGCCCGCGCCCAACAGCGCCGCCGTCGCCTCCACACCCCGGGCCCATTCACCGTCCAACCGCACGATCGGCGACGGCGTGTTGGTCGCGACCCCGATTCGCAGCGGCCGCGGTGCGGGCACCTGCGCCAGGTCCGGCCGATCGGCGAGCACCGCGAGCATCAGGGCCGCGTCCTGGACGGTCGACGCGATGGGGCCGTTCTCCGACATCCCGAACCACGAGTGCACACCGAGTTCGGCCGGGACGAGTCCCCGGCCCGGCTTGATACCGAAGACGCCGCACGCGGCGGACGGAATCCGGATCGATCCCATCCCGTCGGCGGCGAGCGCTATCGGCACCATCGCGTCGGCGACGGCCGCGGCCGAGCCGCCCGACGATCCGCCCGGCACGAGCGCCGGATTCCAGGGATTGCGGGTGATCCGCCCCGGGGAGTCGACGGCGCCCCACACGCACAGTTCGGGGACCGCGGTCAGCCCCACGGGGATCGCCCCGGCCGCCCGCAGCCGCGCGACGGTGGGGTGATCGTGGGCCGAGGGCATCGGGCTGGTGGCCACCGAGCCGTCCCGCATCGGTTCGCCGGCCACCTCCACGTTGTCCTTGATCGCGACGGGCACTCCCGCGAGCGGCAGATCGGAGAGATCCTCGCGTTCGGTCAGCCTGCGCGCCTCGGTGAGCGCGCGGTCCCGCATCACCCGTACGAAGGCGTTGATCCGGGGGTCCCGTTGCTCGATCCGGCCTAGCGCATCCTCGACGGCGGCGACGGGCGACAGCTCACCCGCGCGGACCCGGGCTGCGATCGACGTGGCGGTGAACTCCTCGACCAGATGATCTCGCACCTGCCGAGTATCCGTCCGTCGGCGATAAGATTTCGAGTACCCCGAGGGGTGAGTTGTACCCACCCTTCTGCACTCCCCATCTTCGGACGGTGACGAGTGATGGACGGATCAGTCGAATCGACCGCCGGCGCCACGAGAGCCGCGGCGTCGACGGTCACCGGTGTTCAGCCGGCCGAACCCGGAACCCGGACGGTGTCGTTCCTGGCCGATGTCGTGGCCCGCTTCGCGTCCGCATGGGAAGCACCCGGCGACGGCACTCCGCCGGACCTGGAGTACTTCCTCCCCGGCGGTCTGCCGGTGGGCGACGCCCTGCGCCGGGCGGCGCTGGTCGAGCTGATCAAGGTGGATCTCGAGTACCGGTTGCTGCGCGCCGACCGACCGAGATCGCTGGCGTCGTACTGCGAGGAGTTCCCCGAACTGCGGTCGAAGCCGCTGCCCCCCGACCTCATCTACGAGGACTTCCACCTGCGCCGGCGCGGCGGGCACACCGTCGACGTCGCGGAGTACGCACGGGAATTCCCGGAGCACGCCGACCGGTTGACGGACGTGCTCGACGGCGCCGGCGACTACCGCAGCACCCTCGTCGCGCAGCCGGGCGCGCAGCATGCGCTCGACCAGGTGGAGGTCGGCGACCACATCGACGACTTCGACCTGCTGACCGGGCTCGGCCGCGGATCGTTCGCCCGGGTCTTCCTGGCCCGGCAGCGGTCGATGCAGCGGCTGGTGGCGGTGAAGATCTCCCACGACCACGGCACCGAACCGCAGACACTGGCCCAGCTCGACCACGACTACATCGTGCGGGTGTTCGACCAACGCCAACTGGCCGACCGCGAGCTGAAGCTGCTGTACATGCAGTACGTCCCGGGTGGCACCCTGCTGGACGTGCTGCGCCGGGTGCGCGAACAGCCGCCCGGGCATCCCCGGACGGGGCGGCTGCTGCTCGAGTCGATCGATGCGGTTCTCGAGCGCAAGGGCGAGATCCGGCCGTCGGATTCGAGCGTGCGCGACGAGCTCGCGACGCTGACGTGGCCCGAGACGGTGGCGTGGCTGGGCCGACGTCTCGCCGACGCGCTCGACTACGCCGACCAGCACGGCGTGCTGCACCGCGACATCAAACCCGCGAACGTGTTGTTGACGTCGGAGGGCGTGCCCAAGCTCGCGGACTTCAACATCAGTTTCAGCGATCGCGTGGCGGGCACCAGCCCGGTCGCGTACTTCGGCGGCTCGCTGGCCTACATGTCCCCCGAGCAGCTCGAGGCCTGCCACCCGGAGATGCCCGGATCGGCGGCCGATCTGGACGCGCGCAGCGACATCTACGCGCTCGGGGTGATGCTGTGGGAGCTGCTCACCGGGCGGCGTCCGTTCGCGGACGAGAGCGGCGCAGGCGAGTCGGCGACCTCCCTCGAGCGGATGCTCGGGCTGCGCCGCCGCGAGATCGACCCACAGTTCCGCGACGAGCTGCCCGACGACTGTCCGGCCGCGCTGCGCCGCGTCCTGCTCACGTGCCTCGCCCCTGATCCCGACGGCCGATGGGCCACCGGGGCCGAGCTGGCGCAGCAGTTCGACCTGTGCCTCGACGCACGCGCTCGCGACCTCGTCGACCCGCCCCCGACCAGCTGGCGGTACCGGCTGCGGCCGTGGATGATCCCGATCGTCGCGTTGGGTGCGGGGGTCCCGAACGCGCTGGCGGCGATGTACAACTACCACCACAACCAGACGCTGATCATCAGCGAACTGTCCGCGGAGGCGCAGCAACGGTTCGTCGAGGTCTCGAGGGTGATCAACAGCGTGCTGTTCCCGCTCGGGTTCGTACTGATCGTCTACTTCTGCCGCTACGTCATCTCCGTGCCCCGCGGTCTGCGCAAGGGCCGCACCTACGACGCCGCCACCCTCGCCCGCGCCCGCGCCGACACACTGCTGATGGGCGACCGGATCGTCGCCGTGGTGTTCGCGCTGTGGCTGGTGGCGGGCATCGTGTTCCCGGTGTCGCTGCAGATCGCGGCCGGCAGCATCCCGCAGGGCGCGTACGTGCACTTCCTGGGATCCCAGATCGTGTGCGGCGCGATCGCCGTCGCGTACCCGTTCTTCCTGGTCACGTTCTACGCCGTGCGCTGCCTGTACCCGTCACTGCTGCCGCACGGCATCACCAGCAGCAGCGACGAGCGACGACTCCGCGGACTGGACCGGCGCAGCACCATGTACCTGGCGGTGGCCGCGTCGGTGCCGCTGGTCGGGGTGGCCGGGGTGACGTTCCTGTCCCCCGACGAGATCTCCGTCGTGATCTATGCCGTCCGGGTGCTGTGCGTCGGCGGCGTCATCGCGTTCGTCTTCGTGTACTGGCTGTTCCGCCTGCTCGAGGAGGATCTGCGGGCACTCGAACGCGTCGTTTCCCAGGGGACCTATCCGCCGTACACCTTGGGGTCGAGGGTGCCGATGTAGGGCAGGTCGCGGTAGCGCTCGGCGTAGTCGAGGCCGTATCCGACGACGAACTCGTTGGGGATGTCGAAGCCCACGTGCGCGACGTCGACGTCGACCTTGCACGCCTCGGGCTTGCGCAGCAGTGTGACGACCTCGAGCGACGCCGGGTTGCGCGTGCGGAGGTTGCGCATCAGCCACGACAGCGTCAGTCCGGAGTCGATGATGTCCTCGACGATCAGCACGTGCCGGCCGGCGATGTCCTTGTCGAGATCCTTGAGGATCCGCACCACGCCGGACGACGACGTCGACGAGCCGTACGAGCTGACGGCCATGAACTCCATCTGGGTGGGGATCGGCAGGGCCCGCGCGAAGTCGGTCATGAAGAAGATCGCGCCTTTGAGGACACCCACGAGCAGCAGGTCGTCCTGCATCGATTCGTCGGCGTAGCGCGCGGCGACGGCCTCGGCCAGTTCGGCTGTGCGCTCCTCGATCTGCTCCTCTGAGATCAGTACCGATGCGATGTCGCCCTCGTACACGGAGCATTCCCTTCAGTCGTTCACGAACCCCGCGGACAGCCTGCCACGCCGCCGGGATGCAACCAACCTGACTCCCGTTCTCCCGCCGCCGAGTGCGACGCCGCCCTGCCCGCGCCAGCGGCCGACGAGGTCGTCGACGGCACGTAACTGCTTGTCCGTCAATGCCTTCGCTCCCAGGTCGAGGAGCCACAGCCGCAGGACGCGGCGCCGCACGGCGACCGGAACGTCGACCAGGTACTCGATCACGAGGTCATTTCCGTCACGTGCGGACGCGACGGCCCGTTCGGCGAGTGTGTCGAGGACCTCGCCGTCCTCGCGGAGGTGTTCGGCGGTCCGGGCGAGCGCCTCGGCGACACCGCCGCCGAGGGCGTCCTCGAGCAGCGGCAGCACCTCGGTGCGCAATCGGACCCGGGTGAATGCCGGGTCCGCGTTGTGCGGATCCTCGTGCGCGACCAGGCCCAGCTCGGCGCACGCCCGACGGGTGACGTCGCGGCGCACCCTCAACAGCGGGCGACCCCACGGCGCGTCGTAGCCGGCCATCCCGCGGATCGACCGGCCACCGGAGCCGCGAGCGAGGCCCAGCAGCACGGTCTCGGCCTGGTCGTCGAGGGTGTGGCCGAGCAGTACCGGGCACCCGGCGCGCGCGGCGTCGAGGGCTGCGTAGCGGGCAGCGCGGGCGGCGGCCTCGAGCCCCCCGGGGCCGGTGACGTCGACGGGCACGACGTCGGCGCCGGCGCAACCGAACTCGAGTGCGCGGGCGGCCGCGGCGGCGGCGACCTCGGCGGACCCGTCCTGCAGGCGATGGTCGACGACGACGGCCCGCACCGACGGTGCCTCGGCGACCGCGGCCGCCGTGAGCGCCAGCGAGTCCGCGCCGCCGGAGAGCGCCACGACGACACCTCCCGCCGGGTGGTGCCGGGCCAGCCAGGCGCGCACCGCGTGCCTGACCTCGAGAATCGCGGGCTCCTCCGGGAGCAGCGGCGGCGAGGACGGTGCGCTCACCCGAGGACCCGGGCGATCCACGCGTCCGGATCATCGACCTCGGCGGTGACGGGCAGCGCGTCGGGGCCGGACCAGATCGCGTTGAACTCGTCCATCCCGACCTTGGCGACGACGGTGTCGACGAACACCTTGCCGCGCACGTACTGCGCCATCTTGGCGTCGATCCCGAGCAGCGCACGGACGACGCGCTGGACGGGGTTGCTCTTGCGGTGACGGCGCGCGTCGAACGCCTTGCGGATGCGGACCACCGACGGCACGACGTCGGGTCCGACGGCGTCCATCACGTGGTCGGCGTGGCCCTCGAGCACCGTGCCGAGCATCAGCATCCGGTCCAGCGCCTGCCGCTGCGGCTCGGCCTGTGTCGCGCGCAGCAGTCCGACGATGCCGCGCTGATCCGGGGGCAGGTCGTCGCGGCGGCGTTCGCGCAGCGCACCCGCGAGCCGGGTGACCATCTCGGTCATCGGTTCGTCGGCGGCCTCGCCGAGCGTGGCGACGGACCGGCGCATGTAGTCGCCCATCCACGGCGCCGACGAGAACTGGACCCGGTGCGTGACCTCGTGCAGGCACACCCACAGCCGGAAGTCGCTGGGCGGAACCCGCAGCGTGCGCTCCACCTGCAGCACGTTGGGGGCGACGAGGAGCAGTGCGCCGTGCTCACCGGTGAACGGGTCGTACTGGCCGAGGATGGCCGACGACAGGAACGCCAGCATCGCCCCGGCCTGGAGTCCGCCGGGTTTGCCGGCCAGCAGCGTCTTCTGCCCGGCCTCGAGATCGGAACCGGTGAGCTGTGCCATCGACTGCGCGGCGGCGCGGATCCAGCCGGCCCGATCGAGGACCTGAGCCTCGGGGATCGGCAGCCCGTCGGCGAGCCTCGTGACGTCGCGGACCGGTCCTTCGGCGCGGATCGACGCCTGCGCGAGTTCGGCGACGACGCTCTCCGCGGTGTAGCGGGACGTGGCCGGTCCGGCCGGGGCCAGGCGGGCACCGGCGCGCGCGGCGACACCCCAGTCCACTGCGTTCGCGAATCCGTGCTCGGGCTCCGTCACCTCTCGACCCACTTCCGGTTGCTACCTGCTACCTCACCTGCAGCCACACAGCCGCAGCGCACCCGCCACCGCATCGAGTGCGGGACGGCTCACCTCCGGCGGACGATCGTTGGACATCAGCGCGAACGTCAGTACCCGACCGTCCACGTCGACGACGTACCCGGTCAACGCACTGGCGACCGAGAGCGTTCCCGTCTTGGCGCGCACCCAGCCGGCGCCGGTCCGGTCGCCCGACGCGTAGCGGTCGGACAGGGTGCCGGTGGCACCGGCGACGGGCAGGTCGTCGAGCATCGGCCGCAGCTGCGGCTTGGTCTCCCCCGCCGCCGCGGTGAGGATGTCGGCCTGCAGCCGGGCCGGGACCCGGTCGTCGACGGACAGCCCGCTGCCGTCGTGGAGGGTGAGCCCGTCGGTCTTGAAACCGGCGTCGTAGAGCGTCTTCCCGATCGCTTCCGTCGCACCGGTGAAGGAGGCTTCGGAGTTCTTCGCGACCGCGACCTCGCGGGCGATCGTCTCGGCGAGCACGTTGTCGGAGCGACGCATCATCTGCCCGAGCCGGTCACGCAACGGCGCGGACAGCACGCTCGCGACGGGGGCGGCGCCGGATTCGGCCTTGCCCACGGTGACTCGGGCGAGATCGATGCCGAGGGCCTGCGCGAGGACACGACCGGCGTCGAGTGCCGGGGTGGCGCTGCGCGGCGGTTCCTCGGCGAACGGGTCGCTCCGCGCGCCGTCGATCATGACGGACTCGATGGGCGCGATGTAGCCGGCGGCGACGTCCTCGGGCATCCAGCCCTGCGCCATCGTCGGGCCGGCGTAGGCGCTGATGTCGACGACGATGCTGTCGACCTCCGCACCCGCGCGCCGGATCTGCTCGACGAGGTCGGCTATCCGGGGCGCGCCCGGGTAGTAGCTGGGCTGGCCGACCGGCTGGGCCGTCAGGGTCGGATCGCCGCCGCCGACGAGCACGAGCTCGCCGGGTCGCGAACCCTGCACGACGCGGGTCTCGACCCGATGGTCCGGTGACAGGGACAGCATCGCGGCGGCGGCGGTGAGGATCTTGGCGGTGGACGCCGGGGTCATCGGAGTGTCGGGGTTCTGACTCCACAAGGTGGTGCCGGTGCGGGCGTCGGCGACGACACCCGTGAAGGCGCCGAGCGCGGGATTCGACACCAGCGGGGCGAGGACGGCACCGAGCGCGGCCGGAGTCGGCATCGGCGCGTCGTCGGGAACCGGTGCCACCTGCGGCGTCGCGGTGACCGGCGACGGCTCGGCGGAGGTGGTGGTGGCGCCGTCCGCCGCGGTGGAGGTGTCCTTCTGGACGAGGACGATCGTCAGTGCCGCGACTGCGACGATCAGCACGGCGACCAGCGACATCAGGATCCGGACATTTCGGCGGCGGCGTCCGGCCAGTGCGCCGATCTTCTTCTTCCCGTCGCCCGCCAACGTCCCTCCGAAATCTCTCGCCGCTGATTCCGCGGACCACCCAGATCGCCTCGCGCGCAGTTCCCACTGCTTCCGGCGCCCGCATCACACAGTATCGCCGACCGGCTACCCTTTTCCCGAACCGTCGATCCAGGCGGGCTAGGCAGACAGCCAGTAGACCCAGACAGTGAGGACATGACGTGGAGTTCGACGTCACCATCGAAATCCCCAAGGGCCAGCGCAACAAGTACGAGGTCGACCACGAGACCGGCCGCGTGAAGCTGGACCGCTACCTCTACACCTCCTTCGGCTACCCGGCCGACTACGGCTACATCGAGAACACCCTCGGCGAGGACGGCGATCCGCTGGACGCGATGGTGCTGCTGCCCGAGTCGGTCTTCCCCGGCGTCATCGTCGAGGCCCGCCCGGTCGGCATGTTCAAGATGGTCGACGAGGCCGGCGGCGACGACAAGGTGCTGTGCGTCCCCGCGGGCGACCCGCGCTGGGATCACATCCAGGATCTGGCGGATGTCGCGCAGTTCGAGCTGGACGCGATCAAGCACTTCTTCGTGCACTACAAGGATCTCGAGCCCAACAAGCACGTCACGGGCGCCGACTGGGTCGGTCGGGCCGAGGCCGAGAAGGTCATCACGGAGGCCGTCGAGCGCCTGAAGGCGAACGGCGGACACTGAGTTCGTCTGCGAGGGGCGGGGCCACGATGGTGGTCCCGCCCCTCGCTGTTTCTGCTGCCTTCCGGCGCCGTCCGACGCCCCCACTACGATTCGGCGGGTGACCGGTTACGACGATCTCGACATGTTCGGCGGCCTCGACGCTTCCACCCTGCCGCCGCGTCAGCAGCGGATCCTGCTGACGATCCGGGACTGGGTGGACGGGCACGGGTGCCCGCCGAGTACCCGTGAGATCGCGGACGCGGTGGGGCTGCGGTCCACATCGACGGTGTCGAAGCATCTGAAGGCCTTGGAGGACAAGGGCTTCCTGCGCCGGGGCGGGTCGATGACCCGACAGCTGGACGTGCGCCCGTTCCTCACCGGCTCGGCGCCGGGACGGTCCACGGAGAACACGGTGACGGTCCCGGTCGTCGGCGACATCGCCGCCGGCGCTCCGATCCTCGCGGAGGAGCACGCCGACGAGATGCTGTCGTTGCCGCGCGAGCTGGTCGGCTCGGGCACCGTCTTCGCCCTGCGGGTGCGCGGCGAATCGATGGTCGACGCAGCGATCTGCGACGGCGACACCGTGGTGGTGCGCCGCCAGGAGGAGGCGCACTCCGGCGAGATCGTGGCCGCGATGATCGACGGCGAGGCGACGGTGAAGGTGCTGCGACGCCGTAACGGGCACGTGTTGCTCGAGCCGCGCAACCCCGCCTACGAGGTCATCGACGGCGACGAGGCCGTGATCCTCGGCAAGGTGGTCTCGGTGATGCGGCGGATCTGACGCCCGCCGAGCCGCCGCCCCACGAGGCCGGCTATGTTGTGACCTGCCTCACAACGGGTCACACAAGTCGCGCCCGCCCCGTCCTCCCTCCGACCGCGAAACAACGCATCAGGAGGAAGTACCGTGAACGCTCGACTCGACTTCTTCGGCAACGCCACTGCCGCCAAGTTCACCAAGTACATCAACTCGGCGGGCAAGGTGATCGGCGACTCGACGCTGCCCGCCACGACGCAGGAACTGGTGAAGATCCGTGCCAGCCAGATCAACGGCTGCGGCTTCTGCACCGACATGCACACCAAGGACGCCGCCCACGCCGGCGAGTCGGCGCTGCGGCTCAACCTCGTCGCAGCCTGGCGAGAGGCCACCGTCTTCACCGATGCGGAGCGCGCCGCGCTCGAGCTGACCGAGCAGGGCACCCGCATCGCCGACGCCGCGGGCGGCGTTCCGGAGGACGTCTGGACCAACGCCACCAAGTACTTCGACGAGGACCAACTCGCCGCGCTGGTCGGGTTGATCGCGTTGATCAACTCCTACAATCGGATGAATGTCATCGCGGCCACGCCGGCAGGCGGCTACACCCCCGGTCAGTGGGGCTGACATGTCCGTCGCATCCGAGTTCGACGCCCTGCGGCCACGCCTGGTCGGCGTGGCCTACGGGCTGCTCGGCAGCGTGACCGAGGCCGAGGACGTGGTCCAGGAAGCCTGGATCCGCCTGCAGCGCAGCAACCTCGACGAGATCGACGAACTCACCGGATGGCTGGTCACCACGACCTCCCGCCTCGCTCTGGACGTGCTGCGCTCGGCGCGGAGCCGGCGTGAGAGCTATGTCGGCCCCTGGCTGCCGGAGCCGGTGGAGACGGCAGCCGATCCGGCCGACGCGGTCAGCCTGGCCGACTCCATCTCGTGGGCGATGCTGGTCGTCCTGGAGACGCTGGCCCCGGCCGAGCGCGCGGCGTTCGTCCTGCACGACCTGTTCGGGCTCTCGTTCACCGAGATCGGTACGGCGCTGGGCCGAAACCCCGCAGCCTGTCGGAAACTGGCCTCGCGCGCTCGCGACCACATCGATTCCCGCAAGCCACGATTCACGATCGACCCCACGGTGCACCGCAGTGTCGTCGACGCCTTCGCCGAGGCCGCGACGTCCGGAGATCTGGAAGGGCTGCTGCGCGTCCTCGATCCGAATGCCGTCCTCACCGCCGATGGTGGCGGCATCGTCCGGGCCGCACTCGAACCGGTCCTCGGCGCCGAGGCGATCGCCGCCTTCCTGTCCGGCATCGCGGCGCAGGGACCGCACAAGACCATGCGCGCCACCGTCGTCAACCACAACCCGGCACTCCTGGTCTTCGTCGGCGACGCTTTGGACGGCGTCGTCGCGCTCGGCATCACCGAGGGGTTGGTCACCTCGATCGACTTCGTCCGTAACCCGCAGAAGCTCAACGGTATCGGCATCCAGGGCCGATGACGGACGAACCGCCGCCGACGTGTCAGCTGTCGACGGACTCGTCGGCGTCCACACCCGATTTCTGCCGAAGCGGGACTTCCCGCCAGATGAGGATCAGCACCAGCGACACGACGGCGAGGACCACGATCGGCGGGTAGACGGCCTCGAAGGCGATCGCGAATCCGTCCTTGAACGGGGCCGCGAGCGTGGGGTTCAGCTGTTCGATGAAGGACGTGTCGTTCATCGCGGCGCTCGCGGCGCTCGGGTCCCCGCTCATCAGGCCGCGAGCGATCTCGGCCTCCACCGGGTTCGGGCTGCTCGCACCGGCCGCGACCGCCTGTTGGAATTCGGGTGACCGGGCGGCGTCCTGCAGTTGCGTGGTGATCGACGGCGTCAGCTGGGCGAAGAGGATCGACAGGAACAATGCGACGCCGAGCGTGCCGCCGATCTGCCGGAAGAATGTTGCGGATGCGGTGGAGACGCCCATGTCCTTGGGCGGCAGCGCGTTCTGGATCGCGAGGGTCAACGGTTGCAGCAGGTTTCCCAGCCCGAGCCCGAGCACGAAGATGAAGGTCATGAAGACGTACAGACTGGTGTGCGCGGTCACCGAGTGCAGCAGCAGCGCGGCCACCGCAATGAGGACGGCGCCGACGATCGTGAAGATCCGGTAGCGGCCGGTGCGGGCGATCAACTGGCCGGAGACCACCGAGCCGATCGCGATGCCGAGTACTGCGGGCAGCATCTGGAATCCGGCGAGCGTCGGGCTCGAGCCCTGCACCACCTGCAGGTACTGCGGAATGACGGTGATCGCGCCGAACATCACCGCACCCACCAGGAAGCTGATGAGCACGCCGAGCGCGAACGTCTGGCCGCGGAAGAAGTGCAGCGGGAACAGTGCCGCGTCCTTCATGAAGTACTCGACGACGACGAATCCCAGCACGCCCACGACGCCGATCGCGTAGCAGGTCAACGATTCCGGACTGGTCCAGCCCCACGCGCGCCCCTGCTCGGCGACCACGAGAATCGGCACCAGGCCTACCGCGAGGACCAGGGCGCCCCACCAATCGATCCGCATCGGCCGGTGCACGGGCGGCAGGTGCAGGACCCGCCACACCACGGCGAGCGCGACCAGTCCGATGGGGACGTTGACGAGGAACACCCACCGCCAACCGGCGATTCCCAGGATCGACGGCTGCCCCGACAGCAGGCCCCCGATCACCGGGCCGAGGACGCTCGACGTGCCGAACACGGCCAGGAAGTAGCCCTGGTAGCGGGCTCGCTCGCGCGGGGAGACGATGTCGCCGACGATCGCGAGGGCGAGGGAGAACAGGCCGCCCGCGCCCAGGCCCTGGATCGCCCGGAACACCGCGAGCATGTACATCGACTGCGCGAAGGTGCACAGCACCGAGCCGATGACGAACAGGACTATCGCGGCCATGAAGAACTGTTTGCGGCCGTAGATGTCGGAGAGTTTTCCGTACAGCGGGGTGACGAGGGTCGCGGTGATCAGGTAGGCGGTGGTCACCCACGCCTGGAGCGCGTAGCCGTCGAGGTCGTCGGCGATGGTGCGCATCGCGGTCGCGACGATCGTCTGGTCGAGCGCGGCGAGGAACATGCCGAGCATCAGGCCGCTGAGGATCGCCAGGATCTGACGGTGACTGAAGGTCGCCTGCTGCCCGGGGGCGACGGCGGGATCGGTACCTCGTGGTTCCTCGGTCATGTCCGGCCCCCGCCGTCGCTCGTCACATCGCGGTCAGCGTCCCCGGAACTCGGGTGGACGCTTCTGGAACACCGCCGTGATGGCCTCGGTGAGGTCCTCCGACGGCAGGAAGGCCGCATTCCACGCGGCCACGTAACGCAGGCTGTCGTTCACCGCCGCGGATCGGCTGTGGTCGAGCACGTCCTTGACACCCTGCACCACGAGCGGCGGGTTGGCCGCGATCTCGGCGGCGGTCGCGTGGGCCGCGGCGAGTACTGCGTCGGCGTCCTCGAACACGTCATTGACCAGTCCGATCTTCTCCGCGCGGGCGGCGTCGATGTCCTTGCCGGTCAGCGCGAGTTCACGCAGATGCCCGTCGCCGATGATCGCCGGCAGGCGGGCGAAGCTGCCCATGTCGGCGACGATAGCAACCTTGACCTCGCGGATGCTGAACTTCGCATCGGCGCTCGCGTAACGGATGTCGGCGGCCGAGATCAGGTCGACGCCGCCGCCGATGCACCAGCCCTGGATCGCGGCGACGACGGGCTTGCGGCAGTCCGCGACAGCGTTGATACCGGCCTGCATCCGCTTGATGAGGTTGTGGAAGTCGGTGCGCGGCCCGGCCTGGGCCTTGTCGGCGAGCACGGCGCCGAAGCCTCCACTCATCGCGGGCAGGTCCAACCCGAACGAGAAGTGTTTGCCGGATCCGGCGAGCACGACCGCCCGCACCTCGGGGTCGGCGTCGAGTTCGGCGAAGATGCCGGGCAGCTCGTCCCAGAAGTCCGGTCCCATCGCATTGCCCTTGCCGGGTCCGATCAGCGTCACCTGCGCGACGTGGTCCTTGCGCTCGACTGTGAACGCCTTCCAGCTCTGCTGTTCCGTCATTACCGAAGAGTAACTTGACGGCCTCGGGCGCACCAGAGTCAGGGCGCGACGGGATAGTGGCTGGTGATCGCGACGCGGTTCCACGCGTTCATCACGATCGCGAGCCAACTGATCGCCGACACCTGCTCGTCGGTGAGGGATCCGTCGTCCCACGCCCGGGCGTCCGGCACCGACAGTCGTGTCACCTGCTCCGCCAGCGCGAGCGCCGCCCGTTCCTGCGGCGAGAAGTACTGCGATTCCCACCAGGCCGCCAGTACGGCCACCCGATCGGTGGTCTCTCCCTTCTCGAGGGCGTCGCGGGTGTGCATCCGGAGGCAGAAGGCGCAGCCGTTGAGTTGAGAGATCCTGATCTTCACGAGATCGCCGACCAGTGGGCCCAGACCCGACGCCTCGACCGCGGCGTCGGCCTGCCCGTTGAGCGCGATCAACTGTTTGTACGCATCCGGGTGCTGCTTGCCGAGATTCACCGAACCCATGTGCGCTCCTCTGTTGCGGATGTAGTGCCGTCATTCGTGATGCCGAACGATGTTGAGGACGTTGCCGTCCGGTGCGCGAACGAAGAACCTGCGCACCCCCCACGGTTCCGTGGTGAGCGGATGGACGATCTCGTATCCGGCCGCCTGCGCTTCGGCGTACGCGGCGTCGACGTCGGTCGTGTGCACCGACACCACCGAATCCTCGGGCGCCGATGCGTCGCCGGTGACGAGCTGGACGCTCACGCCGGTGTCGGGAGAAGTGAGGCGCGTGACCCAACCCATGTCGAACTCCTCGGTGCTCAATCCGAGGAAGTCGGTATAGAACCGTTTGGCACCATCGACCTCGGGGACATGCAGATTGGCCGTTATGCGAGTGACGCGCATGTCGTCCTCCTGTCCCATCGCGTCGCGGGCGTACTCGATACTCCCAGTTCGGTCGGCCCGGCGCTCCGGAGTCGCGATTCCACTGCGCGGCCCACCCACGGCGACCGTGGCGGGTCGTTAAATGTGCGGAAATTCCCCCGCCCACGGACCCGTTCCACGCCGCGACACGCGCATGATCTGAGTACCCGCAGGTGGCAACGACGTCGAAAGGGGTTGCACATGCTCATGCATCAGGGAATCGGCCTCGACCGGTTCAACGAGCTGCCCCGCCGCCGGGCGGTGCACGCGCTCTTCGAGTGCTGCTGCTGCCTGTCGTGGTCGACGCGCATCGCCGACGGCCGCGAATACCGGACGTACACCGAGCTTCTGACGGCCGCGGACGCGGAACTGCACGCGCTGTCCGAGCCGGAGATCGAGCAGGCGCTGCAGGGTCATCCCCGGATCGGTTCCCGGGCCCGCAGCCGACCCTCGTTCCGTGAGCAGTGCGCCGTGTGGGTCGAGGATGCCGCCGTCATGCACACCCTCGAGGACGCCGCCGCGGCGTACGAGGAGTTGTTCGGCTTCCGGTACGTGTGGTTCTCCGACGGGCGTGACGGACGCGCGCTGCTGGCCGACCTGACGGCGCGGATGACCCACGACGTCGACACCGAACGAAAAGTCCGGACAACGGAACTCGCGCGGATCACACGGACCCGGCTGGAACGGATGCTGGGGCCGGAGGGCGGGTTTCCGGACTACTGAGACCGCGTGGCCCGCGCGACGGCTCCGGCGAACAGGGTGGTCACCACCTCACCCATCGCGCGTTGGTCCACTTCCTCGGGGTCGACGGAGTGTTCGAGGACCAGCCCGGAGATGAGGGCCATCAAGGCGATGGCGGTGGTGCGGACGTCGAGGTCCACCCCCCACTCCCGAGCACGGTCGCCGATCAGTTCGACGAGTTTGCCGCGCAGATAACGACGTTCGCGCAGGTATGCCTGCTTCACGACCGGATCGCGGCCGGCCTGGACACCGAACTCGAGTACCAGCAGCGACCATCCCGGGTCAGCGGTGAGCGCGGACGCGATCTCCGCACCGCCGCGACCCACCGCGTGGGCGAGGTCCAGGCCGGAGATCTCGGCGAGGACGCGGCCGGCGAGGTCGAGGGAGCGCTGCGCGAACAACTCGGCGAACAGATCCTGTTTCGACTCGAAGTTCGAGTACACGGCCCCCTTGGTGAAGCCGGCGCGGCGGGCGATCTCGGCGAGCTTGGCGCCGGCGAAGCCCTGTTCGGCGAACTCGTCGGCGGCGGCCTCGAGGATCCGCGCCCGCACCACGTCCCGCCCCGGCCGCGCAGTCGCGGACAACTCGTCTTGACGACTACCAGTCACGATACCTAGGGTATTCAATACCCACGGTATCGACAAGACCGCGAAACCACTCAGACACCGAGGACACCCGTGACCGCACCTGCCACCGAGACAGCCGACGTTCCGACGTCGTCCGCCACCACCCCCGCCGTCCCCCAGGCGCCTGCCAGTCCGCTCGAGCGCTTCGGCTCCCGCAAGGTGATGGCCGCGCTCGTCGTCGGCGTGCTGGCTCTGCAACTCGGATTCATCCTCAGTTACGTCGCGGCCTTCCACCAGCCGACACCGCGGGACATCTCGGTCGCCGTCGTCGCCGGACCGGGGGTGCCCGCCGGGATACCGCAGCAATCGGTCGACAAGCTCAACGCGCTCGACGGACGTCCGGTCGACGCCCGCACCGCCGTCGACACCGCCGAGGTGCGGCAGCTGCTCCGCGAGCGCGAGATCCAGGGTGCGTATGTGATCGAACCGAACGGCACCGACACCCTCATCACCGCGAGCGCGGGTGGCAGTTCCATCGCTTCGGCACTCGAGTCGGTCTTCGGACAGGTCGCGCAGAGCCAGGACCGCCAGTTGGTCGTGCGCGACGAGATCCCCGTCGGGGCACACGACAACCGCGGACTGTCGGGCTTCTACCTGTCGATCGGCTGGGTCGTCGGCGGCTATCTGCTGGCGGCGGCGATCGGCCTGATCATCGGAGCACCTGCGACGCTCCGGCAGGCATGGGGACATGTCGCCGTGATGTTCGGATACTCCGTCGTCTCGGGCGCCCTCGGCGCACTCATCACGACACACGTCCTGGGAACCTTTGCCGGGCACTGGTTCCCGCTGTGGATCCTGGGCACGGGAGTCGTTTTCGCCACCGGCCTGTTCACCCTGGGCCTGCGGGCGGCGGTCGGCATCCTCGCGGTGCCGCTCGCGATCGCGGTGTTCGTGGTCCTCGGCAATCCGAGCGCGGGGGGCGCGTTCGGCGCCAACGTGATCCCGAGCTTCTACGCGGCCATCGGTAAGTGGATCACGCCCGGCGCGGGCACCGAGGGGGTGCGCAGCATCGTGTACTTCGACAACGTCGGGCTGGGACAGCCCACGGTGGCGCTGGCGCTGTACACGGCTGTCGGGGCCGTACTGCTCCTCGGCTTCACGGCGTGGCGGTCACGGAGGACCGTCAGTTCGAGTGCCGATACGGCTGCCCCGGCCGCGAAGTAGTCCTACTCTGAACCCATGCCCAGGCTGCTGCATCCCAATGCGGCGCACGTCGCCGACACGTTGATCGCGCGCGGCCACCACGGCGTCATCGTCACCCAGCCGGCACCGACCCGCAGCGCCCTGGAGGCTGCGGAAGCTCTGGGCGCGGATCCCGGCGCGATCGTGAAGTCGCTCATCTTCCTCCTGGACGACGAGCCGGTGCTGCTGCTCGTCTCGGGTTCACACGAGGTGGACCTGGCCGCCACCGGGGCTCGTCTGCAGGGCACCCTGACGCGCGCCCCGCTCGATCTCGCGCGGGAGGTCACCGGGCAGCCGATCGGTGGTGTGGCGCCGCTGGGACACCCCACCAACCTGCCGACATATCTCGACTCCGCGCTCGCCGCCCACCCGGAACTGTGGGCGGCCGCCGGGCATCCCGACACGGTCTTCCGCAGCACGTTTCCCGAACTTCTGCGGGTCACGGCCGGTCTGGCCGTCGACATGGACTGATCGGTCGGATGCCGGACGGAGCAAGGGGAACAGCAGTTGCCCGCTCAGTGAACGAGAACCTGGTTGCCCGGTGAGCCTGGCCTTATAGTGGCGGCAGTCCACCAGGTTCGAATCGGAGAATGCCTTGTCACAGTCTGTCGAGAACGCGTCCGAGCTTGCTGTCGTCCCCGCCGATGGCGTGGAGAGCATCAGCAACGAGGAGTACAAGGCCGCGATGCGCCGCCACCCGGCCGGCGTCACCATCGTCACCCTCGATTCGGAGAACGGTCCGGTCGGCTTCACGGCGACGTCGTTCGCGTCGCTGTCGATGAATCCGCCGCTCATCTCGTTCAACATCGCACTGAACTCGTCGAGCATCAATGCGCTCCACGCCGCCGACTCGGTTGTCGTGCATCTGCTCGGGGAGCACCAGCAGCACCTCTCGCAGCGGTTCTCGCGCAGCGCGGACCAGCGGTTCAGTGACGAGTCGCTGTGGTCGCGCCTCGAGACCGGCGAGCCCGTGCTGCACGGCACCCCGATCTGGATGCGCACCACCATCCATCAGCTGATCCCGGCCGGCGACCATACCCTGGTGATCGGCCTGATCACCCGCCTGCACAACGAGAACGACGCCGAGGCCTCCGCCGCTCCCCTGCTGTACCACGAGGGCCGCTACCACCGGGCCACCCCGATCGACTGACGTCCGTCGGTTTGGTGTCCCGGCTACCGGTGCCGGACGAGGAGCCAACGATTGGTGTCGCCGTCGCGCCGGTACGACAGTTCGTCGAGCGCCCCGCGCGCTATCGCCAAGCCGCGTCCGCGTTCGGCCAGGTCGTCCGGGAGGGCCACCGACGCCAAGTCGACCCGAACCGGTCTGCCGTCGTCCCGGAACTCCGCCTCGAGTCGGTCCGGCAGCAGGCGCAGTTCGAGATGCACACCGACCGGCGCGTCCCGTGCTGTGTGTTCGACGATGTTCGCGGCGATCTCCGCCACCGCGATCTCGAACTGCATGCGCACCAGATCGTCGACCGGCTCGCCGGCCAGCGCCTCGTCCAGGAACGCATGGATGCGGTCGAGGGTGTCCGAGGCCGTGACCAGCCTCAGCGAACGCCCGGCACCGCTGCTGCTCCCCGCGTCGGGTCCGGAGCTCTCACCGGGCATCGAACGCGCTGTCTGCGCTGTCGTGGCTGCGGAGGACGCGATTGAGATTCGTGAGTTCGAGCACCGTCTCGATCTGCGCGGTGGGCGCAGCGATACGCAGGTCACCGCCGGCCTGACGGGCCGTCTTCAGGCCGGAGATCAGAGCCCCGAGTCCCGATGAATCGATGAAATCGGTCCGGCCCAGGTCGACCACCAGCCTGGTCGACCCGGCCTCGACGAGTTCGCGCAACTGTTCACGGAGGATCGGCGCCGCCGTCATGTTGAGACGACCCTGTGGACTGATGACCACGACGCCCGCGTCCGTGGTTCGGATGTCGAACCGCTTCATCTGACTCCTTCCGAATCCGGCCCACGGTAGCGGACCGCCTTGATCACGACGCTCAGGATCACGAGGTCGAAGAGCACCCAGAACAGGTTGACGCCGACACCGAGAACCGAGGTGGCACCGAAGTAGAGCTGGACGAGCCCGATCACGGAGGCCACCACGAGCATTCCCATCGCGCCCAGTTGCCAGCGGACCAGGTGCCACGGCAGCGCGCCCTGCTCCTGACGCGTCTTGGGTGTCACTGCGAATCCCAGCGACTTGCCGCGGACCACGTTGTCGAACGCGGTCGTACACGCGCGAATCCATACCGGGAAGAGCGCGAGGCTGTACTGCTGGCCGCGCCACGTCGGCGTCCCCCTGCTGACGACGAAGAAGAGCAACTGGTTGAGCACCAGGAACGGGACGAGCCGACCGAAGAAGTCCCAGCTGTAGGCGTCCACCGGCATGACGCCGAAGATCAGGTACACCGCGGGTGCCGCAATGTAGGCGATGGCGGCGAACCCGGACAGGTAACTCCACATCGTGGCCCAGTACATCAACCGCTGCGCGAGTGTCAGGCCCCGCTGCACCAGCGGGTTCTCGCGCAGCATCACCTGGATCGTCCCCTGCGCCCACCGCAACCGCTGGGTCAGCATCGTGCCGAGATCCTCGGGAGCAAGACCGTGGGCGAGGACCTCGTGGTGGTACGCCGACCGCCAGCCCTGCGCATGCAGCCGCATGCAGGTGGCCATGTCCTCGGTCACCGAGATCGTCGCCAGCGGGAGCATGGGCTGCGCTTCGTCGTCCCGGCCGACGTCGACCGCGCGGATCATGCGGCGCACCGACTCGATCGCACCCAGCGGAGACCAGTCGCGGTCCGCGAGTCGACCCAGGACGGTGTCGTCGAGGAGGACCCCCGGCGCATCGTCCGGATCCGATTCCCCCAGTACCGATTCGATGGCTGCCAGGTCGGCGCGCATCGCATCGGCATCGGCCTCGACGACGGCGCGGGCGGCAGCATCCACCCGCTGCTGGAATTCGAACGTCACGTCGGCGATCGGGATCTCGGCGCGCAGATCCTCGCGGGCGCGGACGACCGCCGCACGTACCGAGTCCAGAGCGGCCCGTACAGACGGTTCGTCGGTCTCGATCCGGGCGCGATCGAGCACCTTGCTCGCGGTGCGCAGGGTCCGGCGGACGCCGTCCTCGACCGCCCGCACGTAGCCGGTGATCCCCAGTTGCATCAGCGCTTCTCGGCGCAGAACCGCATTGGATCCGCAGAAGAACGCTGCGTTCCACCCGTCCTTGCCCTGCTGGATGGGCCCGTAGAAGAGCGGCGCCTGGCTGCCGAGCGGATCGGACGGTGGAACGTTCACGAAGTACTGCGGCGTCTGAACCAACGCCATCTTCTCGTCCCGGAAGTAGCCGAGCGTGCGGTGGAGGATCTCCGGATCGGGAACCTGGTCGGCGTCGAGGACGAGTAGGAACTCGCCCTCGGTGGCCAGGAGGGCGTTGTTCAGGTTTCCGGCCTTGGCGTGCCGCGGCTTGTCGGCCCACACTGCCGAACGGGTGAGATAGCGGACCCCGAGTCGTGCTGCAGCGGCGGCGAGTTCGGATCGATCTCCGTCGTCCAGGATCCACGTGGTGTGCGGGTACCGGATGCGTTGCGCGGCTTCCGCGGTGCCGAGAACCAGGTCGAGCGGCTCGTTGTAAGTCGTGATGAACACGTCCACGGTCACGCCGGGCGGGGCCTCGGGCGGCGCCTTCCGCCGCTTCAGCCGCCACATCGTCAAGCCGAACAGCAACGAGTCGATCAGGCTGTACGTCTCGGCCACGACCAGGGGGACGGCGATCCACCAAGCAGACCAGTTCACCGAGAACAACCATCGCCACACGATGTAGTTCAGACCCAGGACGGCGGTGAGCACGATCAGCGCGCGCAACCCGAAGGACGGGTAGGTGGCCTTCGCGGCATCGGTGTCGAGCGCCGTCATCGGCGGCCTCCCCGGCGGATCGCGACAACCGTGACATCGTCCAGGGGTGGGGCGTCGGCCGTGACGGCTCGAACTGCCTCGACGAGGGCCGTCGCGTTCGGTTTGTCCGCCACGAAGCGGTGGACCGCGCGACAGTCGCTGCCTCCGTCGAGAAGGTCGAGCAATCCGTCGGAGCACACCACCAGCATGTCCCCGTCCTCCAGCACGATGCGATCAGCCGACCACGAATCGCCCTGCACGACGCCGAGCGGTAATCCGACCGTGCCCAGGGCTTCGACGGTGCCGTCACTGCGGCGAACCATCGACAGGCCGTGGCCGGCGTCGACGTAGGTCACCGTGCCGGTCTCACAGTCGAGAACAGCATGAAACGCCGTCGCGAAGGTTCCGGTGTCCTCGAGATCCTCCGAGAGATGCTCGGCCGCAGCGGTGGTCGCCGTCCCGGCGTCGAGAGCGACGGAACCGTCGGAGTCGATCCGTCCGAACAGTCGGGACGCGCCCCGGAAGGCCGACCGCACGCCCGCGGCGACGATGGCCGCGCCCATCCCCTTGCCCATCACATCGGCGACCGTCACCACCAGACCACCGCGGATCGGATAGTGGTCGTAGAAGTCTCCCCCCACGACGAACGCCGGGATGCACACGGCCGCAACGTCGACGCCGTCGATCCCGGACAGCGGCCGCGGCAACAACTGGCGTTGGATCGCCGCGGCCCGCTCCAGATCGTCGGCCCACTGCAGTTCGCGCTGCACCATCGCCGCCAACTCCGAGAAGGCGGCGACCTGGTCGGCATCGAGCGTGCGGGGAACGGTGTCGTACAGACAGAAGGTGCCGACCGGGTGGCCACCGGGTCCGTAGAGCGGGTACCCCGCATAGAACCGGATACCGCCGTCGCCACCGATACCGGGGATCCAAGCGAAGTCCGGATCCGCGGCCGCGTCCTCCAACACGAGAGCCGGATCCTCGGCGTGGTCGTAGCTGCGGGCGATGGTCGTCTGGCACACCGTCCGCTCCCTGGGCACCTCGGACAACGGCAATCCCTGAATCGACTTGAACCACTGCCGATCCTGGTCGATCAAGGACACACTCGACATCGGCACACCGAACACGTGACGGGCCATGCGGGTGAGCCGTTCGAACCGCTCCTCGCGCGGGGTGTCGATGAGCTCGAGTTGCTTCAGCGATCGCAGCCGGTCGCGTTCCAGCTCCGGCGGAATCCCCGCCCCGACAGTCGTCATCAGCGATACCTCGTCCCCAACGCCTCGGCGAGTGCAACTGCCGATTCCGGGGTGCTCGCCATACTCCAATCCGCTTCCTTGTCATGATCGAACCACACGAATCCGGCGACGTCGCGTCGACTCTCGATCATTCGGACGAGATTCCGGATCCACTCGGATTTGGACCCTCCGGCTTCCGCGCTGCCCACTTCGGTCACGAGTTGCGGTTTCCCCGGAGCGATCCGGCGCAGTTCGTCCATGGTCGGCACGAAGAGGTCGGTCGGCGCGATCCAGTGACTCCACGGCTGCGAAGTTCCCCAGTTGTAGCCGTCCACACCCACCACGTCGACGTAGTCGTCTCCGGGGTAGGTCGCGCCCGTCGAGCTACTGCCCGGGAACGAGACATTTGGAGACCACACCCATTTGACGTTGTGGGCGCGTCGGGTCGCGAACAGGTCGTGCACGTGCCGCCAAGCCGCGACGTAGACATCGGCGGGGGTACCTGCGGCCACGCTCCACGGGTACCAGGTGCCGTTGGGCTCGTGCGCGAACCGCAGATACACCGGCTTCCCCCACGCGGTGAGCTCGTCCGCCCACCGGTACAGGTAGTCGTCGTGCACACCGTCGACGATCGACTGCAGCGCGAATCCGCTCGAATCGTAGGTGCCACCCTCGATCCATCTCCACGGCTCCCACGTGACGATCGGATCGGCACCGAACGCGCTCACGGCATCGAGTCCGGCGATGGGCGGCGCCGTAGCGAAGTCGGAGAACGACAGGACGACACTGGGCGCCTTGCCGACGGTGCGGGCAACTGTCAGGAATTCGTCGACTGCCGTCGACCCGCCGGGCGTGCTCACCCCGAATCGGAGGCACGGACCCGGATCGGCATGCAGGGCGGTGACCGTGCCGTCACACGTGACAGGGCGTGCGCAACCGGCCACGAACACCGATGTCAGTGCCAGCACGACGACCGCCCCGACCTGCCTCTTGATTCCGGCACGCACTTCCACCATGAGGGCAGTGTTCCCGAACCGGACCGCTCACGCACCTGTCGTCGCGAAGAGCGCCCTCTGGCTCGGCAGGACGCCGGTAGCATGGGATCCGACACCGTCCGATCCACAGGATCGAGAAGTGATGGACCTGCATCTGGCCGGGAAGACCGTCGTGGTCACGGGCGCGAGCAAGGGCATCGGGCTGGCGGTGACGCGCGCATCGGCATCCGAGGATTGCCACGTCGTCGCCGGATCTCGCACTCGCACTCCCGAACTCGAATCGCTGGAGGCCCAGGGAAATGTGACGTTCGTGCCGTGTGACCTGTCCACGGCGGAGGGCCCGGTCACGCTGGTCGAGGCTGCGGCCGAACGCGGCGGAGTGGACATCCTGGTCAACAACGCCGGGGCGGTCACGCCACGCACCGGTGGTTTCACGAGCGTCTCCGACGAAGACTGGATCGCGTCTCTGTCGGTGACGTTCCTGTCCGCGGTGCGCACCACCCGTGCGGCGCTCCCCCAGATGGTTCGCCGCGGCGGCGGAGCCGTCGTCACCGTCAGCTCGGTCAACGCGTTTCTTCCGGATCCCGGGGTGGTGGACTACTGTGCGGCGAAGGCCGCGCTCACCAACTTCTGCAAATCACTGTCCAAAGAGGTTGCCGGCCAGAATATCCGGGTCAACACCGTCAGTCCGGGGCCGGTGACGACGGCGCTGTGGCTGGCCGAGGACGGGGTGGCGTCCACCGTCGCGCGTGTCAGTGGCAGCAGCGCCGAAGCGGTCGTCGAGGCCGCCGCCGCCGGCTCCGAGACCGGACGATTCACCCGCCCGGACGAGGTGGCCGATCTGGTGCTGTTCCTCGCCAGTGATCGCTGCAGCAACGTCACCGGAGCCGACTTCGTCATCGACGGCGGACTGATCAAAACCCTCTGATCTCTGGGAAACTCGTTGTCATGGAGCGCACATTCGACGAATTGGTCGCCGAGGCGGAGGCCGCCCCGACGGAGGGCTGGGAGTTCTCGTGGCTCGACGGGCGAGCCACCGAGGAGCGCCCGACCTGGGGTTACCAGCGTCTGCTGGGTGCGCGTCTCGCGCGAGCGTCGGCCGCGCTCGACATCGAGACCGGAGGCGGAGAGGTCCTCGCCGGCGCGGGGGCGATCGCTCCCACCACGGCCGCGACGGAATCGTGGCCGCCCAACCTCGCGAAGGCCACCGAGATGCTGCACCCGCTCGGCGTGGTGGTGGTGCACGCGTCGGACGAGCCGCCACTACCGTTCGCGGACAACGCTTTCGATCTGGTCAGCAGTCGCCACCCCAACGTCGTCTCGTGGCCGGACATCGCCCGTGTGCTCGCCCCCGGCGGCACCTATCTGGCGCAACACGTGGGGCCGGCGAGCGCCTTCGAACTCACCGAGTACTTCCTCGGTCCGCAGCCCGAGGCGCGAGAACTGCGACATCCGGACACGGCCGTGGCAGAGGCGCACGCCGCCGGACTCGAGGTCGTGGATCTGCGGTTCGAGCGGCTACGCATGGAGTTCTTCGACGTCGGCGCGGCGATCTATTTCCTGCGCAAGGCGATCTGGATCGTCCCCGGCTTCACCGTCGACGCCTACCGTGGCCGGTTGCGGGACCTCGACCGGCGGATCCGAGCGGAGGGGTCGTTCGTCGCCCACTCCACCCGGTTCCTCATCGAGGCCCGCAAACCGGGCTGACGGGGCGAACTCAGGACGCGCGAGCAGGGCGAATCCGCCCGAACCGGGAAAGCGCCTCGTCGACGGCGTCCGACGCGGTCGCCAAGCCACGACGCTCCAGCCAGGGCAGGGTTCCGTCCACTATGCGCTCGAGCACCTTCGGGAGGGCGAGCGGCAGCAGTGTGACGCCGTCCGCTACGTCGGCGGCACGGATGTCGGCGAGCAGGCTCCCGAGTCCCTCCGCGGTCCCAACGTACGTCAGCGACGACGACTGGTGCGGCACCCCGAGAGTCTCGTCGAGCAGTGCCAGTTCGGTACGCGCGCTTCGCGAATCGGGCGCGATCAGGACCTCGATGTCGACGAGGACGGTGACGCTGTCCGGATCCCGCCCCTCGGCGGCGACCTCGGCGCGGATCCGTTCGCGGGCCTGCTGCGCGTCGCGCAGATCCGCAGCCTGGATGCGCTGCACCACGGCGGGCCGGGCGGCGAGGTCGAGGATGTCGGGGCCAACCGTCAGGTCGACCCAGTAGTCGGGCCCGGTGAGCGGGACGTTGCCGGCGATCCGCGCTGCGGCGGGATGATGCCCGGCACCGGTCAGTTCGACGGCCACCCGCAGCGGACGCCGCGGGGCGATGGACGGGACGGAGGCGAAAACGGAGTGGGACATGACGAACTCCTCGGGAGAAGACAGCTGATGGAGGGCGCGGGACGTCAGCGCGTACAGCTGTCCGAGGAGGTGCGGCACAGATCGACATGACGGCGGGACCACTGCCCGTGCGTGTGCGTCGACTGCATGCGCGTCACGCTATCCCCCGATCCTGTCCCCCACCACAGTTCGAATCAGACCGATTCCGAGACGGTCAGACGCACTCGGCGGCACCGTCGGTGCTGCTGGAGAAGCCACGCGTCTCCGGAACCGGGTTCCACAGGCCGTCGGTCTTGCCGTAGTTCCACGTCTGCTCGCCGGCGACCAGTTGGCGGACGGCGGCGATCAGCCGCTCGACGTCGTCGGAGCCGGTGCCCAGGCCGAGGCTGGCGCGCACCGCACCGCCGGCGTGACCGATGCGGTTGAGCAGCGGGTGGGCGCAGAATCGGCCGTCGCGCACACCGATGCCGTGCTCGGCCGACAGGTATGCGGCGATCTGGCCGGGCTCGTAGCCGTCGATGGTGAAGGTGACGATGCCGACGCTGTCCGGGGCGTCCGACCACAGGCGCAGCAACTGCACGCCGTCGATCTCCGCGAGCCCCTCCGCGAGACGGGAGGCGAGCACCTGCTCGTGTTCGACCACCTTGTCGAAGTCCAACGCGGCCAGCGCATCACACGCAGCAGCGAGCGCCGCGACACCGAGGACGTTGGGGCTGCCGGCCTCGTGGCGGGCCGGGGCCGGGGCCCAGCAGGTCTCGTCGACGGTCACCTCGCGCACGGCGCCGCCACCGGCGAGGTAGGGCTCGGCCTCGTCGAGCCAGTCCCGACGGCCGACCAGGACGCCGGCCCCGAACGGCGCGTACAGCTTGTGCCCGGAGAACGCCAGGTAGTCGACACCGCTCTCGGCCAGGTTCACGCGGCGGTGCGGAGTGAGCTGTGCGCCGTCGACGAGGATGCGGGCACCACAGCGGTGGGCGACCTCGGCGAGTTCGGCGATCGGGAGGACCTCGCCGGTGACGTTGGAGGCGCCGGTGATCGCGAGGAGGGCAGCGGGCTTGGCGCACAGCTCTGCGACGATGCGGCGGATGGTCTCGGCCACCGTGTCGGCGGCCTCGACGACGCGAGAGTTCTTCCACGGCAGGAAGTTCGCGTGGTGCTCGATGTCGAGGACCACGACGTCGCCGGGAACACAGCTGGCGAGCAGGTTGAGTGAATCGGTGGTGTTGCGGGTGAAGACCACGACCTGGTCGGTGTCGGTGCCGACGAAGCGCTCGACGGATCCACGGGCGTTCTCGTAGGCCTCGGTGCTCACCCGCGAGGCGTAGCCGGCACCGCGGTGGACGCTGGCGTAGAAGGGCAGCAGCTCCTGGACGCGGTCCGTGACCTGCGACAACGCCGGGGCGCTGGCTGCGTAGTCGAAGTTTGCGTAAACGCAGGTTCCACCCCCGACGAGCGGAACCTGCAAGTCACAGCCGGACACCCGGGCGATCGGAGCGGTAGCGCAGGCGTCGGCGGTCAGTACAGCGGTCATCACAAATCCTTCGAGTCCTGGGACTCGTCGGCAGTGGAAGTCGACGCCATCGGAGTCCGCGCTTGCCATGTCCTTGTGGACCATGACCTGGTCGTCACCCGGAGCACCCCACCGCGGTTGGAGGGTTGCCGACCAGCTAGCCGGGGCTTGACGCTGGTACTCGTGACCTGGCAACGAGAATGGCAGAGCCGTCCTCGCGATGTCAACCCACCGTCAACCCTTCGAACATGAGACGGTGGTCACACCTGGGTCGCCTCCTGCGGCCGCCCGGCCCGCCGCAGGAGATCGGCGCGAAACGCCGCCACCACGTGCTCGAGCCGATCCGCGCCGGGGGTCCCCAACTCGTCGACCACCCGCAGCCCGACGTCGGGTCCGTCCCGAAAACTCACCGCCACAGCACGATTGATTCGCACTGCCGGAGATTCCCGCAGTGCCGGCAGCCGGTCGTACGCGCCGACGATGCCGACCCAGTCGGTGTCCGCGAAGGTCGGTGCGACAGCGTGCGCGGCGGCGATCGACGCCTCGATCGCATACCGTCCGCCGTCACTCTCACCGGCAACGGTCATGCACGCCAAGCCTTCCGCGATCCGCTCGCGGTTCCATCGACCGCGGTTCTGCTCGTCGAGCGGCACCGCCCGTCCGGTCGCGTCGACACGGGTGTCACGCCGGCTGTCCTGCAGGCACATCAGGGCCGACAGGCCCCACACCTCGGGCTCCGCGGGCACGAGTACGCACAGCAGACGCCCTAGCCGCAGCGCCTCGTCGCACAGCTCGGCCCGGACCGCGGATTCCCCCGCCGTCGCCGAGTAGCCTTCGGTGAAAACGAGATACACGCAGGCGAGGACGATGGGCAGCCGCTCGGGGAACTGCTCGTCGGACGGTAGCCGCAGCGGGATCCCCGCGTTCCGAATCTTCGACTTGGCGCGGCTGAGTCGCTGTCCCACCGTGGTTTCGGGCCGCAGGAACGCGCGCGCGATCTCGGCGGTGGTGAGTCCGCAGACGAGACGCAGCGTCAACGCCACCTGTGACTCCGCGGACAGCGCCGGGTGGCAGCACGTGAAGATCAACCGCAACTGGTCGTCCGCGACGGACGGCATCTCCTCGGCGACCTCCTCGAACTTCTGCCGGAACGCGTCCACCTCGCGGTCGCCGCGCAGCCGTTCGGGCGCGTGAGATCCACCGTCGCCACCTGGCCGCGACTCGGTCAGCCGGCAACGATCTGCCGGAGTTCGACGCACCCCTTGGATCCGACCGGAATCTGCGAGGCGAGCGCGATCGCCGCGTCCCGGTCGGGAGCGGACAGCACGTAGATACCGTTCGCGATCTCGTCGGCCTCGGTGAACGGTCCGTCGGTCAGCAGTATCTCCCCGTCGCGCAGCCGCACGGTCGTCGCCGACGCCGGCGGGAACAGTGCGCCGGATCCCTTGATTCGGTCGCCCGCGATCTCACCGAACCGCTTGTGCTCGGTCACCCGCGTCTCCCATTCGGCCGATCCGGGTTCGTTCGCGGCTCCGGACGGTTCGCGCAGCAGTGCGGCCCACCACGTGTCCATCGGCTCGTCCTGGGAGTTCCAGAACACCATCGGCCACAACTCGACGTGCCCGGTCGAGACCTCGGGAATCTGCCGCACCATGCTCAGCGCGGCGTCCAGGTCGGCGGCGTCGAACACGTAGTAGCCGCCGACCACCTCCGTGACCTCGGCGAACGGCCCGTCCGTCACCACCGCGTTCCCGCCGCCGTCGTGCCGGATCGTCGCGGCCTCCGAACCCGGATACAGCCCGCCACCTGCGACGGCCTCCTGCGCCCTGGTCCAGAACTCCTGATGCCGCTGCATCGACGCGGCGTACTCGTCGGTCCCGGGTACCGACGCGGGTCCGCCCTCCTCGGCGGCGAGCAGTGCCAAGTAGTACATGTCGTCATCCTCCCTCCGACGCGGGGCCGAGTACCCCGCTTTCGTCAACACGACGTGCGGGGGCGCGCCGATTTCGACACATCCGAGGGAGAATCTCCGGGAAGAAGCGATTCGCCCGGCCGGGCGGGTGTTCATCCTCCGGACACCTGGACGTGAGAGAACCTGATGTCCGCCCGACCAGGCACAGAGAGGGACGTCCCGGATTGTCTGCCCAGCAAGCAACAGACCAGTCGGACCAGCAGTTGTCGCACCGGATACCCGCCGAGTTCCTGCGGGCGGGCCTCGCGCCCGCACCCCGCACCCTCGTCGACATCCTCGAGGCGACGGCCGCGCAGCACCCGGACGCGACCGCGATCGACGACGGCGCGGCCCCCCTCACCTATCGCGAGTTGCTCGCAGAGATCGATGCCGGCGCCCGCGGCCTCGCGGACGCAGGAGTGGGCGCGGGCGACCGGGTCGGCGTGCGGATGCCGTCGGGTTCGCGCGATCTGTACGTGGCGATCCTGTCGGTCCTGGCGGCCGGCGCGGCGTACGTGCCGGTCGACGCGGACGACCCCGACGAGCGCGCCGAGTTGGTGTTCGGGGAGGCCCGGGTGGCGGCGATCCTCACCGCCGACGGCGTGCGGCCCGGCACCGCCCCTCGCCGCACGGAGGTGCCGCAGGTCCGCCCGCCCACCCCCGACGACGACGCCTGGATCATCTTCACCTCGGGTTCCACAGGCACCCCGAAGGGTGTCGCGGTCACGCACCGCAACGCCGCCGCATTCGTCGACGCGGAAGCACAAATGTTCCTGCAGGGCAATCCGATCAACCCCCGCGACCGGGTGTTGGCGGGGCTGTCGGTGGCGTTCGACGCGTCGTGCGAGGAGATGTGGCTGGCGTGGCGGCACGGCGCCACGCTGGTGCCCGCACCACGCTCGCTGGTACGCAGCGGCATGGATCTCGGACCGTGGCTGGTCTCCCGCGACGTCACGGTCGTCTCCACCGTTCCGACGCTCGCTGCCCTGTGGCCGGCGGAGGCACTCGAGGCGGTGCGGCTGTTGATCTTCGGCGGCGAGGCGTGCCCGCCGGAGCTCGCCGAACGTCTCGCCGTCCCCGGCCGCGAGGTGTGGAACACGTACGGCCCCACCGAGGCCACCGTCGTCGCGTGCGGAGCGCGCATGAACGGCACCGGTCCGGTCCGGATCGGCCTGCCGCTCGACGGTTGGGATCTGGCGGTGGTGGACGCGTCCGGTGAACCGGTCGCCGAAGGAGAGGTCGGCGAGCTCGTCATCGGCGGCGTCGGGCTGGCCCGGTATCTCGATCCGGCGAAGGACGCCGAGAAGTACGCCCCGATGCCGACGCTCGGCTGGGACCGCGCGTACCGCAGCGGCGACCTGGTCCGCCTCGACACCTCCGGTCTGCTGTTCCAGGGCCGCGCCGACGACCAGGTCAAGCTCGGCGGACGCCGCATCGAACTCGGCGAGGTCGACAACGCGCTGCAGCACCTTCCCGGTGTCAGTGGCGCCGCCGCCGCGGTCCGCAAGACGGCGGCCGGGACATCGGTCCTCGTCGGCTACCTCGCCAGCACCGACCCCGACTTCGACCTGAAGGCGGCTCGCGACCAGCTGGCCGAGCAGCTACCGGCCGCCCTGGTCCCCAGACTCGCGCTGGTCGACGAACTCCCCACCCGCACGTCCGGCAAGGTCGACCGCAACGCGTTGCCGTGGCCGCTGCCCGGCGCGGCGGAGGATCCGGGCGAAGCACTGGGCCTCGACGGCACCGCGGCCTGGGTCGCGGGCCTGTGGGCGTCGATCCTCGGCGCGAGCGTCACCGGACCCGGCGACGACTTCTTCGAGCTCGGCGGCGGATCGCTGTCCGCGGCCCAACTGGTGACGGCGCTGCGCGAGCGCTTCCCCGAGGTGACCGTCGCGCAGTTGTACGACCATCCGCGGCTGGGCTCCCTCGCCGCCTTCCTCGAAGAACTCTCCCCCGCCGCGAGTACCGCGCCCCGGCACGTCACCCCGATGTCCCGCCGTGCTCAGGCCGCCCAGATCGCGGTCACGGTGCCGCTCATGACGCTCACGGGACTGCAGTGGGTGACGTGGCTGGCGATCACCGGAAACGTGCTGGCGTGGTTCGACGTCGACTGGGCGCCGACGCTGTCCTGGTGGTGGGTGGCGCTGGCGTTCGTCCTCTTCATCACCCCGCTCGGCCGGATGACCATCGCGGTCGCCGGGGCTCGGCTGTTGCTGCGCGGCCTGGAACCGGGCACGTACCGGCGCGGCGGCCCCGAACACCTGCGCCTGTGGATCGCGCTGCGACTCGTGGAGGCCAGCGGCGCCGACAATCTGTCCGGCGCGCCGTGGATGCTGTACTTCGCCCGCGCCCTCGGCGCGAGGGTGGGCCGCGGCGTCGACCTGCACACTCTGCCGCCGGTCACCGGCATGCTCGTGCTCGGCGACGGGTGCTCGGTGGAGCCCGAGGTGGACCTGTCGGGGCACTGGATCGACGGCGACGTCGTACACATCGGCGAGATCCGGATCGGCGCCGGTGCCGCCGTCGGCGCTCGGTCGACACTGCTGCCAGGCGCGCGGATCGGCCGGGGAGCGGAGGTCGCACCGGGCTCCGCGGTGTTCGGGAAGGTCAAGGCGGGACAGCACTGGGCCGGATCGCCCGCCGTCAAGGTCGGCAAGGCCACGCACCCGTGGCCGGATCACCCACCGCGCCGCGCCGCGCACTGGGTACCGATCTTCGGTGTCACCTCCGTCGTCCTGGCGGGCATGCCGATCTTCGGTCTGGCCGCCGGCCTGCTCCTCGTCGGCCTGCGGGTCCGCGGCGCCGCCGATCTCGGCGACGCCTTCCGGCGCGCGCTGGTGATCCTGCCGGTGGCGACACTGGCGAGCCTGTTCGTCTTCGCGGCACTGACGGTGATCGCCGTGCGCCTGCTGTCGATCGGGTTGACCGAGGGCTACCACCCGGTCCGCAGCCGCGTGGGCTGGCAGGCGTGGGCCACCGAGCGCCTCATGGATTCGGCGCGGACGTTCCTGTTCCCGCTGTACGCGAGTCTGCTGACGCCGCTGTGGTTGCGACTGCTGGGCGCCGAGGTGGGCCGCGACACCGAGATCTCCACGGCTCTCGTGCTGCCCAAGTTCACCACCGTCGCGGACGGCGCGTTCCTCGCCGACGACACCATGGTGGCGAGCTACGAACTCGGCGGCGGCTGGATGCGCATCGAACCCGCCAAGGTCGGCAAGCGTGCGTTCCTGGGCAACTCCGGCATGGCCGGTCCCGGCCGACGGGTCCCCAAGAACGGGCTCGTCGCGGTGCTGTCGGCCGCGCCGAGCAAGGCCAAGTCGGGGTCGTCGTGGCTGGGCAGCCCGCCGGTCCGGTTGCGCAGGGCCGCCACCGAGTCCGACGCGTCCCGCACCTTCGAGCCGCCGCTGCGGCTGAAGGTCGCCCGCGCGTTCGTCGAGACGTGCCGACTGATCCCGGTGATGGTGACGTTCGGGATCGGCCTCGGGGTGCTGTTCACGCTGGCGTGGCTGGTCTCGGTGGGCGGTTTCCCGCTCGCCGCTGTGTGCGGCGGCGTGGTCCTGATGCTCGCGGGCGCCGTGGCGGGCGCGGTGTCGGTGGCCGCGAAGTGGCTCGTCGTCGGCCGGATCGGCGCCGTCGAGCATCCGCTGTGGAGTTCTTTCGTATGGCGCAACGAGGTGTCCGACGCGTTCGTCGAGACCGTCGCCGCCCCGTGGTTCGCGCGCGCCGCGAACGGCACGGCCGTCATGAACGTGTGGCTACGCGGTCTCGGCGCGACCATCGGCCGCGGCGTGTGGTGCGAGACGTACTGGCTGCCCGAGGCCGACCTGGTGACGCTCGGTGACGGCGCCACCGTCGAACGAGGGTGCGTCGTGCAGACGCACCTGTTCCATGATCGGATCATGTCCATGGACACCGTCACGTTGGGCGCGGGCGCCACCCTCGGCCCGCACTGCGTCGCGCTACCTGCCGCCGGACTCGGCGACGGCGCCACCGTGGGCCCCGCGTCGCTCGTCATGCGCGGCGACGTCGTCCCGGCGTCCACCCGATGGCAGGGTAATCCGATTGCGCCGTGGAACGACTCGATGCCGTGGCACGATTCGGCGGCCGACGGAGCCGCAAGGTGAAGCCCGGCAAGACGTCCGAGGGGCCGCTCGACCCCTACCTGCCGCGGAACGGCAACCGCGGCTACCGGGTGTCCCGGTACGACCTCGAACTCACCTACAAGGTGCACAGCAACCGACTGTCCGGCAAGGCCACGATCACCGCGACCACCACCGACGTGCGCCCCCGCGTCTCGCTGGACCTCGCGCCGACGATGCAGGTGGCCAAGCTGTCGGTGAACGGACGCCGCGTCGCGAAGTACACCCACCGCGACGGGAAGCTCACGCTCACGCCGGCGCAGAAGATCCCGGCCGGCGGCGTGCTCACGATCTCCGTGCAGTACTCGGGCAACCCGCAACCGATCGTGACCGAGTGGGGCGACGTCGGCTGGGAGGAACTCACCGAGGGCGCACTCGTGGCGAGCCAGCCCAACGGCGCGCCGTCGTGGTTTCCGTGCGACGACCACCCGAGTTGCAAAGCCAGCTACCGCATCTCGATCACCACCGATTCGCCGTATCACGCCCTTGCCAACGGCAAACTCGTCCGCAAGCAGACCAAGGCCAGCCACACCACGTGGGTGTACGAACAGACCGAGCCGATGTCGACGTACCTGGCGACGCTGCAGATCGGCCCGTACGAGCGCCGACGCGTCGGCCACGGCCGGGTCCCGCTCCACGCCGTGCATCCCCCCGATCTGCGTGACCGGTTCGACCACGACTTCGGCCGGCAGCCGCAGATGATGGAGGTCTTCGAGAAGCTCTTCGGCCCTTACCCGTTCGAGGACTACTCCGTAGTCGTCACCGGCGACGACCTGGAGATCCCGATCGAAGCGCAGGGCCTGTCGATCTTCGGCGCCAACCACTGCGACGGCCGACGGGGCTCGGAACGTCTCGTCGCCCACGAACTCGCGCACCAGTGGTTCGGCAACAGCCTCACGCTCGGGCAGTGGAAGGACATCTGGCTGCACGAGGGTTTCGCCTGCTACGCCGAATGGTTGTGGTCGGAGAACTCCGGCGGGCCCGATGCCCACACCCACGCCGCGCAGGCGCATCGAGGTCTGGCCGGCAAGCCGCAGGACATCCTGCTCGGCGACCCCGGACCGGAACTGATGTTCGACGACCGCATCTACAAGCGCGGCGCCCTCACACTGCACGCGCTGCGGCAGCACCTCGGGGACGACGCATTCTTCGGCCTGTTGCAGCAGTGGACCGCGAAGTATCGGCACGCGACGGTGTCCACCGAGCAGTTCACCGATCTGGCAGCGCATTTCACCGACAGGCCGCTGCGGGCGCTGTGGGACAGCTGGCTCGGGGCGAAACCGCTACCCGCGCTCTGACACCTCGGGCAGGTGCCGGCGCCACTTGACGAGGACCAGCACCAGGCTGGCTGCGGCGACCACAGCGCCGAACACGAACATCATCGGATAGGTCAGCGAGGTGGTGGATTCGGCGATCATCGCCATCACGGCCGGCACCGCGAAGCCGAGGTAGCTCAGCGAGTAGAACACGGCGGTGAGTCCGGCCAGATCGTCCGGGCCGGCGATCCGCTGGATCTCCTGCAGACCCGACACCAGCGCCAGTCCGTAACCGCAGCCCAGGATCGCGGCCGCGATCATCGACATGGGCACAGTCAGCACGTTCGAGGCGACGGCCGCCACCGACATTCCCAGCACGAGCACCGCGAGAGCGACCGCGACGGCACGGGCGTTCGACGGGGTGTCGATCCTGCGGCCGACGGCCTGGATCGCGAAGCCGGATCCGAGCCCGATCATGCACAGCAACGCCGAGAACGCCACGGGGGCACTGCCGCTGCGGCCGGTCATGAGCGCGGGCATCACGGCGTACGCGGATGCGGCCGCCCCGAACACCCACGGCGCGACCGGCGCGACGACGTACAGGAAGCGCCGGTGCCCCACGGCGGGAATCTTCAGATCCCGCGCCAGCGAACGACGCTCGTTCTTCGGTACTGCAGGCCGGGTCTCCGGTGCCCGCAGCAGCGCGAGGCCCGCCGCCAGTGACAGCGCCGAATGAACCAGGTACGCAAGCGCACTGGGCCACGGCGCCCACTGCGCCAGGATACCGGCCACACCTGCACCGATGCCGAAACCGGCCGTCAGGCTCATCGCGGCACGTCGGGCACCGGCCCCCGGCCGGGCAGCCGGATCGCGATCCGGTGCGGACAGTTCCTTGAGCCAGCTCCCGCCGACGGCCATCCCCAGCCCCAGCGCGACACCCGACAACACGCGTCCGACGATCAGCCACGCCGCCGAGTCCGGCCCCGTCGCCAGCACCAGTGAACCGGCGACCGCGATGAACGGCGCGGGAATCATCAGCGGACGCCGCCCCAACCGGTCCGACAGCGGACCGCCGATCAGCAGCGCCGGCACGATGCCGAGCACGTACGCGAACAGGAAGGTGTCGACCACCACCTGGGTGAAGCCGTGGTCCAGTTTGTACATCACCAGCAGGGGCGTGAACTCGTTTCCGCCCCACGCGACCGCGAACATCCCCGCCGCGACCAGCGTCCAGTGCCGCAGGCGGGCGGCGGAGCGCGGGTCGACGACTGCGTCTTCCCTGACGGCTGTCATCGCCGGCTCCCCTCTCCGAGCGCGTGGACCTCTCGCATGTGGCGGCGGACCGCGGCCGCGAAGCCGGCCGCGTCGCCGGCCGCGATCAGGTCCGTCAGCCGGGAGTGGTCCTCGACGATCTTGGTGATCTGTTCCGGGTCCCGAGCGAGCGACGACGCCGTCATCCGGCGCTGACGCTCCCGCAGGCCGTCGTAGAAAGTCTCGAGCAACGGGTTGCCTCCCGCACGCACGAGCGTCCGATGGAAGTCCGCGTCGAGCGCACTGAACTGCGCCGCGTCGCCGCCCGTCGCCACCAGCTCGCGCTGGCGCACCAGGCTCTCCCGTAGTGCCGCGACCAGCGCATCCCGCACCCGCGGGTTCGACGCGACAGCCTCCACCGCATGCACCTCGACGAGCAGGCGGGCATCGACGACGTGCTCGGCCTCACCGTCGGCGATCGGAACGATCAACGCGCCACGCTTCGGGTACAAGCGCATCCAACCTTCGGCCTCGAGTCGCAGGAAAGCTTCTCGCACCGGCGTTCGGCTCGATCCCATGCGCGACGCGATCTCGCCCTCGCTGATCAGCTCGCCGCCCGGCAGTGCACCGGACAGGATCAGTTCCTTGACCTCGCGGTAGGCCGACTCGGCTGCTGAGTACAACTTAGACACAAGATGTATTTATACGCCTTGCGAAAGATCTGCCTGCGGGCGGGGTCAGTCCGCGGACGGCGGGACGGCCGTGCGGGACTGCGCGGAATACCGGCCGCCGTGGCGCACGATCGTGATGGGGTGGTCGAAGCACTCACTGATGCGCGCGGTGGTGATCACCGACTCCGCATCCCCCTGCGCGGTGATGCGACCGTCCCGAATCAGCAAAGCGTGCGTGGTCGTGGTCGGGATCTCCTCGATGTGGTGCGTGACGAGAATGCTCGCCATCAACGGGTGCTGCGCCCTCATCTCGTCGAGCGCGGTGAGAAGTTGCTCGCGGGCCGCGAGGTCGAGGCCGGTGGCCGGCTCGTCGAGGAGCAGCACCGGCGGATCGGGCATCAGCGCCCGCGCGATCAGCGCCCGGCCGCGCTCGCCCTGAGACAGAACGGGCCAGCGTGCCTCGATACGCGACGTCATTCCCATCATCGCGATCAGTTCCGCGGCCCGCGCCCGGTCTGCGTCGGTCGGCTGCCACCGCTGCGCGAACTCGGGAGTGTTCGTCAGTCCGGTGAGCACGACGTCGTGCACCGTCAGCGGACGCTCGATCGCGTGCCGCGGATTGACGTGTCCGATGTGCGATCGCAGCTCACGCATGTCCACCCGGCCGAGCCGATGCCCTAGTACGTGGACCGTTCCATGGGTGGGATGCGTGACGGCACCGAGCAGACTCAGCAGCGTGCTCTTGCCGGCTCCGTTGGCGCCCAGGAGCACCCAGTGCTGCCCCTGCTCGATGCGGACGTCGATGCTGCTGAGGATCTTTCGCCCGTCGCGGATCAGATCGACGCCCTCGGTGCTCAGCACCACCTTGTCATCCGTACCGGTACTCACTGGCCGTTCCTTCCGTCACGCAGGCTCGCGATCATAGGGTCGAGGTTTGCTGTCGTCGCATCGACCGCGGCCGCACCGTCCCCGAGCTCCAGCGCGGCGACGAGGCGGTCGTGGGCGCCGCCGGTGTCCGGCAGCGCCGGTTCGTTCTCCACCATGTCGACCAGAGCGGCGTGGAGAACAGGCCGAACCGAGTCGAACAATGCCGTCAGTACCGAATTGCCGGCGAGCACGACGACGGATCTATGGAAGTCGAGATCCGCCGACACGAACTCGGAGGCACTCGCGGACCGGCTCGCGTGCCGTTCCTCGACCTGCCGGCGGAGGTCGGCCAGATCCTCAGAGTGGCCGCGCTCGGCCGCCAGCCGCGCCGCCTCGACTTCGAGGGCACGACGGACCTCCAGCACCTCGAGAACCCGGGAACGGCGCAGCAGCTGCTCGAGTGCCGCCGCGGCAGGCGGCTCTGCGACGAATGTTCCGACGCCGTGCCGGACGTCGAGCCACCCGTCCCGCGCCAGCAGACGCACCGCCTCCCGAACCGACGAACGCCCCACCCCGAGTTCCGCGGCCAACTCCGCCTCGCTGGGCAGCCTACGGCCCACCGGCCATTCACCGGAGTCGATCCGCCCGCGCAGAACCTGCTCGAGCTGCGGCACCAACGGCCCGTTTCGCAGCATCTGTCCGGCCATCACCGTCACCTCCCACAGGGAGTCTACAGACCTCAGACGTCTGATCTCATTGGGTCGCCCTCGGCAGAGAGCAGGGCCGACGGGCTCCGTTCCAGATCAACGAGAAGCACTGACCGTCGACGGCAAGGGCCGCGCCCGACGCTGTCGTGGCGGGCTTCCTGGATTTCTGGCGTCTTCGAATCCTGCACTCGTGCGTGCCGGCGGTATCGCGCGTGGATCGGTGAAAGAGGTGCTGAAATGCCGGAAGGCCCCCACCAATGCTGGTGGGGGCCTTCCGGTTAACGGGTGTTCGGCGGTGTCCTACTCTCCCACACCCTGTCGAGTGCAGTACCATCGGCGCTGGAGGGCTTAGCTTCCGGGTTCGGAATGGGACCGGGCGTTTCCCCTCCGCTATGGCCGCCGTAACTCTATGA
>NZ_JARBSW010000003.1:0-544512 GCF_037287305.1 Prescottella sp. D32
GAGACAATCAGCAAATACCCACCACAAAAAGTGGTGGAGTACCAAAAATTGGCACTGACATTCATCGACACACTGTTGAGTTCTCAAAGAACACGCACACACCATCACTCGAAACACACAGTTTCTCATTCCGGGGCAACCGTTCCAGCTTAGCCCACCCGGGAGTCGAGCGCAAACTCGCTTCCCTTCCGGGCCACCCGGACGCGGTACAACCACCCTACACTCGGCAGGATCGTCAACCAACTTCCGGGAATATCAGGCGCTCCCCGTACAACCTCGTTTTCCCTCGCTGACCAGTGAAGATCGCGGCCGGGTCGGTGTCCGTGTCGCTCTGACTCGCAATAAGTTACGGGTCGGTTAGTGGATCTGCCAAATCGCCAGGTCAGAGCGCGATCATGGATCCGGCAAACCGCGAAGCCGCTGGTAGAACGATCGGGACGGGTGCAATCCCCGCCCCGATCGACTCACACACTCTCAGGTGACGCCGAACACGTCAGCCGGCGATCACCTTGATGCCGGCAAAGTTCTTGCGTCCACGACGGATCACGAGCCACCGGCCGTGCAGCAGGTCCGACGACTCGGGCGTCCAGTCGTCGGACTCCACGCGCTGATTGTTGACGTAGGCGCCACCCTCCTTCACCGCACGACGTGCGGCGCCCTTGCTCTCGCTCAGTCCGCTCGCCACGAGCAGGTCGACGATCGTGCGCGGGGCATCACCGGCGACCTCGGCGATCGATGCTTCCTTCAACGCGGCGGCGAGGGTCGACTCGTCCAGATCGGTCAGCTCGGCACGACCGAACAGTGCCTTGCTCGCCAGTTCGACCGCGTCGGTGTTGGCCTGACCGTGGACCAGGGTCGTCATCTCGGCCGCGAGCCGGCGCTGCGCCTCGCGTGCCTGCGGGCGTTCGGCCGTCGCGACCTCGAGCTCGGCCAGCTCCTCCTGGGTGAGGAAGGTGAACCACCGCAGGTACTTCACGACATCGGCGTCGCCGGTGTTCACGAAGTACTGGTACCAGGCGTACGGGCTGGTCATCTCCGGGTCGAGCCACAGGCTGCCGCCACCGGTGGACTTGCCGAACTTCTTGCCGTCGGCGGAGGTCACGAGTGGCACCGTCATGGCGTGGACCGACTCGCCGTCGAGCTTCCGGTTCAGGTCGACGCCGGCGATGATGTTGCCCCACTGGTCGGAGCCTCCGACCTGCAGGGTGCAGCCGTAGTTGCGGCGCAGGTGCACGAAGTCGTTGGCCTGCAACAACATGTAGCTGAACTCCGTGTAGGAGATGCCGTCGGTTTCGAGTCGGCGCTTGACGGTGTCACGCGCCAGCATGACGTTCACCGAGAAGTGCTTGCCGATGTCGCGCAGAAAGTCGATCGCGGTGAGCTTCGACGTCCAGTTCGCGTTGTTCTCGATGACGGCGCCGGTGGGCGATTCGTCGAAGTCGACGAATCGCTCGAGCTGCGAGCGGATGCGGTCGGCCCAGTCCGCGACGGTGTCCGCGGTGTTCATGACCCGCTCGCCGACGTCGCGCGGATCACCGATCATGCCGGTGGCGCCGCCGGCCAGCACGATCGGGCGGTGGCCGGCCCGCTGGAAGCGCTTGAGTGCCAGCAGTGGCACCAGGTGTCCGGCGTGCAGACTCGGCCCGGTCGGATCGAAGCCGGCATACAACGTGACTGGACCGGCCTCGGTCTCGCGACGCAGTGCGTCCAGATCGGTCGACTGGGCGATGAGCCCCCGCCAGGTCAGTTCGTCAAGGATGTTCTCAGTCACGACCCGATCATCCCACCGTCAGGTCGGGGCGGGTGCGCGCGGGCTGCGGCGATAGGACGAGACGGCGGGAGAACCGGGTATCCACAGCCGCCACGGCCAGTCCGGAGCCACCGAGATCCCCACGCGCGGACCGCTGTTCCAGACGTCCGTCGCGCACAGCTCCAGACTCACCCCCGACTCCTCGCCGAACAGGTCGAGGCCGTCGTCGTCGAGCGTCAACCCCAACGCCGCGCCCAGGTTTCCGGGACCGCGTGCCGCGTCGACGGGACGTCGGACGGCGGGACGCCGCGAGGCCACCAGCTCGTGCCCCTCGACGACTTCCGCGGCCCGCAGCAGCACTCCCCCGGCCACGCCGTCGGGTCCGTACGTGACGTTGGCGCAGAAGTGCATGCCGTAGCTGCGATAGACGTAGAGGTGCCCGGGCGGGCCGAACATGACCGCGTTCCGGGGAGTCGGCCCGCGGAAGGAGTGTGCCGCCGGATCGGGCCACGGCCCCGACGGATCCCCGCCGTACGCCTCGACCTCCACGATCCGTGCCTGCACTGCACCGACAGTCAGCAGCCCGCCGAGTACCGCGCGCGCGGCGGCGAGCGGATCCTCGGCGTCGCGAAGGACGGCCCGGCCGGAGGAAGTCACGGTCACGATTGTGCACGGATACGCATTCGGTGCACGGCAACGGTTGACCGGCCGGCGGGAGCGGGTAGAGAATTCATCGGGCGATGAGTTCATCACTCGATGAATCGAGGTCGATATGACCGCACCATCCGAGCACTCCGCCGATCCGCCGGCGTCGTCCGCCGTCGTGATCCAGGGCTTGAACGTGACGCGTGGAGGTGCCCCCGCGCTGCGGGATGTCGACCTGTCGATCCCCCGCGGCTCGATCACCGGACTGTTGGGACCGTCGGGCTGCGGAAAGACCACCCTCATGCGGTGCGTCGTCGGGACCCAGATCATCGAGTCCGGCACGGTGACCGTGCTCGGTCGGCCGGCGGGCTCGACGCCGCTGCGCCACCGGGTCGGGTATGTGACGCAGGAGCCCAGCGTCTATCTCGACATCTCCATTCGGGACAACGTGCGGTACTTCGCCTCGCTCTACGGACGCGGGCACGACGCGGTGGAGGACACGATCGAGGCGGTCGGTCTGAGTACGCACGCCGATCACGCTGCCGGGGACCTGTCCGGCGGCCAGCTCGGCCGGGTGTCGCTGGCGTGCGCGCTGGTGGGGCGGCCCGACGTACTGGTCCTGGACGAACCGACGGTCGGCCTGGATCCGGTGTTGCGCGCGGAGTTGTGGGATCACTTCGCGGACCTGGCGGCGTCGGGGGCGACGCTGCTGGTGTCGAGTCATGTGATGGACGAGGCGGACCACTGTGAGAGCCTGCTGCTTCTCCGCGAAGGTCGGCTGCTCGCCCACGTATCGCCCGACGAGCTGCGCCGACGAACCGGCAAGTCGAATCTGGAAGAGGCTTTCCTCGTCCTCATCCGGGACCAGCAGGTCGGAGTACAGCCGTGATCGTCAATTCACGTATCTATGCCGCGAGCACCGTTCGCATCCTCCGCCAACTCCGCACGGACCGGCGCACGGTCGCGATGATCCTGTTCGTGCCGTCGCTGATCATGGTGTTGCTGTACTTCCTCTATCAGAACGTCCCGACTCCGCCCGGTCAGACTCCACTGTTCGACCGCATCGCGATCACGATGCTCGGCATCATCCCCTTCATAGTGATGTTCCTGGTGACGTCGATCGCGATGCAGCGCGAGCGCAGCTCCGGAACGCTGGAGCGATTGCTGACCACTCCCCTGTCGAAGCTCGACCTACTGGCCGGCTACGGGACCGCCTTCTCGATCGCCGCGGCGGCACAGGCCGCGCTGGCGTGCGGAGTGGCGTTCTGGTTCCTGAGCCTGACCACGCAGGGCAACGCGTTCTGGGTGATCCTCATCGCCGTGCTGAACGCGGTCCTCGGCGTCGCCCTCGGCCTGTTGTGCAGCGCATTCGCGCGCACCGAGTTCCAGGCCGTGCAGTTCATGCCGGTGATCGTCATCCCGCAGCTGCTGTTGTGCGGGTTGCTGGTGCCGCGCAACCAGTTGCCGCAGTGGCTCGAGTGGATCAGCAACGTGCTCCCGCTCAGCTACGCGGTCGAGGCGCTGCAACAGGTGGCGACCCATCCGGGAACGACCGCGCTGATGTGGCGCGACCTGGGCATCGTCGCGTCGTTCGTCGTGGTCGCGCTGGGTCTCGGCGCCGCGACGCTACGTCGACGCACGCCATGACGGTGGACCCCGCGGTGCCCCCGACCCGGCCCGGGCGTCGCCCCGGCCCGTCGACCACACGCGACCGGATCCTGAGCGCGGCGCGGGAGCGTTTCGCCGACAACGGGTTCGACCACACGACGATCCGAGCGATCGCAGCCGATGCCGGTGTCGACTCGGCTCTGGTACACCACTATTTCGGAACGAAGCAGCAGTTGCTCGTCGAAGCCGTGGCCCTACCGATGGACCCGGCGTCGATCGCCGGATCGTTCGAAGCCGTGCCGGTGCACGAACTCGGTGAGGCGCTCGCCCGCACGGTGATCGGTATCTGGGATTCGCCGCACCAACCGGCGGTGGTCGCGGCGGTACGGTCGGCGCTCACGGGCGGCCGCGAACGACTGCTCCGCAGCTTCCTGCTGGAAGTCGCACTCCGCGACGTCGTGCCGCGAGTCGACTCACCACCGGGAACCGGTGAACTTCGCGTGGCGCTCGTCGCGTCGCAGATGGCGGGGTTGTTCCTCACCCGCCACCTCCTCGACGTCGGCGCGCTCGCCGATCTGTCGACCGACGAGGCCGCCCGACTGGTGGCACCGACGCTGCAGGCCTATCTCACCGGCCCACTCGACGCTGCGGTCAGGACTCGGCCGCCGCGCCCCGGGCGACGAAATCCTCGTGCTCGGCCTCGGTGACGTCGCGCGCCTCGTCGATCAGCAGAACGGGAATGCCGTTCTCGATCGGGTACGCGCGGCGCAGGCGCGGGTTGTAGAGCACCTCGTCACCGACCAACAGCAACGGCCCCTTGTCCTGCGGGCACGCCAGAATGCTGAGCAGGGTGGGATCAATAGCCACTTCAGTCCTCTCGGGCCGTCCGTCGATCTCGGCCGGTCCAGGCTACAAGTCGCCGCAGCACCGGCTACGCGGGCACCCCACCCGGGCCCTCCGGGCTGCCGCCGTACCGGGCGGCCGCAGCCTTGGTGAATCGCTTGTAGCGGCCCGTCTCGGCATCGAGACACCACGAACGAGCACTCGGCTTCGGCAGCCCGGCGGCCTGCAGTTCGGTCGCCTGCGGCCGGTACGACGGGCCCAGCGGTATCCGGTCGACGACGTGGACGATGTCCGGGCACTGCTCGATCGGCAACTGTCCGAGAGCGGCCGTGACCTCGGCGGCGCTCGGGACGCGGCCGTCGTGGACGGTGATCGCGGCCACCGGTACCTGGCGCTCGCCCGTCGGCACACCGTAGGCGACCGCAAGGTCCACCTGCGGCATTTCTCCGAGCAGGTCGACGATCGGTTGCGTGAAGACCGGCCCGCGGACCGTGTCGACGACCGTCCGCTTGTGATCGACGAGCCAGAAGTCACCGTCGGCGTCGCGACGGAAGAGATTCTCGGTCGGCACCCACGCGTCACCGGCCGCGAACACACCCCGCATGACGCCCGGCACCGCCTCGGTTCGAGCGCCGGGCCTGCCCAGCAGGAGGCCCACCTCGTCGTCCTCACACTCGCGCACGAACCCGCGCGCATCCTCGAGGAACCGTCCCTCGATCGGGTCGTACGCGCCGACCCGTACCTCCGCGCTGCCCGGCAGCGGCCGTCCCTTCGAGCCGACCTTCGCGCCCGACACGTTGACCAGCACCACGTCACCCTCGGTGGATGCGTAGAACTCGAGCACCCGCGCCGGCGCGAAACGGGAAGAGATCCGCCGCCAGAGCCCGGGCGGCATTCCCGACCCGATGAACAACCGGATCGGATGTCCTTCCTCCAACGGAAGGGATTTGGCGTCGAGAATCTCGCGCATCATCGTCCACGTGTAGCTCACGACCGTCACACCGTAACGGCGGACTTCCTCCGCGAAGCGGTCCGGATCGAGGCCGCGGGACAGGGCGATGCGTGCGCCACCGGCGATCGCGCCACCCAGGGTCGCCATCAACCCGGACGAATGATGCAGTGGCGCAAGGCAGTAGACGGTGTCGCTCCGGCTGAGCGAGGCAGCCGAGGCGGTGCCGAACGCCGACAGCGCCCACCGGAAGTTGGTGATGTACTTGGCTTCGAGGTTGCCGCAGGACCCACTGAAGATCACGAACGCCAACTCGCGGGCCAGGCCGGGATCCGGGCGGTACCACCCGGGCAGCGTCACCGCATCCGGGTCGACCTGCTCGAGGTCGATGACATCGGGGCCCAGTTCCACCGCCAGGCCGCGGAACTCGCCACCACCGAGCACGAGAACCTTCTGACCCGTGGCAACCGCATCCTCGAGGTGGTCGGGATCGACGACGATCCTGTCGACCCGGCCCAGCCGGACCGCCTCGTCGAGATCCCCGCCGGGCGGCAGCAGCACCGCGACCGCGCCCAGCCGCGACAGCGCCGCGATCGCGACCAGCGCACTCGGCCGGGTCGCCATCAGCACGCCGACATGCGCGGCAGGCCGGACGCCGGCGTGCACGAGCCCGCGGACGACGTTGTCGATACGGGTGTTGACAGCAGCATTGGTGTGCACCCGGTCGTCGAACAGGAAGCACTCGCCGTTCGGCGCCTGCCTGCCCTGCTCGGCGAGCAGCAGACCCAGCGAGATCCGGGAATGCGGTTGCAACTGCCCGAGGCGAGCCAGTCGGGGCAATGCCCGCGCCGCCTCTATCGAGATCTCGCGGGTCCCTCGCACGGTGTCGGTCGCGAAGTCGGCGATGCCCTTCCCGACGCCGACGCCGACCTCGGCGATCGACGCGACCGTGTGAGTGATGCGATTGGTGAGGCTGACGCCGCTGTCCTGACCGGACGGCTCGTCGTGGATCATCACGTCGACCGCTTCCGGGCGCGGGCCCATGTCTTCGCGCCAGCGCACCCATTCACCCGTGGTCGGCCATGTCCGCGATGCGGCCGCCGATCCGACCACCAGACCGAAATGCCCTGCACGGAGGGTCGACTCGAACACCTCGGCGCGAGGGGCCGCCCGCTTGATGCCCCGTACGGCGAGGGGCTGGCCGATGTCGTCGACCTCGCCGACGAACGCGAGGATCGGGCACGACAGCTCGGCCAGACTGACGGCGGTGTCCTTGATGACGAACCCGCCGGTCATCATCCGGTTGTGGACGATGAACTGCTTGAGCAACTCCGCGACGGCCGGCCCGGACCACGCGACCCAGCCGTCCTGCGCCAGGAACCGGCGCTGCTGCTCGCGCGGTAGCAGCGCGTCCCGGTCGTGCAACTGGCGGAGGAAATCGAACCGGGACTTGGCGGTCTTCACCGGATCCAGCAACTGGAACCCGGTGCGCGCCATCCACCCGGCGATCGAGAGCCGGTTGAAGACGTGGTCGGCCAGCAGGTCCGCACCCTTCGTCGCGAGCCCTGCAGGAATGTTGAACGGCAGCGCCGCCAGGGTGTCCACGGGGGCGCCGAACGTGATGAGGCTGGCGATGTTCCGGCAGCGGCGGTACGCCGCCGCCTGGTAGCAGAACATGCCGCCCTGCGAGTACCCGGACAGGTGGACGTCGCGCCCGGTGTGCTCGTGCACCCGGTCGACGATCTCGCTGATCGCGACGATGTGGTCGGCGAGCGTGCGGTTCCAGCCGCCCTCCTCGGCATCGGGCGAACCGAAGTCGACCACCCAAGGGTCGAGGCCCATCTCGTGGAGAATGCCGACCGCGCCCTGGTCCCGCGTGACGTCGTAGACATCCGCGGACATCATCATCGGCGGAACGAGGACGATCGGCGGACCGGCCTCCGCGGGCCCGGTGTCCGCGAAGTAGCGACGGAGCCGGTACATCGGCGCACGCTCGACGATCTGGAACGGGGACGGGGTCGCCCCCGTTTCCAGACCGCCGAGTCGAACAACTTCGAGGCCGTTCTGTGCCGTGGCCACGGCCCGCCGAAGCGAACCCACCACGTACTCGGAACCGAGACTCACCAGCGCACTCCCCCAGCAACTCACCGTGACTTACATCACATCATGTTCGATGAGCCTTCCACATTACTGCGTTCGTGGAAGCCGGGTCACACCGACTCGTCGTCGATTTCCTTATGCGCGCGCCCATGCGCGAAGCGCGTTCGCCGACTCCCGCACCCCGCCCAGCTGCTCGGCGACGCGGACGCCGGCCGTGCCGCCACGCGCACTGCGCGATGCGATCGATCCGTGCACCGTGAGCACCTCACGCACCGCGGGCGTCAGCGCCGGATCGACCCCGGCCAGTTCCTCGTCGGTCAGCTCGTCGAGACCCACGCCGCGAGCCTCGGCGACACGCACGCACGCACCCGCCGCCTCGTGCGCCACCCGGAACGGGACACCCTGGCGCACCATCCATTCCGCGATGTCGGTGGCGAGCGTGAACCCGGCCGGGGCCAGCTCCGCCATCCGGTCGGTGTGGAACTCCAGAGTGGAGACCAGGCCGGTGATCGCCGGCAGCAACAGCTCGAGCTGTGCGACCGAATCGAAGACCGGCTCCTTGTCCTCCTGCAGATCGCGGTTGTACGCGAGGGGCTGCGCCTTGAGCGTCGCGAGCAGACCGGTCACGTTGCCGATGAGGCGTCCGGCCTTGCCGCGAGTGAGCTCGGAGACGTCCGGATTCTTCTTCTGCGGCATGATCGACGAACCCGTCGACCACGCGTCCGCGAGCGTGATGTAGCCGAATTCCGGTGTGCTCCAGATGATGACCTCTTCGGCCATCCGGGACAGGTCAACCGCGATCATCGCGAGGACGAACGCCGCCTCGGCCGCGAAGTCCCGCGACGACGTCGCGTCGATCGAGTTCTCGGCAGCCGAGTCGAAGTTCAGCTCGGCAGCGATGGCGTCGGGATCCAGGCCCAGCGACGAACCCGCGAGAGCACCGGAACCGTACGGCGACACCGCGGCCCGCTTGTCGAAGTCCCGCAGCCGCTGCACGTCGCGCAACAGCGGATGCGTGTGTGCGAGCAGATGATGCGCCAGCAACACGGGCTGCGCCGCCTGCAGGTGTGTCTTGCCCGGCATCACGGCGTCCGGGTGCGCAGCGGCCTGCGTCGCGAGCGCGTCGACCACGTCGAGAACGCCGTCGGCGATGCGGCGGACCGCGTCACGCAGCCACATGCGGAACAGTGTGGCCACCTGATCGTTGCGGGAACGCCCCGCGCGCAGCCGGCCACCGACCTCGGGTCCGACGCGCTCGATCAGCCCGCGCTCGAGGGCGCCGTGGACGTCCTCGTCGGAGTCCGCCGGACCGAACGCACCAGAGGCGACGTCGTCGCCGAGCCTGGTGAGGCCGTCGAGCATCGTCGCCAGGTCTGCGTCGCTCAGCAGACCGGCCTTGTGCAGGACCTTGGCGTGCGCCTGCGAGGCCCGCACGTCGTACGGGGCCAGGACCCAGTCGAAGTGCGTCGACTTGCTCAGCGCCGCCATGGCGGCGGCCGGTCCGGATTCGAACCGGCCGCCCCAGAGGGCACCCTCGTTTGTTCCGTGGGCGTCGGTCATGACCTAGAGACCCAGGTCGCGCTTCGCCGCGACCTTGGAGGACAGGCCGTGGATGTTGACGAAGCCCTTCGCGTACGACTGGTCGAAGGTGTCGCCCTCGTCGTAGGTGGCGAGGTTGAAGTCGTACAGCGACTCCGGGCTGCGGCGGCCGTTGACCGTGATCGCGCCACCGTGCAGGAACAGGCGGATGTCGCCCGTGACCCGCTCCTGGGTCTTCGCGACGAAGGAATCGAGCGCATCCTTGAGCGGCGAGAACCAGAGGCCGTCGTAGACCAGCTCGCTCCAGCGCTGCTCCATCTGACGCTTGTAGCGCCCGAGCTCGCGCTCGAGGGTGACGTGCTCGAGTTCCTGGTGCGCGGTGATCAGGACCATCGCGCCCGGGGCCTCGTAGATCTCACGGCTCTTGATGCCGACGAGACGATCCTCGACGACGTCGAGGCGGCCGACGCCCTGTGCGCCCGCACGCTTGTTCAGCTCCTGGATGGCCTCGAGCACGGTGACGGGCTTGCCGTCGATCGCAACCGGCTTGCCGGCCTCGAAGCTGATGATCAGCTCGTCGGGGCTGTTCCAGTTGAGGGTCGGATCCTGCGTGTAGTCGTAGACGTCCTTGGTGGGGGCGTTCCACAGATCCTCGAGGAAGCCCGTCTCCACCGCGCGGCCCCACACGTTCTGGTCGATCGAGAACGGCGAACGCTTGGTGACGTTGATCGGGATGTTGTTCTCCTCGGCGAAGGCGATCGCCTTCTCGCGGGTCCACGCGTAGTCGCGGACCGGCGCGATCACCTCGAGGTCGGGGGCCAGAGCACCGAAGCCCACCTCGAAGCGAACCTGGTCGTTGCCCTTGCCGGTGCAACCGTGCGAGACGACGGTGCCGCCGTGCGCACGCGCGGCCTCGACGATGTGCTTGACGATCAGCGGACGGCTGATGGCCGAGACCAGCGGGTAGCGGTCCATGTACAGCGCGTTGGCCTGGATCGTCGGCAGGCAGTACTCGTCGGCGAACTCGTCACGCGCATCCACCACGACCGACTCGACGGCACCGCAGTCGAGGGCACGCTGACGCACGACCTCCATGTCCTCGCCGCCCTGGCCGAGGTCGATGGCGACGGCGACGACCTCTTTGCCGGTCTCCTTGCCGATCCAGCTGATGGCCACCGAGGTGTCCAGCCCGCCGGAGTAGGCGAGTACGACGCGTTCAGCCATGGTGTGTGTGCTCCTTAGAGATAGAAGTGTTCGAGAAAGAGTCTAGTGGTCAGGCCAGGCGCTCTATCGCCGCGGCAAGCTCCGCTCCGGTGAGCGGCTCGCGGGCCACGACGAGGATCGTGTCGTCGCCCGCGATCGTGCCGACGACGTCAGGCAACGAGGCCCGGTCGAGCGCGCTGGCCAGGTAGTGCGCCGCCCCGGGCGGAGTGCGTAGCACGGCGAGGTTCCCGCTGGCGTCGGTCGACACCAACAGTTCGCCGAGCAGGCGGGACAACCGGTCGGTGCCGCCCGAGACGCCGCGTACGGGCGAGCCGTCCTCGGGTACGACGTACACCCCGGCCCCGCCGTCCGCAGCGCGCAGCTTCACCGCGCCGAGCTCCTCGAGGTCCCGCGAGAGCGTCGCGTTCGACACCTCGATGCCCTCGGCGGCGAGCAACGCCGCGAGTTCGGCCTGGCTGCGGATGTGCCGCTCCGCCACGAGAGCGGTGATCCGCGCCTGACGGCCGGCGCGCGTGTGCGCGACGGCCGCGGCAGGCTGCGCGGTCTCCGAGCCCGGGGCGGAGGTCACGGCCGCGTCCCGGCGCGGTCGAGCAACCACACGAGCAGGGCCTTCTGCGCGTGCAGGCGGTTCTCGGCCTCGTCCCACGCCGCGGACTGCGGCCCGTCGAGCACCTCGTCGGTGATCTCCTCACCGCGATGCGCAGGCAGGCAGTGCAGCACGACGGCGTCGGGCGCCGCCTTCGCCAGCAACTCGGCGTTGATCTGGAACGGCCGGAACGGTCCGACGCGGTCGAGACCGTCCTCCTCCTGCCCCATCGACGTCCACGTGTCGGTCACCAGCACGTCGGCGCCGGCGACCGCGGCCTGCGGGTCGTCGACGAGCGTGACCATCGCACCGGTCTGCTCGGCGCGGGTGCGGGCCGCCGCGACGACCACCGGATCGGGCGCGAACCCGAGCGGGGCGGCAATCGTCACGTGCATGCCGGCGGTGACGCCGCCGAGCAGCAGCGAGTGCGCCATGTTGTTGGCGCCGTCGCCCAGGTACGTCAGTCGCAGGCCTGCCAGCTCGCCCTTGCGTTCGGCGATGGTCTGCAGGTCCGCGAGCACCTGGCACGGGTGGAACTGGTCGGACAACGCGTTGACGATCGGAACCGTCGCACCCTCCGCCATCTGCTCGAGCCGCTCCTGACCGAACGTGCGCCACACGACGGCGTCGACGAAGCGCGACAGCACCCGGCCCGTGTCCTGCAACGTCTCGTCGCGTCCCAGCTGGGTCTTGCTGCCGTCGACGACGACCGCGTGCCCACCGAGCTGCGCGATGCCCATCTCGAACGAGAACCGCGTGCGCGTCGAGTTCTTGTCGAAGATGACGCCGACGCCGCGCGGGCCCTCGAGCGGCTTGCGCGAGAAGGGGTTCGCCTTGAGCTCACGGGCGAGCCCCAACACCTCGGCCTGCTCGGCCGGAGTGAGATCGTCGTCCCTCAAGAAGTGCCGAACGGTCATGTACTACTTACCTCCTGCTGCCGATTCCGCTGCGGCCGTGTCGAGAATTCCCGGCAGCGCCGCGACGAATCCTTCCGCCTGCTCCTCGGTGAGGATCAGCGGGGGTGCCAACCGGATCACCCCCGGCTGCGCGGCGTTGACGAGGTAGCCGGCCTCGCGGGCCGCCGCCTCGACCGTCGGCGCGACGTCCTGCGTGAGCACGACGCCCAACAGCAGACCCGAGCCCCGGACGTGGTCGACGAGCGGATGCCCGAGCCCCTCGATGCCGGTCGAGAGCACCTTGCCGATCATGTCGGCCCGGGTGAGCAGGTCGTCGGCCGCGATGGTCTTCAGCACCGCCAGGGCCGCCGCCGCACACACCGGGTTGCCACCGAACGTGGTGCCGTGCTTGCCGGGACCGAACAACTCGGCCGCCGCGCCGGTCGCGATGCAGGCGCCGATCGGCATGCCGCCACCGAGCCCCTTCGCGAGCGTCATCACGTCGGGCACGATGCCCGAGGCCTGGTGCGCGTAGAACCAGCCGGTGCGGCCGATGCCGGTCTGCACCTCGTCGAGGACGAGCAGCGCTCCCCGCTCGGCCGTGATCTTGCGGGCACCCGCCAGGTAGCCCTCGGGCGGCACGACGACGCCGCCCTCACCCATGATCGGCTCGAGGAACACCGCTGCGGTGTCCTCGTCCACGGCCCGGTCCAGAGCGTCGAGATCGCCGTACGGGATGTGCTCGACGCCGGGCGGCATCGGTTCGAACGGCGCCCGCTTGTCGGGCTGGCCGGTGAGAGCCAAAGCGCCCATCGTCCGGCCGTGGAACGCCTTCTCGGCGGCGATGATCTTCGGCCGGCCGGTGGCCCGCGCCAGCTTGAACGCGGCCTCGTTGGCCTCCGTGCCGGAGTTGCACAGGAACACCCGGCCGGTGACGGAACCGGCGTTGTCGCCGACGCCCAGCTGCATCAGAAGATGTTCGGCCAGCGCGACGGCGGGCTCACTGGCGTACAGGTTCGACACGTGCCCGAGCGTGGACAGCTGCGTGGTGACCGCCTCGACGATCGCCGGGTGTGCGTGCCCCAGGATGTTCACCGCGATGCCGGCGAGCAGGTCCAGGTACCGCTTGCCGTCGGCGTCGGTGACGACCGCACCCTCGCCACGCACCAGTGCGACCCGCGGCACGCCGTAGGTGTTCATCAGTGCGCCGGACCAGCGTTGCTGGAGATCCGTCGTGGCAGTCATGCCAGTCCTTCCGTGGATGCGAGTTGGAGTTCGGGTGCGGGAACGACCATCGTGCCGATGCCCTCGCCGGTGAAGAGTTCGAGCAGTACCGCGTGCGCGACGCGACCGTCGATGACGTGTGCCGTGGGCACGCCCCCCTCGACGGCGCGCAGGCAGGCCTCCATCTTCGGAACCATGCCGGCGTCCAGCCGAGGCAGGAGCTGACGCAACGCGGCCGTGTCGATCTCGGACGCGAGCGACGAGCGGTCGGGCCAATTGGTGTAGAGCCCCTCGACATCGGTGAGGACGACGAGCTTCTCGGCGCCGATCGCCTCCGCCAGCGCCGCGGCCGCGGTGTCGGCGTTGATGTTGTGCACGATGCCGTCCTCGTCGGGCGCGATCGTCGACACGACCGGAATGCGTCCGGCCGCAATGAGATCGAGCACCGCCGCGGGATTGACGGTGGTGACGTCGCCGACGAGCCCGATGTCGGTGGCCTCACCGTCGACCTGCACGGTGCGCCGGGTGGCGGTGAACAGCCGCGCGTCCTCGCCGGAGATGCCGACGGCGAACGGACCGTGCGCGTTGATCAGGCCGACGAGTTCGCGGCCGACCTGACCGAACAGCACCATGCGGACGACGTCCATCACCTCGGGGGTGGTGACGCGGAAGCCTCCGCGGAACTCACCCTCCATGCCGAGCCGCTTCAGCATCGCGTTGATCTGCGGACCGCCACCGTGCACGACGACCGGGTGGATGCCGATGGTGCGCAGGAACGCCATGTCGGCCGCGAACGCGCTCTTGAGCTCGTCGTCGATCATCGCGTTGCCGCCGTACTTGATGACGACGACCTTGTCGTGGAAGCGCTGCAGCCACGGCAGCGCCTCGGCGAGGACGAACGCCTTCTGGCTCGATGTCAGGTTCGCGATGGATTCGGTCATGACGAGTACGCCGAGTTCTCTTCGACGTAGGCGTGCGAGAGATCGGTGGTGCGGATGGACGCACTGTGCTCGCCCACCCCGAGTGCGATCGTCAGGTCGATGTCCATGCCCGACAGATCGACCTCGCGGGCGCCGGGCGCGCCGACGCCGTCGATGCACACGGGATTGCCGTTGAACGACACCGAGATCCGGTCCGGGTCGAGGTCGACGGGAGCGATGCCGACCGCGGCAAGCACCCGGCCCCAGTTGGGATCGGACCCGAACAATGCGGTCTTGACCAGGCTGTCGCGCGCGACGGTGCGCGCCGCGACCAGCGCGTCCTGCTCGGATGCGGCGCCGCTGACGGTGACCCGGACCCGCTTGGTGACGCCCTCCGCGTCGGCCATCATCTGCTCCGCCAGGTCGTCGCACACGGCGAGAACCGCGGCATTGAGCTCGTCCTGCGACGGCGTGACCGAGCTGGCGCCCGACGACAGCAGCAGGACGGTGTCGTTGGTGGACGTGGCGCCGTCGACGTCGAGTCGATCGAACGTCATCCGCGTCGCGTGCCGCAGCGCCTCTTCCAGTTGCTGCGCGGTGGCGACAGCGTCGGTCGTGACGACGCACAGCATCGTCGCGAGCGACGGCGCGAGCATGCCCGCACCCTTCGCCATACCGCCGACGTTCCACTTGTCGGCGTGGTGCAGCGCCGCCTGCTTCGGGACGGTGTCCGTGGTCATGATCGCGTGTGCGGCGTCGGTGCCGCCGGAGATGCCGCCGGCCAGCTCGTGCACGATCTCGGTGACGCCGGCGAGGACCTTGTCCATCGGCAGCCGGTCGCCGATCAGGCCGGTGGAGCACACCGCCACCTCGATCGCGCCGGTCTCGGTGCCCCAGTCGCTGAGCGACGCGGCCACGTGTTCGGCGGTCTTGTGCGAGTCCTGGAAGCCCGGCGCCCCGGTGCACGCGTTGGCGCCGCCCGAGTTGAGGACGACCGCGCGCAGACGTCCGGTCGTGAGCACCTGCTGCGACCAGAGGACGGGTGCGGCCTTGACCTTGTTGGCGGTGAAGACACCCGCCGCAGCCAGGTCCGGCCCCTCGTTGACCACGAGCGCCAGGTCGGAGCGTCCGCTGACCTTGATCCCGGCCTTGATACCTGCGGCGCGGAACCCCGCAGGGGCAGTTACACCCTGGCTGCGGATCAACCGACCGCCGGCGATCTCGGTGGCGTCGGTGAAGTCGGAATCGGTTGTCACGGAGCAACTCCCACAGTCGAGAGACCATCGGTCTCGGGCAGGCCCAGGGCCAGGTTCATGGATTGGACAGCGCCGCCCGCGGTGCCCTTGGTCAGGTTGTCGATCACCGCGACCACGACCAGGAGGCCGGCGTCCGCGTCGACGGAAACGGCGATCTGCACGGCGTTCGAGCCGACGACGGCACCGGTCTGCGGCAGCTGGCCCTCGGGGAGCACATGCACGAACGGCTCGTCCTTGTAGGCCTTCTCATAGACGGCACGGATCTCGTCGACGCTCGCGGTGGTCGGCGCCGTGCACGTCGCGAGGATGCCGCGCGGCATGGGCGCGAGCACCGGCGTGAACGACACCGTCACCTCGGTGCCGGCGGCGGCGGAGAGGTTCTGCTTGATCTCGGGGGTGTGGCGGTGCGCGCCACCGATGCCGTAGGCCCGGACCGACCCCATGATCTCGGCGCCGAGAAGATCCGCCTTGGGTGCCCGGCCGGCGCCGGACGCGCCGCTGACGGCGACCACGTTGACCCGCGGCTCGACGACGCCCGCGGCCACGGCCGGAGCCATCGCCAGGGACGACACCGTCGGGTAGCAGCCGGGCACCGCGATCCGGGTGGCGCCCACCAGTTCGTCCCGGCCGCCCGGCAACTCGGGCAGGCCGTACGGCCAGCTGCCGGCATGCGGGCTGCCGTAGTACTTCTCCCACGCGGCGGCGTCGGTGAGCCGGAAGTCGGCGCCACAGTCGATGACGACGGTGGACTCCGGCAGCTGCTGCGCGATCTCGGCCGACTTCCCGTGCGGAAGGCCCAGGAAGACGACGTCGTGCCCGTGCAGTTCCTCGATGTCGGTGGGACCGAGGACGCGATCGGCCAGCGGCAGCAGGTGGGGATGGTGTGAGCCGAGCGTCGTCCCGGCGTTGCCGCCCGCCGTCAGCGCACCGATCACCAGCGAGCCGTCACGGTAGGCGGGATGCCCGAGCAGCAGACGCAGGATCTCGCCGCCCGCGTACCCGCTGGCGCCCGCGATGGCCACCTTGATCGGCGACCGTTGGACGGCCGACGAAGCTTCGGAGTCTCCAGAAGTACCCATACGGATGATTATGCACCATCATGCAAATCTATTCATCCGGCGGCGGCGCACGGCCGGCCCAGGCGCGCAGCGCGACGGCTAACCGGCCCGGTCATCCCACCCGCGAGCGCCCGGACCCGCTGCCCATCACGGCCGAACGGGTGCGAGTTCGGGACGCTTTGCCACCCGTCCGGCGCCCGACGACGTTCCGCGCAGTCGGCGGCCGAGCCACGGCCCGAGGAAACGCAGAGCCCAGTCGGCATCCGCGCGCAGGCGCGCCGGCACGGTGACCGGAGGAAGGGGTCCCAGACTGTCCTGCCAGGTCAGATCGGTGCCGGGGAGCCCCAGCACGGTGGCCGCGGCGGCTGCGAGACGGTCGTGTCCGTCGGCATTGAGGTGCAGCCGGTCCCAGCTCCACAGCCGCGGGTCCGTCGACACCGGGTACAGCTCCAGGTCGATCACCGCGACGTCGTGTCGGGCCGCAGCCTTCCGGATCTCCGTGTTCAGCGCCGATATCCGGGCCATGATCGCGCGCCCGCCCGGCATGCCCGCACCGAGCGTCGGGAACGCCATCGTCAACACCCGGGCGCCCGACGCGGACAACGCCTCGAACGCGATCTCCAGTTCCGCCGCGATGGCGACGGGTTCGAACTTCGGACGCAGCAGGTCGTTCACACCCGCGACGACGGACGCCAGGTCGGGCTGCAGCGCCAACGCCGGGGCCAACTGTTCCTCCCGCACCTGACGGGCCAGCCGGCCCCGGATCGCGAGGTTCGCGTACTGCACGCCGGGGTCGATCTCCGCGAGACGTTCCGCCAACCGGTCCGCCCAGCCCCGGTAGCCCCTGGCGTCGTCCCCGTCGTTGAGTCCCTCGCTCTGGCTGTCACCGATCGCCACGAACCGACTGAACACGAAGGTCCCCCTCATCTCTGCTGCGCCTGTGCGACGAGCCTAGAACTCCGCCGTCCCGGTCGACGCGCGGGTCATCCGTCCTTCATCGATCGGCGGATCTCGTCGAGCCGGTCGCGGCCCGCCTTCTCCCGTGCCTGCCACTGCTCGTCGACGTCACGGCCGGTACGGCTCTCTCGTTCGAGTTCCTCCGACCCGATCGCCGTACCGAAGCGTTCCTCGATCCGGTCACGCACCCGGTCGAAAGTCGGCACTCCCGCATCGGTGTAGTCGAGCCCCGACGGCGAACCCGTCCCGATCATCGTGGGCGGCGGAACGTCCGGGGGCGCAGCGGGACGCGACGGGTCCGGTGGGACGTCGGAGGTGTGGCCCCCGGCGGCCGCGAGCATCGCCGCCGCAGCGTGCACCGGAGCCAAGGCCGGCCGGCCGTGCGTGACCGCGAGCACCACTTCCAACAACGCGGCGTCGTCCAGCCCCTGTAGGCGGGTGAGTGTCTCGTCCGGGTCAACCATGAAGGGCTCCTCTCGACAGCACTGTCCAGGCTACCGAGAGGAGCCCCTCCCCGGTCGAACTCGAATGTCAGCCGCGCAGCACGGCACCGACCGCAGCCGCCGCCGACGCGACCGCCGCGTCTCGGGCCGCGCTGGCCTCGTCCTCGGTCAGCGTGCGATCGGCACCGCGGAATCGCAGCGCGAAGGCGAGCGACTTACGACCCTCGCCCACCTGCTCGCCCTCGAACACGTCGAACAGACGGATGTCCTCGAGCAGTTCGCCGCCGCCGCTGCGCAGCGCCGCCTCGACCGCAGCCGCGGGCACCGAGGCGTCGACGACCACCGCGACGTCCTGCAGGACCGCCGGGAACGGCGAGATCCGCGGGGCCGGAAGCACTTCGGTCACGGGCAGCGCGTCGAGATCGATCTCCACCGCACACGTGCGGGCCGGCAACCCGGCGCGCTCGAGCACCGCGGGATGCAGCTCACCGGCGTGGCCGACGACGGTGCCGTCGAACACGACCTCCGCGCAGCGACCCGGATGCCACGGCAGGTACTGCGCGGCGCGCAGTTCCACGGTGACACCGCAGGCGTCGGCGATGGTCCGGACGAGCGCGAAGGCATCCGCCGCTTCGACGGCGCGACCCGGCCCCCACGGACCCGACGGCTCACGCAGGCCGGCCAACACGACTGCCACGTGCAGCGGCTGCGCGGGCAGCGACCCCATCAGTTCGGCGATCTGCTCGTCGGTGGGCCGACGATCGACCGGCAGTGCCTCGACCGGCTTGGTCTCGGGACCCGGTTGGACGACCTGAGCGACGCCGTACAACGCGACGTCCCGCTGACCGCGAGCGACGTTGCGTGCCAGCACCTCGAGCATGCCCGGAAGCAGCGTCGAGGCCAGCTCGGGACGATCCGACTCGAGCGGGTTGAGCACCTTGGTGGTGTTGCGACGGGGATCGTCCGCGTCGAGACCCCAGGTGTCGAACACGGCGTGCGGGAGGAACACCGGGGGCAGGACCTCGACGCACCCTGACGCCGCCAGCATTCGGCCCACCGCGCGGCGACGGCGCTGCTGCGGCGTCAGACCGCGGCCGGCGGGAGCGTGCGGCAGCACCGACGGGATCTGCTCGAGACCTTCGAGGCGCAGCACCTCCTCGACCAGATCGGCGGGCTGCGTCAGGTCCGGACGCCACGACGGCGGCGTCACGACGAGTTGACCGTGCCCGGTCTCGCTCACGCCGACCTCGACGGTGCAGCCGATCTGTGTCAGACGGCGCGCGGCCGTACCGTTCGGGTAGGCCACACCGGCCACCCGGTCCGGCAGGTCGATGTCCATGCGGATCTGCCCGGCGGGCGTCACGCCACCGATGTCCGTGAGGACCGGTTCGACGGTGCCGCCCGCGATCTCGACGAGCAGCGCGGCGGCACGGTCGAGTGCCGGCAGCGCCACCTCGGGGTCGACGACGCGCTCGTAGCGCTTGCTGGCCTCGCTGATCAGCTTGTGCCGACGCGACGTCTTGAACACTGCCAGCGGATCCCACGTGGCGGACTCGAGCAGGATGTCGGTGGTGCCGTCGTGGACCTCGGTGGAGGCACCACCCATGACGCCTGCGAGCGATACCGCGCCCGAGTCGTCGGCGATCACCACGTCCTCGGCGTCGAGTGCCCGCTCGATGCCGTCGAGGGTGGTCAGCTTCTCCCCCGCCTGAGCGCGGCGCACGACGAGCCCGCCCTGGACCTTCGCGGCGTCGAACGCGTGCAGCGGCTGCCCGAGCTCGAGCAGCACGTAGTTGGTGACGTCCACGGCCGGCGAGATCGGCCGCACCCCCGACATCAACAGACGACGCTGCAGCCACCACGGGCTGACGGCCTTCGGGTCGATACCGGTGATCCGGCGCGCCGTGAACCGGGTGGCCCCGGACTCCGGCTCGAGTGTGATCGGCCACGCCTCGCCGCCGTCGGACGGCAGCGGCGCGATCGCCGCGGGATCGGCGAACTCGAGGTCGAACCCGCACGCCAGTTCGCGGGTCAGTCCGCGCACCGAGAAGCAGTAGCCGCGGTCGGGCGTGATGTTGAGCTCGATGACGGTGTCGTCGAGACCCAGCAGGACGTTGGCGTCGGTACCGGGCTCGGCTGTACCGGGCTCGAGCACGAGGATGCCGGAATGGTCCTTGCCGATACCCAGCTCGGACGCCGAGCACATCATGCCGTTCGACACCTTGCCGTACGTCTTGCGGGACGCGATCGCGAATCCGCCGGGCAGCACGGCACCCGGCAGCGCGGCGATCACGAGGTCGCCTTGAGCGAAATTCCGGGCGCCGCAGACGATCTCCTGCGGTTCGTCTGCGCCGACGTCCACCTTGCAGAAGCGGATCGGCTTCTTGAACTCGGTGAGTTCCTCGATCTCGAGCACCCGGCCCACCACCAGCGGCCCGGTCACGGGCTCGAGAGTGTCGACCTCCTCGACCTCGAGCCCCACCCGGACGAACCCCGCGTCAAGTTCCTCGGGGCTCACCTGCCACTCAGGGGTGGTCCGCTGCAGGATGTCGGTCAGCCACGATTGCGCTACTCGCACGTCTTCTCAGCTCTCTCGTTCTCGTCGCGATCAGGCCTGGACACCGAAGGGCAACGTGAACCGCACGTCGCCCTCGACGATGTCGCGCATGTCGGGGATGCCGTTCCGGAACTGCAGGGTCCGCTCGAGGCCCATACCGAACGCGAAGCCGGAGTACTCGTCGGGGTCGATCCCGCTCGCGCGCAGCACGTTCGGGTTGACCATGCCGCAGCCGCCCCACTCGACCCAGCCGGCCCCGCCCTTCTTGTTCGGGAACCACACGTCCACCTCGGCGGACGGCTCGGTGAACGGGAAGTAGTTGGGGCGCATGCGCGTCCGCGTCTCGGGGCCGAACAGCGCGCGGGCGAAGGCGTCGAGCGTGCCACGCAGGTGCGCCATCGTCAGACCCTTGTCCACCGCGAGACCCTCGACCTGAGAGAAGACCGGGGTGTGCGTGGCGTCGAGCTCGTCGGTGCGGAAGGTACGCCCCGGGCACACCACGTAGATCGGGATCTCCCGGGAGAGCATGGTCCGCACCTGCACCGGCGACGTGTGGGTCCGCAGCACCTGCCGCGAGCCCTCGGGCGCAATGTGGAACGTGTCCTGCATCGTGCGTGCCGGATGGTCGGGCAGGAAGTTGAGCGCGTCGAAGTTGAAGTGCTCGGTCTCCACCTCGGGCCCCTCGGCCACCTCCCAGCCCATGGCGACGAACACGTCGGCAATCTGCTCGGAGATGATCGTGATCGGGTGCCGCGCGCCGGCCGGACGGCGGTCCGACGGCAGCGTCACGTCGATCGCCTCGGCGACCAGCACAGCCGCGTCGCGCTCGGCCAGGAGTACCTCGCGGCGGGCGTCGAACGCCGTCGTCACTCGCGTGCGTGCCACGTTGACTCGCTTGCCCGCATCGGCCCGCTCGTCGCCGGGCAGCGCACCCAGGCCCCGCTTGGCGAGCGCGATGGGGGCCTTGTCTCCGAGGTGCTCGATCTTGGCCTTGGCGAGCGCATCGAGATCGGCGGACGCCGCGAAGGCCTCCTCGGCCGCGAGCGCCGCGGCGTTCAGCGACTCCTCGGTGAGCGCATTCGCATCGACAGTCGGCGGGGCGCCGCCCTCATTCTTAGCCACGACCGGTGCAACTCCTTGTCTATCGATGGATATCAGCGCGCGCAGGCACAACACTCGAATCCTAGGCGATCGTCCCAGGACGATTCGAACGAGTTCACGCTCCGGTCAGGACTGCCGGCCCTGCACCCGCGCGCTGGCGTACAGGCAGATCGACGCCGCCGTGGCCAGGTTCAGACTCTCGGCCCGGCCACGGATCGGGATCCGCACCCGATGATCGGCTCGCCGCGCCACCGCGGCGTCGAGTCCGTGGGCCTCGTTGCCGAACAACCAGGCGGTGGGGCGGGCCAACAGGTCGTCGGCCTCGTCGAGATCGACCTCGCCGTCGGCCGCGGTTGCCAGAATCTGGATGCCTGCCGACGTCAGAGCGTCGAGCACGGCGTCGACGTTGCGCTCCCGCACGATCGGGATGTGGAACAGGCTGCCGGCAGAGGACCGCACACACTTGCCGTTGTGGGGGTCCACGCTGTCACCGGCGAGGATCGCCGCATCGGCACCGACCGCGTCGGCAACCCGGATGACCGTGCCGGCATTGCCCGGCTCACCGATCGCCACGGGAACTGCCAGGAGCCGGGTCCGCCACGTCACCGCGGTGGCCAGCGGCACGTCGAGCAGATCGCATACGGCCACGACGCCGGGAGGTGTCACGGTGTCGCTCAGCGCCCGGATCGCCCGGTCCGTTACCAGCGAACCACGAACGCCGTCGGCAACGGCCCGCTCGATCAGGTGGGGGTAGCGCTCGGCGGCCTGCTCGGTGAAGAACAACTCGTGCACGGGCCCGGCGATCAGCGCCTCGGCGACCGCGTTCTCGCCCTCGACGAGGAACCGGCCCGTCTTCCTGCGCTCTGCGCCGCGCAGGAGCTTGACAGCAGAAACGACCCGCGGAGTCCGTTCGGTGAACGGGTCCACGGGTCGATTCCGGAACTGCTGACTCAGGCCGCTTCTCCGGCCGGAGCGTTGACGTCGGCCGGCAGAGCAGCCTTCGCGACCGCCACGAGGCCGGCGAACGCCGCGGCGTCGGAGACCGCCAGCTCGGCGAGGATCTTGCGGTCGACCTCGACACCCGCAGCCTTCAGGCCCTGGATGAAGCGGTTGTACGTGATGTCGTTGGCGCGGGCCGCAGCATTGATGCGAGCAATCCACAGCTTGCGGAAGTCGCCCTTGCGCGCACGACGGTCACGGTAGGCGTACGTCAGCGAGTGGAGCTGCTGCTCCTTGGCCTTGCGGTACAGGCGCGAACGCTGTCCGCGGTAGCCGCTCGAGGCCTCGAGAATCGAACGACGCTTCTTCTGGGCGTTGACTGCCCTCTTTACGCGTGCCACTGCAAAATCCTGTCAATCTGTCGGGGCGCAGACACACCCCGTGCGGTCGAGTAAGGGAAGAAATCAGATGCCGAGCAGGCGCTTGATGCGCGGCGCGTCCACGTCGGCGACGACGGCGACGCCGTCGAGGCGGCGGGTCACACGCGAGCTCTTGTGCTCGAGCAGGTGGCGACGTCCCGCCTTCTGGCGCAGGATCTTTCCGCTACCGGACACCTTGAATCGCTTCGCGGTGCCGCTGTGGGTCTTCGACTTGGGCATGGAGTCCTCAGTTCTTGTGTTCTGTACTTCGGTCTTCGTGAAGTGGTCCGGTCGGCCGGCTACGCGCTCGGCGCGGAGGCGGTGCCATCCTCACCGGCAGCGGGCTTCGGCTGTGCAGCCTGGACCTCTTCCTGCGCCTTGGCGCGCGTCTTCGCACCCTTGTGCGGCGCCAGCACCATCGTCATGTTGCGACCGTCCTGCTTCGCGGACGTTTCCACGAAGCCGAGATCGGCGACGTCGGCACCGAGGCGCTGCAGCAGGCGGAAACCGAGCTCGGGACGGGACTGCTCACGACCACGGAACATGATCGTGACCTTGACCTTGGATCCCGCTTCGAGGAAGCGGATGACGTTGCGCTTCTTCGTCTCGTAGTCGTGATCGTCGATCTTCGGCCGAAGCTTCTGTTCCTTGATGACGGTCTGCTGCTGGTTCTTCCGCGACTCGCGCGCCTTCTGCGCCGTCTCGTACTTGAACTTGCCGTAATCCATGATCTTGCAGACCGGCGGGCGGGCGTCGGGAGCCACCTCGACCAGGTCGAGGTCGGCCTCGAGAGCGACACGAAGCGCATCCTCGACACGCACGATCCCAACCTGCTCACCACCCGGTCCGATGAGGCGAACCTCGGGGACGCGGATGCGCTCGTTGATGCGGGTCTCGGTGCTGATGGGGCCTCCTAGGTAGTACGGTGCAGTCCGTTGACCGCGCCGCAGCCCGTGCGCCCTCTACCCCAACAAGAAAGCCCCGCGTCGACGAGTGTTTCGTCGTGCGGGGCCCGATGTCGACCGGTTCGACGCCGGATCCGAGACCTCGGACCTTGCGTCCCCTCGATTACCCGAGGGAGCCGTCCGGCACTGCTGCCGTCCGGCGACCGGACCACTGAACCGCACCGTCGGTGCCGCGCAGAGGTGGGAGTCGGACTCCACTTTGCTGCCCTGGCCGAAGCCGAGGGCGGTCGTGACGAACAGCCTAACACCTCCCCCGCCGGGAATCGAATCGCGCTCCGCGTCCCGACCCGGTCACCCCCGGGCGCGATCACGGGTGGAATCCTGAGAGCATGACGCAGAATCCCGACCCGGCCGAAGCCGTTCAGCACGCCGAGGACGACCTCGACGACATCCGCGAGCTCGCGGATGTTCCCGCCATCGAGGTGATCAGCCGTGCCGCCGTCATGCTGATGAGCTCGGCCGCCGAGAAGCTGGGCCTGTCCGACGAGAACCCGGAGACCAGCCCCAACCTGGATCTGGACGAAGCGCGCCGCGTGATCACTGCGCTCGCCGGACTGGTCACCGCCTCCGTCGAGTACCTCGGTCCGCACGCCGGTCCGATCCGCGAGGGACTCCAGGCCCTGCAGCGCGCCTTCCGTGAGACATCGGCCCACCCCGACGAGCCCGGCAAGGGCCCCGGCGAGAAGTACACCGGCCCGGTCTACTGATCAGCGGCAAAGCCGGCAAACCCGATGCACTGATTCCCCTCGCGCCACACTCGTCACATTGGTAGCGTCCCCTTCGCGTGGTTCAGATCACGCAACTCCCCCACCAGAGTCCTCACCCGGGGACGACCTAAGGAGAACGAATGGGATCGATCGGCGACATCTTCAGCGGCTTGCTCGGCGCCATCACCAACGGTGACATCGACATCACCGCACTGCTCACCCAGCTCCTCGCCGGCTCCGCCGAGCAGCAGCAGGGCGGCGGCGGCCAGTAAGGTCCGGAACTTTCCGGCGGCGGGGGCGATCAGCCCCCGCCGCCGTTTCTTTTGCCCGGAGGACCCCGAGTCCCACTTGCGCGCCCGAACTTTGCTTCCGCCGCCGAACGCCGCGTCCCGCGCGCCCACAGGGCCGCCACCAGGCAGTTTCTGGACAGATGTCCGACTTCCACGCTGGCCTGCACAAACTCCGCGTTCGATGACGGAAAACAAGTTTGCGAAAAGCGCCCCGAATCGCCCCGCCGTGTTGGTAGCGTCACCGTCGCGTGATCGGAAAGTGATCCAGATCACGCATACCCCCACCTGGACCTTCCCCCCGAAGGACCGATTCGAAGGAGAGATACATGGGATCGATCAGCGAAATTCTTCCGGGCCTCATCAGCGCGCTGAGCAGCGGTGACCTCGACATCACCGCACTGCTGGGCTCGCTGCTCGGCGGTTCGTCCGAGCAGCAGCAGCCGTCCTGATTCGGTCCGCTGACAGCTTGACGGCGGTGGGAAACCTCGGTTTCCCACCGCCGTTCGCTCGTTCTGAGTCGACAGGCTTCGGTCAGCCGACCGTCGCGGCCTTCCGCGCACGCTTTCGCGGCGCGGCCTTGGCTTTGGTCGCTCCGGACGCCTTGTTCACTCCGGACTTCCGGGGCGCTGCTCCGTTCGTCGCCGGCGGCGCGGACAGCACTTCCTCCAGGAACCGCCCGGTGTAGCTGCCCGGCACGGCCGCGACGTCTTCCGGAGTTCCCTCGGCCACCACGGTGCCGCCACCGGAGCCGCCCTCGGGCCCCATGTCGATCACCCAGTCGGACGTCTTGATCACATCGAGGTTGTGCTCGATGACGATCACGGTGTTGCCCTTGTCGACGAGACCGTTGACGACCTTCAGCAGCTTCCGGATGTCCTCGAAGTGCAGACCGGTCGTGGGCTCGTCGAGCACGTAGACCGTGCGCCCGGTGGACCGCTTCTGGAGTTCCGCCGCCAGCTTGACCCGCTGCGCCTCACCACCCGAGAGCGTGGGCGCCGGCTGGCCCAACCGGACGTAGCCGAGGCCCACCTCGACGAGGGTTTTGAGGTACCGGTGGATCGAGGTGACCGGCTCGAAGAACTCGGCGGCCTCCTCGATCGGCATGTCGAGCACCTCGGCGATGGTCTTGCCCTTGTAGTGCACCTCGAGCGTCTCGCGGTTGTAGCGGGCGCCGTGACAGACCTCGCACGGCACATAGACGTCCGGCAGGAAGTTCATCTCGATCTTCAAGGTGCCGTCACCGGAGCACGCCTCGCAGCGACCGCCCTTGACGTTGAACGAGAATCGTCCCGGCTGATATCCACGGACCTTGGCCTCGGTGGTCGCGGCGAACAGCGTCCGGATCTTGTCGAAGACACCGGTGTAGGTGGCCGCGTTCGACCGCGGGGTCCGCCCGATCGGCGACTGGTCCACCTGAACCAGCTTGTCGAGTTGATCGAGGCCGTTGATGCGGGTGTGCCGACCCGGCACCTGCCGTGCGCCGTTGAGCTTGTTCGCCATCACGGTGGCCAGGATGTCGTTCACCAATGTCGACTTGCCGGAGCCGGACACGCCCGTGACGGAGGTGAGGACGCCGAGCGGGAAGCTGACGTCGATACCCGCAAGGTTGTTCTCCCGGGCGCCGACGACAGTGATCTGCCGCTTGCGGTCCACCGCACGCCGCTCGGCCGGCACCTCGATGACGCTGCGGCCGGACAGGTACGCGCCCGTGAGGGACTCCGTGTTGTCGAGAAGTTCCTTGTACGTACCGCTGTGCACCACCCGACCGCCGTGCTCACCCGCGAGGGGGCCGATGTCGACGACCCAGTCCGAGGTCCGGATGGTGTCCTCGTCGTGCTCGACGACGATCAAGGTGTTGCCGAGGTCCCGCAGCCGGGTGAGCGTCTCGATGAGACGACGATTGTCGCGCTGGTGCAGGCCGATGGACGGCTCGTCGAGCACGTACAGCACGCCTACGAGCCCGGACCCGATCTGGGTGGCGAGCCGGATGCGCTGGGCCTCACCGCCCGACAGGGTGCCCGCGGCACGCGCCAACGACAGGTATTCGAGCCCGACGTCGAGCAGGAAGCCCAGGCGCGCCTGCACCTCCTTGAGGACCTGGCCCGCGATCGCTTCCTCGCGGGCGCCCAGCGTGAGGCTGTTGAGGAACGCCGAGCACTCGGCGATCGAGAGCTCACAGACCTGCGCGATCGACTTCTGACCGTAGGTCTCGGAGGAGATGGTGACCGAGAGGATCTCGGGCCGCAGGCGGGCGCCGTCACACGCGGGGCACGGGACGTCGCGCATGTAGCCGTCGTAGCGCTCCTTCATCTGCTCGGACTCGGTCTGCTCGAGCCGACGGTGCAGGAACGGCATGACGCCTTCGAACTCGGCGTAGTAGGAGCGGGTGCGTCCGTAGCGGTTCTTGTACCGGACGTGGACCTGTTCGGTGCTGCCCTCGAGGATCGCGCGGCGCGCCTTGGCAGGCAGCTTGTTCCACGGCGTGGCCATGTCGAAGCCCATGATGTCGCCCAGGCCGGACAGCAAGCGCCCGAAGTACTCCGAGCTCTGGCCCATCGACCACGGGGCGATGGCGCCGTCCTCGAGGCTCAGTTCGGGGTCCGGCACGACCAGGTCGGGGTCGACCTCCTTCCGGATGCCGAGACCGGTGCACTCGGGGCAGGCGCCGTACGGAGAGTTGAACGAGAAGGACCGCGGCTCGAGGTCGTCGATCGACAGCGGATGCGCGTTGGGGCACGCCAACTTCTCGGAGAACCGCCGCTCCCGGTCGGGAGCGTCCTCGTCGCGATCGACGAAGTCCAGCACGACGATCCCGTCGGCCAGACGCAGTGCCGTCTCGACGGAGTCGGTGAGCCGCTGCTTCGCGCTCGCCTTGACGGTGAGACGGTCGACGACCACCTCGATGTCGTGCTTCTCCTGCTTCTTCAACTTGGGCGGATCGGTGAGCTGGTGGATCACACCGTCCACGCGCACGCGCGAGTAGCCCTGTGTGTTGAGCTGCTCGAACAGATCGACGAACTCGCCCTTGCGTGTCCGGACGACGGGTGCGAGGACCTGGAACTTGGTTCCCTCCTCCATGTCGAGCACCTGGTCGACGATCTGCTGCGGCGTCTGGCGTGCGATCTGCTCGCCGCACACCGGGCAGTGGGCCGTGCCCGCACGCGCATACAGCAGGCGCAGGTAGTCGTACACCTCGGTGATGGTGCCCACTGTCGAGCGCGGATTGCGGTTGGTGGACTTCTGGTCGATCGACACCGCGGGCGAGAGACCCTCGATGAAGTCGACGTCGGGCTTGTCCATCTGGCCGAGGAACTGCCGCGCGTACGCCGACAGCGACTCGACGTAGCGCCGCTGCCCCTCCGCGAAGATGGTGTCGAACGCGAGGCTGGACTTTCCGGAGCCGGACAGCCCGGTGAAGACGATCAGGCTGTCCCGGGGCAGATCGAGATTGATCCCTCGCAGATTGTGCTCCCGCGCACCTTGCACGATCAGGCGATCCGCCACACGTATTCCCTTCTCGGTACGGCCGTCGTCGGACACTCGTCCGGGCGAAGCCCATGGTAGGCGCGGGCACCGACAAACTCGCCGACCAGCAGGTTTCCCGAGGATCGACGGCAGCAGGCGTCGGCGCCGCGATTCGACGGTAGCCTCCCGATCATGGAGCAGCAGAGCATCAGCATCGACGACGACTACACCGGCGACCTGTCCGGAAGTTCCGCGGCCCAGCGACGGACTGTCCCGGGCGCCACGATCACGAAGATGTCCGTCGGCCCGATGGACAACAACACCTACCTGATCACGTGCTCTGCCACCGGAAAGTCGCTGCTCATCGATGCCGCGAACGACGCGGGACGAATCCTGCAGCTCCTCGACGCACAGGCGCCGGAACTGGAGTTGATCGTCACGACGCATCAGCATCACGATCACTGGTTCGCGCTCGCCGAGGTCGCCGAGAAGACCGGTGTGCCTACCGCTGCACACCCGCTCGACTCCGAGATCCTGTCGGTGGCTCCGGCCCGCAGCCTGGAGGAAGGCGACACCGTGACCGTGGGCGATCTCACGCTCGAGGTGATCCATCTGAGCGGGCACACGCCGGGCGGCATCACGCTCGCGCTCACCGAGAACGGCGGCAACGGCCGCGTCCATCTGTTCACGGGCGATTCGCTGTTTCCCGGCGGTGTCGGCAAGACCCCGGACGCCGAACGGTTCGCCTCGCTCATGGACGACGTCGAGAGCAAGCTCTTCGCCCGGTTCCCCGACGAGACCGTCTTCTACCCCGGCCACGGCAAGGACTCCACGCTCGGTGCCGAGCGGCCCCACCTGGGCGAATGGCGCGAACGCGGCTGGTGACGATCGGTTCCATCGGTCGAACCCCTCGGCCGATGGAACCGGCGTAGTTTGAGGACACCGGCGAAACCTGCAGCGTGGTGAGCGGTATCGACGCCCGGGTCTTTCGTTCGGTCAGCGGCCGGCAGGCGGAAGGCGAACGGCCATGCAGACGACTCCGGGACGGGATCGATGACCCGCGCGGTGATCGATCCCCGGCGTCTCGACGCCGTCGCCTTCGCGCTCGAGGGTGTTTTCGTCGGCACCGCCGACCTCCGTGGTGAAGTGTGGGACCACTTCTACCGCGAGCGCTTTCCGGACCACCCGCCCCTGCCCGGACACGACTACGTTCGGATCGTCGCGGACACCTCGCTGACCGACGCGATCACGGATGGGCTGGCCGGTGGCGGTGTCCCGCTGCCGGAGGGCGCCCCCTCCGGTTCGCCCACCGCCGAACCGGCACGGGGCATTGCGAACCTGTTGGATCGGGAGTTCGCGGACCGCATCGCTCGCGGCGGCATCCCGGTGCAGGACGCGGCCGTCGACCTCGCTCGGCGGGTCCGCGGTGCGGGCCTGCGGATCGCGGTGTACTGCGCAGAACCTCGCCGCACCGCGATCCTCGACGCGATCGGCGGCGACATCTTCGGCGCCGAGACGATGCTCGCCGCCGAGGCGCAGCCCCGGACGCTCGACGAAGCCGTACGTCGGCTCGGGGCGGACCCCGCTCGCACGGCCGTCGTGGTGGGCGGTCCGTCGGATCTCGCGGCCGCCCGCCGCGGCGGATTCGCGCTCGTGATCGGCGTGGCCCGCCCCGGCGACGAGGAACTCCTGCGCCGCGCCGGTGCCCACGTGGTGGTGACCGACGTGGCGCGGATCGGGTTTCGTTCCGGGACACGTCCCCTCTCCCGGATTCCCGATGCTCTCACCTCACGCCACCAGTCGGCGGCGCTCCTGCGGTCGCGACATCCGGCGGTGTTCCTCGATTTCGACGGGACGATAGCCGACATCGTGGCCCAGCCCACCGCGGCAACCCTCGTCGAAGGCGTGGCGTCCGAGCTCGCGCGGCTGGCCCGGCACTGTCCGGTCGGGATCATCAGCGGCAGGGATTTGGCGGACGTCCGAGCCCGCGTCGGAGTGCCCGGCCTCTGGTACGCGGGCAGTCACGGCTTCGAGCTCGTTGGACCGGACGGTCAGCACTACGAGAACCAGGAGGCGTCGGACGCCGAACCGGACCTCGTCCGGATCACGTCGACGCTGTGCGAACGCCTGGGCGCGGTTCCCGGGGTCCTGGTGGAAGGTAAACGTTTCGCCGTCTCGGTCCACTACCGCAATGTGGACGCCGAGCGGGTCGACGAGGTGATCTCGACGGTGCGCGCAGCCGTGGCGGAGGAACCTCGCCTGCGGGCCACGAGCGGCCGCAAGATCGTCGAGATCCGTCCGGATGTCGACTGGGACAAGGGCCGGGCACTGGTGTGGGCCCTCGGCCACGTCGGCGCATCGTCCGACGTGCTGCCGATCTATGTCGGCGACGACCTGACCGACGAGGACGCGTTCGACGCGATCGAGGACAGCGGGTTCGGGGTCGTGGTGCGCCACGCCGAGGACGGCGACAGGCGGTCGGCGGCGCGATTCGCGGTGGACGGGCCCGCGCAGGTACACGAACTGCTCCAACGAATCGCCGATCTGGTGGGCAGCGATCCGCGCACCGCACCCCCGCGGGAAGACCCGTGGACGGTGTTCTTCGAGGGTTACGACCCGTCCGTCGAGAAGCTGCGCGAGGCACTGTGCACGGTCGGCAACGGCGCCTTCGCCACCCGCGGGTGCGCGCCCGAGGCGCGAGCGGGCGCAATCCACTATCCCGGCACGTATGCGGCCGGCATCTTCGATCGGCTCCGCGAGGAGATGGCAGGCACCGCCGTCGACAACGAGAGCATGGTGAATCTGCCCAACTGGCTCCCGCTCACGTTCAGGATCGACGGCGGCCCCTGGTTCGACGTCGACACGACCGAGCTGCTCGAGTACCGCCAGCACCTCGACCTGCGTCGCGCGGTCTTCGTTCGGAGGTTGCGCTCACGCGATGCCGCCGGCCGCATCACCTCTCTGATTCAACGCCGATTCGTAGCCATGCATCTGCCGCACGTCGGCGCGCTGGAGACGACGATCTCGGCCGAGAACTGGTCGGGGCGTCTGGACATCCGTTCGGAGGTCGACGGCGCTGTCGAGAACACTCTGGTCGAGCGGTACCGTGCGCTCGGGAGCAGGCACCTCGAGCCGGTGCAGGCCACCGAACTGGCCGCTGGGTCGGTGCTGATCTCCGTGTGCACCAGCAATTCCCGCATTCCCGTGGCAATCGCCGCCCGGACGACCCTCCGGCGTGATCACGAGCAGGCCTCCCCCACGTACCGGTTGATCGAAGGGGACTGCCGGATCGGGCACGACATCTCGATCGACCTCGATGCCGGGGAGTCCGTCACTGCGGAGAAGATGGTCACCTTGTTCACGGGCCGCGATCCCGCAGTGTCGGAACCGGCCGACGAGTCGGCGCGTTGGCTCACACGCCTCGGCCGGTTCGAGGAGGTACTCGACGGTCACGTCCTGGCCTGGGCGCGGCTGTGGGACAGTCTCGGTATCGAGCTCGAGGGCCACGGCCACGCGCTGCGGATCGTCCGCTTCCATCTCCTGCAGATCCTCCAGACGGTGTCACCGAACACCGGCGACCTGGACGCGGGTGTGCCGGCACGGGGACTGCACGGAGAGGCGTATCGCGGCCACATCTTCTGGGACGAGCTGTTCGTGTTCCCGGTCTTGAACCTTCGGTTGCCCACACTGACGAAATCGCTCCTGCGCTACCGCTATCGCCGGCTGCGCGAGGCCCGCCGAGCGGCGCGGGAGGCGGGGCGGACCGGCGCGATGTTCCCGTGGCAGTCGGGCAGCGACGGACGTGAGGAGAGCCCCCGGCTGCATCTCAACCCGATATCCGGGCGATGGAACCCGGACCCGAGCCGCCATCAACTTCACACCGGGATCGCGGTCGCCTACAACGTGTGGCAGTACTACCAGGTCACAGGTGACCTCGAGTTCCTGATCGAATTCGGCGCCGAGATGCTGATCGAGATCGCACGGTTCTACGCCGGACTCGCCGACCTGGACGAGAGTCGCGGCCGCTACGTCATCCGCGGTGTCATCGGCCCCGACGAGTTCCACGCCGGCTACCCGGAAGCCCCCTTCGACGGCATCGACAACAACGCGTACACCAACGTCATGGCGGTGTGGGTGCTGCTGCGGGTCATCGACACCCTCGAGGTGATCCCGCGGCAGATCCGCTCGGATCTCACTCAGGCTCTGGGTTTGCCGACCCAGGAGATCATTCGCTGGGAAGACGTCAGCCGCCGTATGTTCGTCCCGTTCCACGACGGGGTGATCAGCCAATTCGAGGGGTACGGCGACCTCGCGGAACTGGATTGGAGCGGGTACCGCCGGCGGTACGGCAACATTCAGCGGCTGGACCGCATTCTCGAGGCCGAGGGCGACGACGTGAATCGGTACCGTGCATCGAAACAGGCGGATGTGCTCATGCTCTTCTACCTGCTGTCGGCCGACGAACTCCGGGAGTTGCTCCAGCGGCTCGGATACACCTTCCCTGCAGACGCCATCCCCCGCACCATCGACTACTACATCGAACGAACCTCGCACGGCTCGACACTGAGCGGCGTCGTCCATTCCTGGGTCCTGGCCCGTGGCAGCCGAGATCGCGCGATGGAGTTCTTCGACCGAGTGCTCGCATCGGACGTCGCCGACATCCAGGGCGGGACCACCGCGGAGGGTATCCATCTCGCCGCGATGGCGGGCAGCGTGGATCTGATGCAGCGGTGCTTCTCCGGACTCGAGGTGCGCGGCGACCGACTGGTGTTCTCTCCCGACTGGCCCTCGAGCCTGGGCACCTTGCAGTTCCCGATCTTCTATCGAGGTAATCGCCTCTGGTTGACCGTCGACGGTCGTAGTGTCGAGGTGAGCGCCGCGCCGGGCAATCAGCCGTCGATCGAGGTCGAATGCCGTGGACAGGTGGCGCAACTGCACCCCGGGGGCTCGATTCGGCTCGGGTAGACAAATCGGCTCGTGCCGTGCCGGATCACGCTCGCCTGGATACGGTGGAGGGACAATCGAGGTAGGGAGTCCGCCCATGATCGTTCGAAGAATTGCCCGCCCGCTCCTGTCCACCGTGTTCATCGCCGGTGGCATCGATTCCCTGCGCAGTCCGGCTCCCAAAGCCGACGCCGCCGGGGCGCTGATCGAGAAATCCGTCGGGACGCTTCCCGGTGCCGTCACCGACAAGTTGCCGTCCGACCCCGAGACATTGGTCAAGATCAATGCCGCGCTCCAGGTCGGGGCGGGTGCACTGCTCGCGGTCGGCAAGGCGCCGCGTGCAGCCTCGCTGGTCCTGGCCGGGACGCTCGTTCCGACCACGCTCGCCGGGCACGACTTCTGGAACGTCGACGACCCGCAGCAGCGCGCGATGCAGCGGATGCAGTTCTTCAAGAACATGACGATGCTCGGCGGGCTGCTCATCGCTGCTGTCGACACCGAGGGCAAGCCGTCGCTGGGCTGGCGCGGCCGGCGCGCCGCCCGCAAGGCGCAGGCTTCGGTCGCGGAAGCGTTCTCGAGCGCAAACGGTTCGGATGCCGAACACACGATGCACGTGGTATCCGAGCGGGCGCGGTCGGCGGCCGAGCAGGCCGGTGAGCGTGGCGGCGAACTTCTCGACGCGGCCCGTGTCCGAGGGTCGGCACTGGCGCACCTCGCGAAGGAACGCGGTGCGGAGCTGAGCGAAGTGGCCCGCGAACGCGGACCGGTACTCGCCGAACTCGCGCGCGAGCGCGGAACCGAGTTCGCCCACGTCGCCCGGGACCGGGGAACGGAATGGGCCGCCTCGGCGAGCGAGCAGGGCGAGGTGTTGAGCAAGCGGGCCCGCAAGAAGGCGGAACACGCACTGGCGACCGCCGGCGAGCAGAGTGAGGTCGTGAGCAAGAAGGCCCGCAAGAAGGCCGAGCATGCTCTCGCGGCCGCGCGCGCGAAGGCCGCCGAACTGCAGGACTGATCGCCCGTCGTCACGCTGACGCCGGACGACCGATATCGGGCGGCACGTCACCGGAATTCCGGTGACGTGCCGCCCGTTTCGGATTCGGCACGGTCATCGTTCGCCCGATCCCGAGAGCTCGTCCCGGAGTTGCGAGTCGATGGTCACCCGGACGAGCGCTGCGGCGAGCGGCGCCATCCCCCGCGTCCCGGCCAACGCGCCGAGTCCCCCGCGGTCCCGCGGCAGATGCAGCGCCTCGGCACCGTCGAGGGCGCGGTCGTCGAGATGCGGCCGGAGCCACGTCCACGTGTCCTGAACCTCGCGGAGGAAGATCTCGGCGCCCACCGGGCCGATGCCGTCGAACTCCTCCAGCAGCCGTGCGGCCGCGCCCGCGTCGTGATCGCTTCGCTGCGCGAGCTCGCGCAGATCGCCACGGTACTCGGCCGTCACACGGTGGGCCATCTTCCTCAGGCGGGTCGCGGTGCTCTCGTCGTACCGCGTGTATCGACCTCGCTGCAACGCCGCGATCACCTCCGCCCGCGGTGCAGCCTCCATCGTGTCCGGCGTCCGCCATCCTGCGGCGAACAACTCTCGGGCCGCCCGCGTCGCGATGTCGGCCGATATGCGGGAGCTGAGCAGCATGGACAGCACCAGCAGCTGAAACAACGGTTTGGGTGTGTCCTTCAGCGTGATACGCGCCTCCTCCGCGAAGGTTCGGCCTGCCCGGTCGAGGAGGTCGCGGACCACGTCGGTGTCCGACCGTGAGGCGGTCACGAATACCTCCCCTCCTAACCGGTTGCCGCGTGTTCGACTCCGGTGTTCTTCGGGACGGAACGAATCAGCTTGCGGTTGGCGAATTCGAACAGACCGAGATCACTCAACTCGCGACCGAAACCGGAACTCTTGACGCCGCCGAAAGGAAGCTCCGGGGCGGTCGACGTGGGATGGTTGATCCACACCATCCCGCTCCTGATGCGATCGGCGACGGCGCGAGCCCGCGCCTCGTCCGAGCCGAAGACCGTGCCACCGAGACCGAAGCGCGTCGAGTTGGCGAGCTCCACCGCCTCGTCCTCGTCGGCCACCCGGTAGACGACCGCGACCGGCCCGAACAGCTCCTCCTCGAACGCGCGCATGTCCGGCGTCACGCCGGTGAGCACGGTGGCGTCGACGAACGCGCCGTTTCCGTCCGGCCCCCGGTCGTCCGGACGTGTTCCGCCGACAGTGACCGTGGCGCCCTTGGCTACGGCGTCGTCGACCTGTTCGAGCAACTTTCGTGCAGCGTCCTCCGACGACAGCGGGCCCAGCGTCGTCTGTGGATCCGACGGATCTCCTACGACGAGTTGGGAGAACCGGCGGGTGAGTCCCTCGACGAACTCGTCGTAGACGGCGTCCGGGACGATGAAGCGTTTGGAGGCAACGCAACTCTGGCCGGTGTTGCCGAGTCGTCCCGCGGCCGCCGCATCGAGAACGCCGTCCAGATCGTCCACGTCGAGCACCACGAACGGATCGCTGCCACCGAGCTCGAGCACACACTTCTTCAGGTGCCGGCCCGAAATCTCGGCCAGGGAGGCGCCGGCGCGTTCGCTGCCGGTCAGGGAGGTGCCCTGAACCGCCGGGTGGGAGACCACCCGTTCCACGTCGGAGACCTGCAGGAAGAGGTTGCTGTACACACCCTCCGGCGCCCCGGCGTCGGCCAAGAGCTTCTCGAGTTCGAGTGCCGTCTGCGCACACGAACTCGAGTGTTTGAGCAGGATCACGTTGCCCAGCAGCAGGTTCGGGGCGGCGAAGCGGGCCACCTGGTAGAGCGGGAAATTCCACGGCTCGATGCCGAGCAGCACTCCGATGGGCTCGTTGACGAGTTCGGCGGTGCCCTCGTCCACGTCGAGCTCACGGGGACGGAGGAACTCGGGTCCATGTTCGGCGTAGTAGTCGAAGATCGCCGCCGCCAGGTCCACCTCGGCGCGAGCCTCCGTGATCAGCTTGCCCATCTCCCGCGTCACCGACGCCGCCAAGTCGCCCTTGCGTTCGCGCACGAGTTCGGCGGCGCGGGCCAGCACGTGCGCACGGCGTTCGACGGGTTCGTCGCGCCACAGTTCGAATGCGGCGGCGGCTCGCTCCACGATCTCGTCGAGTTGCTCCCCGACGAGGTACGGGTACTCCCTGATCGACCGTCCGGTGTACGGGTCGACGGTGCGGAAGGGTGTCGCGTCGGGGCCGGACGCACTGGTGGGCTGCACGCTGGTGGAGGTCATGCTCTCCCCTCTCCGGTTGTGGGCGGAATCGGTCCGCTCTCCGACTACCCACTGCACGCCACGCTCACGCATCCGGGCCGCGACCCACGAAGGGCCCTCGACCAGCGAATCTGCGCGAGCATCCCCCGCGCACTAGACTGCTTGGGCGCTTTTCTGCCGTCCCTCGATCTAGGAGACCTCTTGCCCGACGAGGCCCACATCCACCCCGAACTCGACCACGAGCAGGGTTATGTGTCGATGCTGTACGAGCGCCTCGACGGCCTGCGCACGTACGCTTCCGACCGGCTCAGCCGAGTCCTCCTCGAGGGCGGTGGCACCCCGCAGGCGCGGAGCGAGCGCGAGTCGTTCACCCAGATGTACACCGAGGACCTCGCCCGCTACGACGCAGCGGAGAACGGCCTGTGCTTCGGCCGCATCGACGTCGACGGAGAACCGCGCTACGTCGGACGCGTCGGCATCCTCGACGAGGACGGCGACTACGAGACGCTCCTCCTCGACTGGAGAGCACCTCTCGCCCGGCCGTTCTACCTCGCGACCCCGGCCGCCCCGGAGGGGGTCACCCGCCGGCGCCACATCCGCACCCGGAGGCGGACGGTCACCGCGATCAACGACGAGTACCTCGACCTCGACGCAGCGCGGGCTCACGGCGACGGCGGCGGAGCGGGCGGTGTCGCCGGCGAGAGCGCACTGCTGGCCGCACTGAACGCGGCCCGGACCGGGCAGATGCACGACATCGTCGAAACCATCCAGAGCGAGCAGGACGCCATCATCCGGTCGAACCACCGCAGTGTCCTGGTCGTGCAGGGAGGACCTGGCACGGGCAAGACCGCCGTGGCCCTGCACCGCGCCGCCTATCTGCTCTACACGTACCGGCAGCAACTGGACCGGGCCGGCGTCCTCATCATCGGACCCAACGCCACGTTCCTCGACTACATCGGTCAGGTCCTGCCCTCGCTCGGTGAGACGGGAGTCCTGCTGTCGACGATCGGCGATCTGTATCCGGGCGTCCGCGCGACCCGTGAGGACTCGTTGGAAGAGGGCGAGCTCAAGGGCTCCCTGGCGATGATCGACGTGTTGAAGAAGGCGGTCCGCGACCGCCAGGAGGTGCCGAAGTCACCGATCGAGCTGCGGTTCGACACCTACCCGATCACGCTCGACCGGAAGATCGTCACCCGCGCCCGCGGACGCGCGCGCTCGTCGCGTCGCCCCCACAACCTCGCGCGTCCGATCTTCGTGTCCGCCGCGATCGAGGCGCTCGCCGACCAGCTCGCGGCCACCCTGGGGCGCAACGTGCTCGACGGCTCGAACCTGCTCAGCCGCGACGACATCGCCGACATGCGCGACGAGATGCGCGAAGACCCAGCGATCATGGCAGCTCTCGACGCGCTCTGGCCCGAGCTGACGCCGCAGCAGGTCCTGACCGATCTTCTCCGCTCCCCCGAACGGTTGGCATCCGCGGCCCCCGAACTCTCCGACTCCGAACGCGACGTACTGCTCCGCACCGAGGGGGTCGGGTTCAGTGCCGCCGATGCGCCGCTGCTGGACGAGCTCGCCGAGCTTCTCGGTATCGACGACGCCGCCGAACGCGAACGCGCAGGGCGCCGCTGGCGGGCCCAGATCGCCGACGCCCAGGGCGCGCTCGACATCCTGACCGGTTCGGCGCCCCAAGACCTCGAAGACGAGATGGATCCCGAGATCCTCATGGCCTACGACCTCATCGACGCCAGCCAGCTCGCCGAGCGTCAGGACCTCGGCCGCCACCGGACCACCGCGGAGCGCGCCGCCGGCGACCGGACGTGGACGTACGGCCACGTGATCGTCGACGAGGCGCAGGAGCTGTCGGAGATGGCGTGGCGAATGTTGATGCGCCGCATCCCCAACCGGTGGATGACCCTCGTGGGCGACACCGCCCAGACCGGCGATCCGGCGGGCAGCTCCTCGTGGCAGGACGTGCTCGGGCCGTATGTAGCGCAGCGATGGAAGCTGACCGAGCTCACCGTCAACTACCGCACGCCCGCCGAGATCATGGAGCTCGCGCACAAGGTCCTCGAAGAGATCGACCCGAACCAGACGGTGCCGCGGTCGGTCCGTGCGTCGGGCCACGCGCCGTGGGCCCAGTGCGTCGACGCCACCGAGGTTCTCGACGAGGTCCGTCGACGTGTCGCCGCCGAGTCCGGGCCGGGACTGACGGCCGTCCTCGCCGGACACGAGCACGTCGCGCAGCTCGCCGATCTGCGTTCCGACGACGTGAGTGTGCTGACCGTCAAGGACGCGAAGGGCCTGGAGTTCGATTCGGTGATCATCGTCGAACCGCAGAATCTGCTCGACGAGTCCCCGCGCGGCATGAACGACCTCTACGTCGCGCTGACGCGAGCGACGCAGCGTCTCGGCATCGTCCACGCTCGGCCGCTGCCGAGTGTGCTCGACGCGCTCGACGAATCCGTCTGCACACGGGCCTGATCGCCGAACCGCTCGTGGGCGAGAACGTCGAGGCGGTACGGTGCCTGGGCACCGAATCGTCGACTGCAGAAGGAAGAGACCGTGATCCGATCGCGTCTGCGGGGACGCGCAGTGCGCGCACTGCCCATCGCGTTGACTGCCGGCGCGATTGCGGTGACGCTCGGGGCCTGCGGCGCCACGAACCCTGCCGGCCCTCCTGCCGAGGCAGTGGCGGATCCGCCCGAGCCGTCCACTGTCGCGACCGTGGCCGACGTCCGCACCGAGCATCTCTCGCAGGTGCTTGCGGCCCGAGGATTCCCCGCCGTCGTTCCTCACCCGACGCTGCTCGCCCTCGCGGACGGGGTGTGCCGGCAGATCGCGGCCGGCACACCCGATTCCGAGATTCTGACGCACCTGCGGCCGACGGCCGCCTACGCGGCGAGCCAGTCCGGCGGCGTGCTCACCGCCGAGCGGGCCACCCGGCTACTGCTCGATTCGACGCGTAGCGACTTCTGCTGACCGGTCAGCGCACCGTGTGCACGATGAGGACATCGCACGTCGACTTGCGTGCCGCGTCGGACGGCACGGAACCCAGCAGACGCCCCGTCAGGGTGTTGAGTCCGCGGTTGCCGACGACCAGGAGGTCCGCCTCCACCTCGTCGACAAGTGCGAGAAGCGAATCCACCGGCGCGCCGACGACGGCGCGTTCGACGATGTCCTTGGCGCCCGCACCCAAGGCACGCTCGCGCGCCCTCCGGAGGATCTCGTAGGTGGGGGCAGATCCGGTCACCTGGTAGGCGTCCTCACGCAGGGTGTCCTGCGCCGCCTCGGTGTCCTTCGGATCCGCGGGATAGTAGGCGCATGCGATCACGAGCTTCGCATCTGCCGCACCGGCAAGGGCAGCAGCCTTGTCGACTGCGCGGTACGACGAGTCCGATCCATCGGTTCCGACGACGACGGTCCGATACGCGGTCATTGATTCCTCCATGTGTGCGTTCGTTCGAGGACTCCGGCTGCGTGCCCTGTTCGACCGAAGATTCCCGTTCGCTGCGCTGACACTATCCGCATCGGCGCGACGTCAGGTGGAATTGCGGCACAACATGCTTCATCCCCCGGTGGACGGATCCACCCCTGCGACCATTTCACCACGGGATTCCACCGTGTGGGTCGCGCTGTCAGCGGGACTCGCCGTACCGCGGGCCGAACAGCGATTCCGGGAACAGACCCGAATCGCGTACGGACCGGCACCACGGCGTGGCGAGTTCGGCGAGGCGGGCTGCTCCGTCCTCCCCAAGTTCGGTCCACGGCGCCGACCCGAGCTCGTCGGTGAGATCCTCGACCACCTCGCGTAGTTCACGGCCGTCGACGGTCAGCTCGCCGTCGGGGGTCAGCAACTCCCGGTCGACCAAGTCGGCCGCCGCCGACGCCCAATCCTCGCTGCTCCAGCCACGACGCGACTGCGCGAACGACTTCCGGAAACCGATTCCCGCGGCGGTGTGCGTGATCAGCGCCTCGAGCCCGCTGAATCCGGCGGTCTGCAGCGCTGCCACGTGACCGTCCCCGCGGTACTCGCGCAGCAGCGTCAGCGCATGCCACAGCACCAGATGCGGCTGGTCCGGCCAGTCCAGTGCGGCATACCCCGCATACAGCGGGCGACCGTCGACGCCCGGGATCGCCTGCGCCGCAATAGCGGCGAGCTGTGCGGCCTCCGACATCTGCTGCGACGCGATCACCTTCTCTCCGAGCAGCGAGCGGTAGGCCGCATCGACGCCGCGATACCGCGCCTTCACGATCTCCGCGGGGTCCGCGAGGGTCCAGGCACGCGGGAGCACGTTCGAGATCAGCGACGGGTTGAAGTTGTAGAACACGGCGGCGACGACCCCCGCCGACACCGCTCCCATCGGTGCGGAACGTCCGGCGAAGTACGTCATTCGGCCCGGTTCGAGCCCGCTCCCGACCAGTTCCCGCTCGACCTCGGGTGCGAAGTAGGCGAGCGAATGCAGAAGTTCGAGCGACCGAGCAGTGCGTCCGGCGAGATGTACGTCCATGTCCCGGAAGCGTACTGACCTCTACTTCAGGCCCGCCGCGTCCATCCCGCGCAACTCCTTCTTCAGGTCCGCGATTTCGTCCCGCAACCGGCCGGCCAGCTCGAATTGGAGATCGCGTGCGGCGTTCATCATCTGATCGGTGAGCTCCTTGACGAGATCCGCCAACTCGGCTCGCGGCATGGACTTCACGTCACGACCCTCGTAGATGCCGGCGCTGACGGCACGACCGGCCTCGCCCTGCGCCCGCCGCCCGCGACTGGCGTTGCGACCGGAACCGCCGACGCCGACCTCGGTGTCCTCGGCCTCCTCGTACACCTGGTCGAGGATGTCGGCGATCTTCTTCCGCAGCGGCTGCGGATCGACGCCCTTCTCGAGGTTGTAGGCGATCTGCTTCTCGCGCCGACGCTCGGTCTCCTCGATGGCTCGTTGCATCGAGTCGGTGATCTTGTCGGCGTACATGTGCACCTGCCCGGACACGTTGCGGGCCGCGCGTCCGATGGTCTGGATGAGACTGGTGGTGCTACGCAGGAAGCCCTCCTTGTCGGCGTCCAGAATCGCGACCAGCGAAACCTCCGGCAGGTCGAGACCCTCGCGGAGCAGGTTGATGCCCACGAGGACGTCGTACTCCCCGAGCCGAAGCTGTCGCAGCAGCTCGACGCGTCGGAGGGTGTCGATGTCGGAGTGCAGGTATCGCACCCGGATACCGAGCTCGAGCAGATAGTCGGTCAGGTCTTCGGCCATCTTCTTGGTGAGCGTCGTGACCAGCACGCGCTCGTCGCGCTCGGAACGCTCGCGGATCTCGTGCACGAGGTCGTCGATCTGTCCCTTGGTCGGCTTCACGACCACCTCGGGGTCGACCAGACCGGTGGGGCGGATCACCTGTTCGACGAACTCACCGCCGGCCTGGCCGAGCTCGTACGCGCCCGGTGTGGCCGACAGGTACACGGTCTGACCGATCCGGCCGGCGAACTCTTCCCAGGTCAACGGCCGGTTGTCGGTCGCCGACGGGAGCCGGAAGCCGAACTCGACGAGATTCCGCTTCCGGGACATGTCGCCCTCGTACATCGCACCGATCTGGGGCACCGTCACGTGCGACTCGTCGATGACCAGGAGGAAGTCCTCCGGGAAGTAGTCGATCAGCGTGGCGGGAGCCGAACCTGCCGGGCGACCGTCGATGTGCCGCGAGTAGTTCTCGATGCCGGAACAGAATCCGACCTGCTTGATCATCTCGAGGTCGTACTGCGTCCGCATCCGCAAACGTTGCGCCTCGAGCAGCTTGCCGCGGTTCTCCAGGTCGGCGAGGCGTTCCTCGAGCTCCGCCTCGATGTCCTGGACCGCGCGTTCCATCCGCTCCGGCCCGGCCACGTAGTGCGTCGCCGGGAAGATCCGCACGGTGTCGACCTGGCGCACGACGTCCCCGGTGAGAGGGTGGAGGTAGTACAGCGCCTCGACCTCGTCGCCGAAGAACTCGATCCGCACGGCAAGTTCCTCGTACGAGGGAATGATCTCCACGGTGTCGCCGCGGACGCGGAACGATCCGCGGGTGAACGCCATGTCGTTGCGGTTGTACTGGACATCGACGAGGAGCCGGAGCAGGGCGTCCCGGTCGACCTCCACGCCCACCTCGAGCTGGATCGACCGATCCAGATACGACTGCGGGGTGCCGAGACCGTAGATGCACGACACCGACGCGACCACGACGACGTCCCGTCGGGACAGCAGACTCGAGGTGGCCGAGTGGCGGAGCCGTTCGACGTCGTCGTTGATGGACGAGTCCTTCTCGATGTAGGTGTCCGTCTGCGCGATGTACGCCTCGGGTTGGTAGTAGTCGTAGTACGAGACGAAGTACTCGACGGCATTGTTCGGCAGCATCTCCCGGAGTTCGTTGGCGAGCTGCGCGGCGAGAGTCTTGTTCGGCGCCATCACGAGAGTGGGCCGCTGGACCCGCTCGATCAGCCAAGCCGTCGTCGCCGACTTACCGGTGCCGGTAGCACCGAGCAGGACGACGTCCTTCTCGCCCTCTCGGAGCCGCCTCTCCAGCTCGTCGATGGCCTGCGGCTGGTCACCGGCAGGCTCGTACTCGCTGACGACCTGGAAACGCGCGTCGGACCGCTCGATCTCGCTGACCGGTCGGAACTCGGAATGGGCAACCACGGGGTGCTCGGATGCGAACGCCATGTCCCCAGGGTATGCGCCGGTTCCGACAAGTTCTGATAACGCTGTCCGAGGCCCGGTCGATCGCCGCTGCCCGGCGCCACGTTTGCCGGTACTTTCTTGCTTTATGGAGAACGTCGAACCGGGCCTCGCTGCGGCCACGCCGCCCGCAGCCCCCGCAGCCGTCTACGTACCCGCGGTCGACCTGGCTCCGGCACACCGGCCCAAGATCGAGTACTTCAACGTCACCGAGTGCACCAACACCGATCCCAAGGGATTCGTCCGGCCGGTGGACCACTACCGGCTCGAGCCGTGGGGCCTGTACATGGCGCGCACAGCGGACCACCCGCAATTCCACTACCTGGAGTCCTGGATCATCCCGGACCTGGGAATCCGCGCGTCGATCTTCCATTTCCACCCGTACCACGATCGCGATCAGGACCACTACATCGACATCGGCGACTTCACGCGCGGACCGGACGTGTGGAAATCGGAGGACCACTACCTGGATCTCGTCGTCCGGACGGGGCGCGAAACCGAGCTCCTCGACGTCGACGAGTTGATCTCCGCAACCGCGCACGGATACATCTCCCCGCGCACCGCCGACCGCGCGGTGCAACGTGCGGTGGCCGCCGTCGACGGGATCGCTGCCCACGGCCACGACCTGGACGCGTGGCTCGCGTCGAAGGGCATGCCGATCAGCTGGCGCTGACGCCCGTCAATCGCCGGGCGTCCAACCCGTTGCCTCCGCCCAGGCCCAGGCTCGCTGATACCCCTGGTCGAACCAGGGCGCGACCGCTTCGGCGTACGCGACGTCGGCGTCGGCCTCGTGCGTGTTCTCGGCGGCCGTGGCGGACGCGGCTTGCTTGACCTCGAGGAACTCGGCACGCGCATCCACGTCCGCACTCAGCCAGTCGCGCAGCAGCAGTGCGAATTGCTGACCGGGCCACCCCGCGACACGGATGCTGATGTGCACCGGCCGTCCGGGGTCGGCGCCGCCGTGCGTGCGCTTGTCCCACAGCCCGGGATCCGCCTCGCCCCCGACACCGTAGGTCGGCTTCGGCAGGTCCCGATCGTCGTCCGGTATGCGCGGGAACCCCGCTGCGGCGAGCGGTCCGGCCAATGCATCCGCGGCCGCCAGGTCCTTCACCGTGATCTGGACGTCGACGAGGTCGCGGGCATCCAGACCCGGAACGGCCGTCGACCCGACGTGATCGATCCGCGTGGCCAGGTCTCCGCACACCAGTCGCAGTCGCTCGACCAGCCGCCGGCCCTGCGCCGCCCAGTCCGGATCCGCCGGGCGCACGACCGGTGGCACCGACACCGCCGTCCCGGTTCGCAGATTGGCCTCGAAGGGGACCAGGCGATCAGTGAACAGCGCGCGGACCTGCTCCCCGACCATGTCGGGAGTACCGCTGTTGTCGAGCAGGACGTCGGCGGCCTCGCGGCGCTGCGCGTCGGTGGCCTGCGCCGCAATCCGTGCCCGGGCGTCCGTCTCCGGCATGCCGCGCAGTTCGACGAGACGTCGGACTCGTTCCTCCTCGTCGACGTACACGACGAGGACGAGATTGAACGCGGGACCCATGCGGCCCTCGACGAGCAGCGGAATGTCCTGCACGACGATTCCGTCGGCGGGGGCACCCTCGACAAGTTCCGTGGTGCGCGCCCCGATGAGCGGATGCAGGATCGAGTTGAGCAGCATCCGGGAGTCGTCGCTGCCGAATGCCTTCTCCGCCAACGCCGGACGGTTCAGCGAACCGTCGTCGTGCAGGATCGAGTCGCCGAACGCGTCGACCAGGGCCGCGAGCCCCGGGGTGCCCGGCTCGACGACCTCGCGGGCGATCAGGTCGGCGTCGACGATCACCGCACCCAATTCCGCGAGGACCTTCGACACGGTCGACTTGCCGGCTCCGATGCCTCCTGTGAGGCCCACTCTCAACACGCCGACCAGTCTCTCACCAAACACGCCGAAGATCATCTACGCACCAAATGACGGGGTTCTTCGACCTGGTCAGATACCCTTTCGGAGACCGTACGAACAGCCGATTGAATCGAGTAGGAGAAGCGCATGAGCAGCCATCCCACCCGTCCCGGTCGGCACCGTCTCGGCATGGAGAACGGCATTCACGCCATCCTCATCCCCGAGGTGGCCACGGCGCTCGCAGAGCACCGTCGCAACTGGTTCACCAGTATCCTGAGCCCCGCTCGCCACAGCTTCGCGACCATCAAGAAGCGCACGGCGACCATGCCCACCCGATGGGTGCCTGCCGCGGCGGGCTGACCACCCGCACAGGACACGCACTGTGGCCCGATCCCCGCCGGGATCGGGCCACAGTCGTCTCTCCCCCGTCATCCCTGCCCGATTCCCCCCGCCCCCTCCGGACCCGCGTTTTGCGCACTTATCGCGCGCAGGGGCCGGCGTTTCGGCGCGATAAGTGCGCAAAACGCGGAGGGGCGACGGACAAAGGTGGGGACGGAAAGACAGAAGACCCCGACCGTGAGAGTCAGGGTCGGGGTCTTCCGGTCGATCAGGCCTGAATGATCAGGCCGGCGCTATCAGGCGTTGCCCGACAGCTTCTCGCGCAGTGCAGCGAGCTGTGCGTCGCTCGCCAGCGAGCCACCGGCGGACTCGGTGGACGCGGCAGCGCCCTCGTCCGAGCCCGACTCCGAGGAGTAGTTGGTGCCCGAAGCGCCGGCCGCAGCCTCGGCAGCCTCGTCGGCAGCCATCTTCTCCATCTGAGCGGTGTGCATCTTGTGGCGACGCTCCGCCTCGGCGTAGCGGGACTCCCACTCCTCACGCTGCTTGTCGAAGCCCTCGAGCCATTCGTTGGTCTCGGGATCGAAGCCCTCGGGGAAGATGTAGTTGCCCTGCTCGTCGTACGAGTCGGCCATGCCGTACTTGGACGGATCGAACTCGGCGTTGTAGTCCTCGTTCGCTTGCTTCAGCGACAGCGAGATGCGGCGGCGCTCCAGGTCGATGTCGATGACCTTGACGAGCGCATCGTCGCCGACGCCCACAACCTGGTCCGGAACCTCCACGTGGCGCTCGGCCAGCTCGGAGATGTGCACCAGGCCCTCGATGCCCTCCTCGACGCGGACGAACGCGCCGAACGGAACCAGCTTGGTGACCTTGCCCGGAACGATCTGGCCGATCGCGTGGGTGCGGGCGAACTGACGCCACGGGTCCTCCTGCGTCGCCTTCAGCGACAGGGAGACACGCTCGCGGTCCAGGTCGACGTCGAGAACCTCGACGGTGACCTCGTTGCCGACCTCGACGACCTCGGACGGGTGATCGATGTGCTTCCAGGAGAGCTCGGAGACGTGGACCAGACCGTCGACGCCGCCGAGATCGACGAACGCACCGAAGTTGACGATCGAGGACACGACGCCCTTGCGGACCTGGCCCTTCTGCAGCTGGTGCAGGAACTCGCTGCGGACCTCGGACTGGGTCTGCTCGAGCCATGCACGACGCGACAGGACCACGTTGTTGCGGTTCTTGTCGAGCTCGATGATCTTGGCCTCGATCTCCTTGCCGACGTACGGCTGGAGGTCGCGGACGCGACGCATCTCGACGAGCGAAGCGGGAAGGAAGCCACGCAGGCCGATGTCGAGGATGAGGCCACCCTTGACGACCTCGATGACGGTGCCCTTGACGGCCTCGTCCTTCTCCTTGAGCTCCTCGATGGTGCCCCAGGCACGCTCGTACTGAGCGCGCTTCTTCGACAGGATCAGACGGCCTTCCTTGTCCTCCTTGGTGAGGACCAGGGCTTCGACCTCATCGCCCACGGAGACGACCTCGTTGGGGTCGACGTCGTGCTTGATGGAGAGCTCACGGGAAGGGATGACGCCTTCGGTCTTGTAACCGATGTCGAGAAGGACCTCGTCGCGATCGACCTTGACGATCGTGCCTTCGACGATGTCGCCATCGTTGAAGTACTTGATCGTGGCGTCGATGGCGGCGAGGAAGTCCTCGGCGGAGCCGATGTCGTTGACGGCTACCTGCGGCGAGGTCACGGTGTTGGAGGGCATGTGTTGAGTTGCTCCGGACGGGTTGTTAGTCGGTTGATGGTGTTTGTCAGACAGGCGGATCGGGATGCCGTACGTTCCGACGTAATGCCGGATCCGACCGATCTTCCGGTCCACCACGAGGTCTTCCGACGACTCCGCCGACCAAACTTCGGCCGGTGGCGATCCGCACCGAAGACACTCGCGAGCAACAGGGTACGCGACCTACGGCTAGCTGGGCAAACCCTGCCGTCACCGGCCCGGCCGCGGCCGCCGACGGGCGGGCAGACGACCATCCCGGCGCGACATCTAGGCTTGACCTCCATGTCCGACGATCGTCACGCCGCCGCCATCTCCACCCTCGGGACCAGCGGGGTCGCCCGCACCCGCATCGGTTCGGACGCCAGCGAACGCGCGAGCCGCGCGTGGTGGGACGCCGACGCCGACGACTACCACCGCACGCACGGCGAGTTCCTCGGTGTCGACTCGAGCGCCGGCGAATTCGTGTGGTGCCCGGAGGGTCTCCACGAGGGCGACGTGCACCTCCTCGGCGACGTCGCCGGCAAGCGCATCCTCGAAGTGGGCTGCGGATCTGCACCGTGTGCCCGGTGGCTCGCGTCCCAGGGCGCCGACGTCGTCGGTCTCGATCTGTCGATGGGGATGCTGGCCCGCGGGGTGGCTGCGATGGACGAGGCCGGTTCACGAGTCCCCCTCGTCCAGGCCGGCGCCGAGACGCTCCCGTTCCGGGACGAGAGCTTCGACGCCGCCTGTTCGGCTTTCGGTGCGGTTCCGTTCGTCGCGGATTCGGCCCGGGTGATGGCGGAGGTGGCGCGCGTCCTGCGCCCGGGCGGTCTGTGGATCTTCGCGGTCAACCACCCGATCCGGTGGATCTTCCCCGACGATCCCGGCCCGCGCGGTCTCACCGCGACGCTCCCCTACTTCGACCGGACGCCGTACGTAGAAGTCGACGACGACGGCGTCCCGACGTACGTAGAGCACCACCGCACCATCGGGGACCGCGTGCGAGAGGCGGTCACGGCCGGTCTCGAGGTGCGCGACATCGTCGAGCCCGAGTGGCCGGAGTGGCTCGACCGCGAGTGGGGACAGTGGAGTCCGCTGCGGGGTCAGCTGTTCCCGGGCACGGCCATCTTCGTCACCCGCAAGCCGGCCTGATCCTCACAGCAGCTTCGACAGGAAAGCCCTGGTCCGCTCCTGCCGCGGGTTGGCCAGCAGCTCCCGGGGATTTCCGGCTTCGACGACCACACCGCCGTCCATGAACACGAGTTGGTCGGCCACCTCCCGGGCAAAGCCCATCTCGTGGGTGACGACGACCATCGTCATGCCGTCCCTGGCGAGCTCCTTCATGACACCGAGCACCTCGCCGACCAGTTCGGGGTCGAGGGCCGACGTCGGCTCGTCGAACAGCATCAGTTTCGGTTCCATCGCGAGGGCGCGCGCGATCGCGACGCGCTGTTGCTGACCGCCGGACAGCTGCACGGGATAGGCGTCGGCCTTCGACGACAGACCCACCCGGTCGAGCAGTTCCCGGGCCTGCGCGACGGCCTTCGCGCGAGGCACCTTCTTCACCAGGACCGGCGCCTCGACGATGTTGTCCAGGACCGTGCGGTGCGGGAAGAGATTGAAGTGCTGGAAGACCATGCCGATGTCGCGGCGCTGCTTCGCCGCCGCCCGCGGGCTCAGTTCGTGCAGTTTGCCGCCGCGCTCCGCGTAGCCGACGAGTTCACCGTCGACGTACAGGCGGCCGGCGTCCACTCGTTCGAGGTGGTTGATGCAGCGCAGAAAGGTCGACTTGCCGGAGCCGGACGGACCGATCAGGCACAGCACCTGGCCGCGCGGGATCTCGAGTGTGATGCCGCGGAGCACCTGTAGCGCGCCGTAGTTCTTGCAGACTCGGTCGGCGCGGACCATTGGGGTGGTCACACCGCTCCCCCTTCGTCGCGGCGCTGGGCCTTGGCGAGCGCCTGCAGCTGCCCGGCGGTGAGGGTGCGTGAAGCGCCCTTCGAGTAGTGGCGCTCGATGTAGTACTGACCGACCATCAGGATGCTGGTGATCGCCAGGTACCACGTGGAGGCCACGAGCAGGAGCGGCACCGGGTAGAAGTTGGCGCCGGAGATGTCGCGGGCCCGGCCGTACAACTCCAGGCTGTACGGCACCGCGGCGACCAACGACGTGGTCTTGAGCATGCTGATCAGCTCGTTGCCGGTCGGGGGGATGATGACCCGCATCGCCTGCGGAAGCACCGTGCGCCGCATGGTCTGCGCCCACGACATGCCCAGAGCGGTGGACGCCTCGGTCTGGCCTTCACTCACCGAGCCCACACCCGCTCGAACGATCTCGGCCATGTACGCCGCCTCGTTGAGCGCCAGGCCTATGACCGCGAACAGGAAGGCCGCTTCGAGCGCCTGGATGTCGAAGTGCGCGAACTGGGGCCCGAACGGGATGCCCACGTCGATCGTCTTGTAGATCGACGGGAACAGGCCCCAGAACACCAACTGGACGTACACCGGGGTTCCGCGGAACACCCACAGGTAGACCCACGCCGCGGAACGCAGGACCGGGTTGGGCGACAGGCGCATGACGGCCAGGACCACCCCGAGCACGATGGCGATCACCATGGCCAGAACCGTCAACTGGATGGTCTTCCATGCGGCGGCGGTGATGCGCTTGTCGAACAGATACTGCCCGTACACGTCCCAGTGGAAGGCCTCGTTGGTCGCGGCGCCGTAGACGAACAGGCCGAACAGCGCCAGCACGACGACCGCCGCGACCCAGCGGCCGGGGTGCCGCAACGGGACCGCCTTGATGGGTTCCGGCTCGGAGGCGACCACTGCGTCCGGTGGTCGGCTCTCGTTGGCTGGCATTACTGTGTTCTCTCCTGTGTTCAGTTCGTTGCGCCGTTGACGACCGATGTGTCGATCATCCCCGCCTCGACACCCCATGCTTCGGCGATGGCCTGATACTGACCGCCGTCGATGAGGTACTGGACCGCCTGCTGCAGCACCGGGGCGAGCGGCGAACCCTTCGCGACCACCCATCCGTACGGACTGGCGTCGTACACACCGCCCGCGGGCACCATGCGGCCGTCACTGCGCTTGATCGCGTACGCGGTCACCGGCGAATCGGCCGACAGCGCGTCCACCCGCCCGAGGATGAGGGCGTTCGCCACGTCGTCCTGGCTGTCGTACTTGATCTTGCGGATCGGGGGCTTCCCGGCCGCGACGCACGCCGCGCTCTTCGCGGGCACCTCGTCGATGTCCTCGATCGTGGTGGTCTGCACCCCGACGCGCAGGCCGCACGCATCGTCCGGGTCGATGTCGTCGCCCGCCCGCTGCGCCCACTGCACTCCGGCGCTGTAGTAGGTGACGAAGTCGACACTCTTCTCACGCTCGAGGGTGTCGGTGAACGACGACATACCGAGGTCGAGGGTCCCGGCCTGGACGGCCGGGATGATCTTGTCGAAATCGGTCTGCTTGAGGTCGAGCGTCAGGCCGAGGACCGCGCCCACTGCCTCCATCAGGTCCACGTCGAAGCCCACGATCGCTCCCGACTCGTCCTTGAACTCGTTGGGGGCATAGGGCGGATTCGTGCCGATACGAAGCTCGCCGGAGGCTGCGACGTCCGGGGGCAACTGGTCGGCGATCGCGGCGACCCGTTGCACGTCGATGTCCGGCAGGACCGGAACCAACCCCTCGTCGTTCGTGACACATCCCACGGCCCCGAAGGCCAAGACGGATGTCGCGACGGCAGCGGTCACGCACCTTGCGAATCGAGCGAACACGCGCGCCTCGAACCTCCGTTTCCCGACCGGCGAACCCGGGACACACTACTGCCTGAGCGGTGCAGGTAGCGAACGCGGTCCGCGATCACCGCCGGAACACCCGGGCGATCACGGTCTCGGTGAACTCGCTGGTCGACGCCAGCCCACCGAGGTCGGCAGTGGCGACGCCCGACTCCACGGTTCGCTCGACGGCACTACGGATGCGCTCGGCCGCGGCGGCGAACGCCGGTTCGCTGCGGCGAGCCGAGATCCAGTCGAGAAGCATCGCGGCCGACAGGAAGAGCGCGACGGGGTTCGCGCGGTTGCGGCCCGAGATGTCCGGGGCCGCACCGTGCGCGGCCTGCGCCATCGCCTTCGTCTCGGACGCGTTGATCGAGGCGGCGGTCCCGAGTGATCCGGACAACTCGGCGGCGAGATCGGACAGGATGTCGCCGAACATGTTCTCGGTGACGACGACGTCGTAGTCCTCCCCGCGCCGCACCAGGTATGCGGCCATCGCGTCGACGTGCTCGTCGTCCAGGCGGACGTCCGGATAGTGCGCGGCGACGTCTCGGCACACGTCGCGAAACAGACCGGTGGTGGTGGCCAGCACGTTCGCCTTGTGCACCACGGTGACCCGCTTGCGCCGGCGCATCGCGAGCCCGAAGGCGGTGTGGGCGATGCGTTCACACGCCTGTCGTGTCACCACACCGACGGCCATCGCCACGTCGGGAGTAGGCATGAACTCACCGCTGCCCACGAACATGTTGCGGTCGGCGTAGAAGCCCTCGGTGTTCTCCCGGACGATGACCAGATCCATGCGCGGCGATACCGCGCGTACGCCGGGCAGGGCCCGCGCCGGCCGGATGTTGGCGTACAGGTCGAAGCGCTTGCGGATCGTGCCGCCCGGGGTCAGCTGCATCTGGAACGGGTCCGGATAGGACGCGCTGTCGTGCGGGCCGAGGATCCACGAGTCGAGTTCGGCCAGGGCGACGAGGGTGCTCTCCGGCATCGGTGACCCGTGCGACTCGATCGCGTCGAGCCCGATCGGCAGTGGCACCCACTCCACCTCCGGAAGCCCTGCGGCCGACATCGCGGCGTCCACGACGTCCCGGGCGGCGGGCACGATCTCCCGTCCGATGCCGTCGCCCTGCAACGAACCGAGACGCAGATTCCGCAAATCTCCTGTGCTGACGCTCCCCACGCGACAATCATTACTCACGATGGTCCAGTCCGTGGAGTTGCTGCTCGACCCCGACATCGACGCAACCGTGCGTGCCGAATGGCGCCGGCTCTCGTCCGCGCGCCTGCCCAGCCAGGACCGCATCACCGCGGAGTCGAACCGGCCGCACGTCACGATGGGGGTGGCCAGCCATATCCCCGACGACATCGAGGACGCGCTGGTGCGGGAACTTCCGTCGGCCCCACTCCCGATCCGGCTCGGCGGCGTCGTGGTGTTCGGTGGCCGGCGGCTCACGTTGGCGCGGCTGGTGGTCCCGACCACGGAACTCCTCACACTGCAGCGGATCGTCTACGAGCTGATCGCGGACTGCGAAGGGGTGCCCCCGCACATCGTGCCCGGCGAGTGGACGCCGCACGTCACGCTGTCGCGCCGCATCCAGTCCACCGATCTCGGTACCGCCGTCGTCGTCACGCGTGCCGGTAGTCGCGACGTGGTCGGCACCTCGGCGGGAATCCGGCGGTGGGACTCCGACGACAAACGTGAGTGGCGAATCACACGTCACCCTTGAGCAGTGGAAACAAACCGCGGCGGCCGGGCGTGTTCCGCGATCCGGAAGAATTCGGGCCGACGGAGCGTTGTACCGGCCAATCAGCGGATATCCCGAGTCAGCGGATATCGATGACGACTCCCCCGAAAGGACCCTTCGTGGCTACCCAGACCCTCACCCAGCAGAACTTCAAGCAGACCGTCGAGGACAACGACATCGTGCTCGTCGACTTCTGGGCGTCGTGGTGCGGCCCGTGCCGCAACTTCGCGCCGACGTTCGATGCGTCGTCGGAGAAGCACCCCGACGTCGTGCACGGCAAGATGGACACCGAGGCCGAGCAGGAGTTCGCCGCCGGCGCCGGGATCCGCTCGATTCCCACGATCATGGCGTTCCGCGAGGGCGTGCTCGTGTTCAACCAGGCGGGTGCGCTGCCGCCGGCCGCGCTCGAAGACCTGATCACCCAGGTCAAGGCGCTCGACATGGACGCGGTCCGCGCGGAGATCGCATCGCAGACGGGGAACTGACCCCGGCACGCCACGAGAGACGGAAACGCCGGGCGCACCGATCGGGTGCGCCCGGCGTTTCCCCTGCACGGTCAGTGCGCCGCGGCGTCCCAGCTGCGTCCCGTGCCCACCGACACCTCGAGCGGCACCGACAGATCGATCGCCGCCGCCATCTTCTCGCGAACCAGCTGCTCGACCCGCTCACGCTCGCCCGCGGCGACCTCGAGGACGAGTTCGTCATGTACCTGCAGGAGCATCCGCGACGCCAGCCCGGCCTCGCGGAGTGCGCGCTGGACGTCGATCATCGCGACCTTGATGATGTCGGCAGCGGTGCCCTGGATGGGCGCGTTGAGAGCCGCGCGCTCGGCCACTTCCCGACGCTGACGGTTGTCGCTGTTGAGGTCCGGCAGGTAACGCCGACGGCCGAACAGGGTCTCGGTGTAACCCACCTTGCGGGCCTGCTCGACGACCTCGTGGAGGTAGTCGCGGACCCCGCCGAAGCGTGCGAAGTACGCGTCCATCTGCTGACGGGCTTCCTCGGTGGAGATCTTCAGCTGCGCCGCCAACCCGAACGCGCTCAGCCCGTAGGCGAGACCGTACGACATCGCCTTCACGCGGCGCCGCAGTTCCGGCGTGACCTCCTCGATCGGTACACCGAACGCGCGCGAGCCGACGAAGCTGTGCAGATCCTCGCCGGTGATGAACGCCTCGATCAGGCCCGCGTCACCGGACAGGTGCGCCATGATGCGCATCTCGATCTGGCTGTAGTCGGCGGTCAGCAGCGTCTCGTAGCCCTCGCCGACGACGAACCCGTCGCGAATCTGACGGCCCGCGTCGGTGCGAACCGGAATGTTCTGCAAGTTCGGCTCGGTCGACGACAGTCGTCCGGTCGCCGCCACGGTCTGGTTGAACGTGGTGTGGATCCGTCCGTCCTCGGCCACCGTCTTGAGCAGACCGTCGACCGTCACCTTGAGCCGCGTCGCGTCGCGGTGCTCGAGAAGGTGCTCGAGGAACGGGTGCTGCGTCTTCTCGAACAGGGACTGCAACGCATCCGCGTCGGTGGTGTATCCAGTCTTCGTCTTCTTGGTCTTCGGCATGTCGAGTTCGTCGAACAGCACCACCTGCAACTGTTTCGGCGAACCCAGGTTGATCTGCTTGCCGATCACCGCGTAGGCAGCCTCGGCCGCCTCGGCGACGCGCGCGGCGAACGCCGACTGCAGGTCGTGCAGATGCGTGGTGTCGACCGCGATGCCCGTCGACTCGAGGTTGGCGAGCACCTCGAGCAGCGGCAGTTCCATGTCCGCGAGCAGGCCGGTGGCCTCGATGTCGGCGAGTTCGGTGTCGAGCGCCGCGGCGAGATCGCGGACCGCCCGCGAACGCAGGATCTCACCCTCGGCCGCCTCCGCGTCGGCCGCGTCCTCGTCGTCGAGGAGCGAAAGCTGTTGCTGGCCGGACTCTTCCACCCGAAGCTCGCGCTTGAGGTAGCGCAGCGACAGATCATCGAGGTTGAAGCTCCGCTGGCCGGGACGCACGAGGTACGCGGCGAGTGCGGTGTCGCTGGTGAGACCCGCCAACGTCCAGCCGCGTCCGCGCAGCGCATGCATCGCCCGCTTCGCCTCGTGCAGCGCCTTGGGCCGGCCGGCATCCGCAAGCCAGTCCGCGAGTGCCGCCTCGTCCTCCGGCGTCGCCGTCGTGGTCGAGATGTAGGCCCCCTCGCCATCGGGCGCCGCGATCGCGACGGCGGTCACGTCACCGCCGTAGGGAGTGGTGGTGCCGACGACGGAGAGCCCGTGCCGCTCCCCGGTGGACGCATGTTCGGCGATCCACGCCGCGACCTCACCCGGCGCGAGAGCCCGTCCGCTGACCTCGAAGCCTTCCTCGGCCTCGGGTTCGGTGGAACTGAGGGTCGCGAACAACCGGTCGCGCAGCACCTTGAACTCGAGGTCGTCGAACAGCGCGTGGATACGCTCGCGGTCCCACGGCGCGAGCGCCAACTGGTCCGGCGTGTAGGGCACCGCGACGTCGCGCACCATCTCGGTGAGGTGCCGATTGAGGAGCACGCTGTTGACGTTGGCGCGCAATGCATCCCCCACCTTGCCGCGCACCTTGTCGACGTCGTTGACGAGGTTCTCGAGGGAGCCGTACTCACGAATCCACTTGGCCGCGGTCTTCTCCCCGACACCGGGGATGCCGGGCAGGTTGTCGCTCGGGTCGCCGCGCAGCGCCGCGTAGTCGGGGTACTGCTGCGGGGTGAGGCCGTACTTCTCCTCGACCGCCGCCGGAGTGAAGCGCGTCAGATCCGAGACACCCTTGCGGGGGTAGAGCACCGTGACGTCGTCGGTGACCAACTGCAGCGAATCGCGGTCGCCCGTCACGACCAGCACCCGGTAGCCGAGCGCCGTGGCCTGCGTGGTGAGGGTGGCGATGACGTCGTCGGCCTCGAATCCCTCGATCGCCATCACCGGGATGCCCATCGCCGCGAGGACGTCCTTGGTGATCTCGACCTGCCCCTTGAACTCGTCCGGGGTCTTGTTGCGATTGGCCTTGTACTCCGGGAACGCCTCGGCGCGGAACGTCTGCCGGGAGACGTCGAATGCGGCGGCCACGTGCGTGGGCTGCTCGTCGCGCAGAAGATTGATGAGCATGGACGTGAACCCGTAGACCGCGTTGGTGGCCTGACCGCTCTGCGTCTTGAAGTTCTCGGCCGGCAGGGCGAAGAACGCGCGGTACGCCAGCGAGTGCCCGTCGAGGAGCATCAACGTCGGGCGGTCGGAACCGGACGCGTCGGCGGTAGCGGGAGTGGTGGACGAGGACGTGGTTGCGGGGCTCACGGTTGACCAGTCTAGGGAGGAGGGCCGACACCACGGCCCCTCGTCCCCGCGCGTCGCCGACCGGAACCCCCGCAAACCCGCTCAGGCGGGGGAACTGCCTCCGCCGAGAGTGTCGAGGACCACCTCGGCGACGGCCTTCATGGTCGTCCGGCGATCCATCGCGGCCCGCTGGATCCACTTGAACGCCTCGGGCTCCGACAGGTTCTGTGACTGCATCAGCATTCCCTTGGCACGTTCGATGACCTTGCGCGTCTCGAGTCGATCGGACAGGTTCGCGACCTCCCGCTCGAGCAGCGAGATCTCGACGAAGCGGCTTGCCGCCAGCTCGACTGCCGGCACCAGATCCGACTTCGAGAACGGCTTGACGAGGTACGCCATCGCACCGGCGTCGCGGGCCCGCTCCACCAGTTCGCGCTGGCTGAATGCGGTGAGGATCACCACGGGCGCGATGCGCTTCGCGGCGATCTCGGAGGCGGCGTCGATGCCGTCGCGTCGGGGCATCTTGACGTCCATGATCACCAGGTCCGGACGGAGTTCTTCCGCCAACTCCACAGCGCGCTGGCCGTCGCCGGCCTCACCGACGACGTCGTAGCCTTCCTCGCGGAGCATCTCGACCAGGTCGAGCCTGATCAGGACCTCGTCTTCCGCCACCACCACGCGCCGCGGCCGTCGTTCCGTGCCCTGCGCGGCGGGAGCGTTCATGGTCACCTGTCTCCTCGGGGGTCGGCGCCCGCCGAATCGGGGCGCGAACGCTTCGAGGGTACCGGTGGTTTGACTGTGCTCCGTGATCTTCTAGAGTAGGAACCCGCAGGACGCCCTCGTATCCCAATTGGCAGAGGAAACGGATTCAAAACCCGTGCAGTGTGAGTTCGAGTCTCACCGAGGGCACCACACAACTTCCGGAATTCGGCGGGACCATTCGGCTACCTCGGCGTGTCGCCGGGAACGATGTCGATCGACGATTCCGATCGACGACTCCCACGAGTGATTCCTACGAGTAAGGCCCCGAGATCTCGCGATCCCGGGGCCTTCTCGGTCTCCCCTACCAAAAGGAGCAACTCCAGAGTGCCACAACTCTGCGGGTGCGCCCACTACGTACAAGTGTGAAATCGATGGTGAAAATGCCGCGCGCGGCCTCGACGCACTCGTAACCGCGCTCGACGTGCGGGCCTCGACCACCAGTTTCCCGGAGGAAGTCACGTATCGACGACCGGTGTCCGGCGGGCCCGAGTGACCGACGCGACGCTCTCCGCCTCAGGCGACGTCCGCGAGCGAGTCGAGGATGGCCCGGTAGTGCAGGTGCGCCATGAAGTGGCCGCCCGTCCCGATGTTCAACGTGGACTTCGGGATTCGCGTCGCGAGTTCGGCCGGCCATTCCCGCGGAATCAACTGGTCCGCGTCGCCCCACCATACGTCGACCGGCACCTCGAGATCCTCCGGATAGAAGCCCCACGGCCGCATCCACGCCCGGTATTCCTCGACGACGCCCGCCGGATTCCTGAGCCCCTCGTCGATCATGGCCGCGAACACCCTCGGTTCGCTGTCGACCAACTCCGCGTCGGCGGGGGCGAGCGTGCGCGACGAGATCCGCGCGAACTGCCGCGGCATCGCTCGGGCGAGCACCGACAGACCGCGGAAGGACGCCTCCGCGAGCCCCGGACAACCCACCGACATCCGCGTGAACAGCCGATCGATCCGGGGCAACCGCGCGAACGTCCCCGCCTCGGTCAGCGGCAGCGCGCCCGCCACGATCGCGATCCGACTGATGCGGGACGACAACGCGTATCCGAGCGCGGCCGCATACTGCCCGCCCATGGACCACCCGAGCACGCCCATCCGCTCGACGCCGAGCTGATCGGCCAGTTGTTCGACGTCGGACGCCCAGTCGAGCACTGTCCGTCCGGGGCTCGGATCGGACAGCCCGATCCCGGGGCGATCCGGTGAGATGAGCCGGATCCCGGCCGCCTCGGCGACCGGGGCGGCGGCTCGGATGTCGAGTCGGCAGGACAGTCCGCCGTGGGCATTGACCACGACGAAGCCGTCTGCGGGACCGTAGTCGGCGAATCCCATCGACCGACCGTCACGCAGACTGATCACCCGATCCTCGGGCCTGACAGTCACTCTGGGCACAACGCACCTCCGACGAGTCGCCATCACGATAACGGTCGGTCGCCCGACAGTGACGGACTTCACCGCCGGGATTCGACGCGTGTTCGCCGGCACGGCCCGGACCCGCCGTTTTCGGCCTTCCTCCAGGTAGGCCCGTGTCGTCCGTTTCGGTCGTTTGGTCTTCTTCGCAGGGGGCGTCACTCTTCGCGCCCGGTCCCGCTGGCCGGACGTTCGACATGTTCCGCGGCCGCCGCCGGGCACGAGGCCGCACCGCCGTCCGGTGGATGGGATCGCACGTCGGGAATCAGTTAACTCATGCCATACTGCAACCCGTTCTCTTGCCGGTCACCCACTCGACCGGCCGATCAGGCTCGACAAGCAGATGAGGTTTGCATGAGCAACACCGCCACACCGGCCGTCGAAGGCTGGTTCACCACCGGGCCGGAGCCGGCCCTGATCGGCACCAAGTGCCGGTCCTGCGGCACGATCTCGTTCCCGCGGGAGACCACCTTCTGCAAGAACCCGGCGTGCTCCGGCGAGGAGTTCGACGACGTCGAGCTGTCCCGCTTCGGCAAGGTGTGGTCGTACACCGACGCGCAGTACAAGCCGCCGGCCCCGTACATCCCCACGACGGATCCGTACGTGCCGTTCGCGCTCGCCGCCGTCGAACTGCCCGAGGGTCTCGTCGTCCTCGGCCAGGTGGCCGACGGCTTCGGCGTCGCGGACCTCAAGGTGGGCAACCCGGTGGAGCTGGTCGTCGAGACCCTCTACACGGACGAGTCGGGCGACCGCAGCATCTGGCGTTGGAAGCCGCTCGCGGCAGCAGAGAACGGGGCACAGGCATGAGCAACAACGATGTGGCCGTCCTCGGCGTCGGCATGCACGCGTGGGGCAAGTGGGGCCACTCGTTCGTCAAGTACGGCGTCGCCGCGGCCCGCGCCGCGCTCGCCGACTCCGGAGTCGACTGGAAGGACGTCGACCTGATCGTCGGCGGCGAGACCGTCCGCAACGGCTACGGCGGCTACGTCGCGGGTGCCACCTTCGCACAGGCCCTCGGCTGGAACGGCGCCCGCGTCGCGACGTCGTACGCGGCGTGCGCCACGGGTGCACAGGCCCTGGACACGGCTCGTGCGCGCATCCTCGCCGGCCTGTCCGATGTGGCCCTGGTCGTCGGCGCCGACACCACCCCCAAGGGCTTCCTGGCTCCCAACGCCGGTGAGCGCTGGGACGATCCGGACTGGCTGCGCTTCCGCCTGATGGGCATGACGAATCCCGGCTACTTCGCGCTCAACGCCCGCCGTCGCATCGACCTGTACGGCGCCACCGTCGAGGACTTCGCGGCCGTCAAGGTCAAGAACTCCAAGCACGGCCTGAACAACCCGTACGCGCGTTACCGCAAGGAGGTGGCCGCCGCCGACGTTCTCGCGTCGCCGATGGTGGCGGATCCGCTGCACCTGCTCGACATCTGCGCCACCTCCGACGGCGGTGCGGCGATCATCCTGACGTCGATGGAGTACGCCCGCAAGAAGGGCATCGTCGATCCTGTTCGTATCAAGGCGATTTCGACGGTCACGCCCACGTTCCCGCAGACGATCATGGACATGCCGAACTTCTCCACGGAGTCGGCGTCCGCGGTCCCCGCGCCGGAGCGCACGTTCAAGGAGTCGATCGGAGACGCCGCCTACGAGGAGGCCGGCATCTCGCCCGAGGACGTCGACGTCGCCGAGGTCTACGATCTCGCCACGTCCGTCGAACTCGACTGGATCGAGGACCTGGGCCTGTGCAAGCGCGGCGAGGCCGAGCACCTGCTGCGCGCCGGCGACACGACGATCGGTGGCCGCATCCCGGTCAATCCGTCCGGCGGTCTGGCCTGCTTCGGTGAGGCGGTCCCCGCCCAGGCACTGGCCCAGGTCTGCGAGCTCACGTGGCAGCTGCGTGGACAGGCCGAGGGCCGCCAGGTCGAGGGTGCCCGCGTCGGCATCACCGCCAACCAGGGCCTGTTCGGCCACGGCTCGTCGGTGATCGTCTCGGTCTGACCCTCGGAGAAGTCGTCTCGAAGAGCTCCCGCCCTCGCGGACGGGAGCTCTTCCTTCTTCCCGAAGCCCCTGTGCACCAGCTAGGTTCGAGTGATGACCGACCTCGATGCCATCGACGAGCACGTGCGGCCGCACCTGGACTCGTCGGCACTGCTCGTCATCGACGTGCAGAACGACTTCCTCGACGGCGGACCGCTGCCGGTGCCGGGCACCACGGCGGTGCTTCCCCGGCTGGTCGAGCTGGTGGGGGCCTTCCGCCGTGCGCACCGGCCGATCGTGCACGTGGTCCGGATCTACGACGGCGACGACGTGGATCCGGTCCGTCGTACCGCCGTCACGCGCGACGACGCCCGCATCGTCCGCCCCGGCACCGAGGGGTCCCGAATCCCACCCCAGCTGCTCCCGCCCGGAGCCCCTGAACTCGATCCGCACATTCTCCTGCGTGGTGAATTGCAGCCGTTCGGCGACGCGGAGGCCGCGCTGTGGAAACCACGCTGGAGCGCCTTCCACCGCACAGGGCTCGAAGCCCATCTCGCAGGAGCAGGCGTCGACACCATCGTCGTCGCGGGGTGCAACCTGCCGAACTGCCCGCGGGCCACCCTGTTCGACGCGAGCAGCCGCGACCTGCGGACAGTGCTCGTGACCGACGCGACGTCACAGGTGAGCGACGAGCGTCTGGCCGACGCACGGTCCATCGGCGTCGTGCCCATGACCGCAGCAGAAGTCGCCGGTGCGCTCCGGTCAGCCTTCTGACCAGCAATTTTGCTCGGGTCGCGGCGCATGTGCCGTTCGTGACCGACGCACGCTATCGGGTCACGAGGGCGTTTCGCGCGGCTAGCAATGTGACATGGGCCACCTTCAGACAGTGACCCTGGTCACATTCTGTACTCGAATGCGTCCCCGCCTGTCCGCCGGTTTTCACCCGCCCACCTGGGCCGACTGTCAAAGTCTCGCCCCGAACACGCACATGCGTACCAGAAAACAGACCCGTGACGTGACGGAGAGTCCCACCTAGCGTCGATCACGGCTCGAACCGAAAGAGCCCGCCGCCGATCCGTTTTCACCGTCGGACTGCCCGCCGGATCGGAATGGCAACCTCCAGGGCAGACGTGAGGGATCGCACCGTCAGCGCCCTTCGTGCGGCGCCGGCCGGAACCCTCACCATCAGTACGGAGAGGACACCATCGATGCCGAAGTCCATCACACGCTTGCTCGGCGGCCTCGCCGCCTCCACCGCGGCCGTCGCCGCCCCCCTCGTCGTCAGCACCGGGACGGCCCACGCCGCCTCCGGCGACTGGGATGCCGTGGCGCAGTGCGAAAGCGGCGGAAACTGGTCCGCGAACACCGGCAACGGCTACTACGGTGGCCTGCAGTTCAGTGCCGGCACCTGGAGCGCTCACGGTGGTTCCGGTCTGCCGCACAACAATTCCCGCGAGGAACAGATTCGGGTCGCCGAGGGTGTGCTGGCCTCGTCGGGCCCGGGAGCGTGGCCGTCGTGCGGACAGTACCTGTGATGCACACCTGAGCGAGACCGTTCGTGCGCCCGGGGCGCACGAACGGTCCCTTCCGGTGGGGATGCCTCAGCCGACGCTGACCGCGGACAGGCGCCAGGGCCCGTCCCCGAGCAGTTCGAGCTGGCGGGTGTGGTGCTGGTCGACCGTGCTCCGGTGGCTGACACTGAACAGGATGCTGTCGGGGACTCGATCCCGAATCATCTGGTAGAGAGAGTATTCGAGTCCCTCGTCCACGGCCGACGTGGCCTCGTCCAGGAACACCACCTGCGGCCTGATCAGCAGGACGCGGGCGAACGCGATGCGCTGCTGCTCCCCCGGGGAAAGGATCTTCGCCCAGTCGGCGCGCTCGTCGAGTCGTCCGACGAGGTTCCCCAGGTGGACGTCGCGCAGCGCCGCGGCGATCCGGTCGTCGGAAAGGTCCTGCACGTGGCCCGGATACGCCACGGCGCTCCGGAGATCCCCCAACGGCAGATACGGTAGCTGTGACAGGAAGAGTGCGTCGGGTCCCACCGGCCGGGCCACGCTGCCGGCGGCGAACGGCCACATCTCCGCGAGCGTACGGAGCAGCGTCGTCTTGCCACTCCCCGACGATCCCTTCACCAGTAGGGCTTCCCCGGGGAGGAGGCGCAGATCGAGGGTGTCGATCAGCAGTCTGCCGTCCGGGGTGCGCACGGACACCTTGTCCAGGTCCACCACCCGGTCCCGACCCTCGGTCCGGATCGAGGGCAACTGCCGTGAACGTTCGTCGGCGCTCAGCAGCCCGTCGAGACGAATCAGACTGGCGCGGTACACCGCGAACTGGTCGTAGGACTGCCGGAAGAACGACAGCGCATCGGACAATTGGCCGAATGCCTGCGCGCTCTGGGTGATGTCGCCGAGCGTGATGGTTCCGGCGAAGAACCTCGGTGCCTGGATCACGATCGGGAAGACGACGGCAACCTGGCTGACGCCCAGATTGAATCCATTGAACTTCAGTGTCCGGAACACGATCTGCCACGCGTTCGCGATGACGGCGGCGAATCGTCCGAGCAGGCCCTGTCTTTCGACTTCCTCACCGCGATAGAACGCGACGTTCTCCGCGCTGTCGCGCAGACGCACGAGTGCGTAGCGGAAGTTGGCCGTCAGGCGTTCCTTCAGGAAGCTCAGGCCGATCAGCGGTCGGCCGATCCAGAACGCGATCGCCGTTGCCGTGAGGATGTAGACGTAGACGAGGAGCACCATCGCGCGCGGAATCTCCACGCCGAACACATTCATCGGCCCCGACAGGTCCCACAGGATCCCGGTGAACGACACCACCGACACCACCGAACTGACCAAACCCATCGACAGCGTCTGCGACGTCGTCGCGACTTCGGTGATGTCGGACTCGATCCGCTGGTCCGGGTTGTCGATCGAACCGTCGATGAATCTTCCTCGGTAGTACGCTCGCCCGTCGAGCCAGTCGGTCGTGATCCGGTCGGTGAGCCACGTGCGCCACACGATCTCGAGCGCTTGGCCGGTGTACTGCGCCAGTAGCGACCGCACCACGTGCACGGTGGCCAGCACCGCGAAAACCACGATCGAACGCCAGAACATCGACTTCGCACCGTCGAGTGCCGCGGCGTCACCGGCCTCGAGCGCCTGCGCCACCAGTTGCAGTGAGGTGTACATCTCGTTGCCCTGATACGAGAGCAGGACCAGGATCCGCACACCGAGAATCGTCAGGAACAACAGCGCCAGGATCAGCGCCCACGGCCGCCAGCTGTCGCGACTGGAGAAGTAGGGCCCGGTGATTCGCCGAAATTGGCGCCCCCACTCGGTGCGCCGGGCCAGCACAGCACCGATCACGACGAAACAGACCAGCGCGATCAGGAATGCTCGGGAGGTCCACAACAGACTGGCCACGGCCTCGTGGCTCCAGTCGATCGGTTCGTCTCGCATGGGGCTCCCCCATCACCGATGGCGTGCCGTGATCAGAGAACCAGAATTCTAGCCACCGCGGCGAAGCCACGGACCGTCATGGCCGAACAGGCTCAGCGCCGGGCCGGAAAGTGCCGAATGACGCCTTCCTGCACCACCGTTGCGATCAATTCGCCCTTGCGCGTGAAGAACCGACCGGTTGCGAGACCACGCGATCCGGCCGCGACCGGAGACTCCGTCGCGTAGAGCGCCCACTCGTCGAACCGGAACGGACGATGGAACCAGATCGAGTGATTGACGGTCGCGGCGACGATCCGGTCGAGCCCCCAGGACAGCCCGTGGGTGGTGAGCACCGAGTCCAGGACGGTGGTGTCCGACGAGTACGCGAGGGCGGCGGCATGCACCCCGGGATCGTCCCCGAGCTGCCCGTCGGTGCGCATCCAGACCCGATTGTGCTCGAGGCGTTCACCGGAGCCCTTGAGGACCCAGGCAGGATCGTTCGCGTAGCGCATCTCGATCGGTTTGAGCGCGCCCACGAACGTCGGGAGGCGGTCTTCGTAGCCGGCCAGGTGATCACCGAGCGAAGGAAGTTGCTCCGGGCCGTCGACATCGGGGATCGCGACACTGTGCTCGAGCCCGGCACCCCAGTCCTGGAACGCCGCGAACATCGAGAAAACCACGTTCCCGTCTTGGTATGCGGTCACCTGACGGTTCGCGAACGCCCGCCCGTCGCGGTGCCGCTCGACGCGGTACTCGATCGGGGCCTTGACGTCGCCGCCGCGGATGAAGTGGGCGTTGACGGCGTGCACGGGACGTCCGGCATCGACCGTGCGCCCCGCGGCCACCAGTGCCTGGGAGACCAACTGCCCGCCGAACGTCCGGCTGGCGACCTGCTCGGGATGCTGTCCGAGGTAGGTGTCCTCCCCGATCTGTTCGAGATCGAGGAGGACCAGCAGCGTCTCCAGATCGGCCGAGCGCGTCGGTCGTAACGCTGCCCCCACTTCGTTCACGTGCGCGTCCCCTCGCTAGTGGTCTTCCTCCCCGATCCGGTGCACGTGGATCAGGTTGGTCGAGCCTACTGTGCCCGGCGGGGAGCCGGCCACGATGACCACGAGGTCGCCCTTGTTGTAGCGGCCGAGGGAGAGCAGCGCGTGGTCGACCTGCGTGAACATCTGGTCCGTCGAGTCGACCGGGTCCACGATGAACGTCTCGGTACCCCACGACAGCGCCAGCTGGCAGCGCACCGACTCGAGCGGCGTGAACGCCAGCAACGGCAGCGGCGAATGCAGCCGAGCGAGACGGCGGACCGTGTCCCCGGACTGGGTGAACGCCACCAACGCCTTCGCATCCAACCGCTCACCGATGTCACGAGCCCCGTACGAGATGACACCACGCTTGGTCCGCGGGACGTGAGTGAGCGGCGGCACGCGCGCGGGATCGGTCTCGACCGCCTCGAGGATCCGCGCCATCGTCTGCACGGTCTCCATCACGTACTTACCGACCGACGTCTCACCGGAGAGCATCACAGCGTCGGCACCGTCGAGGACGGCGTTCGCGACGTCCGACGCCTCCGCACGGGTGGGCCTCGAGTTCTCGATCATCGATTCGAGCATCTGCGTCGCCACGATCACCGGCTTGGCGTTCTCACGAGCGATCTGGATCGCCCGCTTCTGCACCAGCGGCACCTGCTCGAGCGGCAGCTCCACACCCAGATCACCACGGGCGACCATGACCGCGTCGAACGCCAGGACCACGGCCTCGAGGTTCTCGATCGCCTCGGGCTTTTCGAGCTTCGCGATCACCGGCACCCGGCGACCGACCCGATCCATCACGTCGTGGACCAACTCGACATCGGCGGGCGAACGCACGAACGAGAGCGCGATGAAGTCGACTCCCAGCCCGAGCGCGAACTCGAGATCCTCGATGTCCTTCTCCGACAGCGCCGGCACCGACACGTTCATCCCGGGCAACGACACACCCTTGTTATTGCTCACCGGACCGCCCTCGGTCACCCGGCACACCACATCGTCACCGTCGACGGCCTCGACGACGAGCCCGACCTTGCCGTCGTCGACGAGCAACCGGTCACCGGGCCGCGCGTCCTGCGCCAGCTGCTTGTAGGTGGTCGACACCCGATCGTGGGTTCCCTCACAGTCCTCGACCGTGATCCGGATCTGTTCACCCGTCTCCCACCGCGTCTTGCCCTCGACGAACCGGCCGAGACGAATCTTCGGTCCCTGCAGATCGGCCAGGATGCCCACCGCGCGGCCCGTCGCCTCCGACGCCGCCCGCACACGACGGTAATTGTCCTGGTGATCAGCATGTTCACCGTGACTGAAGTTGAGTCTGGCTACATCCATTCCGCTCTCGACGAGCTCGCGAACGCGGTCGCCGGATGCAGTAGCAGGGCCAAGAGTGCAGACAATCTTCGTGCGTCGGGTCACGGGGAAAGCCTAGTCAATCCGGGGAACGAACTCTATTCGGCGGGCGAACGCTCGGTGACACCGAAGTGAGCGTCAGAGGACGGTCAGCGGCAGGGCCGTCGGATGCACCGGAGCGGGCAGTTCGGACGAACCAGTCAGGTACACGTCGACCCCGCGTGCAGCCGAACGCCCCTCCGCGATCGCCCACACCACCAACGACGCTCCGCGGTGCGCGTCGCCGCACACGAACACGCCGGGCGTCGACGTCTGCCAGTCCGCCGCACACGACAACGACCCGCGGCGGTTGGTCTCGAGCCCGAGATCGTCGAGCAGCGGACCGTGCTCGACGCCCTCGAATCCGATCGCGAAAAGCGCGAGATCACAGGGCAATTCGATCTCCTCGCCGACGGGAGTGATCACGCGTCGGCCGTGTTCGTCGCGGACGAGGCGGACCTCCGCGAGCACCATCGACCGGACGTGGCCGGACTCGTCACCGAGGAAACGTTGCACCGCAACCTCGTACCGGCGGACGCCGCCTTCGGCGTGTGCCGGCGACGTACGCAACACCATCGGCCACGCCGGCCACGGTGCCGATGTCGCGTCCCGCTCCTCCGGCAGCGCCGGGTGGTAGTCCAACTGGGTCACCGACAGCGCGCCCTGGCGGTGCGCGGTGCCCAGGCAGTCGGCGCCGGTGTCGCCGCCACCGATGATGACGACGTGCTTGCCGCGCGCGGAGATCGGCGTCGCCCCATCTCCCTCACACTCGTGGTTCGACGCGACCAGGTGCTCCATCGCCAGGTGCACCCCGTCGAGTCCCCGGCCTTGGACGTCGGGATTGTCGCGGGCGAGCAGCGCGCCGGTGGCGAGCACCACTGCATCGAAGCGCTCCCGCAGATCCGACACCGCGAGGTCCACACCGACCTCCACTTCGGTGACGAAATGCGTTCCCTCCACGCGCATCTGGGAAAGGCGTCGTTCGACGACCCTCTTCTCGAGCTTGAACTCGGGGATGCCGTACCGCAACAGCCCACCGAGCCGGTCGTCGCGCTCGTACACCGTGACCTCGTGCCCCGCCCGGGTGAGCTGCTGTGCCGCGGCCAACCCCGCCGGACCCGATCCGACGACTGCGACGTTCTTGCCCGTCCGTAGCGCCGGGCGCACGGGTGGGACGAGGTCCTTCTCCCAGGCGGCGTCCGCGATGGCCTGTTCGATGCGCTTGATCGTCACGCTCCCCGTGGTGTGCGTGTCGGCCAACGCCAGCACGCACGCGGCCTCGCAGGGGGCGGGACAGACCCGGCCGGTGAACTCGGGAAAGTTGTTGGTGGCGTGCAGGCGTTCGGTGGCCGCGTCCCACCGTCCGCGCCGCACCAGGTCGTTCCACTCGGGGATCAGGTTCCCGAGCGGGCACCCCGCGCTGCTCGAATGACAGAACGGGATGCCGCAGTCCATGCACCGCCGGGCCTGCTCGGACACCTCACGGTCCCGCTCGGAGGGCGACTGGGGTGCATACACCTCACGCCAGTCGTGGATGCGTTCCTCGACGGGACGCTTGCGTGCGTCCTGCTTCGCCACGTGCAGGAACCCTTGGGGATCAGCCACGCGCCGCCTCCATGATCGCGGTGTCGACGTCGAGCCCTTCGGCGCGAGCCATCCGTGTCGCTTCGAGCACCCGCTGGTAGTCGGTGGGCATGACCTTCGTGAACAAGGCGGAACGCCGGGGCCAGTCGGCCAGGACCGACGCGGCCACCGCGGAACCCGTCCATCGCAGGTGCTGCTCGACCACCACACGCAGCCATTGCAGGTCGTCGCCGTCCGGAGTCTGCAACCGCACCATCGCGGTGTTGATCTTCGAGTGGTCGGCGTCGAGGAGGAACGCGATGCCACCCGACATGCCTGCTGCCAGGTTGCGCCCGATCGGACCGAGGACCACGACGCGTCCACCCGTCATGTACTCACACGCGTGGTCGCCGACCCCCTCGGTGACGGCGACGGCCCCCGAATTGCGCACGCAGAATCGTTCGCCGACCCGGCCCCGCAGGTAGGCCTCGCCCGATGTCGCGCCGTACAGCAGGGTGTTGCCCGCGATCACCTGCGTCTCCGGGAGGAACAGGACGTCGTCGGCCGGGCGCACCACGATCCGACCGCCGGAAAGCCCCTTGCCCACATAGTCGTTCGCGTCACCCACCAGGTCGATCGTGATGCCGGGGGGCAGGAACGCACCGAGTGACTGCCCCGCCGACCCCTCGAGCTGGACCCGGATCGTGTCGTCCGGCAGCCCCGCCGCACCGTAGCGGCGGGTGACCTCGGATCCGAGCAACGTTCCGACCGTGCGGTTGACGTTGCGCACCGGCAGTTCGAGCCGCACCGGCAACGCGTCCTCGAGGGCGCCCTCGGCCAGCTGGATAAGAGTCCGGTCCAGGGCCAGGTCGAGCCCGTGGTCCTGGGCACGGACGCGTCGACGCTGAGGCGGGCCCGAGCCCGGGAGCGTCTCCTCGGCCGCGAACACCGGCGTGAGGTCCAGGCCACGGCTCTTCCAGTGCGCGACGCCGACCGCGGTCTCGAGCAGCTCCGGATGCCCGACCGCCTCCTCGACGCTGCGGAACCCGAGTTCCGCGAGGTGCCTGCGGACATCCGCCGCGACGAACCGGAAGAACTCCTCGACGAACTCCGGCTTGCCCGTGAATCGTTTACGCAGTTCCGGATTCTGCGTCGCGACACCCACCGGGCACGTGTCGAGGTGGCACACGCGCATCATGATGCAACCGGCCGCGATCAGTGGCGCGGTGGAGAACCCGAACTCCTCCGCCCCGAGCAGCATCGCCACCATGACGTCGCGTGCGGTGCGCAGGCCACCGTCGCACTGCACCGTGATCCGATCGCGAAGTCCGTTTAGCACCAGCGTCTGCTGCGCGTCGGCGAGGCCCACCTCCCACGGGAGTCCGGCGTGCTCGAGGGAGGTGAGCGGCGATGCGCCGGTGCCGCCGTCGTGCCCGGAGATGAGCACCACGTCGGCATGGGCCTTGCTGACCCCGGCCGCGACCGTCCCGACACCGACCGAACTGACGAGCTTGACGTGGACGCGGGCGTTCTCGTTCGCGTTCTTGAGGTCGTGGATGAGCTGGGCGAGGTCCTCGATGGAGTAGATGTCGTGGTGCGGCGGCGGCGAGATCAGTCCCACCCCCGGCGTCGAATGCCGGGTTCGCGCGATCCACGGATAGACCTTGAACGCCGGGAGTTGGCCGCCCTCACCGGGCTTGGCGCCCTGTGCCATCTTGATCTGGATGTCGGTGGCGTTGACGAGGTAGTCGCTGGTGACACCGAATCGCCCGCTCGCGACCTGTTTGACGGCGCTGCGGCGCATCGGATCGTAGAGGCGGTCGACGTCTTCCCCGCCCTCACCCGAGTTCGAGCGGCCCCCGAGTCGGTTCATTGCGATCGCCATCGTCTCGTGTGCCTCCGCCGAGATCGAGCCGTAGCTCATGGCGCCGGTGTTGAACCGCGCGAAGATCGATTCCGCCGGCTCCACCTCCTCGATAGGCACGGGTGGGCGCAGCCCGTGCCGGAACTCGAACAGTCCCCGCAGCGTCCCGCCCTCCGCGGACAGGCGATCGACCTCCGCGCTGTACTTCTCGAAGACGTCCGCCCGGCCCGTCCGGGTCGCGTGCTGCAACAGGAAGACCGTCTCGGGGGTGAACAGGTGCAGTTCGCCGTCGCGCCGGTACTGGTAGATGCCGCCGACGTCGAGCCGACGATGCACCTGCGACGACGGGTTCTCCGGATACGCGGCGCGGTGCCGCAGTTCCACTTCGCGGGCGAGCACGTCCAGACCGACACCGCCGAGACGACTCACCGTCCCGGTGAAGTACTCGTCGACCACCTCGCGCGAGAGACCGATGGCCTCGAAAACTTGTGCGGCGGTATACGACCCGACCGTCGAAATGCCCATCTTGGACATCACCTTGAGCACACCCTTGCCGAGCGCGCGCAGGTAGTTCCGTACCGCGACCGACGCCTCGACGCCGGTGAGTTCGCCCTCGGCGACGAGGTCCTCGATCGTCTCCATCGCCAGGTACGGGTTGACCGCCGCGGCACCGCATCCGATCAGTAGCGCAATATGGTGCACTTCGCGTGCGTCCCCGGTCTCGACGACCAGCGCCACCTTCGTCCTCTCCTTCGTCCGGACCAGGTGGTGGTGGACCGCGGACACCGCGAGCAGCGTCGGGATCGGCGCCCGCAGGTGGTCGGAGTCGCGGTCCGAGATCACCAGGGTGCGGAAGCCGTTCGCGATCGCCTCGCTCGCGGACGCCCGGAGGTCCTCGATGGCCTCCGCCATTCCCTCACCGCCCGCATCCGCCCGGTACAGCGCCCGCAGCACCGTCGCCGCGAAACCCGGGCATTCCCCGTCCGCGTTGATGTCGATGATTCTCGCCAGCTCGTCGTTGTCGAGCACCGGCCACGGCAGCACGATCTGCCGACACGACGCGGCCGTGGGTTCGAGCAGATTCTGCTCGGGGCCCATCACGCGGCGCAGGGACGTCACGATCTCCTCCCGGATCGCATCCAACGGCGGGTTGGTGACCTGCGCGAACAGTTCGACGAAGTAGTCGTAGAGCAGCCGGGGCCGCTGCGACAGGACGGCGATCGGGGTGTCGGTGCCCATCGAACCGATCGGTTCGCCGCCGGCCGTCGCCATCGGCGCCAGCAGGACGCGCTCCTCTTCCGCGGTGTAGCCGAAGGCGAGTTGTCGTCGGACCACCGACTCGTGGTCGTGGGGAATTCGGCCCCGCCCCGGCAGGGAACGCAGGTCGAGCAGACCGGCGTGCAGCCAGTCCGAGTACGGCTGCTGCGCCGCGAGTTCCGCCTTCACCTCGCGGTCGGGCACGAGTCGCCCGGCCTCGGTGTCGACGAGGAACATCTCCCCCGGCTCGAGCCGGCCCTTCTCGATCACCTCGGACTGCGGGATCGGCAGCACGCCGCTCTCGCTGGCCAGCACCACTCGCCCGTCGCCAGTGCGCCACCATCTGCCGGGACGCAATCCGTTGCGGTCGAGAACCGCACCGACGACCGTGCCGTCGGTGAATGTGACGCAGGCCGGGCCGTCCCACGGTTCCATCAACGACGCATGGAACTGGTAGAACGCTCGCAACGACGCGGGCGTGTCCGCATGGTTCTCCCAGGCCTCGGGGATCATCATCAGTACGGCGTGTGGCAGTGACCGTCCGCCCAGGTGCAGGAGTTCGAGAACCTCGTCGAAGGAGGCCGAATCCGAGGCGTCGGGGGTGCAGATGGGAAACAGCCGCTCCAGATCTCCGGGGATCACCGTGCTCGCAAGCATCGCCTCGCGAGAGCGCATCCGGTTCCGGTTTCCCCGCACCGTGTTGATCTCCCCGTTGTGGGCGACGAATCGGAACGGGTGCGCCAACGGCCACGACGGAAACGTGTTCGTCGAGAAACGACTGTGCACCACGGCGATCGCACTCGTCACCCGACGGTCTCGCAGATCGCGGAAGAAGAGGGCGAGTTGCACCGTCGTGAGCATCCCCTTGAACGTGATCGTCCTGCTCGACAGCGACGGAAAGTACACGCCGATTCCGGCCCGCTCGACCTCTGCGGGCGTCTGCTCGGCGCACTTGCGCAGACCGTAGATGCGGCGGTCCAGTTCGAGTCCGCCCAGCGGAGTTCCGTCCTCCGCTCGGGCGGAGACGAACAGGTACGTCATGTGCGGCATGCAGGACAGTGCGGTCCTGCCGATGTCGGCACCGATCGCGTCCACGTCCACGTCGTGCCAGCCGAGGATCTCGATGCCCTCCTGTTCCGCTATCCCGGCCACACGCTCCCGCGCGGCAATCCGGGACTGCGGATCGGTCGGCAGGAAGCAGATGCCCGCCGCGAAGGTGTGGGCGCCGTCAGGGCGCGATTGCGGCAGCGCGAAAGGGACACGTTCGCGGAAGAACTCGACCGGTAGCTGAACGAGGATGCCGGCCCCGTCGCCGCTGTTGGCCTCCGCACCCGCGGCGCCGCGATGGTCGAGATTCTCGAGAGCCGACAACGCGTCGCACACGATCTCGTGGGAACGCCTGCCGTGAATGTCGGCGACCATGGCGACGCCACACGAGTCCGCTTCACGATCACGGACATAGAGGCCGCGGGAATCGGGTTGCCGAGAAAACAGCACCGGAACACCTCCACACCGGCCCACCGGAAGCTCCGCGAGCTTCGCTGCGGCCATCGCGCGTCGCGCACTTCTTCAGTGGCCCCTGGCGGGGTCACCGACTACGGGTGCCGACTGCATCGATCGGGGTCCACCGGCACTGCTGTCGACCCGTGAAGGTTGCCGAGGTTCCACACCCGGCCGGGCCAGTTTACCCCGGGAAGGCCACCCGAAGCGATGCCGTGAACGTGCTCCGCCCGCGCCGGAGAACGGCGCGGGCGGAGGGTTCGGTGGCGAACGGTGAACGGCGGATCAGGTCTTCAGCGGCCGACCCTGAGGGTCGCGGACGGCGCCGGACAACATGAGGATTCCGTCGACGAACGCCCAGATCCAGATGACCGGGAAGATCACGAACCCGATTCCGAAAATGATGGTGATCAGGCCGAGCCAGAAGACGAGCAACTGGGTGAGTCCGATCCCGATGCAGCCGATGTACAGGCGACCGATACCGGGCAGCGAGATGAACCCGAGCAGGATCTGCAGCAGACCGGCCGTCGCGCGGGACTTGTCGGAGTACGGTTCGCCGGTGACCGGATCCCGACCGAACGGCGCGCTCGGATCGCCGTAGGCTCCGCCGTACATCCCCGGGTACCCCGATGCCGGCGGGTAGCCCGGCGCCGACGGACCCGTCGACGGCGGTGGGGTGGGCCTGCCGTACTCGGGCTGCGGAGTTCCGTACACGGGACCGGGCGGGCCGGCACCGGTGACCGGCGGCAACGGATCGCTCGACGGCGGCGGGTAGCTCGGGCCGGATCCCCAGCCCGGGCCGTTCCCGACACCCGAGTAGGTGTCCCATCCCGGACCGGCGGTGTTGCCGCCCGACGGTGGGACCGCCGACGTGCCGGACGTCGACTCGGTCATCGACGCGTCGGCCGTGGCGTCGTAGTCGAACGGTGAGCCGAACTCGGGTGGCAGCGGCGTACCGGAGGTGTCGGCCGACTTGTCGGCGGACTGATCGCCGGTGGACTCGGGACGCTTGTCCGGTTGCTCGGTCATTTCTTCTTCCCCTCGACTTCGGACGGCTCGGCGGTGTCCGCGGCGGGCGCCGCGCGGCCACCGGATCCGTGCGGCTGCAACTCCGCCGGATCCTCACGGCCCTTCTTCGCGAGAACGAAGTACGCGACGGCGGCCAGGAAGACGAGCGCCGACGTGAACGAGTTGACGCGGATACCCAAGATCTCGGACGCGTGGTCGGAGCGCATCAGTTCGATCCAGAAGCGCCCGGCGCAGTAACCGGCCACGTAGAGCGCGAACAGGCGCCCGTGCCCGATCTTGAACTGCCGGTCGACGGCCACCAGCAACACCACGATCAGCAGGTTCCACACCAGCTCGTACAGGAACGTCGGGTGCACCACCTGCTGGACCACACCGTTGGAAACCCCGTTCAAGGTGTCCACCCGGCCGGAAGCGTCGGTGCGCTCGTAGATCTCCAGACCCCACGCAACGGTGGTCTCGCGTCCGTACAGCTCCTGGTTGAACCAGTTGCCGAGTCGACCGATCGCCTGAGCCAGCACGATGGCCGGGGCGATCGCGTCGCCGAACGCCGGCAGCGGGATCCCGCGCCGGCGGCAACCGATCCAGGCGCCGACGGCGCCCAGCGCGACTGCACCCCAGATGCCGAGACCGCCCTGCCAGATCTTCAACGCGTCCGCCGGACTGCCGCCCTCACCGAAGTACGTCGGCCAGTCCGTGATCACGTGGTACAGCCGGCCACCGATCAGCCCGAACGGCACCGCCCACACGGCGATGTCGAGCACGGTGCCCTTCTCACCGCCCCGCGCGACCCAGCGGCGGTCGCCCCACACGATGGCGACGACGATGCCGACGATGATGCACAGCGCGTAGGCACGCAGGGCCAGTGGCCCGACGTGCCACACGCCCTGCGGCGGGCTCGGAAGATAAGCGAGCAATTCGGTCGAAGTCACCATCGCAGTCACGACGCCACGTTAGCCGAGCGCACACCCTCCGCGAGTTCGGCAGTGAGCGCCCGCACCGCGTCCAATCCCTGCTCGGCCGCCGAGACGATCGCCGACCCGACGATGACGGCATCCGCGTACGACGCGATCTCCGCCGCCTGCGCCCCGGAACGAACTCCGAGGCCGACGCCGACCGGGATGTCCGAATGCGCGCGGATCCGGGCGGTCAGTTCGGGGGCCATCGAGGACACTGCGTCCCGGGCGCCGGTCACGCCCATCGTCGACGCGGCGTAGATGAACCCGCTGCTCGCCTCGAGGGTCATCGCCAGACGCTCCTCGGTCGACGACGGTGCGACCAGGAAGATGCGGTCCAGGTGATGTTCCTCGGACGCCACCATCCACTCCCCGGCTTCCTCGGGGATGAGGTTCGGCGTGATCAGGCCGAGGCCGCCGGCGGAGGCGAGATCACGAGCGAAGCGATCGACGCCGTACTGGAGCACCGGGTTCCAGTACGTCATGACGACGGCCTTGCCGCCGACCGACGCGATCTGTTCGACGACGGTGAACACGTCGCGCACCCGGACGCCGCTGCGCAGCGCGGTCTCGGCGGCGGTCTGGATGGTCGGTCCGTCCATCACCGGATCGGAGTAGGCGATACCGACCTCGATGATGTCGCAGCCCGCGTCGACCATCGTCTTGAACACGTCGATCGACGTGGGAACGTCCGGGTATCCGGCGGGCAGATACCCGACGAGCGCGGCCCGATTCTCGTCGCGGCACTTCGCGAACGTGGGCGCCAGGCGCGAATCTCGTTGGCTCACTTGGCCGAACCTTCCTCGGTCGAATCATCAGCAGAGTCGTCGAACAGCCCGAACCACTTCGCTGCGGTGTCCATGTCCTTGTCGCCACGGCCGGACAGGCTGACGACGATGATCGCGCCCTCCCCCAGCTCGCGGCCGAGCTTGAGGGCGCCCGCGACGGCGTGGGCCGACTCGATCGCCGGGATGATGCCCTCCGTACGCGAGAGCAGCAGCAGTGCGTCCATCGCCTCGGAGTCGGTGATCGGCTCGTACGACGCGCGACCGGTGTCCTTGAGGTAGGCGTGCTCGGGGCCGACACCCGGGTAGTCCAGGCCCGCGGAGATCGAGTGCGACTCGATGGTCTGGCCGTCCTCGTCCTGCAGCAGGTACGAGTACGCACCCTGGAAAGCGCCCGGGGTGCCACCGGCGAATGTGGCTGCATGCCGACCGGTCTCGACTCCGTCGCCGGCGGCCTCGTAGCCGACGAGCTTGACCGTCGGGTCGCCGATGAACGCGTGGAAGATGCCGATGGCGTTCGAGCCACCGCCCACACACGCGACGACCGCGTCGGGCAGGCGCCCGGTCGACGCCTGCACCTGTGCACGCGCCTCGAGACCCACGACGCGCTGGAAGTCGCGCACGATCATCGGGAACGGGTGCGGGCCGGCCGCGGTGCCGAAACAGTAGTACGTGCGGTCTGCGTTGGTGACCCAGTCGCGCAGCGCCTCGTTGATCGCGTCCTTCAAAGTGGCCGAACCCGATTCGACGGAGACGACCTCGGCGCCGAGCAGACGCATCCGGGCGACGTTGAGGGCCTGCCGGGCGGTGTCGACCGCACCCATGTAGACGATGCACTCGAGCCCGAGCAGGGCACACGCGGTCGCCGTCGCGACGCCGTGCTGGCCGGCTCCGGTCTCGGCGATGATGCGCGTCTTGCCCATGCGCTTGGCGAGCAGCACCTGCCCCAGCACGTTGTTGATCTTGTGAGATCCGGTGTGGTTCAGGTCTTCCCGCTTGAGCAGGATGCGCGCGCCGCCGGCGTGCTCACGCAGCCGGGTCGCTTCGAAGATCGGGGACGGACGGCCGGTGTAGTCGCGCTGCAGCCGGTCGAGTTCGTCGAGGAAGTTGTCGTCCGCGCGAGCCTTCTCGTACTCCGCGGTGACCTCCTCGATCACCGCCATGAGCGCCTCGGGTACGTGCCTACCGCCGTAGACCCCCCAGTGGCCACCAGGGTCCGGTTCATGGCCGGACCGCTCCGTCAGACCGGCGCTGGCGGGAGGCAGATCGCCACCCTTGGACACGAGGGCCTCATTGCGTGAACTCACCCCTCCAGTCTGCCCCAACGCCATCGAGAACGAGCGGTCGGGTCCGACGGGAAGCGTGCCGTCAGCGCGACGGCTTGGGGCACGACGGATGCGCACCCGCCGTCACGAGATCCGACACGGCGGCACGCGGATCGCCGCTGGTGACCAACCCCTCCCCGACCAGGACCGCGTCGGCACCGGCACCGGCGTACGCCAGCAGGTCCGCGGTACCACGAACGCCGGACTCGGCGATCTTCACGAGGTCCGTCGGCAGACCCGGGGCGATGCGCCCGAACGTGTCCATGTCGACCTCGAGCGTCTTGAGGTTGCGGGCGTTGATGCCGATGACGCTGGCGCCGGCCTCGAGCGCGCGGTCAGCCTCCTCCTCGGTGTGGACCTCGACGAGCGCGGTCATCCCCAGCGACTCGGTACGGTCCAGCAGCGACGCGAGCACGTGCTGCTCGAGTGCGGCGACGATCAGCAGGATCACGTCCGCGCCGTGCGCGCGCGCCTCGTGGATCTGGTACGGCCCGACGATGAAGTCCTTGCGCAGGACCGGAATGTTCACGGCCTTGCGGACAGCGTCGAGATCAGCGAGCGAGCCGTGGAAACGCCGCTCCTCGGTGAGCACGCTGATCATCCGCGCCCCGCCGGCCTCGTATGCCGCTGCCAGCACCGCGGGGTCCGGGATGTCGGCGAGGGCGCCCTTCGACGGGCTCGCCCGCTTCACCTCGGCGATGACGCCGATTCCGGGCGCGCGCAGGGCGGCGGCCGCGTCGAGCGCCGGAGGGGCGGCAGCGGCCGCGGCCTTCACGGCAGAGAGGTCGAGAACGGCTTCACGGGCGGCGACGTCGGCGCGCACTCCGTCGAGAATCGAGTCGAGAACGGTCATCGTGGCCCGAGTCCTTTCCGGCATGTCAACCGATGTGAGGAAACTCATCGGCTCTTGACTCAGCCTAGAGGTCGCAGTTATTCGGACTCCGAGCGGGTACCCGAGGGCCCGGTGTCCTTGGTCACATCCGGTGCCGCAGGGCTTGACTCACCTGCAGCGGAGGCGCGATCGCCCCCGTCGACGGTCGGGTCCTCACCTGCGTCGAGCGCGTCCCACAGCATGCGCTGGGTCGGCGGCTCGTTCTCCGCATGCGAGGCGCCCCGCTTGGCGGTGGCCTCCCGCCGCGCCGCCGGGCTGTCGTACTTCGACGAGAGTCCTCCTGCCGCAGACGGTTTCCGGATCAGAACGAACGCGGCACCGAAGGCGACGACGGACCCCACCAGCACCAACAGCGCCGGGGCGGTGGCCACCTCGGTCGCGGTGACCTGAGTCGCGACACGTTCGAAACCCGCGATGTCGGAGGCCTTCTCGTCGGAAGCGCCGCCGACGAGCAACCCGACGGCCGGTATCGCGGCGACCACCGCGACGACGGCGACCAGGAGCCCGACCACCCGCAACAACCATCCGCGCACCGCGAAGGCGGCCGCGATCGCAGCGATCAGCGCGAGAGCGAGAGGCGTCGTGGCGGCAGCCCAGGTGCCGCCGTCGAGTTCGGTGATGCGCTCCTCGCCGAGTCCGTCCGCGGACGTCACCGTCACCCACGTCATCCGGGAGGACGCCCACAGGCACAGCGCCGCGACGGCGAGCAGCAACGCCGCCACCCCGGTTGCCCGCTTGCTGCGCGAAGCGGGGTTCGCGGTCTTCTTCTCACTCAACGCCGTTCACCTCCGAAGCGCCCCCGAAGGGCCGCAGCGTCTGCGCGGCGGCGACGGCACTGAGCGCCGACATCGCCTTGTTCCGCGCCTCCGTGTCCTCGTACACCGGATCCGAATCGGCGACCACGCCGGCGCCCGCCTGCACGTATGCCGTGCCGTCCTTGATCAACGCCGTGCGGATCGCGATCGCGGTGTCCGCGTCACCGGCGAAGTCGAGGTAGCCGACGATGCCGCCGTAGATGCCGCGCCGTGTCGGCTCGAGTTCGTCGATGAGTTCCATCGCGCGCACCTTCGGTGCGCCGGACAGCGTCCCGGCGGGGAAGCAGGCGGTGACCGCATCGAGCGCGTGCCTGCCCTCGGACAGCCGTCCGGTCACCGTCGACACGAGATGCATGACGTGGCTGTACCGCTCGATGTGCCGATAGTCGTGCACCTTGACGGTTCCCGGCTCGCACACCCGGCCGAGATCGTTGCGCCCGAGGTCCACGAGCATCAGGTGCTCGGAGTTCTCCTTCTCGTCGGCGAGAAGGTCCTTCTCGAGCAGGATGTCGTCCTCCTCGGTGGCACCGCGCCACCGGGTGCCCGCGATCGGGTGCGTCGTCGCGACGCCTTCCTTGACCGTGACGAGCGCCTCCGGGCTGGAGCCGACGATCGAGAAGGCCGTCTCCCCCTCCGGGCCGGGCACCTGCAACAGGTACATGTACGGGCTCGGGTTCGACGCCCGCAGCATCCGGTAGACGTCGATCGGCTCTGCGGTGCAATCCATCTCGAAGCGCTGCGAGAGCACCACCTGGAACGCCTCGCCCGCCTCGATCTCGTCGATCAGCCGGCGCACGTCCGCCCCGAAGCTCTCGGTGGTCCGCTGGCGGCGGTACACGGGCTCCGGCCGCGCGAAGGTGGACACGGTCGACGGGGCGGGCGCCGCCAGCGCCGCCGTCATCCGATCCAACCGCGCGAGCGCATCGTCGTAGGCCTCGTCGACGCGCTCGTCGGATCCGTCCCAGTTGACCGCGTTCGCGATGAGAGTGATCGCGCCCTCGTGGTGGTCGACCGCCGCGAGGTCCGTCGCGAGCAGCATCACCATCTCGGGGATCTGCAGGTCGTCCACCGCGTGGTCCGGCAGCCGCTCGAGCCGTCGGACGGCGTCGTATCCCAGGAAGCCGACCATGCCGCCGGTCAGCGGCGGCAGGTCCGGCAGACGCTCACTGCGCAGTAGTTCGAGGGTACGGCCGAGCGCGACCAGCGGATCGCCGCCGGACGGCGCTCCGGCCGGAACGTTGCCGAACCACGAGGCCTCGCCGTCCCGCACGGTGAGGGCGGCGGGACTACCCGCCCCGATGAACGACCAGCGCGACCAGGACCGGCCGTTCTCTGCCGACTCCAGCAGGAACGTGCCCGGGCGGCTGCCCGCCAACTTGGCGTAGGCGGACAGCGGGGTCTCGGCGTCCGCCAGCACCTTGCGGATGACGGGGACCACGCGATGCTCCGCCGCCAGCGACCGGAACTGCTCGCGGGTGGTGGTCGAATCGTGCCGTGGCCCCCGGCCCGGAACGGCCGAGGGAGCTGCTGGGATGGTGGTGGACTCGCCGCGCATGCACCCATCATCCCAGCAACACCGATCGATGCCGCGGTCGCGGGTAGCGTCGGCGCCCATGAAGCCCGGAGAGCGCGCGCCCGAATTCGACCTTCCCGACCAGGACGGCATCCGCCGCACGCTGGCGTCACTGCTCACAGACGGACCGCTCGTGCTGTTCTTCTATCCCGCGGCGTCCACTCCGGTGTGTACGGCCGAGGCGTGCCACTTCCGTGATCTGGCACGCGAGTTCGCCGCGGCCGGCGCGTCCGTGGCGGGTATCAGCCGCGACGCCGTCGAGAAGCAGGCGAGTTTCGCCCGCGCGCAGGAGTTCGACTACCCGCTGCTCGCCGACGTCGACGGCACCGTCGCCGAGCAGTTCGGTGTCCGGCGAGGACTGCTCGGCCGGATCACCCCGGTCAAACGCAGCACGTTCGTCATCGACACCGACCGGACGGTGCTCGAGGTGATCTCCAGCGAGCTGCGCGCCAACCTGCACGCGGACCGCGCACTCGAGTTCCTGCGCAGCCGGGCCTGATCCGGCGTCAGACCACCTGGAAGGAACGCTTCGCCAGGCCCATCCAGAAGCCGTCGATCACCTGGTCGGCGCTCTGTTCCGGATCGCTCGACGCACCGAGGGTGACGAACAGCGGCGCGAAGTGCTCGATCGTCGGGTGGGCGTACGGCATGCCGGGGGCCTGGGCACGGAAGTCGATCAACGCGTCGACGTCCCCGGCCGCCAGCTTCTCCGCCGCCCACGCGTCGAATTCCGCCGACCATCCGGGCGCCACGGCGTCGGGCGACGGATCGCGCAGGAACGGAAGACCGTGCGTCGTGAAACCGGATCCGACGATCAGCACCCCCTGCTCGCGCAGCGGACGCAGCCGCCGTCCTAGTTCGAGTAGGCGCACCGGATCGAGGGTGGGCATCGACATCTGCAGCACCGGGATGTCCGCGCCGGGATACATGACGGTGAGCGGCACGTACGCACCGTGATCGAGACCGCGGTCGGGCTGGTGGTGAACCGGTTCGTCGTCGGGCATGAGTGCGGCGACCTGACGGGCCAGGTCGGGTGCGCCCGGCGACCGGTAGGTCACCTCGTAGAAGCGGCGCGGGAAGCCCCCGAAGTCGTACACGAGCGGTGTCCCGGTTGCAGTGGCACCGATCGTGAGCGGCGCCGACTCCCAGTGCGCGGAGATCACGAGGATCGCCGTCGGGCGCGGCAGATCGGTGGACCACCGGGACAGCTCGTCGACCCACTGCGCGCTGTCCACCAGCGGGGGTGCGCCGTGGCTGAGGAAGATGGCCGGCATTTCGCTCACGAGAACTCCTTTGTTGAAGCTTCAACCTAACATGTCGTTCAACTTTCCCCGCTCGACCTCTGTTCCCCGCTCACGCGCCGGCGGTGCCGGTTTGGCACGCTGGTACCCGAGATCGACCTCTTCAGTGATCGGAGAAACGACCCGATGGGCGCGCAACAGAGCACCGAGACTCCCTGGCTCACCGGAGCACAGCAGGAGGCGTGGCGGACGCTCGTCTCCCTCGTGACCCGGCTGCCCGCGGCGCTCGACACCCAGCTGCAGCGCGACTCCGAGCTGACCCACTTCGAGTACTTCGTGCTCGCAGTGCTCTCGGAGGCGCCCGACCGGCGCCTGCGCCTGTCCGAACTCGCGTTCCAGGCCAACGCGTCGTTGTCACGGCTGTCCCATGTCGTGACCCGGCTCGAGAAGCGTGGGTGGGCTCGGCGCGAGACGGTGGCGGGCACGCGCGGGGCGTTCGCGGTCCTCACCGACGAGGGCTACGACAAGGTGGTCGAGGCCGCACCCGGGCATGTCGCCACCGTTCAGGCGCTGGTCTTCGAGGGCTTGGACAACAAGCAGGTCATGCAGCTGTCGACCCTGGGCAAGGCACTCGTCGATCAGCTCGACCGGGGCATCGCGGCCGGCACCGGCAAGGCCTAGCCGCATGGCGGCGGAGCCGGCATCCTCCGGCCCGTCCGCGTGGGGCGGGATGCTCACGCTGACACCCGGCGCCGTCCTCTATCGAGGCCCCGGAGGCAACGCCGATCTGCACGCGCACCATGCCGTGCAGGTCCTGATCACGCTGGACGAGCCGTTCGTCCTCGAATTCGCGGACAGCAGTCTCGAGGCCTCTGCCGCAGTCGTGCCGAGCGGTCTCCCCCACCGGCTGCGGTGCACGTCCCGCGATGCGCTCCTGATGCTGGTCGAGCCGCTGGGGCCCCGCGGCCGCGGGCTCGGCGCGGTGGGATCACGCAGCCGGGGCCAGGAGTATGCGCACACCCTCGCCCGCATCGCGACCGAGCGTGTGCGTGAGCCGAGCGCCACGGCCACGATCGACCACCTGCTCGGAGCGATCACCTCGGAGGGACCGCCGCGATCCCGCGCGCTGTCCCGACCGGTGCGCTCGGCGGTGCAGTATCTCGAACGCAACGCCGGGACGCGGCCGACGCTCACCGGTGCGGCCGCCGAGGCGCACCTGTCCCCCTCGCGGCTGACACACCTCTTCACCCAGGAGGTGGGAATCCCGTTCCGCCGCTACGGGCTGTGGGTGCGCCTGCGTGCGGTCGCCGAACACGTCGCGGCCGGATCCGACCTCACCCGTGCGGCGGTCGCGGCCGGCTTCAGCGACTCCGCGCATTTGAGCCGGGTGTTCAAGAGGAACTTCGGCCTCACTCCGTCGGCACTGCTGGGAATGACGGTCGACCGCGACGCGTGGCCCACGGGCGGACCGACGGGGGCGGACCCCGCGTAGAAGATCAGCCGCAACGTTCAAGCCGCCCCACCGTCGCCTCTCCTACGTTCGAGGCATGGACGTTCACCTGCGACCCACCGACATCCTCGACTACGAGCGGGAACCACTTCGCGCGCTGATCGGATCGCGCGGATGGCGCGAACTGCCGTACGCGGCGCGCATCGGCGCGGTGTACGACTTCGTCAGGGACGAAATCGAATTCGGATACAACGCATCCGACGCGATCCCGGCGTCCCGGGTGCTCGCCGACGGGTACGGCCAGTGCAACACCAAGACCACCCTGTTGATGGCACTCCTCCGCGCCGTCGGAGTGCCCTGCCGATTCCACGGGGCGACCATCGACAAGCGTCTGCAGAAGGGCGTCGTCGAAGGCGCGCTGTACCGCATGGCACCCCGAAACATCCTGCACAGTTGGACGGAGGTGTGGTTCGACGACCGCTGGGTCGATCTCGAGGGAGTCATCCTCGATGCCGACTACCTGGCGGGCCTGCGCAACACCGTGGCGTCCACCGGGTCATTTCTCGGCTACGGGGCCGGGACCGACGACATCGCCGAGCCGCCCGTGGCGTGGGTCGGCACCGACACCGCCATTCAGAAGACCGGCGTGAACGGCGATTTCGGTACGTTCGACGATCCCGACGACTTCTACCGAGCGCACGGCACCAACCTGACCGGCGTGCGAAAGTTCCTGTATCAGAGGGTTATCCGTCACGTCATGAACCGCAGGGTCGCCTCGATCCGCGGGTGTGCGATCACCCCAGCGGTTCGCCGCCCACGCCCCAGTGCTCGCGCGGAACCTCGGTGATCGTCACCCACACCGACGACGCGTTCTTTCCGGTCGCCTCGGCATAGGCCTTGGTGACGGCGGCGATGGTCTCGCGCTTCTGTTCGGCGGACAGGCCGGGCGTCTGACTGATCTGAATCAGGGGCATGCCGCCATTGTCGCCGCAATCGCTTCCGTCTCGCCCGTCGGGGCGCCACCACCACGCCCGCGCGCCGGGAGCCGAGACGACCGGGATCGATCGGAGCGGCCCTCTCGACTCCATTTCGTCAACACTGTTGACAACATTTCGTCAACACTGTTGACTGGTTCTCATCGAGTTCGACCGATCGGAAGACTTGCCATCCGGTGCGCCACGAGGCAGAAGTGATCGCCCCGATCACCGGTCCGGGCGCACACGGCCGACGCCGATCGCCAGTTCCCAGCTCGAACTCATTCGTAGAAAGGGCGCAAGAATGAACCGACTTTCCGGCAAGAAGATCGTCATCACCGGAGCTGCAAGTGGAATCGGTCAGGCCGCGGCGAAGTTGATGGTCGCCGAGGGCGCACACGTTCTGATCGCCGACCTCGACCGGGAGGCCGCCGAGAGTGCCGCCGCCACCATCGGCCGGTCCGAGTCCGGTGGGCGAGCAATCGGGACAGAGGTGGACGTGATGGACGCCGAGTCGATCCGCACGATGATCGACCACGCGGTCGCAGAATTCGGTGGAATCGATGTTCTGTGCAATCACGTCGGCGGCAGCAACCCGCGCAAGGACCTCGACCTGCTGCGACTCGACCTCGACGAGTGGGATCGTACGATGGCGCTCAACGCCCGCAGCACCGTTGTCGCGTCACAGTTGGCGCTGCCTCACATGATCGCGGCGGGCGGTGGTTCGATCATCAACACCGTGTCCGTCGGCGGACTCACCGGCGACACTCTCCAGTGCGCCTACGGAGCGGCGAAGGCAGCCGTCATCCGTCTCACCCAGTACATCGCCACCCAGTACGGAAAGCAGGGCGTTCGCTGCAACGCCGTCGCGCCCGGGGCGGTGATGACACCGGCGCTCCGGGACAACCTTCCGGCGAACGTCATCGACGACATTCGTCAGCACAACGCCCTCGACATGATCGGTGACCCTGACGACATCGGATGGGCAATGGTCTATCTCGCGTCCGACGAATCCCGGTACATGAGCGGCCAGACCCTCGTGCTCGACGGTGGACTCACCGCGCAGAGTCCGATTGCCGCGAGTCGCCGAGTGCTGCTCGACTCCTGACGGCCCCGGCTGCGGCGGTTGCCGCCGACGCTACGGGTCGGCACAGAACCGACCGGGCGGCGCGGACGATCGTGCTGCGGTCGTACGTGACGACGTAGTCGAACTCACGCTTGTCGTCGGATCCCCCGGTGTGCAGGTCCAGAGCGGAGAGTGCACACGCGAACCGGGCACCGATGACGATCACGTTCCATTCGTCGATCAGAGGATCGTGTGGGTGCAGCCCATACCGATGGATCCCCAGATCGCTTGCCGGCAAGAACTGTTCGCCGTACGCCGCCGTGAACGAAATGGTGCGGGCGAGGTTCGACCATCGGCGCTCGGTGGACGCGGGAAAGTGATGCAGCCGCTGAAAGGTCCCGAGGGCGACGACCTCACTGCCGGCCGATCGCGCCTGCTCCTCCAACTGTGTGCTCATCTCGACGAGGAGACCCTTGACGCTTCGAATCCGTTCGCGTCCGGGAGAAATGAGGGAGAACGGGGTGCTGCCGACCGGGACGGGGTCCACCTGCCAGGTCGGGCCCGCGAGCAGCGGTCGGGGCCGAGTCCTGCGCATCGGATCGGGAGTTCTGTGCAGGGATTCGAACTTCCGGCCCGAGCCGTGGCGGATCCCGAGAGCGAGAGCGTGCTCGCAGTCGCGGTCGGTGTCGATACCGTCGGCGACCACGACCGCGTTGCTGCGCTCGACGACCGCGGCGAGGGCCTGAGCCAGAGCGATCGGATCGCCGTCCGCACCGTTCGACAACCCCCCCGCTCCGACCACGATCACATCCGGCTCGATCAGAGGCAGTAAGCCGAGGGCTCGCGAGTGCGACCCGACGCCGCTGAGAGCAATGAGATCGCCCTCGGCGCGGGCACGGTCGATCAGTCCGAGGACCGGCGTGGGATCGCCGTCCAGCAATCCGGGTGTCACAACCGACACACGGGAGACGGCTGCGGCCCTGCTCGCGCTCCGGCGAGTGATGGGAACGAAAACCGGAAGCGCCCGGCGCTCGACGTCCGACGGAAACAGGTCAATGCAGTCGGCGTCGCAGTTGGCGTCCTCGCCGTTCCACACAACGGCCACACACTCGCCGTCTTCGAGCTGACAGATCGGAACCACCAACTGCGCACCCGACGACTGACCCATCGCAGCAGAATAGGTCAGTTCCCCGGATACCCGCGTGTGCGTCAGTCGGTGAACCGCTCCAGGACGGCGTGCGCGCAACGCGTCACGGTGCGGCGATCGTAGGAGACCACGTACTCGAACTCGCGTTCGCTGTCGACCGTCCCTTTGTGCAGGTCCCGGGCGGCCAGCACACAGCAGAAGTGCGATCCGAGGACGACGACGTTCCATTCGTCGACCAGTCGGTCGGTGTGGTCGAGCGGCGCGTGATGGACGTTGAAGTCGATCATCGGCTGAATGCCCACTCCGTATATCCCGGTGTAGGCCACTTGCGACGCAAGATGAGCCCAGCGGCGCCTGGAACCGGGAGTGAAATGATCGGCGTGCTGGAACGTACCCAACACGATGGTGTCCTGGCCGGCCGAAGCGGCCTGCATCTCGAGCATCTTGCTCATCGACACCAACAGTCGCTTGAGGCTGCGCGTCGTCCGGCGACCGGGTGCGGCGATGGTGAAGGGCGTCGAACGCCCGTCCGACGCGCCCTCGGGCCGGGAGCGCGGTCCCGGATCGAAGTCACCGTGACCCGCGACCGATGCGGCTGTCGCAGGAGGGAACGAGCCGATCCCGAACCGCGCTCCGACGCCGAGCGCGCGGCGCCGCTGCAGGTCGCTGTCGACGCCGCGCGCGATCACCAGGGCATCGGTTCGCTCGCGGTAGGCCGCGACTGCATGCGCTGCCCGTGCCGTCAACGCGTGAGCGGGGCGTGAAACGAGGTCGGCCGACGTGATGATCACGTCCGGCTCGACCAGGGACAAGAGCGCCAGCGACTGCGGGCGCTCACCCACCTCGTCCACGGCGATCGCCAATCCCATGGAACGAGCCGCCGCGATGTATCCGAGTGCCCGTGCCGGATGCGCCATGACGGCGTCCTCGGTCACGGTTGCGATGATGCGCGCACCGTCGTCGACTCCCGCCAGGTTCGCACTCACAACGATCTCCACGTCCAGTAGAGCCAGCTGCGGTACGGCGGACTCCTCCTCCGCATAAGCCCGCGCCGCGGCCAGGGTGAACTCGTCGAGCAGACCCGCCTCACCCATCGAGCGCGCAGTGGTCCGTAGGACACCGGGAGCCGCGAAGGCAGAATCCTCGGCGCCGCGGAGCTGAAGCTCCACAGCGCTCAGGGCGGCGGTGTCCAGGCAGCGGACGGGAGCGCGGTGCACACGGAGCGGGATTCCATGGAACGCGGGGGCAGAGCCCGCCGAGGCGGGTTCCGGTGCAGTTGTCTCCATCGGCCCACCATGCCAGACGCCCGGTCCAGAACCTTTCAGCACCTAATTCATATCGATTCGATAACTTTGCATAACGTTTCTGCATCGTTGGACGACCATCGCGCTTTCGGCGGTTTCCGCAGCTCAATACGTACTACACGGGGTCTACGCTCGCCGCATGACAGCAATCGGAGACAGCCCAACTGCGGACGCGGCTCCCTCCGTGCCCGTTTCGTTATACGAACTCGCGACGGCACCCGTCACGACCACGAGGCGCGCGGAGCGCGCATCGCGGGTGCCGACGGCGGCGTATCTGTCTTCGCTCTATCGCGACGAAGTCAATGCACTCGCCATTGCGACGTGCAGACCGACCTCCGTGGTTCGTCGCGGCACCGGGTTCCTCCTGTGCGTGGAGTTCGAGTTCGACCGGTTCCTCCTCGCCACCAACTCTCCGCTCGGCACCCTCGATCCCAGCCCTCGACGCACAGAGCCCCCGCGATGGGTAGTGCAGTTCTTCGCTCGCGACGACGGAAACGAACGGTTCCTGGTGGAAGCCGCGAACGAATGGCTGATCGACGCATTCGACGACGCCCTGATCCGGGTCTGCCGGCAGGGACACTGGGTGCGGGCCGATTTGAAGTACGGGCACCTGACCGCGCCGCGCGAGGCCGCGACGGCCTAGTTCGACAGGTGCGCGGCGCAGTCGGGCCGAGGTGTCACGGGCAGGCCGGTGTGACGATGTCGTAGATCCGTTCGGCCTGATCCTGCGAGGGTTCGGTTCCCTTGTTGGCCGCCAGCACCCGGATCTTCTCGGTGACCTGCTCCTCGCTGACCCCGTTCGCCAGGTCGTTGCAGGACGCGATGACGATGTTCTCGATGCTGTCGTCGTCGCGGTCCTCGGAGAGATCCGAGTACCCGCTTCGAAATGCGACCACGAACGCATCGAGCTTCGCCTGATCGAACGTGCCCAGCTGGTCGGTCGATGTGACCGATGTGGGGGTCGATTCTTCGCTCTCCGTCTCGGTGGTCGCGGGCATCTCCATCGACGTCTGCATCGTGGTGTCGGTGTTGTCGTCGTTGCCGTCTCCGCACCCCGCCAACGGCAGCACGGCGCCGGCACCCACCAGAGCGGTGGCGATGATCTTCTTCATGCGACTTGCCTCTCTCTTCGGCTATTCGGAAGTTGGAGTGGAGGGAGCGAACTGCTGCTCGAACAGGCGCGCGGCCTCCTCGAGCACGGATCGATGGATTCGGGCCAGCGGACGGAACTGGGCGACCAGCGGTTCGAGATCCAGGCTGTGTCCGATGACGGTGCCGGTGAGCAACCAGGGAAACCGATCCGGCTCCGAGCCCTGCTCGGCGGGCACTTGTTCGACGAGGCCGCAGCAACGGTGCAGCCGGCGCGCGATCCATTCCTCAGCAGTCCGCGGCCACCACGGTTCGAGGGACAGTGGCGTGACGGTCAGGCCCGGCATGTCGATTTCCGACTCCCGGTCTCGGCTCCGACAATCTGCGGCATCGCGTTCGGGGCCGGCGGAGTAGCGCAGGAAGATGCCGTGTGTGGACGCCGTGAGGGCGACCAGCTCGGCCAACGTGGTGATCGTGACGAGCTGCGCCCCCGGCGGCTCCCGATTCGAGACCGCGCCGGTCACGAGTAGGTCCTCCGGACTCTCGATCGCACCAAGCTCCTCCGATGCTCGCATCCGTCTCGACGACGGCGGGCACGGTCCGTGTACCCGGGCGGGCGCGCAGCCAACCATGCCGGGCACGTTTCACTTCTCGGCCCCTCGGGAATACACCGTCTGTTCCGATCGGTCCCGAGCAGCACCCGGAGAGGCAGACATGAGATTCGAGGCGCACTGGGAGACCACCGCTTCTCCCGACAAGGTGTGGGAGGTGCTCGCCGACGGCTGGCGGTATCCGGGCTGGGTGGTCGGCGCGTCCCGAATGCGGGCCGTGGACCCGGCCTGGCCCGCCCCCGGTGCGCGTATCCACCATTCGGTCGGATTGTGGCCGTTCCTCATCGACGACCACACCGAGGTTCTCGAGGAGGATCCGGGGAAGTCGCTGACCCTTCTGGCCCGCGCGAAAGCCTTCGGCCGGGCCCGGATCGAAATCCAGGTCCGCCCCGACGGGGTGGGCAGCCTCATCGAGATGGGCGAGCATCTCGCCTCCCCTCCCATGTCGTGGTTTCCGCAGAGCGTCGTCGAACTGGCGGCGGTGCCGCGCAACCGGGAGTGCATCCGCCGGTTGGCACTGCTCGCGGAGGGCCCCGCCCATCCGCGCGACGGCTCGACCGCACCGAGGCTCGGGTGATCGGATGACGGAGAAGGCGGATGCAATCGTCGTCGGCGCCGGACCCAACGGACTGGTCGCCGCGATCACACTCGCGGATCGAGGATGGGACGTGCTGGTCCTCGAGGCCGAACCGACACCGGGAGGAGCCGTGCGTTCCGGTGACCTCCACCCCGGATACCGGTACGACCGGTTCAGTGCGTTCTATCCCCTCAGCGCGGTATCGCCCGCGTTCGCCGAGCTGGACCTGGACCGGCACGGGTTGTCGTGGAGTCGAGCTCCCATCGCGGTGGCCCATCCGCTGGACGCCGAGGACTCGAACGCGCCCGCCGTCCTTCCCGAGGCCGCGGACACCGCAGCCGCACTGGAGCGGTTCCGCAGCGGCGACGGGGAACGGTGGCTCGAGCTGTACCAGACGTGGGAGCGCATCCGAGAGCCCCTGCTGGACACCCTGTTCGGCCCGTTTCCCCCGCTGAAGGGGCCGGTGAAGCTACTGCGCGAGCTGGGCTCGGCTGAGGCGCTGCGCATCGCCCGGTTCCTGTTGTTGCCGGCGAACCGGATGGGGCAGGAACTGTTCGCCGGCGAGGCGGCGAAGGTCCTGCTCCTCGGCAATGCACTGCACGCCGACGTGCCACCCGACGCCCCGATCAGCGGGGCGATGGGATTCCTGTTGGGGATGCTGGCGCAGGACGTGGGTTTCCCGGTCCCCGTGGGTGGTGCGGGCGCGCTCACCGACGCCCTGGTGCGCCGACTGGAATCGGCGGGCGGCCGGGTGGAATGCGACAGTCGTGTCGACGCCGTGACCGTGCAGGGCGGCGCGGCAACGGGGGTTCGCCTGTCCGACGGCCAGACGTTCGGCGCTCGTCGCGCTGTCCTCGCGGACGTGTCGGCGCCCGCGCTCTACGAGCGTCTGCTGCCGCAGGACGTCGTGCCCGCGAACGTGCGCGCCGCGCTCGCGAACTTCGAGTGGGACACCCCGGTGGTGAAAGTGAACTACGCTCTGCGCGAGCCCATCCCGTGGCAGGCCGACTCGGTCCGCCGTGCCGGAACCGTACATGTGGGCGGCGACACCACCAGGCTCGCGAAGTGGCACACGCAGCTGGCGGCCGGGGAGCTCCCCGAGCACCCGTTCCTGCTGGTGGGCCAGATGACGACCGCCGATCCGACCCGCTCGCCGGACGGCACGGAGAGCGCATGGGCGTACACGCACCTCCCGCGGGGCGTGGCCGACGATGCCAGCGCGGACAAGATCGCCGAACGCACCGACGAACAGCTCGAGCGTTTCGCTCCCGGCTTCGGTTCGAACATCGTCGCGCGAAGCGTCCAACGGCCGTCGGATCTCGAACGCGCCGACGCGAACCTGGTGAACGGCGCTGTCAACGGCGGAACCGCCCAGTTGCACCAGCAACTGATCTTCCGTCCCGTTCCCGGGTCGTCGCGGCCGGAGACTCCCGTGAAGAACCTGTTCCTGGCCAGCGCGTCGGCGCACCCCGGTGGCGGCGTGCACGGCGTGTGCGGCCTCAACGCGGCCCGGGCCGCCCTTGCCCGGCACGGTATCGGGGCGCCGGTCCGGCGAAGCGTGAACCGCGTCGTGGCGGACGTCGTGTGGCGTTCCGCGAAACGAGGGTGACGATGCGGATCGCGATCACCGGCGCCACCGGGAACCTCGGCACGGCCCTGTTGCAGGCGTTGCGGGAGGACGGCGACCACGAGATCGTCGGAATCGCGCGGCGGAGGCCTCCGGACGAACCCCCGTACGCCGGCGTGGCCTGGCACACCGTGGACGTCGCCGCCCCCGACGCCGCCGAGCAACTCGCACTCCCGTTCGCGGATGCCGACGCCGTCGTCCACCTCGCGTGGGGTTTCCAGCCCACCCATCGACGCCACTACCTGCGGGCGACCGGGGTCGACGGGACACGCGCCGTGCTCGCGGCCGCAGCGACGGGCGGCGTCGGGCACGTCGTCCACATGTCCTCCTCCGCCGTCTACGCGCCGGGCTCGTACGGGCGACCCGTCGACGAGTCGTGGCCCACCACCGGTGTGCGGTCCTCGGTCTACAGCCGGGACAAGGTGGCCGCCGAGGACGTCGTCCGCCGCCATGTCGATTCCGGCGCCGGCCCGTCCGTGACGGTCCTGCGCGCCGGCCTGATCGGTCAGTACCGGGCGGGAAACCAGTTGCTGCACTACATTCTTCCCGACTGGGTGCCCGCCGGCGTTCTGCGCGTCGCGCCCGTGGTGCCGATCGACCGAGGCATGTGCATCCCGGCGGTGCACGCCGAAGAGGCGGCGCGAGCGATCGTCCTCGCGACCCGGCGGCGGAAATCCGGGATCTACAACATCGCGTCCGACGTCCCGGCGACGGGCGCCGACGTCCTTGCCGGACTCTCCGTCCATGGTCTGCACGTCCCGTCCCGACTGCTCCGGGCGGCCGCCCAGGTGACGTGGCGGCTGCACCTGCAACCCGTCGACGGAGGCTGGATCGACCTGGCGTACTCGACTCCGCTCGTGGACCCCGCCCGCGCCCGCGACGAGTTGGGTTGGGTCACGCACACCGAGGGACCGGATGTCGTCCGCGAACTGGCCGAGGGGATGGTCGATCGCGCGGGCACCGGCAGCCCCGTCCTCGAGGACCGCTCGGTGCTCACGCGGCTGACGTCGGCCCTGCGGCGAGGCGAGGTCGGCACCAGGAAACCGACGTGACGGTCAGTCCATCCGCCTGGACGCCGGCTGCGCGTTGCGCGTCTCCATCGGCGGGAGGAAACCGCCGATGACGATCATCGCGACCGCGAGCCCCAGGTGGAGCCAGTTGTCGGCGTCGTTGACCGGAATGAAGTTCGCCGCGTCGTCACGGTTGATCGACACACCGTAGATCCACACCGCGAAGTAGACCACGCCTCCGGCGATCAGGTAAGTCCGCGCCATTTGCATGCTCCGGGCCATCACGATTCCGGCCACACCGAACGCAAGATGGATGATGTTGTGCAGGACGGAAACTTCGAAGATTCCGAGCAGCTTCGCATCGGAATGGTGGCCGGCCCACGTCATCGTGTCGTAGTCGGTCGTGATCCCGGGGATGAAGCCCGCGATTCCGACGACGAGGAACACGACACCGAAGACCAGCGCCACCACCTCGGTGGCCGAGCGCTTGCGAGCCGACGTCGGCCGAGTGTCGCTGGACATGTCGTACCCCTTCCTGTTCGGGTCCGAGCGGGGTACCCCGCGATCGCGGCGGTCAACCCCCGGCGGGCGGGGAAATCCGCTCACGGACATCGAGCGTGTGGCATACCCAGCGAATGGGTACCCGACGTCCACGGAGGGGCGGACGGCGAGCACGGACATCGAGGAGGCAGCCATGACGCAGCGACCGGGCGAACATCTGGAGGAGGAACCGCAATCGGAGCGGGGCGCGCCGGGCTCCCGCGATACCGGGGCCGAGGAGCCGAGTGCAGGCGACCACCGGCGCGAGGGCGCCTTCGAGGACGAGTCGACGATCTCGTCGGGCGAACCGGGGTGGCAGCGGCCCGCGGATGCCGGCGGACACGGCGCGTCCTCCGACGAGGCCGCGATACCGCCGTACGACGATCGCCAGCAGGAGGCCAAGTCCCCCGAGCACATGCGTGCACGCGCCGGCGATCCCGACGGCGCCGGGCAGGCACAGAAGAGCGGCGTGCAACACGAACGACCGTCCGAGTCCGACCCCGGGGTCGGACCGGCACACCAGGGTGGTACGCGCCGGGGCGAGGACCACCCCCCGGAGACCACGCACCCGGAGAAGTAGCGCCGCGAACCGGCGCGGCAGCGAAGCACTGGAACGTCGAGGAGGATCAGCAGATGGAAATACTCGTCATCGTCGCACTCGTGGTGATCGTCGCCGCGATCAACGTGCGCTGGTGGCATCGCAGGCGCCAGGGCAACTCGCCCACCCCGGAAGCCGGTACGGCCGAGGGCAAGACCCGGCAGATGAACGACGTGCACCGGGAGCGCCGCAACGACGAATCGTGAGTCTGCCCAACGTTCACGGCCTGCCGATCCCGCGGTAGGAGAAGCCACAGGCCTCCAGAGCCGCGGGATCGAGCAGGTTTCGCGCATCGATGACGAGCGGCCGCTGCACTTCTCGCGCCGCGGCGCGCCAGTCGACGGTCCGGAACTCGAGCCATTCGGTGAGGACCACCACGGCCGACGCGCTCTTCACCGCCGCCGCCGGTTTGCGACCACCTGGAACTCGCCCTCCGCGTCCACGGCCGATGCCCGCCCTGAGCCGCATGCCGGGTCGTACGCGGTCACGACCGCGCCGCGGACACACAGTTCGTGGACGACCGCCAGCGCGGGCGACTCCCGCACGTCGCCAGTGCCTGCCTTGAAGGTCAGACCGAGGACCCCTATCCGATATCCGGCCAGGGATGCCGCCGGTTCCCCCGTGAGCTCGCGGACGATGTCGGCCACCAGCCGGCGGCGATGGCGGGCGTTCGACTGCACCGCCGCCCGCACGGTGTCCAGCACCACCCCCGCCCGCCGCCCGGCGTCGAGCATGCCGCAGGTGTCCTTGGGCAGGCAGGATCCACCCCATCCCGGACCGGGCGCGAGGAACGCACCTCCGATTCGCGGATCCGCCGCCATCACCGCGGTCACCTCGGTCACGTCGGCGCCCACCGCCGAGCACAGATCGGCGAGTTCGTTGGTGTACGACGCCTTGACCGCGAGGAAGCTGTTGCACGCGTACTTCGCGAGTTCGGCGCTCGCCCAGTCCGTGCGGAAGATCGGCGCGGGAACCGACCGGTACAGCGACGTGACGGCGTCGACGGCGGCGCCGTCGGCACCACCGACCACGATCCGTTCGGGCCGCAGGAAGTCCGCCACCGAACGGCCTTCGCGGAGGAACTCGGGATTGCTGACCACGTCGATACGGCCGCGGCCGATGGAATCCTGCAGTGTGCGAGCGCTTCCCGGCGGGACGGTGGATTTCACCGCCAGCACCACCGGCCCCGCGATCTCGCGGGTGATGCGTCGGGACACCGATGTCACGCTCGCCAGGTCGGGTGCGCCGTCCCGGCCGGAGGGCGTGGGCAGGCAGAGAACCACGACACCGCACGAGGTGAGTGCACCGAGTTCGGTGTCGAAACACACCGTCCCGCCGCGCAATCCGGCGTGCACGAGCTCGGCGAGACGCGGCTCGAGAATGTCGACCACACCCCGCCGTAACCGCTCGACTCGGGTCGCATCGCTGTCCACACACCGCACCGAGTGGCCCAGGTGCGACAGACAGGCCGCCGTCGTCAGCCCCACGTACCCGGCCCCCACTACGCCCACCGGACCTGCGGACATCGCGCACCTCACCTCTCCAGTTGCACGGACGCGGCGGCCACGACGTCGGCCGCCTCGATGTCCGCCAGACCGGGGTCCAGACGCGCACCGTGCGGGTCGCCGCGACGGCCGGTCCACAACACCGTGTGCAGATGTCGGTCCACCCGCGGACCCCACGTCCGCGGCGGTGTGGGCCCGAACAGCACCACCGATCGCGTTCCGAACGCCGTTGCCAGATGGGCGATTCCGGTGTCACCGCAGACCACCAGCCGGGCATGCGAGACCAGCGCGGCGAGTTCGCCGAGCCGGCACGGGACCGCACGCCGGACCGGGACACCCGATCCGACGGCCCGGCACACGTCGTCGACGAGTCCGCCTTCCCCCGGACCCCCGGTGACCACGACGGCTCCCCCGTACGCACTCCACAGTTCGCGAATCACGGCGGCGAACCGAGCTGCGGGCCAGCGGCGGGCCGCGCTCGCCGCGCCGGGGTGGACCACGATCGCACCCTCGACGGGCGCCGATCGGGGTCGTCCGATCCGCAGTTCCGTCGGATCGGCGGGCACCCCGTGGTGCCGCAGCAGCGCGCACCAACGATCGACCTCGTGCAGATGCTCGTCCCATTCCGGGCCGTCGGCGCCGATGCCCGGATCGCGATGACACCAGACGCCGCCCGGTCCCGCGCCGCGCAGCAACGTCGTGCTCTGCGGGCCCCGGCCGTGGAGATTGACGGCCAGGTCGGGACGGGTGTGCACGGCCATGGCGCGCAGCCCGGACGTCGGCACGATGTCGTCGATCCCGCCGATCAGGCCGACGAGGTCCCGCAGCCCGATCGGCGTGGCCAGGCGCAGACGTGCGTTCGGGAACTCGCGCCGCAGCGCACGCAACGCCGGGACCGCGGTCGCCAGGTCACCCACCCCGAGCGCACGCAGCACCAGCACGTCGCTCACGGCCACGACGACTCTTCGGAGGCGCACACGACCATCTCGCGGATCTCGCACCCCTCCGGCTGTCCCAGCGCGTACACCACGGTCGCGGCCACGTCCTCCGGCCGGTTCAGGTGGGCGTCCGGGGGCGGACGGTACTGCGCGGTGCGCCCGTCGAAGAACGACGTGTCCATGCCACCGGGCACCAGCAGGGTCACGCCGTATCGTCCCGCCGTCTCCGCCGCGAGTGCCCGGGTGAAACCGACGACACCGAACTTCGCCGCGCAGTAGGCAGTCGCGTCGCTCACCGCCTTCAGACCCAGGGTCGAGGCGCACGTCACGATGCGGCCGGACGGGCTGGCCAGATGCGGCAGTGCCGCACGGACGACGGCCGCGGTCCCCATCAGGTCGACGGCGACGACGCGCTCCCAGTCGGCTGCGGCGACCTCGTCCAGCCTGCCGCAGCAGTCGATGCCGGCGGCGGTGAACACCCCGTCGAGTCGGCCGCCCACGCTGCCTGCGAGTTCGGCGGTGGCCTCGGCGACCGCCGAACTGTCCGCGATGTCCACGAGCCGATAGGCGTGTTCCGCGTCGGGCACCGCCATGTCGAGTACGAGCGGCGTTCCTCCCGCCTTGGCGACGGCGGTCGCGGTCGCGGCGCCCAGGCCCGACGCTCCGCCCGAGATGAGCACGTTGCCGATGTCGATCACGGATTCCTCCCTTCGGATCCGAGACCGGCCCGGCCCCGGAAAGCTTCGTGATGCGATTCGATCGCGGCGACGACCTTGGTGGTCGAGTAGTCGCCGAGCGGCGGGACGGTGCGGACCTCGCCGCCGTTCCGCCGCACGGTCTCGGCCTCGGGGAGATCGGCCGGTCGATAGTCCCCGCCCTTCACCCACACGTCCGGTCGCAACCGCTCCAGCAGGCGGGTCGGCGTGTCGTCGTCGAACACCGCCACCGAGTCGACGGTGTCGAGTTCGCGCAGCATCGCCGCGCGCACGTCCTGCCCGAGCACCGGGCGCCCGGCCCCCTTCAGCCGGCGGACGGACGAATCCGAGTTCAGGCACACCACCAGTGCGTCGCCGAGTGCCGCGGCCTCGCGCAGCAGGCGGAGATGACCCGGATGGACCAGATCGAAGCACCCGCCGGTTGCCACCAGCCGGCCTCCGTCCCGGTGCACGCGATCGGCGAGTGCGAAAGCGTCCGAGCAGGATCGGCTCGGACGACGAACCCGGCTCGATGCCGCCCCGCGGTCCACGGAGGCCATCGACCCCGCGCCGCCCGCGGACACGAACCGGGACGCGTGATCGACCGCGACCGTGACCGCTTCGGTCACCGACGCACCACCGCCCAGCGCGGCCGCGGCCGCCGCGGCGAAGCGGTCGCCGGCGCCGCATGTGTCCGACCGGCCGGTCCGCAACGTCACCGGCGTCTCCGGGACCGGGACCACGTGGACCGGCCGCCCCCGTTCGACGACGGTGGCACCGGCCGGGCCCTGGGTGATCGCAACGGCGCGTGTCCCCCACTGTCCGAGCAGGCGCCGCCCGGCCTCGGCCGGCACCAGCGCGTCGGCGCCGCCGCCGAGCGCACCGTAGGCCTCCCGCAGATTCGGCGTCACCAACGCGCACTCCGCGCCGGGCGCCGCCCCGCGCGGATGCGGATCCCAGACCACCGGAGCCATTCGGGCCCCGGACTCGACCAGGGCCCGGAGGCCCCGATGCCGCGTCGTTCCTCGCCCGTAGTCGGCGACGACGATCGCGTCCGCCCCCGCCAGCGCTCGCTCGACCGCGGAGGTCACGGGCGTGCCTGCGGTGACGCCGTCGCCGGAGTCGATCCGCAGCAGGTGCTGGACGTCGGTACGGATCCGGGTCTTGGTCACTGTCGCCCCCCGCAGGTCGAGCGGGACCACGTCGCAGTGTTCCGAAACGAGTTCGACGAGTCGCCGCCCCTCGGCGTCGGCGGCCACCGCCGTCACCAGCACCACCTCGCCGACGTCGCGGGCCGCCAGCACGGCGGCCAGCGCGGCGCCACCCGGACGCACCCGGACGCTGTCGGTGTCGAACACCGGGACCGGTGCCTCCGGCGACAGCCGGTCGACACGGCCCTCGAGGTCCACGTCGAGGAGCGAGTCCCCGAGCACCACGACGCGGGTCACTGCTCGGACCTCAGGGCCGTGTCGATCTCGGCGCACAACGCGTGCACGAGAACCAGGTGGATCTCCTGCACCGTGGAGACCCGGGGCGCGTCCACCGCGATGGCCTCGTCCACCACCGCCGCCAGCGGGTTGGGTTCGCGCCCCGTCATGGACCACGTCACGTCGTGACACCCAACTCGTGGGCCGCCTTGGCTGCGGTGAGGACGTTCGGACTGCGGCCACTCGTGGACAGGCAGAGCAGCACGTCGCCGGCGCGGGCATGGGCGCGGACCTGGCGCGCGAAGATCTCGTCGAGGCCGTAGTCGTTGGCGATCGCCGTGGCCGACGAGGTCTCGGCGTGAAGAGCGATCGCGGACAGTGGCATCCGCTCCTCTTCGAACCGGCCGACGAGCTCGCCGGTGAGGTGCTGCGCCTCCGCCGCACTGCCGCCGTTTCCACATGTCAACAGCCTCGCTCCCGAGGGCAGGACCGCGGCGAGATGCCGGCCCCACCGCTCGAGGCGGGGCGTCGCCGCGACCACGCCGTCCAGGGCCGCGTGAAGTTGCGCTGCATGGTCGTCGAGGTGCTCGGGCATCGGGGCCTCCCAGTTCCGAGTACGGGCGATCACGGGCTACCCGTGCCGACCGGCCCCAAACACCGACCTTGCGGATTCCGCGGAACATGCGTGAGCCCGCCCCGGCCTGGGTATCCGCAGGCATGACCGAACCGACTGCGCTCGCTCTCGTCTGCACACTCAAGGCTTCTCCGGCCCCCTCCAGCAGCGACCTGATCGCCCGGCAGGTCCTCGCCGAACTCGAGAAGCACGGCGTCTCGGGGCGCACGATGCGGGTCGTGGACCATCACGTCGCTCCCGGCGTCGAGAAGGATATGGGAGAGGGCGACCAGTGGCCGACGCTGCGCCGCGCGGTCCTCGAATCCGACATCGTGCTGATATCGACGCCCACGTGGCTCGGACAGATGTCGAGCGTCGCGAAACGCGTCCTCGAACGTCTCGACGCCGAACTCTCGGAAACCGACGACGAGGGGCGTCCGATCCTGTTCGACAAGGTCGCGGCAGCCGCGGTCGTCGGGAACGAGGACGGCGCCCACGCCATCGTTGCGAGCCTGTTCCAGGCATTGAACGACATCGGCTTCTCGGTGCCGGCCCAAGGTTGCACGTACTGGAACGGGGAGGCGATGACTCCCGGCGACTACAACGATCTCGGCGACGTGCCCGAGGCCGTGGCCTCGACGAACGCGACGCTCGCCGTGAACGCGGCACACCTCGCTCGCGTGCTGCGGGAGAACCGGTATCCGGGGACCTGACCGACCCATGACCGCGAGTCGACGGGCAGACAGCCCCGCTGGAGGCCATCGCGGATCAGTTGCCGAGGAGGTCGTTCAGGTCGTCGGCGTGGTCTTCTTCCTCGGCGAGAATGTCCTCGATGAGACGGCGGGTAGCCGGGTCCGAGTTGCCGATCCACCGCACCATCTCCTGACAGGTGGTGATCACGATGCGCTCGGCGGCACGCAACCCGTGCTGAATCTCCTCGTGGCGTGTTCGGTGAACTCGGCTGCCACCTGCGCCCGGTCGATGCCGCTGGCCGCGATCGCGTTCTGCGTGTACCGCATGACGCAGACCATCTCAGTCGCCACCACCTGATTGATAACGTCGATCACTCGCTCGACCTCGGTAGTGTTACCCGAGGTCAACGCGCCCTGCTCCACCTGGCGCCGTGCGTCGTCGCGAATCGCGGTCACGTCCAGGCCCGGGACAACATGCCATCGCCCCAGCTGACGACACGAAAAGCACTCACCCCCAGTGAGTGTGCGGCCGAGCCATACGTGGAGCCCTCCCTAAGAGGTACGACAACCAGCCAACCGGCGAAAGATCGCTCGATAGACGGCGCTTCCGCTCGGCGCGATGATGGACCGGGTGGTCCAATACAGATATCCTGGCTGCATGCCGCGTCCACGCCAGTTCGAGGAAGAGGTTGTCCTGGCGGCCGTGCAGGCGGTGTTCTGGGACAACGGGTACGCAGGCACGTCCCTCGACGATCTCGTGGCAGCCAGCGGACTGGGCAAAGGGAGTCTGTACGGGGCATTCGGAGACAAACGGAGCTTGTTCCTGCGTGTGCTTCGCGAGTACGACGAGGCCAATGATCGAATGCTGCGTTCGTGGCTGGAGCAGGCCGACCGCGCTATCGATGTGATTCGCGGTTTCGTGACCGGACCCGTACGCGATCCCGGCGGCGAACAGGCTCGTCGCGGTTGCCTGCTCGCCAATACCGCGATGGAGCTCTCCATGAGCACTGCGGAGGTGGCTGCTGAGGCTCGGCGCAGCTACGCCGCAACCACTTCCATGCTGGTCGATGCGATACGGCGAGCGCAGCGCGAGGGCGACATCGCCCTCCATGTCGATTCGGAAGACGCCGCCCATGCGGTGCTGGCAGGTCAGCTCGGGCTGATTGTCCTCGGCCGGGTCGGTCAGGACCCCGCCGCCCTGTCGATTACGGCCGAGACCCTGCTCAACGGCCTGTTACCCAAGCCCTGAGCATTCCCGCAATGGCGTGAGGGCGAACGATTCCGCCTCCATTCTTGACTAAACGGTCCACATCGGCTGTTATGGACTGGTCGGTAAATAACAAGAAGGTAGGAGCTACCATGAAGGTCCTGGAAGGCAAGGTCGCGGTCGTAACCGGGGGTAACGCGGGTATCGGACTGGCGATCGCGCGGGCGTACCTCGACGAGGGTGCACGAGTGTTCGTCGCCGGCCGTCGCCAGGCGCAGCTCGACGAGGTCGAGGCCGAACTCGGTCCCGGGGTGACCGGGATCCGCTGTGACGTGGGCAGGCTCGAGGATCTCGACGCGCTCTTTGCAACGGTTGCCGAGCAGGCGGGTCGGATCGATGTCCTGGTCGCCAACGCCGGGATCGGGATCGTGGCGCCGTTGGGCGAGATCACCGAGGAGCAGTTCGACGCCATGTTCACCACCAACGTCAAGGGCTCGCTGTTCACCGTGCAGAAGGCCTTGCCGCTGCTCTCGGCGGGGGCGTCGATCATCCTCACCGGATCGACGGCGGCCTCGCGGCCCGAGCCGTATCTGCCCGTGTACGGGGCGACCAAGGCTGCGCTTCGTAACCTGGTTCGCGGGTTCGCCCACGTCGCCGGGGAGCGTCGATACCGGATCAACATGCTCTCCCCGGGCGGTACCCGCACGCAGGGTCTAGTCGACCTGATCTCAGCCGAGGCGGTCGCCTCCGCCGGGGCGTCGGTTCCACTCGGCCGGTTGGCCGAGCCCCAAGAGATCGCCGCGGCGGCCGTCTTCCTCGCCTCGGACGCGTCCAGCTATGTCAACGGCTCCGAGCTAGCCGTGGACGGCGGCTTCGCTCAGATTTGAGCCGCGCAGATGCACCCCGCCCGGCAGGAGCTGTGCAGAGCATGTGCGAATAGCACTGTCACTGCTCGGGGGCGATGCCCTGGACGTGGAGGTCGGCGATGGCGGTCCACACGGTCACCAGCCCGCCTACTGTTTCGGGCTCGAGCATCAGGGGATTCTCCACGGCCGCATCGTGTCGCCGGGCTTCGTATTGCGCACCCTCTCTGGTGGCGCAGCGGCGACCATCCATCCGTCGCAGTGGTTTCAGCTGATCGCGGCCGGCGGCTCGTTGTTCATGGCCGCGTCGGCACGCCCTCAGCTCCCACAACGTTCACCACCACAGAAATCTGCTGGCCGATCTTGACACCACCCCACCGCCACAATGTCAACAAGCCGTGGCCCACATAGCCCGGGACGGGCCGTAGCCTCCAAGTGGCGCCATGGTTGAGCAGCGGTGCCGGCGGCTACGCAAGCTCCCCTACCTGCTGGTGCGCCCCGACAGGAATGACCCGCCATCAGAGACTGGCGGGTCTTCCAGTCGCCAACCACGAGCCGCTGCATCTGGGGGCAGTGCCGCGGGACGAGATCCCGGATGAGCGGTGAGGTATCCGAGACCCCGGCCGACTACAACCGGATACGCGAACCGGTCAACGAAGGGTGTGGCCATCCACGCTCGCAGCCACCACGGCGCCCGCGACAGATCGAAGCGTGCCGCGAATCCCTTCGGGATGCTGTTCCAGCCCTCGAGTCTCACTCCCCCATTCTCCAGTTCCGCTGTCGCGATCGTCGAACCTCAGACCTCGACGGCTCACCACATCGAAAGCTGATCGTCACTGCCACCCGACCGCCGACGCCGCTTCGTCTGCTTCGACTGCGCCGCGGCGGGTTCGTCGGTGACGATTCCAGCACGTAGGGCACGTTCGAGTTCGGGGCGCGGGTCGACTCCCGCGGCCGCCGCGATCGCGGCCTTGATCCCGGTGCGGTGCGCGAGTGGCGCGGCCGGCGTCGGTGTCGCGGGCGACCCACGCCTGCTGCCATGTATCCGATCCGGGCTGCAGCGCGTCGATCGTCTCCGCGACCGCCTCGGGTGGCACTTCCCTCGCGCCCATACGGCGCAGCGTAGGTCGCGGTGCGCAATTGCTTTGAACTACACGCCACTACGGAGAACATGACGACAGTTCGTGACCGAAGGTCCACGCGACCGTCGTGGCGGCGCCCACCACGGCGGCGGCTCCGAGCATCCGGAGGGCTCCGGACGGGAACGCCGCGTGCCGCGTCGTGGGCTCGTCGGTGCCTGCCGGCCGCGGTGCGTCGCCGACGGCGGACGGGACATGGATCCGCACCCACACGGTCACCGCCGCGGCGACTGCTACGGCGCGTGTGCCGAAGCGCGGCGTGCCCGTCGTCGCGTGCCCCGGTCGAGCTCGTTCCCGGGGCCGAGCACGCGGACATCACGCTGGCCGTGCGGGGCGGGCGTCTGGAATCGCGCGCCGGGACATCCGAGTTGCCGAGCCGGATCGACGACCTGCAACAGGAGGTCGACGACGGTCCGTGCCTGCAGGCGATCTGGGAGCACGAGACGGTTCGGGTGGACGACATGGCGCACGAGGACCGGTGGGGATCGGCTCGATGCTCGCCTTCCAGCTCTACACCACCGAGTCGAACCTGGGCGCGCTCAATCTGTTGAGTGCCTCTCCCCATGCGTTCGACGCCGCCTCGGTGAGCGTGGGGGGTTCACTGGCCACGCATGCGGCGATCGCGGTGATCGCGGTGATCGCGGTGATCGCGGTGATCGCAGCCCAACGCGAGGGCGCAACCTCACCGAGGGGGATGAACGCCCTTCCGCCTGACTCGTCGATTCCGGCGAAGGAAGAGGTCGATCCGCTTCGTTGGGACGATATCGATCTGCCACGCGAACCGTCTTCCACCCTCCGCCCAGGTGCGTCGCGGTCACGCACCTGGGCGAGCAGTGCACCGGGAAGCGGAGCTCAGCTGACGCCGACCTCGACCTCGGCCGGCCGATCGAGTTCGTCGTTCGCCGCCCGCGTGCGGCCTCTCTGCAGGGCGAGCGTGACCGCGGCCAGAAGCGCGAACGCGCTGCCGGTCCACATGGCAACTGCGGGATCGTTTCCGAACATGCTGATGGTCAAGGCGCTCAACGCAGTTCCGGCGGTGATGCCCAAAGTGATCACCGACGTGTGGAAGGTGCTGACGAGATTTCCCGTGCCCCCGATTTCGACGACCCGGGTCACCAGGGGCGGGTTCATGGACACCCCGGCGAGCCCGACGACAAGCACCATGGTGAGAACCAGAGGTTGGGTCTGGCCCGCGAGTGCGAGCACGCCGAGTGAGACGAACAGCAAGGCATGGCCGAATCGCAGAACGCCGACGGCGTGCTTGTCTGCCAGCTTCCCGACGATCAGATTGCCGACGAGGGCACAGAGTCCGTACGCGAGGAGTATCAGCGTCGTCGCGTCCGCACCGAACCCGGCGCTGTCCTCGAGAAGAGGAGTGAAGTAGGAGAACGCCGCGTATGCAGCTCCGATGGTCAGGAAGCTCACGAGGTAGCGCGCCCACAGGCTGGGGAGACGAAGATTGCGCAAGTCCTGAGCATTGTCGGCGGCACTGGCGGCGCTCCTCGGAGCAAGCGTGAGGAGGCTGAGCGCGAATACGGCCAGGGCGGCAGCGCCGAGAATGTAGAAGGTGGCCTGCCAGTTCCAGCGTCCGGCGATGAAGTGGGAAACGGGAAGCCCTACCACCGTGCCGACCATGATGCCGCTCAATACGATCGACACGGCTTCGCCGATCTTGTCCGTACTCGGCGCAAGTCTGGTGGCGTAGACGATCGATAGCCCTACGGCAGCTCCTGCGAGGCAGCCGGTCAGGATGCGCATCAGCACCACCCACCAGTACTCGTGCACGACGGGTACGAGCATCTCGGGGACTGCGTAGGCGGCGACAACTGTGAGCAGTGCCTGCTTGGGTGGGCGGTGCCGCAGAGCATAGGCGATCACCGGTCCACCGAGTGCCATGCCGAGCGCGAATATCGAGACGAGCAACCCGATCCTTCCTGTGTCCACGTCGAGGTCCTCGGCCATCTCGGACATCATCGCGGGCACTTGCAGCTCACTCGAGACCACGATGATCATCGTCAGCATGAGTAGGTACAGGTGTTTCTTCAATGGACTTCCTTCGGTGATCGAAAACTTGTTATGTATTTGAGAGTCCAAAATGCGGGCAGAGTTCGAGAGTGCAGTGCACCGACGTTCACGCCCTCAGGGAGTCGATGTGCAGATCGGCGACCTTGCGCAGCTCGGCGGGCATGGTGCCCGCCTGTGCCAGGACACGTATCCCGGAGATCGCCGACACCACCATCAGGGCGGCCTGCTTCGGTGCGAGATCCGTCCGCAGGGTGCCGTCGAGTCGTCCGGCTCGTACCGCGTCGGCCACGAGCGCGAGCTGATCGGCCAGGAAGCGGTCGAGGATGTCCTTCACTCGGGGTTCGCGCGCGCCGACGTCGGGCGCCATGTGAGTGCTCACGACCATGCATCCTGCGGCGTGCCCGTTCTTCCTGGCTTGACGCTCTTCGTCCAGGACGAGCGCGAAGAGGGCTGTCAGGCGTTCAGCTCCCGACAGTTCGACGTCCGTCAGGACCGATTCCTGCTGCTCCTTGGCGACGGCGACGCTTCTCTCCAGCGAGCGAACGAACAATTCGTCCTTCGAGGTGAAGGTGTTGTACAGACTGCTCCGGCGGACGCCGGCCGCGTCGCACAGCTGCTCGGTAGAGGTATCCGCGAACCCGTGCACCCGGAACTGTTCGGCGGAAGCGTCCAGAACCGCGACCTCGTCGAACCCTCTCGGCCTGCCCATGCCCGCCACGCTACACAATTATGTACTCAGCTGTCCAAAAGGCCGCTGGAGCGCTGCCGTCCGGGGGTCAGCGACCGATCCTGTCCAGCTCGGTCACGGCGTCCTCGGGAAGTGAAAGCGCCGCGCCGGTGATGTTTTCGTGGAGGTGTGCCGTCGACGATGTGCCGGGGATCAGCAAGATGTTCGGGGATCGCTGGAGGAGCCACGCGAGAGCCACCGCCAGCGGCGCCGCCTCGAGCTCTTCCGACACCGCCGAGAGCCTTTCGGACTGCAGCGGCGTGAACCCGCCCAGCGGAAAGAACGGCACATAGGCGATGCCCTGTTCGGCGAGTTGGTCGATGAGGGCGTCGTCGTAGCGGTGCGTGAGGTTGTACATGTTCTGAACGCACACGATCGGGGCGATGTCCTGCGCCTCGGCGACCTGCGCGGGGGTGACGTTGCTGACCCCGAGATGTCTGATCAGACCCTCTTCCTGCAGTTCCGAGAGCGTGCCGAACGCTTCTGCGAGGGAGCCGGGTTGCGGGCCGGTCGCGTCGCCCATCCGCATGTTGACGAGATCGAGAACCTCGACCCCCAGGGACCGAAGGTTCTGCTGCACCTGCGTTCGGAGGTCTTCGGGCCGCCGGGCGGTGGGCCAGCCGCCTCGGGCGTCGCGCTTCGCGCCCACCTTCGTGGCGATGAACAGTGAGTCGGGGTAGGGGCGGAGGGCTTCGCCGATCAGCTCGTTCGTGGTCCGGGGGCCATATGCGTCGCTGGTGTCGATGTGGGTGATGCCGGCTGCCACGGCCTCCCGGAGAACGGCCAGAGCGCCGTCGCGGTCGGCGGGTGAACCCATGGCTCCGGGACCCGCGAGCTGCATTGCGCCGTAGCCGAACCTGGTGACGGCAGAGTCGCCGAGAGTCCAAGTGCCGCCGGGAAGTGAAGTGTCGAGTGCTTCCATCGTATTCGCCTGTTCCTTGATCCGAGGTGGCGCTCGCCGCCACCGACGACCATCATCGAAGAGTCGCTTCCCGTGTGGAAGTAGGCACCTCGAAGTGCGTAACTTACTCGAGAGGAAGCGGACCGAATTGGCAACGACGAGCGCGGCCCAGAAGCGAGCGGTGGAGAAGGCTCAGTACAACGCGTTTCTGGCGCAGTGTCCGAGTCGGCAACTGCTCGACCGGATCTCCGACAAGTGGGTCGTTCTGGTCCTGTGCGCACTCGGTGGCGAGGCGTCGGATCGCGGGAGCACGGAAGTCGATACGGCAGACGCCGCAAAGGCGCTGCGCTACTCCGAGATTGCGCGGATACTGGCCGGCGTCAGTCAGAAGATGTTGACGCAGACGTTGCGAGCACTCGAGCGTGACGGTCTGATCACGCGCACCGTCATACCGACGGTGCCGGTCACCGTTTCCTACGAGCTGACCGACCTCGGTCGATCGCTCCACCAGGTGACCCGAGGCCTGCGCAGTTGGGCCCAGGATCACATGCCGCAGATCCTTTCCCACCGGGGTCTGCACGACGAGGGCGGCGTCTGACCGCGGCGCCCGCGGGTTGGTAGCCACGAATGCACCGGCTGTGGCCGTCGACTTCGGCGCGCTGCCGCGTGTGCGCTACTCGGCGCGTCAGACCTCCCGTCTGCGGTGGGCGTGTGTGCGCACCTTCATCCTGTTCCCGCAGGTGCTCATGGAGCACCACTTGGCGCTTCCCGGACGACTGTGGTCGATGAGGAAGAGGTTGCACTCGGCGTTGGCGCAGGGGCGAAGTCGGCCGGGCATTCGCTCCGTGACCTCGGACCAGGCCATCGCGGCACGAACCGCGAGCCGTTCGTCCGAGGAAGTCTGCAACTCCCACTTGATCCCGGTGAGCCCGACCTCGGGGGTGAGAACCGCGTCGCGAAGCAGTGAGTCGAGGGCTGCATGGGCGTCGGCCTGGTCGCGAATTACGTCGTGCAGGGCGTTCCGCATCCGCTGGAGGTGCGCGATCTCGGTCTGCGACCCCGTTCCACCGAACTGCTGGGTCAACTCGCGACCGGCTGAACCTGGCAGGTTGTCGACCTTCTTGCCGTCGACGATCGGTGCGCTGTTCAGCAATGCCAACAGCAGATCCTCGTCCTGAACCACTTGCACCCCTTCCTCCGGTCGCGTCGGTCTACTCCTCATGCTACCTTCGCGCTAACCAGTTACACCTATTTAAGGGGTTAGTCATGAGTGTTGTCCACCACCGCACCGTCGCCGTCGGCGACCACGAGGTCTTCTACCGTGAATCAGGATCCCCGGATGCGCCCGTTCTCCTTCTGCTGCACGGATACCCGAGCAGCTCGCACATGTTTCGCCGCCTCATCCCGGCGCTTGCGGGCACGTATCGGGTGATCGCTCCCGACCACATCGGGTTCGGCCGCTCGTCGGCTCCTTCCGTCGACGACTTCGACTACTCGTTCGAGTCCCTGGCGAACGTGACGCGCGCCTTTCTGTCGACGATCGGTGTCGCGAAATACACCGTGTACGTACAGGACTACGGCGCACCGATCGCCTGGCGCCTGGCGTTGGCCGAGCCGCGGTCGGTCGAGGCCGTCATCTCGCAGAACGGTAATGCGTACGAGGAAGGTTTCGTGCCGGCGTTCTGGGAACCGATCTGGGCTTACGGCGCCGATCGGTCCGTCGAGCACGAAACCGCGTTGCGACCCGCACTCGAGCGAGAGGCGGTGGAATGGCAGTACAAGCACGGAGTCGCCGACCAGACGACCGTCGACCCCGACGCCTGGGAACACGACCTCGCTCTGCTCGGTCGCCCGGGATCCGACCGTGCTCAGCTGGACCTGTTCGCCGACTACGCGACCAATCGACAGCTGTACCCTGCGGTGCACGACTGGTTGCGCACCGCCCGGATTCCCGTACTCGCAGTGTGGGGGAGGAACGACGAGATCTTCGGGCCCGCCGGTGCCGAGGCCTTCCGGAAGGACGTGCCCCATGCGCGCATCGAGCTGATGGACGGCGGCCACTTCCTCCTCGAGTCGCACCTCGACGATGTTGTCCGCGTCATCGACGAATGGCGAAGCGAGACTTTCGATATGGCACGCCGATGAACGTTTTTGTCATCGGAATCACCGGGAGAGTCGGTCGGCTACTCGCTGAGCGACTAGCGGGCCGAGGCGACACCGTCAGGGGCCTGACGCGGTCGACCCGTGACCAGGAGGAGTTCGCTGCAGTCAATATCGAGACTGTCGTCGCGGAACTCGGTGCGATGACGCCGCACGACCTCGCATCGGCCGTCGCCGACGCGGACGTGATCGTATTCGCCGCGGGATCGAACGGTGGAAAACGAGGTGTCACCGAGGCTGTCGACCGGGAGGGGGTCGCCAAGACCATCGAAGCGGCGCGCCTGGCCGGCGTCGGCCGGGTGGCGCTCGTGTCCGTGTTCCCCGAGGCGTGGAGAGAGCGCAGCCTTCCGGCAGACGAGTAGTACTACTTCTCCGTGAAGAAGGAGGCGGAGGTTGTACTCACCCGCAGCGGACTGGACTGGGTGATCCTGCGCCCCTCTCTGCTGACGGACGACGCCGAAACCGGGCTCGTCGCCCTCGGCCCCGCCGAACTGCACGGTCGAATCAGCCGAGGCGACGTGGCCGCGACGCTCGCCCACATTCTGCACGAACCCCGCATCGGCAGGCAGATCCTCGAACTGAACGAGGGAAACACCCGCATCGACGCAGCAGTCTCGCGCGCACTCGTCGAGGCCGGGCGGGTGGAGCGCGGAACGACACATCCGTAGTTCCATCGCACGGAGGTCGGAGCACGGTCTCCGAGGATCGCGCCATGATCCGACTTCCGTCACAGCTGATCGCCGCCGGGCCCCACCGGCGTCGCCGACGCGGCACCGTTGATCGCCCTGACGATAGGCAATACCTACACCCTCTCCCTGTTGCGGGGCCGGCAACGGGTCCTCGACGCACCCTTCCCACCGATGGCCAACGGTGATGACAAGTAGGTTGGAATCCGGCGGTTCCGGCTACGGACGACATACTGTGCCCACATGTCGACAACGTTGCGCCGCACACTGCGATACGGGGTCCTCATCCTCACCGCGCTGCTCGCCGCCGGGATCCTCTACACGATGTTCATCTACCACAGCATCAATATCTTCACCCCACCCGAACGACTCGAATCCCTCGGCCGCACATACCTCCTCAGCAACAGCCGGAGCCACGAGCGCGACGAGATCCGCCGACCGAGGCACGCCGACTACACCCTCGAACATGTCAGCAACCTCTGGCCCCGCCACGCCATCTACCAATTCCAGAACGACGAAATCCGCGGCCAAGCCACCACCCGTGCCTACCTCAAATGGGGCGACCGCTACTTCGAATACAGCCTCTCTGGCGGGCCCTGACCAAGCAGTTCTGCGAGAAGTATGGGTTCGTCGAACTGCCGCCCGCTGACCCCGCCGTCGCTCCGATGACCTACGCCGGGTCACCGCGAGGACGATCCCCTTGCGGAGCGCGAGCCCCAGTGGCGATCGAGCGCAGCAACGTCCCGCCACGACGCGTCGGAAGAACCCCGCCATCCAACCGCGGAAGTCGCACCCAGGTCGGGAGTGAGTGTGTCCGGTGGAGGTTGGTCTATCGGGACGCGCGGAGAGGTCCCCTGGGCATCACGTCTGTCGGTTGCCTCAGAAATGATCGCCTCATGAGTGGAACCAACAGAAGTGAACGTTCCCCCGCGCTACTCCCGGGTGGATCCCTGGGTGATCAGCGACAATACCGAAGCTGAGATCGCGTTCCTAGAAGCAGCGATTCAAGCGTACGAGACCCCCGGCTCGCGGATGCTCGGACCCGACGGACGCATTGGTCACGTCGAGGCTGTCGACCGTGCAGTAGAAGCTGGTGCTCGACTTTTGACTCAGCCAACCGAATCGGCCTTCGGCGAGCGGGAGGCCCGCGTTCGCGATCCCCAAGGTCACCTGTGGTGGGTTCACGAGCGGTTCGAGGACGTTGCCCCGGCCGACCTCGCGCAGAGGTTCGCCGACCCTGGCGCGCAACAGGCAATGGCCTACGTCCAAGACTCATTGACAAATGAGCCGTCCCGCGCCCGATATGCCATCCCTGCCGAGCGTTCGTGCGGGTGGTGGCGCTGTCCTTGCCGCGAGTTCGGACACCGACGGACACCTTCATCACCACCAAAGCACACCGTCGGGTTCGCCGAGTTCGCCGACACCGTCCGCCGCGAGGCGACCATCGGAATCTGCTACGCCCAGCCGGAGTCGGCAAAACCCTCTCTGCCCGCCGCCACGCCCGCTGGGACAAAGCCGAACCACTCCTCGAAGAATGGGGACCACGCGACAAGGACGCTGAACGCCCCATCAGCGCCGCACGCGCACGCGCACGCAACCGCACCATCGTCTACACCCTCTACGCTGGCACCACCGTCCGACGCATCCACGAAGACCTCGCCCGCATCACCACCCACGCCAGCGTCTGCATCGGTGAGCACACCGACCCCTCCGCCCGCGGCGACCGCATCCAACTCCGCATCATCGACGAATCCGAACACCTGACCTCCAGCGCCCTCGAGATGCTCCGCGACGAATACGACCGGGGCAACCACGGACTGATCTTCATCGGGGATGCCAGGCATCGAAAATGGCTTCTCCTGCCACGCCCAGCTTTACAGCCGTGTCAGGTTCGCCCACCACTACCGTACGCACGCGCGGCCGAGTTCTGGGGTGCCGGATACATTGGGCGAATGTCGATGACGTGGCCGCAGGTGCGCGGACTGAGCTACAGCACGATGGGTCGATCGGTGCGTGCCGAGACGTGGGCCGACGGCACGTATACGGGCAAGGTGTGGTTTCAGCCGCCGACCTCGTGGCGGATCGAGAACGCCTCCGGTGAGGTCACCTACATCGAGAACGCGACTGACGAGTACCGCCGCGGCGACGACGGAATCATGGTGCATGTGGTGAAGTCCCCGCATCGGTGGGTGATGATGACCGGTCACGCACCCTCCCTCCTCCTGCAGGCGTACTCGATGTGGTTGCCGCAGGAGCAGGGTGTTCCCGCTCAGTTGGATGAACCCACCTCGCCGCGAGAAGTCGACGTGCGCGGCCGCACCGGCTGGGAAGTGCAGTTCACAGACCAGTCCATCAACCGCACGGGCCGTATTGTCACTTACGTCATCGACGCGGAAACCGGTGTCGCACTGTCCCGATCGACGCCAGGTCTTGCCCTGGAACTCTCAGACCCCCTGATCGACGAGCCCTTCGACCCTGCCTTGTTCACCTGGACCGGACCCACCCGGGACGAGGAAGACCTCGCCAACGCAGGTCAGCGTGAGTACGAAGCGAAGATGCAGGCGCTGTCCCAGATGCCGGCCGCGCAGGTCACCTGGACACCGGGGAAGATCCAGGCCCGGCCCATCGACGGCGATCCTCGCACCGGGGCATTGAATCTGCAGGTCATGCCCAACTATCAGGATTTCACGCTGCGGCAATGGGTGACCGAACTCGGCGAGCCTGCAGGCGAATTGAGCACCCGGACCCCACTGATGCACCGCGCCACGGTCGGCCCGTGGACCTACGAGATCCGCAGTCACACGCCGATCGACACCGGCGACTGCGAACGCATCATCGCCTCGATCGTTCCCGCGGATCTGCCCTCTACCCCGGCCGATCAGATTCGCGAGGCAATCGACCTGGAGGCCGCCGAACAGGCCGATGCCAAACTGACCCGGATGCTCGGGACCGGACGCCGACTCGCTGACTATCTCGGCGGCGACGGGGGCGTCTCCCTCCTGATCCGAACAGACTTCAGCGACGACGCGAAGTGGCGTGAAGCCGCTGCGGCCGCAATGGCACCCGGAGAAGGCGAGAACTCGGACTTCTCGGCTGACCTCACCTGCATCGACAATCCCGAGAACAATGGACTGTCGATCCCCGACCTGATCGAGCGCATCGGGGACCATCCGCCGTACTACGTCTTCATCGCCGACCACACCACCATCACCGACCCCGAACACCCGATCCTCGCCGTCGACACCGGCCCCGAGGACTTCGGCAGCACCCGCGGCCAGACCGTCCGCGTCATCCCCTCTCAGATGTGGTCCGTCGAAAACAACCTCTCCATCAGCAACATGGACTTCGACGAATTCGTCGAGTCCGCCGGCCCGGACGGGGTCTACCGTGGTTTCTGACCGCGCGCGCCCCCGACACGGTGCCATCACACGTACCGGCGCGCGCCGTCGGAGGCGTCGACCCACAAACAGACGTCGAGTTCGCTGCACCCGTTGGCGGATCAGGCGCGGATGCAGACCTATGCGAGCCAGCGGTCATCAGCGATTCGGAGCCAGCAGTGGAGGTACCCGTGCATCCGCGCTTCCAGCTGCACTCCCCCAGCCCGCACGCGCAGCGGCGAGACGCGCGAGACATCCACGAATACCGTTGCGGGACTGTTCAGATGGCGAACCGTCGGGGTGCCGGGAAAGAGCTCTACCCAGCCGTCGAGGCCGGGTGGAGGGTTCACCGCGCCATCCTCAGTGGTGCAACAGCGCCGCTGTCGTCGGTGTCCCATAGCTACGCCACGCCGATGCCCGCACACATTCCCAGGTGAGCGTCCTGCCCGACGCCGCAACGACCGAGGATCACACCGGCGGCGGTTGTGTGAGGCCAAGATCAAGAATCAACACTGGCCATCTCGGACGAAGAGGACTCAAGTATGCGACTGACCTCCCGTGCCGCGCTCATTGCAGCAGCCGCCATTCCACTCGCAACCGCAGCACCGGCGGCCGCATCCGCCGCCAGCGCAGGCGACGTAACCTACAGCTTCGCCGTCGACGGCTCCACCGTCATCAACACGATCACCAACAACTCCGGAACCGAACTGTCCTGTGCGACAGTCCTGGCGGAGGCGCCCGGGGGTGTCCTCCCACCAGTCGCTGACGTCGTGCTCGGCCCCCAGCCCTGGCAGACCGGAGGCCCTACCCCGGCCGGAGTCACCACACAAACACTCACCGACGTCCCCGCTGGCTCCTACGTCATACTCGCGACTTGCGGACGCCACGAGAACGATCGGGCCATGTGGGTGGCCGAGTATCCCGGGATCGAGGAATACCTCACCCCTTTCCAAATCCCAGCCTTCACCGTCCCGCAAGAATCAACCGTCATCTCCATCCTCGGAGACTGACTGCTCGTATCGCGACCGGCGCGGCACCGCAGCGATCAGCAGTGTGATGCCGCGCCCGGTTGGTCGGCCACTTCACCCGGACCGGCAATGCACCCATGGAGCGACTCTGGGTTGTCCTCAATCGCCTCCCGTTGCGAACTGACCTATCCCGCCAGGCATCCACACTCGGCGATCGCTATTACAGGACTCCTCGGGGCAGCATCAGCCCTGTGGATCCGGCTTGGCTACCGTACCGAAGAAGCGGACGACGTCTGATTACTCAGCGATCGGATCAAGGACCGGCCCTTCCAGGTGGTAGGTGGGTCCGTCTTTCAGTTGGTCCGCTGTGAAGGACGGCTGCGGGATGTTGTTACTCACCCACAGCTCGTAGATTCTCTGGTTCGCGGCGATCGCCTCGAAATACGCGGAGTAGGTGCATGTCCCAGTCCAATTGTCGGGATCCGTTTCGATCGATTCGACTCTCAAGGGCGCGGTCGCAGTGGTCGCAGCGGATCCAGCAGAGATGGATACCACGTAGCCCGGCACAAGGTGCGCGGCACCGGCCCAGACGCACTCACCGGAATCGACCCTCGCCTCGTCTGCGTCACCAGTAATCGTCACCATCGCAGCGAACGTCGCGGGCGTATCCACGTTGGTCACACAACCCGACAGAGCCCCTGCTCCCACAACCGGCGCCGCCACGGCCGCGATCAACCCCCGCCTGTACCCCATAGCAACACCCTAGGCAGTACCGCAGCCACAACTCTCGACGTACCGCGTGGGTGTGCCGCGCCCTCAAATATGAAGTCGCTCTTCCCCACGCTGAAGACCGCCTAGAGTCGAAATCGCGTATCTACGAGGGGGTAGCAATGGTGGTCGGCGTAATCGCAACACTGTTAGCGGTCGTGCTGAACGCAATGGGTGCCGTGATGGCGGCCCGCGACAACGATGGTCAGCGTGCAACGCGGCGTTCCATGCGCGGACGTCGTTGTCGCGACGCGGCATGGCTCTCGAGCATCGTTGCCGCGCTGGCTATCGGAAGCGCGCTCTGGAATTCGGCGCCGGGCGTGAGCATCGGTGTCGTCGTCACAGTGCTCGTTCTCACCCAGGGCTTGCCAGTACTCGTCGTGACGTTGGCCCAACGCGGGCGGGCGGCGCACCGCTGAGCGCTGACGGGCGGACCGGTCAACCCCCCCCAAAAAAAGGAAGAAGAACGGTCCGGCCGTACGAGCGCCCGTATGCCGACCGGTGCACCTGCAGCGTCGATGAACCGTGCGGTCTTCACTGCTCGGCCGACATTGAGTCACAATCGATTCCCGTGACGACGGTTGAGGAAGTAGCGCCCGATGTGTTCCGTGGCAGCGGAACGCATGTGAACTTCGTGCTCCTGCGAGATGGTGACGCGCTCACTTTGATCGACGGCGGCTATCCAGGCGATGTGGCCGCAGTCGACGGGGCGATCCGATCGCTGGAGCGGCGGCCGGAGGATGTGCAGGGCACGCTGCTCACACATGCGCACGTCGACCACATGGGCGCGATCGTCTCGTTCCATGAACGCTACGGAATCCCCGTCTTCACCGATCCCACCGAGGTGGCGCACGCCGACGGGACTACCTCGAGCAGGCCACCGGTAAGGACTTCATCCCGATGCTGCACAGGCATGGCGTGCTGCCGTGGCTGCTGCGCATCGCCCGCGCCGGCGCCACCAGGTCGGTGTCAGTGAACGCGCAGGCCGTCACCTCCGGTCGCCCCCTGGACCTCCCGGGCGGCCCGGTGCCGGTCGCCACCCACGGCCACACTTCCGGGCACACCGCGTTCCATTTGCCGCAGCACGGTGTCGTCGTCACCGGCGATGCCCTGGTCACCGCGCATCCGCTGTCGAAGACTCAGGGCCCGCAACTGCTTCCGCCGGTCTTCGACCACGGTCACGCGGACACACTCGCAGCACTCGACCACCTCGCCGGCCTCGACGCGGACACCGTCTTGCCGGGCCACGGCCCGGTGGTGTCGATGGCGATCGCGGCCGCCATCGATCTGGCGCGTGAAGCGGCGTGCCCGCGCGAGTACCCGGTGTGATCGTCGCCTTGCTGCGAGCATGGGGCCATGAGCGCCGAACCGGGTGAGCTGTGGACGATCGGGCACTGGACCTGCCCGCCGTCCGTCGTGCTCGACACGCTCGCGCAGGCCGACATCGACATGGTCGTGGACGTGCGGAAGATGCCGGGATCGCGGCGCAGTCCGCAGTTCGACGCCGACGAGATGACCGCGTGGCTGGGTGCCGCAGACATCGAGTACCTCCATCTCACCGAGCTCGCCGGTCGGCGGCCCAAGCAGCACGACGTCGACCCCACGATCAACGCCGGCTGGCAGAACACGAGCTTCAAGAACTACGCCGACTACACGCTCACCGCAGGTTTCGACGCGGGCCTGAAGCGACTCACCACATTGGCCGCCGATCGGCACGTCGCGATCATGTGCGGCGAGCCGATGCCGTGGCGTTGCCACCGCCTGCTGATTGCGAACACACTGACCGCCCGCGGCTGGAGCGTGGTGCATCTGGTGAACAACGCCGCGCCGCGGCCGCATCGGCTGGGGCAATGGGGCGCGGCTCCGTCGGTGGACCCGGACGGGGTGGTCACCTATCCGCCCGACCCGGCGCCTGCGGCCGGATCACCGTAGCCGCCGCCTCGGAGCTGTCGGTGTGTGCGCGGCAACCTGCGGCGCCTACTCCGACGATCCGATCCGAACTATGTGGTCCCACCGGACGGCGTCGCTGTCCGAGTGACGGCGAGCACCGCCGCCAGACCCTCCTGCAGATCCCGGACGAAATGGTCAGGGACCTCCAGCGACGGGAAGTGACCGCCGGTCTCGGGTTCCTGCCATCGGACGATCCGCCGATACCGCTGCTCCGCCCACGGGCGTGGGCACTTCTCGATGTCGCGGGGATACATGGTGATCGCGGACGGCACGTCGACCCGAAGCTCGGGATCGAGCGAGTCGTGGCTCTCGTAGTAGATGCGGGCCGCCGAGGCGCCGGTCCGCGTCAGCCAGTACAGCGTGACGTCGTCGAGCACCACGTCCATCGAGATCGTCTCGAAGGGACTGTCCTCGGTGTCCGACCACTCGGCGAACTTGTCGAGGATCCAGGCGAGCAGCCCCACCGGGGAGTCGACCAGCGAGTACCCGACGGTCTGCGGCCGCGTGGCCTGCTGCTTCGCGTACGCCGCCCGGTGGTGCCAGAAGTCGCGGGTCTCCTCGGTCCATCGGCGCTCGTCCGCCGTCAGCCCGTCCACGGACAACCCCGGCGGTGCCTCCGCGAACAGGGTGTGGACGCCCAAGACGTGCCCCGGGAACCGGCCCGCGAGCACCGTGGTGATGTTGCCGCCCCAGTCGCCGCCAGGCGCGAGGAACCGGTCGTAGCCGAGCCGTCCCATCAGCTGTACCCAGGCGGCCGCAATCTTCTCGGTGCCCCACCCGGTGGTGGTGGGGCGGTCGCTGTAGCCGAAGCCGGGCAGCGACGGAACCGAGACCCTCCCGACAGCAGCCGTCGACACCATCAACGACTGCAGCCTGCGGGGCCGCGCCTCGGCCGTCCTGACGTCCACGGGTGAGCGTCGGTGGCGACTCGGGTCGGCGTCCGGCGTCGACGACGCCCTGGGAGTGATCGCCGCCGACGCGATCGATGTCATCACTGGTGAACGCGACGGCAGACTGGCCCTGTGCGCATCACCCACCTGCCGGGCCGCGTTCTTCGACACCAACCGAAGCCGCACCCGCAGATGGTGCGACATGAACACGTGTGGCAATCGCGAGAAGAAGGCCCGCTTCATGGCCAACCACCGCACGAACACCGACGGCTGGCCGGCGTCACCCCCGATCGGGGTGATGACGATGTTGATCGCCAATTCAAGGTTCGCGTCGCCGACAGTGGTGCCCCCGCTCGACGCGAACCCGGAACGGGCGGCCTCCCGACGGCGCTCGGATCACCAGACGCCGGTCGCCATCAGGATGAGCGCGACCACCACCGCGGCGAAGACGACCACGATGAGACCGACCACCACGATCGTGGCGGCACCCGTCGCCGGAAATCCGTGGCGGGTGTCGGGCTCGTGCTCCGACACACCGGAGGTTCCGCCGGATGCGGGCGGAGTGGACCCTGCGGGCACGCCCCCACCTGGCTCCAGGTCCGGGGTGTTGCGGGGGTCGGGGTCGGGGCTTTCGGCGCGTGGATCGGTCATCTCGTCCTCCTGGTCGCCTTTGGATCCGAGTACCCAGCGGCGGCGCGAGTCATTCGCCCCGAGTCCCGTCGGATTCCGAAATCGGTGTTTGTGCGGGCGTCGCAGCGGCTAACCGGAACGGGTGGAGCGCGGCGATCCGGGCCGGTGGGGTACCGGGCATGTCCCTCCCCCGTACGAAGGAACAGGTCATGAAAGGTGGCATGCGAGTCGCACTCGGTGTCGCGGCCGGCTACTTCCTGGGCCGAACGCGAAAGATGAAGGTTGCGCTGATGCTCGCGGGCGCGGGAGCGACGGGACGTCTTCCCGACAACTCACGCCAACTGGTTCGGGAAGGAATCAAACGGCTCGGGGAGTCCGCCGAGGTCGGCAAGCTCACGGAAAGTGTCCGGGGTGAACTCACCGACGCCGCGAAGCGGGCGGCGGTCGCGGCCGCGAGCAACCGGATCGACGCCCTCACCAACCGCATCGAAGGTGTCCGGTCCGGCGTGGGCGAGAGCGTCGGCAAGGTGGGCGAGGACGTCGGCGACACCGTCGGCAAGGTCGGCGAGGGCCTGCTGGGCGGCGGGAAGGACGACGAAGACGAGGAAGAGCAGGACGGAAAGGCCGAGAAGGGCGAGAAAGACACAGCCACAGCCGAATCCGCGACTCCGAAGTCCACTTCCTCTCGGCAACGGACGAAGCGGGCGAAGTCCGCAGCAGACACAGATGACGCCGATACGGGAGATGCCGGCGGCACGGAGAGCGACGAGGACGTGAGATCCGATCACGAAGAGGGCCGGGACGACGCGGCCCCCCGGCACAGGTCTTCCGCGCGCGGCTCGGCGTCGCGACGCGGCACGCCGCGCACACGTAAGGACTCCGAGTCCACGTCGCGCACCCGCACGCGGTCCGCGACGGCCGCCCACGCACCCGTGCGACGGACCGGGAGGTGAGGGTGATGACCACAACGCAGGAAGGGACCGACGAGAAGGCAACCACGCCTGGCGCGGATCAGCTCAAGTCGTCCCTGCAGCATCTCGTCGGCGCCGTCGCCCAGAAGGGGGTGAAGTCGCTGACCGACACCGTCTCGTCGACCGTGGGCAATCTCGACCAGTTCACCGAGGGCGGCGGAAATGGAGGTCTCGCGTCCGCCGTGACCGGGCTGGCGCAGGGCGAGTCGCCCGCGAAGGTCGCGCTCAAGGCCGGCATGTCGTCGGTGACCGGAAAGATCAAGGAGAAGGGCCAGGACCTCAAGCAAGCGCTCACCGGTGGCGGCAAGGGCACGGGTAAGGGCAAGAGGGACAAGATCACCAACATCGTCGAACAGATCGACATCGGCGCACCGGTCGATCTGGTGTACGACCAGTGGACCCAGTTCGCCGACTTTCCCCGGTTCATGAAGAAACTCGAGCAGGTTGAACAGATCTCGGACGAGAAGCTGAGGTGGAAGGCGCAGGTCTTCTGGTCCCACCGCTCGTGGGAGTCCACCATCCTGGAACAGGTTCAGGACGAACGCATCGTGTGGCGTTCCAAGGGCGACAAGGGGTATCTCGACGGCGCGGTCACCTTCCACGAACTCACGCCCGACCTCACCAGGGTGCTGGTCGTGATCGAGTACCACCCGCAAGGCTTCTTCGAGAAGACCGGCAACATCTGGCGGGCACAGGGACGTCGAATCCGACTCGAACTCAAACATTTCCGCCGCCAAGTCATGATTCAGACCCTGCTGCACCCGGACGACGTCGAGGGCTGGCACGGCGAGATCCGTGACGGCGAGGTGGTTCCCGAGGAGGACCTGGACGAAGAACCCGAAGACGAGGACACCGAAAACGCCGAGGGCGACGAGGGGGACGAAGAGGAACCCGACGAGTACGACGAGGTGGACGAGGAACCGGACGAGAACGAAGACGAGGAACCGGAGGATGCGGAAACCGACGACGGTGAGCGAGCGGAAGCCGGTTCCCGGAAGGAATAACAGATGACCATGGTGCAAGGGGGCGGCGGTGCCGGCGGCCCGAGTTCCCAAAGCCTCGCGGACGTGGTGGACACGATCCTCGACAAGGGCCTCGTGATCGACGCGTACGTACGGGTCTCTCTGGTCGGCATCGAACTCGTCACGATCGATGCGCGTGTCGTGGTCGCCAGCGTCGACACGTACCTACGATTCGCGGAGGCGGTCAACCGCCTGGAGATCTCGGAGACTCAGCCCAAGGGACTGCCCGACATGGTGCAGGACATGACCACGGGCGTGGCCGAAGGCAAGACGAAGGGCGCCATCGAGGCGGCCGGCGAGAAGGTGCTCGACTTTCTCGGTGGCTCGCAGGACGAGCGTGAGCCGCAGCGACGCGGGTACTCCGGCGGAGGCAAGGACCGATGAGCGAACAGGAATCCGCACCGGACGGTGGTGGCCCGGTGGTGTACGTGTACGGACTGGTTCCCGCGGACGTGGAAGTGAAGGAGGACGCCACCGGTATCGGCTCGCCGCCCCGGCCGCTGAAGATCGTCCACCACGAGGACGTGGCCGCTCTGGTCAGCGAGATCGACCCGGACACCCCGCTGGGCAGTTCCGACGACCTGCGGGCCCATGCGGCCGTCCTCGACTCCACCGCGACGGTGGCACCGGTTCTGCCACTGCGCTTCGGCGCCGTACTCACCGATACCGATGCCGTGGTGGCCGAACTTCTCGAACCGTATCGGGACGAGTTCCACGAAGCGCTCGAACAGCTCGAGGGCAAGGTCGAGTTCGTGGTCAAGGGCAAGTACGTCGAGGACGCGATCCTCCGCGAGATCCTCGCCGACGACCCGGAGGCGGCACGACTGCGCGACGTCGTCCGCGAACAACCCGAGGACGCGACCCGCGACGAGCGGTTGGCGCTCGGCGAACGAATCAGCCAGGCACTGACGGCCAAACGCGAGCAGGACACCGGGCGCATCGTCGAAGCTCTCGAACCCGCGGCGACCGCCGTGGCACCACGGGAGCCGACCGACGACGAGGAAGCGGGTTCGGTGGCCGTACTGATCTCCGCGGACGGGCTGGACGAACTGGACAAGGCCGTGGCGCGGCTGATCGACGACTGGCAGGGGCGCGTCGAGGTCACGGTGACCGGTCCGCTGGCCGCCTACGACTTCGTGAAGACGCGGGCGCCGGGTACCTGACATGGGACTCTTCTCCGCCATCTTCGGACTGCCACTGGCGCCCGTCCGGGGCGTCGTGTGGATCGGGGAGGTCGTACGCCGGCAGGTCGAGGAGGAGACGACGAGCCCTGCCGCCATGCGCCGGGACCTCGAGGCAATCGAGGAAGGCCGCCGTTCCGGTGAGATCTCGGAGGACGAGGCCGCGCAGGCCGAGGACGAGATCCTCCACCGGGTCACGCGCCGTCGGGACGCCGGCGGCTCCGGAGAGGAGTAGCGAGCGATGAGCGGGCCGCGAGATCCGGACGAGCCCACCGACCTGACAGCACCGCAGGCCGCCGCGGAGGCGGCTCGGCAGATCGCCGCGCTCACGGGCCGGACGCCCATCGGAGCCGTATCGGTCGCGCCGAGCGAGGAAGGGTGGTCCGTCGAGGTGGAGGTCGTCGAGGATCGCCGGATCCCGTCGTCCTCCGACGTCCTCGCGATCTACGTGGTGGTCCTCGACATGGACGGCATGCTGCTGTCCTACCGGAGGAGCCGCCAGTACACGCGCGGCCGGTCCGAGAAGGGGGCACAGCAGTGACGAGGTCGGGCAGCGGAGCAAACTACCCACAGCAGTACAGCCAGGGGCTCGGCGGGGCGGGCCACGAGCCCGCCAATCTCGGCGACATCCTCGAACGGGTCCTCGACAAGGGCATCGTGATCGCCGGGGACATCCGGGTCAACCTCCTGGACATCGAACTGCTCACCATCAAGCTGCGCTTGGTGATCGCCTCGCTCGAAACGGCGCGCGAAGTCGGAATCGACTGGTGGGAACACGATCCGTGGCTGTCCGGGAACAACCGCGATCTGGAACTCGAGAACGAGCGTCTGCGCGCGCGCATCGAGGCTCTCGAATCCGGCGAGAGACGGGTCGCGGACGTGACCGACCCGCACCGGGCGGTGCAACCGGCCGAGTCACCCGCCGCGGAGGTTCGCGACGATGACTCCTGACGACGGCGTGTGGGTGTACGCCGTGACCGGTGACGGCTCGTTCCCCGGCGGTATCTCCGGTATCCGCGGGGTGGCCGGCGAGGAACTCCGTACGGTAACCGACTCGGGGTTCACGGCCGTCGTGGGCACGGTTCGCCTCGACACGTTCGGCGAGGAAGCGTTGCGGCGCAACCTCGAGGATCTCGACTGGCTCGCCGACACGGCCCGTCGACACGACGCGGTCGTCGCCGCCATCTGCGCGGGCGGTGCCACCGTGCCACTCCGCTTGGCGACCGTGTACTTCGACGACGATCGGGTCCGAACGATGCTGCGCGACAATGCCGAGCAACTCGGCGAGGCACTGCAGCAGATCGCCGACCGGTCCGAGTGGGGCGTGCGCGCCTACCTCGAGCGACCGCGCAGCGAACCCCGAGACGCGCGCGAGAAGACCGGACGCCCCTCCGGCACTGCGTATCTCATGCAGCGGCGCGCCCAGGTGGCCGCCCGAGAGCAAGCCGAGTCCGCGGCGGGCCGACGAGCCGACGAGATCTTCGCCGAACTGGCACGGTGGGCGGTGGCCGGCGTCCGGCAGCCGCCCTCTCCCCCGGACCTCGCGGGCCGTCGTTCCCAGGAGATCCTCAACACGTCGTTCCTGGTCGACAACGGCCGCCACCACGAGTTCGTCACGGCCGTCGAAGAACTCGACGCGCGACTGAGCGATGTGGACCTGGTACTTACCGGCCCGTGGCCGCCGTACTCGTTCACCTCCGTCGAAGCGAGTGCGCGGTGAGCCCCACCCCGGACCGTCGGATCGCGCTGGTCGATCTCCTCGACCGAGTCCTCGGCGGAGGCGTCGTCGTCGCGGGCGAGATCACCCTGTCGATCGCAGACGTCGACATGGTGCACATCTCCCTGCGCACGCTCGTGTCGTCGGTCAGTGCGCTGACCCGGCCACCCGACGAGAAGCCGGAGAATGCCGGGTGAGCGAGTCGACCGGCGGTCCGACGTCGAACGAGCGTGCCGGCCCGCACGATCGGTCGATTCGCCAGCGGATCGACTCGGATCCCGAGTCGGTCGAACGCGGGCTGGTCGCGTTGGTCCTCACACTCGTCGAACTGTTGCGACAGCTCATGGAGCGGCAGGCGCTGCGCCGGGTGGACGCCGGTGATCTCTCCGACGACCAGATCGAACGCATCGGCACGACGCTGATGCTGCTCGAGGAGAAGATGGAGGAGTTGCGTGAGCATTTCGGACTCGAACCCGAGGACCTCAACATCGACCTGGGCCCGCTCGGCCCGCTGTTGGCGGAGGACTGACCGCCGGCAGTGGCGGGAGCCGGCATGAACCGCACATCCGTCGTGATCGCCACACGCGACCGGCCGATCGAGCTGGCCCGGACACTCGACCGCATCGGTGCAGACTGTCCGGCGACACCGATCGTCGTGGTGGACAGACCACTGTGCGCCAGGAGGTAGCGAATGAAGATCGCGATGATCTCGGATCACGCCAGCCCGCTCGTCGCGATGGGCGGGGTCGACACGGGAGGACAGAATGTCCATGTCGCGGCGTTGTCCGCCGCGCTCGTGCGGCGGGGTCACGACGTCGAGGTGTTCACCCGGCGGGACGACGCCACCGTCCCGGAACGGGTCCGCTCCGAGGACGGCTACGACGTGGTGCACGTGCCGGCCGGGCCCGCGCGGAGAATCTCGAAGGACGAGCTGCTACCCCACATGCAGGAGTTCGCCCTCGGTCTTCGCGATCGTTTCGCGCGGGCACAGTTCGACGTCGCGCACTCACACTTCTGGATGTCCGGCCTCACCGGCCGACTCGCGAGTCAGGCGTGCGGGATACCACTCGTGCACACGTTCCACGCGCTGGGCATCGTGCAGAAGCGCTACCAGGGCGCGGCGGACACGAGCCCGCCGGAGCGGATCCCGTTGGAGTGCAAGATCGGCCAGAGTGCCGACGCCGTCGCGGCGACGTGCTCCGACGAGGTGTTCGAACTCGTCCGGATGGGCATCCCCCGCTCTCACATCACCGTGGTCCCGTGCGGGGTCGACACGGACGAGTTCCGCCCGGACGGGCCCCGGGCCCCACGGGGCGACCGGTTCCGCGTCGTCACGGTGGGACGCCTGGTGCAGCGCAAGGGATTCGATGTCGCCATACGCGCGCTGGTCGCGCTGCCGGGCGCCGAGCTGGTGATCGCCGGCGGGCCGGTGGCGGGATCGGTGGACGAGGACGCAGAGGGATCGCGGCTGCTGCACCTCGCCGACGAACTGGGCGTACGGGATCGCCTGGCGATGCCCGGCCAGATTCCCCGCGCCCGGATGCCGGAGCTGCTGCGCTCGACGGACGTGGTGGTCTGTTCGCCGTGGTACGAACCGTTCGGGATCGTCCCGCTCGAGGCGATGGCGTGCGGCAAACCGGTGGTCGCCAGTGCCGTCGGAGGACTCACCGACTCCGTCGTCGACGGGGTGACCGGGGTGCACGTGCCGCCCCGGAACGCCGACGCCCTGGGCCGCGCCCTGCATCGGCTGCTCACACAGCCCGTGCAGTGCGAGCAGTTGGGACACGCCGGGCGGGACCGGGCGGTGCAGCGCTTCGCGTGGAGCCGGGTCGCGGGCGAAACCGAGCGCGTGTACGAGTCCGTGCTCCGCCAGGCGGTTCCCCGCGCCGCCGGCGGGGTGGGCCGATGAACGCGTCCGGTGGTCCGCGCCGTCGTCGGGTGCTGGTCACCGGCGGAGCCGGCTTTCTCGGTCTCCATCTCTGCACGCGCCTGTCCAGACGGGGCGACTCGGTGGTCTGTCTCGACGACTTCTCGACGTCGGCCCCGTGGGCGCGATCGACCCTGGAAGCGCTCGACCGCGTGACGGTGATCGACGGTTCCGTGACGGATCCTCCGCCCCTGCCCCGCCGAATCGACCTCCTGATCCACCTCGCCTGTCCCGCGTCGCCGCGCGACTACCAGGACGATCCGGTCGGCACCCTCGCCACCGGTGGTCTCGGAACCCTCGAGATGCTCGAACGTGCCGAGGCTTCCGGCGCTCGCTTCGTGCCGGCGTCGACGAGCGAGGTGTACGGCGATCCGCAGGTGCACCCGCAGGCGGAGTCGTATCGCGGCAATGTGGACCCGGTGGGCCCGCGCAGCATGTACGACGAGGCAAAACGGTTCGGCGAAGCCCTCGCGTCCGCGTTCCGCCGCCAGTACGACACCGACACCGCGATCGTGCGCATCTTCAACAGCTACGGTCCCGGCATGCGGGCCGACGACGGGCGCATGGTGCCGGCCTTCGTGTGCGCGGCCCTCGACCGCCGCCCTCTACCGGTCCGCTTCCTGCCCTCGGCCCCGGACGACCCCCGGCGACGGTGCCCCGACGTCGAACGTGCCCGCAGCCTTCTCGGCTGGCGCCCGCGGGTGACGCTGGAGGAGGGCATGCGCCGCACCGTGGACTGGTTCGCCCGCACGGCCCGGGCACAGTCGGTCGCCGGCACTCCGGCGAGCACCCGAGGGAGTTCACTGTGAAGATTCTTGGTGTCAACGCGGTGTTCCACGATCCCGCCGCCGCCGTCGTCGACGACGGCCGGATGATCGCCGCCGCGGAGGAAGAGAGATTCAGCAGGCGAAAGCACGGCAAGCGGCCGTACGCCTTCTCCACGTGGGAACTTCCCGAGCAGTCCATTCGATGGTGCCTCGCCGAAGCCGGACACACCGCGCGGGACCTCGACGCCGTCACGTACTCGTACGATCCCGCTCTGGTGGATCCGGAGCTTCCCGGCACCGAACGGGACTGAGAGTTCCTACGCACGATGTACGCCGAGCGGTTCCCGCGGTTCCTCAGGACGGTCCTCCCCGAAGTCGATCCCTCGATCGTCCGCTTCGTTCCCCACCACCTGACCCACGCCGCGTCGGCTGCGCTCGCCTCGCCGGGGCTCGCGCGCACGACGGTGCGACCTGGCGGCGCACCCGTGTCTGGACGCGATCGACCCGCGAGATGTGGGTGGTGCAGTGGAGAAGCTACTCCGCAACTCTTCCCTGGAGCGCGAGTATCCGCGAGTTTGGAAACAGGGCACGACGGGAATCCTCCCATCGAAGCCACCGACCGGACCCACCTGTCAGGCCCAGTTTCGAAACGAGGAGTCATGAGCGAAGCGTGCCTCTCCACGAGCAGAAACCAGGAGCCCGCGCCTGTCATCGAGCTGCGCACGCCGGCCGAGCCGATCCAGCTTGCCCCGATCCGGGGCGTCACGGCATCGCTGGCCGAACGGTGCGACATGACCCTCGACCAGTTGGCCGATCTGAGGCTCGCCGTCGACGAGGCCTGCAGCACTCTGTTCCGGATCGCGCTACCCGACAGTGACATCGTGTGCACGTTCCGGGTGCGGGCCGACAACTTCCGATTCGCCGCCTGTGTCCCGACCTCCCGTCCCGCAGTGGACGGAGAGTACGAGCAGACGTTCGGTTGGCACGTCCTGCGCACCCTCACCGACGATCTCGCACTCCATCGACACCACGGCAACGGCGACGGCCGCGCCTCCACCGTCACGATCTCCTTCACCGTGGAATGCGGGGAGCACATGTGACGCCCCGGACTACGGACCGGCCCGACGAGTACAGCGACGTCAAACCCATGTTCGCGTCGCTGCAAGCGCTTGACGAGAACGACCCCGGTCACGCGGAACTACGGGAATCGATCATCACGCGGTGCCTGCCCCTCGCCGAGCACATCGCTCGACGCTTCGACCGCCGCGGCGAGCCCTTCGAGGATCTGGTGCAGGTCGCCAGCATCGGCCTCGTCAACGCGGTGGACCGCTACGACGTCGAGCGTGGCTCGGATTTCCTCGCCTTCGCCGTGCCCACGATCATGGGAGAAGTGCGGCGCCATTTCCGGGACACCGGCTGGGCGGTCAGGGTGCCGCGGCGCCTCAAGGAGCTTCATCTGGACCTCGTCAAGACGTCGGCGCAGTTGTCCCAGCGCCTCGGACGGTCTCCAACCACCCGCGAGATGGCGGCGGAACTGGGAATCGAGGTCGAGGAAGTCGCTCAGGGCCTGCAGGCCGCCAACGGATATCAGGCACTGTCCGTCGATGCCGCCGCGGGCAGCGGCCCCGACACCGGTTCGACGCTGGGCGACCTGTTGGGCGACAACGATTCGGATATCGCCGGTGTCGAGGACCACGAAACACTGCGGGTCGTCCTCGAAGGACTGCCCGAACGGGAACGAACGGTCTTGTTGCTCCGCTTCTTCGGGAACCAGACGCAGTCTCAGATCGCCGCGCACGTCGGCGTCTCCCAGATGCATGTCTCGCGGATCCTGTCCGACACGCTTGCCCGGCTGCGTGCGCAGGTGGAGCGGTAGACCACGCGCTGTTCTTCCGGCATACCCGTTTCGTGAACCTCGAAACCAGGGCAGACGCCGGTGACCTGTACACCGGGACGCGTCGGTGTTAGAAAGAAGAGAGGTTGAGCACACAGCCTGTCCACATCGGAGACGGGCGCATCTGTGGCCGTCGATCGAGTGAGCGTCCCGGCCAGAATTGGGCCAGGCGCCGTCCAACTCGTTTCCAGCAGATGGAGGCATGCCGTGCCTGATCTTCCCGGTACAGCGACGAACATATTGCACGCGTCCACCCACCAGACCGACGTCGGCGTCGGCGCCTCATCCGCGTTGGTGGTGACGCTGCTGGTCGACTTGGACCTCAGCACCGTGGACACCTTCCGTCAGGCGTTCGCACAGCTACTCGCCGGCGACGCTTCGCCGAACGCGGACCTTCTCGTCTTCGACCTCTCGCGGGTCGACTTCGTCAGCATCGACGGAGCCTCGGCACTTGTCGAGGCGAAGGACAGGGTGGTCGAAAGCGGCCTCGATTTCCGGCTCGTCACCGCGACACGGGGCGTCGAGCATGCTCTTGCGGCCACCGGCGCGCGGCAGATGTTCGAGCGCCACGCCACGGTCGGGTCTGCTCTCGACCGCGAGTCGAACCGGGCGGGCATGCCGGTCGCCGACCCCTCCTACTGACTGCCGCACCGGTGAACGGATCCCCAGATGACGGACGACACCACCGACACACTGAGTGAGCGTTTCGACGAGATCACCGGAGCACTCCAGGATCTGTCCGACGTCCTGGACGAATACGAGGACCTCGCAACGGTTCTGGAGCATGTCGTCGAAGGCGCGGTGAGAATCGTTCCCGGAGCCGACATGGCCGGAGTGACGCTCGTGTCCGACGAATCCGCGAAAACTGTGGCGGCAACGCATCCGCGAGTCCGCGAGGTGGACCAAGTCCAGTACGCGAACGACGGCGGCCCCTGCCTGACGGCGTCTCGGGACGGCCGGAGCGTGGTGGTCGACGTCGACCAGGTTCGCTCACGGTGGCCCGCCCTCGAAGCCTCGGCTGCCGATCTCGGGATCAAGAGCTTCATCGCGCTGCCGTTGATGCTCTCGGATCGTATTCACGGCTCGTTCAATCTCTACAGCAGCGATCCCCGAGGCTTCCAGTCCCTGGACGAGTCACTGCTCGAGCTGTTCACCACCGCCGCAGTCACCGCGCTGCAGCAGGCCGAACGGCACCGCCGCGCGCTGGCCTCGATCCGAAACCTCCAGACCGCGCTCACTTCTCGCGCCGAGATCGACCAAGCGATCGGTGTAGTCATGGCGCTGCACGGCTTGTCCGCCGCCGAGGCGTTCGAGCGGCTGGTGTCCACGTCTCAGGACACGAACGTCAAGGTCAGAACTGTTGCGCGACAACTTCTCGACAAGGTCGCGACGCACGGGTGACCAGTGGGCGACGGCGGCGCTGCACCCGCAGCTCCGCCGTCCTCGTGGTCAGATGAGAATCGAGGCAAGACCAACGGCCACGAATACCACCAATGCCACGGTGGCACAGAGAATCCCACTGTATCCGAGCACGAGGGGTGGGAAGGCGGCAACCGCTCCCGAACCGCAAGCGAGGGCCGCCGAGTAGCCGCGACGTGACTGGCGGCCCCTCGGCTCGGGAAGACCGTTGCGAGGGGCGAGTCGATCGGAGTCGAGAATCATGCGTCCGCACCTACCGTCCTCGAATCGACGTTGAGCGCCTTCCGGAGCTCGGCCCACTGCGGCGGAACGATGACCGCACCGGTCGACAGGGCGCTTTTGCTGACCAGCGAGATCAGGCTCTCGGCGGCGGATCCGACACTGACGTGATGATGCATGGCGACGTCGATCAACTCGTCGAATGCGGCATCCTGGCTGCATCCGCGCGCGGCACTGATGACGGCCACAGCTTCGCGTTCGGGCGCGCAGCCCGGCACTTCCCCTCGGAAGGAACGATGTACTGAGAGGTATTGGTGATTCACGAGACGACTCCGATACGTCGGAAGAAGAGCGGTCTCGCTGTCGACCCATCGCATTCTCGAACCGAGCGAGAATGCGGGACGAAGCCGACGCGAGCGGGGCTTCCAGCATCGGCTGTTTGTTCAACCGTGACCGAGAATACAGACTGGCCCCGCCGACGCGCAAGGGTCGGAGCCGAATACGTCCGTGCCGGGGTCGTGAGAGATCAAGTCGAGTAGGACTCCGCCGGAAAGGGTATAACCGAGCAATGGCGAACCCCCGCAACGACAGCGACGCACTCGCAGAGAAGGTCTCCGATCTCGCTTCCGAGGCCGGCCGCAGTATCGCGACCGCCGAATCCCTGACCGGCGGGCAGATTTCGTGCCTGCTCGGCGCCGCCCCCGGATCGTCCGACTGGTTCCGTGGCGCCGTCGTCGCCTACGCGAGCGCCGTCAAACACGATCTGCTCGAGGTGCCGCCCGGCCCGGTCGTCTCGGAAGCCGCTGCCCGCAGCATGGCAGCGAAGACGGCGGAGCTCCTGGGCGCCGACACCGTCATCGCGGTGACAGGCGCCGCAGGACCCGACGGCCAGGACGGCCAGGAACCGGGGACCGTCTGGTTCGGGATCTTCGACCGCGGTTCCGTCCGTGCCTTCCAGAAGAAGTTCGAGGGCGAGCCGACGGAAGTCGTCGAGACGACCGCCCATCACGCCCTCGAACTCCTCACCGACTGCCTCGGCGGCGAATGAGCTGCCGAAGCGTCGAGCCGCGCGTCACCAACCTCAGGGTTCGAGGAGGACCTTCACCGCGCCGTCCTGCTTCTTCTGGAAGATCTCGTAGGCGCGGGGCGCTTCGTCGAGCGACAGCCGATGGGTGGCGAACGTGTCGACCCCGAGCGGGTCACCGTCCGTGAGCAGCGGAAGAATGTCGTCGGCCCAGCGCTTCACATTGGCCTGACCCATCCTGAACTGGATCTGCTTGTCGAACATCTTGAACATCGGCAGCGGGTCCAGAGCTCCCCCGTACACGCCGACGATCGAGACGGTGCCCCCGCGGCGCACGATGTCGATCGCTGCTTCGAGCGCCGCGAGACGGTCGATGCCCGCGTGGGTGAACAGCGGTCCGGCGACAGCATCCGGCATGAACGACGTCGCCTGCTGTACCAGCTTCGCGCCCGGCGACCCGTGCGCCTCCATTCCCACGGCGTCGATCACGGCATCGGTGCCGCGCCCACCGGTCATGTCCCGGATCGTCGCCCCGATGTCGTCGTTCTCCCGCAGGTCGAGGACCTCGATGCCGCGGGCCCGTAACCGCTCGAGCCGCTCCGGAACCAGGTCGACGCCGATCACCCGGCCCCCCCGGTGTGCCGCGATCCGGGCGGCCATGTCGCCGATCGGCCCCAGCCCCAGCACCGTGAGCGATTCGCCCTCGCGGACGCCGGCGTACTCCACTGCCTGCCACGCGGTGGGCAACACGTCCGACAAATACACGAAACGGTCGTCCGACGGGCCCTCCGGGACCTTGATGTGCGTGTACTGCGCCTGCGGAACACGTAGATACTGCGCCTGCGCCCCGGGGATACTGCCGTAGAGCTTCGAATACCCGAAGAGCGCGGCGCCGGTGCCTTCCGATCTGACTTGCGTTGTCTCACATTGCGTCTGCAACCCACCACCACACATCGCGCAGTGCCCACACGAAATCTGGAACGGGATCACCACGCGGTCCCCCACCGCGAGATCGCCCACATCGCTGCCGATCTCCCGGACGATACCCATCGGTTCGTGTCCGAGAATGTCGCCGGCGGTCATGAACGGCGACAGCAATTCGTACAGGTGCAGATCGGACCCGCAGATGTTGGTCGTGGTCACCTCGATGATCGCATCGTTCGCTTCCTGGATACGCGGATCGGGAACCGTCTCCACCGACACGTTCCGCTTGCCTTGCCATGTCACCGCTTTCACCGCTACCTCCAGGTTGTGTGTCGTCTCCGCCCGACGCCTACCCAGTCGCGGACCGGCGCAAACGCCAGGATCGCCCGCCGGCAGCGCGAGCGGATCGAGGTGCGGTACGGCCCCCGCGAGAACGATCGCGTGCAAGAACGACCGGGGTGGACGACAATCGGAACTACATTCAGGGCCCGCACCGGTCCATTCCGGCGCGGAGCACCGACTCGACACCGGGGAGGCTCGAAATGAACACCAACGACCCTCGCGATCTCGCGCACACGACCCGGGAGCACCCCGGCGAAGCGATCGAAGACGCGCGCAACTGGCCCGGCTACGCCCTGATCGGCGTCGCCATCGTCACGCTGGGCCTCACACTCGTCGCGGCGGGATACGGCTTCGCGGGCTGGGCCTGGATCGCCGGAATCGTCTGCGTGGGCGCACTGCTGGCCGGCACCGCACTCGTTCTCGCCGAGCATCGGCGGGTGAAGCGACTGGACAATGCGTCGCTCACCGACCAGGTCGGCCACTGACCGACGTTTGATTCCTTCGACGATCGGGTACACGGCTGGCGGAACCTGTCGGCGGAAGGGAGTTCGCGTCATGTCGGACAAGGACGAGTCGGGGCCTGCGGAGGCTGTCAAAGGCGCCGTCGAAGGCGTGAAGGGTAAGGCCAAGGAGGCCGCCGGCGCGGTGACAGGTCAGGACGACCTGGTTCGGGAAGGCAAAGCGCAGCAGGACAAGGCATCCGCCGAGCGGGAAGCCGCCGAGAAGGAGGCCGAGGCGGAGAAGGCTCGCGGCAAGGCGGCAGCGAACGAGGCGCGCCAGCGCACGGAGCAGGACTCGTAGCAGATGACTTCGGACGCAGTGTTGCGGGGAACCGGTGAGCCGATTCGCCCGCGCAACGGGAAACCTGGCAAGTTCTGGCGTCTACCGGGGGTCTATCCGCCGCAGTCGGACACCTACCTTCTCGCACGTACGTTGCTCGGCGAGACGATCGAACCCGGTACCCGCGTGCTCGATATCGGCGCGGGTACCGGGTATCTATCGGTGTCTGCAGCGCTGGCCGGCTCGCGGAACGTGACCGCTGTCGATGTCGCGAAGCGGGCATTGCTGAACACCCGCCTCAACGCCACACTCAACGGCGTGCAGATTCGTGCAGTCCACGGCGATCTGACGAATCCTCTCGGGGAGAACAACTTCGATCTCGTCGTCAGCAACCCGCCGTACGTCCCGGCAGCCGACGACACGTTGCCGACGGGGGGCCTGGCTCGATGCTGGGATGCCGGCCGAGACGGTCGCGCCCATCTCGACCGCATCTGTCGTGAAGCTCCGCGCATACTGGCGCCGGGCGGTGTGCTCCTATTGCTGCAATCGGCCCTGAGCAACATCGATGCGACACAACGAGAGCTGCAGCGCCAAGGCCTTACGGCAGAGATCGTCTCCACCGCACAGATCCCCTTCGGCCCCGTGCTCACCGAACGCGCGTCCCTGCTGCGACAGCGCGGGCTACTGGCACCCGGAGAAGACCGTGAGAAGCTGGTCGTTTTCCGGGCAGTCAAGCCTTCGGGCGCAGCATGAGAGCCGATCGGCGCATATAGGTTTCGACGTCTCGCCAGGGACGGGCCGACAGCTCCTGCGGTAGCTAGGCCAGAGGTCGTGTGAGAGCCGCCAAGGTAGTAAACAGCGAGGGCGAAGTCGCGGCCGGGTTCCTCCAGGTGCGGCAGGGCGGGATGCCAGCACGATCTGTCGTTGGCAGCGTTGGGTCGGTTGTCCGCGGTCACCCGGCCATGACCGCATCGGCCGATCTGTGATCGATCGATACGCGAACGGCAATCGCGATGAGTGCGAGCCCGGCGAAGAGCACGCCCGACCAGATCATCCGGTGTGCTCCGAAATTGTCCAGCGACCAACCACCGACGATGGTCCCGACCGTGATGCCCAGGTTCGAGAACGAAATGAACAGGCTGTTGCCGAACTCCGGGGCATCAGCGGCGTCGATACCCATCCAGCTTTGCGCGACCACGAGCCCGCCCGAGTGGACTACTCCCCAGATGAGAACGCCAACGACCATCGGGGCGAAGTAGGGACCAACGACGTAGACGACCGCGTACACAGCTATATACAAGACAGGGAAGGCGGCCACCGTCCGCACCACACTTCGCCCGAGCAAGGCCCCGAACAGGAAGTTGCCGAAGATCATCACGACTCCGAACGACAGAAGCATGGCGCTGATCCAGGTCCCGCTCATACCCGTTACATCGTGCAGATACTCAGCGAAGTAGCCGTAAACCGAGAACATCGCCGCAAAGATCAGCGTCACGGAGACGATGGTCAACCACACATGCGGGCGTCGGAGAATTCCGATCTGTGCCCCATAGGACATCCGTCGCGTCACCGGCGACGACGGCAGCAGCGCCAGGATCCCGATGAAGGCGAACAGGTTGGCAACGGCGCCGAATGCGAAAGCTGTCGACAAGGAGAAGTTCTCTGCGAGGTAGGCCGTCAGTGGCACACCGAATGCGAAACCTAGTGTGACCCCAGCGAATACCTTTGTCGCTGCCGCTGCCGCTGCGCCCGGTGGCGCCAGACGAACTGCGCTGGCAAGCGCGACAGCGAAGAACACGGGATGCGCAATCGCCGGAATGACTCGAAAGGCGAACATCAACGCGAAGCTCGACGTGGTCGCGTAGACCAGGTTGGAGATCGCGAACACCGCAATCGCGACCAGTAGCACGGACTTCCTGTCGTACGCCGAGGTGAGCAGTGTGGTGAACGGCCCCGTCAATGCCACGACCAACGCGAAAACGCCCACCAGCCAACCCGCGGCGGCTGGGGTTATGCCGAACTTGTCGGAAACCGGCCCTAGAACGCCGATGACCCCCATCTCGGTTGTAATGATCCCGAACACACCCAGTGCCAAGACCGGCACGGACAGTTTCGATTTCACGATGGCTTCCTCCAACCGCGCCCGAGGACACGTGACAACTAGATACCTATATATTTAGATCGATAGATAAGTGTTTTGCGACCGGATTGCGAGGGCGCAGGTCACAGATCGTCGCTGATGAACTTCCGGAACTCGTCGATCACGGCCTCGTTCCGTCGGTAATACGTCCCCTTCCCGATCCGCTCGGATTCGAGCAGGCCGGCTTCCTTCATCGCTTGCAGGTACGCCGAGATCACCGACTGGGCAAGGCCGGATCGGCGCTGGATGTCGCCGACGCAGATGCCGACTCCGAACCCGAGACCCTGTTGGGTGTACGAATTCTCATCGAAGAAGCGTGACGGGTACTTCAGCCACTCCATGATCTGCAGACGGGTTGGGTTGGACAGCGCTTTGAAGATCGCAAGGGCATCCATCAACCGAACCTCACCCACCGCTCAACCGGACGAATCCACTTTCGTAGATGCGTCCTGCGAAAGTCAAATCCGGGCCGTCCAGCGAACTGCCCGGGTACGACAGCGTGCCAGGACAGGTCATTCGCGATTCATCGCTATCCCTCAGTCGCGGTGGGTGCCGTGAACCGCAGTAGCGCAGCCAGTTTCGTAGTAGAGAGGACGCCGGAGGCGAATCGCGGTCCGCGCGGTCCGTTCGTGCGCTCCCCTGTCGCCTCGGCTGGTAGTCCTCCCCCCGGCAGGATTGCGAATTGTGGAGTGCTGATGCAACGGAACCTCTGGGTCCACCTCGTCGGCGGAGGACAGTTGCGGCATGGCTGCGGTACCACCTCACGGAACCAAGCCTCGTCGTCTCAGCCGCGGATGGCTTCGAAGGTCCACACCGCGTCGGTGGGGGTCGGTGCGCTGCCTGGGCGATATCCGCCGTGGACGGCCACCTCGCCGAACCCTGCCTGGTACAGCATGGTCGTGAACTCGGCCAACCCGAACCAGAGCAATGAGAACATCTGCAGTTCGGTTCGGGTCAGTACGCCGGCGTCCCAGCGTTCGTAGCGGAGCCAACTGGTAGATCGTTGGGCTATCGGATCTGCGGTCCTCTTCCAGGTGTCAAGAGTGATAAGGCTTCCTTCGTGCCACCAATGACGAACTGGATCGTGGTCGGGCTCGACGTGCACGGTCGGCGGCTCGATGTCGACGATGAGCCGTCCACGCGAGGCAAGGTTGCCGTGCATTGCTTCGAGCGCAGCCAGGGCGCTGTCACGATCCGGCAGAAGAGCGAATGATCCGGTCGGGATCACGATTGCCTCGTACCTGCGCTCGTCGCAATAACGCGTCATGTCGCCCTCGACGACGTCGGGGACGAGACCACGGCGTGCACAGTTGGTCCGGCATTGGTCGAGCATCGCGGGCGAGTTGTCGTACCCGCGCACGGAGAATCCCTGTTCCAGAAGCGGGATGAGGATTCTTCCGGTTCCCACCGCAGGTTCGAGCACGGGGCCGGTCACGCCCTGCAGGCGGGACAGATAGAACTCGACGTCACCGAAGGACGTCCCGATCGGCTTGTCGAGTTCGTAAGCCAACGTGGCGAGTGATCCGTATTCCCAGCCGGTCCCGTGTGTCTCCGCCAAAGCCAACTCGCCTTCCGATCGAGGATGCTGCAACGCCTCTCAGGACGTTCCCGAGCACGCTACGGGCGAGCCGGGACTCTGCACCACTTGATTTCGCATCGCAACTCGTGTTCGACGATTCATCTCCTGGGTACAGCATCGCTGGACTCTAAGGTGAGCGCATGGCAAGGAACGAGCAACGTTGGCACTTGGCTCCTGAGGAACTGGCGCTCGCCTCCGGCCCGGACGCAGGCTTCTGGATCGCTGATGGGTTGCGACGCGGTGCGTTCGATATCGGAGGCCTCGTTCCGCCGGTGTTCGACGCGTTCGCACGTGTCTTCCATCCCGTCTACCTTCACGACGGCGACGACTGGACTCGAGTCAACTGGGGAACCATCGCCCAGCAACACGGCACGACCGCACACGCTGCAATGAGCTGGCAGTCCATCACCGGCACTCACCGTCCCGGCAACGATCCGGAAGAAGGCTCCCTGCCTCGACCGGAGGCAAGCGTCCTCGCGAGGATCCTCCGCCATCACACCACCACACCGGATGAATGCTGGTTCGCAATCTGGGACGGGTACGGCGACGAAGGCAGGCCCCCGGCTGGTATCGAACTCCTCGATGCGTCCCGGAACATGGTTGTCCTCCACGGGCCGATCACTGCAGCCGAGGCTCGTTTCGGCGCGGCTCCGCACCACTCGGGCGGCGGCTACAGCGCCAATCTATGGTGGCCAAACGATCACACCTGGTGCGTAGCAACCGATATCGACCACAAGTCGACGTACGTGGGCGGCAACTCCGCCTGCATCGACGCCATCCTCACCGATCCGCGTCTCGAAGCCTTCCCCGTCCCTGGAACCCACTTCATCGGCTGGGCAGCCGACACCGTCAACCCCCATCCGCCATACGGGACATGACAGCCAACCAACTTTCCACAGTGCTGGAGGCTCGGCGGGCCCCACAGGTGTGTAGCCGGCCGAGCCGGCGGGACCTCCAGTTCACCGTGCTGTATCGGACGGGACATGCCGTCAATCCAACTCCGGGCCGGCAGCGCACGTGCGTTGTACGTTGAGGGAGTGAACTGGCTCCTGGTAGTGACACTGCTCCTGGTCACGGTGGGCGCGTACCTCGGGATCGGCGTACTGGCAGCAATCGGGCAACGCCGACGTGCCGGTAGCGGCATCCTCGCTACCGGCGCGATCGTACTCTTCCCCGTCTACTGGATCACCTGGTATCTGCGGGACACCAAACCCTTCACCCGCACGCCGCAACTATCCGGTGTGCGACAGTCGCAGAATGGGAAACCAGCGGCACGCCGACACGGCGCCACACGGTTACCGAGGTAGCGCCGCGAAGGCACTTGTCATCGCCGCAATCTGCCTCATCGGCGGGCTCACGTTCACCGGCTTGCCCATCTTCGAGACCTCGCTGTGGATCGCCTGTGCCGTAATGGTCATGGTCGAAATTGCTCTCGCCGTCGTCCTGTTCTTCTCCCGATGGACCAACAAACGCGCAGCAGTCGTCCTCGTACTACTGGCACTGTTTCAAGCCGGACAGACCTACTTCAACGAGCAGATGCGATACACCTCAGCTGATCCGGTCATCCCGATCGACAACTTCGGAGTCCTGGTCTTGTGCGCTTCGGCGGTATATCTGATCAAGAAGGGCCAGCCCTGGCCTGTTCGACCCCACCCCTGACGGGGGTTCCGGCCCCACCTGGGATGCTCGCCCCTGCTCGGGGCGAGCTGCACCTATACGACCTATACGCCATCCCATGGTGCATACGTTGAGCGCCTTGTAATCGACTCGGCGGTTCTATCGTTGCTGATTTCGGCTGGGCGTCCCCAGCATGTTCTGTGGCGTGACCAACGCGAAAATCACTCCTCCGCTGAGCAATTGAGAGATTCGACGGCGTCTTCATGAGGCTTGTAGGTGTGCTCGCAGCCGATCATCCAGCAGAAGGCTCGATGTCGCCGACCAGCTCCGGCGATCGTCACTCATGCGACCCAAGCACCCACCCGCTTCCTCTTCTTCTGCAACATCGGATGGATTCGCGATTCGGGCGACGCCGTAGGGGGTGGCGACTCGACGACGGTCGTCTGCGACGGAGTACTCGGCAGCGCGAAGGAAGTCGTCGTCACAGACGAGGGCTGACCGCTCTATCCGGCACCGCTTCCGCAGGCGACCAGCGCCGCCCCCACCACTACGCCCGGCAACACCCGCCTACCGTTCATGCGTCGACTACCGCGAATGACGCCCAGCCGTTAACCCTAAAAGCAGGGCAGTCGACGCCACCCGCGAATCCGCGTTGTTGAAAGACGAATTGATTGTCGTGGGCGGCGGCGGAGCCGTTCAGGCAGCGCCACCGCAGTGTCGTAGTCAGGTTCGCTGTCGTGCGGCTGGCGTCCTGAGCTTTCCAATAATTGCAGGCCCACCGGCCGCGAAGGTCGCTGTGCCCGCTGCAAGCAGAATCCCAATCACCGCGGCTCGGCGCGGAAGCCCTTGGCGAGCAGCGCCCGCTACCACTCCCGCGTCGACGACGTCCATCACGACACCGGCTTTCAGCGTTGCGCGTCGAACAGCATCGTCGGGGTGCAGGGCCGCCACCCCCAGGACGATGTCGCGGACTCCAAAGGCCTTGATCCAGATCCCCTTGTCCGGGCCGGGATACTCGACACCGAGCGCTCGGTGGACGCAGCCGGGAAAGAGCGCTGTTGTGGCACCCCAGACGATGCGCCCAAGACCTATGGCAGCGAGAACGTGACGTTCCGCTACATGAACACTTGTCACCTTGGCTGTCCTCCCAGTTGGTTCGGCGTGCTCCCGCTGCGACGGCGGCCAGTGTGTCGCTCTATGGCTGTGCCGTGTTGCCCATCTCGACGTGATCGAGCCAGATTCGCTTCGTGAAGCCGCCCCGGGTCGTACGCTTCCGATCGGCCACCTTCTTCACCTCGGAATCCGCCATCCCGAGCTCCGCCATCAAGGCGGCGGCAACCTCGAGCAGGTCGGCCAACTCGTCGATTCGGTTCTCCGGCGACGCGTCCTGCAGTTCCTTGGCTTCCTCGACAACCTTGGTGAGCAGCGCCGCGAGGTAGTCCGAATCGTCGACTATGGGCCGCCAGTGCGGGCGGTCACCATTGGCAAGAATAACGTCCGGAATGTTGTCTCGAACGAGCTTTCGATGGAACTCTACCGCGCCGCTGCTTCCCATTCGCTGATTCAACCATCCAGGACGACGTGCAGCGCCCCCTGTTTCCGGGATTAAACGGCGCCTTGGCGAGGCTGGTTCGTTCATGCAGCTGTAACCATTACCGCGAGGTGGTACTGATTCAGAAGTGGTATTGCCAGTCCGGCCGGCCCTCGGCGACGTGAGGTGTTCATCGACCGTCGAAGGCACTGCCGGTTTCCAAGCCGTCCGCGAGATCGGTGAGCATGGCGCTCAGCGATACCCAGCGCGGACGAGCGGCGTCCGCGTCGACTTTGTCTACTAGGGCTGGTCACTCCCAGGTGATGTCGTCTCGGCCCGTCTCTTCGCGGAGCCGGCGATAGAGATCCGCGCCCACCTCTCGATGGCGCCGTGCGTGTGCGGGGTTATCCCAACCATCGATTGGGTCGTACTGCCGGTCCCACGAACGTTGCCATTCAATGAGGTCACGAATCAGATCGCGCGACAGCCCGAGCGGGTTGCGGCCCGGCCCGAGTAGAACGAAGTGGTCCGGCACGCGAAGATAGGTTCCCCATACTGGAAACGGCGCGCAGTAGTCGACCATTAATCGGATGCGGGAAAGCGCCGCTGACGACACTGCGCGAGTGTACCGGTTCACAGCGCCGGGCAGAGGGAACCCGTGCGCAGATCACAACGGACTGGGTTGCTTTCTCTGTGGCCGTTGATTCCGTTGCGCGTGGTCTGGTTCCTCGATGCTGGGCCAGGGATGATGGGGAGGTGCCGGATAGCGACGTGGAGCCATATCTCGAAGCCGTCGTGGAGGCCGTCCGCGAGGTGTTGGGTACGGACTTCGTCGGGGCGTACGCGGCCGGGTCGCTCGCGCTGGACGCCTTCCACCCTGGCCGCAGCGACATCGACATCGCTCTGCTCTGCCGAAACCCCTTGAGAGAGGCTGTAAAGCGGGAGTTGATCGCCCGATTGCGGCACAACGCCCTGCCGTGTCCGGCCCGGGGTTTGGAGCTGGTGGTCTACACCGTGGCTACAGCGCACTCGGGCACCGGGAAGCCGGGCTTCGAGCTCGAGCTGAACGACGGCCCAGACATGGCCTTCCGGCAGACCTTTCGACCTGCGGACCGTCCGGCGGCCGATGGGACGTTCTGGTACGGACTGGACCGCAGCGTCCTGCACCAAAGCGGCCGGGTGTTGGCGGGACCGCCGGCCTCGGAGGCTTTCGCTGAACTACCACCGGACGAGTTGCGGAGCCTACTGATCGACTCGCTGCACTGGTGGATGGCGGTGTCCGGCCAATCCGACGACCGATCTGCAGCCGGAGCCGATGACGCGGTCCTGGGGGCCTGCCGCGCGCTGGTCCGATATCGCTACGGGAGGTGGCTTTCCAAAGTCGACGCCGGCCTTCGGCTACTCGGGCTGGCTACCAGCCGGTCGAGGCGATCGAGCAGTCCATCGCAGCACGCTGCGGTGGGCCTCCACCCTCGGGCCGACAAGCACGGACCTTCCAGGAAGGCGTTCTGCACGCACTCCGGGCTGCGACCTGACGGACCATGCAACCCGCCACGCATCCGAGCCTGCCCGGGCTGGCGCTGCGGGCGGTCACGCAGACCTGACCGAGCGATCAGCCCTCGGTCCTGTGAACTGCGCCAATCACCGTGCGCTCCCCACACTTCGATTCGTGATGTTGCGCGTCACAAATACGCGGGACTGCCGCGGATCGGAGTGGTGGTTTCTAGGATTGTGTGATGCCGAAATGGTTCGACCTGTCTGCCGGCGACGAGACGCACCTGGAAACAGCCACCTTCGTCCGGCGCTTCTCGGTCGCACTGTCGGTCTCCCCGGAATCTGTATGGGCGGAACTGACCCGCGATAACGCGCTCGCTTGGTGCTCATCCGTCACCAGTTCCCGATATCTGACACCACGCCCGTTCCGTGTGGGCACGCGTCGTGAACTGTCGATGCGTCCATCCGCAGTGAAGGCCACAGAAGAGTACTTCCGGTGGGAGGAGACATCGCGAGTCCGGTATCGGAACACCCTCTACGTCAGTAGATTCACCGTCCCCGGTCTGCGGCTTTTCGTGGAGGACATACTCGTCGAGCGACTTGCATCCGGCTCGCGACTGACCTGGACGTTCGCGATCGAACCGGCTCGCACACTGCGCGTGCCGCTGCAACTTGCCGCGCCGGCCGTTACTGCGGCGCTGCGGCGCGTCGTGACGGAGACCGCCGACCACCTCGGGCGCGCGACCGAAACCACACCCATCGACACCTGAGCTGCGCGATCAACCGAGAGCCGGGCTTCGGATCGCCACTACCTGTCTGGTAGAGGTCACTTCCGTTGGCTGCGACATCCAAGGAAATCCCATTGCAGCGCAGGCAGAGTGGTTCTTCGTTCGCGTTGAATACTGGGATGGAGTGTTCGTGCCCGTGCCCGTGCCCGTGCCGACTTGCCGACATCGCTTGCGTAGGGGCCGTTCCGTTCGTACACAATTCACGGGACCACGGCCGGCCCAGCGAGAGAACTACGAAAGGCAACAAACTGCGGCGGGAAGGCCCGGTACGAATAGCAGCGGGATGTGCGGATGAGGGACCGGCTGCCAGTCGGCCGTGTCTACGCCTTGCCAGGTTCGTAGTTCACCCAGTCTCCGTAGTGGGTGAACACGACCCAGGATGCTCCATCGTGTTCCCTTGTCCGTTCTGTCCGGATGTACACGCAGCGACCGTGACTCCGAACCTGATCGGCCGGCTGATCGGGGCAGCACATCTGACGGGTTCGATAGGGGCCGATCTCCTGTTCGTCGACGTTGAGATAGCTCCCCGTAAGGTTTCCACCCTCGAAGGTGCACCGCATGTGCCGATCCTAACGGCGGGCCACGAAGGACGTCCGTTTCTCTACCTGGCTGGATGCTGGGCCGCACGCCTGTCCGTGACCGGACCGGACAACCGGCCTAGAGGAGGCTCGCCGTGATGCTCGCCCGCGCCCGGATTGGCCAGCTGTTGCGGCCGCTCGAGGCGATGGTGAACATGCACCGCGACGCTCCGACGAGTTCCGATCTCGACGTCCCTCGCCGAGCAGCAGGGCACGACGCAGGCCGAACATGCCGATCGTGGTCAACCGGCTTCTGCTCGAGCTCGCCGAACCACAGTGCGAACACTCCCCCTAGGACGAACATGTTCGTTACGAACATGTTCGTGGAACGTGGTCGGTATGGAGAAGGCAGTTTCGATCCGTAGCCGACGCGAACGACCCGCCAAGCCGGCGTTATCCCGCGACGGGATCATCGGCGCAACCATCGAGATCATGCGCGCCGAGGGCCTCGAGAAGGCCACTCTGCGTCGCGTGGCACAGGCGCTCGACACCGGCGCATCCTCGCTGTACGTCTACGTGGCCAACACCACCGAACTCCACAACGCGGTACTGGACGAACTCATCGGGTCACTGGAGGTAGGCGCAGACGGGAACTGGCAGACCCGGCTCGAAAATCTACTGGCGGACTACACCGACGTGCTGTTCACGTATCCCGGTCTGGCGCGATCGGCAGTTACACTCCGCCCGGCCGGACCGAGCTCACTTCGATTGTTCGACCGGGTCCTCGGGTTGCTCCTAGAAGGCGGTATCGAGCCCGCCCGCGCTTCATGGGGTGCCGACCTCCTACTGCAGTACGTCACCGCGACTGCCGCCGAGCACAGCACTCCGGCGCCCACCAACCGCGACCATCTCGGCGAGAACGAAGCCAAATCAATGCATCTCACGTCAGCGATCCGATCTGCCGACCCACAAGCCCTCCCCCATCTCACTGCACACGCGGGTTCGATCCTCGGCGGCACACCAGCCGAACGCATTTCGTGGTCCATCCGGGCACTCCTCACCGGAATCTCCGCCACACCAACACCAGACACACACCACGATGCGCCCTGACCACAGCGGGCCTCACCAAGGAGCACCATGCCCAAGCACTACCCCATCACGATTATCGGCGGCGGTCTCGGCGGCCTGGTAGCCGCTCGTGTCCTCCACAGCCACGGCATCGAATCCGCCGTGTTCGAACTCGAACCGACCCGTGACGCCCGCGTCCAGGGCGGCGTGCTCGACATCCACCACTACAACGGCCAGAAGGCCGTCCACGCCGCGGATCTGTGGGCACCCTTCGCCGCACTGGTCCGCCCCGGCGGCGAAGCAATGCGCATAGTCGACCACACCGGCGCGATCCTCCGCGACGAAGCAGACGACGGAACCCTCACGCGACCTGAAGTCGACCGCGGCCAACTCCGTGACATGCTCATCGATTCACTACCCGACGACACCATCCGCTGGGGTCACAAGGCCATCCACATCCATGCGGACGCAGGCACAACCGGCCGCCACGAAGTGACATTCACGAATGGTGAAACCATCACCACCGACCTCCTCATCGGAGCCGACGGCGCGTGGTCGAGAGTGCGGTCACTGCTCTCCGACACCACACCCGCGTACACAGGAATCTCGTTCGTCGAAGCAGACCTGTTCGACGCCGACGAACGACGCCCCGCCCAGGCCGAGATCATGGGCGGTGGAATGCTATTCGCATTCCGCGGAAACACAGGAATCCTGGGTCATCTTGAAACCGACGGCAGCCTGCACAGTTACCTCGGCATCCGCGTCGACGAAGACTCGATCGACACGATCGACTTCTCCGACACCGCCACCGCCCAACAAACCATCCTCGACCTGCTCGGCGGCTGGAACGACGCGCTCCGCGGTCTGGTCACCAACTCCGATACCGGCCTGACCCCGCGCCGCGTCAACGCCCTCCCCGTCGGACACTCATGGCCGCGCGTCCCCGGGGTCACACTCCTCGGCGATGCCGCGCACGTAATGTCGCCTTTCGCCGGAGAGGGCGCCAACCTTGCAATGTACGACGGGGCACTGCTCGCACTTGCCATCGTTGACCAACCTGGCGACACCGAGACCGCACTCGCCGCCTACGAAGCCGAACTGTTTCCTCGCGCCACCGAGGCGGCCGCCGAATCCGCACAGAGCCTCGACATCCTCTTCAGCGCGGCGTCACCGCAAGGTCTTGTGGACATGTTCGCCGCGCACGACTCCGAGAGTGGCCGCGCCGGCGAAATATAGCAGCGCGGCATACGCGTGGAGCGCAGCGGAGAACACGCCATAGTGCCCGGAGCGCGGAGCGACACCCCAGCCTCCGGTCCGCCTCCTCGGGCGACTCGCAAGAAAGGGTTCGCGACAACAGGGATGGCCCCGAAGCGATTTCGGCGCTGCGTAGCCGCTCCCTGAGGACGACCGGAGAGGTGCGTGGAGGGAGCAGGCGTCGGCGCCGGGAGAGGATCGGACTCCGATCGGTCCACCGGGCGGCGCTTCTGCCGCTGGACGGTGAAATGGTCCCGGAGCTGTCGAACCCGAGTGGGATCAGCACGCCCACGGTGGGGTTATGGTTCCACGGTCCGCCGTGATGGCTGTCATGCCCACCGATGTCGTCACCCACAACGAGGCGACACTGCCGCTGGGGTTGTCGAGCTGAACAGTCGCGGACTCCGGAACGAACACGACATCCCCCACCGAGATTTCAAATTGGCTGTCGTCCAGCGTGATCACAGGCGTTCCATCAAGCACAAGAAGGACCTCCTCATGCGAAACCGTGTGCGATGCGCCAGCACTGCCCGGCACCAGATCCGTTCGCCAAGCGCACAGCTGTCGACTGCCGCGAGAGGGCGCCACATAGGAGTGGAATTTCGCGCCGTGCATCTGGTGGGTGACGTGATCGCCGCTTCGTCGGATCGGCATGTCGATCCCCTTTCGTCAGTTTAACTGTCTTTATTGGACAGGTAGACTGACGATATGTCAAGGGACGAACCGCGCGCCGATCTGCTGATATTGCTGATGCGAAGCTCATCCGCACTGGCAGAGCGGATCAATGCCGCCGTCGTCGCGGCGGGGCATTCGTCGCTACGCCCGGCGCATGGCTTGTTGTTTCTCAGAGTGGCCGGCGACGGGGCCACCGTCAGCGAAATAGCGGCCTACCTGGGTATCACGAAACAGTCCGCAGCTGTGATGGTCGACGAGTTGGTCGGGTCGGGGTATGTGAGCAAACACCCCCACCGAAGCGATCGCCGTTCGCAGCTCGTACGGCTCACGACCGCCGGTGTCGATGTCACCGCTGCGGCTACCGACGCAGCCCTCCGCTGCTGGGAAGCAGCGAGCACGACGCTCGGCGCCGACACGATGGCATCGCTGGTGGTCGCACTCGAGGAGATCGGGAAACACGGAACGCCCCGGCCGGTCTGGTGACCGAATAGTCGGGCGACAGCGCTTTCGCGCCGTATCGGGGGCCCGCGTCTCGTCTCAACTTCGCGCTGCGGCACTGCGGCGTCGGTTCTCCTTTTCGATCGCGTCGACAAGCTCCCCCTTGTTCATCGTCGACCGGCCGTGGATATCGAGTTTCCGAGCGATGTCGTAGAGGTGACGTCTGCTGGCGTTGGCGTCGACGCCCTCAGCGGTGCGGCCGGAGGCCTGCGGGCCTCCGCTGCGCGCTCGTGCGTCCGACGGCCCCTTCTCGGCTTTCGGCTCCCAGTGGTCGCCGACCTTCTCGAAGCTGTGCTTGAGCGCCGCGTACGCGACCCTGTGTGCTCGCTCGCCTTCGCCGTATTCTTCGACCGCCGAGTCGTGCACATTGGCGAAGGTCCGTTGCGCCTTCGCGGGCGAGCGCAGCAGTGTTGCCGGCAGCTCCTGCTTCTTCGGCTGTCCGGTCTTGGTCGTCTTCGGCATCACTGCACCTTCTCTCGCCTGTCTCGTCCGGCACTGCCTAGGCCAACGCCGGTGCAATCTCCCGCACGTAGAAATCGAAGAACCCGTCGACATCCGGTCCCGCGTTGACGAGGGCGAGATGATCGAAGCCGGCTTCGCCGTACTCGCGAATGCGCTCCAGATGACGTTCCGGATCGGGCCCGTAGCCGAAGCTCTCGGCCGTGTCCGATTCCCGGACAACGGATGCGGCGGCCTCGAAATTGACCGGATTCGGCAACTCGGCCTGCACTTTCCACCCGGTGGCCGAGAAGCGAAACAGCTTGTGCGCAGACTTCAGGGCCGCGTCCTCCGTCGGCGCCCAGGACAGCGGGACCTCGGCGTATCGCCGTCCCGTTCCCCCCTCCTTCTCGTACTGGGCGATCAGATCCGGGTCGGGCTCGGTCGCGAACAATCCGTCGCCGAGATCGGCCGCGATCTTCGCCGCCGGCGCTCCCGATCCCGCCACGATGATCGGAGGCAGTTGCTCCGGCAAGTCGAACACACGCGCGTCCTCGAGCTCGAGGTGTCGACCGCTGTAGCTGTGATAGCCGCCGCTCCACAGCAAACGGATGATTTCGATCGACTCGCGCAGCATCGCCGAACGGGTCGACGCCGGTGGCCACCCGCGGGCCACGACGTGCTCGTTCAGTCGTTCCCCGGTTCCCAGCCCCAGCACGAATCTGCCGTCGGACAGCAGTGCTGTCGTGGCCGCCGCCTGCGCGATGATCGCCGGGTGGTAGCGGACGAAGGGACACGTCACCCCGGTGGCCAGTTCGAGGGTCGACGTCTTCGCGGCGATGGATCCGAGGATCGACCACGCGAAACCGGAGTGGTTCTGATCGTGCAGCCAGGGGTGGAAGTGATCGCTGATCTCGACGAAGTCGAAACCCGCCTCCTCTGCCCGAACCGCCTGCCGCACGAGCTCGGCGGGCGAGTACGCCTCCGCGAACAACTTGTATCCGATCTTCACAACGCCTCCGTCGATGCCGTGTCCGTCACCCGGTCCTGAAAATCGACTACCCCGCAGCCGAGCGCTCGAAACCGGCTCCCGTGGGGTGCCGCCCGTGCCGATATTGCGTTCGCGTCACGATCGGCGACGGCCACGCCGGTCGAGGATTCCTCCGCGCCGCGGCGGGTATCTCGGCAACGTCCGAACTACCGCGTCCCGAAGGAAGTGACATGTTCACCCACAACAAGGATCTCCAGTTCGAAGTCCGGATCGACCGGCCCGACCCACAGTTCGCGACGCTGCTGCAGGAACAGTTCGGCGGCGCCAACGGTGAACTCAAGGCCGCCATGCAGTACTTCACGCAGGCATTCGTCCTGCGGCGCAAGAACCCGAAGATGTACGACCTGTTCATGGATATCGCCACGGAGGAGTTCAGCCATCTCGAGATCGTCGGCTCGATGATCACGATGCTTCTGGACGGTCTCAACGACGACCTCAAGCAGGCGAACGAGCGCTGCGACTGGATGCCGGTGGTTGCGACGGCCGACGGCCGGGAACAGGCGATCCACCAGGTCGCGGTGAACCCGACCTACCTGGGCCTCACCGGCGGTGGCCCAGACGTCGTGAATTCGGCGGGCACCCCGTGGTCGGGAACCTTCGTCAACTCCAACGGGGACCCGTCGGTGGATCTGCGGAGCAATCTTGCGGCGGAGTCGCGGGCGAAGATCGTCTACGAGTACCTCAAGCAGTTCACGGACGATCCGGGTGCGCAGGACACCCTGACGTTCCTGATGACGCGGGAAGTGGCGCACTACCAGCAGTTCACCGCCGCCCTCAACGAACTGCCCGTCAACTTCCCGCCCGGCCAACTGCCCGGCGACGATCGCTTCCAGAACGTCGCGTTCAACATGTCCAACGGTGGATCGGTCCGCGGGCCGTGGAACGAAGGCCAAGGCCCGTGGCCCGAGGGCACGGAGTGGCGCTACGTCGAGGCTCCTGCCGACCAGTGGCTGCGCAGTGAGGACAGCACCAACCGGGGCGAGACCGAGAGCCCCGAAGGCGGCCCTGCGGTTCACGGCACCAAGCCGTTCACGCACGAGCAGCACGTCCCCGCGAACTGACCTCACGACCGACAGATGCGCGACGAAGGGATGCTCCCCGCCGATCGGCGGGGAGCATCCCTTCGTCGTGGTGAGCTGTCCCGGTCAGCTCGGCGGCGTCTCGGGCGGATGGTGCCGACCGCGTCCGCTGAGCACGTCGCGAACCTTGTCGACCGCCGCAGCCATGGCGCCGGTGGTCTTGAGAACAGCCGGCCGCGGTGGCGTGTTCGGGTGAGGACGTGTCGGAGCACGCTTACGGGCCGCCTCCAGTCGGTTCCCTGCGTCCTCGAGGTCCGAGGCGGAAACGGCCTCCGTCACGAGTGGCCACACCTGATTCTGTTCGTACTCGATGTGCTCCCTTGCCGCGGAGAGAAACTCGCGCAGAGCCGACTCGTAGTCCTCGTCCCCCGCGGACCCGTGCTCGATGGTGTCGAGCAACTTCTCTCCGTCCATCTCCTGGCCGATCGCCGTGTCCGCCAGCTCGTCGCCCCCCGGGACCGCGTCGCGGACGATGGGCCAGAAGACCTCCTGCTCGATGGCCTCGTGTCGGGACTCCGCGATCACCAGATTCGCGACCATGTCGTCCCGGCCGGGTGATCCCGGGCCCGACCCTTCGAGCACCTCCAGCATGCCGAGAACGCTCTCGTGCTCGGCGCGCAGAAACGTCAACGCATTCACCACACCCATCACCTCCGATTCCAGGGCTGTCTGTGGGACATAACCGATCAGGGGCGTCCTCAAACACGCTGCCGGCAGTGGACAGGATCCGTCGAGGCGTGCACGGTGGGACCAGGACCTTCCGACCCGAAGGAGAACTGCAATGCCCGAACGTGATTCGCTGCAGGATCCCACTACGCGCTTTCCGATCCCCGACCTCGAGGGCCAGAAACCGATCGCGCACCCGGGCCTCACCCAGGAGATGACTACCCGCCCCGACCACGGCGAGCAGGACTACCGCGGAGCCGGCCGTCTGGCACAGCGCCGGGCGCTCGTCACCGGCGGTGACTCGGGGATTGGAAGGGCCGTGGCCGTAGCGTTCGCGCGAGAGGGGGCCGACGTCGCCGTCAGTTACCTTCCGGAGGAGGAGTCGGACGCTCGGGAGACCGTACGTTTGATCGAGGATGCGGGTCGACGGGCGCTCGCCCTCCCCGGCGACATCCGCTCCGAGGAACACTGTCGCGCCCTGGTGGAGTCCACGGTGGACTCCTTCGGAGGACTGGACATCCTCGTCAACAACGCGGCATACCAGATGGCGACGCCGGGCGGGATCGCGGACATCTCGACAGAACAGTTCGACCGCGTGATGAAGACCAATCTCTACGCGCTGTTCTGGTTGTGCAAGTTCGCCGTCGCGGTCATGCCGGCCGGCTCCACGATCATCAACACATCCTCCATCCAGGGCACCAACCCATCACCCTCCCTGATGGACTACGCCACCACCAAAGCCGGGATCGTGGACTTCACCAAGGCGTTGGCCGACGACGTGGCAGGCAGGGGGATTCGGGTCAATGCCGTTGCACCGGGGCCGATCTGGACACCGCTCATCCCGGCCACGATGCCACCCGAGCAGTACCGCGAGTTCGGCAAGGACGTCCCGCTCGGCAGGCCGGGGCAGCCCGCCGAACTCGCGCCCGCGTACGTGTTCTTCGCCTCGCCCGAATCCAGCTACATCACTGGTGAAGTCCTCGGAATCACCGGTGGCACACCGTTCACATAGTTCCACGCGATCGGTGTACCGCGGTCAGTGCGAGGGACGAGGGGTCCCCGGCCCGGTATCGCCACCGAACGGATGGCGCAGGCTCCGCGGGTGTTCCGATTGCTGCGTCGTCTCTGTGCGGGGGGCCTCGGCGCGGGTGGTGGGCGAGACAGCCGCATCACCGGCCGGCACCGCCGCGGCGTCCCTGCGCTCCAACTCGTGGCGGGCGTAACGGGCCTTGCGCGAGGTCCGCCGCGCACCGGCGAGCAGCAGCGCGAGTCCCAGCATGCCCGCGGCGCCGACGACCAGTCCCGCCAGGAAGAGCGTTCCGGTGGACCCGGTCACGTGGACACCGAACACCGTGAAGTCGTCCTGGAGTTCGTGTGCGGTGCCGGTGTTGTTCACGACGCCGGCCACCCCGATCGCGACGGCGGCGATCAGGAGGATCAGTCCGATGATGATCATGTGTTCTCCTCGGTCGTTGCGCGGCTGCCCTGGGCCGCCGCGAATTTCAAGCCGTAGTGGTTGAGGGTCGGAGGCAGGTCCCCGCCCGGTTGCAGTCGTGGTGCACTCACCTGTTCGATCCGGTCGAATGCCGTCACGACCGCGGACAGCACCGTGCTGGATACGAACAGGGCGACGTTGCGTCCCGGGCATTCGGCGGGGCCACCGCTGAAAGGCAGCAGCGTGTGCAAGCCGTCGGCACGCCCGTCGATCCAGATGTCCGGGGTGAACGCGTTGGCGAAGTCGAAGCGGTCCCGGTCGCGGTGCAGCGGCGGGGTGAGGATGATGAACATGCTTCCCTCGGGCACCGTGGCCCTCGCGCCACCCGGGGTCCGCCACACGGTGGGCCGAGTCGAATCCCGCAGAATTGCCGGCGTCGTCGGCCACAAGCGAAGCGACTCCAGAATGCAGGCCCGGTGGATCGGCAGGGTGGCCGCGTTCCCGACGGGTCGCTCCGACGCCTCCCGACGAACCTCGGCGAGCCGGTCGGGGTGCGCGGCAAGGAGTGCGAGCGCACGCAGGGTCGCCATCCCGGCCGCGTCGAATGCGAAGAGCCAGTGCGGGATCTGCCCCACCGGATCGACGGCCGGAGCCGTCTCCACCGACGCGAGCGCGTGGACGAGGGTGCCCGGCTCGGCACGGTCGGCGTAGTCGTAGAGACTCTCGAAGAACCGATCCCGCAGGCGTCGGCGCGGCGGAGTGAGGTACGACCAGTTGCCGTTGGCGCGGAGCTTCCACAGCCGATCGGTGACGTCCGTGTCGTCCCGCGCACTTTCCCCCAGTGTCACCTGGCGAGCGATTCTCCACCAGACCCGGGTGAAGTCGGCCGCCGTGAACGCGCCGGTCTCCCCCACCTGCTGCGCGAAGATGGAAATCTCCCGGTCGATCGTCCGGGCCATGCTGTCGGACGCACCGTGCAGCGGCTTCGGGGTCTCCAGTGCCGCCTCGTTGACCACGCGCCGTCGCGCGCGGATATCGCCCTGCGAGATGAGGACCCCATGCGGCTGGAACGCCCCCAGCGCCGCCCGCTTCTCTCGATTCGCCGGCGTGAACGGGTCCGGGCTGTCGTCGAGCACCCGCGCGACGTCGTCGGGGTCCAGCAGCAGGACCACCCGGCGGCCCGGCAAGCGGAATTCGATCGGACCACGACCGAATTCGTCACGCAGCCGTCGGAACATCTCGATCGACAACGCGTCGGCCCGTGCCTTCTCGAGTAGCGGCATGACCAGATGCCGCCGGGCGATGATGCCGGAGGCGACCGACGGCAGTCCCAGTGCGGTGACCGCTCCGATCGCCTGGAGCCCGGCGACGACCGGAATCGCGGAAGATCCCTCGTCGGTCGTGGCACCGACCGGCTCGCCCGGCGCTGGGAAGTGGGACGTCATTCGGAAGACCTACCCGTACCGCCGAAATGCAAACGTCGCGGGGTGACAGCAGCGTGCATGGACGGTGCCTTCTGGGTTGTCTCTGCGAGGGTTTCGAATCCTCACGGGGCGGGAACCTTCCCACATGATCAGACGCAGACATCGGGCGCCCCCCGAGCCGGACGACGACACCGAAGGTGCCGAGGGGTCGCCCGACGTCCGATATCCGCAACCGAGCCCCCTCGAACCGTGGTGGCGGCGCGTGATGGCGCAGGGCAAGGCGGCCGACGACCGCCCCGAACACGGCGACGGACGCCGCTGAGCCGGCCTGGCCGACGCCTGTCCACGCCGAAGGTGTAGCCACGCGGACTGCTGGGTATGCGACAGCCAGGCAGCACACGCATTGGAGGGAGACGACCATGGCACGCTCGTCGATCAAGGATGAGAAGCAGTACGAGAAGCTCCGGGAGAAGGGCGCGTCCAAGGAGAAGGCCGCCCGAATCGCGAATGCGAGCGCTGACCGTGGGCGTTCGGACGTAGGCCGCAAGGGTGGCAAGTCGCAGTCCTACGAGGACTGGACCGTCGACGAACTGAAGAAGCGCGCCAAGGAGATCGGCCTGTCGGGCTACAGCTCCAAGCGCAAGGCCGATCTCATCTCCGAACTGCGTAACCACTGAGCCCGTGAACGACCCCTCGCTGTGGCTCGACCGCCCCCGCCCCGCATCGAGTCCGCCCCTTCCGGACGGCAGCCGGTTCGACACGGTGGTGGTCGGTGCAGGATTGACCGGATTGTGTACCGCGTTCGAACTCTCCCGGGCGGGGGCCACGGTGGCCGTCCTCGAGGGCCGCCGTGCGGGTTCGGTGACGACAGGTCGAACGACGGGGAAGATCTCGCTTCTGCAGGGCACGAAGCTGTCGCAGATCGCCGAGCGTTACCCCACGGACGTCGTACGCGCCTACGTCGAGGCCAACCGGGACGGCCGACGGCGGCTTCTGGACCTGTGCCGCAGTTTCGAGGTGCCGGTGCAGAGGGAAACGGCGTACACCTACGCCACATCGTCCGAGGGCGCGACGGCGCTCGCCGCCGAGTTCGATGCCGCAACCGAAGCCGGCCTCGACGTCGGTTGGGACGAAGCGGCGGAGTTGCCGTTCCCGGTGACCGGCGCGATCGGGCTTGCCGATCAGGCGCAGTTCGATCCCGTCGACCTCGTGACCGCGCTCGTGCGCGAGCTGCGCGGGCGTGGCGTCCCCGTCGTCGAGAACACTCGCGTGCGGTCGGTCGGGCGGACGCCGGGCGGCCTCGCCGTCCGCCACGACGGTGGGGGCGAGCTCGTGGCCGACCGGGTGGTCCTCGCGACCGGAACACCCGTCCTCGACCGCGGGTCCTTCTTCGCCAGACTCGAACCGCAACGGTCGTACTGCATCGCGGTCGCCGGTACGGACCAGCCGCCCCGAGGGATGTACCTGTCCACCGACTCCCCCACGCGGTCGCTACGCTACGCGCCCACCCCGGACGGCGATCTGCTGATCGTCGGCGGCAACGGGCACACCGTCGGTCGCGGCGGAGCGACGCAGCCGCGTGTCGCGGATCTGATCGACTGGACCCGTCGCCACTTTCCCGGCGGGGAGGTCACCCATACGTGGTCGGCCCAGGACTACCACTCGGCCGACCAGTTGCCGGTGGTCGGCGGATTGCTCCCCACCGACGATCGGATCCTGATCGCCAGCGGGTACGACAAGTGGGGTATGACGAACGCCGTCGCCGCCGCGGCCGTGATCGCCGCGCGAATCGACGGCGAGCCGCCGGCGTGGGCGGCGTCCTTCGACCCGTGGGCACTGAGTCGCGCACCCCGAAGCGCCCTGCCCACTCTCGAACTCAACGCCGGCGTGGCGGTCGAGATGGTGAAGGGATGGGTGGGGCCCGTCGTCGGATTCCGCTCGTCGTCGCCTGCGGAGGGCAAGGGCAGGGTCCAACCCGGGGTTCCGGTTCCTCGAGCCGTGTGCACGGTCGACGGGCGGACCCACCGGGTGTCGGCGGTGTGTCCCCATCTCGGGGGCATCGTCCGGTGGAACGACAGCGAACGCAGCTGGGACTGTCCGCTGCACGGCTCCCGGTTCGCCGCGGACGGCCGGGTCCTCGAAGGGCCCGCCACGCGGGGTCTGAGTGCGTCGGATTGCGTTTCCGACCGACGGGGTACGTGAGGGTCATGGACCAGTCACGGGCGCCTCTGCTGGAGGCCTTGCAGGAGTACCACCGATTGGACCGTTACGGCTTCTCGCCGCCCGGGCACCGCCAGGGCCGCGGCGCCGACGTGCGGGTCCGCGAGGTGTTGGGCGACGAGCCGTTTCGCGCGGACGTCCTGGCGTCCGGAGGCCTCGACGATCGCCTGTCGTCGGCGGGCTGTCTGTCGAATGCCGAGAAGCTGATGGCAGAGGCGGTCGGCGCGGACCAGGCCTTCTTTTCGACGAACTCCAACTCGAGTCGGTGTTCTCCCCACGGGACGCCTTCTTCGGAGACATCGAGATGGTGGATGCCGGCGACGCCGACGGCAGGATCGCCGCCGAACAGATCACGCCGTATCCCCCGGGCATCCCCGCGGTGGTGCCGGGCGAGCGTCTCGACCGAGCGGTGATCGACTACCTCCGCAGCGGCGTCGCTGCGGGCATGAACATCCCGGACGCCTCCGACACCTCGCTGGAGAAGTTCCGGGTGGTGAAAGAGCACTGAGCGGCGAATCCGCTGGACTTCGTTTGAGCCACAGCGGAGCCGGGCACCCACTACACACAGATCGGAAAGGTTCGAGATGACCGACGAGACCCACCGCCCCGCACCGAAGGACGACGTCCACGCCGACCCCCCGGGTCCGGCCGATCACGGTCGCGACGGCGGAATGGCAACCCGCGAGAACGCGCCGGACGTCGTGCGCCAGTCCGACAAGGACGAGGACGACAGCTGAGCACCTCGGAGGACCCATGAACTATCTGGACAACGTCGTGCAGAAGGTGGGCCAGGTGGTGGGCGAGGCCGTCGGCCACGTGTCGAAGTCGGACGCCACCCAGTCGGTCACCATCGCCCGCCCCCGCGACGAGGTGACACAGTTCTGGCGCGACCCCCAATCGCTGTCCGCGGTCTTCGACCAGGCCGCGGAAGTCCGAGCGGGCGATGTTGCCGGGGAGTATGTCTGGAGCCCGGTCGGTTCGCCCGACGACGCCGAGTCGTGGCGCGCGACCCTACGAGAGGACGAGGACGGCTTCCGGTTCACGACGACCGGGGGCGACGCGACCGGCCCGACCCCCGGATTCGTCCTGGGCTTCCGGGACGCGCCCCACGGGCTCGGCACCGAGGTCACGCTGCGAGCCCGGACCCCGCTACTGGAGTTCCTGTCGTCGCTCGCGGCGTTCGCCGTCCTCTACCGGGCGCGCGCTCTGCTGCAGACCGGGGAGGTCCCCACCCTGCGCGACAACCCCAGCGCCCGCCGCTGTGGGCAGTGATCGACAACCGGAGGAGGTCCCGTGCGCGCTCTGTGTTGGAACGGCGTCAACGACTTGGCCGTGGAAACCGTCGACGATCCGCGTCTGGTCAATCCTCACGACGCGATCGTCGAGGTACGGCTGACCACGACGTGCGGGTCCGACCTGCATTTCATCGACGGCTACCTACCGGGGATGCGAGAAGGCGACGTGTTCGGCCACGAGTTCATGGGCGAGGTGGTCGAGACCGGCCCGGAGGTCACCCGGATCCGGACCGGGACGCGGGTGGTGGTGCCCTCGTTCATCAGCTGCGGGTCGTGCTGGTACTGCGACCACGACCTGCCGTCGGTGTGCGACACCACCAACCCCAATGCCCATCTGCAGCAACCGGTTTTCGGTTACCCAACCGGCGGGATCTACGGCTACACCCACCCCTTCGGGGGCTACCAGGGCTCGCACGCCGAGTACATCCGGGTGCCGTTCGCCGACTCCAATTGCTTTCCGGTGCCCGACGGGGTATCCGACGAGCAGGCCTTGTTCCTCTCCGATGCGGTGCCGACCGGCTACATGGGTGCCGACTTCTGCGACATCTCCGCCGGTGACACGGTCGCCGTCTGGGGCGCCGGCGGAGTGGGTCTGATGGCTGCGAAGAGCGCGCTGCTGCTCGGCGCCGACCGGGTGATCGTGATCGACAGGTTCCCGGAGCGTCTCGAGATGGCACGCACCGTGTGCCACGCCGAGACCGTGGACTACACCGACTGCAACGTGCGCGAGGTACTACGTGAGAGCACCGGGGGACGCGGTCCCGACGCGTGCATCGACGCCGTCGGGATGGAGGGCCACGGTACCGGAGTGCAGGAACTCTACGACCGCACCAAGCAGCTGCTGCGACTCGAGACCGACCGCGCGACGTCACTGCGGCAGGCCGTACTCGCCTGCCGCAAGGGCGGAGTGGTCTCCGTGCTCGGGGTCTACGGGGTGACCGACAAGTTCCCGATGGGCGCCGTGACCAACAAGAGTCTGACGATCCGCTCCGCGCAGCAGCACGGGCAGCGCTATCTCCCCAGGCTGTTCGAGCACGTGCAGCGGGGTGAACTCGATCCCGCGGTACTCGCCACCCACGACCTCCCGCTCGAGGACGCGGTCCGGGGCTACGAGATGTTCAAGAAGAAGCAGGACGGCTGCGTCCGCGCGGTCTTCCGTCCGTAGCGACGCGAGAGGGTGCGATGCCGTCGCGGTGGAATCCCACCGTCGGGGTCGAGGAAGAGTTCCTCCTCGTCGACCCGGTCACCGCGTGGCCGCGGATGGACAACGACGCCGTGGTCGCCGAAGCTCACCGCGCCGGTGTGGAGCTCCAACGCGAACTGGGTGCCTGTCAGATCGAGACGACCTCCCCGGTGTGCACCGGGCCGGAGGAGCTGACGACGCAGCTGGCCCGGCTGCGTTCCGCGGCCGCGCAGGCTGCGGCCCGATGCGGCTGTCGACTGCTCGCCTCCGCGGTCCCTCTCGTGGGCCCCCGCGAACACCAGGTCAGCGACGACGACCGTTACCGATCGATGGAGCGAGCCTTCGGGATCCTGGCGCGGCAGCACGGCGTGTGCGGCTGCCACATCCACGTGGCGGTGCCGGACCGGGACTGTGCGATCGCAGTCGGCAACCGCCTACGCCCCTGGCTGCCATCGCTGTTGGCTCTCACTGCGAACTCCCCGATCTACAGCGGGGTCGATACCGGTTGTGCGAGTTGGCGTTCGGTCATGTGGCGACGCTGGCCCAGCGCCGGCGCTCCCCCACTGTTCAGGGATGCGCACGAGTTCGACCGCGTCGTCGCGGCGATGGTCGACACCGGCAACATCCTCGATCGTGGAATGGTCTACTGGGACGTGCGGCCGTCCGCACGGTTTCCGACGGTGGAAGTGCGGGTGAGCGACGTTCCGGCGACCGTCGAGGAGTCGGTGCTGCTCGCGGTACTCGTGCGCGCGCTCGTGGTGACGGCGCTGCGAGACGCAGAAGCCGGCTCGGACGTCGCGGATGTACCCGGCCACGTGCTCGACGCCGCCTACTGGCGCGCCGCCCGCGAAGGGCTGGACGGCGTGGGTGTGGACCCCGCGACGGTGACCGTCGTTCCCGCCTCGGTCCTGCTCGAGCGGATGATCGACAGTGTGGGCGACGCCCTCGACCACCAGGGGTTGCGAGCCGTCGCAGAAGACGGGCTCCGGCGTCGGGTGGCAGCGGGAAACGGTGCTCGACGGCAGCTTTCGGCTTTCCGGCGACGGCACTCGATCTTCGATGTGGTCGAGACGGTCGCAGACTTCACCCTGCAGGGCTGCTAGGCAGGAGACCACCCGACGGGCGATCACGGGCCGTGCGGGACGACACGAAAGGCGTCCTGCTAGTTTTTGTGACGACTTGTCGTCATAAAGAAGGGTCGACTCGGTGCCGACGATCGATGTACACGTTCATACCGACGGGATCCGGCTACCGCGGCGCCGGCAGGTGGCGTTGTCGGCCCTGGCCGGCGCCGCCGCGTCCGCGGTGATTCTCGCTTCGGCGCAACTGGCTGTCGGCTGGCAGAATTCGGCCGATTCCGCGCTCCTGCTGAATCTGGGCTACGCGGCCCAGTTCGCCGCCATCGTCCAGGTACTGTCCGTTCCGCTCGCGCGCGCCGGAGACCGCGTGACGGGTCTGTCGCTGGGATTGTTCGTCGCCGCGATGTTCCCGCCGATGCTGTACGGCCATGCCGCCCGACTCGCAGTCGTGAGCGATCTCTATCTCGTGAATGTGCTCGTGGTCCTGGCGCTCGCGGTCGCGACGGTCCGTGCCACCGCCGATCTGTGGCGGAGGGCTCGCGCGTGAGCGGACCGGCGGACGTCGTCGGCGCGGTTCGGCTCAGAACGAGACGAACGGTCGCGGTGGAGCTCGAGCGCCTGGCGCGGCGCAGCAGCCTGTCGGAGATCCAGATCGAGGCCGTCGCCGCGGCCCTCGAGCGCGTGTCGACCGTCCTCGTCCTCGATCGGCTGGCGGCGTGGCAGGGTGACCCGTGGGTCGTGGCCGAACTGTTCGGCCACGACGCCCCGACCACGAACGAGGAACACCGCCGATGCCCAAACTGACGGGTGGGACCACGCTGGCCGAGCACAAGGCTGCGACGCGTGACGCAATGCTCGACGCGTTCGCCGTCGAACTGCACCAAAGACCTTGGCAGGACCTCAAACTGCAGACGATCGCGGAACGGGCGGGAGTGGCGCGCACCGCGGTGTACAACTACTTCCCCGACCGGACCACACTGTTGCTGGCCTGGTCCGAACGTGAGATGACGCGATTCATGGCGTTGGCCGCGCGCGAACTCGCGGACCGCACCGACCCCGTCGACCGCTTGCAGGTCCTCGTCAAGCTGGTCCTCATCGAATTCTCCCTGCAGCGCGGTGTCGCCGCCTCCGTCGCGTCGATGCTCGCACCCGAGGATCGCCACGTCTTCTTCACGCACCTGGAACCACTCGCGGAGCTGTTCGAGGATCTGCTGCGGGACGGTATCGACGGTGGAGTGTTCGCGGACGCCGATCCGGCAGCCACGCGCCAGTTGATCATGGCGTGTCTGGAATCCCAGCGCCCGGGACTGGTCGCGGGAGGAAGAACGGATTCCGCCGTCGCACGCACCGTGCCGTTCATTCTGCGCGCGCTCGGGGTACGAGAACCCGGGGTGCAGGGCTAGTAGGCCCGCGTCAGCAGGGCGTTGCGCAGCGCGGCCCGATCGTCGAACGCGGTCGCCACGCCGTCGTCGACGAGTGCCGGGTCGTGCCCGCGTCCCGCGAGGAGCACGGTGTCCCCGGCACCGGCCAGGTCCACGGCTACCGCGATCGCCTCCCCGCGATCCGGGATCACCACCACCTCTGCCGTCCCGGCCCGGCGCGCTCCCGCCGCAACGGCGTCGCGGAGATCGGCGGCGTCGTCGGAGAAGGCGCTCTCGTCCGTCACGACGACCACCTCCGCGTATCGCGCAGCGGTGAATCCGAGCGGAGCGCGCTTGCCGGGATCACGCTCGCCGGTGGCGCCCAGCACAACCACGATCCGCCCGGGCGTCACCGAACGCAGATAGGGGAACAGCCGATGCTGACCGGCGGTGTTGTGCACGTAGTCGACCAACGCGAGGAACGGTTGCCCGACGTCCACACGCTCGAGCCGCCCGGGGATCGCGTCGAGTGCCTCGATCCCGGCCACGGCAGCGCCGAGGTCGATTCCTCGGACGGACAGCGCAGCGAGGGCCGCGACAGCATTGTCCACCTGGTGCCCGCCGAGGACCCGCAACCGAACCGGTACCCGTTCGCCCCGGTGGTGCAGAGTGAACGTGCTCCCCCACCGTTGTGCCCGCACCGTCGTCGCGTACACGTCGGCACCGGGATCGCGTGCCGAGAACGTCAGGTGTGGAACCGCGACCTCGGCCGCGAGCCGGCGGCCGTAGTCGTCGTCGATGCAGACGGCCGCGCGTTCGCAGAGGTCGCGTTCGAACAGACGTGCCTTTGCTGCGTAGTAGGCCTCCATGTCGGGGTGGTAGTCGAGGTGGTCACGCGCGAGGTTGGTGAAGACTCCGACGTCGAAACGGGATCCGTCGATCCGGTGTTCGGCCAGTCCGTGGCTCGACACCTCCATCGCGACCGCGTCCACTCCTTCCTCGACGAACTCGACGAAGCTCTGCTGCAGCTCACACGCTTCCGGCGTGGTCCGCGTCGCGGGCCGGACCGTGCCGGGTCCCCGCACCGTGACACCGGTGACCACCCCCGTCCGGAGACCCGCCGCCACGAGAGCGGCCTCGAGCAGGTAGACGGTGCTGGTCTTGCCGTTCGTCCCTGTCACGCCGTACAGGTCGAAGGCGGTCGACGGATTTCCGTACGCCCATGCCGCGAGCGGTCCCAGTGCCACGCGTGGATCGTCGACGACGACCGTCGGCACGATGTCCGACGGCCGGTCGCTCAGCATCGCGACAGCGCCGCGCGCGGTTGCCTCCGAGGCGAAATCCGCACCGTGGTGCCGACGTCCCGGCAGTGCAGCGTAGAGGTCACCCGGGCGGACACGCCGGGAGTCCTGACACACTCCGGTGATCACCCGCCGGTCGTCCACGGGTGCGTCGGCAACCACGTGCCCCGCCTCGCACAGGCGGTCGACGACCTCACGCAACGTGCGGGGAGAAACCGGCGTCCACAGGTCCTCGAGGTCCATCCGACAAGTTGACCACCCTCGGGGCGGTTGCCGCCGGCGAACGATCGTGTCCCTGACGGTCGGGGCATTCCCGATCCGCGCCGTCTCGACATCTCGGCGACGGAACTGCCCGACTGCGCAGGCGCTCAGCGGCCGGGCGAGCCGACGGACCGCACGGGAAGGCGATGCAACTCCACCTCGTTCAACACCCCGCCCAGGGCCGTCGCCGTCATGTACGTGCAATGCGGCTGCCGGCGCCGATCCGTCGGTGACCCCGGGTTGAGCAGACGCAGTCCGCCCGGGGCTGTCGTGTCCCACGGGATGTGCGAGTGCCCGAACACGAGCACGTCGGTGTCGGGGTACGCCGCCTCCGCCCGCTTCTCCCTTCCCGCCGCTGCTCCCGTCTCGTGGACCACCGCGAGACGCACCCCTTCGAGCGTCACCCGCGCGATCTCCGGAAGCCGTTCCCGCAGTGCGGGACCGTCGTTGTTGCCCCAGCAGGCGACCAGCCGCCGAGCCCTTCCCTCGAGCTGATCGAGCAACCCGACGTCGACCCAGTCGCCCGCATGGACGACGACGTCGGCGCGATCGACCTCGTCCCACACCGCGGGCGGCAGCGACCGCGCTCGGGCCGGGACGTGGGTGTCGGCCAGCAGCAGGAGCCTCATCTCACCAGTGTGCCGCTCGCGCTCGATGGGTACACGGCGAGCATGACCGTCCCCACACACGACCGACTCGCCATCGTGACCGGTGCAGACTCCGGCATGGGCAGGGCAACCGCGCAACTCCTCGCCTCCGACGGGTACGACGTCGGCATCACGTTCCACACCGACGAGGCCGGGGCTGCGGACACTCGCGCCGCCGTCGAGCAACGCGGACGACGCTGCTACGTCGCCCGCCAGGATCTGACGAGTCCGGATACCGGCGACACCGTCGATCACCTCGCCGAACAGCTCGGTGGATTGGGGGTGTTGGTGAACAATGCCGGCGCCGGTCACCGGGACCGGGCGCTCGACCTGACCTACGCCCGGTGGCGGGAGATGCTCGCCACCGATCTCGACGGCCCGTTCCTGTGCGCGCAACGGGCCGCGCGCCGGATGGTCGAAACGGGCAGGGGTGGACGGATCGTCAATATCACCAGCGTCCACGAGCACGTACCACGCCTGGGCGCGGCCGCCTACTGCACGGCCAAGGCCGGCCTGGGAATGCTGACCCAGTGCCTCGCACTCGAACTCGCCCGGTACGACATCACCGTCAACGCCGTCGCTCCCGGCGAGATCGCCACCCCGATGACCGGTATGGACGAACCCGACGCTTTCCGCGAGGACCGTCCCGGCAATCCGACCGGGCGCCCGGGGCACGTCGACGAGATCGCCGCCGTCGTCGCCTTTCTCGCGTCGCCGCGCGCGTCGTATCTCACCGGCCGCTCGATCCCGGTGGACGGCGGCCTGATGCTCATGGCCGCGCACGGGCACGACATGGCCGACGGCAGCTGGCGCGAACTCTGACTGCGCCCAGCTATTCGGCGCTACGTCCGACCCCCGCGTCGCGACAAGCCGCGACGAGGTGGAGTCCGGCGTAGGTCCGCCACGGCCGCCAGCGATCGACATCCACCGCATCGATGCCGAACCGGTCCATTGCCGCCCGGACGGCGGGATCCTCGGTCGACAGGACGTCGGGGTCGCCCAGGCCCCGCATCCGGATGTGGGCGGCAGTGCCCGGCGGGAGGCCGGGAACGTCGCCGAGGGCCTTCTCCGCGGCGGCGCGGTCGACGCCCGGGTCGAGTGTGACCGCGCCCGAGGCCAGCCTCCGAGCGAGCCCTCGAAGCGTCCGCCGGAGGGGATCGGACAGTCCCTCGAACGAACGGTCGGCCAGATCCTCGGCTCGGGGGAACAGGTGGGTCAGGCCACCGCGGGCAGTGACCAGCGGCTGCCCATAGCGCCGCGCCAGGAGGGCGCCGGCCCGGCCGGCGACCGCGCGGAGCGCGAATTCCTCCGGGTCGACGGTTCCCGGAGAACGCAGACCGGGTCGGGCCGCCACGGCGTCGGCGAGCGCCCGGTCCGAACCCAGCCGCTCGGCCACCGCGTCGGGATCTGCGTCGAGGTCGAACAGGCGCCGGACGCGTTGCGTCGCGGTCGTGAGGTCGCGCAGGTCCTGCAGGCACAGGTGGCAGGGCAGCCACCCGTCGCCGCCGTCCTCCCCGACCTCGGCGATCCCGACACCGCGGGGAAGGCGCAACGTGCGACGGTAGCGGCGGGTGGGACGGACACCGGTCATCTCCTCGACGCCCGGTACCAGATCGGCGGCGAGGACGTCGAAAGTCGCTGCGGCCGAATAGTGCCCGCGGAAAGGCAGGCGCAGTGGGATACCCGCCGCCGTGCCGGGGGCGCCTACGTCACCGAACCGGGTGGGGGTCCGGGGACGGGCGGCGCGCAGCCCGGTGGGGTTGGCCGCGTAGATCTCACGGATGGTGTCGTTGAACTGCCGCACGCTGGCGAACCCGGCCGCGAACGCGACATCGGTCACCGGCATGGACGTGGTCTGGAGCAGGACCCGTGCCGTGTGCGCGCGCTGGGCCCGCGCCAGCGCCGTCGGGCCCGCCCCGACCTCGGCGTTCAGTTGGCGCTGAACCTGGCGAGCGCTGTACCCGAGTCGGTAAGCGAGCCCCGAGACGCCCTCCCGGTCGACGACGCCGTCGGCGATCAGGCGCATGGCGCGCCCGACCAGGTCGGCCCTGACGTCCCACGCCACCGAACCGGGGACGGCGTCGGGGCGGCAGCGGCGACAGGCGCGGAATCCGGCGCCCTGTGCAGCGGCCGCGGTGGGGAAGAAGCGGACGTTCACACGTTTGGGGGTGGTCGCCGGACAACTCGGCCGACAGTAGATACCGGTGGTGGCCACCGCGAAGAAGAAGTCGCCGTCGAACCGCGCATCACGACTGCACACCGCCTCGTACCTGGCCTCGTCGCTGATCACCACACCAGCATGCGGTGGACGCGGTCGATCGGGCCAGCGGAAATCGGACGTCGCGTTCGAGGACCGCTCGCTGGGGTCGACGTCTTGGCGGGCTGCCACGGAGCCGCCGAGGTCGTTTACGCCGCCGCTGTCCCGTCCGCTCCGCCCGCGACCACGGCGACGGCGACGGCGACGGCGACGGCGACGGTCGAGCAGACCACCGCAGCTCGCGTCAAGATCTTTGTCAGCACTGGATACTCACCCCTCTCCCTTGATGGAGGCGATCAGTGTTCGACCGCTCTCGTACCGTGTACGAACGGTTCGGACCCACAGCCGCATCCGGAGCCGTGAGCGTTCGTGCGGCGGCAGCGCTTCGCTCGACGTAGCCACAAGGCGCGCCGCGAACGGATACGTGACTCGCCAACCGGAGCGTGCTGTGGGCCGCGGAGAGACCTCCACGGCCACCGGCTCAGTGGCCGCAGGACGTCGTAGCCCCTCGAAGCCTCGCCGCACCTGCTCCCGAACCGTCAGGGGCCCAGTCGCACCAAACCTGCCAGCGCCCGGACCAGATCGGCAGATTCCGGAGCGGGTAGCTCCCCGAGCCATTGCTCCTCGACGTCGCGCACCGTCAGCGACAAGCGGGCGTGCAACTGCCGTCCCCGCGGACTCGGATGGACACGCACTTTGCGCCGGTCGTCGGGGTCGACCTCACGGTAGACAGCGGCGATCGACACGAGCCGATCCACGACACGGGTGAGAGTCGGTGCCGGGATCCGTGTATCGACACGCAGCTCCGCCATCGTCGCTCCCGGACGGGCCGCCAGCGTGTCCAGCACCAGGTAGTGGTCGACGGTGAGCTTGTCCGCGGCGAATGCGTCGTCCGTCGCCTGCGCTGCCACTCGGGCCGCCCTCAGCAGCGCAGCGGTCACCGACACGTCGCCTACTGCGATGGCACTATCGTCCGACACGACCCACTCCCGAGCTGTTGCGTAGTTCACACCCCACAAGCAATACTTTCAAATGAAATGATAACCCGAGCACAGCCCCTCACCTACGACGCCGCGGAGGCGACGACATGAGCGCCGTACTCGACCGCGTCCGCGCTGCGCAGTGGCGAGTGGCGATGGTGGTTCCGCTCCAGGGGCCGGCTGGATTGTTCGGGCCGTCGTGCGAGGCGATCGGCGAACTGGCCATGCACGACATCAACAACACCGGAGGCGTTCTCGGCCGCGAGGCCGCCCTCCATGTCGTGGACGGCGGTCTGGACCCTGCGGCGATCGCCGCGGAGGTGCACCGACTGGTGTCCGCCGGCGCCGTGGACGCGGTGAGCGGTTGGCACATCTCGTCCGTGCGCCACGCGCTCGCACCGGTCGTCACGGGACGCGTCCCGTACTCCTACACCTCGCTCTACGAAGGCGGCGAGACGCGCAGCGGCATCTTCTGCTGCGGCGAGACGCCTCGCCAACAGATTGCTCCGGCCCTGAAATGGTTGCGGGACAACCTCGGCGCCCGTCGATGGTTCGTGGTCGGCGACGATTACATCTGGCCGCACGGATCACTGGGCGCCGTGCGGGCGTATGCCCACGAGCTCGGTCTCGAGATCGTGGGCGAGGCATTCGTAGACCTCGGCCGCGGCAACATGAACCGCGTGGTGGACGCAGTCCGCGCATCATTGTGCGACGGCGTTCTGATGCTTTTGGTGGGTCAGGACGCCGTCGACTTCAACCGCGCCTTCGCCCGCCGTGGACTCGACGAGCACATCGTGCGGTTCAGTCCCCTCATGGAGGAGAACATGCTGCTCGCGAGCGGGCCGCACGCCACGCGAAGTTTGTTCGTAGCCGCCGCATACTTCCGCTCGCTCGTCGACGCCGACTCGATGGATCTCGTCGGCCGCTACGTTTCGCTACACGGCGCGGCAGCGCCGCCACTGAACAACGCCGCGGAGTCCTGCTACGAGGGCATCCAGACCCTCGCCAACCTCATCCACCGTGCGGGAAATCCGTCCACCGCGGCACTCGATTCCGTCGTCGACGGCGCAGCATACGACGGCCCACGGGGGACCGTTGAGTTCCGAAACCGAGTAGCTCGTCAGCGAATTCACCTCGCCATGGCGAACGGTGTCGACTTCGACATCGTGACCACACTCTGATCGACCACCTCTTGACACTGTGGCGCACACCACTTACTTTCATTTGAAATCATTCCATTTGAAAGTGATCTGAGGTGTTCGATGGGCAGTGTCGGTCTGCTGTACGTGGGTGCGGTCCTGTTCGTGAACGGGCTGATGCTGCTCGGAGCGGTGCCACCGAGATCGGCGGCGATCCTGAACCTGTTCGTCGGGGCGCTCCAGTGCATCGTCCCGACGGCGATGCTGATACAGGCGGACGGCGACTCCGCGGTGACCCTCGCCGCGTCGGGTCTGTACCTGTTCGGCTTCACGTACCTGTACGTCGGGATCGGCAACCTCGCCGGGCTCGATCCTCGTGGCGTCGGCTGGTTCTCGATCTTCGTCGCCGCCGCAGCGGGTGCCTACAGCCTGATCTCCTTCAGCGTCGTCGACGACCCCGTGTTCGGTGTCATCTGGCTGGCCTGGGCCGGGCTCTGGACCCTGTTCTTCCTGGTCCTCGGCGCCGGACGGGAGGAACTCACCCGATTCACGGGCTGGACGGCCCTACTACTCAGCCAACCCACCTGCACGCTTCCTGCGTTCCTGGCGCTGACGGGCAATCTTCCGAGCTCATCTGGTGCTGCAGCACTGTGGGCCGCCGGGCTGGCAGCGCTCGTCGCAGTCGCCGCGACCCTGGGCCTGCCAGCCGCCCGGCGCCGGGTGCCCGATACTGCCGAACTCCACCTCAACCCCCACTAACTCTGCCCTGCAACGCAATCAACGAGAGGAACGATCATGCGACACGGAGATATCTCCTCGAGCAACGACACCGTCGGAGTGGCGGTGGTGAATTACAAGATGCCTCGACTGCACGACAAGGCCGGAGTCCTCGACAACGCACGACGAATCGCCGACATGATAATCGGCATGAAGTCGGGACTGCCGGGGCTCGATCTGGTGGTGTTCCCTGAGTACTCCACGCAGGGAATCATGTACGACGAACGAGAGATGTACGAGACGGCGGCAACGATTCCCGGCGACGAGACCGCGATCTTCTCGGCCGCGTGCCGCGAAGCCGACACCTGGGGCGTCTTCTCGATCACCGGCGAGCAGCACGAAGAACACCCGAACAAGCCGCCCTACAACACCCTGATCCTCGTGAACAACAGGGGCGAGATCGTGCAGAAGTACCGAAAGATCCTGCCGTGGTGCCCGATCGAAGGCTGGTATCCGGGCGACACCACACACGTGACCGAGGGGCCGAAGGGCTTGAAGATCTCGCTCATCGTATGCGACGACGGCAACTACCCCGAGATCTGGCGGGACTGCGCAATGAAGGGCGCCGAACTGATCGTGCGCTGCCAAGGGTACATGTATCCGGCGAAGGACCAACAGGTCCTCATGTCGAAGGCCATGGCGTGGGCGAACAACTGCTACGTCGCCGTAGCGAACGCCGCCGGATTCGACGGAGTGTATTCGTATTTCGGCCACTCGGCGATCATCGGGTTCGACGGCCGCACCCTCGGCGAGACAGGCGAGGAGGAGTACGGCATCCAGTACGCACAGTTGTCGGTCTCCGCCATTCGAGACGCCCGCGAGAACGACCAGTCCCAGAACCACCTGTTCAAGTTGTTGCATCGCGGCTACTCCGGCATTCACGCTGCAGGTGACGGCGACAAGGGCGTGGCGGATTGCCCCTTCGAGTTCTACAAGCTGTGGGTCACCGATGCCGAGAAGGCCCGAGAGCGCGTCGAGTCGATCACGAGAGACACTGTCGGCGTAGCGGATTGCAGGGTGGGATCGCTGCCCGTCGAACAGACCTCCGAGGCCTGACGAGGAGGTCCGCCATGCCCTATCTCACAGACATGTTCCACGAGCAGAACCGAGCGCCCACGGATGTGGTGGCACCGCCACTCCGGCCCGTCGGCGCTTTCGATCCCACCGCACTCACCGAGCGCCTCGGTTCGCGGATCGTCGGACAACGCAACGCAATCGATGCCGTCGTACGGGCGGTCTCGTTGGCCTCGGTAGGCGCCAACGATCCGTCCCGCCCGCTCGCGAACATCCTCCTTACCGGACCGACCGGTGTCGGCAAGACCGAACTGGTACGACAAGTCGCCGCCGCGCTGCGCTCCGGACCGGACGATATGTGCCGAATCGACATGAACGCGCTTGCGCAGGAACACTACGCGGCGTCCTTCTCCGGTGCGCCTCCCGGATACGCCGGCAGCAAGGAATCGTTCACCCTGTTCGACCGCGGCGCCATCGAAGGCGATCCGTACACACCTGGGATCGTCCTGTTCGACGAGGTGGAGAAGGCCGACACGACGGTCCTACGTGCGCTGCTGCAGATTCTCGACCACGGCGTGCTCCAGCTGGCGAACGGGCAGCAGACAATCTCGTTCCGCAACAGCTACGTGTTCCTGACGTCGAATCTCGGGTCCGTCGAACTGGCCGCCCGCCGCCGCACCCTGTGGGGGCGGCTGGGCCGCCGACACCCGCCGGACGACGAGAAAGTTGTCCGGCGCGCCGTCGAGCGCTTCTTCGATCCGGAGTTCTTCAACCGCCTCGACGAAACCGTGGTGCTGAACGGACTCGACGATGCGACCGCCCGCGAGGTTGCCGGTCTCGAGATCGACGTGGTCGCACGCCGGCTGGCCAGGCGGTCGATCAGCGTGGAGATCGGACCCGACGTCGTCGCACTGCTCTGCGGTCAGGGCTTCGACCCCGTCTACGGCGCGCGCGGGCTGCGACGCACTGTACGTACGGTACTGGCCGATCCGATCGCGGCAGCGGTCCTCGAACACCGGCCTGTTGGATCGGAACCACTCCATCTCCGCACGCGGGTGACCGCCGGAAGAGTCCGTGTCACCCGCAGCTGATCTGCGGAATCCGTCTGCGGGGTGGCCCGGTACCGGACCGGGCCACCCCGCTCGAGGCCTATCGTCCACGCAGGCTCGTGTCTCCCGTCGTCGCAGGTGGCACACACCCGGTCCTGTCGAACAGCGCCGCGCCGACACCATCAACGACACTGACCAACGGAGTCCCGGCCCGCGCCCTACGGGCCGGGACTCCACCCGCATCAGACCGGATCGAACCCCTGCCGCGGCTTCAACCGATCCGCGAGGTGCGACGCCGGACGCAGCTGTGCCGTCGGGTCAGGTCGACGTCTCCCCCGTCCCCGCCTCGATGGTGTGCTGGGTGTCGGATGCGAGACGAGTGACCTCGATCTTCCGTGGCTTGGCCCGTTCGGCGACCGGGATCATCACGGTCAGGACACCGTTCTCGTAGGTGGCAGAGATGTTCTCGGCGTCGACGCCGTCGCCGAGTGACAACTGCCGACGATAGGTTCCGGTGAACCTTTCCGACGCGAGCCACTGGACGTGCTCCGCCGAGGGCGCGCTGCGATGCGCGGTCAGCGTGAGCGTGCCGTTCTCGACGTCGACATCGACCGAGCCGGGGTCGACGCCGGGCAGATCGGCGTGGAGCACATAGTGGTCGTCTACCCGATACAGGTCCATGGGCATGAACTGCGGGACACGCGAGGTACCCACGGCGTTGGACATCAGGCTGCGAGTGAGTGCGTCGACATCGGTGAAGGGATCGAAGCGAAGCACAGCAGAACACCTCCCGAGCTTTTCCAGTGCCCGTCACGTCGACGGGCATCCGAACAACGTGTGCACCATGAAATTTAGCACTCCCCGACCGAGAGTGCCAAGAGGATTCCGGGTCGAGTTTTCGACGCGCCCACGACGCCGACTCAAACCAATCCCACTGCTGCACAACCACGTCGACGACCGGCCGACTCACTCCCGCGGTGGGGATCGGATCGAAGCAGCGGCCGGTCGGCGCCGTCACGGGCTCGGGCGGACGCTAGCCCGATCGGATGTCGAGGCCGGCAATCTCCGCGAACGCCGCGAGCTGCTCGAGGTAGTGCCCGAGGGAGTCGTGGCGGACCGTCAGGTTGATCTGTGTGGCGCCCGCCTTCTCCGCCGTGGCGATCACGTCGGCCACCTGGCCGGGAGCGTCGACGGGATCGAGCCGTTGGTTCGGCGAGAAGACGACGTCGAAATCGTCGGGCAACTCGTGCCGGTCGAGCATCTCGCGCATCAGCTCGGGACTGGGACCGCGGAAGGCCTGCGGCGCCGGCGCCCAGCCGTCGGCGAGGGTCACGGCCCGGCGCAGTGCACGCTCGCTGTGCCCCCCGATCCACATCGGAACCCGCGCCTGCGCGGCGTGCGGGTCGACCACCATGTCCCGGAACGAGTGGTATGGCCCCTCGTAGGACACCACGCGGCCGGACAACGCCGCGCGCAGCGCCCGCAGAGCGTCGTCGGCGCGCGGTCCACGGTCCTCGAAGGGAACCCCGAGCATGTCGAACTCCTCCTTCAGGTTCCCGACACCGAACGCCAGGATCAGTCGCCCGCCGCTGAGGTGATCGAGCGTCCCGTACCGCTTGGCGATCTCCAGAGGGTGATAGAACGGCAACACCAGGACGTACGGCAGGAATCGCAGCCGGTGTGTCTGCCCGGCCAGGAACGAGAACGTCGCGAGCGGATCGTAGAAGCGTTCTCCGCGCGGCAGACCCGGTGGGACCGCCACGTGGTCCCCACACGTCATGAACTCGAACCCGAGGCGGTCGGCAGCCTGCGCCACCCGGACCAGTTCGGCGGTACCGGCGGCGGCCTCCCACTCGGGTCGGTTGCCCGCGAGCGCCACGATCGGCGAGCTGATACCCACCTTCATGCCCGTGCCTCCGCCCCGTACAACCTGCGCTGCAGCTGGGTCAGCGGATCGTTGCCGTCCCTGCTGCCGGATGGTCCGGCGCCCTCCTTCGGTATGAACCGGCCGGCGTCCGACCGCGTCCACTCCCGGGTGGCCCACCGCTCGGCGATGGCCCAGCGACCGTCCCGCCATTCCATGTGGTCGATGAACCGCACGCCGCTGGTGAAATTCGTCCGCGGATCGTCGGCCGGCTCACCCCAGTGAACCGACGTCCCGTACGTCTCGCTGATCGCGGTGTCGCCGAGCAGTTCGACCAGATGGTTGCCGACCATGTGCATCGTCCCACCGCGCCGGGCGCGCAGCTTGGGCTCGACCCAGGCGATGTACTCGTCCAGGGTGCCCTCGAACCCGGTGTGATGATCGATTCCGTCCGGGTGATACGCCGACCGGACGAGGTCGAAGTCCAGCCGGTCGATTCCGCGGCAGTACCGCAGGACGACGTCGTGGATCTGTTGGCGATCGGACCACTCGCTGCGTTGCTCGTTCATACCGAACGAACGTAGAGAAGCCCTCGGCCTCACGCGGTCCACATCCTGCTGGGCGAGAAGACGCGGCGGTGAACCTCGGACCCGTCGGCGTGCCGGGCGAGTTCGAGGCTCAGTGCCCGAGGTGATCTCTCAGGTGCCGATGCTCCATGTGCTTCACGTGCGCATGCTCGGCCACCACGATGCTCGCCCCTGCCATGAAGAACAGCGCGCATGCCGTGCCTGCGATGACGGCCCAGCCCTCGAACCCGTAGCCGGCAGCGACCAGCGCCATCCCGAGTGTGGCTATACCGAGGCCGATCAGTCCCAGCCCGGGCCAGTTCCTCGTGTCGTCGATCGATTCGCCCGGATGCTCCCGGGTGGTGTGCGCACGGTCGAGCGGCAGTCGATGAGTGTTCATGCCGACCCTCTTCCTCGAGGTACGGGTTCGAGGTTCCAGCATGCGCGTGTCCTGCGGTCGAACGGGACACAGCGGCATCACCTGAAGGTCACATTCTCCTCTCCCCGGCCGCGAATCGACCCGGCGACGCGCCCCTGCGCGCACGGCGTAGCAGTGCCCGATTCATTCGCACTCGGCCCGGATCGCCGTGAGCATGACGGAGGACACGGAAATCGGCGGAGCGTCAGTGATGCGGACCATTCCGGCGAGACCGACGGCCAGCATGAGCAACCGGCCCGCCGCCTCACGGGCATGCGTGAAGTCCGCGTTCCGGCGGCACAAAACGGCTGCGAGTACTTCGGTCAACCGGGACAGCGACTCGATGTAGCTGTCTGCGATCGGCTTCCGTAGCTGCGCATGGGCCGCCGCCTCGGCCCATCTGGCCATCGACCGGCCATCCGTTCCACCCAGCAGATCGCGAAAGAACTCGATCAAGGCGTCGATCGGTTCGAGTCCCTGTACTTCGCCTTCATAGGCGTCGATCTCGCTAGCGGAGTATTGGCGCCACGCTTCCGCGGCAAGTTCATCGGTCGACGAGAAGTGATGGTGGATTTGCCCCTGCGAACCACCGAGTTGCTCCGCCACCGTACGGGCCGTAACAGCACTGAGGCCTTCCTTCGCCACGATGGCCGCAGCCGCCTCGACGATCGAGCGTCGACGCTCCGCACGTGCCAGATACGCCATCATTGCCTCCGTCGTGCTTCTCGCTCGGGATGGGACGCCGACTTCAGGAAGGCAGCCGTTCGTTCGCGGAGGCCCTGCCGACGCCGTTCGATCGTCTCCTCGGCCGGAGGATCGAGTGGGCCGACGATCGGCTTGCTGTGGACGTTCACACTGCAGTCGAGGTCGGTGCAGACGTGAAGCCCGAGCGTACTCAACCGCTGACGCTTGTCGCGGGACGGGCGCGGGGCAGTGAAGAGTGACACCTCGTTGAACCGCCGCGCAAACCGACACAGGTCGCACATCACCGCGCGCGAGGAATGCGCGGCTTGATTCGGGTTCTGCCGGAGCATCACACCGAGCGCCTCGCCCTCGACGTCGGCGACCAGATAGACCCGCAGCGGAGCCCGCAGGTCTCGCCAGCCGAGGTAGTCGATGCGACGCCAACGCACCTCGTCGAATCCGACCGGTAGGTGCACTCTCTTCTGGACCGGATCGAGATTGACGATAGAGGCACGCACTTCCGCCCTCGTCATAGACCGCACGTCGCTCCCCCTAACTTGTACACGGATACAATTTGTATCACGATACAACTTGGAGGTTCGTGCGTACGCGGGCGTGGCTGCCGACATCGACTCTCCTCGGCCGGCGAGTCGCGAGGCCGCCTACTCGGCTTCCTTGATCCACCTGGTCGCGTACATCGTGTTCGATCCGAAGAACTCGCGAACCACGTCGTCTACTGCGTTCAGACCGTTCTCGCTGTTCGTCATGATCACAAGACTGCGGCCGGTTTCGGGATAGGCGATGAAGAAGGCCTTGTACGGGCCGTTGTCGCCCCAGTGCCAGATCGCGTCCCCGAGTTCATTGCTCTGCAGCCCGATACCGAGGCCCCACTTGATGTGGTCGATCGCGTCCTGGTCGCTGCCGCCGTGGTCGGCACTACCGAAGGGAGTGAACATCATCTGGCGCGTGGCAGGTTCGAGGCCCTCGCCGTCCAGCAGCGCGCCGCGAAGGAACTTGTCGTAGTCACCCGCCGTGGTCCGCAGGGTGTAGGCGATGTTCGCGCGGGGGAAGTTGCGTACCGGCCGGGCGGCGCCGTCGGCGGTGTGGCCGACGGATGTGACGGCGTCGAACGCAGGATTGGTGACGAGATCGCTTCCCGCCATCCCGAATCGCTCGAAGACCCGCTCCCGAACCAGTTGGTCGAACGATTTGCCGGTCAGCGATTCGACGGTCTTCTGCAGGTAGTAGAAGCCCTCTCCGGAGTACGACCACTGGGTCCCGGGTTCGAAAGTGGTGCTGACCGGTGTGGTCTCGAACTCCGGGCTGGACGGTCCGGTCGCCCAGTTCGGGAGGCCGGACGTGTGCGTCAGTACCATCCGCCCGGTGATCCGTTGCGCCGCCGGATCTCCCGCGATCCGCGAGTAGTCGAAGTACTCCGACAGCGGCGTGTCGAGATCGAGCAACCCCTCGTCCACCAATTGCAGCACGACGTACGAGGCGACCACCTTCGTCAGCGATGCCGCCTCGAACACCGTCTCGGCAGTCACCGGCCTACCCGTGGCAGCACTCGCCACCCCGTAGTCGAATTCGCGCTCGGTCCCACGGTCCGCGTAGATGACCTGGGCGCCGGGAACCCCCTGCTCCGCCATGATGGCGCCGAGCCGCTGAGCGACAGCCGCGCACGACGGGTCCTCGACGGAACCGCCGAGAGAGCCCAGCGAACCGGTGGAGCCGAGCCAGCCGGGGGCCCCGATCGTCGCCGCCCGAGCCGGCGCATCGATGGACGGGGACAGCGCGACGGCACCGGAAAAGGCCACAGCGAGAACAGGTACCAACACCCTGCGATGGAAAGACTTCACATGACACCTCGAGACATCGATCAACGGACACGCCGATGCTAGGACGGATCGGGGCCCGAATCGCTCGGGGTAACAACATCCTTACCGACGTCAACGAGATGGAAACAAACGTCCGTTTGAACCCTGTCTCGAACTGTGCGCCAGTGGTTTTCGTGTGTAGCAGTTCACACCTTCGGCCGAACCTTACCGATCTCGACGAACCAGTGGCCAGCACCTGAACCTCGCGTCGCTCCAGCCTCACCGTCTCCCCATGCGCTCTCCGGAAGCCGTCGGGGTCGGGTCCTCGTCCGTGAGGAGATCACGCAGCTGTAAGAATGGTGCGATGAATGTCGTTATCAGGCCGGGCCAATCGGAGGATTCCGTGCTGCTCAGCGAGCTCGCCATGCGTTCCAAGGGCTTCTGGGGTTATAGCGACGAGTTCCTCGAACTGTGTCGACACGAGTTGACGCTGAATGGCACCGACGTCTTGATCCGAAGGACTGCAGTAGCCGAATCGTGCGGCACCGTCGTCGGATTCGTGACCGTTGACGGGACCCCGCCCGACGGCGAGTTGGGGATGCTCTTCGTTGCCCCGGAGGCTATTGGCGGCGGCATCGGCACAGAGCTTTTTCGCCACGCACTCAACACTGCACACCAGGCCGGGTTTCGCCGGCTCGCGATCGAGTCGGAACCCCGTGCCGAACCGTTCTATCGCGCGATGGGAGCGGTCAGAATCGGCAGTGTCGCGTCCACGTTGGTTCCCGGCCGCGAGTTGCCCTTGATGGAAGTGAGCACAATCCCAACCCTTTGAGCAAGGAACGGCTCGAGTTCCACTCGACGCGATGCAGGACATCGAAACCGACCAAGGGGCCGGGCCACCGTAGTAGTCACGGGCAACACCGGAGTGGACGCACAAATAGCTGTGGCGACGGGCTGCGACGATATGTCGGGTCCTTGCGCGAGATTGTGCCGCCGGACAGTCCTCGCCGACTGCACGGGGAGACGCGGAGAGATCAGATACACGCCCCGCTGTGATGCAATCAGCTCATGCAATTCAATCATGACAACATGACTGGCGCGCTCCTGGCCGCGGACCTTGTCAACCTTCAGCGAGAGGACCGATGGACGATCCCGGGTGTCGAGGCGGTTTTGGACAACCACACCATCCGATGGCCAGACGTGGACGAAAGGACGTCGACGGCACTGCGCCGATGGGCCTTTCGACTCCGAGAGGTATTCGTCGCCCAGAACGAAGAGCTTCGGTGCCAGGCCGTCAATGCGCTTCTGGTCGACGGGGTCGGCAGTGTGTATCTGACGACGCACGGCGGTCGTCGCCCGCACTTGCACTTCACACCGGACGGAGACGACCTCGTTGGGCGCGTGATGGCGGTCACTGCGGGTGGGCTTGCGTTCTTCACGGTTGAGGCGGCAGGTGGCCGCCTGGGCGAATGCGATAGGGCAGGGTGCAATCGGGTGTTCGTGGATACCAGCCGAAACGGACGCCGTGCCTATTGCAGCGCTCGATGCGGCAATACGGATGCTGTCCGCCGTCATCGCAGCCGAGGCCATACTTGACCTGGCCATCGGGCGGATACCGCCGGTGCGAGTCCTACCCGATCATCCGGACCAACAACTCGCCAGTTGCCGCAATCGCTTCGCTGATACCGCACCCATCCCGCACTCGTACAGTGCGAGGACACCGTGTTCCAAGTCTCGATCTCACGCATAGCCACACACCCTGACGCAATGGATGGGTACATAACAACCATTACTTCACAGGCATCGCCGGTGCATCCTCGGCCACAGTCCCCGCATGTGAATCCTCATGGTTCGCTACACCGAATGTGCCCGGCGAGTTTGGGGCGCCGCCCCTCCTTGTAGTAGACGTCAACGACGCAGATTCCCTCGACGAAATGTCCGCTGAGTTTCGGCCGAGGAGCAGTCGGGCCGCGCCCTCGCGCTCACCCCCACACCGGGGCAGCCGGATCGAACGAATGGGACGCGTCCTCCTCTCGTCCCGACCGTGAGGTGTCGCCACAGACTCCTCGAACCGACGCGTCAACGACGTGTGCCGGGCGCCGAGATTCGACGGCGCCCTCGCATACCCGCAAACCGCGTCTCGGCCATCGCTCACCGCATCTTTCGCCGTCCCGCCCCGCCGGGTGCGCGAGACCGGCCAGAATCGGGAGTATGAGTGCCGCGCCGACTCCTCCCGCGCCGATGCTCGCCACGCTCGGCGAGCCTCCGGCCGGTGAGGGCTGGGCGTTCGAGATGAAGTGGGACGGACAACGCGCCGTCACCGATGTTCGCGACGGCGGTGTCCGACTCTTCAGCCGCAACGGCAACGACATCACCACGGCGTTTCCCGAACTGACCGGGCCGATAGCCGAGGCCGTCGACGACCATGCCGTCGTCCTGGACGGCGAGATCGTGGCGCTCGACGCGAAGGGTCGGCCGTCGTTCGGTCGGCTGCAACGCCGGATGCACGTCGCTCGTCCTACGACCCAGTTACGCAACGACTTTCCGGTCATCTACTACGCGTTCGACGTCCTGGCCCTCGATGGCGAATCGACCATCGGCCGGACGTACCTGGAGCGGCGCCGTATGCTCGACGACCTCCGGATATCGGGGCGGCAAGTGCAGGTTCCGCCGTTCTGGACCGACGTGGACGGCCACCGGATGCTCGACCTGGCCCGCGAGCACCACCTCGAGGGCGTGGTCGCCAAGCGGGTCGACTCCACCTACCGGCCGGGTCGACGCGCGCCGGAGTGGATCAAGACTCCACTGCGCAAGACCACCGAGGCCGTCGTCGTGGGCTGGGTCGACGGCAGCGGCGCAGCACGTCACGGAGTCGGCTCTCTACTGCTCGGCGCATACGACGACGATGGTCGCCTCGTCTACATCGGACATGTCGGCACCGGCTTCACCACCGCACTGCGCCGATCGTTGCGCGAGCAACTGGCCACACTCGAGCGGCCCGCGAGCCCGCTTGCCGCGCCGCCCCCGAGCCGGGACGCGAAAGACGCGCACTGGGTCGAGCCCCAACTGGTGGGCGACGTCGAGTACCGCGAATACACCGGAGGCAGTCTGCGACATCCCAGCTGGAAGGGCCTACGCGACGACAAGACCCCCGCCGAAGTCGACCTCCCCGGCCGTCACTGAAGATGGATCGGTTGTCGCCCACGGCCGACGCGGCTGCGACACTGCTCGAATGGAAGCTATCGGGTTCGAGGCGGCAGAACTGCTCGACGCGGCCGGTGTCGCGCTCGGACCGGGCCTGTCCGACGCCGAGTTCACCTCCGTCCACGAACGCTTGCCCGCGACGCCCGAGGATCGTCGAGTATCTGCGCAACGAGCTTCCTGCCGGCCGAGGCCGAAAGTCTCTCTCGCCCATCACCGTCCGCGTGCCGTACTGGTCCCGGTTCGTCGAGTCGGCGGACAGCGCCGAATCGGTCTGACCGACGGGCGGAGTCAGACGGCCGGGCGTTCATCGCCCTCGGTGAGTTTGCGCGCGATGTCGTAGAGCGGCACGTTGCGTTCCTGCGACAACTTGCGCAGTAGGCCGAACGCGTGATCGGCGTCCACCGCGAATTTCTCCATGAGCATGCCCTTGGCCTGCCCGATGGTGTCCCGGGACTGGAGTGCCTCTCGGAACTGCTCCTCGCGCTGGGCTGCGATCACCGCGATCGCCGCATGCGTGGCCAGTGAACCCCCGACGCTCACCGAGGTGGCGTCGAACGCATGGGGAGAGGCACTCAACAGATTGAGCGCGCCCAGGTTCGACTCGGTGGTGTAGAGCTGGAAGGCGAGCATCGAGCCGATCCCCGCGTCCGCGGCACGGGGCGCGAATCGCGGCCACCGGCCCTCGTGCGCCATGTCGTCCACCCGAACTGTCTCGTGCTCCCAGATCGCCTGCAGGCACGGACCGTCGTCGACCTCCTGTTGCAGGTCGTCGATCCGGCTCGGCAACTCGGATGTCCCGGCGCGCGATTCCAGACGCCCGCCCCGCACCGCCAGCGTGATGTCCGCGTGCTCGGCCCCGGGAACGAGCTCGACCGCGGCGCGAGTGATCACCTCGAGCGTGCCGTCGAGGCTGGCGTGCTCGTCGCGCATGTCCCGCGCCATGGCTTCGATCGCGACCCGTACGTGCCGGTCCACGTTTCGCGGCGTCGCCGCTGCGCTGCCGCCCTCGTCGCCTCCGTCGTGTGCCACGCATCCATGTTTCCACTGATGCGGCCCTGCGCGCGGCCGATCCACTCGCCTTTTCGGACGAGTAGCCTGGCGATCAGCCGCATGGCTTCGGACGCCGTCGGTCAGGCGTTATCGGTTCAGCAGCGCAGCTGGTGGCGTCGTCCGTCACCGGACGCCGACAACCTCCTGCGCTATCGCGGCAAGGCGCGTCTGAGCTGCAGAGACGACGCCGTGCCGGTTCTTGTTCGCCTCCTCGTAGGCGACGATGACGCGCACATCGGCGGGATCCGTCAGTTCCTTGATCGCGGCCACCGCGCGGGAGACGTTCATGTCGTCGTAGTCGGCGATCGGCAGTTCGTCGGGCCGCAGCGCGCCCGTGGATGCCCGTACCCCGTGCAGGGCGTCGGCCACCGCGTCGACCCCACGATCACGCGTGACCTCCTCGGCCCGCTCCAAGGCGCCGTCACGACCTGCGGCGATCGTGCGCGTCGCCACGTCGCCGGCGTACGCCCCGCGGCTCAGCAGCTGATCGAAACGAGGACCCGCGGAACGCACCGCGTCCATCATCTGGTCGATCCCTCGCGCCGACCAGGACACGGGAGCGTTCATCCAGCGCACCGCCACCCCGGCCACCGCCTGCGCCGGGGTTCGGCGCAGCGCCACGGGACCACCGAGCGCCTCCTCCGCCAGCACGGTGGTCAACCACTCCACGGTCGCCGAATGCGCTGTGATCAGGCGGTCTGCCAACTTTGCCACGTCCTCGCGCCGTTCCGCGGTGGCCAAGGCCTTCAGATACCGGGCGCGGTCGAGCAACTGGTGTTCGAGGGCGAGGTCGGCCAGCAGTGCTTCCTCGAACGGCTGCGCCTGTTCCGCCAGTGCCTTCAGGACGGCCGTGACCCGCCCGACCATCGGGCCGACCAGGGAGGGTAGCCCACCGAGGTCCCGCAGAGTTCGCTCGATTGCGTCGGCCCGTCCCCGCGCATTGTCGGCGTTGCGCGCGAGTTCGGTCGCCACGGCCTCGGTCCGCGCCTGCGCGCGGCGGGTGTCGGCCAACTGGATCTCGGAATTGGTCAGCTCGAGCAGGGTGCGTAACTGCACGACGAGCGTCGAGGTGTCGGTCACCGCATTCTCCGTTCCGGCAGTGCTTGCCATAGGGGAAACTTCGTCCGCGCCGTGGGCTACCCGAATCCCTCCCGCGCCAATCACTTGCGGCACGACGTGCCGCAAGCGCCCTCGGGCACGCCGCCGCGCCGCTATCCGGCCAGGATCCGCTCGGCGAGCTCTCCGGCTCGCCGCAGGCGCTGATCGGATCCGTCGATCCCGCGGTGAGAGACCGCACCCTCGAGCAACAGGTAGAGATGCTCCGCGACCTCCCGCGGGTCGTCCGCGACACCGTCCTCGGAGGCCAACTGCGCCATCCGTTCGTGGACACGCTGCTTGTGATCGCGGATGACGTCGTAGGCCGGGTGGGAGAAGGGCAGCTCGGCAGCCGCATTGATGAAGGCGCAACCCCGGTCCCCCTCGTCGACGTCCGCGCGATAGGAATCGAAGACGGCCAGGACCCGTGGTCGCGGCGCCGTCGCGAGTCGCTCCTCGAACCGCTCCCACCACCGCCTGTCCCGCTCGGTGAGGTACGCGACCACCAGCGCATCCTTCGAGCCGAATCGGTCGTAGAGGGTGCGCTTGGTGACGCCCGCGCCGGCGGCGATCGCGTCCACCCCAACCGCGTGGATACCGTTGCGGTAGAACAGCTCCGATGCCGAGTCGAGAATCTTACGCGCCCCGTCGGTGAGCCGACCCCCGGATGCCACCATCACACCGTCCTCCTTGACTTCACCGACCAGTATACCTAGCGTGAGAACACGTACTTCACAGATCGGTATACCCAACCGGCAGGCGCCGATTCCACACGGACGACCGAAGGGAGTCATGTCATGTCCTTCACGAAGGCGGCACAAGCGGTCGGCGGCTCCGGTCCGACGCTCTCACCGACGCGCACAATAGGCTTGGCCGGCGCGGGACTGTCCTTGATCGCAGTCTGTTACGGCCTGGCGCGCTTCGCATACGGGTTGTTCGTGCCCGAGTTCCGCGAGTCCTTCACCCTCACGGCCGGCCAGACGGGACTGATCGCGGCGGCCGGCTACGCCTCGTACTGCGTGGGTGTGGTCGCCGCGACGACGGGCACGCCGCGCTTAGGCGCACGCGCCGTAGCCGTCGCCGCGGGCTCCTTGGCGACGGCGGGGACCGCGCTCATCGCGGTTGCCCCCAACGCTGTCGTGCTGGCCGCCGGCGTCACCATCGCCGGAGTCGGCACCGGGGTCGCGTCCCCGCCACTGGGCCACGCGATCGCACTGAGAGTCGTCCCGCGGCACCGCGACCGAATCCAGACCATCGTCAACGCCGGCACCGGCCTGGGCGTCGCAATCTCCGGCCCGGTCGCCTTGCTGGCCGAAGACCGTTGGCGGGCAGCATGGCTCGCGTTCGCCGCCGTCGCCGCGGCGGTGACCGTGTGGGTGCGGATCCATGTCCCGTCCGCCGTCGGCGACGCACCGGGGCCGGCAGGCACCGACGAGCCCACGACGCGGCACGCGGTGTTCCCGTCCGGAGCCCTCCGGATGCTCGGAGCCGCCGCCGTGGTGGGCGCCGCCACGGCGGCCGTGTGGACCTTCGGTCAGGAACTGCTCGTCACCGTGGGAGGTCACGACCGCACGTTGGCGACGACCGCATGGATCGTGCTGGGAGTGTCGGGCCTACTGGGGGCCGTGTCCGGCGAGTTGGTGCGCCGGGTGGGACTGCAACGCGCCTGGACGATATCCACCGCGGCGGTGTGCGCCGCGACCGCCCTCCTGGCCGCGGCTTCCCGCCAGCCCGCCGTCGCCGTGGCGGCCTCGGCGCTGTTCGGTGCCGTCTACATCGCCGTCACGGGAGTCCTGCTGGTGTGGAGCACTCGCGTCTACCCCACGCAACCCGCCACCGGTGTGGGGCTCGCGTTCCTGCTCGTCGCCGTCGGCCAGGCCGCGGCCGCGCCCGTGCTCGGCTTCGTGGCAGACCGGGCGGGTCTCACGACCTCGTTCTGGATGTCCGCAGGTGTGGCTCTCGCCGCCGTCGCCGTGACGCCGCCCGCTCGATTCCGCAGGACATGATCGGCCCCATCGAGGATCGAGCGCCGTCAGTCCTCGGCTGCGAGCAGCACGTCGGTGTCGAAGCACGTGTGCGTGCCGGTGTGGCACGCGGCGCCGTCCTGGTCGACGATGAGCAAGACCGTGTCGCCGTCGCAGTCCAAGCGGACCTCGTGCACGTACTGGGTGTGGCCGGACGTCTCGCCCTTGACCCAGTACTGCTGACGCGAGCGCGAGTAGTAGGTGCCCTTGCGGGTCTCGAGCGTGCGCGCCAGGGCCTCGTCGTCCATCCACGCCACCATCAGGACGTCGCCGGTCGACTTCTCCTGCGCGACGGCACTGAACAGCCCGGCCTCGTTACGCTTGAGGCGGGCGGCGATCGTCGGATCGAGGCTCATCGGACGGTGATCCCTTCTGCACGCATGGACGCCTTGACGTCCCCGATCGTCATGTCCCCGAAGTGGAACACGCTCGCTGCCAGGACAGCGTCGGCGCCTGCCTCGACGGCGGGAGCGAAGTGCTCGACGGCGCCCGCGCCGCCGCTCGCGATCACTGGAACGTGCACCGCGGCCCGGACGGCACGGATCATCTTCAGGTCGAAGCCTGCCTTGGTGCCGTCGGCGTCCATCGAGTTGAGCAGGATCTCACCGACACCGAGTTCGGCCCCCCGGACCGCCCACTCGACGGCGTCGATGCCGGTGCCGCGCTTGCCGCCGTGCGTGGTGACCTCCCAGCCCGACGGCGTGGGCTCCTGACCCACGGGGACGGTGCGGGCGTCGACCGACAGCACGATGCACTGCGACCCGAACCGCTCCGACATCTCGCGCAGCACCTCGGGGCGGGCGATCGCGGCGGTGTTGACGCTGACCTTGTCGGCTCCGGCGCGCAGCAGGCGGTCGACATCTTCGACCGTGCGCACGCCGCCACCGACGGTGAGCGGGATGAAGACCTGCTCGGCGGTGCGGGTGACGACGTCGAGCATCGTGCCGCGGTCACCGCTGGAGGCGGTGACGTCCAGGAAGGTCAGCTCGTCTGCGCCCTGCGCGTCGTACGTCGCGGCGAGCTCGACGGGATCACCCGCATCGCGCAGGTTCTCGAAGTTGACGCCCTTGACGACGCGGCCCGCGTCGACGTCGAGGCACGGGATCACTCGAACAGCCAAAGTCATTGTGGTGGCCCTCCTTCAGGCCGCGTCTCCGGATCACCCAGAGAGTGGAGAATGTCGAGCAGCTCGCCGTGCACGCCGGGCGCCGCCGCGAGGACGGATCGCGAGCCCACGTGCCAGTCGTCGCCCCGCAGATCCGTGACCACGCCACCGGCAGCCCGCACCAGCGCGACGCCGGCCGCGTTGTCCCACACGTGGTGACCGAACACCACGGCGCCGCCGAGAATTCCGGCGGCGGTGTAGGCGAGATCCGCCCCGGTCGACCCGTGCATCCGGATCCGCGACGAGACGCGGCTGAGCCGGCCCAGTAGTTCGAAGCGGTACGTGCCGGGGATGCGGCCGCGGCTGTCGAGGTTGAACGCCCCGAAGCCGATCATCGCCGACGACAGTTCGCTGCGTTCGAGCGGCGGCAGGGCGACCCCGTTGCGGTACACCGGCCCGCCCTCGGCGGCCGCGAACCGCTCCCCCGTCAGTGGCAACCAGGTCAACCCCAGCACGGGAACGCCGTCCCGCAGCAGCGCGAGTAGGATGCCCGCGATGGGCAGGCCCGCCGAGTAGTTGAACGTGCCGTCGATCGGGTCGAGGATCCACACGTCACCGTTCGCGAGCTCGGGACCGCCGAACTCCTCACCGTGGACCTCGATACCGGTGCGGCGTTCGAGTTCCGCGGACACCGACTTCTCGAGCTCGAGGTCGACGGCCGTTGCAAAGTCCTTGGGGCCCTTGCGAACCGCACTCGGCGCGCCCAGCCCCTCGACGAACCGTTCCCGGGCGCCGTCGAGAACCTCGCTCGCGATCGCGAGCAGGTCGAGCGGTGTCCGGGACGGGCTCATCGTGGCGGCCGTTGCTAGCGCGAAACCGCGGCCAGGGCCTCGGGCAGGGTGAATCGTCCGGCGTAGAGCGCCTTTCCGACGATCGAACCCTCCACACCCTCGCCGACGAGACCGGCGATGGCCTCGAGGTCCGCAATGGTCGAGACACCACCGGACGCGACGACCGGTGCATCGGTGGCCGCGCACACGGCGCTGAGCAGTTCCAGGTTCGGGCCCGTCAGCGTGCCGTCCTTGCTGACGTCGGTGACCACGTAGCGCGAGCAGCCGTCGCGGTTGAGGCGCTCGAGGACCTCCCACAGGTCGCCACCGTCGGAGACCCACCCGCGACCGCGCAGGCGGTAGTCGCCGTCGATCAGCTTGACGTCGAGGCCGACGGCGATGCGCTCGCCGTGCTTGGCGATGGCACGCGCACACCACTCGGGGTTCTCGACGGCCGCGGTGCCCAGGTTGACGCGGGCGCACCCGGTCGCCAGGGCTGCTTCGAGGGAATCGTCGTCCCGGATACCGCCGGACAGCTCGACCTTGACGTCGAGCTCGCCGACGACGGCGGCCAGCAGCTCACGGTTGGATCCGCGGCCGAACGCGGCGTCGAGATCGACCAGATGCACCCACTCGGCACCGTCGTTCTGCCACGCCAGGGCAGCGTCGCGGGGCGCACCGTAACTGGTCTCGCTTCCCGCCTCTCCCTGAACGAGGCGAACAGCTTCACCGTTGGCGACATCTACAGCAGGCAAAAGGACCAGGCTCACTGCGCCGATCCTAGTGGGTCACCGGTCTCGTCCGGGCTTCGGGTCGCCACCGGGCTGGTCGGGTCGGCGTCGCCGGTCGCCGTACGCACGATTGGTCATACGTTTCGACACCACACCCATCCCCGCGATCGCCCCGACGACGCCGACGAGGGCGATCCCGAGCCCGACGACCGGGCCCGGCTGCACGAGCACGACGACGAGCGCGACCACGACCAGGACGGTGGCCGCGGTGCCCATCGTCGCGAGCGCGAGCCTGGCGATGGACAGGTCACCGCCTGCGCGGTCGTCGCGGTCGGGGGTCACAGACTGCGGACCCAGTTCTCCAACAACTGGGCACCGGCGTCGCCGGACTTCTCGGGGTGGAACTGGGTGGCCGAGAGAGCGCCGTTCTCGACCGCGGCGAGGAAGCGGTCGCCGTGCTCGGCCCACGTCAGCTTGGGCGGAGCGATGATGTCCGACGGCGGCAGTTCCCACTTGCGCACGCCGTAGGAGTGGACGAAGTAGAAGCGCGTCTCCGGGTCCATGCCCGCGAACAGGACACTGTCCTCGGGTGCGTCGACGGTGTTCCACCCCATGTGCGGCAACACGTCGGCCTCGAGACGCTCGACCGTGCCCGGCCACTCCCCGCAGCCGTCCGCCTCGACGCCGAACTCGACGCCGCGCTCGAACAGGATCTGCATGCCGACGCAGATGCCCAGGACCGGGCGTCCGCCCGCGAGTCGCTGGCCGATGATCCGGTCACCGCGGACCGCCAGCAGTCCCTCCATGCACGCCGCGAACGCTCCGACGCCGGGAACCACCAGTCCGTCGGCAGCGAGCGCCACCTGCGGGTCGGAGGTCACCTCGATCTGGGCGCCGGTGCGAGCGAGGGCGCGTTGCGCCGAGTGGAGATTTCCGGAGCCGTAGTCGAGGAGGGCAACCTTGCGTGCGGTCATGAGGAAACTCTATCGGTGTGCGGGACCCGCCCCGCGCACAGCCAGGGCGATCGGGGCGACCACCAGCGCCACGACGGACGACAGCGCGAATACCGCCGGATAGCCCGACGCACCGGCGACGACGCCGAGGACGAGCGCACCGATACCGGTGCCGCCGTCGTACGCGATGTTCCAGGCTGCGCTGGCGGCGCCGACCCGATCCGGCCCTGCGGACGCCAGCAGCGTCAGCAGCGCCTCGTTCTGGACGGCGCCGAATCCGGCACCGAACGCCATCGCCCCGACGACGAGCGCCCCGTCACCGCCGATGCCCGCCACCGACAGCGCCAGCAGGCCCATGCCGGCGGCCGCGAGGACCAGTGCGGGCACCAGGGTTCGCCCGGCGCCGATCCGGTCCGCGATCACGCCCGCGCCGTAGCGACCGACGAGCATCGCACCCGCGGACGCCGACAGCGCGAACCCGGCGATCGCCGCGCGGCTCTCCGTCGCGATCGGCAGCAGCGACGACATGCCGCCGTACGCGGCCGAGACCACCAGCATCGCCAGGCACGGGATCAGCAGCACACTCACCGACAGACCCTTGCGGCCCGCCGGCAGGCCGGGATTCGGCACCACCGGTAGCCGCGATATCGACACCAGCGACAACGTCGGTATCAGCGCCCCGAGGACGAAGACCGCGGCATCGAGACCGGCTTCGTACAGTGCGAGGCCGAGGGGCAGCACGATCATCTGGGCCGACGCGATCGCCACACCGTTGGCGCCGGTGACACGTCCCAACAGGTTTCGGGGCGCCAACTCGGCCAACAGTCCGATACCCGCGACCGTCACCATGCCGAAGCCGACACCACGGACCGCCGAGATGACGAGCGCAGGACCGGTTGCGGTGCTCCACAGGAAGGCGAGCGACGGCGGGCCGAGGAGCACACAGCCGACCGCCAGCACAGCTCGGTACCCGTACCGACGGAGCAGTGCCGGCACCTTCAGCTGGGTCGCGACGGTGGTGGCCATGAAGACCGCCGTCGACGCACCCGCCGCGGCGTCGGAGCCGCCACCGTCGGCAATCGCCAACGGGACCACGGGCAGCAGGAGTGACCACCCGCCGAACGTGGTGGCACCCATGAGGAGAGCAACCAGGATCCCGCGCGTACGCAGGAGTTCACGCATCAGATCAGCCGCAGGATTCCCGACGCAGCGGCGAGGACGGCCAGGGCCACCAGCACGCCCGACGCCAGCTTGTTGACCTTCCACATCGCGTACGCGCCGCCGATGGCGAAGCCTGCCGCGAGGAACAGGACGTAGATGAAGACTGTGCTCATGGTTCTACAGCGCACCCTTGGTCGACGGAACGCCCGACACCCGCGGATCGGGTTCGACGGCCTCGCGCAGCGCGCGGGCGACGGCCTTGAACTCCGCCTCGGTGATGTGATGCTGGTCGCGGCCGTACAGAACCCGCACGTGCAGCGCGATGCGCGCGTTGAGCGCGATCGACTCGAAGACGTGCCGGTTGATCACGGTCGAGTACGGCACGCCCGGGTAGCCGCCGATCACGCTGTGCAGCATGTGTTCCGGCTCACCGGTGTGCACGCAGTACGGTCGTCCGGAGACATCGACCGACGCGTGCGCGAGCGTCTCGTCCATCGGGATGAACGCGTCGCCGAAGCGGCGGATACCCCGCTTGTCGCCGAGCGCCTGCCCCAGCGCCTGACCGAGCACGATCGCGGTGTCCTCGACGGTGTGGTGGGCGTCGATCTCGACGTCGCCCTTCGCCTCGACCGTCAGGTCGAAGCTGGCGTGCGCGCCGAGGGCGGTGAGCATGTGGTCGAAGAACGGAATCCCGGTGGACACCGACACGTTGCCCGTTCCGTCGAGGTTCAGCTCGACGACGATGCTCGACTCCTTGGTGGTCCGCTCGACGCGTGCGATCCGGTCGCTCATCGGGATCCCTTCGTTTCCGTGGCCGCCAGCTCCGTGGAGGCAAGTTTCCTGCTGACCCGCAGCAGCTCGTCGTTCTCGGCAGCCAGGCCGATCGTGGCCCGCAGGTGCCCGGCGATACCGACGTCGCGGATCAGCACGCCCTCGTCGAGGTAGTGCTGCCAGGTGCGGGCCGCATCCTCGAAGAGCCCGAAGAGGATGAAGTTGGCGTCGCTGGGGACCACCTCGTACCCCATCTCGGTCAGTTCGGCGCTCACGCGATCCCGCTCCGACGCGAGCTCCGCGACGCTGCCGAGCGTCTCGTCGGCGTGGCGCAGCGCCGCCCGCGCCGCCGCCTGCGTCACGACCGACAGGTGATACGGCAAGCGCACCAGCAGCATCGCGTCGACGAACGCCGGCGCCGCGACCAGGTAGCCCAGCCGGCCTCCCGCGAACGCGAAGGCCTTGCTCATCGTCCGGCTCACCACGAGCTTGGTGGGGAACTCGTCGATCAGGCCCACCGCGCTGGGCACGGACGAGAACTCGGCGTACGCCTCGTCCACGATCACGATGCCGGGCGCGGCCGCGAGGATCTGCTTCAGATCCTCGAGCCCGATGCTGTGCCCGGTCGGGTTGTTGGGGCTGGTCACGAACACGACGTCGGGACGCCGCTCCTCGATGATCCGCACCGCGGTCGCGGTGTCGAGCGAGAAGTCGTCGTGTCGCGCAGCCGCGATCCACTCGGTCTGGGTGCCGGCGACGAGCAGCGGGTGCATCGAGTACGACGGCACGAAACCGATAGCGCTGCGGCCGGGGCCGCCGAACGCCTGCAGCAACTGCTGCAGCACCTCGTTGGAGCCGTTGGCGGCCCACACATTGGACACGTCGAGCGGAACCCCGGTCTGGCGGGTCATGTACTCGGCCAGGTCGGTACGCAGCGCCACTGCATCCCTGTCGGGGTAGCGGTGCAGGTCCGCAGCCGCGGCGCGCACGGCCTCGGCGACGTCGTCGACGAGGGCCTGCGACGGCGGGTGCGGATTCTCGTTAGTGTTGAGCTGTACCGGCACCGTCAATTGCGGTGCGCCGTACGGAGATTGACCACGCAGGTTCTCCCGGATGGGCAGGTCGTCGATGCCGACCGTCGATCCGGGGACGTTCCCCGCGCTCACTGGAGAGCCTCGAACCGCAGACGCACGGCCTCGCCGTGGGCCGGAAGATCCTCCGCGTTGGCGAGCGTGATGACGTGCCCGGCAACGTCCTTCAGGGCCGCCTCGGAGTAGTCGACCACGTGGATGCCACGCAGGAACGTCTGCACGCTCAGACCCGACGAGTGCCGCGCGCAGCCCGCGGTGGGCAGCACGTGATTGGAGCCGGCGCAGTAGTCGCCGAGGCTCACCGGAGCCCACGGACCGACGAAGATCGCTCCGGCGGAGCGCACCTGCGCCGCCACCGCGGACGCGTTCTCGGTCTGGATCTCGAGGTGCTCGGCGGCGTAGGCGTTCACGACCTTCAGACCGGCCGCGATGTCGTCCACCAGCACGGTGCCCGACTGGCTGCCGCGCAGCGCGGTCTCGACACGCTCGCGGTGCTTGGTGATCTCGAGCTGCGCGGCCAGCGCGGTGTCGACGGCGTCGGCCAGATCGGTCGACGTGGTCACCAGCACGCTCGCAGCCATGACGTCGTGCTCGGCTTGGCTGATCATGTCAGCCGCCACGTGCACGGGGTCCGCGGTGTGATCGGCGAGAATCGCGATCTCGGTGGGGCCCGCCTCGGCGTCGATGCCGACCAGTCCACGGCACAGCCGCTTGGCGGCGGTGACGAAGATGTTGCCGGGTCCGGTGATGAGATCGACCGGCGCGAGTTCAGCGCTGTCGGTGTCGGTACCGCCGTAGGTGAGCAGCGCGACGGCCTGCGCGCCGCCGACGGCCCACACCTCGTCGACGCCGAGCAGCGCGGCCGCCGCCAGGATCGTCGGGTGCGGCAGGCCACCGAACGCAGCCTGCGGCGGCGACGCCACGACCAGCGACTCGACTCCCGCGGCCTGCGCCGGCACGACGTTCATCACGACCGACGACGGGTACACCGCGTTGCCGCCCGGCACGTACAGACCGACGCGCTCGACCGGAACCCAGCGCTCGGTGACGGTCCCGCCGGGGACCACCTCGGTCACGGTGTCGGTGCGGCGCTGGTCGGCGTGGACCTTGCGGGTCCGTTCGATCGCCACCTCGAGGGCGGCGCGGACGTCGGCGTCGAGTTCGGCGAGCGCACGGTCCAGCTCGGCCTGCGGGACGCGCACGGTACCGGGGCGGACACCGTCGAACTTCTCGCCGTACTCGAGCGCGGCCTCGGCACCGCGATCGCGGATGTCCTCGACGACGGGGCGGACCTGATGCAGCACCGCGTCCACGTCCACTCCGCCACGGGGCAACGCGCCCCGGAGCTCAGCGGTGGAAGGGGTACGACCACGAAGGTCGGTGCGGGCGAGCATGAGAGGTCCTCTCTGGAGAACGGGGGTTCACACCGATTATCCGCGATGGACGCAAGTTGCCTACATTCCGGCCCCGCACGCGCGTCGAGCGGGGCTCCCGACGCGCCGAGCGGCGGCCCTGAACTGCGATTTGCCCGAAAGACACCTCACTGGACACGTGTCCACCCTAGAGTCCGGACCTGCGGGGCCGGCCACCCCGCTTCCGTCCCCGGAACAGCCAGGTAAGGGAGCCGACGTGATCGCGGATTCGAACTCCACCACTACCCGCGTGTCACGGCGCGCATTCCTCGGCGGCGCAGCGGCCGCGACCGTCGCCACCACCGCCACCGCGATCTCGGCGCCCGCCGGAGCCCAGCCCCGCCCAGTCACCGAGGAACGGCGCCGGGCCGTCGTGATCGGCAGCGGGTTCGGGGGCGCGATCGCTGCGTTGCATCTCGGGCGCGCCGGGGTGGACACCGTCGTCCTCGAGCGCGGCATCCGCTGGCCGACGGGCCCGAACGCCGAGACGTTTCCGCGGATGCTGTTTCCCGACCAACGTTCCGCGTGGCTGCAGCCCCACCCGGTGATGACGGGCGCTCCCCCGGCGGTGTTCCCACCTTTCACCGGGCTCATGGAACGCATCCCGGGCAACGGCATGGACATCCTGTGCGGAGCCGGCGTCGGCGGTGGATCGTTGGTGTACCACGGCATGACGATGCAGCCGAACGGCGAGAACTTCGCGAAGTGCATCTCGCCGCGCATCGACTACGAGCAGATGGCGTCGGAGTACTACCCGCGGGTCGCGAGGACGCTGCGGATCGCCACGATCCCGGACGACCTGTTGAACAGCCCCCAGTACAGCTCGTCGCGCCGGTTCGTGGAGATGGCCGACGCGCAGGGCCTGCACTCGTTCCGGGTACCGATGCCGATCGACTGGGAGTTCGCGCGGCGGGAACTGCGTGGCGAGATGCGCCCGTCGTACACCAACGGCGACGTCATCTACGGCGTCAACAACGGTGGCAAGTTCTCGGTCGACGTCACCTACCTTGCAGCGGCCGAGGCGACCGGCAAGGTGGAGGTTGCCCCGCTCCACCGCGTGAACGACATCGAGCGCGGTGCCGACGGCACCTGGATCGTGCACTGCGACCGGATCGGCCGTGACGGCACCGTGCTCGAGCGCAAACGCGTCGTCTCCGACGCGCTGTTCCTCGGAGCCGGTTCCCCCGGCACCACCCGACTGCTCGTCAAAGCCCGCGCGAAGAACGCGATTCCCGACCTGCCGGACGGCATCGGAACGGGTTGGGGCAACAACGGCGACCGCATCTTCATGGTCACCCGGGCGCTCGACAGCCCCGGGGCGTGGCAGGGCGGTCCGGCGTGCGTCGGGGTCAAGGACTGGGACAACCCGGCCGGCGCCCTGACGATCGTCCTCGGGCCGGTGCCGTTCCCCCTCGATCTGCACACGACGTCCGTCATCGGGTACGGCGTGGTGGAGGGACTCGGAAGCTGGCACTACGACAGCGCCCGCGACGACGCGGTGCTCACCTGGAACCAGGCCTACGATCGCGGGCTCACCGACGCGATCCGCGCTCGGATCGAACAGATCGTCGGCGCCGGGTTCGGGGTGTCGGCGATCGACGTGAACGCGTTCGACACCAACACCTTCCATCCCCTCGGCGGCGCCCCCTTCGAGACCGTCTGCGACGACGCCGGACGGGTGCACGGGCAACGCGGCCTCTACATCCTCGACGGCGCGCGTATCCCGGGATCGACAGGCGCGTGCAATCCGTCGATGACGATCGCGGCCCTGGCCGAATACAGCATGGACCTTCTCGTCGCACACGACGTCGACACCGTCTTCTGAAGGAGTTCTCGTGAGAACCGCACTCGGCGCCGCGCTCGTGGCCCTGTCCGCAACACTGCTCGCCGCGCCTGCCGCGGGCGCCGGCCCGCTCGGCGACGACTTCCTGTGGGGTGTGGCCACGTCGGGCTTCCAGTCGGAGGGCTCGTCCCCGGACAGCAACTGGGCGCGCTATTCGGCATCCGGGAGGACCCACGACGCGATCGGCGATGCGGTCGACTTCCGGCACCGGTACGCCGAGGACATCGACAATGCCGCGGCGCTCGGTGTCGACGTATTCCGCTTCGGGATCGAGTGGGCGCGCGTCCAACCTGCTCCCGGGCAGTGGAACGAGGCCGAATTCGCGTACTACGACGACGTCGTGCGTCGCATCCGCAGTCACGGCATGACGCCGATGATCACCCTCGATCACTGGGTGTACCCCGGCTGGGTCGCGGACCGGGGCGGATGGGCCGATCCGCGAACCGTCGACGACTGGCTGCTCAACGCCGAGAAGGTGGTCGACCGCTACAAGGACGCCGAGGCCATCTGGATCACGTTCAACGAGCCCACGACGTACGCGCAGCGCGAGCTGACCTTCGGCGGAATCTCACTCCTGGACGTCCACCGGATGTTCGACGGTATGACCCGTGCCCACCGGGCGATCTACGACCGCATCCACCAGCTCGACCCGTCCGCCCGCGTCGGCAGCAACCTCGCATTCATCCCCGCCGTCTTCGGCATGCTCGACACGCTCTTCGTCGACCGGGTGACCGACAAGCTGGACTTCCTCGGCATCGACTACTACTACGGCGTCTCGTTGGACAACGTCTCCGCGATCGCCGCTGCCACCGACCGCTTCTACGACGTCGACCCGCAGCCGGACGGGATCTACCACGCCCTCATGGCGTACCACCGCAAGCTGCCGGACATGCCGCTCTACGTCGTCGAGAACGGCATGCCCACCGACAACGCACAGGCCCGGCCCGACGGTTACACCCGGTCCGATCATCTCCGCGATCACGTCTACTGGATCGAGCGCGCTCGCGAGGACGGCGCCGACGTCATCGGCTACAACTACTGGTCGATCACCGACAACTACGAATGGGGTTCGTACCGGCCTCGATTCGGCCTGTACACGGTCGATGCCCTCACCGATCCGGCGCTGACTCGTCGCCCGACGGACGCGGTGGCGACGTATCGCGACCTCGTGGCGGCCGGTGGAGTGGCCCCCGACTACCGCCCCGTGAAGGCGGCCGCCTTCTGCTCCCTCGTCGACCCGCCACGCAGTTGCATCGGCTCCGGATCCGGCGGCTCCTGACGGACCCGCCGCGGCCGGTCGGCCAAGCCCGGAGTACATTTCTCGCCCGTGTCGTGGCAGGTCTGGGTGGCGTTCTTCGGCGCCAGCTGGGTGATCAGCCTGTCACCGGGAGCCGGCGCCATCGCGTCGATGACGACGGGCCTGAACCACGGACTTCTTCGCGGGTACTGGAACATCCTGGGCCTGCAACTGGCGTTGCTGCTGCAGATCGCGATCGTCGCCGCGGGCGTCGGCGCCCTGCTGGCGGGATCGACGACCGGCTTCATGCTCGTCAAGTGGTTCGGCGTGGCCTACCTCGCCTATCTCGGTGTGCGGCAGTGGCGTTCGAAGCCCGACCCGGTCACGGCCGAGTCCGCCCCGGATCGTGCGTCCGCCGCCGGACTGGTGCTGCGCGCCTTCCTCGTCAACTCGAGCAACCCGAAGGCCATCGTATTCATGCTCGCCGTGCTGCCCCAGTTCCTGGACCCCGCCGCACCACTGTGGCCGCAGTACGCCCTGATAGCAGCAACGATGGTGGTGGTCGACACGATCGTGATGACCGGCTACACCGGCCTGGCCGCGCGGGTCCTGCGGCTGTTGCGCTCGCCCCGGCAGATGCAGCTCACCAGCCGGGTGTTCGCGACTCTCTTCTTCGCCGCGGCCGCCGCCCTGGCGACCGCCGTGTGAGGCTACGCGCCCTCGCGCTTCTCGATTCCCACCGCCGCGCGAAGCTCTTCCAGGTCCACGCGCAGACCCGGGTGCTCGCGGCTGAGCTCCTCCATCAGATCGGCGAGCCCGTCTGCTATGGCGTTGAGCTTCTGCTGCACCGCGTCGTCGGACCGCTTCTGTGTGTTCTGCAGCAGGGCCACCAGCAGGAACGTCACGATGGTGGTGATCGTATTGATGATCAGCTGCCAGGTGTCGATGTTCTGCAACACCAGAAACGACGGCGCCCAGACCACCACGATGATGACGCACGCGACGAAGAACACCGCACGCGAAGTGAAATTGCTTGTCGCCGTGGCGAACCTGTCGAACACGGACAGTTTGCCGACGACGCCCGACGGCATGGTGACGGACTGCTGCATGGGTACCTCCACAAGGATCTGGTGGGGCACTACCCAGGAGCGGCCTCGCTGAAACCGGACAAGTCGTCCGGAGCGGCTCAGGACCGCAGCGAGCTCCTGCCCCGCGACCAGCAGTCGGTGACGTGCTCGCCCAGGAGGTCGTCCAACGCCAGGCACGCCGCCGCCCCGAGGAGCACGTCGTCGAGCAGCTCCGGCCGATCGCTCACCAGACCGCCCGCGAGGTCGCGGACCGCGATCTGCTCGTGGACGGAATCCGCCTCGACATGTTCGTCGAAGAACAACGTCGCGGCGCTCCCGTAACCGAGGCGTCGCAGGCCGGACGAGTACTTCTTGCTGGGCAACGCGGACGTCGTCTCGATGGCACACAGGTGGCCGACGAGAGCGCCGAGATTGCGGCGGTGCACACCGAAATAGGACAGCGCATTCAACGTCGCCAACGTCACCGCGGGAACGGCGTCCAGGTAGTGCGCGTAGGCGTCGGACAGGTCCAGTTCGCGCATCGTGGTCGCGAACAGTCGCGAGTGCATGCGGTCGAGCCGCCCCTGCCCGTACTCGTCGATCTGGATCTCGAGCAGCGCGGCCTTCGGCGCACCGGCCATGCGCGGGATGCCGAAGGTGTAGAGGTCCGCCTCACGCAGCTGGTTCAGCGACCGGTGGATGAGCAATTCGCGGAACTGCTCGAGCACCGCTTCCGTTGCCATGAAGTCCGAGAGGCCGGGCTCTCTCGTCGGGGCGGTCATGTCCCACAGCGCCGCCACCACGTCGTCCCCGAATCGACCCCGCGCCGCAGCCACCCGGTCGCCGACGACCGCGCGGATAGCGGCGTCGAACGGTCGCTCCAGCAGCCGTCGGGCCGCGACGAGACGCGGATCCCATTCCCAGCGGTCGTCGACGCCGTCGATGCCCTGCAGGTGCAGTTCGTAGAGCAACGTCAGGCACAGCTGCGCGTCGTCGTCGTGGAGGATGCCGAGGGCGTCGGCGTCGTACCGCGCGCTCAGTTCCGCGGCTGCCGTCAGGAAGCTGTCCGGCTCGCCCTCGCCTCGCAGAACGTCCAAGAGGATGCCGCTGGCATCCCCTCGCATGACCGGGACGGCCATCCGACCGGTGACTCGTTCTCCGGCGGCACCCTCTCGAAGCGGCAGCATCACGGTTCTCCTCCCTCTTCCGCCCGCGCCGCGGTCCGCACCGCACGCCGCGGCTTCTTCTTCTTGTGTGTCGAATCGCAGAAAGGTGGATTCCTGGTTCCGCCGCACCTGCACAGGGCGACGACGTTGCGCTGGATGTCCACGGGCGCACCGTCGGCGTCCACCAACTCGATCGCACCGCGCACGAGGAGGGGTCCGTCCGGGCACACGGTGATCCTGACGTCGCCGTTCACTTCGGCACTCATGTAATCGCATCCTCCACCGGGGTACGTGTCCTCGTGGCATCGGTCCCCCGACCCCGCCGACTGCCTGCATAGGCGATGCGGCGGATCCCGGCCAACCAGGACGGCCACATCCGGATTCCGGCCGGACAGTTGAGCACGGGGTCGAAGGACGGCTGGTCACCGTCTTCGCATGGTATCCGCCGCGTCAGTCGGAAGGACCCGACCGGAACCGGCGCTCCGCGTGCGGACGCCAGTCCGACCCCGAAGGACAGCGGTGGCACCAGGTCCTCGAGCGACGGCGGGCCGTCCGGCCGGCCCCCGACGCGAGCCGCGACGATCCACCGAGGCGCCGCGCCGTCGATCCCCCGATACGCGGCCAGCGTGCTGAAGTTCGCGCTCGCCCACGAGCGGGCCGGCACGAGCGCGATGCGCGCGGGTACGAAGGCCGACGCGAGCAGCAGATCCCACGGACCACCGGGTAGACGCAGACGCACCGCGACACCGAGGATGTCGGGCAGCGGACCGGGGAGACCGATCGCGCGCGACAGGCGAGCATGGAGCGGCACCGGTTCGCCGGTCGGGAGCGGCCACCGCCCCCGACCGGCATCCCCGGTGTCGAACTCGGCGATACCCTCGAACAACACACCGTGCGGATGGAAGATCCGCGCACCGCGGACCGCCGAACCCACCTCGAACGGCGCGGACACCGCCTTGCGCAACCCATCCATACGGACCGGATTACCCCGTGGCCGCAGATTCGAATCGCACGCCGGCACCTTCCGTCGAGGCAGCTAGCGCTGCCAGACCCTGTGGGATCGCATCAGTTCGACTACCTGGTCGGTCACCTGCCGCAGGTCGTCGCCCACGTGCACGCCCGGCTTCTCGCGCGCGCCGGACGCCAGGCCTTCCGCGCCGTTCGAGTCGGCACCCACAGCCTTGCCGTGGCGGAAGGCCTCGTCGAGCAACCGGACCACCCGCGCGTCCGGTTCGGTGGTCAGGGACAGGACGGCATCGAACTCGATCGAGCGGGCCGTGTCGTACGTCCGGGACACCGTGACAGCGCTGTCCCCGAGCGTCAGTCGTCCCCCGTGCGGAGCGGTGACCAACGGGACCACTCCGTGGCCGGAAAGCACATCGAGAACCGCCTCGACGGAATCCGCGGCGGATCCCTCGTCCACGAGGACCGCCACGTTTCGGCCCTCGACCGGCCACTCGCCACCGATCTGGGACAGGGCCGCGCTCGGGCTCGACGGCAGATCCGGTTCGCTGTCGGCGACCTCGGGAACCGGCAGGCCCAGCGACCCAGCGACCCGCTCGCACAGGGTCTTGTCGACGCGTGCGAGCACCTCGAGGGCACGTTCCTTGATGGGCTGTTCGAAGCACTTCCCGAGCTCGAACGAGTAGGCATCGGCGAGATGACGCTGCTCCACCTCGGACAGGCTCGTGTAGAACAGTCGCGGCTGGCTGAAGTGGTCGTCGAACGAGCTCGGCTTGGTCCGCTGCTTGGTCGTCGCCTCGATCGGCACCGGCACGTCCACGAAACCCGTGCCCGACGCGGCGGTGAACGGGCACCCACCGTCGAGGCTGTTCGGCTTGTAGGGCGCGACCCCGTCGTGGACGGCCGTCTGGTGCATGCCGTCCCGCAGCATGTCGTTGACCGGCGCGTGCGGGCGATTGATCGGGAGCTGCCCGAAGTTGGGTCCACCGAGTCGGCTGATCTGGGTGTCGAGGTAGGAGAAGAGGCGGCCCTGCAGCAGGGGGTCGTCGGTGACGTCGATGCCCGGCACCAGGTGGCCAGGATGGAAGGCCACCTGCTCGGTCTCGGCGAAGTAGTTGGTGGGGTTGGCGTTGAGCGTCATGACACCGATCGGCTGCACCGGCGCCAACTCCTCGGGCACGAACTTGGTGGGATCGAGCAGGTCGATACCCTCGAATTCCTGCTCCGGGGTGTCCGGGAAGACCTGGACGCCCAGCGTCCACTCCGGGTAGGCACCGCTCTCGATCGCGTCGGCCAGGTCCCGGCGGTGGAAATCCGGATCGACGCCTGCCGCGATCTGCGCCTCCTCCCACACGAGGGAGTGCACACCGAGTCGCGGCTTCCAATGGAACTTCACCAGGCTGGTCTTGCCGTCCGCATCGACCATCCGGAAGGTGTGGACGCCGAAGCCCTCCATCATCCGGTACGAACGTGGGATTCCACGATCCGACATGTTCCACATCGTGTGTGCGGTGGCCTCCGTGTGGAGGGTGACGAAATCCCAGAATGTGTCGTGCGCACTCTGCGCCTGGGGAATCTCCCTGTCCGGGTGCGGTTTACCGGCATGGATGATGTCCGGGAACTTGATCGCATCCTGGATGAAGAAGACCGGGATGTTGTTGCCGACGAGGTCGAACGTGCCGTCTTCGGTGTAGAACTTGGTCGCGAATCCACGGGTGTCGCGGACGGTGTCCGCCGACCCCCGAGAACCCAGCACGGTGGAGAACCGCACGAAGACCGGTGTCTCGACGTCCTTCCGGAGGAACGCTGCGGACGTGATGTTCTCCGCCGCTCCATTCGCCCGGAAGACGCCGTGCGCTGCGGCACCGCGCGCGTGCACCACTCGCTCCGGGATGCGCTCGTGATCGAAATGGGTGATCTTCTCGCGGAAATGATGGTCCTGCAGCAGAATCGGTCCCCGCGGCCCCGCCTTGAGGGAGTGATCGGTGTCGGTCAGCCGGGCACCCTGCGCGGTCGTGAGCGTTTCACCCTGTTGCCGCCGATCGCCGTCGGCGGCGCCGGTCGGCGAGATCCGGTCCGGTCCCGACTGGTCGTCCTTCGTGAGCCGGGGAACCGGCCCGCTCGTCGGCTCGGCCTTCTCGGGGGTGAGTGCGCTCGGCGCACCGGGAACATCGAATTCGTTGATGGACAACGACATCATTCCTTCCTGTTCGTCGGATGTGATCGAAATTCGGGTCACTCATGGAGGGCTGGCAGGACCGGCACCCACGGGCGCGGCGTTCGGCCGGCTCCAGGCCTTCGACTGCTCGTCGAAGCGGATGAGACCTCGCGACTCGAAAGCGTCGAGCCATCCCCGCATCGGCCACCAGCCCCAGCGGCGCTCGAAGATTGCGGCGTTGCGGAGGATGTCGTCCAGATGCTCGACGGGAGGGTCGGAGACGCGGTGGTGGAGGTGGAATGCGTCCGCTCCCCCGACCCAGGCGAGCCCCACCCCGGCTGCCGCAGCAACCTGGGCGAAGTCGGTGTCCTCTCCGCCATACCCCGTGTAGTCCTCGCAGAAACCACCGAGGCGTTGCCACACCCGCGGGCGAACGGCGAACGAGAGCGACCAGAACAGCTCGTACCGGTCGTCGACCAGGACGGTCCCGTCCGGTGGCGCCGGGCGTGCCGGATGCGGGGCTACCGGTGGTACGCCCGCCCCGGGATACTCCCGGATTCGGGTCGACGCCTCGGCATCGAGATAGGTCACGGGCCCGCACAGCACCGTGTCCCGATGCTGTGCCGTCGCGGCGCCCCGCTCGTAACGACCGAGCATCCGCGGGTGTGGGACGCAGTCCACGTCCAGGAACACCAGCAGATCCGCCCCTCGGTCGATCGCTGCCTCCGCTCCGAGGTTGCGTGCCCTCGCCAGTGGAAGCTCGTCGGTCGAGGCCGGGATCCACACGCTGCGAGTGGCGTCGGAATGCTCGGCGACGATGTCGGTGACGGCCCGGTCGCCCATCGCGACGACGACGTGGTCGTGTGCGGCCACGGTCGATCCGCGCAGCCGACGCAATTGCGTGCGCAAGTGGTCGTGTCGGCCCGACACCACGGTCACCACAGAGGTCCTCATCCGGCTCCACCTCCGTCCAGGACGCGTTCGACGGCAGCCGCGGCACGGTCCACGGCTCCGCGGGTGTTCCACCGTTCCCAATCCGCCCCCCCGCCCTGTCGAGCTCGCTCGATCAGGCCGGGCCACTCGGCCGGTGACGGCCAGGACGGTTGTACGACCGCCAAGCGCGCGGCGTGCAGCACGCCGGCCGTCGTGACCTGTTCGGCGAAGGGGCGCTCCTGCGGGATCACGATCGACGCGGCACCGGCGGCGGCGACGTCCGCGACGGCGTTCTGTCCGGCATGCGTGATTACCACCGAACTCGCACACAGATCCGGCCAGGGATCGTCCTTCCATCCCCCCGGGCCGCCGAGCGTGACCCACTCGACGCCCGGTACGGCGGTGTTCCACTGTTCGAGGCGTTGCCGGGTCAGCGACGTTCCGCCCGCGCCACTGAGCACCGTGACCCGGACGGTGCCGGAGTCGCCCGTGACGGCCCGGGCACGTTCCCCGAAACGGCTGAGGCCACCCACATAGGTCGTCTTGGCGGCGTGTCGCTCCAGCCAGGCCGGTGCATACAGCTCGCGCGGCCACGCGGCGATGATGTGGTCCGCCACGTCGTACGCAACCCGGTGCACCGCGTCGTCGCGCTCGCCCGGCATCGCGATCACGACCGTGGGAACACCCATCAGGCGCACGAACGTGGCGACCTCGACCGATACGTCGACAATCATCGCCCGAGGGCGCGCGGTGCGAATCCAGTCGGCGAGCGTCGCCATCCGCGACCGGAGTCCCGGGTCCTGCAGCGGCGCCCAGTGCAGTGCACCGCCGGCGGTGGGATTTCGCGGTGCGGTCGAGGCGTCGTCCCGGTCGAGATGAACGACCTCGCGAAACGGGTGCGGGTGTTCGAGGGCGAGCGAAGTGAGCGCGACGACCGGTGTATCGAGCCGACCGGCGAGAGTCCGTGCACGGGTCAGGTGCCCGCGACCGTGGTGGTGCACGTAGTACCCGATCATGCGACCGACACCCCTTGCAATCGACGGGCCGCGCTGCGGCTGACGGCCGATCGGTAGCACCGCTCGTATGCGGAGACCATCGCCGTTTCCGAGCATGCCGCGAGCGCCCGGGCGCGCACCCGGGCCCGTGGGAGCATCGCCGCGTCGTCGATGGCAGAAGCCATTGCTCCGATGTCCCCGGGAGGGACCAGTCGCCCGCTTTCCCGGTCGACGATCTCGGGAATTCCGCCGCGCGCGAACGCGACGACGGGCGTCCCGCACGACAGAGATTCGGCTACCACCAGCCCGTACGGCTCGTCCCAGTCCGGAGTCACGAGCGACACGGCGCAATCGCCCACGAGCCGGGCCAGTTCGGCACACGGCAGATGCCCGAGATAGTCGACGACGCCGGCCCGCAGACGGGGTTCGACCGCGGTGCGAAAGTAGGCCGGATCGCTCACCGGCCCCGCGATCCGCAGCGATATGCCCGCTCGCTCGGCAGCGTCGATCGCCAGGTGGGTGCCCTTCTCCTCGGTGATGCGGCCGAACCATACGGCGCCGTCGCCGCCCCCTCCGAGCGGCCACGCATCGGTGTCGACTCCGTTCGGAACGACTCGGATCGGGGTTTTCACAACGGATTCCCAGGCCGCGGCGGTATGCCCGCTCACCGCAACGAAATCCACGCCGACGCCGCCGGTGAGCGCGGTGGCCGACTCCAGCCACGGCGTCGGCGGGGTATGCAGGGTACTGACCATCGGAACCGTGAGCGTCGGTGCCATTGCCAGCGGCAGATAGTGCAGGCTGTGGTTGTGCACGACGTCGAAGCGATCGGCACCGTGTTCCGCGAGTTCCAGCATGAGCCCGAGGTAGGCGTGATGGTCCGCGAGGAACTCCGGATGCGGCATCGACGGATCACCGCTGGCGAGGCGACTCGGCCGGAACGACCTGACCCTCAGGTTTCCGCTCGCGACGTCGGCGTCGGAACCGTCCGCGGCGAACAGGGTTACCTGGTGGCCGACGCGCTCCAACGCTCGCGCCAGGTGCCACACGTGCGATTCGAGGCCCCCGGCGAACGGCTGACGGATGGGGTGGCGAGACGACGCGATGATTGCAATCCGTAGGGTCGCCGTCATCCCAGCGCCCGCTCGTAGATTGCTCGGTGTGCGCGAGCGAGGAAGCGTCGCTCCGACATCCGCTCCTCCCAGGTGGCGCGCGGTGACGTCCACCGTTTCCGGTACGCGCGCTGCACACACTCCTCCAGTGAAGCCGTATCGAAGCGTTCTTCGTCGAATGTGTACGTCTCACAAGGGTTCTGCTGATGATAGAAGCCGCAGGATGGTGCGATCACCTGCGTGCCCAGGTCGTGGCAGGCCTCCAGCCATCCGGAGTGGGTGCCGAACCGATACGGCAGTACGGACACCGACAGAGACGACAGATAGGAGAAGAGCTGCTCGTCCGAGTAGTAGGGGTGCACGTCGACGGTGACTCGTTCACGATCGCCGTACTTGAGGAGCAGTTCTCCCGTTTCGGGCGCGTACCAGTGGTTGTCGGGATCGAAGACCTCGTCGTGGAGGTCGACTCTCAGTTCGGCGCCGGGAAGGTCCGAGACTGCCCGCGTGAGCGCCTCGACGACCGGAAGGACGTCCATGTTGGCGCGGAAACTCTTGGCGTGCAGGCCCACCGTGAACGTCTCGGCGGCGGAGGCACCGCGGTGTGCGAACCATTCCTTCTCGACTACGTGCGGATGTGGCAGGACCGTCGCCGAGCGCTGCCATCGGTCCTCGATCACCCGAGCCGCTCCGGGCGTCAAGGTGATCAGTTCATCGGCCAGGGGGATCAACACGTCGAGTTGCTCGTCGTGCATCGACGGGTCCGGATGGTGGGGGTTGCGCAGATCGTGCACGGTGTAGACGAGGGGCTTTCCCTGATCACGCAGTTCGCTCACGATGTCCTGCAACGTCTTCGGATTCACCGCGTCGAAGCCGAAGTGGATGTGGAAGAGGTCGAAGTTCGACGCGTTCGTACGAATCCACACGGGGTCGAGCATGAGAGGAGGCCACCAACCGCCGGGGACCCTCCGGCCGTCCTCCGGCACCGGGTCGGGCAGTCGGGTCACCTCGTCGTCGAACTCCGGCGACCCCAGATGTCGCACGTAGACATGGGAAGCCGGGACGGAAGCGACACGAATCGGCCTCATCGAGCTCCTCGGGATTCAGGGCACGGCATCACCTGTCGGGTGACACCGTGGACATATTGGTATGGGCAGTGCTTCGGACCGGACGAGTCAGCGGCTCGGCGGGCGCTGAGCGATCACACGCGCCCACCATCCGTCGAGCGGGCTCGGGTCCGGGTATCGGACGACATCGGGACCCGCGAACACCTCCCGGCGATCTGCTCCCAGAAAGTTCTTGTCGGCATTCCTCATGGCACTCATCCCTTCACCTCGGATGCAACGGGCCCGTACCCGAACGTCGGACGAAGATCCGGCAGGTGGGCTGCTGCTTCCGAACCCGTCCACAGGACGCCGTCCGGACACACAGAGAATCTATACCCCCCACACCAAATTTTCTCTGGAAGGTCCACATTGCCTGGCCGAAGCATCGCCACAGCACGTCCGACGGGAATACCGCCCTCCATGATCCACTGCCCCGACATATCCACGCCTCACCATCACCATGCATATGCCGGGAAGCGTGTTGTACCAGCGTCCAGGTGCACCGATGACGCACCGGCAGCATCGGCGATGACCCGCGCCAGACTGGCGACTCGTCCGACACGCCGGACCCGCGTCTTCGAACCGCGCTGCAAATCTCACGCAACAGGTATAGATTTTGTCCTACAGCCGACCGATCAATCCTCAACCGACGGGGGTTCGGATGAGCATCCCGATACCCCCCGCACGCCCGACCTGCCCCTCACCGAGAACAGGATGTGCGATGAGCGACTTCCTCACCGATCACGACGACTCCCGCGAGGCCTGCGACGAGCAGGTTCGCCGCTGCATAGAAGAACTCCGCGACCATTGCGCGTCCGGAGAGACCGACCCCGAGGAACTCCATCGCTGCGTGGACCGACTGTGCGTCGCCGCTCTTCCCATGGCTTACCGCGTCGCCGGCCGGTACCGCAACCGAGGGGTTCCGACAGCCGAGCTCCGCCAGGTGGCGGCCCTCGCCCTGGTCGGAGCGGCCCGCCGGTTCGACCCGAGCAGGGGCACGGACTTCATCCCCTACGCCGTCACATCGGTTCGTGGCGAGATCCGCAAGTACTTCCGCGATTTCACCTGGTCCACCCATGTTCCTCGGCGCCTGCAGGAGAGCCACCTGGCCGTGCGGAACCGGATGGAATCGCTGTCGACCGAACTGGGCCGAACGGTCCGACTCGACGAGGTGGCGCATTCGCTGGGGATGCCGGTGGAGGAAGCCGAGGAAGCTGAGCGCGTGGGCGAGTTGTACTCGTGCGAGTCGCTCGACGCGACGCCGGTGGACGGTTCCGTTCCACGCCTGCACACCACCGGCGATGTCGATGCCGACCTCTCGCGGGTCGAACACCGGCACCTGCTGCGTCGGCTCATGGCCACGCTCGACGAACGCCAGCGCACCCTGTTGTGGCTCCGCTATTTTCACCAGATGTCGCAGTCCGAGATAGCCGAACAGGTGGGGTTGTCCCAGATGCACGTCTCCCGGCTACTGCGGCAGTCGCTCGAGCACCTACGCAGGCAAGCGGACGAGACGGTGGCAGCAGCGTGAGCCGCACCGAACGTGTCCTGGTTGCCGGAGGAGGGCCACGCCTCAGAGAAGCCCGCGCCGCGTGGCCGTCTCCACCGCCTCGGCGCGGCTGGCGACGTCGAGTTTCCGGTAGAGGTTCCGTGTATGCGTGCGAACGGTGTTGAGTGACACGTGCAGCTCGCGGGCGATCTCGCGTAACTGTCTCCCGGTGGCCAGTTCGCCCAGCACGACCTTCTCGGTGCGTGTCAGCCCCGGATTGCGCCCCGCATTGGCATCGAGCAGCTTCGCCCTGACGTGCACGACGAACTCGTGGGTGTGCTCACCGCCGGGTGGGAGCGCTGCGAGCAGTTCGGCGGCGTCGGCAGCGCAGTCGAGGAACGGCATCACGATCCGAGCCGGTTCCGCCAGTTCGAGCGCACGTGAGAGCGCGACGGACGCGTCGTCCGAACGGTGCTCCCGGTTCGCCACCACGGCGTCCAGAAGCCAGGCCCGGACAGCGAGCGCCGGATGCAGCGGCCTGTCGCGGACGGTGGCCAGCAGCTCACCCGCAGCCCCAGTCCGGCCCACGTGCAACTCGACCATCGCCCGCGCCACCACCACGTCGGGGATCTCACCGAAGGCGTCCGCTGCCTTCTCGATCACCTGCGCGGCCGTGTTCGTTCGGCCCGCGTCCAGAACGACTGCCATCGCCGGCGTCACGAGGGTATTGCTCAGCCCGGCCTGCGGACCGCGACTGAGCAATCCGATCAGGGCCCGGCTCACCGCGTCCGCTTCCGCCGTCGTCGGCCGCACCGTGCGCCGCGCCTGCAGGAGCGCGAACGCCACCTCCGCGTGGCCGCCGGAGACCGGCGCACTCGTCCCGTCCGGCCGCGTGCGCCGGGGCGACGTGAGGGCGAGTGCGTGGACCGGGCTGTCGTCGGGCAGCTGCTCGCTCCGAACGTAGGTGTCCATGCATACGGCGGCCGCGCATTGGAAGGCGTCGATCCGGTCGGTGAGACCGTGGGCGGCAGCATATTCGAGCGCGCGCCCGGCTCGCAGGCTCATCGTGGTGAGGTCACCGATCACCCCCGACAGGATCGACAGCCTCGCGAGGGTCCGCAGGATCAGGCGCGGGTGGGCACCGACGTCGCCGAGGGAGAGCGCCTCGCGGAGCAGTCGCTCACTCGACGCCGGGTCACCGAGGAACATGCGCGCGACCGAATGCTGTAGTGCGACGTAGCAGTCCAGATCGGCGCTGCCGCTCGGTCCGCACTCCTCGAACGCGGCGAGCGCATCCTTAGGCATGGCCGATCCACCGATCACGGCGATCTCGACCGACAGAGCCGCCGCGAACGCCGTTGCAGCGGAGGCGGCGCCGCCGGAGGTCGGCGCCGAATCCGGTGCCGCCAGAAAGGCGCGCGCGGCGTCCGGGTAGTTCTGTTCGACGGCGGCGAGCGCGCGCAGGTATCGCACAGCCGGCAGATCGGCGTACCGGGCGCCGAGGAGATTCCAGAGCTCCTCGGTCCGGCCGTCGAACACCACCGTGAGTCCGTGCAGGAGGGCGAGCTCGTCGATCGCCGCCTCATCCCCCAGCGCGACGAGGTGTTCGAGGGCGACGAGCGGCTCGCGCGCCTCGAGGAACCACCGCGCCGCGGTCCGGTGCAACCGGGCCACCCGTTGGGGGTCTCGATCGCGAACTCCTGCGCGGGCATGTGCGCGGATGAGGGGATGCCATCCATACCGGACCCCTGCGGCATCCGACGAACATCTGACGACCGGTACACCGAACTTCTCGCGATCCGACGCCACCCTGTCCACGCTCGCCTCGTCGAGCTGTTCCGCGAGATCGGCGTCGAAGAACTCGACGATGCTGGTGGCCTCGATGAAGCGCAGCAAGTACGCGGGCAGAGCATCGAGCGTTTCTGCCACGACGTACTCCGAGATCCGCTGCGGATAGCGGACGAGATCGGCAATGGCTCCACTCGGATCCGTGTGGTTGGAGAGTCTTATCGCGGCTAGTCGCAGCGGCGCCGCCCACCCACGTGTCAGCTCCAGCAGCGCGTCGAGATCGGACTCGCCGAGCGAGTGCCCGTACTCCTCGACGATCGCGGCGGCCTCGGGCCGGCCGAGCGCCAACTCCTCCCAGCCGATCCAGGTGAGCGTGCCGTCGAGCGCATAGCGGGAGAAGGGCAAGTCGGGGGTTCTCCGGCACGCGACCACCACCGTCGAATGCGCCGGCGCCGAGTCCACGAGGCTCGCCAGCACCCCGAGCGCCACGTCGTCCCGGACCTCGTGGGCGTCGTCGAGTACCAGTACGGTCGGACGTCCCGCCGAGGACAGCCTCTCCCACAGTCCGACAACCCTGCGCCGCAACTCTTCTGCATCGTTGTCGGCGGGTCCGACTACCAGCCAGGCTATCTCGCGAGCCGCCGTCTCTCTCGCGAGCCAGTCGGCGACCAGCACCGTCTTCCCGGTTCCCGCGGCCGCACTGATCAGGATCTTGTCGGGCACGTCCCGCGCGGCGACCGCATCGAGCATCGCGTAGAGGTCCTCGCGCGGCTGAACCGTGACCGACAGCCGCGGCGGAGGCATCGCCTCGGGAGCGGGTCGATCAGCCGACCGCCCCGCAGGAGAGCCGCCACCGGAAACGTCTCCCGCCGAACTCTGCTGCGCCACATGACTCCTCCGCCGATCCCTGTATGGACTCCCCGACCCACTGAGTCTTATCAGACATTTCGACCAGCTAAGGAAGGTTCAAGATCAACTGTGAGCGAGGCCGCACCATATACCTGCAACTCCAGGTACTCAATAGAATTCAGCGCTCGAACAGAGTCCGAGTCGTCTCCGCGACATCGTCGAGCCAGACGGTCCGCTGCTTCGGTGTCGCATCGGTCACCGGCCTGAGGACGTGGCGTACGAAGGACGGGCCATCGAGATACGGGGCGAGACACCGTCCCCAGATCGCTTCGAGGGGATCCCCGAACACCGCCTCCTCACGTTCGGCGGTGGTGTCCGAGGTGTTCACCACGAGCATCCGCTCGATCGTGACGAGGCTCTCGGGCTCACCGGTCGCGTCGGGCAGACGGTAGGCGACGCCCGGGACCACGACGCGGTCCATCCAGCCGGCGAGTATCGCGGGCGGCTTGCCCCACCAATTCGGGTGGACGACGACGAGACCCCGGGCCTCCCGCAGTTCTGCGCGGTGCCGCCCTACGACGGTGTCGGACTCACGCGCCAGGTACGCCTCGACCGACTCGCCGGTGGTGTATGCCTCCTCGGCCGAGACGATCGGATCGAACTGCTCCGCGTACAGGTCGTGGAACCGGACGTCCGCCCCCGCGTCGGTCAACACCGTCCGGATCCGGTCCGCGATCGCATGGCAGTAGCTGTCCGGGCGTGGGTGCGCGAGCAGCAACATCACGTGCGACACGGCGGGCTACATGTCCAGACCGAGGTCCAGCACGCTGACCGAGTGAGTCAACGCGCCGACCGCGAGATAGTCGACACCGGTCGCCGCGTAGTCCGACGCGACGTCGATCGTGAGCCCGCCCGACGACTCGAGCTTCGTCGAGGGCGAGACGGTGTCCCGGCGCTGCACGGCCACCTGCGTCTGCCACAGCGGAAAGTTGTCCAGCAGAACGAGTTCGACACCCTCGGCCAGCACCTCGTCGAGCTGGGTGAGGTCGTCGACCTCCACCTCGCACTCGATGCCCGGTGCGACGGCGCGTACCGCACGCAGAGCGGAGACCACCGAGCCCGCCGCGGCGACGTGATTGTCCTTGATGAGCGCCGCGTCACCGAGACCCATCCGATGGTTCACACCTCCACCCACCCGCACCGCGTACTTCTGCAGCCCGCGCATGCCCGGCAGCGTCTTGCGGCTGTCCCGGATCTTGCACTCCGTACCGGCCACGGCGTCCACCCACGCGGACGTCGCGGTCGCGATGCCGGACAGGTGGCACATGAGGTTCAGCATCGTCCGCTCGGCGGTGAGCAGCCCTCGCGTGGGCGCGTTCACGGTGAGCACGGCGTCGCCGGGCTGCACCCGGGTGCCGTCCGCGACGCGGTCGAGTACCTCGTAGTTGCCGGCGCCGATCACCTCGTCGAGTACGAGCAGTCCCACGTCGACGCCCGCGACGGTCCCGACCGAACGCGTCACGACGGCAGCTTTCGCCACGGCACCCTCCGGCACCGTCGCGACCGACGTGATGTCGGGTCCGTAGCGCAGATCCTCGTCGAGCGCGGTGCGCACCAGCGCGAGCGTCTCCTGCGGATCGAGTGGGTCCAGCGTGCTCATCGTGCTCCTGTCGATTCCAGTTCGGGTACTTCGAGTTCACCGTCGCGACCGATTCGCACCTCGATGCTGCGTCGGAACGCGTCGGTCGTGTCCGGGTAGTCGGTGCGGGTGTGGCAGCCGCGGCTCTCCCGGCGAGCGAGGGCCGCCATCACGAGCGCCGACGCCGCGACCGTGAGCGAGGTGTCCTCGAGTGCCGCTCCACTGCCCGCGACCGCTACGCCGCTGCGACCCAATTCGGTTGCGGCGGAGGCGAGCCCATCTCCATCCCGGACCACCGAGGCATGCGCCGTCATGAGCGTCTGCACCGTTTCGCGGGGCGCCCGCCGCCGGAACGGCAGCAGCAGATCGGTCGCCTCGACCCTCAGATCGGCACGTTCGGCGGCCGCGTGCCCGACGCGCTCGCCCACCACGAGCCCCTCGAGGAGACTGTTCGACGCCAGACGATTGGCGCCGTGCAGACCGGTACGGGCAACCTCACCCGCCGCGAACAGTCCGGGCACCTCCGTCCGCCCGTGCACATCGGTGACGACGCCGCCACACGAGTAGTGCGCGGCTGGGGCGACGGGGATCAACTGTCGGCTCGGATCGATGCCGGCCGCCAGGCACGACGCGGTCACGGTCGGGAACCGCGACGCGAAATTCGTCAGGTGTCGGGCATCGAGATAGACGTGGTCGGTTCCAGTGTCCCGCAAACGCTGCGCGATCGCACGCGAGACCACGTCGCGTGGCGCGAGGTCACCCTGCGTGTGCACGCCGTCGGTGACCGACCGGCCCTCCACATCGACGAGCCGGGCACCCTCGCCGCGCACCGCCTCACTGATGAGGGGTCGCCGTCCCACCCCGCCGGGTGCGAACAGCACGGTGGGGTGGAACTGCACGAACTCGAGGTCGGCCACGGGCGCGCCGGCCTCGAGCGCCAGCGCGATACCGTCCCCGGTGGCGCCGGGCGGATTGGTACTGCACGAGTACAACTGCCCGAGTCCGCCGGTCGCCAGCACCACGGACGGCGTGTGGATGACGCCGAGCCCCTTGTCCGACAACACGATCAGGCCGGTCACCCCGTGCGGGTCGGTGGTCACGCGCGCGGCGGCCGCACCGAAGAGCACCGGCATCCCGGCCGCGTTCAGCGCACGCTGCACCTCGGCACCCGTTGCGTCGCCGCCGGCGTGCACGATGCGCCGCGTACTGTGCCCACCCTCGCGGGTGCGGGCCACGGTGCCGTCGGCTCCGACGTCGAAGACGGCGCCCAGCGCGGTCAGCGCGGCGAACGCCTCCCGGCCGGCGGACACGATCGACCGGACGGCGGCCTCGTCGCACAGTCCGACGCCCGCGACGCAGGTGTCGCCGGTGTGCGAGTCGACCGAGTCGGTCCGCGGATCGCCGACCACGGCGATGCCACCTTGCGCGTACTGCGTCGCGGTGTCGGTAGGCCCGCCCTTGCTCACCACGAGAACCTGCAGACCGCGTTCTGCGGCCACCCGCGCGGCCGTCAGCCCCGCGACCCCTCCCCCGACGACCACGACATCGGCGCGCGCCTCCCACACGACGCCGTCACCCCCGGGACCGGCGACCATTACTCCCCGCCGCCGGGGTTCCCGATCTCGATCATGCGCTGCACGGACTTTCGCGCCCGCTCGGCCACATCGGGGGCGACGTGGACCTCGTCCTTACCCTCGACGAGGCAGCGCAGCAACGCGGCCGGGGTGATCATCTTCATGTACGGGCACGAAGCACGGTCATTGACGGCCTGGAAGTCCACGCCCGGCGCGGCCTTGCGCAGCTGGTGCAGCATGCCGACCTCGGTGGCGACGAGAACCTGCTTGGCACCGGTCTCACGGGCAGCGTCGAGCATGCCGCCGGTCGAGAGGATCTTGACCTTGTCCTCGGGCACGAAGCCCTCGCCCGCGAGGTAGAGCGCGGACGTGGCGCAGCCGCACTCGGGATGCACGAACAGCTCGGCGTCCGGGTGACTCTTGGACTTCGCGGTGAGCTCGTCACCGTTGATGCCGGCGTGGACGTGGCACTCCCCCGCCCAGATGTGCATGTTCTCGCGGCCGGTCACCCGCTTGACGTGGGCGCCGAGGAACTGGTCCGGCAGGAACAGCACCTCGCGGTCGGGATCGATCGAGGCGACGACGTCGACGGCGTTGGACGACGTGCAGCAGATGTCGGTCAGGCCCTTCACCTCTGCGGTGGTATTGACGTAGGACACCACCAGTGCGTCGGGGTGCTCGGCCTTCCACTCCCGGAGCTGCTCGGCGGTGATCGAGTCGGCGAGCGAGCAGCCGGCCCGCTCGTCCGGGATCAGCACGGTCTTCTCCGGGCTCAGGATCTTGGCGGTCTCGGCCATGAAGTGGACGCCGCAGAAGACGATCGTGCCCTCTTCCGCTTCGGCGGCGATCCGCGAGAGCGCCAGCGAGTCACCGACGTGGTCGGCCACGTCCTGGATCTCGGGCAGCTGGTAGTTGTGCGCCAGGATCGTGGCGTTGCGCGCCTTCGCCAGACGGCGCACCTCGGCAGCCCACTCGGGCCCGCCCTCGACACCGGTGTACCCACCGGGGCCGTCCACGATCTGTCCCGCACCCGCCCACATCGTCGAGGTCATGGCCACTCCTTCTTTCGAAGCCTGTTCGACGGCTCCGTCACTACAACCCGGGCGGGCTGGCCCGAATTTCCGAAATCGAGGTTTTCGACTTAGGATCGAAAACATGCCACATAGTAGCACCGTCCACGAAGTGCTCACCGCGGTGTTCCAGGTTCGGCCCGCTACCGAGACCATCTCCGCAGGTGACGGCCATCACGGCCCCAACGGGTGCCGCGGCGACGAACTGATGGTGCTGCTGTGGCAGCGCGCCCTCGATCCCCAGAAAGGCACGTGGTCGCTACCCGGCGGGACACTGCGCATCGACGAGGACCTGAAAACCTCGGCCCGTAGACAGTTGGCCGAGAAGGTCGACGTCCGCGAGGTGGCCCACCTCGAGCAATTGTCGGTCTTCAGCGATCCCCACCGCGTCCCCGGCGACCGCCGAATCGCCTCCACCTACCTGGGCCTGGTCCCCCTCCCCGCCGATCCACAACTCCCGGCGGACACGGCCTGGCACCCGGTCTCCGCGCTTCCGGAGACGTCCTTCGACCACGGGACGGTGGTCGAGCACGCGCGCACGCGGTTGGCCGCGAAACTGTCGTACACCAACATCGCGTTCGCGCTGGCGCCCGACGAGTTCACGATGTCGACCCTGCGCGAAATCTATTGCGCCGCTCTCGGTTACCAGGTGGACACGACGAACCTGCAGCGAGTCCTGACCCGACGCGGCGTCATCACCGCCACCGGCAACACCGCCCGATCGGGGCGCACCGGCGGCAGACCCGCAGCGCTCTACCGCTTCACCGAGTCGCAACTGCGGGTGACCGACGAATTCGCGGCGCTTCGTCCCCCGGTCTGAGTTCGCCCCACTTTGTCGGCACGTCCGATTACACTCGAAACTATGTTCGAAGCGGGTGGTGCGAGTGGAGGCGTGGAAGCGGCTGACGCCGCCGAGCTGCTCACCGCCCGGCATGCCCGGATCGCACGGGAGCAGTGCCTCGAGATCGAGTCGGTGACCGATCTGTTCATCGTCCGGTGCGAGGAGGACGCCCGGGCGGGCCGGAACGAAGCACGTCACGGCGAGTTCGCTCACGTCGAAGTCGCCGGGATTCTCGGGCTGACGGAGTCGGCGGCGCAGCGGATGATCGGCCTCGGCTGCGATCTGCGGTGGCGGCTGAGCCGGGTACGGGCGGCGTTCGCTGCCGGGCGGATCGACCTCGCGAAAGCACATGCCCTAGCCGAAATCCTCGCGAAGGTCTCCGACGAGGTGCTCGCCGAGATCGAGGAACGACTACTCGACGGTGCCGACCGGACGAGTACCACCCGGCTGAGGAATCGGGGACGACGCCTGATCGCCCGCCTGGATCCGGAGGGTGCACGCGAACGCCGGAGGCGCGCCACCGCGGATCGCGACGCGCGCGTCATCGCCCGTGACGATGGATGGCCGAGGTCGACGGTCTGCTGCCCGCCGCGGGTGGCCGGATCCTGGCCGGTCGGCTCCGGGCGATGTGTTTCGACGTGTGCGCCAAGGATCCGCGCACCGATGCGCAGCGCCGCGCCGACGCATTGGTCGCGCTCGCTTCGGGGCACACACACCTCGACTGCACTTGCGGGCGCGACGACTGCGCCACCCACGCGCGCTTTCCCACGCGTGACGATCGCCCCACCCGTTCGGGCGTCTCGGTGCAGGTCCTGGTCGGCGTCGACGCGTCGACACTGCTCGGGCTCGACGACGCCCCCGGCTACCTGTTCGGCCACGGCCCCATCGACGCCGATCTGGCGCGGGATCTCGCTGGGGACGGCACGTGGAAACGGGTGCTCACCCTCACCGATCGCGATCGCGATCGGCTCGCATCAGCGACAGCCTGTTCGACAGGCCCGGTCGTCGGTGTCGGCTCCCCACTTCCGCCGCCGCGACAGGCACCCGCCGATGTCGCGGTGCGCCTTCGCGAACATACCGACCTAGCCGCCAGCTTGCGGAGACCGTGCGGATCCGGGACGGCGGGTGTCGTTTCCCGAACTGCACCGTCCAAGCCAGTGCGTGCGATATCGACCACACGGTCGCGTTCGATCACGACGAACCCGCACGCGGTGGACCCACTACCGAAGCGAACCTCGCGTGCTTGTGTCGCAAACACCATCGGCTGAAAACGCTCGGCCACTGGGCCGTCCGGCAGATCGGCGGCGGAAGGTTGGAATGGTCGGGTCCCTCGGGGCGGCCCGTCGTCACCGAACCCTATGGGCCGTTCACCGATACAGGCCTGCGCGAGATCTCTGCAGGAATCAGCGCCGAACTCCTGGACAGAGTCACCGACAGTGCCACTGTGGCGGCGTTGAACTACTCACGCGCCGAACTCGATCTCGACTACCTCCTCGACGTCCACATCCCGCCTCGACAACGCCGGCGCCGCGGGCACACCCCGCGCCACGGCGGTTCACGGACGACGATCGAGCCCGAAACATCGCTGTCCGCAACTGCTGACGATTCGCCGCCGTTCTGATCGAAATCAATTCGACGACAAACTATTTCGAACGACGAGCGCGATCGGCTGCCGCCCGTCGACACCGTTGGAGGCGAGTTCGAGCGCCTCGGTCGCCGCAAGCACCGCGATGCACGAAGCGTCACGGGCGAGCCCGACGGTCGTGAACACGGTCAGCGGTCGGCATCCGCGTAGCGGAAAGCGGCGACCGACAGCAGCGCGATTGCACGTGCAGATCGACGTCCGGAAAGGTGTTCCCGAGCCACGGCCATCATCAGCGCCGTGAGTCCGAGTCCCACCCCCTGCGCCGCGCGCCCGATCAACAGGACCGGGAACGGCACCGGAAGCGCCGTCAGCGCGCCGCCCGCGGCGACAATCGTCAGCGTCCAGATCACCACCGCACGACGACGCGGGCCCGACCCGAGCCGACTGAGGATCGGCGTGCTCACGGCACCCGAGAGCAGCCGGACGGTCAACGTCCACTGCGCCGCAGCGAGAGGCACGTGATAGTCGCGCTCCGCGTCGACATCACGGTCGGAGCCTACGACCGTCGAATCCCGCGTGCTCGGCGCCGCGACTTGTCGGGCTGCGGCACTACATTCGTTCCATGACGACGCCCCGGGAGCTCGCCCTGATGCGCCTCGTGGCGCAGCGGATCTCCGGTCCTGCCTGCCCTTCGGCCGCGGAGGCCGTGCGCTGGCTCACCGCGGCGCAGGCGCAGGATTTCCCCGGAGCAATCACCTCGATCGCCGCCAGGGCCGGGGGCGGTGGCCGGAAGTCGATGCTCGACGCCCTGAACAGCGCAGAGGTGGTGCGCTCATGGCCGATGCGGGGCACGCTGAATTTCGTCGCCGCGGAGGATCTGCGGTGGATGCTCGCACTCACCGGTGCGCGGACGCTGTCGAGTGCACGAGCCCGCCACCGGGCCCTCGACATCGACGACGCCGCGGTCGACCACGCCGGCACCATCGCACGGGAGGCGCTCGCCGACGGCAGCCTCGGGCGATCAGAACTGATGCAGTCCTGGGAGCGGGCCGGGATTCCGACGGCGAATCAGCGCGGACAGCACCTGTTGTGGACGCTGGCACTAACCGCAGTGGTGTGTCTGGGCCCGGTCGACGGCGGCACACAACAGGTGGTGTCGTTCGACGACTGGATCGGCAGCTCACGCGAACTCGACGGTGACGAGGCACTCGGCGAGTGGGCGTTACGGTACTTCCGCAGCCACGGACCGGCGACGGTGGACGACTTCGTGTGGTGGACAAAACTGACCGTCCGGCAGGCACGTGCAGGTCTGGCGTCGGCGGCCCAGCGTCTCGAACGGATCGTGGTCGACGGGGTCGACTACTACCTCGACCCGGCGACGCCCGATCTGCTCGCGGCGCATCGTCGACAGGCGCGCGGGGTCTTCCTGCTACCCGGATTCGACGAGTTCATCCTCGGTTACCGTGATCGCGGAGCCGCCGTGGATCCCGCGTTCCAGCCGCGGCTGCAACCGGGAAACAACGGCATGTTCAGCCCCACCGTCGTCGCGAACGGCCGGGTGGTGGGCACGTGGAAACGGCGTCGCGGTGCGGCCGGCGGCATCGACGCCACGCCGTTCACCGCGTTCGACGCACGCACGGAAAAGGCGATCCCCCGGGCGTATTCGGCACTGGCGTGACGCACCCCTACGGACTCTCGGCCACGTCCGCCCGTTCGGGATCGGTCGCCGCGGATGTCTCCGCCGTGCCCCCGGCACCGAGGTCGTCGTCGGGGCTGAGTGACACCAACAGCAGATAGACCAGCGCCGCCGCGAGTGGCTGGACGATGAGCACCAACGGCGTCGACACGCCCGGGGCCGCCGCGATCACCGAGTCCACGGCGGGACCGGTGACCTCCGGGTAACGCAGTCGCGCAACGCCCATCCCTACCAGTGCAGCCATACCCGAACCCGCCACGGAACCGCAAACCAGAGCAGCCATCGCTCCCGGCCCACGGGAGCGCCGCATGCCCCACACCACGACCGCCGACAGCACCCCCACGACGATCGTGGTGCCGACGAAGATCGCGAGGGCATCGAACCGGTGCAGATTCTCGGTGGTGAGCACGACCCCGCGGTCCTCGGCGACGACGAGCATGTGCACCGCCGGTGCGAGCAGCGCCCAGATCATCCCGGCCGGCACACCGAGCAGCGCCGACACGACGACGATCCTCACCAAAGCTCGCGATCGGCGGTGTCGGGGTGGAGTCACACCACGGGACGTTACCTGCGACCGAGCAGGGTCGAGTCGAGGACACCGTGCCGGGAGCACTTCGCCCACCAGCCGTCGGGGCTGACCTGGACGATCATGCGTCGCCCGCACTGCTCGCAGAACCGTGGCGGCTCGAGGCCGAGTTGCGCCGCGGTGGGCGTGGCGTCGTCGACGCCCGGGACGACCCGGCGCCCTGTGAACGGGTTGTAGCGCTCGCCCGCGGGCACGATCTCCGCCGCGGCGTCAGAGGGTGGCATTGAGCGCCTTGATGGGCATCTCGAGATCCACCAGTAGATCCAGGTCGCTCTCGGCGGGACGTCCGAGGGTCGTCAGGTAGTTGCCGACGATGACCGCGTTGATTCCGCCGAGCATGCCCTGCTTGGCGCCGAGGTCGCCGAGGGTGATCTCGCGGCCGCCGGCGAAACGCAGGATCGTGCGGGGAAGTGCGAGCCGGAAAGCGGCCACCGACTTGAGGGCCTCGCCAGCGGGCAGCACGTCGAGGTCACCGAACGGGGTGCCCGGGCGCGGGTTGAAGAAGTTCAGCGGGACCTCGTCGGGCTCGAGCGCGGCGAGGTTCGCAGCGAATTCGGCCCGCTGCTCGACGCTCTCCCCCATGCCGAGGATGCCGCCGCAGCACACCTCCATGCCCGCCTCGCGGACCATGCGCAGCGTGTCCCACCGCTCCTCCCACGTGTGGGTGGTGACCACGTTGGGGAAGTACGACTCGGCCGTCTCGAGGTTGTGGTTGTAGCGATGCACACCCATCGCCGCGAGCTGGTTCACCTGCTCCTGCGTGAGCATGCCGAGCGAGCAGGCGATCTGGATGTCGACCTCATTGCGGATCGCCTCGATCCCCGCCGCGACCTGGGCGAGCAGCTTTTCGTCCGGACCTCGGACGGCGGCGACGATGCAGAACTCGGTGGCACCGGTCTTGGCGGTCTGCTTCGCCGCCTCGACCAGACTCGGGATGTCGAGCCACGCGGCGCGGACGGGCGACTGGAAGAGGCCGGACTGCGAGCAGAAGTGGCAGTCCTCGGGGCAACCACCGGTCTTGAGGCTGATGATGCCCTCGACCTCCACCTCGGGTCCGCACCACTTCATGCGCACGTCGTGCGCGAGGGCGAGCAGTTCTTCGAGGCGGTCGTCGCCGAGGCGCAGCACCTCGAGCACCTGTTCCTGATTCAGCGCTTCACCACGCTCGAGTACCTGTTCACGGGCGGCCGCGAGAATGTCGAGATCGAGAACGTCGGGGGCGCTGGTCACTGCAAACTCCTCGGGTGCGGACAGTCCCGACACCCGGGACCTGACGACTACAGCAGCTGTATCGATGTCGGACTTGAACACCGTACAAGTTGAACGGCGTTCACGTTAGAGCCGCGGTGGATTAGTGTCAAAGGAACAGGCCGAACGCGACAACCCGCGGCCCGACCGATGCGGAGGAGTGAGGCAGTGCAGCTGCGACGCGGCGACGTCCTCGACGGCGCGATGGCAATCCTCGACGAGTACGGTCTCGCCGATCTCACGATGCGCCGGCTCGCGACCTCGCTGGGTGTCCAGCCGGGCGCGCTGTACTGGCATTTCCCGAACAAGCAGACCCTGCTCGGCGCTATGGCCGACCGGATTCTCGAGGGCGTCGACGCCCCGGTGTGGTCGGAGCGGTGGGACGACGGGATCGCCGAGCTCGCTCATCGTCTGCGCACGGCGCTGCTGGCGCACCGCGACGGGGCCGAACTGGTCGCGGCGACGTACGCGTCGCGGATGACGTCGACCCTGGCCCGGGAGAGTTTCGTGGGCGCGGGCGTGCGCGCCGGTCTCCCCCGACCGTATGCCGAGCTGGCCGCGTACACGCTGCTCTACTTCGTCCTCGGGCACACCGTCGACGAGCAGTCCCGGGCCCAGATGGAGGCGGTCGGCGCCCTCACTCGGGCGCCCGCGTCACCCGACACCGAAACGGCCGCCGACGTCGGTTCCGACGACGACTTGCTCGACGGCGACCCGCAGGTCCGGTTCGACTTCGGACTGGCCCTGTTCATCGACGGCGTGCGCGCCCGGTTGGCGACCGGTTCCCCGGCCGCCCGCTGAGAAATCCGTCGGGCGCCTCTGCCGTCGGCAGCTAGGCGGTGGGGCGGCCGATCGCGAACGCGGCGATCGCGGTACACACTGCCGTGAATCCGCCGACCACCAACCCGTCGGTCGTCGACCGCGAGCACCACCACGTCAGCCCGCCGGGGAACACCCCCGATGCGACGACGACGGCGTCGACCAGACGGACCGCTCCGGCGCGTGCGCGGCGGGCAGAGGTGTCGGAATCCGCCGGCGGGTGCCCGGGACGAGCAGAGGGCGGCAGATCGGCGGTCAGAAAGTCCGGTCCGCGGAACTCGGGAGGAACTTCGGTACGAGGAGGATTCCGATACGGCATCGCATACTCACCGTCCATGGTGGAGGGCTGGCACGGAGCTACGGTTCGAACTCGCTCGCCGGGTCCGCCCACAGAATAGTCCGCCGCGGCGCCGCTTCGACAGGACTCGAGACGGAAACCACAGCAACGCTGCGGCTTCGGGGCGAATCGGCAAACGCGCCAGTCAGTGAGCGTCCGCGCGACGTTCGCTGACGGCAACGCAGATGTCGCGGTCGACGGCGACCGCCCGAGCGGTGTCGACGTCCCCCACCGCGAGCAGTTCACGTTCGCGGTCGGTCAGTGCCTGGATGGCGCGCCCGAGTTCGTCGTCGTCCATCGCCCACGCCGCGGCATGCACCGGGGACGTTCGGGTGCGACTCCGCGTGCGCCATTCGTGCCACCCGAACCACCCGAGCAGTACCACCATCGCGAGGAGGGGCACCATCGCCAACAGCACGAGCCACGTCGGCGGCGTCGTCATCTCACCCGAATACACACCCGGATACTCGCCAGGCCCCATGAACACCCCCCGAAACGAAACTGCGCCCAGAGCTTTCGATGGTAGCGCCGGCGAATCCCGAGCGAAGATCGCGTCCCAGCCAGCAGAATGGGTGGTGTAGCGCACAACAGAGCATCGTCCCGGCGACGTCTGCGAGGTGACGCGATGACCGGAGCGCTCGCCCACCGGGCCGCGGTTGCGATGGTGACCACGGCGGCAGCCGTCGTGCTCGCGGGTTCTCCCCCGGCGCAGGCGCAAACTCCGGACGTCGCGTCGACGCCGGGGGCCGTCACCGCGGTGGAAGTGCTTCCGGCATCGTCGTGGATCCCGGGGGCAGTCACCGGCACCAAGGTCACCTACACCACCACCGGACCGCTGGGCCGATCGGCGACCAGCACCGGTGCCGTCTTCCTCCCTCCCGGAGAGCCGCCGCCCGGCGGCTGGCCGGTCGTCTCGTGGGCGCACGGAACCGTGGGGATCGCCGACCGGTGCTCCCCCACCGTCACCGGGAAGATCGGTGGACCGTATCTCGCGCACTGGCTTTCGCAGGGTTACGCGGTCGTCGCCACCGACTACGTCGGTCTCGGAACGCCCGGCCTGCACCCGTACCTCGACGGGCCCACCGAAGCGAACAGCGTGATCGACATGGTGCGGGCGGCGCGGGCGGTAGAACCCGCCCTGTCTCCGCGGTGGATCGTGCTCGGACAGTCCCAGGGCGGCCAGGCCGCGCTGTTCACCGCGGCGCGTGCAACGGGTCGTGCACCGGAGCTCGACTTCCGGGGGGCCGTCGCGACCGGCGCTCCGTCGAATCTCGAGAACTTGACGACGCTCGTCACGCCGGGATTTCCCCCGCTCCCGCTCGAGGGCAGCACGGTGTTCGTGTCGTACATTCTCGCCGGGCTGCGGGCGGCCCGGCCGGACATCGACGTCGATCGGTTCCTCACGCCGGTCGGCCGCGATGCCCTCGCGGCCGCCGAGACCGAGTGCTACGAGACGATGGCCCCGAAGCTGGCGGGCGTCTCGATCGGCAGCCTCGTGTCGCGTCCGCTCGACGATCCTGCGCTGCTCGCCGCGGTCCGCGACATGCTCGAGGTCCCCACTACCGGGTACGACAGGCCGGTGTTCCTGGGACAGGGACTGACCGACGACATCGTGCCCGCACCGCTCGTGCTCAAGCTGGCCGCGGAGCTGACCGCCAATCGGCAGCCGGTGACGTTCCGGACCTACCCGACCGGCCACCTCGAGACCATGCGCGCCTCTCTGCCCGAGACGACCGCGTTCGTGCGTGACCTCTTCACGCGGTGATCTCGGCGTGAACAGGTCAGAACCACACTCCGATCTCCGCCAACCGGGCCCGCAGCCGCGCCAGATGGCCACCCGGCCAGTACACCTGGCCGCAGTCCCCACACCGGCTGAACCGGCGCTGCTCGCGCAGCACACCTCCGGGCACCCGGCCGCGGGCCATGGCGGGCGTCGACGGCGCGATGAGCCCGTTGCAGCGCGCACACCGAGTGAGCGGCGCGATACGCGAGTGCAGCCGGAACCGATCGAGGACCTCCCGCAGTTGCAGCCGCGAGTCCGTCTCGTGCAGAAAGCCTCCGTAGACGAGCGCGGCACGTTCGAGCAGTCCGACGTCCCTGGTGAGCAGCACGCGGTCCTGGCCGCGGGACACTGCGAGCAATTCGTCGTCCGAGCGATCGTTCGAGTACACGCTGTCGAACCCGAGCAGGCGCAGATAGCGGGCGAGGCGACCGAGGTGCACGTCGAGCACGAACCGCGGCTCCCCCAGCGGCGGGCGCAGTGGCGCGATGTCGCCCAGGTCCAGGGACTGGAACGGCGGGTACACGGCGACCCGTTCGCCGCCGGTCAGCAGCCGGTCGAAGCCGACCGGCACGCCGTCCACGACGATCAGATCTACCTCGGTGTGGGGAACGCCCAGCGATTCGATCCGGTCCTTGACCGACGGTGTTCCGGCGAACACGTGGGGAACGGTTCGCCGGCGCGCCGGTGGTCGCAGGAAGTCGTTCAGCTCCCCGTAGAACCGGAACTCGCAGTGCTGCATCGTCATCGCCGTATCGCCCCGACCGAGCGCCGACCGGCCGACTGTCCCGGCGTCGCCCGGCGTGTTGTCATCCTCCGGAACCGTAAGGCCGGGTGATGATCTCGAGATTGTGGCCGTCCGGGTCGTGGAAGTAGACGCCGCGGCCGCCGTCGTTGTGGTTGATCTCGCCGGGTCGTGTCTTGCGCGGATCGGCCCAGTGCTCCATTCCCCGCGCACGGATCCGGCCGTAGATGCTGTCGAAATCCGCTTCCGAGACGAGGAATGCGTAATGCTGCGCAAGCACGTCGACCGGCGACGTCGCGAAGTCGAGCGTAACCCCGTTGTCGAGAGCTACCGCCAGGAACGGACCGGCCGCCACGGGGTCGGGAAGACCGAACAGCTCGGTGAAGAAGTGCGCGGACACGGCTCTGTCCCGCGAGAACACGATGGTGTGGTTGAACGAGATCGTCATGGAAGACCCCTCGAGATTCGACGCCTCCATGCCTGACGCAGTCCGCCATCGACACGCGACGCTGCCCACCATGAAAGCACCGGATCGGCGCCCGCCGCAAGATCATCACGCGTGCCCGTCCAGGCACCGACCGACGAGCGGGCCGATCACCTCGAGCGCCTCCGGCGTGGTGAGCCGATTGTGGGTCCAGGACACCGATTGGATCCGTACCGTCCCGGAAACGTAAGGATCCCACGGTGTTTGCGAGGACGCCGAGGTCCCGTCGGCGGCTGCCACGTAGACCAGATCGCCGTCGAACACCTCCGGACGGTAAGCGCCACCGAGGTCGATCGTGTGCAGGTAGTCGTCGTAGAGGCGGCGCACGTCGGCGGCGGTGAGCGCCCCGTACGGTCCGTCTCCCTCAGCCAGCAACCGCGCCGCCTCCTCGGCGGTGAGGTCGCCGTCGACCGGGGCTTCGTCGACGCCCGCGAACTCGGCGAACAGCATGCCGAGGCTGGGGGCGGGTGCCGACCGCGGAACCGACTCCGCCGTCTGGGTGTCGAGCATGACGAGGGTGCCCACCTCCTCGCCGAGACGCCGGAGCCGCACCGCCATCGCGTGCGCGATCGCACCGCCCACCGAGTAGCCGAGCAGGTGGTAGGGGCCGTGCGGCTGGACCTCGCGGAGCCGGTCGACGTACTTCCGCGCCAGCTCGTGCATCGTCGCCGGCGCATCCGCCCCGTCTGTCAGGCCGGGCGACTGGATGCCGTACACGGCCCGGCCGGCCGGCAGATACGGCAGCAGGCCCGTGTAACACCATGTCGACCCGATGGCCGGGTGCACACACACCAGAGGTTCCGTTCCGTCGCCCGGCCGCATCCGGACCAGGATGTCCTCCGCCGCGGGCTCGCCGCTGCCGTCCAGCCGGGCGGCGATCGCCGCCGGCGTGGGGTCGGTGACGACCCACTGCATGGGCAGCGCCCGGCCGAGCCTCGACTGCACCTCGGCGACGACCCGCACGGCACTGAGCGAGTTGCCTCCCAATTCGAAGAAGCTGTCGTCGACCCCGACCCGGTCGGCACCGAGGACGTCGGCGAACACGTCGGCGAGGGCCGCCTCCGTCTCTGTCTCCGGCGGCCGGTAGTCGACGGTCGCGAACACCGGATCCGGCAGCGCGCCTCGGTCGAGTTTGCCGTTGGAGTTCAGCGGCACGTCGTCGAGGATCGTGATCGCCGACGGCACCATGTAGGCAGGCAACGACGCCGCGGCGAGCTTCTTGAGCGCCGCGGCGTCCAGGGCACTGTCGGCTGCGAGGCGCACGTACGACACCAGCACGGTCTCTCCGGTGGGCGCCGTGTGCCCGAGCGACGCCGCGAACTCGACGTCGGGGTGTGCGGTCAGCGCAGCGTCGACGTCCCCGATCTCGATGCGCAGTCCCCGTATCTTGATCTGGAAGTCGGTGCGCCCCACGTATTGGAATCCACACGAGCCGGCACGCCGCACCAGGTCGCCGGTGCGGTACAGGCGCGACCCTGCCGGGCCGAAGGGGTTGGCCACGAACCGCTCCGACGTCCGCGCCGACTGGCCGCGATAGCCGCGCGCGAGGCACGGCCCGGACAGGTAGAGCTCGCCTTCGCCGCCGTCGGGCACCGGTCGCATCCAGCCGTCGAGCACGACGGCGCGCACCGCCGAACCCGGCACCGGACCGCCCAACGTGATGGGTTCGCCGGGTGCCAGGGTGTCGCTGGTGGTGACGCACACCGTGCACTCGGTGGGCCCGTACGCGTTGAGCAGGCGGGTGCGGGGGGCCCATTCGTCGACCAGTTCGGCGCCGAACAGCTCGCCGCCGACCTCGACCACTTCGACGTCCGGCAGCGCCGCCGGGTCCAGGGTGCCGCAGACGGCGGGGGTGACCAGCAGGTGCGTGACGTGTTCCTGTCGCGCGTACCGCTCGAGTTCGGGGCCGGCGTACACGTCGGGCGGCGCGACGACGAGGGTGGCTCCGGCGGCGAGCGCGAGCGTGAGTTCGAGGACCGACACGTCGAAACTGGGCGAACACACGTGCATGACGCGGGATCTCGGCGTGACGCCCTGATGTTCGATCTGTGCGGCCGCCAGATACGGCAGACCGGTGTGCGTGACGACCACGCCTTTGGGCGCGCCCGTGGACCCGGACGTGTAGATCAGATAAGCGGGGTCGGACACCCGGACCGGGTGTGTGCGCTCGTCGTCCCGAATCGGCAACGGGGAGAAGCGGTCCAGTTCCAGTTCGTCGAGCGGGAGCCACTCCGGGCCGCCCGGGAGCCCGTGGTGGGCGGAGGCGACGAGACCGACCGCGGCCGCACAGTCGTCGAGCATGTAGCCGATCCGCCCGGGCGGCAGATTCGGGTCGATCGGGACGGGCGCCGCACCCGACTTCGCGACGGCCCAGGTCGCGGTCACCGAATCGGCGGACCGCGGGATCGCGACGGGAACGAAGTCCTCCGGTCCCACCCCTCGCTCGACGAGGGCCCGCGCGATGCGGGACGAGCGCTCGTCCAGTTCCCGGTACGTCGTGTCGACGCCGTGCCAGCGCAGCGCTGTCGCATCCGGATCGACGGCTGCTCCCGCCGCGAGTGTCTCGCCCCAGGTGCGGGGGGTCACCGGGTGCTGCGACGCCACCTCCACGAGTTCCTCTCGGCGTTCGGCCCCCAGCACGTCGATGCGCCCGACCAGCGTGTGGGGCCGGTTCGCGACGGTCGCGACGATTCGGGACAGCCGGGCCGCGAGATCCGTAACGGTCTCCGCGGGGACGGCCTGCGGTGCGTACCGCAGCCGCAGCCGCAGCCCCGCGTCGTCGAACGCCATCAGCGAGAGCGGGTAGTGGGTGGAGTCGAATCCCTCGACAGCTGTGACGCGGACACCCGTCGCGTCCGCGAGCCGACTCAGTTCCGTCACGTCCTGCGGATACGACTCGAGCACCATCGCGGTGTCGAAGAGTCCACCGAAGCCCGCCGCGTCCTGGATCGCGGTGAGCCCCAAGTGCTCGTGCGGCATCAGTGCGGCGCGCTCGGACTGCAACCGGGCCAGCAGATCGAGCGTCGTCTCGTGCGGGTCGAGCCGGACCCGGACCGGGACCGTGTTGATGAACAGCCCCACCATCGACTCCACTGCCTCGACGGCGGGCGGGCGTCCGGACACCGTGGTGCCGAACACGACGTCGGTTCCGGTGGTCATCTCCCCGAGCAGGATTCCCCACGCCGCCTGCAACACGGTGTTGACCGTGACGCCGGCCCGCTCGGCCGTCCGCGTCAACGCCACCGCAGTCGCATCGTCCACCGGAACGGCCTCGCTCGCAGTCGCCGACAGCCGCTGCCCGGCGGCGTGCGGCGCGACGAGGGTGGGTCCGGGCAGCCCGGTCAGTGCCCCGGCCCACGCCTGCTGCGCGGACTTGGTGTCGCGGGCGACGAGCCAGGTCAGGTAGTCACGGTACGGCGCCGCCGGGCGGGCCAGCGGCCGACCGCCGGTGACGTACAACTCGAACAGGTCGGAGACGAGCAGCGGCATCGACCAGCCGTCGAGCAGGATGTGATGGTTGGTGACGACGAGCCGACGGTGGCCGGCGCCGAGTTCGACGAGCAGGAACCGGATCAGCGGCGCCGTCCGCATGTCGAAGTGGTTCTCGCGTTCGCGGTCGATCAGCGCCTGATCGTGGCCGTCGGCGACGACGGCCACCGACCAGTCGACGTCCACGTGGTCGAGTACCACCTGCACGATCGTCCCGTCGGCGCGGTTGTCGAACGCGGTCCGCAGGCTCGGGTGCCGGTCCATCAGCGCCTGCGCCGCCACCGCCAACCGGACCGGATCGAGATCGCCGTCGAGGTCGAGCACCAGTTGCACGTGGTAGGCGTCGACGTCGTGTCCGGCGAGCAACGCGTGGAAGAGCAGGCCCTCCTGCAGCGGCGTCGACGGCCACACGTCCACCAACGTGGGATGCGCGCTCTCCCAGCGGACGATGTCCTGCTGCGTCGCCGTCACGAGGTCGAGATCGGACGGTGTCAGCCCCCCACTGCCCGGGCGGTCCGCGTACTCCGCGAGGGCGTGGACGGCACTGCGCCACAGAGCCGCGAACTCCTCGGCGCCGTCCGCGTCGAGGACACCCGGCGCGTACCGGACGGCGGCACACAGATGCGGCCCGTCGGCGAGGTCCACGACGTAGGCATCGATCGCGAGCGTGCTCGGGACCGGCCCCTGGCTCGCGGCGTCGACCATCGTGTCCGGGCCGTCCGCGTCGAGTGACCACCCGGCCGCACCCTGTCCCGCCAGCCGCCCGAGGTAGTTGATCGACACCTGCGGGTCCTCGAGGTCGTCGAAAGCCGTTGCCGTGTCGGGATTGAGGTAACGGAGCAGGCCGTAGCCGATGCCGTGGTCGGGCACCGCGCGCCATTGCTCCTTGACCGCCGCGAGCGCCGCTCCGGCACTGTCGCCCGCAGCGTATGCGTCGCCGAGGTCGATGCCCGTGAGGTCGATGCGGACGGGGAAGCTCGTGGTGAACCAGCCCACGGTTCGCGAGAGGTCGGCACCGGGGAGAATGCGCTCCTCGCGTCCGTGTCCCTCCGCGGAGACGACGACACTCGCACGGCCACCGGCCCAGCGATCCCACCTGGCGACAGCCATCGCCGTCGCACACAGCACCGCGTCCGCCGGGGTCGCCCGGTACAGCTCCGGAAGCCGGCCCAGCAGTCGATGCGTCACGCTCGCGGGGATGCGCACCGACAGCTGCTCGGCGGTCATGTCCCGGTCCGGGTCGAACCGCCGGGCGCCGAGAATCGGGTCGGCGGGTGTCAAAGCTTCTCGCCACCAGCGCAGTTCCGCGACCCGTTCCGGTGCGGCGGCGAGCCTGGCCAGCTCGTGCGCCCACGTCCGCATCGAGGTCCCCACCCGCGGCAGTTCGGGTGCCGCGCCGGCCCGGGCCTGCTCGCACGCGGAGACGAGGTCGGCGAGCAGGATGCGCCACGACACCCCGTCGACGGCGAGGTGGTGGATGGAGACCGCGAGCCGTCCCGCCCGTCCCGAGCCGGTGTCACACCACACCACCTGCACCATCACCCCGGCCGCGGGGTCGAGACGGGCAACGGCGGCGGCCCGTTCCCACGACGCGACGGCATCGACGTCCGCGTCGTCGCGGACGTGCGAGCAGTCCACGCGCCGTAGGCAGGTCCCGGCATCGACCGAGCCGGGTTCGGCCACGACCAGGTGCAGGTCGGCGCCGGAACCGAGGCGGGTGGCGCGCAGCATGTCGTGGCGGTCGAGCAGCGACTGCAGCGCCACGCGCAGCTGTGCCCCCGTGATGCCCGCGGGAATCCGAACGGTGACCGACTGCGAGAAGTGGTCCCATTCGCCGTGCCGGCCGCCGAGCCAACGGAGGACGGGTGTCGGCTCCACGGCACCCACACCGCCGCCGGCGATCTCCGCGAGCCTGGCGCCCCGGTCGGAGGCATCGCCGGCGCCCGCGGCGCCGACGACCGCGGCGAGACGCTCGACGGTCGGACGTTCGAACACGTCCTGCGGGGTGAGCACGATGCCCGCCTCGCGGCCGCGGGACACCAACTGGATCACGGTGATCGAGTCCCCGCCCAGGGTGAAGAACGAGTCGTCGGCGGCAACCGCGGGAACGCCGAGCGTCTCGGCGAACAGACCGGCGAGGAGCAGTTCCGCGGGTCCGGTGGGCGCGCGGCCGTCCCCGGTGAACGCTGCGAAGTCGGGCTCCGGGAGCGCGCGTCGGTCGACCTTCCCGTTGGCCGTGACGGGCAGCGAGTCGAGCACGACGACGGCCGCCGGCACCATGTACGGCGGCAGGATCCGGTCGACGGCGTCACGGACACCGACGGGGTCCAGGTGCTGATCGGGCGTGGGGACGACGTAGCCGACGAGACGGTCGTCGCCGCCGCGCTCGCCCCGCCTGGACACGACCACTGCGCGCCCCACGCCCCCGACGCGCAGCAGCGCCGACTCGATCTCGCCCAGCTCGATCCGGAAGCCACGGACCTGGACCTGGAAGTCGGTGCGGCCCAGGAACTCCAGTGCCCCGTCTGGTCCACGGCGGCCGAGGTCGCCGGTGCGGTACATCCGGCCGCCGGCGCCGCCGGGTGCTGCGACGAAGCGCGCCGCGGTGAGGCCGGCCCGGCCGACGTACCCGCGGGCCACGGCGTCGCCGGAGATGTAGATCTCGCCCTGCACTCCCGTGGGCACGGGGTGCAGCCGCGCGTCGAGCACGTCGACCCGGACACCCGGCAGGGGGCGGCCGATCACGGAGGCCGGGATGTCCGCGAGCACGTCCCGGTCGAGGTCCTCGGTGGTGTCGATCACGGTGGCCTCGGTGACGCCGTACATCTCCGCCACCCGGGCCCCACCCTGCGGAGACTGCGCGTACCAGCGTTCCACCTGCGCGGGGGCCAGTTCCTCGCCGCCGACGAACACGTACCGCAGCGCAAGCTCGACACCGGCGGCGTGATCGACCAGTTGGTAGAAGGACGCGGGCGTCTGGTTGAGCACGGTCACCGACTCCCGGCGCAGCAACTCGACGAATCGGCTCGGCGAGCGTGCGACCACCGGGTCGACCAGCACCGCGGTCGCGCCGATCGACAGCGGCCCCCACGTCTCCCACACCGAGACGTCGAAGGCGAAGGAGTGGAACAGCGTCCAGGTGTCGGTCGGCCGCAGGTCGAAGGTTGCGTGGCCGCCGGCCAACAACGCCACCGCGCTGCGGTGCGGCACCTGAACGCCCTTCGGCCGTCCGGTCGATCCGGACGTGTAGATCACGTACGCGGCGTTGTCGGGGTGCAGCGGGGCGGTGCGGTCGGCGTCGGTCACCGGCTGCGGCGACGCCGCGGCACAGGCCGCCCGCACCTCACCCGAGTCGACGAGGACGACGGGCGCCGGGAGGCTGCCCAGAGAGTGGGCCGTGTCCGTGGTGGTGAGCACGCACGTCGGCCGGGCCTCCCCGACGACGAAAGCGATTCGCTCCGCGGGGGATCCGACATCGACCGGCAGGTACGCCGCCCCCGCGAGCGTGGTGGCGATCATCGCGATCACCAGGTCGGCCGACCGGGGCAGCGCCAGCACCACCACGGTGTCCGGTCCCGCGCCGCGGGCGGTGAGCACCCGCGCCAGGCGGCTCGCGTCGGCGAGCAGTTCCTCGTACGTCGTGCGTGTCTCACCCGCGACGAGTGCCACGGTGTGCGGGTGCGTGGCGGCCGCCCGCGTGAACAGGGTGTCGAGCGTCGCCCCCGGCGCGCTCGCGGCAGCGACGTGTCCGGCCTCGATCGCCGACAGTTCGGCCTCGGTGAGTAGATCCACCTCCCCGACCGGGGCGTGTGGATCCGTCACGGCAGCAGCGAGGATCCGGCGCAGCCGTTCGGCGAACGTCTGCGCGGTCGATGCGTCCCACAGGTCGGTGGCGTAGGTGAGGTCCAGCCGCAGGCCCGCGGGTTCGCCGCGCCGCGTGAACGATTCGGAGACGCCGAGTTGCAGGTCGAACTTGGAGACCGCCGGCTCGCAGTCCACGGGTTCCACCTCGAGACCGGGCAGCCGCAGGTACCCGGACATGTCGGTCCGGTACTCGACGAGCACCTGGAACAGCGGCGCGTACGACGTCGACCGCTCCGGTGCCAGTTCGTCGACCAGGCGCTCGAACGGCAGGTCGGTACGGGAGAACGCGGTGAGATCGATGTCGCGGACCACGGCGAGGAGGTCGCCGAATCCGGCGCCGGTGTCGACAGGGGTGCGCAGCGGCAGCATGCCGACGAACATGCCGACGATGTCGTCGAGTCCCGCCTCACCGCGTCCGGACACCGGGGTGCCGATCACGATGTCGCGGGTGCCCGACAGCCGCGCGGCCAGCACCGCGAGCGCGGTGTGCGCGACCATGAACATCGTGGCATTGCCGTGGCGGGCGACCTCCGCGAGCCGGACGTGGTCGGCCGCGTCGATGTCGATGCCGACGACGGCGCCCCGGAACGACTGGCGCGACGGCCGGGGACGGTCGGTCGGCAGCGGGATCAGCTCGGGAATGCCGTCGAGTGTGGAGCGCCACTGCGCGAGCTGGCGCCGGTACAGCGACTCCGGGTCGTCGGGGTCGCCGAGAAGGTCGCGTTGCCACAACGCGAAGTCGACGTAGTCGAGTGCCGGTGGCGACCAGTCCGGTGGGCTGCCGCGACGTCGGGATTCGTACGCGCGCATCACATCCCGTGCCAGAGTCGTCATCGAGAACCCGTCCGCCGCGATGTGGTGGGCCACGACCGCCAGGACATGTTCGGTGCGCGACATCCGGAGCAGCTGCGCCCGCAGCGGCACCTCGCGGCTCACGTCGAAACCCCTACCGATCAGGCGCAGCAGGTGCGCGGGCAGGTCGGCGCCGAGCACCGACACCAGCTCGGGACCCGGCGCGGCATGGGGTTCGACGATCCGCTGCACGGGGCCGCCGTCCACGAGCGGGTACATCGTCCGCAGGGTCGGGTGCCGGACCACGACGTCGCGCACCGCGGCGACGAGCGCGCGTTCGTCGAGGTCACCGTGCAGGCGGACGGCCATCACGATGTTGTAGGCGTCCGACGCGGTGTCGAGCTGGTTGATCGACCACATGCGCGACTGCGCCGACGACAGCGGCACGACCTCCGGCCGGGGGTACGGACGCAACGGCGGACGGCTCTCGGACCGTCCGCCGTGGCGGATCCGCGCGGCCAGGCCGCGGACGGTGGGCGACTCGAACAGCGCACGCACGTCCAGGTCGGCGTCGAGGGCCGCGCCCAGCCGGCGCGTGACGCGGGTCGCCATCAGCGAGTTGCCGCCGAGGTCGAAGAAGCTGTCGTCCGGTCCGATCCGATCGATACCGAGCACCGCCCGCAGGTGCCCGGCGACGATCTCCTCGATCGGGGTGAAGGGCGCGGCGCCCGTGGCGTCGACAGCGGCCGGGAAGTCCGGTTCCGGCAGCGCCTTCTGGTCGAGCTTCCCGGACGGCGTCAGCGGCACCTCGGGTATCGGGACGATCAGCGCCGGGACCATGTGCGACGGCAACCGTCGCGCCACTTGTGCCAGCAGTTCGTCCGGCTCGACCGCCGGATCGTCCCCGGACCGCACGTACGCGACGAGGACGGTCTCGCCCGACGGCGCGGTCCGCCCGAGCGTGGCCGCGAAGTCCACCGCCGGGTGATCGGTGAGCGCCGCGTCGATCTCGCCGAGTTCGATCCGGAATCCACGCACCTTGACCTGGAAGTCGCTGCGGCCCAGATACTCGAGGGTGAGATCCTCCCGCCAGCGCACGATGTCGCCGGTCCGGTAGAGGCGGTCGCCCGGCAGGGTGCCCTCGTCCTCCGCGGTGGGCCGATCGGTGGGGGCGACGAAGGGACTCGCGACGAAACGTTGCGCGGTCAGCCCCGGCCGGTGGTGATACCCGCGTGCGATCGCGGGACCGCCGAGATACAGCTCGCCGGGCATGCCGATCGGCACCGGCTGCAGGTGCGCGTCGAGCACCAACTCGACGAACCCCAGCGTCGGACCGCCGATCGTGACGGGCTCGTCGGGCGCCAGAGGTCCGGCGATGTTGGACATGATCGTGGTCTCGGTGGGCCCGTACGCGTTGAACATGAGCCGCCCCGGCGCCCAGCGCCCCACCAGTTCCGGCGGGCACGCCTCCCCCGCGACGGCCAGCGAGGACAGCGCGTCGAGGTCGTCCGGTGGCAGCGAACCCAGGACGCTCGGAGTGAAGAACGCGTGCGTCGCGCCGCCGGTCGCCAGGCCGCGCGCCAGCTCCTCCCCGCCGTACACCTCGGGCGGCGCGATCATCAGGTGAGCACCGGAACCGAACGCCATGAGCAGCTCGAACACCGACGCGTCGAAGCTCGGCGACGTGAACTGGGACACGCGGGCGTCCTCGGTGACGGCAAGACTCTCCCGCTCGGCGGCAACGAGATTCGCCAGACCTCGGTGCGTCAGTGCGACACCCTTCGGGATTCCTGTCGAGCCCGACGTGTAGATCAGGTACGCGGGGTTGTCGACGCGGACGGGCGCACACCGGTCGGCATCGGAGAGCGGTTCGCAGGAGAGCTCGGCGACCTCGTGCCGGTAGCCGGCGGAGTCGATCGTGTGCCACGACACCGCGCCGGGCAACGTGTCGCGCCAGCGGTCGACCGTGAGCCCCACGCGCGCCCCGGAGTCGCCGAGCATGTGGTCGATACGCTCCCGCGGATACGTCGGGTCGACGGGGACGAACGCCGCGCCGGTCTTCGCGACCGACCACACGCCCAGCACGAACTCGATCGACCGCGTCACCCCGAGCGCCACGACGTCTTCCGGCCCGACACCGGCCGCGACGAGGTGCCTGGCCATCCGCGAGGACCGCTCGTCGAGTTCCCGGTAGGTGAGGACGCGGTCGGCGCACGACAAGGCCGCCGCGTCCGGGTCGATCCGGGCGGCGTCGGCGAGGATGTCGGGCAGTGTGCGGGGCCGGCGTCCGGCGCGGCCGTGGACAGGGGCGAGCCGGGCGTAGTCGGTGTCGGAGATCAGCCGCAGGCGCGCCAGTGTCCGGTCGGGCTCGGACGCGATCGCGTGGAGCACCCGCTCGAGACGGTCGGCGACGGTGTCGATCTCGTGCTCGTCGAACAGCGCAGGTGCGTAGTCGATACGGATCTCCAGCCCACCGTCGACGGATGCGGCCAACGCGAACGGGTAGTGCGTGGCGTCGTGGACGGCGACGTCCGCGACCCGCATCCCGGCGATGTCGGTGTCGGCGGTGAGCCCGCCCCGATCGATCGGGTAGGACTCGAAGACGGTGATCGTGTCGAACAGCGCCGCCGCCCCGGTCGCGCGCTCGATGTCGGCGAGACCGACGTGCTCGTGGTCGAGCAGGGCAGTCTGGTCGGCGTGGCAGCGAACGAGCAGTTCGCCGAGCGTCTCCGCCGGGTGCAGGGTCACCCGGACCGGGATCGTGTTGATGAACAGACCGACCATGTCCTCGATACCGTCCACCTCCGGGGGCCGGCCGGAGACGATCGCCCCGAACACCACGTCGTCGCGTCGGGTCCACGCGCCCAGCACGATCGCCCACGCCACCCGCACGATCGTGCTGAGCGTGACCCCGCGCACCCGGGCGAGCTCCTCGAGTCGCGCGGTCTCGCCTTCGGTGAGCAGCAGCCGATCGGCGCGCGGCACCGTCGGCAGCTGCCGGCCGCGCTCGAACGCGCCGACGAGCGTGGGTTCGTCGACCCCGGCGAGCTCCTCCACCCATCGCTCGATCGACGCCGCTCGGTCGACCGTGGCCAACCATGCGAGGTAGTCCGCGAACGATGCGGCCACCGGGACGTCGCGGGGGTCCGGTGTCGCGTACAGCGCGAGGAGTTCGCGGATCAACAACGGTACGGACCAGCCGTCGAGCAGGATGTGATGGTAGGTGAGCGCGAGTACGTACCGGTCGTCGGCGCCGCGAATCAGCAACGCCCGCAGGAGCGGTGGGATCGCCATGTCGAAGCGCCGGCGCCGGTCCTCGGCGAGCACCCGGTCGACGGAGGCGGGATCCGGCAGGTCGGCCACCGACCACGGCAACTCGACTCGATGCGGAACCGGTTGCAGCGGATCGCCGTCCGGCCCCGTGGCGAACGCGACCCGCAGGATCTCGTGCCGGTCGAGCAGCAGCTGGACCGCGCGGCGCATCCGGTCGCCGTCCACCCGCCCGCGCAGCTCGAGCGTCAACTGGACGAGGTAGGGATCGGTATCCGTGCCGGCGAGTTCGGTCTGGAAGAGCAGCCCGGCCTGCAACGGCGACAGGGGCCACACCGCAGCGAGATCCGGGTACGTGTCCTCGAGCTGCTCGATGGTCTCCTGGTCGAGGTCCACCAGCGGCACGTCCGACGGGGTCAGACCGCCGGCGTCCGGGGTGCGGGACGCGCTCGCGAGCTCCCGGCACGCCGAACGCCACAGGTCGCCGAGATCCTGAACCTCCTCGGCGTCGAACAGGCTCTGCGGGTACGCGATCGAGGCGCGCAGCGTCGGGCCGGTCGCCGTGTCGACAGTGAGGAGGTTGATGTCGAGGGCCGCCGCGACGGGCATCTCGGGATCCGCGGACGCCCCCAGGTCGCCCAGTTCGTCGACCGGCAGCCAGGCCCCGTCACCGCCGTCGGTCAACGTCGTACGCCCCAGATAGTTGATGCTGATCTGCGGCACGGGCGCTTCCTCGAGGTCTGCGCCGCCCCGGAGGTAGCGGAGCGCACCGTAGCCGATGCCGTGGTCGGGGGCCGCCCGCAACTGTTCCTTGACGACTTTCAGTGCCTCCAAGACGCCGCCGCCCGTGGCCCCGGTGGCGGCGGCGCCGGATGTCACGGCCTCGAGGTCGATCCCGGTGAGGTCCAGCCGCACCGGATGGACGGTGGTGAACCAGCCCACAGTCCGGGAGAGGTCGGCGCCTGGAATCACGTGTTCCTCGCGGCCGTGCCCCTCGAGCAGGACGAGGCACGACGTGGTCGCGACACCGCGGCGATGCCGCCATCGGGCCAGCGCGATCGCCAGCGCTGTCACGACGGCGTCGTCGACGCCGCCGTGCACGGTTTCCGGGACCGTGGTCGACAGCGCGGCTGAGACGCTCTGCGGCAGCTCGACGAGTCGGGTCGCGACGGCGGCGACGACGTCCCGGTTCGGGTCGAGGTCGCGACGGCCGGGCGGCGGATCGGATTCGCCGAGCACTCCACGCCAGTACCCGGTTTCGGCCGCTCGTTCCGGCGCCGTGGCCCACTCGGTCAACGCGTGCGCCCACGTCCGCATCGAGGTGCCGACGTCCGGCAGAGTCGGCGGCCGGGCGTCCCGCACCTGCTCCCACGCGGATGCTAGGTCCGGCAACAGGATTCGCCACGACACCCCGTCCACGACGAGGTGGTGGATCACGAGCAGGAGCCGTCCGGGCCGATCCGGCCCGACATCACACCACACGGCCTGCACCATCCGACCCGACGTCGGGTCGAGCCGACCGGTGGCGTCCTCGCGGGCAGCGGCGAGAACATCGGTGAGATTCTCCTCCGGGTCGACCGCGATCCGGCGGAGCACATCCGGTGCCGCGACGTTGCCCGGCGGCGGCACGTCGAACCCCGCGGTTTCGGTCCGGAACCGTGCCCGGAGCATGTCGTGGTGGTCGATCACGGCCTGCAGCGCACCGCGCAGATCGGCTCCCGAGATCCCCACCGGCAACGCCACACACACGGACTGCGCCAGGCGCGACCACGGTCCGCCGCGTTCGACCAGCCAGCGCACGATGGGCGTCGGCGGCACGTCGCCCACCCCGCCGCCCGGCAGCTCGGCGAGCACCTCCACCGGGTGGTCGACGGAGGTGGCGACCGCGGCGAGGCCGGACACCGAGAGTCGGTCGAACACGTCGCGGGGCGTCAGGGACAGACCGGCCTCGCGGGCCCTCGACACCAGCTGGATCGCCATGATCGAGTCGCCGCCCAACGCGAAGAACGAGTCGTCGGCTCGTACCGTCTCGACCCCGAGGACCTCCGTGAACAGACGCGCCAGCGCCTCCTCGACCGGACCGGCGGGCGCCCGACCCGCACCGGCAACAGTTCCGAAATCCGGTTCCGGCAACGACTTCCGATCGACCTTCCCGTTGATCGTCAGCGGTAGCCGCTCGACGACGGTGACGACAGCGGGAACCATATACGGCGGCAGGATCGCACCGATCCGCTCACGCACGGCGAGCGGATCGAGGACCGCACCCGCATCGGGCACCACGTACGCGGCCAGGCGCACCGCGCCGGCGTCCGACCAGCGCGGTACCACCGCGGCGTCGGCCACCCCCGGGCATTCGGCAAGCGTCGCCTCGATTTCCCCCGGCTCCACCCGGAACCCGCGCACCTGCACCTGGGAATCGCTGCGCCCGAGGAAGACCAGCCGCCCGTCCGCGTCCCACCGCGCGAGATCGCCCGAGCGGTAGAGCCGGTCGCCGGCGGAGAAGGGGTCGGCGACGAACCGTGCTGCGGTCAGTCCGGGCCGGCCGCCGTACCCGCGGGCCACTTGGCTCCCGCCGGCGTAGATCTCGCCGACCACACCGACCGGCACCGGGCGCAGCCGGCGATCCAGCAGGTGCAACCGCACCCCCGGCAGCCCGCGTCCCACCAGGTTGCCCGGCTGCTGCGCGCCGTCCGCGTCCATGACCACTTCGGTGAGGAAGACGGTGGTCTCGGTGATCCCGTAGACGCTCACGAGTACCGATGCGTCGTCGCCGTGGCGCTGCAACCAGGGCAGCATGCGGCGCTGGTCGTAGTCGTCGCCGCCGACACAGACCCGGCGCAGATCGGCCGGTGGCCGCGCCGCCGACTTCTCGGCCTCCGCGAACTGCAGGAACGCGGCCGGAGTCTGCCCCAGTACGTTAACGTGCTCGCGCCGCAGCAGGTCGACGAACGTGTCGGGAGATCGGGCGGTGTCCTGGTCGACCACGACGAGAGTTCCCCCGGAGGCGAGCGGCCCCCATATCTCCCACACCGAGAAGTCGAACGAGAAGGCATGGAACATCGCCCACACCGAGCCGTCCGCGGTGTCCAGCGCCTTCCGTGCGTTCGCCAGGAGCGTGCTCACGCTGGTGTGGGCGACCTGCACGCCCTTGGGGCGCCCGGTCGAGCCCGACGTGTAGATCACGTACGCGAGGTGCGCCGGGCGCAGGGGTCGTATCCGGTCGGCGTCGGCCACCGGCGCCCCGGAAAGTGTGCCGAGTCGCTCGGTGGTCGCGGCGTCGTCGAGCAGGACCACCGGGCCGACGACGGTCGACTCGGCGGCGACGTCGACGGTGGTCACCACGCAACCCACCGCGGCGTCGCGCAGCACGTAGTCACGACGCGAGGCCGGGGTGCGGGCATCGACGGGAACGTAGCTGCCGCCTGCGGTGACGACGGCCAGCAGTGTGACGATCAGATCGTCGGAGCGGTCCAGGACGACGCCTACCGGAACCTCCGGCCCCACCCCCAGGGCGATCAGCCGGCGCGCGAGCCGGTTCGCGCGAGAGGTCAACTCCGCGTATGTGAGCCGAAGGCTCCGCCAGACCACTGCGACCCGATCGGGGGACTCCGCGGCTCGGCGCGCCACCAGCGCGGGCAAGGTCTCCTCGACGTCGGCCCCCGGCCTCTGCCACGACGCCAGCCGGGCCGCGAGCGCCGCGGTGTCCACGAGCGGCAGTTCGCCGACGGGAGCCTCGGCGGGCGCGTTCAGCAAGGCGTGCAGCAGACGGGCGAACCGGTCGTGATGGGTGCGGAGGGTCGCGTCGTCGTAGAGTTCCGGATTGGCCTTGAAGTCGAGGCGAATCGGCCCGGCAGGCCCGTAGCGGTAGACGTTGACGAGCAGATCCTCGATCGGCCCGGAGGAGAGGACGTCGAGCGCGGTGCGGGTGTCGCCGAGGCGCAGTTCCTCCGGGAACAGCATGAGGTTCAGCAGCGGTCCCGCGAAGCCGCGGCCGGCGCCGTGCGCGCCGCGATCCCGACGCAGGTCCTCGTGCCGGTACCGCTGATGACGCAACGCACCGGACAGGGCCGCGGCCACCTCGGTCACCAGCTCCGCGACCGTCGTAGCGACGCCGACGGACACCCGCAGCGGCACGACATTCGCAAGCGTGCCGCCGGAGCGGCGCAGTACCGCCGTCGTGCGCGAGGAGACCGGCAGACTCAGCACTACGTCCTCGGCGCCGGTGTGCCGCGCCGTGTACGCAGCGATCGCCGATGCGACGAGAACCGCGATGCTCACGCCGTACCGGTCCTGGGCCTCGTGGAGAGCCGCTGCGGTGTCGGGCGCGACGACACCACCGACATCACGCCCGAGTGCCCGTGCCGGCGCGGACCTCTCCGCGAGACTGCACCTTTCGGGCATCCCCGACATCCGCTCCGCCCAGTAGTCGCGGTCGGTCCGCCAGCGCTCGGAACCGACGTACGCCGTATCCGCGGCATTGACGGCATCGAGATCGGCGGCCCGGGCGGAGGGCGGCTCCCGGCCCTCGACGGCCGCGTTGTACAGATCTGCGACCCGGTAGAGCATGGTCGCCGCACCCACCCCGTCGAGCGCGATGTGATGGGCCCGGGTGTACCAGAACCAGCGATCGTCGGCGATGCGGAGGAGTACCGATACCGAGAGCCGGTCACGCAGCAGGTCCAGAGGAGCCGTCACATCGGTCCGCATCCAGGTGTGCGCCGCCGCCTCCGGATCCGGCTCGCCGCGCAGATCGATGATCCGGGTGCCTGTATCGAGCCGGGGATCCAGGATCTGGTGCGGCCGAGAATCGATCAGTACCAGACGAATCAGACCCGAACCGAACTCGCGGGCCGCTCGAGAACCGGCCCGCGAGAGGAGGTCGACGTCGAGTCGGCCCGGCCCCTCGCCGATGTCCACGTACTGGGCCACGGACATCGGTACGGCCGGATCGAGCTGCTGCGCCAGCCACTGTCCGGTCTGCGCGGGCGAGAGCGGCATCGGCTCGGAGCACCCACCGCAACCGCTCTCGGGTTCCGGCAAGGCTCCGTCGGCGTCCGTCGTGCCGGGCGCTGCGGCGACTCGGAAGGGCAGTTCCATCAGCTCGGTACGCGGCGTTGCGTGGACTGGATGGTCCGACGCCCGCCGTCGCCTCAGTCCTGACCGGGAGAGTCGATCCTCGTCGCGCGAGCGCCGGAGGCGTTCGACGCGGAAGGAATTGCGTCGATGTTCGTCATTGCCCCAACGATACGACGGACGGTCACCGCCGAGCGAGTGACGATTTCGTGTAGATCACCACTGAGGTGCGGCGACGAGTACGAATATCAGTCCGGCGACGACGCCGAGGGCGCCGCTGAGAATGCCGAAGAGGGCCTCGAGCGACTTGGGTTCACTCTCCTCCGAACGGGACGCGACGACGCCCGCCGCGATGGCACCGAGCCCGAGCACGATGCCGAGACCGAACGTCCAGAAAGTGATGACGGACAGCGCGCCGAGCGCGATCGAGGTGTCGCTGCCGGACCGGCGCAGCCAGTCCGTGACGGCTGCGAGAGGCCGGGAACTGTCGGTGGTGGGGTCTGGATCCGGAACGGGACGATCGGCGACGACGGACATCACGGTGCTTTCTCGAACGAACTACTGGTTGACGCGTGGCATCGGTGGGCGCACCCTCCGATGGGTCTTTCGGTTCGAACCGGGCGAGCGTTTCCCTCGGCGGCCGCTGCCCGACCGGCGACCGATCGACCGTGACACGAAATTAGCACTCTTCATCCGTGAGTGCCAATCTTGCGTGAACCCGTGCAGTCCGGGCGATCACGCCGAAAGCGACTGGCGCGCAAGTGCACCGATCCCGAACCGGCGATCACTGTCGATCTCGACGGAAGAGCTTGTTGCCCAACCAGACGACCGGGTCGTAGCGCCGGTCCGCGACCCGCTCCTTCATCGGAATCAGAGCGTTGTCGGTGATGTGGATGTCTTCCGGACAGACGTCGGTGCAGCACTTCGTGATGTTGCACAGACCGAGGCCGAAGTCGTCCTGCGCGGCGTCTCTCCGGTCCGCGACGTCGAGCGGATGCATCTCCAGCTCGGCGACCCGCATGAGGTAACGCGGTCCCGCGAAGGCATCCTTGTTCTCGTCGTGGTCCCGCACCACGTGACACGTGTTCTGGCAGAGGAAGCACTCGATGCACTTACGGAACTCCTGCGAGCGCTGCACGTCGACCTGCTTCATCCGGTACTCCCCCGGCGCCAATCCGGGCGGCGGGGTGAACGACGGGATCTCCCGCGCCTTGGTGTAGTTGAACGAAACGTCGGTCACGAGGTCGCGAATGACAGGGAACGTCCGCATCGGCGTCACCGTGACGACCTCGTCCTCGGCGAACGTCGACATCCGCGTCATGCACATCAACCGGGGCCGGCCGTTGATCTCCGCGGAACACGATCCGCACTTGCCCGCCTTGCAGTTCCACCGCACCGCCAGGTCCGCGGCCTGCGTCGCCTGGATCCGGTGGATGATGTCGAGCACCACCTCGCCCTCGTTGACCTCCACCGCATAGTCCTGCAGGCCACCGCCCGACGCGTCCCCACGCCAGATCCGGAACTTCGCGTCGTATCCCATGTCAGGTCGCCCTCCCAGGATGAGCGTCGAGTTCGGCGTCGGTGTAGTACTTGCCGAGCTCGTCGATGTCGAACAGCGCCAGCAGGTCCGGACGCATCGGCAGCTGCTGTTCGCGGGTGACGATCACGTCGAGAACGGACGTGCCGTCCTCCGCGGCCCGGTCGTCGGCGACCGTGCTGCACACCAGCAGCGTCGACCGCCACTGCGGATCCATCGACGGGAAGTCGTCGCGGGTGTGCCCGCCGCGGCTCTCGGTCCGCATCAGCGCCGCGCGTGCCACGCACTCGCTGACGAGAATCATGTTCCGCAGATCCAGTGCGAGATGCCATCCGGGGTTGAACTGTCGATGCCCCTCGACCGTCACCCCGGGCAGGCGGGACTTGACGTCGGCGAGAGTGGCGATGGCCCGTTCGATCTCCGACTCGGTGCGAATGATGCCGACGAGGTCGTTCATCGTCTGCTGCAGTTGCGTGTGCAGCGTGTAGGGGTTCTCCCCCGCCCCCGGCACCGGCGGATCGAACGGCAGCAGTGCAGCCCGTGCAGCCGTCGCGACGTCGGCCTCCGCCACCGTCGGGCGCGCCTCCAAGGACTGGACGTAGTCGGCCGCGCCGAGGCCGGCCCGGCGCCCGAACACCAGCAGATCGGACAGCGAGTTGCCGCCGAGCCGGTTCGACCCGTGCATCCCGCCCGAGCACTCACCTGCCGCGAACAGCCCTGCCACCGTGGAGGATCCGGTGTCGGGATCGACCTCGATGCCCCCCATCACGTAGTGGCAGGTGGGGCCGACCTCCATCTGTTCCTTGGTGATGTCGACGTCGGCGAGTTCCTTGAACTGGTGGTGCATCGACGGCAGCCGCCGCACGATCTCCTCGGCGGGCATGCGCGACGCGATGTCGAGATAGACGCCGCCGTGGGGTGTGGAGCGACCGGCCTTGACCTCGGAGTTGATGGCGCGCGCCACCTCGTCCCGCGGCAACAGGTCCGGGGTCCGACGGTTGTTGTCGGGATCGTCGTACCACTTGTCGGCCTCTTCCGCCGTCTCCGCGTACTGGCCTTTGAACACCGCCGGAATGTACGAGAACATGAAGCGCTCGCCGTCGGAGTTCTTGAGCACACCGCCGTCGCCGCGGACGCCCTCGGTGACGAGGATGCCCTTGACGCTCGGCGGCCACACCATCCCGGTCGGATGGAACTGCACGAACTCCATGTTGATCAGGTTCGCGCCGGCGCGGAGCGCCAGCGCGTGCCCGTCGCCGGTGTACTCCCACGAGTTGGAGGTGACCTTGAACGACTTGCCGATGCCGCCCGTCGCCATCACCACCGCCGGCGCCTCGAACAGCACGAACCGGCCGGACTCGCGCCAGTACCCGAAGGCACCGGCGATCCGGTCGCCCTCCTTGAGCAGTTCGGTGACGGTGCACTCGGCGAACACCTTGACCCGGGCCTCGTAGTCCCCGGTCGCCGCGAAGTCCTCCTGCTGGAGGGCGACGATCTTCTGTTGCATCGTGCGGATCAACTCGAGGCCGGTGCGGTCGCCGACGTGGGCGAGCCGCGGGTAGGTGTGGCCGCCGAAGTTGCGCTGGCTGATGCGGCCGTCCTCGGTGCGGTCGAACAACGCCCCGTACGTCTCGAGCTCCCACACCCGCTCGGGCGCCTCGCGCGCGTGCAGTTCGGCCATGCGCCAGTTGCCCAGAAACTTGCCACCGCGCATCGTGTCACCGAAATGGACCTGCCAGCTGTCCTTCGAGTTGGCGTTGCCCATCGCGGCCGCGCAGCCCCCCTCTGCCATCACGGTGTGGGCCTTGCCGAACAGCGACTTGCACACGACCGCGACCGACAGCCCCCGCTCCCGGGCCTCGATCACGGCACGCAGCCCGGCACCACCGGCGCCGATCACCACCACGTCGTACCTGTGCCGCTCGACCTCGGCCATGCGCACTCCCCCTCTCGGTACATCCGTCCGGCGAGCGTCTCGGTGCCGACGCCGGAATCGGTGGAACTCAGTTGATCAATCGCAGGTCGGAGATCGTGCCGCTCGCCACCAGCATGATGTAGAAGTCGGTGACGATCAGCGTCCCGAGCGTGGTCCACGCCAGCTGCATGTGCCGGGTGTTGAGCCTGCTCACCCACGTCCACAGCCGGTAGCGGATCGGGTGCGCCGAGAAGTGTTTGAGCCGTCCGCCGGTGACGTGGCGGCACGAATGGCACGACAACGTGTACGCCCAGAGCAGGATCACGTTGCCGGTGATGATCAGACTCCCCACGCCGAGCCCGAAGCTGCCGTTCGGCCCCTCGTAGGCGCGCACCGCGTCGTACGTGTTGACGAGCGAGACCACCAGCGCGACATAGAAGAAGTACCGGTGGACGTTCTGCACGATAAGCGGAAAGCGGGTCTCACCCGAATACGTGGAGTGCGGTTCCGCCACCGCGCACGCGGGCGGCGCCAGCCAGATCGACCGGTAATAGGCCTTGCGGTAGTAGTAGCAGGTGAGCCGAAAGCCGAGCAGGAACGGCAGGACGAGGAATCCCAGCGGAATCCACATCGGCAGCTCGCCCACCCACGTCCCGAAGTGGCTGGCTCCCGGCACGCACGACTCGCTGATGCACGGCGAGTAGAACGGCGTCAGGTAGTGGTAGTCGTCGACCCAGTACGCGGTCCGCACGAACGAACGGACGGTCGCATACACGACGAAGACCGCGAGGCCGAGGGTGGTGAGCAGCGGCGCCAGCCACCACCGGTCGGTGCGCAGGGTGCGCGCACGGATGTTCGCCCGAGCCGGCGGCGGCGCGCCGATCTCGGTCACCCGCGGCGCCCTCACGTGTTCTCGTGGGGGTTGCCGCCGAGTCCCTCGTCGTCCGCGCCCTGCCACAGCGAGCGGTCGTACGGGGTGTCCGGCACCTGCACTCGCTCGGCGGTGGCGCCGGACGTCGGACGCGGCGGCGATTCGCTCAGATCGTGGGCGTCGATGTCGAGTCGATCGACGTCGTTGGCCAGTCGCCGCACGGCGGACGCGTCGCCGTACCTCTCTCGCAACGATCCGACGCACTGACGCAGATGCCCGATCGTGCGCTGCAAATCCATCACTTCGGTGGTGGTCATCCGTACCTCCGCACAAACGTCGGTCGGATCGGGTGGCGGCAGGGCTGCCTGTCGCGCCCGATCTGCCTACACGGTGTGATGCCACTCACAGTACGTCAGCCTCCGCGTCGACGCCGTCGATCGATCGAGATCCGCCGACGAGCTCCCGCGAACACCTTCCCACGCAGCGGGAGGAGCGCTGACATGTGATGCAGACCACTCCAGGATGGTGCGTCGGGGCGAACCCCGCCCCGGCACTCGATCGAAGGAGCCCGTCCGTGCGATTCACCTATGCCGAGTCCATGACCGATCCCGACTTCTACGTTCCGCTCGCGCAGGCGGCCGAGCGCGTCGGCTTCGACTCCATGACCATCGCGGACAGCATCTGCTACCCGGAGGAATCGGACTCGGTCTACCCGTACACCCCGGACGGCAGCCGTGAGTTCCTCGAGAACAAGCCGTTCATCGAGGCGATGATTCTCGCGATGGCGCTGGGTGCGGCGACCAGCACGCTGCGGTTCACGACCTTCGTACTCAAGCTCCCCGTCCGCCCGCCGGTGCTGGTTGCCAAGCAGGCCGCATCCGTGGCGTACCTGACCGGCAACCGCCTGCGCCTGGGCGTGGGTGTGAGCCCCTGGCCCGACGATTTCCAGATCATGGATGTGCCGTGGGAGCGCCGCGGGCGCCGGACCGACGAGGCGATCGACATCGTGCGAGGACTGACCGGTGGCGGATACTTCGAATATCACGGCGAGATCTTCGACGTACCGTCGATCAAGATCAATCCCGTTCCGACGCAGCCGATTCCGATCCTGATCGGCGGCCACAGTGACGCAGCACTGCGCCGGGCCGTGGTGCGTGGCGACGGCTGGACCCATGCCGGCGGCGATCCCGAAGAACTCGACCGGATGCTGGACCGGCTGCAAAAGATCCGGGCCGCCGAGGGCAAGTCGGACACTCCGTTCGAGATCCACGTCGCCTCCGCCGAGGCCTACACGGTGGACGGGATCAAGCGCCTCGAGGACAAAGGCGTCACCGATGTGATCGTCGGCTTCCGCAACTCCTACGACGTCGCCCCGGACGCCGAACCGCTCGCGCAGAAGATCGCGAACCTGGAGAACTACGCGGAATCGGTGATCGCCAACGTGCCCTGACGAGGCAGGACCGTCGACTCTCGCCGCCCGGGCGCCGGGCGGCGAGGATCGACGTCGACGCGCCGGTTTTGCCCGAAACCCCGCCTTCAGCATTGATAGGTAAAGCGTATCTATGAAATAGACCTCATAGATTGGAACTATCTATGATTCTTGGCTAACCTCTAGAACGTCTGGTATTCAACTTCGACCGAACAGAGGTTCAAATGGCCCTGATCAACAAGCAGATCAAGCCCTTCTCCGCGACCGCGTACAAGAACGGCGCATTCGTCGACGTGTCCGACGAGGACATCAAGGGCAAGTGGGCGATCTTCTTCTTCTACCCGGCCGACTTCACCTTCGTCTGCCCGACGGAGCTCGGTGACCTCGCCGATCACTACGAGGAGCTGCAGCGCCTCGGCGTCGAGGTCTTCTCGGTGTCCACCGACACCCACTTCACGCACAAGGCGTGGCACGACTCCTCCGAGACCATCGGCAAGATCCAGTACGCGATGATCGGCGACCCGACCCTCGAGATCAGCACCAACTTCGAGGTGCTCCGCGAGAACCAGGGCCTGGCCGACCGCGGTACCTTCCTCGTCGATCCCGACGGTGTCGTCCAGTTCATGGAGATCACCGCGGAGGGCATCGGCCGCAACGCCGCCGAGCTGCTGCGCAAGGTCAAGGCCGCTCAGTACGTCCGCTCGCACCCGGGCGAGGTCTGCCCGGCCAAGTGGGAAGAGGGCGAAGAGACCCTCGCTCCGTCGCTGGATCTCGTCGGCAAGATCTGACGTAAGTCGAATCAGCTGACGTAAGTCGCCACGGGCGGCGCGGGCCCGGACACCACGGGCCCGCGCCCCACCCCGCTTCCGGCTCGACCAGCACCACCTCGCACCCTGTCCGGACCGCAGGAGTAACAAGGTCCGCTTCCCCGATCACAGCCTTCCCCACGGATGGAGTAGATCCGCATGCTCGACGCCCCCCTCGCCGCCCAACTGAAGTCCCTCCTCGCGCGGTTGACCCTGCCGATCGAGCTCGTGTCCTCCCTCGACGACGGAGCCAAGTCGGCCGAACTCGCCGAACTGCTCACCGAGATCGCCGCGATGTCGGACAAGATCACCTATGAGCGTCTCGACGACGACGCCCGTCGCCCGTCGTTCGCCATCCGCCGCGTCGGCACCGACATCGAGGTCCGTTTCGCCGGCATCCCTCTCGGTCACGAATTCACCTCGCTCGCACTCGCATTGCTCCAGGTCGGCGGCTACCCGTCGAAGGAAGCCCCCGAGGTGCTCGAGCAGGTCCAGGGGCTCGAAGGCAAGTACCACTTCGAGACCTACTTCTCGCTGTCCTGCCAGAACTGCCCCGACGTCGTCCAGGCACTGAACCTGATGGCCGTGCTCAACCCCGGTGTCAGCCACGTCGCGATCGATGGTGCGCTCTACCAGGACGAGGTCGACGGCCGGCAGATCATGGCGGTGCCCACCGTGTACCTCAACGGTGAACTCTTCGGCTCCGGTCGGATGAGCCTCGCCGAGATCGTCAACAAGCTCGACGACGGCGCTGCCGATCGCGCGGCCGCCGCGATCGCGGAGAAGGACCCGTTCGACGTGCTCGTCGTGGGTGGCGGCCCGGCCGGAGCTGCGGCCGCGATCTACGCTGCCCGCAAGGGGATTCGCACCGGCATCGCCGCCGAGCGCTTCGGCGGTCAGGTCCTCGACACGATGGCGATCGAGAACTACATCTCGGTCCCCTACACCGAGGGCCCGAAGTTCGGCGCTGCACTCGAGAACCACGTGCGCCAGTACGACGTCGACCTCATGAACACCCAGCGTGCCGCGAAGCTCGTGCCGGCGGCCACCGAGAACGGCCTCGTCGAGGTCGAACTGGAGAGCGGCGCTTCGCTTCTCGCCCGCACGGTGATCCTGTCGACGGGTGCGCGCTGGCGCTCGATGAACGTGCCCGGCGAGACCGAGTACCGGAACAAGGGCGTCACCTACTGCCCGCACTGCGACGGTCCGCTGTTCAAGGGCAAGCGCGTCGCGGTCATCGGCGGCGGCAACTCGGGTGTCGAGGCGGCCATCGACCTCGCGGGCATCGTCTCGCACGTCACGCTCGTCGAGTTCGACTCGGTGCTGCGCGCCGACGAGGTGCTGCAGCGCAAGCTGCGCAGCCTGCCGAACGTGACCATCCTGCTCAGCACCCTCACCACCGAGGTTCTCGGCGACGGCAGCAAGGTCACCGGCCTCACCTACACCGACCGCACCACCGACGAGTCGCACACCGTCGACCTCGAGGGCGTGTTCGTGCAGATCGGCCTGCTCCCCAACACCGAGTGGCTGGACGGCAGCGTCGACCTGTCGCCGCGCGGAGAGATCGTCGTCGACGACCGCGGTCAGACGTCGGTGCCGGGCGTGTTCGCCGCGGGTGACTGCACGACGGTTCCGTTCAAGCAGATCGTGATCGCTGCCGGCGCTGGAGCGACGGCTGCCCTGTCCGCGTTCGATCATCTGATCCGCACCAGCGCTCCGGAAGAGGAGTCGGCGGCAGCGGTCGGCTGACGCTCTCCCCTGACGACCCCCCGGGTCCGGTGCCGTTTCGGTGCCGGACCCGGGGGTCGTTCAGGCCGACGGGCCGTAACCCTGTTCGGATAATCCATAGCTTCCGTCTCGCCCGAAGTTCCGTGTCGAGCTGCCGGCCCGACCAGTCGGTCGGCTGTGCGACGATGCCGACATGTCCGCTATCACCGACTATTTCTCCGCGCCGTCCGACGAGGCCGCGACGGCGGCTCTCGACGATCTGCTCGACCTCGATCCGGACGACATCGCCGCGACCGAGGAGCTCTACCGCACCTCGCCGGACGAAGCCACCCGCCCCCGGGTACGGACCGCCGCGAGCGGAACGCCGGTTCTGCAGGCGAAGGGGATCGACCCGAAGGTCTCGCTCGGGCAGCTCGAGGCGGTGCTCACCGGCCGCAGCTATGACGACGTCAAGACCGGCCCGAGGCGCGGATCCATGGTGGCGGACAGCGAGGACGGTGACGCGTTCGTACTGTCCGTCGCCGACGAATTGCGCACTGCACTGGCCGCTTCCGATCCGAGCGCACTGATCGCCGCGGCGCGCCAGTGGATCTTCGACGAAGATGCGGAGCCGTCGGAGGAGTCGGTCCCGTTCGTCGTCGCGCTGGCCGAACTGGCCAGCACTGCGGCATCCCGCGGCGAGCGGCTCTACTGCCGCATCATCGTCTGATCAACAGCGAGTCGAGCCAGTCGGGCTCGAACCACGTGGGCGCGGTCGCGGCGAATCCGGCGGCGTCCGAGCCCGCGACGCCCTCGGGCACGCGCCCGACCACCGCGGACCCGGTGACGGCGGGCAGATCGTGGAGGTTGCAGCGGGCCGCGAGATCCGGACGCCGAGGCCAGGATCCGACGACGAACCCGCTGCACTTCACGCCCGCAGCGGCAAGCGCTTCGGCCGTGAGCGCGCAGTGATTGAGGGTGCCCAGACCGGCAGCGGCCACCACGACGACGGGGGCACCGAGTTCGGCTGCCACGTCGCGCACGGTGAACCCGTCGACGCCGAGGCGCACCAACAGCCCGCCCGCGCCCTCCACCAGCGTCACGTCGTGTCGGGCGTCGAGATCGCGTGTCGCGGCGACCACCTCGGGTTGCGTCAGCATCGGCAGCGCAGCGCGGCGCGCGGCGGTGTCGGGAGCCAGCGGTTCCGGGTATCGCGCCAACTCGACGGTCGCGGTCACGCCGCTGAGCCTGGTCACCTCCGCCAGATCACCGGGTTCGTCGACCGTGACGCCGGTCTGTGCGGGCTTGCACACCCCAACCGACTGACCTGCGGCGCGCAACGCGGCGGCGAGCGCGGCGGTGACGACGGTCTTGCCGACGTCGGTGGACGTTCCGGAGATCACGAGAACACTCATGCCGGCACCCCTGCGCGACGCTCCGAGAGAACTTCTGCCAGAACGGATTCGATGACTGCCATATCGGCGGCATCGATCGTCGCCCGCGCCGTCAGACGCAGGCGCGACGTTCCCTCCGGGACGGACGGTGGGCGGAAACAGCCCACGTGCAGGCCGCGATTCCGGCAGGCGGTCGCGGCCGCGACCGCCACCTCCGGATCGCCCAGCACCACCGACACCACGGCCGACTCGGGGGCGGCGGCACCGGTGATGCGGGCGAGGTCGCGGGCGCGGTCCAGGACGGCGGTCGCCCGCTGCGGCTCTCGCCTGAGCACCGACAGCGCCGCCCGGGCAGCGCCCACCGCGGCGGGCGCCAGGCCGGTGTCGAAGATGAACGTGCGTGCCGCGTCGATCAGGTGTGCACGGACTTTCCGCGACGCGAGTACCGCACCACCCTGGCTCGCGAGAGACTTCGACAGTGTCGCGGTGACGACGACGTCCGGTTCCCCGGCCAGGCCCATCTCGTGGACGAGTCCGCGACCACCGCGGCCGCGCACGCCGATGCCGTGCGCCTCGTCGACGAGCAGGACGGCGCCGTGATCCCGGCACACCCGGTGCATGTCGGCCAGCGGAGCGAGGTCGCCGTCGGCGCTGAACACCGAGTCGGTGAGGACGAGGGCACGCTCCTCGGCTCGCTCGGCGAGTGCGCGGCGCAGGAAGTCGACGTCGGCGTGCGGCGCCACGACGACGCGGGCCCGTGACAGCCGGCACGCATCGACGAGTGAGGCGTGACAACCGGCGTCCGACACGATCAGCGCATCCTGGCCCGAAAGCGCGGTCACTGCACCGAGATTGGCGGCGTATCCGCTTGCGAACACCAGCCCGGACTCGGCTCCCACGAAGGAGGCGAGCTCGCGTTCGAGGAGTTCGTGGTCGGACGTCGTGCCGGTGACCAGGCGCGATCCGGTCGCTCCCCCGCCCCAGCGCCGGACGGCGTCGACAGCTCCGTCGACCACCTCGGGGTGCCGGACGAGACCCAGATAATCGTTGGACGCGAGGTCGACCACCCGATCGATCTCGCTGCGGGCCCGCAGCTCGCGGCGCAGTCCTGCCGCCCGCCGCGCCCTTTCGACGTCGTCGAGCCAATCCAGAGCCGCGTTATCGGTACCCACCCGCAGCACCATACAAGCTCACTTGAACGGTGTTCAAGTGAGCTTGTATCGGACCTCGTCGTCCGCGTTCGACCGCCCACCGCACCACCCGGATTCCGCCGCCGAGTGCGCCGACGGCGCCGACCGATGCCGTCACAGTGCACACCCGGACTGGAGCGACGAAGATCACATTTCGGCGCGACTCCGGGACTGGCTGCTCGCCGCCGCGACCATTCCGGCGGCGATGCGGTCGATCTCCTCGGCGGTGCACACATAGGGCGGCATCGCGTAGATCAGATTCCGGAACGGACGCAACCAGACGCCCACGGCGACCGCCGCCGCAGTCACCGTCGGCATGTCGACGGGTTCGGCGAGTTCGATCACGCCGATTCCCCCGAGGACCCGCACGTCCACCACGCCGGGCACGTCCCACGCGGGAGCGAGGCCGCGCCTCAGTCCCGTGTTCAGGGCCCCGACCTCCGCACGCCAATCGCGCGAGAGCAGCAACTCCACCGCGGCGACCGCCACCGCGCACGCCATCGGGTTCCCCATGAACGTGGGCCCGTGCATGATGCCGCCGCCCTCGCCGGCGCTGATCACCTCGGCGACCGCGGTGGTGCACAGGGTCGCGGCGAGCGTGAGGTAGCCGCCGGTGAGCGCCTTGCCCACACACATGACATCCGGCGCCACCCCGGCGTGGTCCCCGGCGAACAGTTCTCCGGTGCGGCCGAAGCCCGTGGCGATCTCGTCGAACACCAGCAGCAGACCGTGCTCGTCGCACATGCGGCGCAGTTCGCGCAGGTAATCGGGGTGATGGAACCGCATGCCGCCGGCGCCCTGGACGACGGGTTCGACGATGATCGCGGCGAGTTCGTCACGATGCGCCACCACCAGGGCCTCGAAATCGGCGACGTACCCGGGATCGAAGTGGCGCGGCGGGGCGGGCGCGAACAGTTGCCGGGCGAGCACGTCGGTCCACATCGCGTGCATGCCGCCGTCCGGGTCGCAGACGCTCATCGGTGCGAACGTGTCGCCGTGGTATCCGCCGCGCCACGTGAGCAACCGGTGCTTCTCGGGACGTCCGCGGCTGCGCCAGTACTGCAGGCACATCTTCACCGCGACCTCCACCGACACCGAGCCGGAGTCGGCGAGGAACACCTTGTCGAGTCCGGCGGGGGTGATCTCGACCAGGAGTTCGGCGAGGCGCGCGGCGGGCGCGTGGGTGAGGCCGCCGAACATCACGTGACTCATCCGTCCGAGTTGGTCGGTGACGGCGGCGTCGAGCACCGGGTTGCGATACCCGTGCACGGCCGACCACCACGAGCTCATCCCGTCCACCAGTTCCGTGCCGTCGGCGAGCGTGAGCCGTGCCCCTTCGGCGGACTCGACGACGAGCGACGCCGTCGACGCAGGAAACGCGCCGTAGGGGTGCCACAGATGGGTGGTGTCGATTTCGACGATGCGGTCGGCCGTCAGATGCAGGGAGTTCACGGCGCTCGACTGTAGGTGTCAAGCATCACGGGCGGGTCGGCAGGTACGTTGGACAGGTCCCCGCCGGCGGAATCCGCCGCGGTCGACCCCCTGTCGTCTGCCCGGGAAGATTCGCGTGTCCGTCCGCTCCACCGACCGAACCCTCTTCGGCGGGCCGTCGGCGTCGGCAACTCGTGGCCGCGCCGCGCACCGCCACGATCTCGACGGACTCCGCGGTCTCGCGATCGGTCTCGTCGTCGTCTACCACGTCTGGTTCGGTCGGGTGTCCGGCGGCGTCGACATCTTCCTCACGCTGTCGGGGTTCTTCTTCGTCGCCTCGCTGCTGCGGGCCGCGGAATCCGGCGGCCGGCTCGATCCGGTCCCGGTGGTCCGGCGGGTCCTGCGGAGGCTGCTGCCGCCGCTCGTTCTCGTGCTGGCGGCGGTGGTGGCGTTCACCGTCACGATGCATCCGGCCACCCAATGGTTCGACACCGCGCGGCAGGTGACGGCGTCGTTGACGTTCCTACAGAACTGGCACCTCGCCGACAGCGCGAGCGACTATCTCGCCGCCGACCCGTCGGTCAGCCCGCTGCAGCATCTGTGGTCGATATCCGTCCAGGGGCAGTTCTATCTGGCTGCGCTCGTCCTCGTGTTCGGGCTCGCGTGGCTGCTCCGCGCACGTGGCCTCACGGTTCGCGGACCGCTCGCGATGCTGCTCGGTGTTCTCGCGATCGCCTCGCTGACCTACGCGACGACCAGCGACCTGCCTCAGACGTGGCTGTACTACGACACCGCTGCCCGGATGTGGGAACTGCTCGTCGGCGGTCTGCTGGCCTGCGCGGCCCCGTATCTGCGGGTGCCACGGGTGTTGCGGGTGCTCCTCGCGGTCGCCGGGCTCGCGATCGTCGTCGCGTGCGGCATGGTGCTCGACGGACGAAGCCAGTTCCCGGGACCGTGGGGCCTCGTCCCCGTCGGTGCCGCACTCGCGATCATCGTCGCCGGGGCGCGGGGAGACGACGTCGATCCCTCCCCCACCCGACTGCTCGCGTCACCTCCCCTGCTTCGGCTGGGGTCGATCGCGTACGCGCTGTACCTGTGGCACTGGCCGGTCCTCATCGCGTACCTGGTCTGGCGCGAGGAGCCGGATGTCGGTTTCGCCGGCGGCGTCGTCGTCATCGGCCTCTCCCTTGTGCTCGCCGAACTCACCACCCGCCTGATCGAGACGCCGATCCGGCAGACGTCGGGCCCGCGCGCAGTGCGTGGCACGCTGATCGGCGTCATCTCGCTGATCACGGTCGCGCTCGCCGCGGCCTCGGTGACGTGGACCGGGTTCGTCGACCGCCGCACCGAGGAGTGGGCGCAGCAGACATCACTCGACTCCGCGGCGTACCCCGGCGCCGCCGCGCTGCTGTCCGGCGCCGACGTCGAGTTCGCGCGCGAGCAGCCGTCACGCTTCGTGGCGCACGCGGACCTGCCCGCGACCACCCTCGACGGATGCATGTCCCAGGACGGTCAGACCGAAGCTCTCAACTGCACGTACGGCGACACGGAGGCAGACCGCAGCATCGCGTTGATCGGCGGCTCACACGCCGAGCACTGGCTACCGGCGCTCGACGAGCTGGGCCACAAGCACCGTTTCCGAGTGGAAACGTACGTGAAGGTGGGATGCCCGGCAGTGCTCCCGCCGGGACCGGACGCCCCCGTCGGCGAATGCGAGGAGTGGACGTTCGACGTTCTCGACGCGGTGGCCGCCTCGCGCCCCGACATCGTGTTCAGCACCTCCACCCGTCCCCGCCCGGGTGCGGCCGGCGACTACACCCCCGACACCTACCTCGCGTTGTGGCAGGCCCTGACGGACCTCGACCTGCCGACGATCGTCGTGCGCGACACCCCGTGGCTGGAATCCGACGGCGTTGCCTACCGCGCATCTGACTGCCTGGCCCGACGCGGCGGCAACGCCGACACGTGCGGTATCGACCGGGCGCAGGCCCTCGACCCGATCGATCCCGCGCTGGACGCCTCGGCCCCGTTCCCCACCGTCTTCCCTCTCGACCTCTCCGATGCCGTGTGCCGGGAGGATCGTTGCCGGGTGATCGAGGGCAACGTGCAGATCTACCGGGACTCGAACCACCTCACCGCGTCTTACGTGAGGACCCTGACGCCGGTGATGGAGGACCGACTCGGCCCTCTGACGGGATGGTGGTCGGACGCGCCGGCGGACTACTGACTCCGGTTGTCAGTGCGCCACCGGGCACTTGCCGGCGTAGTCGACCTGTAGTTCCTTGATCCCGTTGATCCACCCGGACCGCAGTCGGCGCGGGTCGCCGAGCTTGGTGATGTCGGGCATGTGATCCGCGATCGCGTTGAACATCAACTCGATCTCCATCCGCGCGAGGTTCGCACCGATGCAGAAGTGCGCACCGGTGCCTCCGAAGGCGAGGTGGTCGTTGTCGGTGCGGGTGATGTCGAACCGCATCGGATCCTCGAAGACGTCCTCGTCGAAGTTGGCCGACGAGTAGAACATCACGACACGGTCGCCCTTGCGGATGGCCTGCCCGCCGAGTTCGGTGTCCACCAACGCCGTTCGCTGGAATCCGACGACCGGCGTGGCCCAACGGATGATCTCGTCCACTGCTGTCGCCGGACGCTCACGCTTGTAGAGCTCCCACTGGTCGGGGTTGTCCATGAACGCCATGATGCCGTGCGTAATGGCGTTGCGAGTCGTCTCGTTCCCGGCGACCGCGAGCAGAAGCACGAAGAACCCGAACTCCTCGGACGCCAGCCCGTCGCCGTCGACGTCGGCCTCCACGAGCGTGGTGACGATGTCCTGCGCCGGGCACTTGCGTCGCTCCTCGGCCATCGCGTACGAGTACGCGAGAATCTCGGCGGACGCAGTGGCGGACTCCTCCGCGAACTCGGGATCGTCGTAGCCCATCATCTGGTTCGACCAGTCGAAGATCTTGTGCCGATCCTCCTGCGGCACACCGATGAGCTCGGCGATGGCCTGCAGCGGCAGCTCACACGCCACCTGCTCGACGAAGTCCCCGGACCCCGCGGCCACGGCGTCCTGCACGATCTTCTCCGCCCGCGCCTTCAGCGCCGGACGCAGACCCTGGACAGCGCGCGGCGTGAAGCCACGGGCGATCACTTTCCGGAGCTTGGTGTGCTCGGGGGCGTCCTTGTTGATCAGCAGGTGCCGCATCAGCTCGACCGTCTCCCGCGGCATGTCGTCCGAGAACCGCGCGATCGCAGTGTTCTCCCAGGTCGAGTAGACCTCGCTGTTGCGGGAGACCTCCTTGACGTCCTCGTGCCGGGACACCGCCCAGTAGCCCTCGTCCGCGTACCCGCCCTTGGTCGGCGGCTGTGCCACCCAGTGCACCGGCGCCGATTTGCGCAGCGCCGCGAACTCGCTGATCGGCAACCGCCGCTCGTACACGTCAGGGTCGGTGAAATCGAAACCTTCGGGGACACCGGGAACTGTCACGCCGCACACCTTCTCTCGGGATCGAGGCGGACCGTTCGGCGATCCGCGTGACCATGATCACACGATCGCGCAGACCGCCGCTTGGGCATTCGGCACAGCACGGCGGTTGCGAATTGTGCTGTCGGCACAAACGCCACGCACGTCGATCGCGGCGAGCACCGATGGAGAGCACCTACCGGATTTCGCCGACCGGATCCTCGGGTGCGAGGCTGGGACGCATGGCGCCAGATACCCGCTCAGAGACTCTCCCGGCCGGGCGATCGGACTCCGGCGCACTGCTCGCGCAGTGGCAGGAGACCGACGACCAGGTGCTCGATCACCCGGTCCACTTCTCGCTGACCGGCGCTCACGCCCACCTCTCCCGCACCGTCGGTCGGGCGAATGCGTACGCCGACGAGGTGTCGACCTTCTGCTCGGTTCCGACCGACCCGCGACCCGAGGATTGGGAAGATCTCGCCCGCCTGCTCGGGGCCGGCGGCTTCGCCGATCTCTTCAGCTGCCCGGAACTCCCACCGGCACACTGGGAGCCGGTTTTCGTCCTCGACGGGTTGCAGATGCTGGCTCCGCCCACGGGCGTGCACCCTGCTACTGCCGAGGACGGGCTTGCCGCCGGATTCACGCTCGTCGAACTCGGTGACGCGGATCTGCCGGAAATGCTCGCGCTCGTGACGGAAACGCGTCCGGGTCCGTTCTGGTCGCGCACACCCGAGTTCGGAACCTACCTCGGGATCCGCCGGGACGGCGCACTGGTGGCCATGGCCGGTGAGCGCCTGCGCCCGCCGGGCTGGACGGAGATCAGTGCCGTCTGCACCGCACCGGACGCGCGCGGCCACGGCCTGGCCGCGCACCTGGTCCGAGCGCTCGCCGACCGGATCGCGGCCCGCGGCGAACGAGCGTTCCTGCACGTCGCCGCCACCAATGCCCAGGCGATCAGCGTGTACACCCGTCTGGGGTTCAGGCAACGGCGAAACGTGACGTTCCGCGGATTCCGAGTTCCCTGAGTAGCGCCGTGCATCGGGTGTCGCCGCCATAATCTCCGGATGGGCATTACGCGGTGTGCCGACCTGACGGTCGCGCGGTGGCTGGAGCGGTCGGACGAAGATTGGCGACATCTGGCGGCACGAGGTCCACGCGACTTCGAGAAGCACGCGCGCCTACGGTTCATTCCCGACCCGAGCTTTCCGGGGCAGTCAGAGGGCGACGTCCGGCGCGCCCCGGGCGCGCTGTCCGACAACGAACAGCTGGGCGTGACTCTCGCGGAGTTGACGCCCTACACGGCGACGCCCGACGACTGCTATTTCTGCATCTGGGAAGGATGGCCGAGCTTCTCCGGGGACGATCCGATGCCGAAAATTTCGATCCCGAACCGCGCCTACTTCCTCTTCCGCGGATCACTCGCCGACGTCGCCGACTGGGACTCACAGGTTTCGGAGCTGCTCCAGGACACGGTAGCCCCCACGCCCGCGTTCGTCTGGCCGGCCGATCACGCGTGGTGCGTCACATGCGACGTCGACCCACACTTCGCAACGATCGGCGCAAGCGCCGACGCGATCGCGCGGCTCGTCGCGGACACCCGCGTAGACGTCGTGGTCGACGATCCCGACACCGAGCCGCCGTACTACGGCTGAGGGCGCGCCTTTTCGACCTATCCTCGGAGGATGGCGTGCGAAGCGAGGCCGGTCCACGACCGAGGCTCCCTCGGCTGGGTTGTGTGGGTCAACCTCGCGGCGGCGGTGGCCGCGGCAGCGGTGATGACTGCCGTGGCGTGGCACCTCCCGTGGCCGTCCCCTTCCGACAGCGCTGTCGCACGCGCGAGTGCCCGCACCGCACTGGCGCTTTCAGCCGTGGTGGCGACCGTCGTCGCAGCCCTCATCGTGACGCGGCGTCGGCGCTGGACGTGGGCAATCGTGGCCTGGCTTCTCGTTGCCGGGTGCGCACTCGGCGCATCCACATTCGGCCGTCCCACCTTCGCGGACCATCGACGAGAGTTCGAAGAGGTTGCACACCAACTACTTCGCGAGCCCGAGAATCTTCGCGGCGGCCGCTACCAGCGCGACCTGAGAATCGGACGATTCGACGTCGCGTACGCCCATGTCGGCGGCGATGGCTCGGTGTACTTCCACGATGCACGAACGGGACTGTCGCCGTTCGACAATCCGGGATGGATCTACGCACCTCACGGCCTCTCCGAAGCCACCCTGAAACGCACGGCCTCACGCAACATCGGGGACGGCTGGTACACCTTCCCTAATCTCGTCGTCGACGACTACTGAGTTCGGCACAGAAGGACCGTGGGGTGATTCGAACCGAGGTCGACCTACATCCGCATCTTCACCTCGAAACGGGACCTTCGTCCGTCGCGACCTCGCCATACGCCCACCCACGCCGGCTCGCGTCCCGGCTCTTCAACGCCGGGACCTCCCGGAAAGTCTGGCGCAGGAGAAGCCCCATTGACTCGAACATATATTCGAACTAAACTCGTGTCATGAATCCGGGGGGACTCAATTCGCTGGTAACGGTCACCGCACCGCGACCGGAAGACGTGCACACGCTGCCAGAAATCCTGCTGGTACAAACCGGCCTCGACATCTGCCACGCGATCGAACAACTCGAAGCACTACGTGTAGCCACCGTCGCCGAAATCGACGAGCGCGCAGTCTCGTTCGACACCCTCGGATTTCGCAGTGTCAAGCAGTGGCTGGCCGCGAACACGTTGCTGGAAGTGCCGGCCGCCGCACGGATCCTCGCATTGGGCCGGATGCTGAGCCGGCAGCCCGAGATCGCCGACGCCTTCAATGCCGGCGATATTTCGGCCGAGCATGCTTCGTTGATCGGGAAGTTCTGCGAGACCCCGCCGCGCGGCATGCCGAACGAAGCGTTGGATTCTTGCCGGAAAGTGTTGCTGGACGCCGCATCCGATCCCGCCGCGACCACCACGACCGTTCGCACCTGCATCTCCCGGTTGGAGCGAATCTTCGAATCCGACGAACTCCCAGCCAGCGAAGACACCGAACGCAACGAATTCCACGCCTCGAAAACACTGAACGGACGCGTCGCGGTCAAAGGTGACCTCGATGCCGTGACCGGCGAGATGCTGTTGACGGCACTGTCATCACTGACCAAACCGAGGAATCCGGTCGACGACCCCGCCGAAAAACGCACCCCGGCACGGCAGCGAGCCGATGCCTTCGCCGAGATCCTGCGCCGCTACCTCGACTCCGGCGACGCCCCCACCGAGGGCGGCGAGCGGCCCCACCTGTCACTACACGTGAACGCCGCCGACCTCGCCCGCAGCGAAGCAGCGCACGAGTGGGTGAATCCAGACGGCGATTCGGACCTGTTCGGCGACAAAGACATCGCACGCCTACCCCACACCGGGCCACTGTCGATCGCGACCGCACGACGGATCGCCTGCGACTGCCACCTCACCCCCATCGTCATGGACGACGGCGTACCCATCAACCTCGGCCGCAGCAGCCGGACTGTGTCGAAGAAGCAGCGTCGAGCGTTGATCGCCCGCGACCACGGCTGCGCCTTCCCCGGCTGCGGCGCACCACCCGCCCACTGCGAAGGCCACCACATAAAGCACTGGGCAGACGGCGGACCCACCGACCTCGACAACCTCGTCCTACTCTGCCGCTACCACCACCAACTCCTCCACCACAGCCACTGGGACGTGAAAATCGGCGCCGACCGGCACCCGTGGTTCACACCACCGAGCACCGTCGACCCCTACAAGAAACCCGTCCCCGCCCACAACCGCGCCGGACCACACGCCGCATGACACGGCAGCCGGCACCCGAAACAGGGTGCCGGCTATCGCCGGATGAACAAACGCAGCTCGCCGTGTTGTGCTCTTCCTTCTCGCCGCTGCGCTACTGGCGGCGATTCTCGGATCACGTGCCGACCGAGCTCGGCATCCCGAAGCGGCGTCCGACCGGCAGTGAGTGTTTCATCGCGTGCCACCGGACAGCGATCTCCGTTATCCGCCGAATGCCTCGAAACACTCCAAGGCGAGTTCCAGTTTCAGCCTGCGCGCCAGAAGGTCGCCGCCGAGAATTTCTTCCGCCCGCTGCATGCGGTACCGGACGGTGTTCTTGTGGATTCCCAGCCGACGGGCTGCGGCCTCATGGTTGCCGTGACAGTTCATCACGGCGCGCAGGGTGTCCCGTAGACGCTCGGACGCGGCATCCTCACCGAGGAGACCGGCCAGCTCCCGGGCGACGAGGGCGCGCATCGCGTCGGGATCGGCCGACAACATCGAGACCAGTTCGACGTGGGTGTAGCTGGTCACGGCCTTTCGCTGCTTGCCGACCTCGGCGATCCGCTGCGCCGCGAGCGCCTCACGATGGCTGCTGCGGAATCCCTCGATTCCCGGAGCACGCTCACCGACCGCGAGGCGGACGCCGTCCGGAATCCGACACTGGTCGACGACCCACGGGTCGTCGCTGTCCTGCGCGATCCACGACCACACGCCGTGCGCACCCGACGGCACCGACAGGGTGCGCCGGCCGGCCGCAACTCGTGACATCACTCGGTCGAGGGAACCGGCGAACACAGTCGAGTCGTCGACCCACGCGACCACGGCGGTGTGTGTGAGTCGCAACGGGTAGCCGAGCAGTCCCGACGACTGCGCGACGCCCCCACCGCCGTCGAGGACCTCGCGCACCGTGGTCACGCGGGACGCGAAAGCGCCCTGCAGCAGCCGCTCCCGCTCGTCCGCGTACGTGACGGCAAGTTCGTCGAGCATCGCGTTGAGCAGTTCGCTGGTCTGCGACCACATCGTGGTGAGGACCTCGAGTTTGAACTGGGCGTCGAGGTCCTCCTGCTGCAGGAACTCGGTCGCGAACGACAACATGGCTCGGTGACCGGCGTGATAGAGCTGAGACAACACCCGCAGCTCGAGTCCCCGCTGTGCGACCGTGCGGGCGAGCGCGTGGGCCTCGACGGAGACCGGCGCCTCGGCCGATCCGTCGGCGGACTGTCCGGACGCACCGAGGAACGCGCCGAGCTGACTGCGCACCGCCGCTCGTAGGTCGCGTTGAAGTTCGGCGTCCGCGGCCAACTCGGGAATGTCCGTGGTGAACGACTCCTCGAGGCCCGACAGGAAGAGATCGAGGTCGTGCTGCGTCAGCGTGCTGGTGAGGTAGTTGCGCAGCCAGCGGTCTGCCGGTTCCCGCGCGTTCACTCGCCATCACACCTTTCCGGATCGAGCTCGCCGCCGACGATCGGCGGCATCCACCGTAGACGCGGCACCTGTAGTGCACAGCGACGAAACGCCGCGGACGGGCCGCTAGCGCAGATCTGCACCGGTCAGCCGCAGTGTGACGTAGTCGCTGTCGACCAGAGAAGAGTCGAACACGCGGTCTCCGTTCGCCAGCGATCGACGTCCCCCCGGCTCGAGGGCGTCCCACCAGGCGTCCAGACACTGACGGCGGACGAACAGGTAGTCCGACAGTGGGCCCTGGAAGATCGCGAAGTGCGGCACGTCGTCGTCGGAGGTGACGTAGCAGACGCTGTCGTCACCGCAGACACTGATGACCTGGCCGATGAACTCCGGGGGCACGAAGCCCTGCGGATTGCGAAGCAGCGCAAGTCGCGCCCGCTCCGACAGGCGGCCGTAGACGTGTTCGGGTTCCGGGATCGCGTCCCCCATGTCCTGCAACCTAACGCCCGGGAACGGGGCCTGTCCCCCGAGTCGGCGGATCCGTGCGATGCTCGAGGCGCGACACGTCCTCGACCGCGAGTGCCCATCGAACGCGAGAGCCCATCGAAGGAGTGCATTGTGAAGGCGATCCAGTACACCCGTATCGGGGCGGAGCCCGAACTCGTCGACATCCCGACGCCCGAGCCGAAAGCCGGTGAAGTGCTGCTCGAGATCACCGCTGCGGGCGTGTGCCACTCGGACGAATTCATCATGAGCCTGCCCGCCGAGCAGTTCGGCTACGAACTGCCGATGACACTCGGTCACGAGGGCGCCGGCCGGGTGGCCGCCGTCGGCGCAGGCGTCACCGACCTCGACATCGGCACGAACGTCGTCGTGTACGGGCCGTGGGGTTGCGGACGTTGCTGGCACTGCGCGCAGGGGCTCGAGAACTACTGCTCCCGCGCAAGGGAACTCGGCATCGCCCCACCTGGCTTGGGCGCGCCGGGCGCAATCGCCGAGTACATGATCGTCGACTCGCCGCGTCACCTGGTCCCGATCGGTGACCTCGACCCCGTCACCACTGTGCCGCTGACCGACGCCGGGCTCACCCCGTACCACGCGATCAAACGGTCGCTCGGCAAGCTCCGCGCCGGCTCGTACGCAGTCGTGATCGGCACCGGCGGTCTCGGACACGTCGGCATCCAGCTGCTCCGCCACCTGTCCCCTGCACGCATCATCGCCCTCGACGTCAACGACGAGAAGCTTGCGTTCGCCCGCGAGGTCGGCGCGCACGAGACCGTGTTGTCGAACGCCGACGCCGCTGCGAACGTCCGGAAGATCACGGGTTCGGCCGGTGCCGCGCTGGTCCTCGATTTCGTGGGTGTGCAGCCGACGCTCGACGTCGCGACCGCAGTGGCCGGAGTCGGGTCCGACGTCACGATCGTCGGGCTCGGCGACGGGAAGTCCGCGGCCCGGGTCGGCTTCTTCACCGGTGCGTACGAGACGAATGTCGCGTCTCCGTACTGGGGTTCACGCAGCGAGCTCATCGAGTTGATCGACCTCGCGCACCAGGGTGTCCTGGACATCGCGGTCGAGCGGTTCGCGCTCGACGACGGCGTCGAGGCGTACCGCCGACTCGCGGCAGGAACGTTGCGCGGTCGGGCTGTCGTCGTGCCGTGAGCCGTGCTGCGGATGTGCTCCGCAGGCTCGTCGGCGGTCTCTTCGTATTCACCGCCGGCATCCACGTCGGCATCGTCGCGGCAGACCCCGAGTTGTACCGACCGTTCGCCGATCGGACGTATCTGCCTCTCGTCCGGACTGCGTGGCGAGACGTCTTCATGGCCCACCCTGCCGGGTGGGGTCTGGTAGTCGCGGCCGGAGAGCTGGCGATCGGCGTGCTGACCCTCGCGGGCGGTCGGTGGACCAGGATCGGACTGATCGGCGCGATCGTCTTCCACGTGGCACTCATGATGTTCGGCTGGGGATACTGGATCTGGAGTGTTCCGATGCTCGTCGTGCTCGGATATCTGCTCCGGGAGAACCTCCGGCAGCCTCGGCGTCGTAGCGTGTAGGGACTAGCGCTCCGACCCGTCGAGCAGGGAAGCACCGGAGGCACCGTTGGACGTCGTGTTCCCGAGCACCCGGACGATCGCGCGTGAGGCCGTCCCCTCCGTCCTCGTGGGTGTCGCGGCCGCGGTCATCCCGATCGCGATGGTGCTCGTCACCGACCGGGTCACCGACCTGCTCTACAGCTGGATTCCCGATCTGATCGGGTTCGACGGTTACGCCCGATGGTGGATCTTCGCGGTACTCACCGGAATCGGACTGCTGGTGGGTGTGTTGGTGTGGAAACTGCCCGGGCACGGTGGACCCGACCCCGCCACCGCGGGGCTGGTAGGACCGCCGATTCCGCTCAGGTCGCTACCGTCGCTGGCGCTCGTCGTGGCGCTCGCGCTGGGCGCCGGGGTGAGTCTGGGTCCGGAGAATCCGCTCATCGCGATCAACGTCGCGGTCGCTGCCTGGATCCTCGGGCGGCTGTGGCCGACGATGCCGACCAAACGCGTCGTGTGGCTGACGACGTCCGCGACGATCGGTGTGCTGTTCGGCACCCCACTGGCAGGGCCGTTGGCGTTCGTCGAACTGGCCGGCCGCCGCCCGAAAGGCGAGCTGTGGGAGAACATGTTCGCGCCTCTCGTCGCGGCCGGCGCGGGCACCGCGACGATGTTCCTCCTCGATCGCCCGATGCTCGTCGTCGACGTCCCCGCATACCGCGCACCCACCATCGGGCACATCCTGATCGGCACGCTCATCGCAGTCGGTACCGCCGCCTTCTTCCTGATGGGCGTCCCCGCTTTCCACCGGATGCATGCGCTGTTCCACGCGCTGCCGAACCCGGTTCTCGCGATCGGGCTCGGCGGTGCGGTTCTCGGCGCGCTCGGCGCTGTGGGCGGACCCGCAACACTCTTCAAGGATGCCGAGAACATGGGGCGGGTCACCGCGAGCGCTGCCGACGAGTCGGTGGGCCGCCTCGCGCTCTACGCGCTGATCAACCTCGTGGCGCTGCTCGTCGCGTCCAGCTGCGGCTTCCGCGGCGGCCGGACGTTCGCGTCCGTATTCGTGGGCTTGAACGTCGGATTGCTGGTGCATGCCATGTTCGACACCGTCCCGCTCGCACTGTCGATCTCGTGTGCGGTCCTCGGCGCGCTCGTGGTGGCGGTGCGCAGTTGCTGGCTGGGCCTGTTCATCGGTGCGACGATGGTGGCGTCGTTCGGGGTGATTCCGGTGTTGTGCATCGCGGTGCTACCAGTCTGGCTGCTGGTGGTGCACCGCGGCCAGCTGGTCGTGGGTCCCAACACCGTACCGCTCGAGAAGCACGTCAGCTGACGGGGTCCTCGTCCGTACGGGCTTGTGGCGAGAGCGGTTCCGCGGCCTGCTGCACGTACCCCTCATGGCCTCCGATGGTGTCGGAATCCAGTGCGTCCAGCACACGCTCGACGTCGGTGTCCCGGACCAGCACCTCCACCTTCAGTCGCTGCGCGAGCGCGAGTTCACTGCGCTGGTCGCGCATCACCACCGTGTCGCGATGGGTGGAGGGGGCGTGAACTTCCGTCACGACGATCGACCGGGCTCCGGCCTCCCGCAGCGCGCTCTCGAGCGCTCCTGCGTCGATGGCCCGCACGAGCACCGTGACGAGGCGGTACTGGACGCTCGACGGCGCTGCGGCGATCCGCGTCGCCGTCAACGGCGGCTCGTCGACAGCACCCGACGCCAGCCCGGCCCCGGCAACGAACGACGGGGCGAACCGGTACGCGTCCATGCCCTGACGGCGGCGGTCCGAGCCGAACTCCTCGTCGGCGGGCAGGCGCAGGCCCACGGTTCGGTCTGCCGCGAACGCGATCACGAGTGTGACGACGAAGGAGAACGCGACCACCGCGACGACAGCGAGAGCCTGATTCCCCAGCAACGAGAAGCCCCCACCGAAGAACAACCCGTCCGCTCCGATCCCATTGATCGCCTTCTTCCCGAACAGGCCCAACAGGAGGGAACCGAGTACACCACCGACGAAGTGGACGGCGATCACATCCAACGCGTCGTCGAAACGGAACAGCACTTTCAGCCCTAGCGCCACCTGGCACACGAGCCCGGCGACCGCCCCGATCAGCAGCGCCGACGCAGTGTCGACGTATCCGGCGCACGGTGTGATCGTGGCAAGCCCGGCCACCGCCCCGGTCGCCGCACCCACCACGGTCGACCGCCCCTGCCGAAAGCGTTCCGCTATCGACCAGATCACCATCCCCGCTGCCGCCGCGACATGGGTGTTGATCAGGGCCTGCGCGGCAATTCCGTTTGCCTGCAGGACATCTCCCGCATTGAATCCGAACCAGCCGAACCACAGAATTCCGGCACCGATCATCGTGAGCGGCACCGAGTGCGGAACGGTCTCGGTGCCGGGCCAACCGGTCCGCCGGCCGACGACCAGGAGGATCGCCAGTGCGGCCGCCCCCGCCGACGCGTGGACCACCATGCCGCCCGCCCAGTCCTGCGCTCCCCGGACCGCGAGCCATCCCTCGGGGTCGAACAGCCAATGCGCGATCGGCGCGTACACGACGACAGGCCACACGGCGAGGATCACCACCCAGCCCGCGATCTTCAGCCGATCCGCCGTCGCGCCGGTGATCAGCGCGGGAGTGATTACCGCGAACATCATTTGATAGGCGACGAAGGCCAGGGTCGGGATCGCGATGCCCGGGACGACGACATGCAATGCCGGGCGCGGCGCTTCGTCCAGATTCTGCAGGGCGAACAGCTTCAGATCGCCGAACAATCCGGCACCGGTGTCCTCGCCGAACGCGATGCTGTGGCCGATCAGGATCCACACCACCGTCACCACGCCGAGCGCGACGAAGTTCTGCTGGATCATCACCAATGTGTTGCGGCTCTTGACCATTCCGGCGTAGAAGAATGCCAGTCCGGGAACCATGAACAACACCAGTGCGGCGCACACCAGCACCCAGGCGGTGTCGCCTCCGTCCATCGGATTCGACGCGGTCACCGAAAAGCACCTCCGGAGAACGACTCCGGTCGCCCCTTCGTCACGGAACAGGTTGCGGGACAATCCGTTCAAACGACACAGCCGAAGCGCCGGGTCGCCGGATCCTCAGTGTAGAGCGGCCACCGTGCGGCGGTAACCCCCGCGATCGACACGCGGTAGGGAGACGCGAGTCGTCAGCCCGGCAATGTCGAGGCCGGTGCCGTCGCCTCGTCGTCCGGCTCGTCCTCGGTGATCAGGCCGGTCTGCAGATCCACGTCGATCTCGCGCCGCTCGCCCTGCAGATTCACGTAGTCGATCTCCACCGTGGGGCGACCGTCCTCCTCGTCGAGTTCGACGCCCAGGATCGCAGGTCCCGGCGGCGTCTCCTGCGCCGCGGCGGTGCCGGCGCCGAGTACGAGTGCGCCGGATCCGACGACGGCGGAGCAGATCACCGCGATGGCCGACCCGGCTCCCCGAGAAGCTGCACGAGAATGGGAGAACACAGGACCTCACCCCTCCACTGGAAGTGCGACTTCGTCTCCACGCTAGACCGAACCACTCACCAGCGACAGGGTGAACGAACCTGCGATCGAACCCTTGTCACAATCCGGGTGCACCGGTCGGCTTACAGCTAGGGTTCAGCAGCATGGAGCGCAGCGGGCCCGGCGTAGCGCCGCCGATCGAGACGTGGCCGGGAGCCGCGTATCCGCTCGGCGCCACCTACGACGGGGGCGGCACCAACTTCTCACTGTTCTCCGAGGTCGCCGAGGCGGTGGACCTGTGCCTGATCGCGAGCGACGGCACCGAGACCCGCGTCCGGCTCGACGAGGTCGACGGCCACGTGTGGCACGTGTACCTGCCGTCCGTAGGACCTGGGCAGCGGTACGGGTTCCGGGTCCACGGGCCTTTCGACCCGGAGGCCGGGCTCCGGTGCGATCCATCCAAGTTCCTGCTCGATCCCTACGGCAAGGCTTTCGACGGCGTGTTCGACGGCCACCCGTCACTGCACGCGTTCGGCGAGGACACGCTCGGCCACACGATGACGACTGTCGTGATCAACCCGTTCTTCGACTGGGGCGCGGACCGGCCGCCGCGCACGCCGTACCACGAGACCCTCATCTACGAGGCTCACGTCAAGGGCATGACCGCGACCCATCCGGAGATTCCGGCCCAGCTGCGCGGCACCTACGCCGGGCTCGCGCACCCGGTGGTGATCGATCACCTCCGTGCGCTCGGGGTCACGGCGATCGAGCTGATGCCGGTACACCAGTTCATGCACGACCAGATCCTGCTCGATCAGGGGTTGCGAAACTACTGGGGCTACAACAGCTACGGATTCCTGGCACCACATGTCGAATACTCGTCGGCCACCGAGCCGAGCGGCGTGGTCACCGAGTTCAAGGCGATGGTGCGCGCGTTCCACGACGCCGGTATCGAGGTGATTCTCGACGTCGTCTACAACCACACCGCCGAGGGCGACCACCGCGGCCCGACCGTCGTCTTCCGCGGCATCGACAACGCCGCGTACTACCGACTCGACGACGACGATCCGTCCCGCTACAAGGACTACACGGGCACCGGTAACAGCCTCAACGCCCGGCATCCGCACACCCTTCAACTCATCATGGACTCGCTGCGCTACTGGGTGACCGAGATGCACGTCGACGGTTTCCGTTTCGATCTGGCGTCGACCCTCGCCCGCGAATTGCACGACGTGGACCGGCTTTCCGCGTTCTTCGATCTGGTGCAGCAGGATCCTGTGGTGAGCCAGGTGAAGCTGATCGCCGAACCCTGGGACGTCGGCGAGGGCGGCTACCAGGTCGGGAACTTTCCCGGGTTGTGGACCGAGTGGAACGGCAAGTACCGCGACACCGTCCGCGACTTCTGGCGCGGACAGCCGGCCACCCTCGGGGAGTTCGCGTCCCGCCTGACCGGGTCGTCGGATCTGTACGAGGCCACCGGGCGTCGCCCCAGCGCGAGCATCAACTTCGTGACCGCCCACGACGGTTTCACTCTCGCCGATCTCGTGGCGTACGAGGAGAAGCACAACGAGGCCAACGGTGAGGACAACCGGGACGGTGAAAGCCACAATCGGTCGTGGAACTGCGGCGTCGAAGGGCCCACCGACGACCCCACAGTCCTCGCCCTTCGGGGCCGGCAGCAGCGCAACATCCTCGCCACGCTGCTCCTCAGCCAGGGCACCCCGATGCTTGCCCACGGCGACGAGATGGGCCGCACCCAGAACGGCAACAACAATGTCTACTGCCAGGATTCGCCGCTGTCGTGGATGGACTGGTCACTGACGCGAACACACTCGGATCTGTTGGCCTTCGCCCGTCGTGCGTCGGCATTGCGGGCCGCGCACCCGGTCTTCCGCCGACGGCGCTTCCTCGCCGGCCGCCCCGTCCGCGACGAACACCGCCCCGACATCGCGTGGCTCACCCCGACCGGCCGGGAGATGACCACCGAGGACTGGGACAGCGGATTCGGCAAGGTCCTGGCGGTGTATCTGGGCGGTGATGCGATACCCGAACCCGATCACCGCGGGCGCCGTGTGGTCGACGACTCGTTTCTGCTGTTCTTCAACGCGCACGATGCCGACGTCGAGTTCGCGGTTCCGTCGGGCCCCGAGGAGAGCCGGTGGGTCGGCGAGCTGGACACCTGCTCGCCCACCGGGGCAACGGATTTCGCTGCCCACGCAGGAGACACGCTCACCGTGCCGTCCCGATCCCTGCTGGTGCTGCGGCGGGACCGGCCGTCATGAGACCGATCACCGCGACGTACCGACTGCAACTGCGAGGTGACGCCTTCACCCTCGACGACGCACGCCGACTCGCCGACTATCTCGATCGGCTCGGCGTCTCGCACGTCTACCTCTCGCCGATCCTGACGGCGATGCCCGGATCCACCCACGGCTACGACGTCGCCGACCCCACATCGGTGTCGTCCGAACTGGGCGGGCGTCCCGCACTGGTCGCGCTGTCCGCGGAACTGAGCGAGCGCGGCATGGGACTGGTCGTCGACCTGGTGCCCAACCATCTCGGAATCGGCCGGCCGCAGCACAACCGCTGGTGGTGGGATGTATTGACGAACGGCCACCGCTCCCCGTTCGCCCGGTTCTTCGACATCGACTGGCGGGACGACAACGGCACCGACGGGCGGATCGCGCTGCCGGTGCTCGCCGACGAACGTGATCTGCTGGCCCTGCAGGTCGATCGCACGGGCGGCACTCCCCTGCTGGCGCTGGGCGAGCAGCGCTTCCCGATCGCCCCCGGCACCGACGACGGCGACCCCCGGGAGATTCACGCACGACAGCCGTATCGGCTGGTGCCGTGGCGGGACGGCCGGGTCGGCTATCGGCGCTTCTTCGCGATCAACGATCTGGCCGCGCTCCGGCAGGAGGATCCGCGGGTGTTCGACACCACCCACCACCAGTTCGCATCGTGGGTACGCGACGACATGGTCGACGGTGTCCGGGTCGACCACCCTGACGGGCTGAGCGATCCCGCCGGATACCTGCGCAACCTCCGCGGGCTCATCGGACCCGATCGTTGGCTGGTGGCCGAGAAGATCCTCGCGGCAGGGGAACCGCTCGATCCCACTCTGCCGATCGACGGCACCACCGGCTACGACGCCCTCGCCGAGTACGGTGGCGTGTTCCTCGATCCGGCCGGGACGGCGGCGCTCACCGAGTTGGCGGCCCGTGCCGGCGCGGCCGGGGACCGTGCCTGGTTGGACGAGAACGGAACCGAATTGCGCCGCAGCGTCGCTCGCGGCGACCTCGCTCCCGAGTTACGCCGGCTGACCCGGGCGGTGCTGCGGGATTCACCCACGTTCTGCAATCCGGAGCAACTACGCGACGCCCTGGTGGAGGTCCTCGCACACATGCCGGTGTACCGGGCCGATTACGCGCCGCTCGCCGGCATCGTGCCGCGCATCATCGGCGAGACCGTCGACCGGCACCCGGAATGGCAGACGGCCCTGACGACGCTCGCGAGCGCCCTCGTCGACGGCTCCGAGTCCCGGATCCGATTCCACCAGGTGTGCGGTGCCGTCACCGCGAAGGCGGTGGAGGACTGCCTGTTCTATCGGACCGCTCGCCTCGTGTCGCTCCTCGAGGTCGGTGGCGACCCGGGTGTCGTCGGCTGCTCTCCTGCCGAGTTCCATCTGCGTGCCCACGAACGTGCACGCTTCTGGCCGCGCACGATGACCACCCTGTCCACTCACGACACGAAACGCGGGGAGGACGTCCGTGCCCGCATCGGGGTGCTCTCGCAGGTGCCGGAACTGTGGGCCCGCTGCGTCGCCGACTGGGAGATGTCGGCCCCCAGCCCGGACGGCGTCCTGGGACTGATGATGTGGCAGAACATGTTCGGGGTGTGGCCCGTCGACGGACCGTCCCCCGACGGTGCGGACCTGCGGCCGCGTCTGCACGCCTACGCCGAGAAGGCCGCCCGGGAAGCAGGGGTGCGCACGTCGTGGACCGCGATCGACACGAAGTTCGAGGACGCCCTGCACGAGTGGATCGACCGGGTTCTCGACGGTCCGGTGGGCCGGAGCATCGGTCGGATCGCCCAGCACCTGGCACCGCACGGTTGGTCGGACGCGCTGGGCCAAAAGCTGCTGCAACTGTGCGGGCCGGGCATCCCGGACGTGTACCAGGGCACCGAACTGTGGGAGGACTCGCTGGTCGACCCCGACAACCGGCGTCCCGTGGACTTCGCCGTCCGACGCGCCGTCCTGAAATCGATGGACACCCCCGGTGTCGAGGCCCCGCCGATCGACGCGTCGGGTACCGCGAAGCTGCACGTGACGCGCATTGCGTTGCGACTGCGGCGGGAGCGCCCCGACAGTTTCGTGGGCGGACACTACCGCCCCGTCTTCGGGGTCGGTCCGGCCCGGGACCACCTACTCGGGTTCGCGCGCGGGCCCGTGGGCGCTCCCTCGGACGTCATCGCACTCGCGACTCGGCACAGCGTGCTGATCCACGAGAACGGTTGGGGCAGTTCGAGCATCGCACTTCCGACCGGAAGCTGGTTCGACCGGCTGACAGGGGAACTCCACACCGGGTCGATCCCGCTGGCGAAGGTCTTCGGCCGGCTACCCGTCGCCCTGCTGGTCCGGCTCGACCGGCCCTGAACGACGCTCGGCCGCCGCTCGTCCTCCCGGTGACCGGGACCGCGCCGACACCGGTCGCCGCCGCTTCATATGGTCCAGATCACACGATCGTCGAAGACTGGAGGCAGTACCCATGAGCGCGAACCGTTTCGTCGGCAAGGTTGCATTCATCACCGGAGCGGCGCGGGGCCAGGGCCGCGCCGAGGCAGTGCGGCTGGCATCCGAGGGCGCCGACATCATCGCGATCGACGCGTGTGCCGACTTCGACTCCACCGCCTACGACGGCGCCACCGAGGCGGACCTCGCCGAGACCGTCGCACAGGTCGAGGCACAGGGCCGAAAGATCGTCGCCACCAAGACGGATGTTCGCGACTTCGCCGCGGTGTCCGAAGCGCTCGCAACCGGCATCGCCGCGCTGGGCCGACTCGACGTCGTCGTCGCGAATGCCGGCATCTGTTCGGGCGCCATGTCGTGGGAGATCACCCCCGAGCAGTGGCAGGAGACGCTCGACGTCAACCTCACCGGCGTGTTCCACACCTGCAAGGCCGCGATCCCGCACCTGATCGAGCAGGGCGAGGGCGGTTCGATCGTCATCACCAGCTCCGTGGCGGGTCTGCGCGGGCTGCCGTTCCTCGGCCACTACGTGGCCAGCAAGCACGGCGTCACCGGGCTCGCGAAGACGCTCGCCGTCGAACTCGGCGCGCACAACATTCGCGTCAACACCGTTCACCCCAACGGCGTCGACACGGGTATGCAGGTCAACGACATGCACGCGCTGGTGCAGGAGTACGCGACCACGCTGGCCCCGATCTTCATGGGCAGCCTGCCCGACCAGATCAGCCGGCCCGAGGACATCGCCAACGCCGTCGCGTGGCTGGCGTCGGACGAGGCCCGGCACGTCACCGGCATCCAGCTGCCCGTCGACCTCGGGACTCTCATCCGCTGAGAGACTGAGCGGCTGATCGACACAGGTCGGCTGCGGTGTGCACGCGATCGGGGCATGCTGATCACGTGCACACCTTCGAGGTCTGGGCCCCGATCCCCCGCTCGGTGCGCGTCCACGTGGACGGATCCGAGCACGAGATGACGCGCTCCGCCGACGGCTGGTGGCACGCCGACGTCGCCGCCGCGCCGGGGGCGCGGTACGGGTACGTGCTCGACGACTCCCCCGTCGTGCTCCCCGATCCACGCTCCCCGCGTCAGCCGGAGGGCGTACATCTGCCGTCCCAGCTGCACGAACTCGACCCGAACCGGTGGACGGACGCGGCGTGGACGGGCCGGCAGTTGGCCGGCAGCGTCGTCTACGAACTGCACATCGGCACGTTCACGCCGGAGGGCACGTTCGACGCCGCGATCGGCCGCCTCGATCACCTCGTCGACCTCGGCGTCGGCTTCGTCGAGCTGATGCCGGTTGCGGCCTGGGGCGGCACCCACAACTGGGGCTACGACGGCGTGCTCTGGTACGCCGTCCACGAACAGTACGGCGGCCCGGACGGGTTGCAACGGTTCGTCGACGAGTGTCACCGGCGCGGGCTCGCGGTGGCTCTGGACGTCGTCTACAACCACCTCGGACCGTCGGGCAACTACCTCGACAGATTCGGCCCGTACCTCGCCGATGGCGCCAACTCGTGGGGGCGCGACGTCAACCTGTCGGGTCCCGAGTCCACCGTGGTCCGCCGCTACGTCGTCGACAACGCGCTGCGCTGGTTCCGCGACTTCCACGTCGACGCCCTGCGGCTCGACGCCGTACATGCCCTGGTCGACAACTCGGCGACACACCTGCTCGAGGAGCTGTCGATCGAGGTCCACCGGCTGTCGGCTCATCTGCGACGCCCACTCACGCTCATCGCCGAGAGCGACCTCAACGACCCGCGGATCATCACGGCACGGGCCGCCGGCGGACTGGGTCTCGACGCGCAGTGGGACGACGACATCCATCACGCGATCCACGCCGCGGTGTCGGGCGAACGTCAGGGCTACTACGGCGATTTCGGCTCGCTGCAGGCCCTCGCCCGCACCCTCACCCAGGGCTACTTCCACAACGGCACGTACTCGACGTTCCGCGGGCGAATCCATGGGCGCCCCATCGACATCCGGAGGATCCCCGCCGACGCGCTCCTGGCATACACGTGCACGCACGATCAGATCGGCAACCGCGCCACGGGCGACCGCCCGGGCACGTACCTGTCCGACGGGCAACTCGCGGTCAAGGCGGCGCTGGTCCTGTGCTCCCCCTACACGCCGATGCTGTTCATGGGCGAGGAGTGGGGCGCCCGAACACCGTTCCAGTACTTCACGTCGCACCCGGAGGCCGACCTCGGTGCGGCGACGGCGGAGGGACGTCGCCGTGAATTCGCCGAGCACGGGTGGACCGCGGACGCCGTGCCGGATCCGCAGGAGCCCGCGACGTTCGAGCGCTCCAAACTCGACTGGAACGAGCCGACGCGTCGCCCGCACGACCGCCTGTTGGAGTGCTATCGGGCACTGATTGCGCTGCGGCGCAGACGATCCGAGATCAGCGACCCGTGGCTCGAGCACCTCGGCATCGAGTACGACGAGGACACGCAGTGGATTGCGATGATTCGCGGGTCGCTGCGCGTGGTGTGCAACCTGGGTCCCGACCCGGTGACGGTGCCGATCGGCGGGATCCCACTGCTGTGGTGGGACGAGCCCACCGTGGACGCGACAGCCTCCGCGGTGGTGTTACCGGGACATTCGTTCGCCGTCCTGGACGCCGATCCGGTTGCCCGGATCAGAACGGGACGGCGGTGACCACCACGTTCTCGAGGTAGGTGCCACGTCCCTGGGCGTCCTTCACGATCTCCCCGCCACACGTGACGACGTGCAGTTCGCGCGGGCCGCCCGGACCCTGGAACGCCCAGTCCGGCAGCGCCTGCTTGACGAACCGCTCCATCTTCGTGATCTTCCAGCGCGTCACGACGCCGTCCTTCGTCACGTACACCGCGTCGCCGGGATACAGCGTGTGCATCCAATACAGGGCACCCTCACCCTGATTCGCGTTGTCGACGTGACCGGCCACCAGGATCCCTCCGTCCGGGGCATCGATCGGCGCCGAACCGGTCCAGTACGTCACCTGGCTCACATCCCGCGGCAGCAACAGGCTCTGATCCGGCGCCAACCCGAGCGGATCGAGCGTGGTCTGCACCCCGATCGCCGGGATCACCACACTGTTGTCGGGCAGCGGTCCGGCGGGCACCTGTGGTCGGTCCGACGGATTCTCCGCCGCCGGTCCGGGTTTGCGCGTCTGCCCACCGGCACCGATCCCCGGCAACGCGCCGTCGACCGGATCCGCGACGCCGTCGGGGGGCAGTTCGAACGTCGATCGCGGTACCGGCGCGGCCGCCGCAGGATCTGGCTGCAACCCACGGAAGACGAGGAATCCGCCACCCGCGAGCAGGACGAGCGCGACGACGACCATCAGGATCGTCCCACCCCGACCTGCTCGTCGCGCGGCCTCGTGCCTACCCATGAACGCCATCCTCCCTAGACGGTGACGTCAGAGTAGGGCATCTGCGCCGACACCCAGGGGAAGACGACTTCCATGAGGAGCAGCACGAGCGCGACCGCGATGAGGATCGCGAGCGCGGCCTTCACCGGACGGGGTCCGGGGAGGGCGCGCCAAAGGTAGCCGTACATCTGTCTACTCCTGCAATGCCGCGGGGAGGGTTCCCGCGGACTTCGACACGGATTCGACGCGAACCGCGTGCACGATCATGCGTTCGGTGTTCGAGAACAACGGATGGCACGTGGTGAGCGTCAGGGTGCTTTCGAGCCCGGAGTGCGGTTCGACCCACGGGGCCCCGGGCAGCGGGTTGACGACCTCGACGTCGTCGGGGGTGGTGATGTGCCGCCCCACGACGTGGGCATAGTCGCCGTCGGCGACGCGATCGACCTGCTCCGGGCTCAGACAGGCAGCCGCCTCGGCGCGGCGCCCGAGCTGATCGTTTCCGAGTGGGAGAACCCGATACGTGATCCATCGGAACTCGGTCTCCACGACCACGGCATCACAGGTGTCGAGTCGATCCAGGTGCTGGAATACCGCACCGGTACCGATGCGATGCCCGGCGAGCGCGAAATTTCCCGGCTCGCCGGGCATCTGGGTGTCGACGTAGTGGCCGGGGCCGGCCCGCAGGTCCTCGTTGCGCGTGCCCTCGACGACGGCGTAAGCGGCATCGAGGGCGGGAATGTGCACGCGCGCAAACCCTTCGCCCAGCGCGGGAGGCGCCGGGGCGACCGACTCGTCGCCGGTCGCCCCGTTGCTCCAGGACTCCGTCAGGCCGCTGTCGACCTCGTCTTGCAGCCGCGCCGAGACGATATTGGTCCAGAACGCCTCGTAGAAGACGTACAGCAGGAGGACGGCCCCCGCAGTGAGGAGCAGTTCGCCGATGACCCGGCCGCTGTTCGGCCGGGCCCGTTCCGGACCCGGAACTTCGGTGTCGCGCATGGGCCGGAGCCCCTTCCACAGGTGTCGAACCGGCTAGCTACCCACGTTGATCGCAGCGCTGCCGGCGCCACCGAGCAGGTCGTAGAGAAGCACGGACAGCCGACCGAGCCCGTCGATCACGGCAGAGCCGGTGGTCTGGACGTCGAAGGTGAGGGAGAGCGGGAGGACTAGCACGGAAGTTTCTCCTTTTCGAGGGCGACCGAATCATCGGCCGCGATATTCCTGGTCCGCTGTGGAGCGGTGTTCGATTCGAGCGAACTGCGGCGCGGGGCGGATGCGACAGACGAGGTCGCACCCGCCCCACCAGCCGGGTGCCCGAGGGAACTATCCCTCGCCGGACACCCTCCTGCGGCTACGCAGAGTCAGCCATCCACCACCGGCGATCAGCGCGAGCGCTGCACCGGCGAGCCAGACGACGTTCGCACCCGTCACGGGCAGCGACGACGACTGGTCCGGCGCCGGCTTGCTCGGCGCAGGCTTGCCCGGAGCACCGTTGTGGCCGGTCTCCCCCGCATTCTCCGGCGAGGCAGGTCCACCCGGTTGCGCCGGCCCGCCCGGCTCACCCGAGACCGGCGGCGTCGGCCACTCGGAGCCCGACCCCGGCGGGGTCAGCGATCCGTTCCACGGCGGCAACGGAATCGGGAGCGGGATGATGATCAGACCGTTGCTGCTGGTCTTGTTCTCGAGTCCCAGCACCACCGGCTCGTTCGAGTCACCGGTAAGGGTGACCGAGACTCCGGTCGGCTTGCCGTCGATCGCCGCGACGTCCGCACTACCTTCCTCCACACCCCAGACGACCTCGCCCCACTTGACGTTGGTCACGTCGGTGTAGGCGCCGGTCTCGGCGAAGGTGATCTCGGTGCCCAGCGGGAACTGCACCCGGCCGTCGACGACCGGAGCGTCACAGTCCGCCGTCGGGGTGGCCGGAGCGCCCGGCTTCACGTCGAGGACACAGGAACGGTTCTCGTCGTCGACATCCGTCCACGAGGCCGTGACCTGGAAGATCGTCGAACCGTCCTTGGCGACCTGATTGCCCTTCGGACCGCTCACGATCTTGTCGATGTCCACGTCCGCCGTGGGGATCGGTCGGTTGCGGATCTCCACCACGGATTCGTCGCCCGCAACGATCTGGACCGTGTTGCGGTCACCGGGCTCACCGGCATCCGCGGCCACGTAGTAGAACGGCCGCGCCCAATCCATTCCGGGCAGGGCGGCGGGATCGACCTCGGAGAAGGTGATCACAGTGTTCCGCGGCAGAACGTCGCCGGACTTCCAGCTCCAGCCGTTTGCGGCGTCGAGGGTGATGGTCTCACCCACGGCCGGGAAGTCGGTTCCTCCCGGAAGTGCCGGATCGATGCCCTCGATCCGGACCTCGAACGCCGCACCGTCGGGCAGGTCGGCCTCTGTGGCGGGGACGGGATCCTCACCGTCGAAGACGAACTTGGTGAACTCGACGGAGCCGTTCTTCCACAGCGCCTCGTTCGACAGCGTGATCAGACGGCCGTCCGTCGGGTCGTCGGAGACGATTCCGGTCGCGGTGCCACCGGGATTCGTGACGAGCCACGATTCGCCGTTCGGGTCCGTGCCCCACGAGATCGTGCCCCATTCGACTCCGGCGATCTCGGGACGCCCGGTCTCGGTGAAGGTCACCTCGGTACCGACGGGGAGGTCGACACCGAGCGACGTGGCCGCGCCCTGCTTCACGGTCAGGTCCTTGGTGACGTACTCGGTGCCGTCCTTCCAACGTGCCTGCACCGTGAACTCGGCGTCGTCACCGACCGCCTCGGCGGCCTCGCCGCCGACCTGCTTGGCGATGCGCAGGGTGCCGTCGTTCTTGTCGACGTAGTTCGTCACCTCGACCTTGCCCGCGTCCTTGCCGATGGTGACCGCGGCCGAGCCGTCGTCACCGATCGTCACGTTCCCGGAGTACGAGGGCACGCCCCACGCGAGGCCGTTGCCGTTCGCCGGAACCGTCTCGGTCAGCGTGACTTCGGTACCGCCCGGCAGATTCGCACCGAACGGAACCGCGGTGCCGTCGGCCGGGAGCGTGAGCGTCTTGGACTGCGGCGCTCCGTCCGCGTTCCAACTGGCGATCACGTCGAACGTCTTCGGCACGGACTTGTCGAATGCCTCGGGACCCGTGAGCTTCTTGCTGACCGCGAAGGTGCCCATGGTGACCTTGGCCTCGTTCGTGACGGAGACCCTGTTCGCCGTGGCATCGGTGCCGATGGTGAGCGTCTTCGGCTCGATCACCGGTGCCGACCACGTCACCCGATCGGTGTTCAGCGGCAGTACCTCCGAGAAGGTGACCTTCGCTCCGATAGGTAGATCTGCCAGCTCGAAGTGCTGGCCGTTCCGCAGGGTGAACTGGCGCACCTCGTCGCCGGTGGTGTCGTCGTCGTCGGCGATGTGTGCGTCGATGACGAAGGACTCGTTGCCGGTGAGACCGCCGAGCCCGTCACCCACGACGGCCTTGGTGATCGTCGCCTTGCCCAGGACGGCGTTGTTGACCAGGGTGACACCGATGTTGGTCTTCGGTGCAATGGTCACGACCGCCTGGGTCTGATCCGCGTTCAGGGTCACGCCCTCTGCCGGACGGAACTTGCCCTGCTCGAAGTAGACGCCGTCGACGGTGGGCAGATCGATCTCGGACAGGCGGATCTGCCAACCGGTACCGCGGGGGTTGACTCCGCTGACGGGTGTGCCGTCCGCCTTCACCTTGACGTTGTACGAGCTGTCCGGCTTGTCGGTCGCCGGGTTCTTACCGGGGGCGAACTCCTCGACCTTGACGGTGAACTCGGTTCTCTGCGGGAACGGCTTGGAGAAGGACGCGACCTCCTTCAACAGCGAGAACGAGCCGCGCGACACGCCGGTGCCGGTGCCGCCGCCACCCCACTCCTGTCGGACGCTGCTCGTGATGGCATCGCGGCCCTGGTAGGTGAGCGAGTTTCCGTACACCGTGCCACGCCCGTCGAGACCACCGCTGGCGGTGCAGAGGGTGTAGTCGATGTAGTACCGGGTCTCACGGTCGTACTCCTCCAACGGCAGGGTGAAGTCGACCCCGCCGGCCGTGCGCACGACGCCGGTGGTGGCGGTGAGGTCCCGCTCGGCAACAGCCTTGTCGCCGAGGAAGTCCCGCGCGATCACCCGGAGATTGAGGTTTGCCTTGATGTCGTTGCCGACGTCGCAGACGGTCAGGGTGCCCGAGAAGGTGTCACTGATGACCGCCGGTTCCGTCAGGCCTTCGAGGTGACGTCCGGGAATCTCCACCTTCCAGTCGAGGGTGGTGCCGGCCGGCTGCTTCTCACCGGCGACATCACGCTCGGTGGTGTTGAGCTGGCCGCTCTTGCCGCTCTTGAACTCGGGGCCCCTCACCGAAGCGGTGACCGGGGGGCGGCCGTTGAGGCTCGCCGAGTTGGCGAAGACCTCGGTGTTGTCCGGGACCCTGTCCTCGGTGAGGCAGGTCCGGTAGCTCACGTAGTAGTACTGCTCCGGGTCGAACGCGGCGACGTCCTTCGGCGTGATCGTGACACTGATGTCCTTGGCGCCGGGGGCGGCATCGACATCGATCGTGAACTGGCCGGTGACATCCGTCCGCCCGGGGCTGTTGCCGCTGGCGTCGGGCAGGTAGTTCGCCTTGGCGATCTTCACGACGAGCCCCGTCGCGCAGACGGCGTGGTTGCCCGTGAGGGTGTCGGCGATGGACACCGTATGGTCGGCGCTGCCGGCGATGAACGTGCCGGGGACCATGATGGTCCAGGCCGCCTCCTTGTAGCGCTTGGCCTTGTCCAGGCTGCCGGACTTCGACGGCGCGGTCTGCGGCGTCCAGTCCTGGCCGACGCCGGTCGACGGCACGTCCTTGTTGCCGATCGTCACGGCGTTGTCGTAGACGGTTCCGACCGGGTCCACCTGTCCACTGGCCGTGCACGAGGTGTACTCGATCCGGTACAGCAGGTTGCTGTCGAACGCCTTGCCGTTCGTGAGCGCGATCGAGACGGGTTCGCCCGCGGCATTCTGGGTGACGGTGACGCCACCGCTGACCGCCTTCAGGTCGCCCGGGCGACCGGACTGCAGCGTCGCGTTGAGCCGACCGGTGTCGCAGAGCTTCATGTTGGCCGAGAGCGCGTCGTTCAGGGTCACCGAACCGGTACCGGCTGCGTCCAGAGCGGCCAGGTCCTTGCCGGGAATGTCGATGGTCCACCGCACGGCCTGCTTGTCCGACTGCAGCTTTCCGGACTTCTTGGCAGCGCCGAGATCCTTGCCGTCGCTGATGCCGCCACCGCCGGGCAGCGGGTACGACTGCGTGAACTCGCCGTTGAGGACGAAATCGATGTTCTCGGCCGTGGTGTAGGCAACTGCCTTCGTGTAGACCTCGAAGTCGCCGTAGACGTCTTCGGGCCTGTCCGCCACCGCATCGGTGAGCACGCAGGTCATGAGGTTGGTGGCGGCCACCAACTCGCAGGTGCCCCAGACAGTGCCGTCGCCGACCAGATCGATCCTGGGGTTGGCGTCGAGTTTGAGGACCTCAGGGAACCGGACGGTGAACTGGTCGCCGGGCTGAGGAGCGGCGGTCCGCGCGTCCCACTTGCCCTTCACCGAGACGGAATCGCCGACCTTGATCTGCTGGCCGTTCGCCCCCTCGACCTGGACGTCGGTGATCTCGACGGTGATCTTGTCGTTGACTCCGCGCGGGGTGACGGCTGCGGCACGCTGCTGCGCCGTCGTGGTCGGCACGCTCGTCGTGGTCACCGGCGACGTCGACTCGGCCGGGGCCGTCGTCGTGGTCACCGGCGCCTGCGACGTGGTGGTCGTCGGCGCCTTGGTCGTGGTCGTCGGTGCGATCGGAGCGGAGCTCTGTCCCGTCGTCGAGGGCGAGCTCTCGGCGGTGCGCGTCGGAGCGGAGGTGGTCGATGTTTCGCTCGGGTTCGCCGAGGCCATCGGGGCGATGGAGAACGAGGATAAGACCAGAGTCAGAACCGCAAAGATCATCCCGAGCGCCGCCCACCGTGACACCACCTCCCCTCCGGCACGACGCAGGAACACACGTTTACGCATGAAGGACACCTCTCGTTCGACACATCCGATTTGCCGCACGCCTGACGAGGGGCCGGCGACCGACTACGGAAACAGGACAAACACCTCATATACACGAAGTGATGACACGAAAAGTGACACAGAAACTCGTTCACACCGGGGATGGGGCCTCGGGCGCGAGCGCGCAGTCATAACGAAATGGCATGCGCTGCTGACCAATTCGGAGTTGCGCCGCGATCCGATCGACACGGACCGGCGATGACCGGACACTTGCGTGCCGATCGGAATCTCACCCTCGAAATCATCCACCTCTCGGCCGAAAGGTGACCCACCGCACACCTTCGCGGTCCACCGGAGACCCCCCGTTCCGAGGGCGGTCGATGCACGCGAAGTGTGTCGTACACCACTGTGCCGCAACCGGTCCGCAGCCGCCAGCCGAAGCGGGGCGAAGGCGCCACCCGATTGCCCGACGGGGCCGAGCCGAAGCAAGGGTGGCCCGAGACGATTCCGTCTCGGGCCACCCCGTCAATCGTCAGGGTTCATCACAGGTCCGTGACATCACCGTCCTCGGCCCTGCGCCTGCGCAGTGCCACAACCAGCACACCGCCTGCGGCGATCAGCAGTGCCAGTCCGCCGGCGACGAGACCGGAGTTCAGCCCGCCGTCACCGTCGGCGCCCAGACCGGAGTCGATCAGCCCGCCCTTGGGATTCGAGGCCTGGGTCTCGGCGTCCGTGCCCGACTCCGTGCCCCCCTGTCCCGGCTGGTTGCCTTCACCGGTGGGGTTGCCGTCGATGACCGGCGTGTCCGTACCCGCCGGCTCGCCCGCAGGTCCGGTCGACCCGGTCGAGCCGAGCGAGCCCGTCAGGAGCCCCGGGATGATCGGGATGATGATCAGACCCGGGAAGCTCGACTTGTCCGGTGTCACCGTCTCGTTCGACGGCTCCGACTCCACCTCGTCGCCCTTCGGGTTCGTGCCCGACGCGGTCGCGACGTTGTCGATGCGTCCGTTCTTCACGTCGGCCCGCGTCACGACGTAGGTCGCGGTGCATGCCACCGAGTCCTTCGGCGCCAGCGACTTCGCCTCGTCGGGGCAGGTGATCGCCGACATCGTGCCGGTGCCCGTGAAGTCGCCCTCGTTCACGGTGACGTCCTTCAGGGTCACGTCTCCGACATTGGTGATCACGAACCGGTAGGTCACCTCCTGCCCCAGCTTCACCTTCTCGCGCGGGTTCGCCTTCTTGACGATGCTGATGCCCGGGTGCGGATGGCCCGGCAGCGACACCTGCGACTCCGGCGACTCGATCGGCTCCTTGCCCGGCGGGGTGCCGGTCGCGGTCGCGACGTTGTCGAGCGTGCCGGCATCGATGTCGGCCTGCGTCAGCGTGTAGTTCGCGGTGCAGGTCACCGCGTCGTTGGGCGCCAGTGCGCTCGCGCCCGCCTCGCAGACCGGATCGGACATCGGCCCGGATCCGGTGAACGACTTCTCGTTCGGGCGAACGTCGGTGAGCGTGACGTCACCGGTGTTCGTGATCACGAACGAGTAGGTGATCTCCTTGCCCACCGTGAACTCGGACGAGTCGGAGATCGACGCAGTCTTCACGATCGACAGGTCCGGGTTCGGGTTGCCCTCGATGCCGCCGTCCGACGGCGGGGACTCGATCGGCTCCTCGGTACCCGGTGGCGTGCCGATCGCGGTGGCCGTGTTCTCCACCTTGCCGGCATCGACATCGGCCTGGGTCAGCTCGTACAGCGCCGTGCAGGTCACCTGCGCACCCGGAGCCAGCGACTTCGCCTCCTCCGGGCACGAGAGATCGGTGATCTTGCCGGTACCGGAGAAGTCGCCTTCCTTGATCGAGACGTTCGCCACCGTGACGTTGCCCGTGTTGGTGACCGCGAACGAGTACTTCACCTTCGCGCCGGCCTTGAAACCGTCCAGGCTCGTCAGTGAGGCCGACTTCACGACCTCGAGCTGGGGCGCCTGCGCACCGGTGACGTCGACGTCCGACGGATCGGACTCGATCGGCGTTCCCGACGGCGGGGTACCCGTCGCCGTGGCAGTGTTCTCGACCCTGCCCACGTTCATGTCCTCGACCGTGAACGTGTAGGTGGCCTCGCAGGTCACCGACTTCCCGGGATTCAGCTCCTTCGCATCGTCCGGGCAGCTGATCGCGGACAGCGTTCCCTTGCCGGAGAACTCGTTCTCCTTGACGCCGACGTCCGTCAGGGTCTGATCACCGGTGTTGGTGATCGTGAACTTGTAGGTGACGGTGTCGTTCACCTGGACGTTCTCCCGCGGTTCCGCGGTCTTCTCGAGCTTCAGTCCCGCCTGGGGATCACCGGCGAGGTTCTCCTCGTCCTGCGGGGACTCGATCGGGGTGTCGGCGCCCGGGGGCGTGCCGACCGCGGTCGCGACGTTGTCGAGCTTGCCGGCGTCGATGTCCTTCTGCGTCAGCTCGTACGTTGCGGTGCACGACACCTCGGCACCCGGCGCCATGGACTTCACTTCCTCCGGGCAGGACACGTCGGAGAGCTCACCGCTGCCGGAGAACGCTCCCTCGACGACCTTGACGTCCGTCAGGGTCTGGTTGCCCGTGTTGGTGACGTCGAATGTGTAGGTGACCTTCTGGCCGACCTTGAAGTCCGAGACACCCTTGGGCGACGCTGTCTTGACGATCTCGAGGTTCGGCTTCTGGTTACTCGTCAGCTTCGCGTCGTCCTCGTCGGACGTGACAGGACCACCCGATGGCGGGGTGCCCGTCGCCGTCGCGGCGTTGTCGAGCTTGCCCCGGTCCACGTCCGCCTGGTCGAGCGTGTACGTGGCGGTGCACGTCACGGATTCGTTGGGTGCCAGCGACTTCGCGGCATCCGGGCAGTCGAACGCCGAGATCCTGCTGCTCTCACCCGTGAAGGCGGTCTCGTTCGGACGCACGTCCTTCAGTGTCACGTTGCCCGTGTTGGTGATCGTGAAGCTGTAGGTGACGGTCTCGCCCACCGCGAACTTGTCCGGGTCCGTCGGCGACGCCGACTTCTCCAGGGCGATCGCGGGCTTCGGCTCGCCCGAGAGCGTCTTGTCCGACGGCTTCGAGGTGACCGGCTCACCCGACGGCGGCGTACCCGTCGCGGTCGCGGTGTTCTCCAGCTTGCCGGCATCGATGTCGGTCTGCGTCAGCGTGTACTTCGCCGTGCAGGTCACCGACGCACCCGGCGCCAGCGACGCCGCCCCTGCGGGGCAATCGAACGTCGACATGTCGCCCGAACCCGAGAACTTCGTCTCGTTCGGATGCACGTCGGTGAGCGTCACGTCGCCCGTGTTCTTGATCAGGAAGGTGTACGAGATCTCCTGGCCCACCTTGTAATCCGCGGTGGTCGACGGCGATGCGTCCTTCACGAGAGACAGTGACCGGGCTGGATTGCCCTCGACGATCTCCTTGCCCGGCGGGGACACGATCGGCGTGTCCGTGCCCGGCGGCGTGCCCGTCGCGGTCGCGGTGTTCTCGATCCTGCCGTTGTCGATGTCCTTCTGCGTCAGCGTGTACTCCGCGGTGCACGTCACCGATGCCTTCGGCCCGAGCGCCTTCGCCGTGTCGGGGCACTCGACCGCCGACAACGGACCGGCGCCCGTGAACGCGCCCTCGTTCACCCCGACGTTCCGCAGCGTCACGTCACCGGTGTTGGTGATCTTGAAGCTGTACTTGATCGTCTGACCGAGCTTGTAGCTCTCTGCATCCTTCGGCGACGCGGACTTCACGATCGAGATGCCGGGCGTGGCCGGACCACCCTTCAGCGGCACCTTGGACTCGGCGGAGTTCACCGCCTTGCCACCCGGATCGGTGCCGGTCGCGCTCGCGGTGTTGTCGACGGTGCCGCGGTCGATGTCCTCCTGCTGGAGCACGTACGTCGCGGTGCACGTCACGGAAGCCCTGGCGGCCAACGATTTCGCGCCCTCAGGGCACGAGAAGTCGGACATCTTCGCCTTACCGGAGAAGTCCTTCTCGACCGGCTTGACGTCCTTCAACGTCACATCGCCGGTGTTGGTCATCTTGAAGCTGTAGGTGATCGTGTTGCCGACCGTGAAGTCGGCTGCGGTGTTCGGCGCAGCCGTCTTCTCCAGCGCGAGACCGGACTTGCGTGAGCCGTTGGTGAAAGTGCAGCTGATGCTCTTGCCGGCGGAACCACTGGGAACCGCCACGGTGCCCGTCGCGCCGTCCCCACTCGAGATCGTGGCCGACGTCTTCGCGTCGACGCACTCCCACGTGGTGCGGTAGTTCGAGAGATCGGCTCCGCTCTTCGCAGTCTCCTTGATCGTGTACGACTTGCCCGAGAGTCCGAGCACCGGCCCCGCCACCGCGTCCTGAAGCCCCTTCTTGTCGCCGGACGTCGTTGCCGTGTTTCCGGTGCTCAGACCGTTGCCGGTGATCTCGAGGCCGAATTGGTCACCGGATGCGACGCGGCCGTCGGGGAGGTTCTTGTGAAGCTCGATGGTGACCGGATCGGTGCACGAACCCATGTCGGTCATGTCTCCTGCTTGGGAGAACGACGCCACCTGGCCGCCGGTGCTCGGATCGACGCGCACCAAACTGCTGCTGCTGCCGACGTACAGGTAACCGCTGGGACCGAAGGCGATCGAGTTCGACTTCTTGAACGCGCTGGTCTGCTCGGTGACAGCAGTACCCGTCAGGTTGTTCGAGCTCGGAGTGATCGGCCCCGCGATTCGGTACACACGGCCGTTGGAGTCGCCACCCGCGACGACGTACATGTTGCCCGTCGCATCGAAGGCCAGGTCGCCGTTGCCTCCGGGTGCACTCGGCAGCGATGCGGTGATGATCGAGTTCGACACCACACCGGTGCCGGGGTTGTAGGAACCGAACTTGAACGTGTCACCGCCGTCACGACCGCCGAAATAGAAGATTCCGGTGGTGGGGTCGATGGCGCCGTGGGTCCCCGAAAGGCTCAGCTTGTGTGTGGCGCTCGTGGTCTTCTCCGTCAGGGCGTCGTACTTGTAGATCGTCTTCCCGGAGGTGTAGACGGCGTACGCGCCGCCCGGCGCGATGCCGAGCTGGTTCGCCTCGTTGCCCGACACCGGGAAGGATGACGTCGCAGCTCCGGTGTTCGGGTCGATCCGCTTCGCAGCATTCGAACCGTCGTCTACCGAGTAGAGAACGTCGCAGCTCAGCGGTGTTCCCGCTGCTGCCGCCGTCCCCGCCCCGACCGTTGCGGTCGTAATCGTGACCATGGCGGCCAACATGGCCATGACCACAGTTCGGATGACGCCCCTGCGCAGGGCGCCGCTCAACCTCACCATTTGAGGCCCTTCTTATGGACGCCCGGCCGGATTCGGCTGCGAGCGATGGATGACATGGACAATCACCCCGACGCGGGACATACAAACACAATCGGTAGTACACGTCCTTCATCCCCGGAGCGCCTCGAACTGCTTCACCCGAGCGTTCACCCCCGCGAAAACACAAGCACCGCAGCGTCTTTCATGCAGGGCATGTACCGAGGGTGAGAAGCCAGGGTGATAGCGCAAGATTCAACCATTTCACCCGCAGATTCATACCTTTGTACTGCAGTCCAAAATCGCTGCGCACCAGAGGTATTCGACCGGAACGACGCGGACCGGTGCACGACTGCGGGCCGGCCCCCTACTCTGCTGTGACGCTTGATAATTCCCGTTACTCGTGTGACTCGATGCGCACACGAGAACGGCCCGCTCGATCATCAATCGAGCGGGCCGCTGTGGCGTTACGGATCAGCGACGGCCGAGCATGCGCACCACGAGGATTGCCGTGATCAGGAGCACGATCGCAGTTGCGCCGGCCGCGATGTGCATGCCGTCGACGAAGGCCGCCTGCGCCCCGTCGACGAAGGCCTCGGCTTGCGGCGCCGGCATCCCCTTGGAGACCTCGACAGCGCCACCGAGCGTGCCCTGCGCGACGTGCGCCTGATCGGGGGTGAGTGCCGAGACGTCCATTCCGCGGCGGAAGATCGCCAGTACGACACTGCCGAGGATGGCCACACCCAGCGCCACGCCGAGTTCGTATGCGGTTTCGGAGACCGCGGACGCTGCACCGGCACGTTCCGGCTCCACCGAGCTCACCACCAGATCCGACGTCAACGTGAGCGCCACACCGACACCGGCGCCGGCGAGCACGAATCCGATCACGAAGGCCTGCGGGCCGCTGTCCGGCTGCAGTGCGATCATGACGGCGGCACCGATTGCCGCGATCACCAGACCGATGCTCAGCACCCGGTTGGGCGCCCAGCGGCGGACGAGCCACGCCGCAGCCAGCGAGGCGAACGCACTGACCAGGGTTCCCGGCAGCATCAGCAGTCCGGCCTCGAGCGGCCGGTAGCCGAGCACCAACTGCAGGTACTGCGACCCGAAGAACAGCACGCCGGCGAGCGCGAAGATGGACAGCAGGTTCGTCAGGACGGCCGTCGAGAACGCGGGCCGGGCGAACAGCGTCAGGTCGATCATCGGATCGGCCAGCGTCTTCTGCCGGCGCACGAACGCCCAGCCCGCGGCGAGTCCGACGACACCGACAGCGGTGAGTACCCAACTCGGCCCGTGGACCGCGGTCTCCTTGACCGCGTACACCATCGGCACCATGGCCAGCATCGACAGTCCGGCGCTCACCAGATCGAAGCGGCCCGGGGCCGGATCCTTCGACTCGGGAATCACCAACGGCCCGAGAGCGATGAGACCGATCATGACCGGGATGTTGACGAGGAAGACCGAACCCCACCAGAAGTGCTCGAGCAACCAGCCACCGACCAGCGGTCCGGCCGCCGCGCCGCCACCGGCCATCGCGCCCCACACGCCGATCGCGGTGGTCCGCTGACGAGGGTCGACGAACATCGTGCGGATGAGCCCGAGGGTCGCGGGCATCAGCGTCGCACCCGACACACCCTGGAGCACACGCGCCGCGATCAGCATCTCCGGACTCGACGACCACGCCGCGATCAACGACGCCAGGCCGAAGCCGGCCGCACCGATCAGCAGCAGGCGGCGGCGCCCGATCCGGTCGCCGAGGGTGCCCATCGTCACCAGCAGACCCGCCAGCACGAACGAATAGACGTCGATGATCCACAGCAACTGCGTGCTGCTCGGCTCGAGGTCCTCACTGATGAACGGCAGCGCGAGGTCGAGGACCGTCGCGTCCACCGAGATGAGCAGCACGGCGAACGCGAGCACGACGAGGCCGAGCCAGTCCTTCCGGCTCGCCGTCACGTCGTGCGAATCCCGCACGGTGCCCACAGACATGCTTCCACTCCCACACGAACTGGTTGATGAACAGGAACCGACCGGGGAGTTAACCGTCCAGCCGGTACAGTAGTGAACTCCAGAATAGCAGTCGACCGTCCAGCCGGTACAGTGATTTTCATGGCATCCGACACACGCGATCGCATCCTCGACGCACTCGAGAGCCTTCTCCTGACCCAGGGACTCGCGCAGGTCACCCTCGAGGCGGTGGCGGCGGAGGCAGGCGTCTCCAAGGGCGGTCTGCTCTACCACTTCCCCAGCAAGGAAGCACTCCTGGCCGGGATGGTGCGACGACTCGGCGACCGCTCCGACCAGCAGCTGGCCGACGCCGTCGCCTCCGGGCGGACCGTCTCGGAGATCTATCTGCAATACCCGCCGGCCGAGTCCGCCGACGAGATGACGCTGTATCGGTCGATGCTGGCCGCGATGCGCAGCGCCGACGGCCGGCACGACGAGGTGCAGCAGGCAATCGCCGACGTGATGCGGTCGTGGGACGACGGGCTGCTGGCCGAGATCGACGACCCGGTGCATGCCGAGATCGTCCGCCTCGTCGGCGACGGCATCTATCTGGCGGCCCTGCTCGGACTCCCGGAATCCGACCCCGATCTGCACCGCCAGGTCGTGAACCGACTACTCGGCACCGACCCGGCGGGCAGAGATCGTTCGGACGAGACGCCCGCTACGTGAGGTAGCGGTACGCCGGCGAGCCCGGCTCGAGCTGCTCGACGACGATGCGCGACGTGCGCATCCGATCGAGCAGATCCGACAGACCGTCGGCCGACCCCAGTTCGATACCCACGAGCGCGGCACCGGTCTCACGGTTGTTGCGCTTGACGTACTCGAACAGCGTGATGTCGTCGTCCGGGCCCAGGACCTCGTCGAGGAACCGGCGCAGCGCGCCCGGCTCCTGGGGGAAATCGACGAGGAAGTAGTGCTTGAGCCCCAGGTGAACCAGCGATCGTTCGAGGATCTCGCCGTAGCGGGACACGTCGTTGTTGCCACCCGAGACGAGACACACCACGGTGCTGCCGGGCGCGACGTCGAGCTGACCCAGCGCGGTCACCGAGAGCGCCCCGGCAGGCTCGGCGATGATGCCCTCGTTCTGGTAGAGCTGCAGCATCGCGGTGCAGATCGCGCCCTCGTCGACCTGCGTCATGGCGAAGCGCTCGGGTCCGCGCCCCGCACGAGTACCGGCGACCAGGGGCAACGACGCGTGCGAGACGACGCTCGCCCCCAACCCGGCAACCACGGCGTACGGCAGATCGCCGACCCGCTTGACCGCGGCACCGTCCACGAACGGGTCGACCTCGGGTAGCGTGACCGGCCCGCCCGCCACCAACGCGGCGGTCATCGACGCGGCACCGGCCGGCTCGACGCCGATGATGGTGGTCTCGGGCGCACGCTCGTGCAGGTAGGTGGCGATACCGGCGATGCAGCCGCCGCCGCCGACCGGTACGACGACACTGTCCGGTGCCTCTCCCAGCTGCTCGAGGATCTCGGCGGCGATGGTGCCCTGACCGGCGGCGGTGCGGGCGTCGTCGAACGGCGGCACCATGGTGGCACCCGTCCGCTCGACATCCGCGGCCGCGGCCGCGGCCGCGGCATCGTAGGTCTCGCCCGTCGGGATCAGTTCGACGAACCCGCCGCCGTGCACCATGATCCGGTCGCGCTTCTGCTTGGGGGTGTTGGCGGGCACGTAGATCCGGCCACTGATCTCCATCGCCCGGCACGCGAACGCGACACCCTGGGCGTGGTTCCCGGCGCTGGCCGCGACCACGCCGGCGGCGCGCTCGGCGTCACTGAGCTGCATGATCAGGTTGTAGGCACCGCGGAGTTTGTACGAGCGCACCACCTGCAGGTCCTCCCGCTTGAGGTAGACCCGGGCTCCGGTCAGCGCCGACAACCGCTCACTGAACTGCAGCGGTGTCGCATCGATAATGTGTGCAATTCGCTCCGCAGCGGCGTCGATCTCGTCCGCGGTGAGCGCGGGCGAGGTTACCTTCAGATCTGCGAGTTCCGGCGAATTAGACACCCATGCATTTTCCCACTACAGGCGGGCGGGCGCGCAACCGCCCCACCGTTCGCCGGACGCGATGTCCGCGCAGTCACCCTCGCGGCGAGAACTGGGACGGTCGCGGCACGTTGCGCAGATTCGACTTGGCCATCTGAACCGCTTCGGCCACACCGCCGTTCATCACCATCTTGGACATGGCCAGTGCGAACCCTCGGACCTGACCGCCGGTGATCGAGGGCGGCAGCGACAGCGCGTTCGGATCGGTCACGATGTCGATCAGAGCGGGTCCGTCGTGCGCGAACGCCTCTCGGAGCCCCGACTCCAGATCGGCAGGATCCTCGATCCGGCGTCCGTAGAGCCCCAAAGCCGTTGCAACAGCGGCATAGTCGACGGAAGGGACATCCACTCCGAAATCGGGCAAACCATCGACGAGCATCTCGAGCTTGACCATGCCGAGGGTGGAGTTGTCGAACACGACGATCTTGACCGGCAGTCGGTACATCGCGACGGTGATCAACTCGCCCAGCAACATCGACAGCCCGCCGTCACCGGACATCGCGACCACCTGCCGACCGGGTTCGGCGAACTGCGCGCCGATCGCGTGCGGCAACGCATTGGCCATCGACCCGTGCAACGCCGACGACAGGAACCGGCGACGGCCGTTCGGGTTCAGGTAGCGCGCAGTCCACACGTTGCACATTCCGGTGTCGGCGGTGAAGACCGCGTCGTCGGCGGCGATATCGTCGAGGATCGAGGCGGCGTACTCGGGGTGGATCGGAACGCGCTGTTTCGCGGGTTCGGTGTAGGCACCGACGACCTTCGTCATGAGCTTCTCGTGCCGGTCGAGGGTCTTCTCGAGGAAGGTGCGACTCGACTTGCGGTGCACGAGCGGTTGGAGGGCGCGCAGCACGGAGCGGGTGTCCCCGTGAACGGGGAGGTCGACACCGGTGCGCCGGCCCAGCGTCTGCGCCGCGACGTCGATCTGCGCGGTCCGCACGTCACCGGGCAGGAACTGGTCGTACGGGAAATCGGTGCCCACGAGAATCAGCAGGTCCGCGTCATGGATCCCGTCGTGCGCGGCCCCGTACCCCAGCAGCCCGGTCATGCCGACGTCGAACGGGTTGTCGTACTGGATCCATTCCTTGCCACGCAGCGTGTGACCGATCGGCGCCCCGACGGTGTCGGCGAGGGCGAGAAGTTCGTCCCGGGCACCGCGCACTCCTGCACCAGCGAAGATCGCGACGGCGGAAGCCTCGTTGACGGCGTCCGCGAGAGCCTGGACGTCCTCGTCCGCCGGAACGAGCGACGGGGTACCCGTGCGGGCGAGCGGGGGCGCGGTGCCCTCGGCCGGCTCCTCGGCGATATCGCCCGGCAGCGTGATCACGGCGACGCCCGACTGTGCGATCGCGTGCTGTATCGCGCTCTGCACCACCCGCGGGGATTGCGCGGGAGTGCTGATCATCTCGGTGTAGCGCGAGCACTCGACGAACAGCCGGTCCGGGTGGGTCTCCTGGAAGTAGCCCATCCCGATCTGGGTGCTGGGGATGTGGGAGGCGATGGCGAGCACGGGCGCTCCCGAGCGGTTCGCGTCGTATAGACCGTTGATCAGGTGCAGGTTGCCCGGTCCGCACGATCCCGCGCAGACCGCCAGTTCGCCGGTGACCTGCGCGTCCGCTGCGGCCGCGAAGGCGGCAGCTTCCTCGTGCCGGACGTGGATCCAGTCGATGCCACCCTCAGCCGCCCCGCCTGTTCTGCGGACGGCGTCGACGACCGGATTGAGACTGTCCCCCACGATGCCGTAGATCCGCCGCACGCCCGCTTCGACGAGTTGGGAAACCAATTGATCTGCAACAGTTTTCGACGCCATCCCAAGCCTCCGGCCACGGTTCCGAGTGTGGTTGTTCCTGCTTCGCAGGCTACTCGGAACCGGGCCCGACGGCTGGGGGACGGCGACGCCGCCCGCTACTTCTGGGGGGACAGAACGAAGACCGGGATCTGCCGATCGGTGTTCTGCTGGTACTTGGCGTAATCCGGCCACGCCTCGACCGCACGCTCCCACCAGACGGCCTTCTCGTCGCCGGTGACCTCACGCGCGACCATGTCCTGCTTGACGGGGCCGTCCTGCAGTTCGACGCGGGGATCGGCCACGACGTTGTAGTACCAGACCGGGTTCTTCGGGGCACCGCCGAGCGACGCGACGACGGCATACTCGCCGTCGTGCTCGACGCGCATCAGCGGCGTCTTGCGCAGCTTGCCGGACTTGGCACCGACGGTGGTCAGGATGACGACGGGTTTGCCCTCCATCGTCGTTCCCTCGGTTCCGCCCGAGCGTTCGTAGAGGTCGACCTGGTCCGCGGCCCAGGACGAGGGGCTGGGTTCGTATTCACCGGTGAGAGGCATGCCCTCAAGTGAACACCCCACACTTGATCTTGACCACCCGATCGGCCGGACGACGGGATTTCCGTCACACGTCGCAAATTGTTCGTTGCGCCGAACTTCGCGACGTCGGTAAGCTGAACACACCGGCAGGATGACCCGAAACCACGCGAGAGAGGTGCACGCAATGACCACCGCTGCACTCCCCCGCCGCTCCCGCGGCCGGTCCGGCGCCACCGTCGATCTCGCCGGCACCGCCTGGCCGCTCTACAAGCTCGAAGCCCTCGCCGCGGGACTACTCGTCTTCGTTCTGGTTCTCGCCGTGACGCAGGTGCTGCAACCAGCAGTTCTGACGGCGGCGGGCGTGGCCGTCGTCGTGTGGTGGGGGCGGCGCGTCATGCTCGCGCGCCAGTCGACGACACCTCTCCGCTGAGCTTCCCCGGACCGGTTTCTCGGACCGGTTTCCCGGACCGACCGGACCCGTCCCCACGCGACGCGGCCGGCGCCGTGACCCCCTCGCGGATCGCTTCGTCCGGCGCGGTCGCCGTCGACGCCCTACGCTCGGGCGATGCGCACACGCCGATTGCTCGCGCCCCTCGTCGCTGTCGGAGCGGCCTTCACGCTCCTGAACCCCGCTCACGCCTCGGCCGACACCGCGGTGGCCACCGCGTGCGGAACGCCGTTGAGCTCGAACGAGATCGACGCCATCGTCGCTCTGAGCGATACGTCCACATTGTCCGGCACCGGTCTACCGCGACTCGAGTCCGCGATCGACCGACACCACCGGATCACCGAGATCCTCGTCGACCACCGGGACCGGCGCGGGCTGTTCTCGATCGGGCTGGACGCCGTCGAGTACGCGGCGGTCCTGCCTCTCCAGCGCGACCCGGTCGCGTTACCGGACCGCACCTGGTCGCCGACCATCAGCTACAACCTGCTCACACGCTATCTGCGCAATCTGCACGCCGAGTTCACCGGCGCGCCGGTCGATCCGGCGTGGTTCCACTACTTCGCCCTGACCCGGCAGTGCGCGCAGAGCCCGGCCCGGGTCGCGATGGCCGGCTACAACTCCCACCTCACCGTCGACCTCGCGCACGCAGTCGACACCAGCGGCACCCGACCCGAACATGTCCCCGACTTCTATCGGATCGTCGATTCGATTGCACTCGAAGGCGATTCGATCGTGACCCTCACCAAGGACCGGTACGGCGCCGACCTCGGACCACTCTGGCGCTTCTACTTCGTAGGTGAGGGCCTCGATCGCCTCGCCGGCAACGACCAACCGTCGCGGACGCTGCTGCGTGCCGCCGACAGCGGCTACAACACCGTCACCCTGGCGAACGGTTTCGCGCTCCAGAACCCGCAGGTGCGGCCGTCCGCCGAACAGGAGATCGACGGCCTCTGGCGAGTGACGGACACTGCCCTGCAGACCCTGTCCGACCTCGGCGGCCTCTGACCGATCGGAGGTTTGCGGGCACCCGGGTCGGATCCACCGCCACCTTCTACCAGGAGGAAGTGCTGCGATTTCGTAGTGCCGTCCGTAGCCCACTCCGGCGCGATTCTGCACTCGACGAAGCGGATCGCACACCCGCTCTCGACTGCGCGCGAAACTTCGACTCGGAGGCCGTCTCCGGTGCGTCGTCGGCGGTTGCGACCAACAGGCAGTCCGGGAGTGCCAACTTCAGGATCGTCCGGAATGTCTGCCAGTACTGTCGCGCGAGCGGACCGGTCGTGTACGGCAGATCGTACTTCTCACACAGCGGCCGCACGCGAGCGGCGATCTCGGCGTACCTGTTACTCGGCAGGTCCGGGAAGAGGTGATGCTCGATCTGATAACTGAGGTTGCCGCTCAGGAACGCCAGCACCGGGCCGGCACGAAAGTTCGCGGTCCCGAGCATCTGCCGCAGATACCACTCCGACGATGTCTCCCGCTCCAACTCTTCGAGCGTGAACTTCTCCGCCCCGTCCGGGAAGTGGCCGCAGAAAATCACCAGATACGCCCACACGTTGCGCAACAGGTTCGCGGTAGCGTCTGCGGCGAGCGTCCGTCGCCACCGCCTCCCGCTGAGCGCGGGGAACAGCACGTAGTCCTTCGCCGATTGCCGAGCAATCTTGACCGCGACGGCGCGGACACCGCTGCGTTGGTGGATATCGACGTCATGCACGGCCACCCCCCACTCGAACGTGGCGGCCAACACCAGATTCTGGATCGGTTGCAGCAGGTGTCGAGGACGCCAGCGCTGATCCCTCGTCACCCTCATCACGCCGAAACCGACATCTTCGTCCATACCGACGACATTGGTATACCGATGGTGGACGAAATTGTGGGCGTACTTCCACTGCGTCGATGTGCCGGCCATGTCCCATTCCCAAGTGGTGGAATGGACTTCCGGATCGTTCATCCAGTCCCATTGGCCGTGCGACACGTTGTGCCCGATTTCCATGTTCTCGATCGACTTCGCGACGCCCAGGCCAGCCACGCCGAGGACCCACCCGATCCGCCCGCGACTCAGAGCGAGCAGCAACCGCGACGACGCGTCGAGCGCTCGCTGGAACGCGATGGTGCGTCGGATGTATCGGGCATCGCGCCGACCCCGCGAATCCTCGACATCCCTGCGAATGGTTGTCAGTTCCACTCCCAGCGCCTCGATGTCATCCCTGCTGAGGTGTGCGTACTCGTCGATGTTCGTAATAGCCACCGCGTTACTCCCGTCCTGAGCCGGGCAGGACGCGTCGACATCCGATACGGCGGCCCGTATCAGCGTGCCGACGCTCCACCCTCGCCGTCCCACCGACTTTCCGCGAGCTCACGGTCCGCCCGACTCGTGGCGCGGCGGACGTCGGCCATCAGAAGATCGTCTGCGGTGGTCGCGTTGTTCGGCGCGGCGGCACGCATCATGGTCCGATGCGAGTACCCCGGATCGGTTTCCGGCGCCAAGACCAGCAGGGTCAGCCGGTCGCGATTGACTCCGACCACATACACCGTGTTCATCGGCTGGTAGTGGTATCCGTCCAGGCGAACCGAACGACCCAGTGCCACAATTCGATCGGGCGTCCGAAACCAGTTGGCCAGGCTGTAGACCACGCGCTCGATCGGCCCGAGTCGCACCGAGAGCACGGCCAGAAGATCCGGGAGCTCGTCGACGAGACTTCGCGAGTGCGGCCACCACGCACCGTCCACATACCCGGTGCCCGGCGCCTTGGGCTTCAACCTCAAGCGCGGCGTGTACCGCGGACCGTCCACCCCTCGATGCATGGCCGGTCCGGGCCGGGACTCCGCCACTGGCTCGAACTGGGCGCGCTGCAGCGTCATGACGACGCTCCTACCTCGGCCGAGAAATAGGCCGGATCATTTCAATCGACAGGCGACGCAGTCTCGAATGCCCACGTGCGAAATGCCGTCGATACAGTCCAGCCTACGCTCCCACGCGCCGGCGGAGAGAATCGCCGAAGCGTGGACGCGGGTTCCTCGTCAGCCCGCCAGGCAGCTCGGCCCGAGCAGTGCTTTGAGGTCACCCATCAGCGACGACGACGGCTCCACCCGGAGCACCTCGTCCACCTTCCATAGTGTGGTGCCCCGCGATCCGATCAGCTTGACGTGCACGTCCGCCGTCCCGGGATGCTTCGACAGCACCTGCCGCAGGGCACCGAGCTTCTCCTTGGTGCACTGGCGCACCGGCAGGCTCACCGACACCGGCTTCGCCACGCCGATCGCCGACAGATCGGGCACCGCGAGATCGTTGGCGATGAGGGACACCCGGTCGTCTCGAATCGACACCCTGGCCTTGACCAGCACGACCGAGTCCTCGACCACGTCCATGCCGTACACCGAGTACGCCTGCGGGAAGAACAGCACCTCGATGCCACCGGAGAGGTCCTCGAGCTGAGCGGACGCCCAGGTCAAGCCGTTCTTGTTGATCCTGCGGTTCACCGACGCGAGGATGCCGCCGACGGTGACCTGGGTCCCGTCCTTGATGTCTCCTTCGAGGATCACCGGGATGGACGTGTCGGACTGCGCCGCCAGCACGTGCTCGACGCCGTTGAGGGGATGACCGGAGACGTACAGGCCCAGCATCTCCCGTTCGAGGGCGAGCTTGTGCTTGGTGTCCCACTCCTCGTCTGGCACCTTGACGTTGAACACCGAGGTGATCGACTCGTCGGCGTCGTCGCCGCCGAACAGGTCGAACTGACCCATCGCTTCGGCCTTCTTGGTGCCCATGACCGCGTCGATCGCGTCGGCGTGCACCAGCATCAGACCCTTTCGTGGATGCCCGAGTGAATCGAATCCGCCTGCCTTGATGAGGGATTCGGTGACCTTCTTGGAGCAGGCGAGCGCGTCGATCTTGTTGAGGTAGTCGGAGAAGTCGGTGAAGCTGCCCTTCTCCTCGCGGGCCGCGATGATCGACCCGACCACGTTGGCGCCCACGTTGCGGACCGCACCGAGGCCGAACCGGATGTCCTCTCCGACGGACGCGAAGTCGACGCGGGATGCGTTCACGTCCGGCGGCAGCACGGTGATGCCCATCTTCCGGCAGTCCGAGAGGTACACCGCGGCCTTGTCCTTGTCGTCACCGACCGAGGTGAGCAGGCCCGCCATGTACTCGGACGGGTAGTTCGCCTTGAGGTAGGCGGTCCAGAACGAGACGAGGCCGTAGCCGGCGGCGTGCGATTTGTTGAACGCGTAGCCGGCGAACGGCAGAACCGTGTCCCACAGTGCCGTGATCGCGGCCTGGGAGAAGCCGTTGGCCTTCATCCCCTCCGCGAAACCGTCGTAGGCCTCGTCGAGGATCTCCTTCTTCTTCTTACCCATCGCTCGGCGGAGCAGGTCTGCCTGTCCGAGCGAGTAGCCGGCCACCTTCTGAGCGATCTGCATGATCTGCTCCTGGTAGACGATCAGACCGAAGGTGTCGGCCAGGATCTCCTTGAGCGGCTCCTCGAGTTCCGGGTGGATCGGCTTCACGTCCTGCCGGCCGTTCTTGCGGTCGGCGTAGTCGTTGTGCGCGTTCATGCCCATCGGGCCCGGGCGGTACAGCGCCAGGACGGCGACGATGTCCTCGAAGCCGGTGGGCTGCATGCGCCGCAGCAGATCGCGCATCGCGCTGCCGTCGAGCTGGAACACGCCGAGCGTGTCGCCCCGCGCGAGCAGTTCGTACGTGGCCGGGTCCTCGAGCGGCAGCGTGTCGAGGTCGATGTCGATGCCGCGGTTGGCCTTGATGTTCTCGATGGCGTCGCCGATGACCGTGAGGTTGCGCAGACCGAGGAAGTCCATCTTGAGCAGACCGATGGCCTCGCACGACGGGTAGTCCCAGCCGGTGATGATCGCGCCGTCCTGCGCGCGCTTCCACACCGGAATCGCGTCGGTGAGCGGCTCCGACGACATGATGACCGCGCAGGCGTGCACGCCTGCGTTGCGGATCAGGCCCTCGAGGCCCTTCGCGGTCTGGTAGATCTTCGCGACGTCCGGATTGGAGTCGATGAGGGCGCGAACCTCGACGGCTTCCTTGTACCGCTCGTGCTCGGGGTCGGTGATACCCGACACCGAGATGTCCTTCGCCATGATCGGCGGCGGCAGCGCCTTGGTGATCTGGTCGGCGATGGCGAAACCGGGCTGGCCGAACTGGACTCGCGCGGAGTCCTTGATGGCGGCCTTGGTCTTGATGGTGCCGAACGTGATGACCTGCGCCACCTTGTCGCTGCCCCACTTGTCGGTGGCGTAGCGGACCATCTCGCCGCGGCGGCGATCGTCGAAGTCGATATCGATATCGGGCATCGACACGCGTTCGGGGTTGAGGAACCGCTCGAACAGCAGCCCGTGCGGGATGGGGTCGATGTTGGTGATGCCCATCGCGTACGCGACGAGCGAGCCGGCCGCCGAGCCTCGACCCGGGCCGACGCGGATCCCGACCTCGCGGGCGTGGTTGATGAGGTCGCCGACCACGAGGAAGTAGGCGGGGAAGCCCATCTGGTTGATGACGCCGATCTCGTACTCGGCACGCTCGATGTACTCGCGCGGCGGCCCGGCCGGGAAACGCCGGTCAAGGCCCCGCATGACCTCCTTGTGCAGCCAGCTCGCCTGCGTCTCGCCCTCGGGCACCGGGAAGATCGGCATCCGGTCTCGGTGCTGCCACACGTCCTCGTACGGCTGCACTCGCTCGCCGATGAGCACGGAGTTGTCGCACGCGCCGGGAACCTCGGAGTCCCAGATCGCCCGCATCTCCTCGGCCGACTTGAGGTAGTAGCCGTCCCCGTCGAACTTGAAGCGGGTGGGGTCCGAGAGCGTCTTACCGGTCTGGATGCACAGCAGTGCCTCGTGGTTCTCGGCGGCGTCCTTGGTGACGTAGTGGCAGTCGTTCGTCGCGAGCGGCGGGATCCCGAGCTGTCGGCCGATCGAGAGCAGGCCCTCCCGGACGCGGCGCTCGATGGACAGCCCGTGGTCCATCAGCTCGAGGAAGAAGTTGTCCTTGCCCCAGATCTCCTGCCATTTCGCGGCGGCCTCGAGCGCCTCGCGGTCGTGGCCGAGCCGCAACCGGGTCTGGATCTCGCCCGACGGGCAGCCGGTGGTGGCGATGATGCCCTCGGCGTGGGTGGCGATCAGCTCCTCGTCCATGCGCGGCCACTTGCCGAGCTGGCCCTCGATCGACGCGAGCGACGACAGCTTGAACAGGTTCCGCAGACCGGTCGAGTTCTCGGCGACCATCGTCATGTGGGTATACGCGCCGCTGCCGGAGACGTCGTCCGACTTCTGGCTCGGGTCGCCCCACAGCACGCGCTTGGTGTTGAACCGCGACTCGGGCGCGACGTACGCCTCGATGCCGATGATCGGCTTGATGCCGTGCTTCTTGGCCGAGTTGTAGAACTCGCTGGCGCCGTACATGTTGCCGTGGTCGGTCATGCCGACCGCGGTCATGCCGAGGCGTTCGGCTTCCTTGAACAGCGGGCCGACTTTTGCCGCACCGTCGAGCATCGAGTACTCGGTGTGGTTGTGCAGGTGAACGAACGAGTCAGCCACGCGTGCCTCTCTGTAATTCGGTAGATCCCAGGCAAGCCCAGAGTCTATGCCCTGTCACCGACGGTCTCGGGCAGCCGTGACCCGGCCCTGCGCGTCCGCCGTGCACGAGCCAGTGCGTCCGTGGTGAATACCACCAGGGCGACCCAGATCAGGGCGAATCCGACCCACCTCGACGGTGGCATCACCTCGTGCATCACGACCACTCCCCAGACCATCTGCAGGGCTGGGGTCAGGTACTGCAACAGGCCCAGCGTCGTGAGGGGAATGCGCTGCGCGGCGAGGCCGAACAGCAACAGAGGCGCCGCCGTGACCGGTCCGGCCGCGACGAGCAGCAGGCTGTGGCCCACGCCGTTACCGAGGAACGACCCGGTGCCGGAGACCAGGAGAACGACGAGGTAGACGATCGCGAACGGCGCCGCGACCAGACCCTCGGCCGTCAGACTCGTGCGCGGATCCAGCGGGACCACCTTCTTGACGACCCCGTACAGCGCGAACGACAGCGCCAGAGTCAGTGCGACGACCGGTGGCCGGCCGTAGTCGACGGTGATGATCACCACGGCGATCGCTGCCAGGACCAGTGCCGCGATCTGGGCGGCACGGATCTTCTCGCGGAAGACGAGCACCCCGATCAGCACGCTGACGAGCGGGTTGACGAAATAGCCGAGAGCGGCCTCGACGACATTGCCGGAGACGACCGCGTAGATGTAGACGCCCCAGTTGACGGCGATCGCGACGGTGGCCGCCGTCACGAGCCCCCACGTCCTCGCGGACAGGCCGCGCAGCGATCCCAGCTTGCCGAGGACGAGCAGGACGGCGAGCATCAGCAGGACTGTCCACACCATCCGGTGCGCCAGCACCTCGAGGGAACCGGCGGGGTCGAGGAGACCGAAGAAGATCGGGAACATTCCCCAGATCAGGTACGCGCCGAACCCGGCCGCCAGTCCGGTGGAATCCTCGGTTCTACCCTGCGGTGTCACGTATGCCGACGATAGCCCTCCGGCTACTGTGACTCGTCACACGCCGAATCCCCCGAGCCAGGAGGACTGCACCTTGACGATCGGTGACCGGACGCTCCGACGGATCCTGGGCGCGGCCGGCCTGCTCGCCGGCAGCGTCGTCGCGTTCGCCGCCGGCCCGTGGCCCGGGGCGCTGGTCGTGCGCACCGTGTTCGGCCGGGACGCGCGCAGGACGACGGAAGCCCTGCGCAAGCACGCTCCCGGAGGAGTCGCGTCGATCACCGCGCAGCGGTACCGGGCGGGCGACGACGACGCCCACCTCGACGTGTACTTCCCCGCCGAATCGGGAGGCGCCACGCACGCCCTGCCCACGGTGATCTGGACCCACGGCGGCGCCTGGATCTCGGGGCACCGGACGAACTGCGCGACCTACTACGAGCTCATCGCCGCGGCGGGCTTCACCGTCGTCTCGCTCGACTACTCCCTCGGACCGCGCCACCGGTACCCGACGGCCGTCGAGCAGTTGCGCGACGCCCACGCCTACATCCTCGCGAATGCCGAACGCCTGCACGTCGATCCGGACCGAATCGTCCTGGCCGGTGACTCGGCCGGCGCCCAGTTGACGAGCCAGCTCGCGACGATGGCCACCGACGCCGCCTACGCCCGCGCGATCGGGATCGAGTCGGCGCTGCGACCCGAGCAACTGCGCGGCGTCGTCCTCAACTGCGGCATCTACGAGGTGACCGACATGGTCGGCGGCCCCGGCATCCTGGGCTGGGGCACCTCCGAGTCGATCTGGGCCTACACCGGCACCAAAGACGTCGCGAACTCGCGCGCCGTCGCCGAGATGTCGACGCTGCGCCACGTCACTGCGGACTTTCCGCCTACCTACATCTCGGGCGGCAATGCGGACGGGCTCACCGAGAAGCAGTCGAAGGCGCTCGCGGTGAAGCTCACCGATCTCGGCGTCGACGTGACGACCCTCTTCTACCCGGACGACCACGAACCGCCGCTGGCACACGAGTACCAGTTCGACCTCGACAACGCCGACGGCCGGCACGCACTGGATCGGACGATCGAGTTCCTGCGAAAGCACACCGGCGACGCCCCGGTGGACTGACGAGCCGTCAGCCGGAGACCGCGCCGCACACCGACCGCAGCGCCCGCACCAGACCGGCCAGATGCAGCACGTCCGGTCGCTCCGCGCCGACGACTTCGGCCGCACCGGCGACGAGGTCCGACAGGCACCGCGGATCGGCCAGTACGTCCTTCTCCTCACCGGTCCGCGTCACGATCTCGGCGTTCAGGCGATCCAGCACAGGCCGCACCGCTGCGAGGTCGGGCCGCGGCTCGGGCACCGCCTGTGGCACGACGTCCCAGTACGCGAACAGGCCGCGCTGCACGTCCTTACTCGCCTCGATCTGATCGCGGAAGATCTGCGTGACCCGGGCCGGGTCGAGGCCCTGGCCCCGCGCCTGCTCGGCGACCGCACGGAGCACATCGGCCTCGCGTGCCGGGTCGTCGATCGGCTTGCCGGTCCCCCACTTGGCCGCCGCGACCGCATCGGCGATCGCCAGGCGTTCGGAGAGCGCGGAGATCAACGGGACCAGGTCCGAGCTCGGCGCCGCCGACGACGACTCGGCCGCAGCCGTCGCCGTCCCCACCGACGACATTGCGGCACCTACGGCGAGCACCACCGTCAACGCTCGTATCGACATGGATTTCCTCGGCATTGCGACATTGTGCCGCCGCCCCCACGCGGGTGGTCGGATTCGACCGAGGGCGGGCGCGTCAGCCGAGGGCGGGCACCGGGCCGTCGTCCGGCCCCGGAACGACAGAGGTGGACTGCGTCGGCAGCAGTGGGTTGACCGAGAACGCCCCCGCGATCGCGTCGGCGGGCAGGGCCTCCACCGCCCGCACCCCCGGGACCGCCGCGAGCGCGCGCAACCGGTCCAGCGAGCCCCGCACCGTCGCGCCCACGACGCACGCACAGTCCGCGGACAATCGGCTCGCCGAGTAGGCCGCGATCTGGGCACCGCGATCGTTCCCGACGGCTCCGGCCTGTAGACGTGCCGCCGCGACCGACGGCGCGCGGTGCACCGCGACATCGTTGGCGGGGACCGGTACCGCGACGATCGGTGTCTGGACTCGATCGACAGGGACCCGGAAGAGCACCTGGGACACCCGCACGTCCGGCGTGTCGGTCAGCAACTGCGAGGTTGTCACCGGGGCGTCGAACGACACCAGCGCCCACCGTGGCCCGGCGTCGGCGGAGTCCGCGGCAGAGGCGTCGGTGAGCGAGGCGGCGGCCCGCGCCAGGTACTCCGCGACCAGTTCACCCGATTCGGGACCGAGTGCATCGGTCCCGACACGCCCCGGCTGCGGCGGATTCGCCACCCCCAGGCCCACCACGACAGCCGCCAGCGCGACCGTCGCGGCGACGGCCGGCCACGTGCGCGAACTCATCTCACGCGCCCCGCAGGACTCCGAGCGCGTGCTGCAGGTCCTTCGGGTAGTCGCTCGTGATCTCGACCCAGTGCCCGTCGGCCGGATGCGCGAATCCCAGCGAGCGGGCATGTAGCCACTGCCGCTCCAGGCCCAGCCGCTCCGCCAGGCGCGGGTCGGCACCGTACGTGAGGTCACCGCAGCACGGGTGGCGCAGCGCCGAGAAGTGGACACGGATCTGGTGCGTGCGGCCCGTCTCGAGGTGGATGTCGAGCAGACTGGCCGCCTGGAACGCCTCGACCGTGTCGTAGTGCGTGACGCTGGGCTTGCCGTCCGCCGTCACCGCGAACTTCCAGTCGTTGCTGCGGTGGCGACCGATGGGCGCGTCGATCGTGCCGCTGCTCGGATCCGGGTGTCCCTGCACCAGTGCGTGGTACCGCTTGTCGATGGTGCGCTGCTTGAAGGCGCGCTTGAGGACGGTGTAGGCGCGCTCGGACGTCGCCACGACCATCACGCCGGACGTGCCGACGTCGAGGCGGTGCACGATGCCCTGGCGCTCGTGCGCACCCGACGTCGAGATGCGGAACCCGGCGGCCGCGAGGCCACCGATCACCGTCGGCCCGGTCCAGCCGACGCTCGCGTGCGCCGCGACACCCACAGGCTTGTCGACCGCGACGATGTCGTCGTCGGCGTAGAGGATCTCCATGCCCTCCACCGGCTCGGCCTCGATGGTGAGCGGGCGAGGCGGCTCGGGCAACTCCACCTCGAGCCAGGTGCCGGCCGAGAGCCGATCCGACTTGCCGGCGGCGGCGCCGTCGACCAGCACCGCGCCCTCCTCGGTGAGGGTGGCCACGGCGGTCCGCGAAAGCCCGAGGAGCCGCGCGAGGCCGGCGTCGACCCGCATGCCGTCGAGCCCGTCGGGCACCGGCATCGATCGTGTCTCCCTCATTCCGCATCTCCCTTCCGCGAGACCTTGTCGCCACTGGGTTCGATGCCGAACAACGTGAGCGCAACCAACAGGACGGCGCCGCAGACGATCGACGAGTCCGCGACGTTGAAGACCGGCCACCAGCCGACCGAGACGAAGTCCACGACGTGACCCTGGAGCGGACCCGGCGAACGGAATATCCGGTCGATCAGGTTGCCCAGCGCACCGCCGAGAACGAGACCGAGGCCCAGGGCCCACCACGGCGAGCGCAGGGTCCGCCCGATTCGGATGACACCGATCACGACACCGACCGCGACGAGCGTCAACAGCCAGGTCATTCCCGTCGCCATCGAGAACGCGGCACCGGGATTGCGGATGAGGGTCAGGGTGACCGTGTCGCCGATGATGCGGACCGGATCCCTCGGGTCGATCAACGCGACCGCCAACACCTTCGTCAGCAGATCCAGCGCGAGCACGACGACCGCGATGACCACGAGCATCCGCATGCGCCGAGGGCGTGCCGCCACGGTGCCGGAGCCGGAATCGGCGGGCGGCACGGAGGCGTCACCGGGGTCGGGGACGGGTGGATCGGGAATCGGTTCACCTTTCACGGCGGCGTCGTCGCTGTCGGTGCGGTCGTCACTCACCACGCCATCATCCCTTACGCGGGAGACAGACCGGTCATGCCACCCGCGCCGACTAACCTGTTGGCGTGCCAGTTGCGTCGAAAGTCTTCCGTTCGGGAACCGCGGTCGTCGCGGCCACCCTCTCCCTCACTCTCCTCGCCGCGTGCGGCAACGGCGGCGAGGCTGCGCCCGTGAGCCCCGACGCGGTCGGGGCCGCCTCCGACGAGGTCACCGTGCCGGTGACAGCCGCGACGACCGAGATCGTCGACGCCGGCGCCGAACCGCGATCGGTGGTCCGGTTCCGGCCCGCGCAGGGCACGCGCCAGGAAGCACAGCTGGTCACGACCGCGACGGTGATGCAGCAGATCGACGAGCAGGCCGTCCAGGACGTCTCGACGCCCGCCCTGACCATGCCGCTGACCGCACTCGTCACGCAGGGCGCATCCGACAGCACACCGGCGACGACCGTGGACCTCACGCTCGGCGAACTGAGCACACCCGACCCGGACGTCGACGAGGTACTCGCCCCGGCGACCGGCTCGCACGCGGGGTTCACGATGAACCTGTCCGGCGCCGTCACCGCACTGCGCCTGCGCCCCGACCCCGATGCCCAGAACAAGGCGCGGGCCATGATCGAGCAGGCGTTCTACCAGGCGGTGTATCGCACGGTCGCGTTCCCCGAACAAGCGATCGGCGTGGGCGCCGAATGGAGGATCCGCCAGCAGGTGATGGGCGCGATCGCCGTCGACCAGGTGACGACCGCCAAGCTGGCCGCACGGGACGGCGACCGTCTCACCATCGACGTGCAGGTGGAGCAGACGCCCACCACGGCGCTCTTCCAGCTGCCCAACGGGGCCGGGGCGCTGGACGTCGACTCCTTCGCCCTCCGTGGGTCCGGCAACGTGGTGGTCGACCTGAGCGTGCCGCTGCCGGTCGCCGGATCGATCACCGCCGAGGGCAGCCAGTCCTTCAGCGATCCGACCGACACGATGCACCTGCGCCAGACCACGAGCGAGCGGGTCGAATGGAACGGCTGACGCGCGTGGTCGTCACGGCCGCTGCCATCGCGCTGGCCGGCGGGCTGGTGGCATGCGGATCGTCCGACCCGGAACCCGGATCGTCGACCGACGCCTCGCCGTCGGCGCCGTCGGATCTCGGTCCGGCCGTGACCGCGCCCGCTGCGCCCGGCGCGGGTCCGATCACCGACCCGGCCGCGCTGCGGGCCGCGCTTCTCGCCGCCCCCGACCTACCGGTGGGCTTCGTCGCACTACCCGCCGCCGAGAGCCCGGACGAGACGACCGGCGCCGGCACTGCGCCGCCGACGACCAACCCCACCCGGTGCGCGAACGTGCTCGACACGGTCGCCCGCCAGGCTCGCGGTGCGGTCGCCGACGCCGAGTCGAACTTCTCCGGGCCCGACTTCACGAGTATCGACATCGATGCCGCGAGCTACCCGGGAAGCGGTGCGGCCGAAGCTTTCTCGACGATCCAGGCCACAGCGCGGCAGTGCACCACCTACTCCGGCACCGACGGCGAGGGCGTCGGGGTCGACTACCGCGTCGAACCGCTCGCGACTCCCGCTGTCGGTGACGCGTCCACGGGAATCCGGCTGATCACCACGAGCGACGGATTCTCCCTGGTGTCCGACGCGGTGCTCACGGTCGTGGACTCGACCGTCGTACAGGTGGTCGCGACGGGACCCGAACCGATCGACGCCGGGGTTCTCGCGGGCATCGCCCGCAGTTCCGCCGAGCGGATCCACGCGGCGGCGCCGACGCGCTGAGCCCGGAACCGACCGGGACCGAACACGCCGATGCCGTCGTCACACGGGGTGACGACGGCATCGGCGCAGGGACCGTGAGCGCTTACGCGGGGCAGGCCGGCGAGGAGAGCTGAGCCATGGTGACGAGCTGGCAGGCGTACGACTTCGACATCTTCCAGACGCCGTCCTCGGCGACGAAGTCGACCGTGGCCGGGTTGTTCTGGCCGTTGATGACGAGCTCCACACCGGCGGTGACGGTGTCGTCACCGGTGGGGGTCACGTCGACGACGTTGATCGTGGCGCCGGCATCCTTGGCGGCCTTGGCGACCTGGTTGATCAGCTCCGGATCGGCCTCGGCGCCCTGGACGAGCTGCGCCTTCTGCTCGACCGGCACGCTCTCGTCGAATGCGGTGGCCAGAGCGGCGTTGAGCTCGGCGGCCGTCGGCGGTGCGAGCGTCGGCGTGGCCGCCGCGGTCGTCGTGGTCTGCTGCGCCGTGGTGCGCTCGGTGCTTCCGCTGTCGTCCGAGCAGGCCGTCATGGTCAGAGCAGCGGCGATCGCCACACCAGCGATGGTCATCTTCCGGAGCTTCAAGTGCTTGTCCTTTACATTCTCGGTCGAACACATTCTCGGGTCGAACACGATTCGGGTTTGGCCGGGATGCGGACGACGATAACCGCCCACCCCAGCTGTCACGTACGTTCACAGCAACAATACCGGCGGTGAGGACGACCTCACGCCAGGCTGTCGATCACGTCCGCGACGACCAGATCACAATCGGTGTCATCGAATGTACGTGACGGCCCCCGCCCCGTGCTGCGCGTCTCGAACCGGACCGTCACCACACCGTGGCCCGCGCCCTGCACCCAGCCGTGCCCGTACTCCGGGTGCGAGACGTCCATGCCGGGCCGCCAGCGGACCGTCGTGTCGGAGCCGTCCTCGGCGATGGCGTCCCCCTCGGCCTCGGCTACGTCGTCCTCGGCGGGCACTGCCTGATCGAGCTCCGGGAACAGCGAACCCTGGCTCACCGCCGACAGGCCCCCGAACCCCACTCCGACGAGGCGGATCGGACCGAGCTCGAGCGGATCGATCACCTGCCGTTGCGCTGTCGCGGTGAGGATCTGCAGATCGGTCGTCGCGTACGGCAGCGTGAGCGATCTCGTGACGATGCTCATGTCCGACTTACGGAGCTTGAGGACGACGGTGCGGGCAGCGCGCCCGTCCCGGTCCAGGCGACGGTGCGCGGCCGCGGCGCTCGCGTCCACCGCACGGCGCAGCCCGGCCAGCGTGACGATGTCCTCGGCGTACGTGGTCTCGGCACTGACCTGCTTGGCGTCGGCGCGTTCGGCGACCGGCCTGTCGTCGATCCCCCGGGCGAGCCGGTGCAGGCTCGGCCCGATCGTTCCGCCGAGCACCGACACCACTTCGGCGTCGGGAAGCGCGGCGAGAGCGCCGATCGTGTCGATGCCGAGCCGCTTGAGTTTCTCCTCCGCCACGGGCCCCACTCCCCACAGCTTGCGCACCGGCAGCGCACTCATCAACTGCTGCTGGACATCCGGGGACACGACGGTGACGCCGTTGGGCTTGGCGAGCCCCGACGCGATCTTGGCCACCTGCTTACCGGCCCCGGCGCCGATGGACGCGACCAGTCCGGTCTCGGCCAGCACGAGGGCCCGCAACTCCTCGCAGTAGCGTTCCACCTCCGCCTTGCCCACGCCCGCCAACTCGGCCGGCTCACCGAACGCCTCGTCCATCGAAAGCTGTTCCAGCACCGGCATCCTCACGCGCAGCGCATCGAACACCTGACGGCTGACGTGCCCGTACAGGGAACCGCGCGGCGGCAGCACGACAGCGGCGGGGCCGACCAACCGTCGCGCCTGGTGCATCGGCATCGCCGAATGCGCCCCGAACACCCGAGCCTCGTAGCTGGCACCGGCCACCACTCCCCGACCGCCCAGCCCGCCCACGAGGACCGGACGGCCGCGCAACGTGGGACGGGTCAGTTGCTCGACGGACGCGAAGAACGCGTCCATGTCGAGGTGCAGGACCCACCGGCGGCTGCGGGTGGGGTCGGCGGAAACCATGTCTGAAAACTACGCCGGGCGGACGACAGGAATTTCGTCGTCCGCCCGGGGCGCCTCGTCCGGTCAGGCCTTGACGATCACGGCGCGCACACCCTCGCCGAGATCGACGACCGCGTCTCCGCTGACGGCACCGAGCTCGAGCGACGTCGCGAGGATCTCCCCCGCGATCAGCTCGCGGTGCCGAGCGGCCCACTCCAGCCGGTCCACCGGGACCTCCAGCGTGACCGAGATGCGGTCGGAGACGTCGAGTCCCGCGCTGCGGCGGGCGTCCTGCAACTCGCGGATGCGGTCCTTGGCCCAGCCCTCGGCCTCGAGCTCCTCGGTCACCCGCGAGTCCAGCACGACCAGGCCGGCGCCGTCCGGCAGTGCCGCCGTCGACTCGGGCTCGGCCGCGACCAGACGCTGGGTGTACTCGGACGGCAGCAGGTCGATGCCCGCGGCGCTGACGACGCCGTCGGTCTCGGTCCAGTCGCCGGCCTTGACCGCCTTGATGACGGTCTGCACGTCCTTGCCCAGACGCGGACCCGCGGCGCGCGCGTTGACGACGAGCTCGAAGCGGCCGTGCACGTCCACGTCGTCGGTGAGGTCGACCTTCTTGACGTTGACCTCGTCGGCGATCAGACCCAGGTACGGCCGCATCTTCTCGGCGTCCGGCGCCGCGACCGTCACCTCGGGCAGCGGCAGGCGCACGCGCAGGTTCTGTGCCTTGCGCAGTCCGAGCACCGTCGAGCAGACGCTACGGACGTCGTCCATCGCGGCGACCAGCTCGGCGTCGGCCGGCAGCTCGGTCTCGGTCGGCCAGTCGGTCAGGTGCACCGACCGCCCACCGGTCAGCCCGCGCCAGATCACCTCGGACGCCATGGGCAGCAGCGGCGCCGCGAGCCGGGTGACCACCTCGAGCACGGTGTGCAGCGTGTCGATCGCGTCGCGGTCCTCGTCCCAGAACCGGCTGCGCGAGCGGCGCACGTACCAGTTGGTGAGCGCGTCGCAGAACGTGCGCAGCTCGTCGCACGCTCCAGCGATGTCGGTCACGTCGAGCGCCTCGGTGATCGCGTTCCGCGTGGCCACCAGCTTGGCGAGGATGTACTTGTCGAGCACGTTCGGCGAATCGGTGCGCCACTGGCCGGGCTTGGACGCGTACAGCTGCAGGAAGCTCCACGCATTCCACAGCGGCAGCAACGCCTGGCGGACACCCTCACGGATGCCCTGTTCGGTGACGATCAGGTTGCCGCCGCGCAGGATCGGCGACGACATCAGGAACCACCGCATGGCGTCCGAGCCGTCGCGGTCGAAGACCTCCTTGACGTCCGGGTAGTTGCCCTTGGACTTGCTCATCTTGAGACCGTCGTCGCCGAGGACGATGCCGTGCGCCGCAACGCATTTGAAAGCCGGGCGGTCGAACAGCGCGGTCGCCAACACGTGCAGCGTGTAGAACCAGCCGCGGGTCTGGCCGTTGTACTCGACGATGAAGTCGCCCGGGTAGTGCGAGTCGAACCAGTCCCGGTTCTCGAACGGGTAGTGCACCTGCGCGTACGGCATCGAGCCCGACTCGAACCAGCAGTCCAGCACCTCGGGCACGCGACGCATCATCGACTTGCCGGTCGGGTCGTCCGGGTTGGGGCGGACCAGCTCGTCGATCATCGGCCGGTGCAGGTCGGTCGGGCGGACACCGAAGTCCGCCTCCAGTTGGTCGAGCGAACCGTAGACGTCGACTCGCGGGTACGACGGATCGTCCGACACCCACACCGGGATCGGGCTGCCCCAGTAACGGTTACGGCTGATGTTCCAGTCGCGGGCGCCCTCGAGCCACTTGCCGAACTGGCCGTCGCGGATGTGCTCCGGCACCCAGGTGATCTCCTGGTTGAGTTCGACCATGCGATCGCGGAACTTGGTGACGGCCACGAACCACGACGGCACCGCCATGTAGATCAGCGGCTGGCCCGAACGCCAACTGTGCGGGTACGAGTGCTCGATCGTCTCGTGCCGCAGCAGCTTCCCGGCGGCCTTGAGGTCCTTGATGATGACCGGGTTCGCGTCGAACACCTGCAGGCCCTCGTACGGCGGAACCATCGAGGTGAACTTGCCGCCCGGATCCAGCGGCTGCACGATCTCGATGCCGTTGGCCGTCGCGCACTCCATGTCCTCTTCACCGAATGCCGGCGCGAGGTGCACCACGCCGGTACCGGAGTCGGTGGTGACGTAGTCGGCGGACAGCACGCGGTGCGCTTCCTCGTGTCCCTTGCCGGGGCCGTGGAAGAAGTCGAACGGGGGAACGTACTTCAGCCCCACCAGGTCGCGGCCCTTGTACTCGCCGAGCACCTCGGGCGCCTCACCGAGTTCGCGCGCGTAGTGCCCCACCCGCGCGGCGGCCAGCACGTAACGCTTGCCCGCGCCTTCAGACCCTGCCGCCCGCACCTGCACGTAGTCGACATCCGGATGGACCGCGATCGCGAGGTTGGACGGCAGCGTCCACGGCGTGGTGGTCCAGATCAGTGCGTTCGCGCCGTCGAGCGGCGAGCCGGGCGCGGTGAGCAGCATGTCGACGGTGACCGCGGGGTCCTGACGCATCTTGTAGGCGTCGTCGAGCCGGGTCTCCTGGTTCGACAGCGGCGTCTGCTCGTACCAGCTGTACGGCAGGACGCGGAAGCCCTGGTAGATCAGGCCCTTGTCGTACAACTCCTTGAAGGCCCACATGACGGACTCCATGAAGTCCAGATCGAGGGTCTTGTAGTCGTTGTCGAAGTCGACCCAGCGGGCCTGACGGGTGACGTAGTCACGCCACTCGTCGGTGTAGCGCAGGACGGACTGCTTGCAGTAGGCGTTGAACTCGGCGAGGCCCATCGCGTCGATCTGCGACTTGTCCTTGATACCGAGCTGCTTCTCCGCCTCGAGCTCGGCGGGCAGGCCGTGGCAGTCCCAGCCGAAACGGCGGTCGACCTTCTTGCCACGCATGGTCTGGAAACGCGGGACGACGTCCTTGACGTAACCGGTGAGCAGGTGCCCGTAGTGCGGCAGGCCGTTGGCGAACGGCGGGCCGTCGTAGAAGACGAAATCCTCGGCACCGTCGCGATTCTCGATGCTGGCGCGGAAGGTGTCGTCCGCCGCCCAGGCCGCGAGCACCTTCTGCTCGAGGTCCGGGAAGGAGACGGATCCGGTGGCGCGTCCGCCGACGATGTCGACGCGCGGGTACCCGTCGTTCGTCCGGGGAGAGGTGGATTCGTTACTGGTCACCGTTTGGCTCCTCGTGCCCTACTACCGGCACGGGGACGACGACGGCGCCCTGTGCGCCGTGACCGCGGTACCACCCCGCTTGCCCGCCGCGCGGACGCGGCGAACCTCTCGACCTCGGGCTGTGACGGGCCCACCCGTTCGGTTCTAGTGAGCCGGAACCCGGTGGCGCTTGCGCCCCCACCGAGTACCGACCGTTCTTCCGAAGGCTCCCCGGTGATGGCCGGATCGACGCCGAATGTGCGTTCAGTCTAACCCTGCGTCGAATCGCTTCCGGAATCGCCGTGGTCGGGCAGATCCGCGGTCCCGGTCTCGCCGGGGGGATTCTGCGCCCCCGTCTCGCCGGGCACCGCCTTCCTGCTCGCCAACGCACTGACGAGCAGGAGGACGGCGCCTGCGACACAGACCAGGATGCAACCCCACGCCCAGATGACGGAACCCGTCATCAGAGCGATCACCAGCAACGCGAATCCCGCCGCGGCAAGGACCAACGTCATGACCAGCACGATTCACCCCCTGCTCGGGAGCCGGCCGGGCGTCGACTCGGGGTCAGTTGTTTCCTTTGGCGTACGACTGGGTGAAGCCGGCCTGAGAGCCCGGACCGAAGGTGTCCTGGCCGCCGTCGACCGGAACCGCCGAGCCGCGCTGCTCGAGCTCCTCGAGCTGAGACTCCAGGTACGACTTGAGACGCACCCGGTACTCGCGCTCGAACGTTTTGAGCTGCTCGATGCGGCCTTCGAGGACCGAACGCTGCTGGTTGATCGTCGCCATGATCTCGGTGTGCTTCTTCTCGGCGTCCGCCTGCAGCGCGTCGGCCTTCTCCTTGGCCTGACGCAGCTGGGTCTCCGAGCGGGTCTGGGCATCGGACAGCAGCGACTCGGACTTCTGCTTCGCATCCGCGACCATCGTCTCGGACTTCTGCTTCGCGTCCGCAACCATCGTCTCCGACTTGGTGCGCGCGTCGGTCACCAGTCGCTCGGAGTTGGTGCGGGCATCGCTGAGCAGCTGCTCGGCCTCGGTCTTGGCGTCGCCGGTGAGGCGGTCGGCCATCTCCTGGGCCAGACCCAGCACCTTCGCGGCCTGCATGTTGGCGTCCTCACGCGGCGCGGCCGCGGGGGCCGGTGCAGGCGCGGGCTTGGGGGGCTCGACGACGCGAACCGGCTCGGGCTCCGGCGCCGGAGCGGGCGCGGCTGCCGCCGCGGGACGCGGGGCCTTCTTCGCCTCGGCCAGCTCCTGGTCGAGCTCGCCGACACGCTGACGGAGGTCTGCGTTCTCCTCGATGAGGCGCGACAGCTCCTGCTCGACGAGGTCGAGGAAGGCGTCTACCTCGTCCTCGTTGTAGCCACGCTTCCCGATCGGAGGCTTACTGAACGCAACGTTGTGCACATCAGCTGGAGTCAGCGGCATGGAAGGATCCCTTCACGCATCTTTTGGCGGTCTAGCACGCATTCGGTTCTAGCGCGTTGCGCGTACTCGTTAACCATTTCGTTACCAGTCACACTGTAACTGCGGGCCATTCTGTCACACGAAACCTGCGGGTGAAGCCAGTCCTGCGACCACCTGCATCAGGATGAAGAGCAGGAACAGCAACACCATGATCGAGAGATCGAGCCGGACTCCGCCGAGCGAGATCGGCGGGATCAGTCGGCGCAGGAGCTTCACCGGTGGGTCGGTGACCGTGAAGATCGCCTCGAGGACGACCACCACGAAGCCCGTCGGCCGCCAGTCACGGGCGAAGACTCTGATGAACTCGACGATGATCCGCCCGATGAGCAACAACCAGAAGATGAACAGGATCACGTAGATCACCGAGAACACGGCCACACCTTCACTCTGCCTGACAGGAACCAGTCGATCAAAACCAATGGGGAAGCCGAGCCGCGTGTCACAATCCCGCGAAGCAGCCGACCGGGTCACACGATCCGGCCGACCGCGCCCAGGTCACTTCTGGTTGTAGAAGCCGGTCTCCGCGATCCGGCGGCGCTCCTCCGCGGAAACATCGATGTCGGCGGGCGAGAGCAGGAACACCTTGGTGGCGACCTTGTCGAACGATCCCCGCAGCGCGAAGGCGAGACCGGCGGCGAAATCGACCAGGCGCTTCGCATCGGCGTTGCTCATCTCGACCAGGTCCATGATCACCGGCGTGCCGTCACGGAAACGCTCGCCGATGGTGCGCGCCTCGCCGTAGTCACGGGGACGGAGCGTCGTGATCTTGGACAGCGGGCCGCTCTCGTCGACGGCGGAGCGGCGGCTCTCGACCCGATCGAGCCGCGGGTCGACCGCGAGTGAACCTCGGGTCGGTCGCGGAGCGACTCCGCGCGGCGCGATCGATTCGACGCGCTGATGGGACGGCCGGGGCGCGGGCTCGTAGCGATCGAAGTCGCTGTCGACGTCGTCGCGACGCGCCGACGCGTAACCCGGTTCCGCGTATTCGCGACGGCCCTGACCGGGCTCGTCGATGTAGTCGTCCTCGAAGTCCTCGAGGGGAACCATGCCGAAGTAAGCCTTGAACTTGTGCAGGCTGCTCATTGATCGACCTTCCTGGGCGCGGCGGACTGGTACTGGCTAATCCTGCGGTCGACCGCAGAAATCCGGGTGTGACTGGTGTTCCATGTGTGACTGGTGATCATTTCGAGACTATCGGTCGAGAGCCGAGCAGCGCAGTTCCGACACGCACGCACGTCGAACCGTGGCGGACGGCGGACTCCAGATCCCCGGTCATCCCTGCCGACAGCGTCCCCGCACCCGGATACACGCGCATCAGGTCGGCGTGCACCTCGTGCAACTGCGCGAACGCAGCATCGGGGTCCGCGCCGAGCGGCGGAACCGCCATCAGGCCGGCCAGTTCGAGACCGGGTGCGGACGCCACCCGATCCGCGAGACTCTCGAGGTCCGCGACCGGGACACCACCACGCGACGGATCACCGTCGAGACTGACCTGGACGAGAACCTCGACGGCACGTGAACGCTCCCCCGCGTCCAGCGCGGCAGCGACGGCGCCGGACAGCGCATCGGTGAGCCGGCCGCTGTCGAGCGAATGGACTGTGTCGGCCCAGCGCACCACGGACTTCACCTTGTTCCGCTGGAGCCGGCCGATCATGTGCCAGCGCACGGGTTCGGTGACGGCGGGATCGGCGGAGAACTCGGCGACCTTGGTACTCGCCTCCGGTTCCCGCGACTCACCGAACGCCCGGCACCCGAGGTCGTAGAGAACCCGCACATCCGATGCCGGGAAGAACTTGGTCACGGGCAGCAGGGCGACCTCGGACGGCTCCCGACCGGCGTCCCGGCAGGCCGCATCGAGCCTGGCGCGCACGCGCGTCAGGGCCGACGCAACTTCTTCGTGCCTACCCATCCCGACAGTCAACTCTCTTCCGTCACTCCGACCCGGACGGATCCATCCAGATCACGGCGGCCAGCCTTCCGGTCGGTGCGCCCCGACGATGGCTGAACAGTGTCGGATCCTCGATCGTGCAGCGCGGGTCCTCCGCGACCCCGGAGACTCCCGCGGCGAGAAGCTGTCGCCGCAGGCCCGCCCGCAGATCGAGGCCCGGGGTGCCCTTCGCCGTCCGCGTCGCGCTGCCCGGAAGGAACTTCTCGACATCTGCCTGCATCGCGGCCGGCACCTCGTACTGGCGGCCACTGGCCGCGGGTCCGAGGAACGCTCCGATCCGCTCGGGACGCGCGCCCTGCTCGATCATGGCGCCGAGCACCTTCGGGACGATGCCGATGCGGGCACCGATGCGGCCGGCGTGCACCGCGGCGATCACGCCCGCCTCGTCGTCGGACAGCAGGATCGGGACGCAGTCGGCACTCAGCGTCACCAACGCCAGGCCGGGCACCTTCGTCACCAGCGCATCCGTCGCCGGCACGGGGCCGTCGACCGGCCCGTCGACGACGGTCACGTTGCGACTGTGGATCTGCTCCATCCAGACCAGCCGCTCGAACGGCAGGCCGATGCCTTCGGCCAGTCGACGGCGATTGGCCTCGACCGCCGCGGGATCGTCGCCGACGTGGTCACCGAGATTGAACGAATCGTAGGGTGCCGCGGAGACCCCGCCGGATCGACTCGTGACGACCCGCCGGACCCGAACACCCGTCACAGCTGCCCCGCTCAACGGCGCATGAAGGAAGGCACGTCGACGTCGTCGTCCTCGCCGTCCTCGTTACCGACCGGCACGGCACGCGACCCCGTGGATCCGAGCGGCGGAAGGCTGGATCCGGTGGGCGTACCGACCGGCTCACGCGGGGCCACCGGCGGGGCCGGCGCCGGCTCGGCGGGCGCCGCCGGAGCAGCCGCGGCGGGGCGCTCGGACTGGCCGACCTCACCGGCACGACCGGCACCGATGTTGCCGCGACCGATCGCGGACTGGACCTCGAGCGGACGCTTCACGGGAGCGCCGCCGTCGAAGCCCGCCGCGATGACCGTGACCCGCACCTCGTCGCCGAGCGAATCGTCGATGACCGTTCCGAAGATGATGTTGGCGTCGATGTGCGCGGCCTCCTGGACCAGCGACGCGGCCTCGTTGATCTCGAACAAGCCGAGATCCGAGCCGCCCGCGATCGACAGCAGCACGCCGCGTGCACCTTCCATCGACGCCTCGAGGAGCGGCGAGTTGATCGCCGTCTCCGCAGCCTTGATCGAGCGGCCCTCCCCGCGGGAGGAGCCGATGCCCATCAGCGCGCTGCCGGCACCGGACATGACGCTCTTGACGTCCGCGAAGTCGACGTTGATCAGACCCGGCGTGGTGATGAGGTCGGTGATGCCCTGGACACCGTTGAGGAGAACCTCGTCGGCGCTCCTGAACGCGTCCATCAGGCTCACCGCGGCGTCGCCGAGCTGGAGCAGACGGTCGTTCGGGATGACGATCAGCGTGTCGCAGGACTCGCGGAGCGCGGAGATACCGGACTCCGCCTGCGAGCCACGACGCTTGCCCTCGAACGAGAACGGACGAGTCACGACACCGATCGTGAGAGCACCGAGCTTGCGGGCGATGCTCGCGACGACGGGCGCGCCACCGGTGCCCGTACCGCCACCCTCACCCGCGGTGACGAAGACCATGTCGGCGCCCTTGAGGACCTCTTCGATCTCGTCCTTGTGATCCTCGGCGGCCTTGCGGCCGACCTCCGGGTCGGCGCCGGCGCCGAGGCCGCGGGTGAGCTCGCGTCCGACGTCGAGCTTGACGTCGGCGTCGGACATCAGCAGAGCCTGGGCGTCCGTGTTGACCGCGATGAACTCGACTCCCTTGAGTCCCTGCTCGATCATGCGGTTGACCGCGTTGACGCCGCCGCCGCCGATACCGACGACCTTGATTACGGCGAGGTAGTTGTGCGGGGGCGTCATGGGCTCTCGCCTTCCGTGAGTGGGTTTCGCGCTCGTACTAAGGGGGTGATTGCCGGAAAACCCTCAACCTCAACCACAGGGTCAAGGTTATGTCAAGTAGTCCCTCGAAGCGAAACGCTATGCAGTGGCACAGCGATCCGCCAGCAGGCGCGCCGACACGCGCCAAGTTTTTGCGGGCGTTGGTTGCCGCTGACCTGGATTGCGGTGTGCGGCCCCAGGATCACCCATCACTTTACTGTGGGCAACTCGGGACTCGACACATCGAAGATCCGGCCGGGCTGCGTCAACAGCACGGACACCACCGCCGACTTCCTCTCGGAGCCGTCGGCACTGCCCCACACCACGACACGGCCGTCCACAAGAGTAACCGAGACACTCGAAATCGTCGGCGCGGCAACCTCGGAGACCTGGAAGCGCACGGACTCCGGTAGAGCCCCCAGCACCTCGAGCGCAGCCTGCGTCGCGTGGTCGTCGCGTCCCGGGGTGGGAGTCACCAGACGCACCACACCGAACGGCGGAGGCTCGATCGCGAAATCGACGCCGTTCTCGTCCATGAGGTGGGTGCCCTCCGGGGAATCGAAGAACACCACCGGAATCCGCTCGGTGACCGAGACCACGACGGTCGACGGATACTCGCGCCGCACCCGGGCCTCCGCGACCCGCGGCATGCCGGCGACCCGCTGCGCTGCCGCGGCCGTGTCGACCCGCAGCAACGGCCTGCCCTCCTGGATCCGGGCCTGCGCCAGTACTTCCTCGGACGAGAGCACGCCGTCGCCGACGAACTCGACGCTCCGCACCGACATCAAGGGGCTGAACCACAACGTAGCCGTGAGCGCGACGATCAGCACCGCCACGGTTCCGCCGATCAGGAAGACCTTGCGACGCAACGACCTGGCACGTGCCCGATCGACGGATCCCCGGCCCGACCGCTCCGCCGGCTCCGGCGAATCGACCTGCACGGACGAGCCCTGCGGAACCTGCTCGCTCGGTCGGGAGCGCACCCGGCGGTCCCGCCTGGCGTCGCTTCGTCCGCCCCGCGAGCGACTCCGGCGATCGGAGGTCACATCCGCTCCGAACCGGATCCCGCTGCCGCCGAACGACTGCCGTTGGGGCGAGCCCGCAGTGCGTCGAGGATCTGACCACCGAGCATCGTCACGTCGCCCGCACCCATCGTGATCACGACGTCACCCGGTTCCGCCAGGCTCGCGACCTGACGCGGCACCTGCGACCGATCCGGCTGATAATGAACGGGTTTCGTCACCGACTGCGCGACCAGTGCCCCGCTCACCCCCGGCAACGGCTCCTCGCGGGCGCCGTAGACGTCGAGCACCACGACCTCGTCCGCCAGATCGAGCGCCTCACCGAATTCCTGCGCGAACGTGACCGTCCGCGAGTAGAGATGCGGCTGGAACACCACGACGACCCGGCCCGGCTGCCGGTCGTCGTCGACGAGATCGCTTGCCGCACCGAGGACGGCGCGCACCTCCGTCGGATGGTGCGCATAGTCGTCGAACACCCGAACGCCCCGCTCACGCCCGGTGAACTGGAATCGGCGATGGACTCCGCCGAACCCGGCGAGCCCCTCGAGCAGTTCGTCGATCGACGCCCCCGCGCCGCGACCGGCGAGCAGAGCGGCAAGCGCGTTGAGCGCCATGTGCTTTCCGGGGACCCCGAGGCGCAGAGTGCGCGCGGCGTCCTCACCGGCGAACCTGATCTGGGCCACTCCCCCGGTATCGCGGGCCTCCCACGACACCAGCTCGACGCCGACCGGCACGGGACCGGCGGCGGCCACACCGTCCGCGGTGCCGTAGCCGACGACACGGACGTCGTGGCGGCCCGCCTCGATCGTTCGGCGTGCGAGCGCCGCCGACCCGGGGTCGTCGAGACACGCCACCAGCAGGCCGCCCGGCGCGATCCGCGCGACGAAGTCGTCGAAGACCTGGACGTATGCGTCGCTGGTGCCGAAGAAGTCGAGATGATCGGCCTCGACGTTGGTGACGATCACCACGTCGGGGTCGTACTGCAGCAGCGAGCCGTCGCTCTCGTCCGCCTCGGCGACGAAGACGTCACCGGTGCCGTGGTGCGCGTTGGTGCCCGCCTCGTTCAGCTCACCGCCGACCGCGAACGACGGATCGAATCCGCAGTGCTGCAGAGCGACCACGAGCATCGAGGTGGTCGACGTCTTCCCGTGCGTGCCCGACACGAGGAGCGTGCGGTGGCCCTGCATGAGGGACGCGAGCACCGCCGGCCGGAGGATCACCGGGATCCCCCGAGCCGCCGCCTCCACGAGTTCGGGATTGTCCTTCGGGATCGCGGCGTGGGTGGTGACCACAGCGGTCGGCCCGCCCGGCAACAGGTCGAGTGCGCTCGCGTCGTGGCCGATCCGCACCACGGCGCCGCGGGCGCGCAACGACAGCACCCCGCGGCTCTCCTTCGCGTCGGAACCGGATACCTGACCGCCGCGAGCGAGCAGGATCCGCGCGATGCCGGACATGCCCGCACCGCCGATCCCGACCATGTGCACCCGCTCGAGCCCCACGGGTAGCTGCTCACTCATCGGTTTCCCCTTGCTACGTCGACAACGATCTGCGCGACCGCAGCGGCTGCACTGCGGTGACCGGCGCCGGCGGCGCAGCGACCCATCTCGTCGAGTCGCGCCCGGTCTCCGAGCAGCGGTACGACGGTGTCCGCCACGAACTGCGGCGTCAGCTCCGCGTCTGCCACGATCATCCCACCACCCGCAGCGACGACGGGCCGGGCGTTCAGTTCCTGCTCACCGTTTCCGTGTGGCAACGGCACGTAGACGGCGGGCAGACCTACCGCGGACACCTCGGCTACCGTCATCGCACCGGAACGGCAGATCACGGCGTCCGCCGCGGAGTACGCGAGATCCATCTGCTTGAGGTACGGCACCGCCACGTAGGGCGCCGCCGCCCCCGATTCGACGTCGACCGAATTCTTGGGCCCGTACGCGTGCAGCACCGACACACCCGCCGCGGCGAGCTGCGGCGCGGCGCCGACGACGGCCTCGTTGAGCGACCGCGCACCCTGGGAACCGCCGAACACCAGCAGCACCGGTCCTTCGGCGGGCAGACCGAAATGCTCGCGCGCCTTCGCCCGCAGCGCCGCCCGGTCCAGGCCCGTGATCGACGAGCGCACCGGAATACCCACCACCTCGGCGTCCGCCGCTCCCCGGGCCGCGACGCCCGAGCCGGGGACCGCCGCGAGCACGCGTCGGGCCCGGCGGGCGCCGATCTTGTTGGCGATACCGGCACTCGCGTTGGCCTCGTGAATGACGATCGGAATCCTCCGGCGCCGCCGCAGTAACCCGGCCCCGGCCGCCAGGTAGGCCGGCAGCGCGACGTACCCGCCGAACCCGACTATCACGTCGGCGTCGGTGCGGTCGAGCACCTCACGGGTGGCGGCGATGGAGCGTCGCAGCCTGCCCGGCAGGCGCAGCAGGTCCATCGTCGGTTTACGCGGCAGTGGAACCGGCGGGATCAGTTCGAGGGGGTAACCGCGCTCGGGGACGAGAGTGGTCTCGAGTCCGCGCTGCGTGCCCAGCGCCGTCACCACGGCGGACGGGTCGAGCGCGCGGACCGCGTCCGCCACGGCCATCGCCGGCTCGATGTGTCCGGCGGTCCCGCCGCCGGCGACCACCACCGAAAGGGCAGTGTTCCTGCCGTTCCTGCCGTTCCTGCCGTTCACGCCGTTCACCTACGTATTCCTCGCTCTCCTGGACGCGGGTCGCGCGCACGCGTCGCGCGCCCCCGCTCCGTCATGGGGCTTCGCCCCTCGTTGTCGTCCGACCGTCGGCCCCTGGCCGGCGGCGTTCGGCGGGCCGTGTCGTGTCCACGCCCCTGTGGCTGTCCGTACGGATTGCCGGTGCCGATCCGCTCGGTCCGAGCGGGGGCCCGCTCGCCGCGCGCCGGCTGGATCTTCCGATTCTCCTGCCCGCGGACCACCGCGGCGCCCCGCTTCCGAGGCGGGATGTACGCCGCCGGCTTCGGCAGCCGGAGCAGGCGCGCGACGCGGCCGTCCTGACCGCTGTGCAGCGCCGACACCGCCTCGGGTTCGTGCCGGGCCGCGTTCGCGACGAGGCCGAACATCAGTAGCGTCGTCGCCGTCGACGTGCCGCCCGCCGACACCAACGGCAACTGCAGACCCGTCACCGGCAGGACGCCGACGACGTAGCCGATGTTGATGAACGCCTGGCCGGTGATCCACGCGGTGGCGGTCGCGGTCAGCAGCTGCAGGAACGGGTCGGCCGACCGGCGAGCGATTCGCAGGCCGGTGTAGACGAACAACGCGAACAGTCCGATCACGGCGCCGGCGCCGATGAAGCCGAGCTCTTCGCCGATGATCGCGAAGATGAAGTCGTTGTGCGCGTTCGGGAGATAACTCCACTTGGCGCGGCTCTGGCCGAGTCCTTCGCCGAACAGGCTGCCGTCGGCGAGCGCGTACTTGGCCTGCCGCGCCTGGTAGCCCGCGCCCTGGGCGTCGTCACCCGGGTTCAGGAAGGACTGGACACGCGCGGATCGATACCCCGCGGTGAGCGCCAGTGTGGTCGCGGCAGTCGCGCCGGCCACCAGCAGGGACAGGAAGATCTTGAGCGGCAGACCGGCGAACCAGAGCAGCGCCAGCAGGATGATCGCGAGCGAGATGGTGGTGCCCAGGTCGGGCTGCAGGACGATCAGGAAGAACACCACCAGCGCCGCCGGCACCAGCGGTATCAGCATCTCCCTGAGCGGGGGGTTCTCGCGCCGCCGCGTAGCGAGGAGATGCGCACCCCACACCGCGAACGCGATCTTCGCCAGCTCCGACGGCTGCAGGGAGATCGGGCCGATCACGAACCAGCCACGCGTGCCCTGGGACTCCGTACCGATACCCGGAATCAACACCAGCACGAGCATCACGATGGTCACGCCGAACGCGGGCAGCGCCCACTTGCGCAGCAGGCGCACCGGAACGATCAGCGCGCAGTAGAAGATCACCAGACCGACCGTGGCGAAGATCAGCTGTGAGACGAACTTGCCGTACGCCGAACCGTCACGAGCCACCGACTCGACACTCGACGACGACAGAACCATCACCAGACCGAGGACGGTCAGCAGCATCGCGATCGTGACGACGAGATGGAACGACGTCAGCGGACGCGCAAGCCACGCACCGATCCTGGTGCGCGGCGCACGTTCGCCGGCCGTGGTCATCCCTCGATCCCCCGGCCGGTGTCGGCAGCGGTCAGCGCCGCGGCCGCCGCGGCGAAACTGCGTCCACGGTGCCCGTACGAGTCGAACATGTCGAGCGACGCCGCCGCGGGCGCGAGCAGGACGACGTCGCCCGGCGCAGCCAGCGCCGCAGCGGTCCGCACCGCCTCCGCCATCACGGTGTCCGCGTCCGCCGCGGGAAGATCGAGGTGAAGCGCCGGCTCGGCGCCTTCCTCGGGCCCGTCCACACCCTCATGGCCCCCATCGTCGCCCGCGCGGACGAGAACGACCGGAACCTCGGGGGCGTGTCGTGCGAGCGCGTCCGCTATCGCCCCGGCATCACGGCCGATCAGGACCGCCCCGGCGATCCGCTCGCCCACCTCGGCGACGAGGTCGTCCACGCGGGCGCCCTTGAGCAGGCCGCCGGCGATCCACACGACCGAATCGTGCGCGACGATCGACGAGCGCGCCGCATGCGGATTGGTCGCCTTCGAGTCGTCGACGAACGTGATCTCCGCGAGCGTGCGGACGACCTGCGCTCGGTGCGGGCCCACGCGATGCGCACGCAGTCCCGCGGCAACCGCATCGGTGGTGACACCGATCGCGCGGGCCAGCGCAGCGGCCGCCAGCGCGTCGGACACTCCCGCCGGCCCCGGCGGGCTGATCTCGTCCGCTGGAACGAGGGCTGCGCCGTCCGCGAACGCGCGATCGACGAGCACGCCGTCGACGACGCCGAGTTCGTTCGGGTCGGGTTCGCCCAGGCGGAATCCGATCGTGCGCCCGTCCCGCGAGCGGTCCGCCAGCGAGGCCGCCACCGGGTCGTCGAGCCCGACGACCGCGACGGCGCCCGTCAGAGCCTGTGCCTTGGCGTCGACGTATCCCGGCATGCCGCCGTGCCAGTCCAGGTGGTCCTCGGCGATGTTGAGCACGACCCCCGCCGCGGGCCGAACCGACGGCGCCCAGTGCAGCTGGAAGGACGACAGCTCGACGGCCAGCACCTCCGCCCGCGGCTGCGCCCGCAGCGCATCGAGGACCGGAAGACCGATGTTGCCGCACGCGGCGGACACGAAACCGGCCGCCTCGAGGATCGAGTGCAGCATCGACGTCGTGGTCGTCTTGCCGTTGGTCCCGGTGACGACCAGCCACTGCCGCGGCGGTCCGTACATCCCCGACCGGTCGACGTGCCACGTGAATTCGATGTCGCCCCACACCGGAACCCCCGCGGCCGCGGCGGCGGCCAGCACGGGTGCGTCGGGCCGGAAGCCCGGGCTCGTGACGACGAGCTCGAACTCGGCCATCCGCCGAGGATCCGCCGCCAGGTCGTCGACCGGCACCGTGGACGCCCCCGCCTCCGCGCAACGCGCGAGCGCGTCGGCCGCGGTGTCGGTGACCGTCACGTGTGCTCCGAGGTCGTGCAGCGGTGCGATGACTGCCCGACCGGAGATGCCCGCGCCGGTCACCAGGACCCGGGCACCGCGCAGCCCGTCCAGGTTCGCAGGATCGATCGGCATGGATCAGTCCCCGATCGCCGCGAGGTACTCGCTGTAGAACAACGCCAACCCGATCGCGGACGCGATCGCCGCCAGCAACCAGAATCTGATGATCACCTGGGTTTCCGCCCAGCCACCGAGTTCGAAGTGGTGATGGAACGGTGCCATCCGGAAGACCCTTCGGCGACTCGATCGGAAGACCGCCACCTGGATGACCACCGACGCGGCCTCGGCGACGAACAGCGCGCCGATGACGACCATCAGCAGTTCGGTGCGGGTCGTGATGGACAGACCCGCGAGCATGCCACCGAGAGCCAGCGAACCGGTGTCGCCCATGAAGATCTTCGCCGGCGCGGCGTTCCACCACAGGAAGCCGATGCACGCCGCGGCACCCGCCGCGCACAGCAGCGCCAGGTCCAGTGGGTCGCGGACGTCGTAGCAGCCCTTGGCGGGTCCGGCGGTGACCGGCCCGCCACTGCACGCGTTGCGGTACTGCCAGAACGTGATGATGACGTAGGCACCGAGCACGAGGCTCATCGAGCCCGCCGCGAGACCGTCGAGCCCGTCGGTGAGATTCACCGCGTTCGACCACGCGCTCACCAGCAGGTACACGAACAGGATGAAGACGATCGAACCCATGCTGACGGTCGCGATGTCGCGTACGTAGGACAGGTGCACGCTGCCGGGTGTCAGACCGTTGCCACCGCGGAACTGCAGCGCCAGGATCGCGAAGACCACGGCAGCCACGAGCTGGCCGACCAGCTTGGCGGTCTTGTTCAGGCCCAGGTTGCGCTGCTTGCGGATCTTGATGAAGTCGTCGAGGAAGCCGACCGCGCCGAGCGCGGTCGTCAGGCCGAGCACCAGCAGACCCGACGCCGTCGGGCCCTCCGCGTCGTAGCCGATGCCGATCAGGTGCGAACCCCAGTAGCCGGCCCACAGACCGGCCAGGATGGCGACACCACCCATCGTGGGCGTCCCCCGCTTGGCCTGGTGGCTCGCGGGCCCCTCGACCCGGATCTCCTGCCCGAAGCCCTGCCGCGAGAAGACCTTGATCAAGACCGGTGTCAGCAGGATGGAGACGGCGAGCGCGATGCCCGCGGCGAAGAGGATCTGCCTCACTGCGGCGCCTCCTCGCCGGTCACCGAACCCGCCACGGGCGCCGCGAGCACGGCATCCGCGACCTCCCACAGACCGATCGACTGCGACGCCTTCACCAGCACCAGATCACCGGCCCTCAGTTCCTGCTCGAGCAGTGCGATCGCGCTCGCACCGTCGGGCACGTGGATCGCCTCGTCACCCCACGAACCTTCCATCACCGCTCCCTGGTACATCGCGCGGACGGGCCGGCCCGGTCCGACGAGGATCAGCTTGGTCACGTCCAAGCGCACCGCGAACCGTCCGATCGCGTCGTGCTCGACCACTGATTCTGGCCCCAGTTCCGCCATTTCACCGAGGACCGCCCACGTCCGGCGCGCCGGACCACGTCCCGACCGCGCCATGGACACCAGCGCCTTGATCGCGGCGCGCATCGAATCGGGGTTGGCGTTGTACGAGTCGTTGACGACGGTCACGCCATCGGACCGGTCCCGGACCTCCATGCGGCGGGCCGACACGGGCGCCGCGCCGCCGAGAGCCGCAGCGATCTGATCGAGGGTCGCACCGCACTCGAGTGCGACGGCGGCCGCCGCGAGCGCGTTGCCGACGTGGTGCTCGCCGTGGACCGCGAGAGTGACCGGGACCGCCCCGGCCGCGCACGTCAGCGTGAAGCTCGCGCGCGCCTGGTCGTCGAGGCGCACGTCGGTGGCGCGGACGTCGGCGTTGCCCGACAGGCCGACCATCACCACGCGCGCCTCGGTCCGGTCCGCCATCGCCGCGACCAGCGGGTCGTCGGCGTTGAGGACCGCCACTCCGCCGTCGGCCGCGGACGGCAGCGACGCGGGCAGTTCGCCCTTGGTCTCCGCGATCGCCTCGCGCGAGCCGAACTCGCCGAGATGCGCGGTACCGACGTTGAGGACCACTCCGATACGGGGTGGTGCGATCTCCGCGAGCGCCGCGATGTGGCCACGGCCGCGCGCGGACATCTCGAGCACCAGGAACCGGGTGTCGGCGTCGGCGCGCAGCGCGGTCCACGGATGTCCCAGTTCGTTGTTGAACGACCCGGGGGGCGCGACGACCGATCCCAGCGGCGACAGCACCGCGGCGAGCAGGTCCTTCGTGGACGTCTTGCCCGACGACCCCGTGACGCCCACGACCGTCAGCCCCGACTCGGTGGTGAGCCGGTCGACGCTGGCGCGGGCCAGCTTGCCGAGCGCCGCCAGCACCGCGGCCCCGGACCCGTCACGATCGTGTTCGAGGGCCAGTGCCCCGTTGCCCGACGTGCCGAGCGGCTCGACGACGATCGCGGGAACCCCGACGGGACGCGCCGCGAGCACCGCGACCGCACCGGCCGCGACCGCACCGGCCGCGTGGTCGTGGCCGTCCACCCGCGCACCGGGCAGCGCCAGGAACAGGCCACCCGGGGTGATCTTGCGGGAATCGAACTCCACCGTTCCCGAGACGGTTGCCGACGGATCGTCGACGTCGTGGAGCGTCCCGCCGACCGCCTGAGCGATCTGAGCGAGCGTCATCGGGATCATGCGTTTCCTCCGTGTGCGCGATCCTCGGGAACGATCCGTGCGATCGCCGCTGCCAGGACCTCGCGGTCGTCGAATGGGTATTTCACCCCGTGGACCTCCTGGCCCGACTCGTGCCCCTTGCCGGCCACGAGCACCACGTCACCGGTCCGCGCCCAGCGGACCGCCGCGGCGATGGCCTCCGCGCGGTCACCGATCTCGCGGACCTCCCCGCGCTCGGCGTCCGGAACGGCCACGGCTCCGGCGAGCATCTGTGCGCGGATGGCGGCGGGGTCCTCGGTGCGCGGATTGTCGTCGGTGACCACCAAGAGGTCGGCGCCGCGGGCGCCGGCCTCGCCCATCAGGGGCCGCTTGCCGCGGTCACGGTCACCGCCGGCACCGACGACGACGGCGATCCGCCCCTTCGTCTGCCCGCGCAGGGTCGCGATGACGGCTTCCAGTGCTGCCGGCTTGTGGGCGTAGTCGACGACTGCGAGGAAGTCCTGGCCCCGCTCGACGCGTTCCACCCGACCCGGGACGTCGACGTTCGCGATCCCGGCCAGAGCGGCGTCCACGTCGGCTCCCGCCGAACAGCAGATCGCGGCGGCCAGCGCGGCGTTGGCGACGTTGTAGTGGCCGGGTAGGCGAAGTGTCGCGGTGCGCGGCGTGCCGTCGGGACCGGTGAGGGTGAAGACCTGGTTTCCGGTGTCGGACGACGACGTGGCGGTGGCCGTCCAATCGGCGGGCGGGTGCGTGGACACGGTCTCCACCGCGTCCGCGTCAGCGGGATGCGCGTGGCGGGCGATCTCGGCCATCCGGACGCCCCACCGGTCGTCGGTGCAGATCACTGCGCGCTGGGCGCACACCGCGGAGTCGGCGGCGAACAGCCGACTCTTGGCGTTGAAGTAGTCGTCGAAATCCTTGTGGAAGTCGAGGTGATCCTGCGACAGGTTGGTGAATGCCCCGATCGAGAATCGGACGCCGTCGACCCGGCCCAGCGCCAGCGCGTGACTCGACACCTCCATGACGACCGTGTCGATGCCGCGTTCACGCATCGCCGCGAACAGCGCGTGCAACTGCGGCGCCTCCGGCGTCGTCAGGGCGCTCGGCACCCGATGCCCCGCCACCCGCGTCTCGATCGTGCCGACCAGGCCGATCGTGTGCCCGGCCGCGGCGAGACCCGCTTCGACCAGGTACGACGTCGTGGTCTTCCCCGAGGTGCCGGTGATTCCGATGATCTGCATGTGCTCGGACGGGTGCCCGTAGATGGTCGCCGAGGCCTCGCCGAGGACCTGCCGCGGATCGGGGTGCACCAGCACCGGCAGCGACGCGTCCGACTCCCCGGTGCGCACAGCGAGCATCGCGACGCCGGCGTCGTCGGTGAGAACGGCGGACGCACCGGCAGCGATGGCGACACCCACGAACTCCGCCCCGTGTGTGTGGGCCCCCGGCAGCGCGGCGAACAGGTCGCCCCGGCGCACCGCCTGCGCCCGCAACTCGACGCCCGTCACGTCACCGGCGTCGGCGCCGGGCGACCCGATCCACTCGAGTCGGGCACCGATCCGCGCCGCGAGGTCGGTCAGGGCAGTGAACGGTGGATTCTCCGGCCGGAGACCACCCACCGCCGCCGCGTCCGGCGTTGACGGCTGCGGACTCGGATGCACAGGCAGTAGGTCCTCTCGGGTCGCTTCGGATCGGGTATCCGATGGATTTCTTTCGGAACTTCACGCGGGTCACCGCGCGATGATCGACATGTCAGATTACCGGCGGCGACTCCCGCTGCACGAGTCAGCGTGCCCGGCACACGCCCGTCCGTGGGAATCGTCACGCCGACCGCCTCGTCAGTCCGCCTGGAGCACCAACCGCCGACCCGGATCCGGCGACATCGGAACGCTGTCGCGTTGCAGCAGCCACGACGCGATGTTGTGGAACAGCGGCGCCGCCGACTGGCCACCGCCGCCGTCGATCCCCCGCACCGGCGCGTCGAGCATGATGCCGATGACGTAGCGCGGATCATCGGCCGGAGCGATACCGGCGAACGTGATCCAGTAGTTCGAGTTGGAGTAGCACCGGCAGGCAGGATCCACCTGCTGGGCCGTGCCCGTCTTGCCGGTGATCTGGTAGCCCTCCACGGCCGCCTGCGGGCCCGTGCCCTGCTGGTAGCCCATCGGATCCTTCTGGGTCACCGAACGGAACATGTCGCGCACCGTACGCGCCGTTTCCTCACTGATCGCGCGTACGGGCTCGGGACGTTCGGTCTCGGTACGGGTGCCGTCCTCGTCGACCACAGCCTTGACGATCCGCGGAGAGATCCGTTCACCATCGTTCGCGATCGCTTGATACATGCCGGTCATCTGCAACAGGGTCATCGAAAGACCCTGCCCGATAGGCAGGTTCGCGAAGGTACCCCCCGACCAGTCCTCCAGGGCCGGGACACTGCCGGCACTCTCGCCGGGCAGCCCGACATCGGTGACCTGGCCGAGCCCGAAGCGGTGGAGCATGTCCGCGAAGCGTTCCTCACCGACACGTTCCGCGAGCATCAGGGTGCCGACGTTGGACGACTTTCCGAAAACCCCGGTGCTGGTGAACGGCACCACGCCGTGCGCCCACGCGTCCTTGACGGAGACGCCGGCCATCTGAATGGTGCCCGGAACCTGGAGTACCTCGTCGGGGGTGGTGAGGCCGTACTCGATCGCCGCAGCGGCGGTGACGATCTTGTTCACCGAACCCGGCTCGAACGGCGAGCTCACGGGAAGGTTGCCCATCTGCGCGGTACGCGGGTTGTTGCCCACCCCGATCGCCGGATTGAACGTGCCGTCGTTCGCCATCGCGAGGACTTCGGCGGTCTTCGTGTCGAGCACCACGACGGACGCGTTCTTCGCGCCCGACAGGTCCTTGGCCTGCTGCGTCTGTTGCTGCACGTAGTACTGCAGGTCGGAGTCGAGCGTGAGTTCCACCGTGGACCCGTCGACCGCCTCGCGGAGATCACGCCGGCTGCCCGGGATGACCGCGCCGTCCGAACCCCGGTCGTGGGTCTCCGAGCCGTCCTTCCCCGCCAGCGTCGAGTCGAGGGACGCCTCCAGACCGAGCAGTCCGTGGCCGTCCCATCCGGTCGCCCCCACGACGTTGGCGGCGAGCGAACCTCCCGGATACTCGCGGATGTCCTGCCGTTCGAGCCCCACCTCCTGGAACTCGTCGCCGATGTCGGCGGCGATCGCCGGGTCGACGCTGCGCGCGAGATAGACGAAGGTCTCGTCGCTGCGCAACTTCTCGAGCAGGTCGCTCTCGGAAACGGTGTCGCCGAGTCGCTCGTGGATACCCTCCGCGATCTCCTGCAGCCGCTCGTCGGGCTCGGGCTTCTCCGGGTTCTCCGCGTGCGCTTCCTCGAGCCTCTTCCGTTCGGCGACGGGCTGGAACGTGAGAGCCTTCGCGTCGAGGGTGTAGGCGAGCTTGTTGCCGTTGCGATCGACCACGGCGCCGCGGACCGCGGGCAACGTCACGGTCGTGGTGCGCTGATTGGCGGCCTCGGCGGACAGCCGCGGAGCCGCGATGCCCTGGACCCAGAGCAGTTGGACCGCAACGATGGCCAGCGCGCCGAGCATCACGAGGCGCCCGCCACGGAGACGGAACTCGAAGGAATCGCCGCGCTTCGTGCGCCCCCGCTTCGGACGTCGAGGCGGGGGTGCCGGCCGGCGACGCCGCGGAGCGGAGCCGCTCACTGGCGCGCGCCCACCGGAGGTTGGGTGATCACCGTCACGGGTGTCAATTGTTCACCCTGTGCCTGGATGCGGCCGTCATTGCTCGGCTGCGGCGTGGCGGGAGTACCCGGCGACGTGGTGCTCGGCGGCGTGGTCGGCGGGGCGGTGGTCGTCTGCTGCCGAGGACGCTCGGGGGCGACCGTCGGCGCCGGTGTCCGGTCCAACGGAGCGACCGGCTTGCCCTCCGCGGGCTTCGGCGTGCCGATCACCTGGACCGAGCCGTCCGACGCCTGCAGCAGCCGCGCCGGATCCTTCGCGGGAATCAGGCCCAACTCGGCGGCCTTCTGCGCGAGAACGGGCGCCGAGTTGCCGGCCTCCACCTCGCGCTTGAGGTCGACAGCCTGCTCACGAAGCGTCTGATTGTGCGCGCGCGTGGCGGCCAGCTCGTACGAATCCTCCGCCGAGCGCGTCGTGAGCAGCAGCGTGGCCGCGAGTCCCAGACACAGCAACCCGATGATGGTGGCCACGAACGGAATCCGGGCCACGACGTCCTTGGGTGTCGTCACGACCGAGGTGACACGCGTGTCCGACGCCGACGGGTGGCCCGCCACGGTGGCACGCTGCCGGCGGCGTTCGTAGGCACGCTGCGCGGCATCCGACCGGCGAAGACTCGCGGACCCGACACCGACGGGAGTCATCTGCACAGTCATGCGCTACGCCTTCCTCGCGATTCGTTCCGCTGCCCTCAGGCGGACCGGTGCCGCTCGTGGGTTGTCTTCGATCTCGGCCTCGGAGGCCCTCTCCGCACCACGGGTGAGGATCTTGAACTCCGGACCCATCCCCGGCAGCTCCACGGGGAGCCCCTCGGGCGTCTTCGATTTCGCGCGCGGAGCGAGTTCCTGCTTGACGACGCGATCCTCGAGCGACTGGTACGACATGAACACCACACGCCCACCGACCGCGAGCGCATCCAGCCCCGCGGGGATCGCGTCGCGCAGCGAATCGAGTTCGCCGTTGACTTCCACCCGCAGCGCCTGGAAGGTCCGCTTGGCAGGGTGTCCCCCGGTGCGCCGGGTGGCGGCCGGGATGGTGTCGTAGAGGAGTTCCACCAGCGCAGCGCTGGTCGTGAACGGCTGCTTCTGGCGACGGCGCACGATCTCGGACGCGATCCGGCCGGCGAATCGCTCCTCGCCGTACGTGCTCAGGATCCGCGCCAGTTCGCCGTGGCTGTACGTGTTGAGGACCTCGGCGGCCGTGATGCCCGTCGTCGGATTCATCCGCATGTCCAGCGGCGCGTCGATCGAGTATGCGAAGCCCCGATCGGCCTCGTCGAGCTGCATCGAGGAAACCCCGAGATCGAACAGGATCGCGTGCACCGATCCGACGGGATCGAGGCCCGCCTGACCGAGGGCCTCGACGATGCCGTCGTAGCGGGTGTGCACGAACGTCGTCCGGTCCGCGAAGGGCGCGAGACGGTCCGACGCGATGCGCAACGCCTCGGGATCTCGGTCCAGGCCGATGAGATGCAACCCGGGGTAGGTGCGCAGGAAATACTCCGAATGCCCGCCGAGACCGAGGGTCGCGTCGATCATGACGGCGCCGTCACCGCGCGGGTTGTCGGCCGTGATCGCCGGACCCAGCAGGTCGTCGGCACGATTGAGCAGTACCGGGACATGACCGAACTCGCCGGGGACCTTGCCGTCCTCGCCGTCGACCATGATTCCTCCGACTCTTCCGCGGTGTGTTGCTGTGCAGGGTGGGCGAATGCCTCGGGGTCCCTGTCCGATCGGGGACCTGGCGCTGGGGAAGTGCGTCAGGGTCCCGGCGGCGAACCTGACACTGGGGAAGTGCGTCAGGGTCACCTTCGGGCAGAGGCCTCGCGGCACTCGCCGATGGCGTCTCCGGGCTAGAAGATCCCTTCGAGCGCCTCGTCTCTGGCTTGCGAGTAGCTCTCCTCGTGCTCCGCGAGGTAGGACTCCCACGCTCGGGCGTCCCAGATCTCGAGGAATTCGATCTGACCGATCACCACACAGTCCTTCGACAGCCCCGCGTAGCGACGGTGGTCGGCGGACAGCGTGATCCGGCCCTGACCGTCGGGGTGCTGCTCGTCCGTCCCCGATGCAAGTCCGCGCACGAATGCACGGGCCTGCGGGTTGGTCCGGGAAGCCGCAGCAGCACGACGCGCGACCGCGGTGAACTCCTCGCGGGGGTACACCGCAAGGCTGTGGTCCTGACCTTTCGTGACCATCAACCCTCCAGCCAACGCGTCCCGGAACTTCGCAGGCAACGTCAGTCGCCCCTTGTCGTCGAGCTTCGGCGTGTAGGTACCGAGAAACATCTCGTCACCTCCCGCCGGAGCCCCTGTGGCGAATCTGTTGGGACCTCACCGGTTGGTGCGACCCAGCATTCATGCGGGTCGCTCCCACGATCCGCTGCGCACCACAGTACCCCACTTTCCCCCACCACGACTCCAAACTCGGGGCCGATTTGACAAGTTTCGAAAGATAACTGCAGTTCACACGCATGGGTCGAAGTGGGGGACGCGGCGAACGTGACCGCAAACACCCGGCCAGGCACGCGACATCCCTCACGGGGGCCACCCGAAAGCCGCCGAAACGCCCAGGTCGGAGCGCTCAATCACCCCGACGGGCGGCACCCTTTGCGGCCGGCCACGCTCGGTGGGGAACTGTGGGGACCCCGGTGGGTCGATGTGGGGGCACGGGTCGGACCGCGGCCACACACGCAAACGGCGGCGGCGCGACCCATGGGTAGCGCCGCCGCCGTTCGGAAAGTGTGCCGGCCTATTCCTGTTCGAATCTCTTGCGGAACCTGTCTTCCATCCGCGACGAGAATCCGCCGGACTTCTTACCTCCGTGCGGCTTGCGTTGATGCGAGCCGCGGTTGGCATCTGCCCCACCGGAGCCTGAGTCGTCTCCGTCGGGAACCGCCGCCAGATGGCTCTTTCCTCCGCCGACGAGGAAGAGAACACCGGCACCGAACATCACGACGAACCCGATCACACTGACGATCGGGAAATCGCCCAACCTCAACACATCGACAGCCACACCCACGATGAGAAGAACGAGACCCAGAACGAACAGGGCCGCCGCCTGCAATCGGCGCTTGCTGGAGGCGACGCGAATACGTCCGCCCCTCACTGTGGACGCGAACTTGGGATCCTCGGCGTAGAGAGCGCTCTCGATCTGGTCGAGCATGCGCTGCTCGTGCTCGGAGAGTGGCACGGTACCTCCCCCGGCACTAAGAGTTGGCACCTCACCGCGGTGCGGAGAGGCGGGTAACGGACTGGCGGTTACCTGGATTCAATAATACGAGTAGAACCAGCCCCCCACCACCTACTCCATCGACGAGTTCTCATCGAATAGGTGACTATCTGGGGCAGCCCGGCGGGTGGACGCCCGGAGGTGTCCGGAATCACCCGCTCGCGCACGCGGATCGGACCCGGCGGCACCTGCGGAAACCGGCACGGTAGTCAGCGCCCGAGAAGGTCCTCGACGTCGAACAGGAACCTCCCGACCTCGGCGTAGAAGCCGTCCACCTCCTCCGCGTCGACGGTGCGGGTGATGCCCGCCTCCAGGTCCGCACGCAGTCCCGAGTAACCGGCGAAGTAATCCGCCCACGCACCGAAGCCGGGTTCGGCACGCGCCATCAACACCCACGCGCTGCGGGAGCGGGGTCGGCGCGCCCCGCCGGCCGACGTCCCCTCGCTCGCGGCCAGCACGGCCGCTGCGCCACGCAGTGCGCCGACGTACGCGGTGCAGAACCTCTCGGCGGGATGGGACGCACCGGCAGCCTCCGAGAGCAAGCTGTCGGCCCGGCGCAACAGATTCACCGCCTTGGCAGGCGCCGACAGCGGACCCCGCACGGACGCCCCGCCCTTGGGGCCCGACATCCCTGAAGGCACCGAGGACACCGACCCCGACGCCGCCCCAGACGACCCCCGCACCCTCACTCTCGGACCTGATGTCCGCGACTGGACCTGGACCACGATTCGCGCACCTCCCAGAAGTACGAACCTCGGGACCGGTGAGCCGGTGATGTTCGCTTCCCTCGAACATCACCGGCATCACCGGATCACCAATATCGAACATGCGTTCGACCTATTCAATATAGCTGGCCCCACCGACACGTCGTCAAGAGAGAGAAGGGTGAGCCCACTCATGGATGCGAACCCCGGCGAGAGTCCCGGTATCGACCCGGACCCGACGCCGGTCGTCGTCGACCTGTCGGTATCCGACATGCGTGCCCGCTTACCGGAGGCCCTGTCGATCTACGTCGAAGCCATGAACTACCCCCGCGGGACGGAGTTCCACCGCGCGCCGCTGTGGACCGAACACACGCAGCGCCCGGGATGGCGAGCGGTCGGTGCCGTCCGTCCCGATCCGGCGCAACCCGATCGGCCCGGTCCGCTCGTCGCGATCGCCTACGGGTATCGCGGCGCCCCCGACCAGTGGTGGCAACAGCAGGTCCGCCACGGAATGCAGGCGACGGGGTGGAGTCGGGACCAGATCGAGTACATCCTCGGCAGCTACTTCGAACTGACCGAACTGCACGTGCACCCGAGCGCCCAGGGGCATCGTCTCGGTGAACGACTGCTGCGCCGACTCCTCGCCGACCGCCCCGAACGCGGGGTCCTGCTGTCGACGCCCGAGGTGTCCGAGGAGGACAACCGGGCCTGGCGCCTGTACCGGCGTACCGGATTCCGAGACGTCGTCCGGCACTTCACGTTCGCGGGCGACCGCCGCCCGTTCGCCGTCCTCGGAAGGGGTTTGCCGCTGTGAACGGACAACCGCAGGAAATCCGTCGGCGCTCGGATGCGGCCCTCGACACCGTCGTGATCGGCTCCGGGCACAACGCACTGGTCGCCGCCTGCTATCTCGCGCGGGACGGCTGGTCGGTCGAGGTGCTCGAGCGCGACACCGTCGTGGGCGGCGCCGTCTCGACGGTCGAGCGATTCCCCGGGCACAAGGTGGATCGGGGCTCGTCGGCGCACATCATGATCCGGCACACCGGGATCATCGAGGAGCTCGATCTCGCGGCCCACGGCCTGCGCTACATCGACTGCGACCCCTGGGCGTTCGCGCCGGCGCCCGCGGGCTCCGAGCGACCCGGAATCGTCTTCCACCGCAGCCTCGACCGCACGTGCAGGTCGATCGAAGAATCGTGCGGACGCGCCGACGCCGACGCCTACCGCCGCTTCGTCGGCACGTGGGGTCCGCGGTCCGAACGCGTGATGCGCTCGTTCTCCGCGCCGCCCACCGGCGGTCACCTGCTGCGTTCGTTCTGGGGCCTCGACACCGGAGACGGCGGTGCGGCCCTGTCCCGCGAGTTCCTCGCGTCCGGCGACGCGCTGCTCGACGAGTACTTCGACAGCGAACCGCTCAAGGCAGCCCTGGCCTGGTTCGGGGCCCAGTCCGGTCCCCCGATGTCCGAACCCGGCACGGCGCCGATGGTCGGCTTCGCCGCACTCATGCACACGCTGCCCCCCGGTCGCGCGGTGGGCGGCAGCGGCGCCCTGACCGCGGCGCTGTCGGCACGACTGACGGCGGACGGTGGCACCGTCCGCCTCGGCGACGGCGTCACCGAACTGTGCCGGACGGCGGACTGCTGGACGGTCGTCACCGAATCGGGCCGGCGCGTGCGCGCCCGGAACGTCGTCGCCGGCTGCCACATCCTGACCACCCTCGATCTGCTCGAGCGCGGCGGCTACGACCGCGCCACGCTCGACGGCTGGCGGCGCCGGATCCGGGTCGGCCCCGGCATCGGGATGGTGCTGCGGCTGGGCACCGATGCCCTGCCGTCGTATCCGAGCGCACCCGCCGACGCGTCCGCGACCACCACGACGTCGGGCCTGCAACTGCTGGTCTCCGATCGCGCACAACTGCGCACCGCCCACGGCGCCGCGCTCGCCGGCGAACTCCCGCCCGAGCCCGCGGTCCTGGCGATGAGTTTCAGCAGCATCGACCCCAGCATCTCCCCTGTCGGCGAGCACCAGGTGACGTTGTGGTCGCAATGGCATCCGTACCGGCTGTCGGGCGGACGGGACTGGGCGAGCCTGGGCGAGAGCGAGGCCGACCGGATCGTGGCGGGCGTCGACGCCCTGGCACCGGGGTTCGCGGACAGCGTCCGGCACCGTCACGTGCAGACACCGGCGGACATCGAACGCGAGATGGGGTTGCTCGGTGGCAACGTCATGCACGTGGAGATGTCGCTCGACCAGATGATGCTGTGGCGGCCGCTGCCCGAACTCGCAGGCCAACGCGTGCCCGACGCCGACAACCTCTACCTCACGGGGGCATCGACGCACCCCGGCGGAGGCGTGTCCGGGGCCAGCGGCCGCAGCGCCGCCCGGATCGCGCTGTCGGACGCGCGCGGGGGCCGGTGGCGTCGGGCGCTGCGCAAGAAACTCCGGTGAACACCACCGTGCGGCGGGCCTCGGCCGTCGTCGCGATCGCCGCCGTGGGCGCCCAGATCGCGTACCCGCTGGTCCACAGCGGTCCCCGCGACGCCGTCACGGTCGCCGTGGTGGCCCTGCTCGCCGCCGCCTCGATCCTGCACGCGATCGCCGTGCGCGGAAAGCTCTGGGCGGCGGGCATGGTCGCGGCGACCGCAGGTATCGGTCTGCTGTCGGAGGTGGTCGGCACCGGGACCGGCATCCCGTACGGCTGCTACGAGTACGCCACCGGACGTCTCGGCTGGTCGATCGCCGACGTCCCGCTCGTCGTTCCGTTCGCGTGGACGGCGGGCTTCTACCCGGTGTGGTGCGTCGCGTCGCGACTGACGCGGCAGCGGCTCTCGCGGATCGTCCTCACCACGGTCGGCGTCGTCGGCTGGGACCTGTATCTCGACCCGCAGATGGTCGCGGACGGTCAGTGGCAGTGGTGCGTCACCGACGCCGGTCTGCCCGGCGTCGCCCACATTCCGCTGACCAACTACGCGGGCTGGCTTCTCGTCGCTGCGGTGATGGCCGTCCTGGTCGATCTGCTCGATCGCCGAACGGAGACCGTGTCCGCGTCCGACGCGGTCCCGATCGCGCTGTTCCTGTGGACGTGGCTCGGGTCGGCGTTGGCTCACACCGTCTTCCTCGACGCGCCGGAACTGCGTTACTCGGCGGTCTACGGAGCCGTCGCGATGGGTGTCCTCGGAGTGCCGCTCCTCGTGAACCTCACCCGCACACGCCGAGCCGAGCAGCACAACACCCCTACCGCCTGACACGTATCCCGGTGCCTGGCACGATGATCGCTGTGCAGCCGCCTTCCCGCCCGACTCCCCCACTGTCGTCCCGCCGCCCCCGCACGCGGGTGCTCGGTGCCGCTGTTCTCGCGCTGCTGCTCGTGCCGCTGCTGGCCGGCTGCCTGCGGGTGCAGGTCTCGATGGGTGTCTCGGCGGACGACAAGGTGTCGGGCCAGATCGTCGCAGCCACCGTCCCGAAGGACGACGACGACAAGGGGCCGCAGCTGACGCCACCCGACTCGCTCGCCGACCGGATGAGGGTGCAGGAGTACGACAAGGACGGTTACGTCGGCACCCAGGTGTTCTTCAGTGGACTGTCGTTCGGCGAGGTACGTGATCTCGGCTCGATGTCCGCCGACACCTCCGGCGTACTGCAGTTGTCGCTGCAGCGAGCCGGCGACCTGGTGAGCCTCGACGGCCGCATCGATCTCGAGGACGTTCCGGCGCAGGGCACCGACGTCCAGTTCACGATCGCGTTCCCGGCCCGCGTGGCCACCACCAACGGCACCCGGGACGGGGATTCGACCGTCACGTGGAAGCTGCCCGCGGGAGAGGTCACCAATCTACGCGCCGAGGTTCGCTACGCGGACCCCAGCACCCGCAGCTTCGCCGGCTGGGCCGGCATGTCGGCGGGCGTGGCGATCGGTGTCGCGCTGATCGTGGGCGGCATGGCCTGGCTCCACCGCAACCGCAACACTCCGCCGTGGCCGCAGCGCGACAGATCCCTGGAGACGTCGACGCGGTAGCCGGTCCACTCCGATGGCAGCCCCACTCCGTCCACTGCGTTCGTCCCTGCTCGTGACCCGGAGCGCGGCGCTCGTCGCGCTGTCGGGGGCGGCGATCGCGGCCGTCAACGCCTGCACGATCCCCCGTCTCCACGCACGCCGCGTCACCGAACCCGTCACGGTGGTGGTGCCCGCCCGGAACGAGGAGAGTCGCATCGGCGATCTGGTGGCAGATCTTCGGCGGCAGACTCTCCTCGACACCCTGCGCGTGATCGTCCTCGACGACGAGTCGGCCGACCGCACCGCGGCGGTCGCGACGTCGGCGTTCGCGGGCGACGGCCGGTTCGCCCTCGTCCCCGGCGACGGTCCGCCGCCGGGATGGCTCGGGAAGAACGCGGCGTGCCACGAGGGCGCCACCCGCGCAGCCCGTCTGATGGACCCGGCCCGGCCCGGCGTGCTGGTCTTCCTCGACGCCGACGTGCGTCTGGCGGCCGACGCCCTCGCCGCGGCGGTGACCGCGCTGCGCGACTGCGGAGCGGACCTCGTCTCACCGTGGCCGCGGCAGGATGCCGCGACGGTCACCGAGCGACTGATCCAGCCCCTGCTGTGCTGGTCGTGGTTCTCGACGCTGCCGGTGACCGTCGCCAATCGCAGTACCCGCCCGTCGACCGTCGTCGCATGCGGACAGTTCCTGGTGTTCGACGCCGCCGCCTACTACCGCATGGGCGGGCACGCTCCTGTCGCCGGCAGCCACACCGAGGACCTCGACATCGCGCGCGCCGTGCGCCGCCGCGGCGGCCGCACCGTCGTCGCCGCCGCGCAGGAGCGGGCGCACTGCCGGATGTACACGGACGCGGACGCGCTGCGGGACGGGTACACGCGCTGGCTGTGGACCGCCTTCGGGTCGCCCGCGGGCGCGGCCGTGGTGACGACCCTGGTCGCGGCGACCTACGCCGTCCCGCCGCTCGCGATGCTGTTCGGTAGCGGCCGCACCCGCGTCTGGGGCACCGCCGGCTACCTGGCCGCGATCGCCTCACGCATCACCGCTCGGGCCGTCGAACGCGGTTCACCGCCGAGTGGCCGGGATGTGGCCGATGCGGCGGCACATCCGGTGTCCGTCGCCGCCTTCGTGCGACTGGTCGCGGTGTCGCACCGCGACCGCCGCCGCCGGCGACTGCAGTGGAAGGGTCGACAGCTGACCTGACGGTCAGACCGACGCCGAGGCCGACATCCCGAGGTTCGCCAACACCTCGCCGGTGGCCCGCGCGAAATTGAGCGTGATGAAGTGCAGGCACGGCGCGCCCTCGGCGATGAGCCGCTCACTCATCTCGGTCGCGACCTCGATGCCGATCTCGCGCACCGCGGCCCGGTTCTCGTCGGGTCCGTCGCCCGCGGCGCGGGTGAGACGTTCCTCGAGCGCGGGCGGCAGACTCGAACCCGACAGTTCCAGGCTGCGCCGCGCCGAGCGCAGCGACGTGATCGGCATGATCTCGGGGATGATCGGCTTCTCGCCCTGCTCGCGGTCGTACGCGACGACGCGGTCGCGCAACCGCAGGTAGTCCTCGACGTCGAAGAACATCTGGGTGATCGAGTACTCGGCACCCGCTCGCAGCTTCTGCACCAGGTATTTGGTGTCGTGATCGAGGTCGGGCGCGCGGTAGTGGCCCTCGGGGAAGGACGCCACACCGACGTGGAAGTCGCCCATGTCGCGCACCAGACGCACCAACTCCTCGGCGTACTCGACGCCGTCGGGGTGCTTGACCCAATCGCCGAGCGGATCGCCCGGCGGATCCCCACGCAGAACCAGGATGTTGCTGATGCCGCGGTCGGCGTACGCCCCGCACATCGCGCGCAGTTCGTCGATGCTGTGCCCCACCGCGGTCAGGTGCGCAACGGGCAGAAGGGTGGTGTCGTCCGCCAACTGACCCGTGACGCGGACGGTGCGGTCACGCGTCGACCCGCCGGCGCCGTAGGTCATCGACACGAATGCCGGTCCGAGTCGCTCGAATTCGCGAACCGCACGCCACAGCCGCGCTTCGGCGGCCTCGTCGCGGGGCGGCGAGAACTCGACGGAGAAGGGAATCCGACCGCTCTTCGAAGCTTCGGACGAGCGGATCCGGTCCACGATCGAGGGGGTCTGAGTCACGAATCCCGCGCTGTTGCGCCCCCGGACGGCATCGAATGTCACCCGCCAAGCATAGGTTCAGTGCACTGGTCGGACCGCATCGCGTCGGCTCCCCGTCTCACGTGCCGGGACCTGGGCAGCACCCGACGCGACCGTGGAGAGGACCACTAAGGTTGGTCGGGAGGCTTTTCGAGAACTCGATTTGGAGGCTGTCCTGTCCGCTGGAGCCGGTGAGTCCACTCGCCCTTCGCCGTCCGTCCCACCGTTCACCGATACCGTCGAGGACGCCTTGCGGGAGTTCTTCGCCTCGCGCGCCGGCACGGTCGAGACCGTCGGCGGCGGCTACGCCGAGGCGGTCGCCGCGCTCGAGAGTTTCGTGCTGCGCGGCGGCAAGCGGGTGCGTCCCATGTTCGTCTGGACCGGCTGGCTCGGGGCCGGCGGGGACGCCACCGGGCCCGAAGCGCCGGCGGCGCTGCGGGCCGCGTCGGCCCTCGAACTGGTGCAGGCGTGCGCACTGGTCCACGACGACATCATCGACGCCTCGACGACGCGGCGCGGCTTCCCCACCGTGCACGTCGAGTTCGCCGACCAGCACAGTGCCCACCACTGGATCGGCGGATCGGCGGAGTTCGGCCGGGCAGTCGCCATCCTGTTGGGCGATCTGGCGCTGGCATGGGCAGACGACATGATCCGGGAGGCGGGACTGTCGCCCGACGCCCAGGCGCGTATCTCGCCGGTGTGGTCGGCCATGCGCACCGAGGTACTCGGCGGCCAGTTCCTCGACATCAGCAGCGAGGTCCGGGGAGACGAGACCGTCGAAGCTGCGTTGCGGGTCGACCGATACAAGACCGCCGCCTACACGATCGAACGTCCGCTGCACCTGGGCGCGGCGCTCGCCGGCGCGGACGACGCTCTCGTCGCCGCTTACCGGACGTTCGGCACCGACATCGGCATCGCGTTCCAGTTGCGCGACGACCTGCTCGGTGTGTTCGGCGACCCCGAGGTCACCGGCAAGCCGTCCGGCGACGATCTCCGCGCCGGCAAGCGCACCGTCCTGTTCGCGGAAGCGCTGCAGCGGGCCGACGCGTCCGATCCGGCCGCCGCGGCGCTGCTACGCGAGTCGATCGGCACCGACCTGTCCGACGCCCAGGTCGCGACACTGCGCTCGGTCATCACCGATCTCGGCGCCGTCGACGACGCCGAGCGGCGCATCAGCGAGCTCACCGACAGCGCTCTCAGTGCGCTCGACGGCAGTACCGCCACCGACGAGGGCAAACTGCGCCTGCGGGAGATGGCCATCGCGGTCACCCGACGAGACGCCTGACCGCGGTGGTCGGCGTGCGCGTCGTACCCGGGGCGACGGACCGGGTCGTGGTGGTGGGCGCCGGGCTGGCGGGATTGGCCGCCGCCCTCCATCTGCGCGGCAGCGGACACGAGGTGACGGTCCTGGAACGGAGCGATCATCCGGGCGGCCGGGTCGGGACGTACCGATTCGCCGACCACGTGATCGACAACGGCGCGACCGTGCTGACCATGCCGGAACTGGTCCGCGACGCCCTCGCCGCGGTGGGCGCCGACTTCGATACGACGACGCCTCCCCTGCGTCTGCACCGCCTGTCGCCCGCGTACCACGCCCGGTTCGCCGACGGCTCCTCGATCGACGTGCATTCGGACCCGGATCGGATGGTCGCGGAGGTGACCCGGGTCTGTGGGGCGGACGAGGCGCGCCGGTACCTGGAACTGCGCCGCTGGCTCGGTCGCGTGTTCGACGCCGAGTTCGACACGTTCATCGACGCGAACTTCGATTCCCCACTGGACCTGTTCGCCACGCGCGCCTCCGCGACGGACCTGGCCAGGCTGATCGCCGCGGGGGGCTTCGGCCGCCTGGGCAATCAGGTCGCCCGCCGGATCCGCGACCCGCGCCTACGCCGGATCTTCACGTTCCAGGCCCTCTACGCCGGGGTGGCGCCGGCGAAAGCTCTCGCCGTCTACGGCGCGATCGCCCACATGGACACCTCGATGGGCGTCTCCTTTCCCGAGGGCGGGATGCACACCATCGCCGAAGCGATGACCGACGCGTTCACCTCGGCAGGTGGGCGGATCGAGTTCGGGGCGGAGGTGGTGGCACTCGAGCAGTCCGGCGATCGGGTACACGCGGTGCGCACCGCGGCCGGAGAGACGTTCGGGTGCGACGCCGTGGTGCTCACTCCCGACCTGCCGATCGTCGACGACTTGCTCTCCGCCCGCCGGCCCCGACGGCTGCGGATCTCGCCGTCCGCCGTGGTGCTGCACGGCACCGTCCCGTGCGACGTCTCGGCAGCCTGGGGCGCACCGCACCACCACACGATCGACTTCGGCGCCGAGTGGGAGCGCACGTTCGCCGAGATCGCGGCGCGGCCGGGTCGCGGCCGGTTGATGAGCGATCCGTCGCTGCTGATCACCCGACCCGCGGTCACCGATCCGGGTTTGCTGGTCGAACGCGACGGCGTCCGGCACGAACCGCTGTCGGTGCTGGCACCGTGCCCCAATCTCGACAGCGCCCCGTTCGCGTGGGACACCCTGGCCGGGCCGTACGCCCGTGAACTGCTCCGCACCCTCGAGCAGCGCGGCTACCGCGGCATCACCGGCGGTTATGTCGTTGATCACATCGACTCGCCCGCGACGTGGGCCGCGCAGGGCTTGGCGGCAGGCAGTCCGTTCGCCGCCGCCCACGTGTTCCGGCAGACCGGGCCGTTCCGTCGTCGAAACCTGCCTCGACACCCGGTCAACGCCGTTCTGGCGGGCTCCGGCACGACGCCCGGTGTGGGCGTCCCCACGGTGATCGTGTCGGGGAAACTGGCCGCCGAACGCATCGACGGACGCGGACGGAAGCCGCGTTCCGGACTGCATGCCGAACATTCCGGTGGGACACACTAAACTGACTAGCCGTCCAGTACCGCGCGGCCGTCCAGCGTCGGCCGACGGTGATCGAGCACCTCATCCGGGGGAGGAATCTGTACCGATGTCGGCCCCTTCCGGACCCCTCGACACCGCGTCCGACCGTTCGTGGCTGCGCGCCGCCGGCGACTATCTGCGCACTCCCGAAGGCCACGCCACCGTGCTCGGGTTCATCGGCGCGCTGATGATCACGTTCGGCGGCTTCGGTGCCGGCAGCGTGCGCCGGCACGACCCTCTGCTCGAGGACGCCAACCTGTCGTGGCTGCGGTTCGGGCACGGCTACGTGTTGTCCACGATCGTCATCTGGGCGGGCGTCCTCGCAATGGTTGCCGCCTGGGTGCGACTGGGCCGCTCCGCGATCAAGAGCCGGGTCGGGGTTCGTGCCCTCATGTGGACGGTGCCGATCTGGACCGCCCCGATGCTCCTCGCGGTGCCGATGTTCAGTCGCGACGCCTACTCGTATCTGGCTCAGGGCGCGCTCCTGCGGGACGGGTTCGACCCGTACGCGGTGGGGCCGGTCGCCAACCCCGGCATCCTGCTCGACAACGTCAGCAATGTGTGGACCACGACGACCGCGCCGTACGGGCCGATCTCGCTGCTGCTGGGCCAGGGCATCACCAGCCTCACCGGCGACAACGTGATCGCCGGCACCATGATGCTGCGCCTGACGATGCTCCCGGGCCTCGCGCTGATGATGTGGGCGCTGCCCCGCCTCGCCCGGCAGTTGGGCGGCAACCCGGCGATCGCGCTGTGGCTCGCGGTGCTCAATCCACTGGTCCTCATCCACCTCGTCGGCGGCGTCCACAACGAGCTGCTCATGGTCGGCCTCATGGTCGCGGGCGTCACGCTGGCCCTCGATCGCAAGCATGTTCCGGCGGTGGCGGTCATCGCGATCGGAGTCGCGGTCAAGGCGATGGCCGGGATCGCGCTGCCGTTCATCGTGTGGATCTGGATGATCCACGAACGCGAGCGCGCCCAGGCCGAGGGCCGCGAGCCCGCCACCCCGCTGGCATCGTTCGTGAAGACGGCCGGCATCGGTGTCGCGGTGTTCGTCGCGGTCTTCACCGCGGCGTCGGCGGTCGCAGGTGTCGGGCTCGGCTGGCTCACGGCGCTGCAGGGGTCCGCGAAGATCATCAACTGGCTGTCGCTGCCGACGATCATGGCGCATCTCGTGACCGTCGGCACGGGCTGGTTCACCGGCGCGACGCTGGCCCCGGTCCTCGAGGTCACCCGCGCCATCTGCGCGGTCGCCCTCGTCACGACCCTCGTCTGGGTGTGGTGGCGCTTCCGGCGCACCGAACGCGACGCGGTACTGGGCATCCTCATCGCCCTCGTCGCGATCGTGATCCTGTCCCCGGCCGCCCTGCCCTGGTACTACTCGTGGCCGCTCGCGATCGCAGCGGGCTTCGCGATGTCGACCCGCACCCTGCAGGTCCTCGTCGGCCTGTCGACGTGGCTCATGCTCGTCTTCCAGCCCGACGGATCGATCGGCCTCTACACATTCCTGCATGTCGCGCTCGCGACGTTCGTCGCGGTCGTGGCCGCGGTGTCCCTCAAGACGGTCGATCCGCTGCGACTGCGGTCGGTCGCCGAGCCGACACCGGACATCCGCCTGCCGGAGGCACCGGAAGCCACAGCCGTCTCCGAGGCACTGGTCAGCGGTCCCGATCGGCGCCCGTCACCGCTGTGACACCGCCACGGGACTCCGATCTGGGCGCGGCCTATCGGATGTGCCGTGAACTCGCCGCCGAGCACGGTAGGACGTACTACCTCGCAACGCGACTGCTGCCCGCGGATCGGCGGCCGGCGGTGCACGCCCTGTACGGGTTCGCCCGCACCGTCGACGACGTCGTGGACGTGAACAGTGCCGACAACGCGGCCGACCCGGCCGCCGAGCGGATCGCCGCGGTCGACCGAATCGAGGCCGAGCTCGCCGCCGCGCTCGCCGGACGTCCGGTGACCGACCCCCGGTCCGGGCCGGTCGTGCGGGCGGTCGCGGACACCATCGACCGGTACGCGATTCCGGTCGAGTACTTCCGCGCATTCCTCGCTTCGATGCGGATGGACATCCCGGGCACCCCGGACTTCCAGGACGTGTACCCGGACATGGCGACATTGCGGCGCTACATGTACGGATCGGCGGTCGTGATCGGGCTGCAGATGCTGCCGGTCCTCGGCACCACGACACGTCTCGACGAGGCGAAGCCGCATGCCGCGGCGCTCGGCGAGGCCTTCCAGCTGACGAACTTCGTGCGCGACGTCGGCGAGGATCTCGCGCGGGGCCGGGTGTATCTGCCGGCGGACGACCTGGCCGCGTTCGGCGTGGACACGGATCTGCTGCGGCACTGCCGGGAGACGGGCCTCGTCGATCCGCGAGTGCGGCGAGCACTGGGACACGTCGCGGCCCTCACCCGGGCGCTCTATCGCGAGGCCGAGCCGGGGCTGAACATGCTCGATCCGCGGGCCCGGCCGGGCATCCGGGCGGCCTACACGCTCTACTCGGAGATCCTCGACGAGGTGGAACGCAGCGGGTTCCGGGTGTTCGATCGTCGCGCGGTCGTGTCGAGGCGCCGACGGCTCGCGGTGGCGCTGCCGCTGCTGGTGCGCGCCACCCGGGCGAGAGCAGGTACGGCCGGGCGACAGGTCTGACCCGCCGCCCGGCCGCTACGCGGTGCTGTGTCAGAAGGCCATCGACTGGGCGCGGCGAACCACTTCACGCGCCTGGTCGGTGTGCATCGTCTCGATGGGCGTGGCGGACAGCGACTCGTCCTCGGTGAAGAGCCAGCGCAGAATCTCCTCGTCGTCGAATCCGCCGTCGCGCAGCACGACGATGAGGCCCGACAGCAGCCGGACCGGCTGGCCGTCGTCGCCGAAGAACGCCTCGGGAACACCGACGACGCTGTCGCGGCGGACCGCGATCAGCTTGTGGTCGCGCAGCAGCTGATGGACGTGGGTGACAACGATGCCCATCTGCTTCGACACGTCCGCCAACTGAAGCAGCGGGATCGAGCGGTCCAACACGTCATCGCAGTAAGGGATAGCACTCACTCCCGTAACGTTATCGGGTCGGCGGAGACGGTACGACCAGGGTCCCGCCGTGGAATCGGGTCGGGCGGCGTCTGCTGACTACGATCGAGATGAATCTGTGCACGGAAGCGAGGGGCGCGAGCGTGAATCCCGGAGGTCGACGGTTGATCGGTGTGGTGCTGGACAGGCGCTACCGCATCGATGCGCCGATTGCGCGGGGCGGCATGTCCACCGTCTATCGCGGCATGGACCTGCGTCTGGATCGCCCCGTCGCGATCAAGGTGATGGATCCGCAGTTCGCCGCCGATCCGCAGTTCCTGGCCCGGTTCGAGTTCGAGGCCCGGGCGGTGGCCCGCCTGGCCCATCCCGGGCTGGTGGCGGTCCACGACCAGGGCAGCGACGGCGAGCACGCCTTCCTGGTGATGGAGCTCGTCGAGGGCGGCACGTTGCGCGAACTGCTGCGCGAGCGCGGGCCCATGCCCCCGCACGCCGCGGCCGCCGTCGCGCGGCCGGTGCTCGAGGCGCTCGCCGTCGCGCACCGCGCCGGCCTGGTGCACCGCGACATCAAGCCCGAGAACGTCCTCATCTCGCACTCCGGCGACGTGAAGATCGCCGACTTCGGACTGGTCCGGGCGATCGCCGCGGCCGGCACGACGTCGCGCAGCGTGATCCTCGGTACTGCCGCATATTTGTCACCCGAGCAGGTCACCACCGGGACCGCGGATGCCCGCAGCGACGTCTACGCGGCCGGGGTGCTGCTGTACGAGATGCTGACCGGCGCCACGCCGTTCACGGGCGACACGTCGCTGTCGATCGCGTACCAGCGGATCGACAACGACGTCCCGGAGCCGAGCACCGTCATCGACGGCGTGCCGGCGGAGTTCGACGACCTCGTGGTCCGCGCGACCGAACGCGATCCGGAGCAGCGCTTCGCCGACGCCGGAGCGATGGCGGCGCAACTGCGCACGGTGAGTACGCAGCTGGGGCTGCCGGACTACCGGGTGCCCGCGCCGCGCCGCTCCGCGCAGCAGTCCGCGACGCCCACGGCCGTCACACCACGCGCGCCCGGAGCGCCGGGACCGTACGCCGAGCCCGGGAGTCGGCCCGTCCCGGCCGCCGACGCACCGACCACGGTCACCCCGGCGGCGGCCCCCCAGGACGGCGTCCAGCACACCAAGGTGGTGACGACGGTGACGCCGCGGCCTGCCGACGACGATGTCTCACCGCTCGACGCTCCGCCGGCCCGGCGCCCCTTCGGCGCGCCCGGGTCGCCGCAGCACGGTTCGCGGCGGACAGTTCTGGTGTGGCTGCTGGTGATCCTGTTGGTCGCCGGCGCGCTCGGTTTCGGTGGGTGGTGGCTCGGGTCGGGTCGCTACGCTGCGATTCCGGCCGTCGACGGTCTTGACAAGGCCGGCGCCACCTCGCAGATCGAGGCGGCCGGTCTGAGCGTGCAGACCCGCGGAGCGTACTCCGACACGGTGGCGATCGACACGCCGGTCGGCACCGATCCCGCGGCCGGTGAGCGCGTGACACGCGGGTCGTCGGTGGTCCTGCTGGTCTCGCTGGGGCGCCCGACGGTGCCCGAGGTCGGTGGCCGCGGCGACGTCGCGGCCGTGGAGGCGAGCCTGCGCGAGCGCACCTTCGTGCCGGTCGACGGTGGGGAGGCGTTCAGCGCGCGGGTTCCCGTCGGCGGGATCGCCGCCCTCGAGCCGGCGCCGGGCACCGTGCTCTCGGTGGGCTCCGAGGTCCGGATGCTGCGCAGCAAGGGCGCACCGCCGGTCGACGTCCCCGGGGTCGAGGGGATGTCGGAGGACGCGGCCCGCAAGGCGCTCGACTCGGTCGGCATCACCGTCCGCGACGTCCAGCAGGTCTTCGACGACAAGATCGACGCCGGCGACGCCGTCGGCACCGATCCTGCGGCGGGTACGTCCGTCAAGGCCGGTACCAGCGTCGTGCTGAAGGTGTCGAACGCCGTGAAGGTTCCGGCGCTGCTCGGCCGCTCGGTCTCGTCCGCCAAGTCCGAACTGGACAAGCTGGGGCTGCAGTACGAGGTACGCCAGATCGTCAGCTCGGACCGCTCACTGATCATCTCGCAGAGCCCCGGCGCCGGCGACCGCGTCGCCCCCGGCGGCACCGTCACCATCACGTCCCTGCTCTGACGATTTCCCGAAAACAGCTGAAGGGTCCCTTCGTGCGCTGCGAGCGTACGAAGGGACCCTTCAGCTGTTCGGGCTAGTCGCGCAGCATCTCCGCGACGAGGAACGCCAGTTCGAGCGACTGCTGGGTGTTCAGGCGCGGATCGCATGCGGTCTCGTAGCGACCGGACAGGTCGAGATCGGAGATGTCCTGCGCGCCGCCGAGGCACTCGGTGACGTTCTCACCGGTCAGCTCGACGTGGATGCCGCCCGGATGGGTCCCGAGTCCGTTGTGGACCTCGAAGAAGCCTTGGACCTCGTCGACGATGCGGTCGAAGTGGCGGGTCTTGTAGCCGGTGGTGGCCTCGTGGGTGTTGCCGTGCATCGGATCGCACTGCCAGATCACCTGGTGACCGGTGGCCTGCACCTTCTCGATGATCGGGGGCAGCAGGTCGCGCACCTTGCCGTTGCCCATGCGGGAGATCAGCGTCAGCCGGCCCGGCTTGTTGGTCGGGTCGAGGCGCTCGACGTATTCGACGGCCTGCTCCGGCGTGGTCGACGGGCCGATCTTGAGGCCGATCGGGTTCGCGACCAGTTCGGCGAACGCGACGTGCGCGCCGTCGAGCTGCCGGGTGCGATCGCCGATCCACAGGAAGTGCGCCGACAGGTCGTACAGCTTGGGGTGATCGTCGGTGTTGTCGAGACGCAGCATGGCGCGCTCGTAGTCGAGCACCAGCGCCTCGTGGCTGGCGTAGATCTGCGCCGACTGCAGGTTCGGGTCGGTGACGCGGCACGCGTTCATGAACCGCAGGCCGCGGTCGATCTCGGCGGCCAGCGCCTCGTAGCGGGCGCCGGCGGGCGAGGACGAGACGAACTCGCGGTTCCAGTCGTGGACCTTGTGCAGGTCGGCCATCCCCGAACCGGTGAGGGCCCGCACGAGGTTCATCGCCGCGCTGGCGTTGGCGTAGGCCCGCACCAGGCGTGACGGATCGTGGACACGCACGGCCTCGTCGGCGACGAGCGAGTTCACCATGTCGCCGCGGTACGACGGCAGACCCAGCGCGTCGGTGTTCGACGAGCGCGGCTTGGCGTACTGGCCGGCGATTCGCGCCACCTTCACGACCGGCATGCTCGCACCGTAGGTGAGCACGACGGCCATCTGCAGCAGCGTACGAATGTTGCCCTTGATGTGCGGTTCGGTGTTGTCCGCGAAGGTCTCCGCGCAGTCGCCGCCCTGCAGCAGGAAGGCCTCACCGCGAGCGACCTCGGCCAGCTTCTGCGACAGCGCCTCGACCTCACCGGCCACCGTGATGGGAGGCACGCTCTCGAGGACGGTGCGCATCGCGGCCGCCTGGTCGGCGGGCCACTGCGGCTGCTGCGCGGCGGGCTTGGCCAGCGCCGCATCCAGCTGATCTCGCATGGCTGCGGGCAGCGGCGGGAGTTCGGGCAAGCGGTCGATCGGAACGTCGACAGTCCAGTTCACCACTACAGGATATTCGCCTCACCCGGGTGGGGTGAGCGAAGGCCCCCATTCACACGGAATCGTTGCCCCGGCCGGGGCTCGTGATTCGCGTCACCGGACCGAGCGGAACGCCTCGATCGCCTCGAACTTCGCGAGGTTGTGCCGGGCGTCGGCGAGCGCGTCGTGGGCGTCGTCGGGAACCGGCGGCAGCGGCGGGGAACCGTTCGTCTCCCAGTGCTGACGCAGTTCACGGGTGTAGCGCGGCATGCACGACGGCAGCTCCGTCATTGCGCCCCACAGCTGGCACAGCACGACGTGGTCGTACGCCGCCACCCATGCCCACAGCTCCGGTTCGATGCCCGGCCGGGGAACCAGGAACTTCATGAGGTCGTCACGGATGCGTGCGCGGCTCTTCCAGACCGGCGACGACGGCGAGGGCAGCTTCGGCAGCACGTTGCGGCGCACCCACTTGCCGGCGCGGTCCGGATCGAACTCGGTGGAGACGGCGTAGAACTCACGCCCGTCCTCGCACACCACACCGATCGAGACCAGCTCGATTGTGCGACCATCCTCGATGAACTCGCAGTCGTAGAAGTAGCGCACGGTGGGGAGCCTATGCCCCGGATCCCGAGCCCTCGACACTGCCCCGCTCGCGGGGTCACTCGACACCGTGCCCCGTGTTCGTAGAAGGATGTTGTGGTGCACAACCCCACGAGCGACTTCGCCGGCCCCTCCCCCGCGGACGACGGCGCACCGCCGAAGACGACGTGGAGCCCCGCCGCCGTCGTCGCGGCCAGGGTCGTCGTGGCCTCCGCGTTCACCCTCGGGGCCCTCTTCTACCTGGTCGGTTTCCCGGGTGTGCGCGACGTGGGCTTCCAGTACCACATCGATCTCGACGTCTACCGCCTCGGCGGCGCCGTCTTCGCGGCCGGGGACCCGCTCTACGGCGAGCTGCCGCCGACGTTCTTCGGCCAGCACCTGCCGTTCACGTATCCGCCGCTCGCCGCCGTCGTGTTCGCCCCGATGTCGTGGATCTCGCTGCAGGCGGCCGGCGCGGTGCTCACGGTGCTGTCCCTGGCCGCACTGGTCGCGACGCTCGTGCTGGCGCTCGCGTCGGTGGGTGTGCGTCCGCGCACGACCCTGGTGTGGACGGCGCTCGGCGGCACGGCGGCCGCTCTCACGTTGGAGCCGGTCAGCTCGACGTTCGACTACGGCCAGGTCAACATCCTGCTGATGGTGTTCGTGGCAGCCGACTGTCTGATGAAGAAGACTCCGTGGCCGCGCGGCATCCTCATCGGATTCGTCGCGGCCGTGAAGCTCACCCCCGCGGTGTTCATCCTGTACTTCCTGTTCCGCAAGGACTTCCGGGCCGCGGTCACGACCGGAACGAGCTTCGTGGCGTTCGGCGCCATCGGCTTCCTCGTCGCCCGCGCCGACTCGTGGGAGTACTGGACCGAGACGCTGTTCGACTCGAGCCGCATCGGCGGCCCGGCCTACCCCGCGAACCAGAGCCTCACCGGCGTCCTCGCCCGGCTCGGGCTCGACCCTTCGATGCGGACCGTGCTGTGGCTGGTGCTGAGCGTGGCCGTGCTCGAGCTCGCCGCCGTCGCGATGCATCGGGCCTTCGCGGCCGGGCTGCCCGTCGTGGCGCTGTTCGTCAACGCGTTGTTCGGTCTGCTGGTCTCGCCCGTGTCGTGGTCACACCACTGGGTCTGGGTCGCGCCTCTGCTGGTGGTCCTCGCCGTGGCCGCCTACCGGCGCCGCAGCGTCGTCCTCGGCGCCGCCGTCGCTGCCAGTTTCGTGCTGTTCGTCCTCGCCCCGCACTGGGAGCTCGGCATCGGCCGCTGGGACGGAACCGGCTGGCCGCTGTGGGACCAGTTCCTCGCGTCGTCCTACGTGTGGTGGGCACTCGCCGTGATGATCGCGGTGACGCTGTCCCTCGGCCGGCGGGCCCGTCTCCGCGCCGGGGTCGCCGACTCCCCCACGCAGCTGGCGCCCACCGCCTGACACGGTCTCGCCCGCGGTGTCGCGCCACCAGCAGTAGACGTACAGCGCCAACGAGACCACGAGGGTCACGATCACCCATACCGTGACGGTGATGTCGACCCAGGCGCCGATCGGCGGCGCGCCGGGCAGGATGTTGCGCATCGGGATCACCGCGAAGACCATCGCGGCCATCCAGCCCAGCATGTCGGTGTGCACGACGCGGCGGCGGCGCGCGGTCTGGATCGACACGAACGCCGCCAGCGCCGCCAGGATCACCATCATCGCCAACAGCAGCGCCGAGTAGACGAGGATGCCGCCGGACCGGTGCACCTCCACGCGTACCTCCTGGACGTCCTGGCCGTCCGCCGAGAGCACGTCGTCGCCGACGGTCCAGCCCTCGGCTTCCCCGTCGACGAGCACACGGGTGGGATGGGTCTGCACGTCCGATCCGGATCCGGTGTACGCCGTCACCACGAGGGGATCGACGACGAACCGGTCGAAGGGCCACCGTCCGGCCTGCCCGTCGAGCAGCACCTGGGTGTCGAACGTCGTCACCGACGTCCCTTGTGGGAGGACGAGTTTCGTCCGGGCGATACTCGGCGAGAAGAGGACGGTCATCTCGCGCGCGAGATCGGCTCCGCCGGAATCGAGGAAGCTGGCGCCGGGCGCCACCGAGACCTCGACGTCGACCCGCGACGTGCTGGGACGGACCTCGGTGAGCGAGACGATGACGAGCACCTCGTCGGCATCGGGCGTCACCTCCGTCCATCCGGCATCACTGTCGTCACTCGCGGCGTAGACACCCAGCGACGACAGATACAGGGCGACGACGAGTGCGGCGATCAGCGACCAGAACAGGCGGGGCCGAGTGCGGGCGAACGAGACGACGGACACCCACGGAACATACCGTCAGGTCGTCATTCCGGGCAGTGACTCGACAGTGCTGCCGTCACCGAATCGTCCGGCGCGGAACCGACTTCCGGATCTCTCCCCGACAGGACGTCCCGTGCCGCCTTCGGATACGCCAGCATCTCGCGCACCGTGTTCCTCACCAGTGTGGATCTCCTGCCGCCGGCCCGGCCCGCGTACACCCCGTGGGCCTCGATTCCGGCGGCGCGGGCGAGCGCGACGGTGCGTGGCAGATGGAAAGGCTGAGTCACGAAGAGCGCGTTTCGGATTCCGAACGTTTCCGCCGCCCGCACACACGTGTCGTAGGTGTCGAGCCCATAGGGGTCGGCGACGATCGACGTTCGCGGAACTCCCACCTCGACGAGGTACTCGACCATCGCGGCGATCTCGTCGCCCGACCGCCCGTGCGCGTCGCCGGAGACCAGCACGACGGCCACCTTGCCGTCCCGCACCAGACGTGCGGTCGTGTCGAGACGTCCTTGGAGGAACTTCATCGGGCGGCCGTCCCGTACCCGCGCACCGAGCACGACCGCGACGGGCGCCCGGGGGGCTCGGGCCGCACGGTGCATGCGCCCAGCCGCGACCGCGCCGATCCACACGGCGGGACCGACGAGGGCGAGCAGCCCTGCGGCGGCGGCCGATCGGCCGAGCCGACCGAGCGTCACCCGCCCGCTACCCGGCGCGCGTGTCGGGCACGCGGTCGATGTCGGTCACCGGCTCGGCGGCGGGCGCCGGGTCCTTGAGGCTGGCGGCATAGATGTCGACGTACTCCTGACCGGACAGGCCCATCAGCTTGTACATGACCTCGTCGGTGATGGCACGTTCGACGAAACGGTTGCCGCCCATGCCCTCGAACCGGGAGAAGTCGATCGGCTCGCCGATGCGGACGGTGACCTTCGCCGGCCGCCACATCTTGGAACCGATCGGATTGACCTTCGCGGTGCCGATCATCGCGACCGGGATGACCTTGACGCCCGACTCGAGTGCGAGGCGCGCCATGCCGGTCTTGCCCTTGTACAGACGGCCGTCGGGCGAGCGGGTGCCCTCCGGGTAGATGCCGAGCAGCTTGCCCTGGCCGAGGACCCGCAGCCCGGCGTCGAGCGCGTCCTTGGCGGCGTCGGCACCGGTGCGGTCGATCGGCACCTGACCCACGGCCGAGAAGAACCACTTCTGGAAGGCACCCTTGAACCCGGTGCCGGTGAAGTACTCGCTCTTGGCGAGGAACGTGATCCGGCGCGGGCAGCGCAACGGAAGGAAGAAGGAGTCGAGTACAGCCTGGTGGTTGCTGGCCAGAATCGCCGGGCCGTCCGTCGGAATGTTCTCGGCGCCTTCCAGTTTCGGCCGCCCGAGGAGCCACATGACAGGACCCAACAACACGTACTTAAACAGCCAGTACCACATGGCGTCCTTCCGTCCGAGCTCGTTCCCCCGAGGCCTGCCAGGGCGGCCACCTACGCAATGACTGTACTCAGCAGTCTGGACGGCTGCCACACCGTGTTGGTGCGCTCCGCTGCGTCAACGCGGACCAGCCAGCGCCCGGCGCGCGAGGTCGGCGGCACCGATCATTCCGGCCGCCTCCCCCAACTGGGTGTGCCGGATCCGAGCGAGCGGCCGGTGCCCCGCGCCGGTGACCAGTCGCGCGTAGTGCTCGCGCGCCTCGTCCAGGAACAGCGATGCGGAACTGCCCACGCCGCCGCAGATGACGACGAGGTCCGGATCGAAGATGTCCGACACCGTCGCGAGCCCCACCCCGAGCCACCGCGCGAAGTCCGCGAACGTCGCGAGCGCCACCGGGTCCCCCTCCCGCGCGGCCGCCGCGATCCGTCGGCCGGTCAACGCGCCCGGATCGACGGCGACGTCCCGAGCCAGGACCGTCGAGCCGGACGGCTCGGCCGCGAGCATTTCGAGTGCGGTGTCCACCAGCGCGGTCCCGCTGCAGTACCGCTCCCAGCACCCGCGCTTGCCGCACGCGCACACCCGGCCGTCGGGCACGACCTGCAGGTGTCCGAGTTCCGGTGCCACGCCGAAGCTGCCCCGGTACAAGCGGCCGTCGATCAGCAGCGCTGCCCCGATACCCGTCCCGATCGCCACGACCACGACGTTCCGGCCACCTCCGGCCGCACCGAAGCGGCTTTCCGCCCAGGCCGCCGCGTTCGCGTCGTGTTCGAGCACGACCGGCAGCGAAAGCCGGTCTCCGAGACGGCGAGCGACGGGTGCGTCCACCCACGGCAGGTGCGGCGCGAACCGGACCGTGGTGCGGTCGTAGTCGACGAAGCCCGCCACCGCGAGCCCCACCGCCGCAATCCGGTGCCGTGACGTGAGCTCCCGGACGGCGCGGGTGATGCCCTGTTCGAGGGCGTCGGCAGAGTGCGGCGTCGGCGCCTGCGCGGTGTCGACGACCTCACCGCGGACGTCGACCACCGACGCGCGGATACTCGTCCCCCCGACGTCCACTCCGACGGTGAGCTCTTCGACGCTGTTCACGTCGACGATTGTGCCCACACCGCTGCGTGCGGTCGCCGCCGGGCGGTGCGGATCAGTCCTTGATCGTGATGTGGATCGGCACGAAGGCGGAGGCCTGTTCGGCCGGCTCCGGCACCTGCCCCGCGCGCGCCGCGGTGGCGTCCTGCTGCCCGTCGAGCACCTCACGCAGCACCGCGAGCAGGGCCGACGCATGACCCGCCACCGCCGTGACGAGGTCGTGCTGCTCACCCCGGATCAGCGCGGCGAGGGCGCACAGCGGACACCACGAACAGCTGCTGCATCCCGTCTGGCCGGCCGACTCGGGCCCGTCGGATTCCGCGGCGGCCTCGGCGCCCCGCGCCGCCTTCTGCAGGATCGGCTCGATCCGCTCGAGAACCGTCTCGGCCAGGGCCCTCAACTCCGCGACCATCTCGGCGTGCTCACCGGTCACTGCGGCCACACCGCCGGGTCCGGCACGAACCGCACGACCAGGTCGGTGCCGTCGAAATCCGCGTCGCGCACGGTGCACCGTCGGAGCACCGATGCCAGCCTGACGCGACGGCGCTTCCCGTCGGCCCCCACCACCAAGTCGTCCTCCACTCGTCCCAACGTCAATGCCCGAGGGTCCGCGAGCGGCAGGTGCATGCGCATCGCATACACCGATTCGAGGCCACCCGATCCTGATTCGAGCGCTACCCGGATGGGTTCGGTATCGGCGGTGAGCGCCGCCGACGGGCGGGATACGCCCGGGTAGAGGATGCGCGCCACGCCGTCCAGAGCCTTCAACCCTATCGGCTCGGTCGCCAGCTGGTCGACGGGAAGCACGACGGCGTCCCCGGCGGCCACGCGCAGATCCGCGAGAACCGAGTCCTGCGCACCGCGGCGAGCGCGGTACCAGCCGCCGGCATTGGACTCGTCCGCTTCGATGTCCGGCAGCAGCCCGTTGACGATCACGGCATCGACCCGCAGCGCCCCGAGAGCCAGCGCCGACAGCAATCTGCGTGTCTCCGCCGCCGCCATCCGCTCGGCCGTCGTCACCACCCGGATCGTCGTCCGCTCCCGATCCGAGAGCAGCGCCGCGATCGCCGACGCGGTCTCCAGCACGCGATCCACCATCGCGACGACCACGGCGATGCCGGTGTCGCCCGAGGTGAGTGCCGCCATGCGGCGGTGCTGGGGCCACACCCGCTCGATGTATCCGGCCACCGATTCGGGCAGGGACAGCAGGCGTTGCGCGTCGGAGGTGGCGGGGCAGTCGACGACGATCGTGTCCCAACGTGATTCGTCGGCCGACCGCACCACCTCGCCGAGCCCGAGTACGTCCTCCACGCCCGGCAGTCCGGTCAGCTCCTCCGGCGCCAGGTCGGTCAGGTCGGCGCCGTGATCGTGCGCTCCGCCCAGTGCCAGCAGCGCGACCAACCCCCGGTAGCGCTCCTCGAGCAACGCCAGCGTGTCGATCTCGAGGACGTCCAGTGCGGGTGCCACGCGCGTCGGTTCTCCCGGCGCGATCGGGTGGTCCAGCACGTCGGCCAGCCCGTGCGCACGATCGAGCGAGACCAGGAGGACGCGCTCACCGTTCGAGGCCGCGCCGACCGCCGTGGCAGCCGCCGTCGTCGTCTTTCCGGCACCGCCCTTGCCGACGAAGAACCGGACTGCGGCACCCGATCCCGAAGCTGCGGCGCTCAGCCCTCGACCCGCTTCTTGAGTTCCTTGAGCGCCGTGTCGGTGATGACTCTCTCGGCCTTGCGCTTGAACAGCCCGATCATCGGGATCGTGAGATCGACGGTCAGTTCGTAGGTGACACGGGTCCCCCCGCCGGCCTCGGGCTCGAGCGTGTACGAGCCGTGCTGCGATTTCTGGATCTCACCGGACACCAGGTCCCAGCTCACCGCCATGCCGTCCGGCGCCCAGCGGTAGCGGAGCACGTAGGTGTCCTTGACCATTCCGGCGTCGAGGACGAACCGCACCTCGTCGGCGCGGCCGTCGGGTCCCGACGCGAGGACCTCCACGGACTTCGCGGCCTCCACCCAGGACGGGTAGGCGCCGAAGTCCGCGATCACACCCATCACCTCGGCGGCGGGGGCGTCGATGGTGATCGACCTCTTGGTCTTCTCGGCCATGCCTCGGACGCTTCCTTTCAGAACGACGCGGTGCGCGCGTACCGCTCGTTCATCTCACACGATTGCCGACCTCGCGCACAATTCGCTACGCGGGCGGCTCCCCGGCGGCGCGTCCCGCCTCGAGTTGCTGCTTGATCTCGAAGGTCATCGTCTTACCGGCGAGGCGGCGGGCGTGGTTCATCCCGGCCAGGTCGAGTGACGCGAGAGCCTGCGGCGATACCCCGGTCGGCTCCGCGTGCAGGAAGTAGTGCATGACGGTTCCGTCCATCACCGGCTCGAGCCACACCTCCATCGTTCCGGTGAGGGGTCCCGCGACGGTCCAGCGGACGCCCTTCTCGGCCCGGTCCTCGCGCACGTCGAGGACCAGATCCGGCCACCACGCGCGCCAACGCGCGGGCACGGACACGCGGGCGGCCACCTTCTCGGGGGCTGCGGCGACGAACGTCTGGTCGGCGACCTGAATGCTGCTCACCCTCACAGCTTCACACACCGCCTGCCAGGTCGGTGATCTGGACTACACCTGGACGGACGACCATGCGAGCAGCCGCAGGTAGGTGGCAGTGCCGCACGTCACGCGCGGGCCGTCTATCGTGAGGATCAGCAAGCCCTACTCGTCAGTATCTTCAGTGTTCGGAGGTCGTCGTGCCCGAGTTCAGCGTTCCTGCCACATTCACGATTCCGGAGGACGCGTCCGCGGTCGACTCGGTCTACGAGTACGCAGCGACGAAGCCCGATCACGTGGTCTTCCGCAGACTCGTGAACGGATCGTGGGTCGACGTGACGGCCCGCGAGTTCGCGGAACAGGTGACAGCCGTCGCGAAAGGCCTCGTGGCCCGCGGCGTCCAGCCCGGCGACCGGGTCGCCCTGATGTCGGCAACCCGCTACGAGTGGCAGCTCATCGACTACGCAATCTGGTCCGCCGGCGGCGTGACGGTGCCGATCTACGAGACGTCGTCCGCCGAGCAGGTGAAGTGGATCCTCGAAGACTCCGGCGCCATCGGCCTCGTCGTCGAGACCGATCAGCATTCGAAGACCGTGGCCGAGGTCGCCGAGGCGGCGCCCGACCTGCGCGCGGTCCTCCAGATCGAACCGTCCGGCGCGGACGCCGGTGCCGTCGAGGTGCTCACCACGCAGGGAGCCGAGGTCTCCGACGACGAGATCCGCGCTCGCAGGGCAGCACTGAAGGCGAGCGATCCGGCCACACTGATCTACACCTCCGGCACCACGGGCCGCCCGAAGGGCTGCCAGCTCACCCATTCGAACCTGATCGCCGAGTCCAAGGGCATCATCGCCTCGAGCCTCGGGGATCTGCTGACCACGCCGGGCGTCAGCACGCTGATGTTCCTGCCGCTCGCGCACGTCCTCGCTCGCGCCGTGAGCATCGCAGCGTTCGACGCGGGCGCCTCGGTCGGCCACACGAGCGACATCCCCAACCTCGTCCCGACTTTCGCCGAGTACAAGCCGGACTTCATCCTCTCGGTGCCACGCGTGTTCGAGAAGGTGTACAACACCGCACGCCAGAAGGCCCATTCGGAGGGCAAGGGCAAGATCTTCGACGCGGCCGCAGCGACCGCGATCGCGTGGAGCGAGGCGAAGGACAACGGTGGACCCGGCCTGCTGCTGAACATCAAGCACGCGGTGTTCGACAAGCTCGTCTACTCGAAGCTGCGCGCCGCGCTCGGCGGCAACTGCAAGCTCGCGATCTCCGGTGGCGCACCGCTGGGCGCGCGCCTCGGCCACTTCTTCCGCGGTATCGGCGTCACCATCTACGAGGGCTACGGGCTCACCGAGACCACGGCGGCGTTCGCGGTCAACACGATCGGCAACCAGAAGGTCGGAACCGTCGGAAAGCCCTTGGCGGGCAACTCCGTCCGGATCGCCGAGGACGGCGAGATCATGCTGTCCGGCCCGGTGGTGTTCTCCGGCTACTGGCGTAACGAGACCGCCACGAAGGAAGCGATCGAGGACGGCTGGTTCCATACCGGCGACCTCGGCACCGTCGACTCCGACGGCTACATCACGATCACCGGCCGCAAGAAGGAGATCATCGTCACCGCCGGCGGCAAGAACGTCGCCCCTGCCCAGCTCGAGGACCACCTGCGGGCGCATCCGCTGATCAGCCAGGCAATCGTCGTCGGTGACCAGAAGCCGTTCATCGGCGCGCTGATCACGATCGACGCGGAGGCACTGCCCGCCTGGAACGAGCGCAACGGCAAGCCCGCCGGCACAACGGTTTCGGAGCTGCTGTCGGATCCCGATCTCACCGCCGAGGTCGACGCCGCCATCTCCGAGGCCAACAAGCTCGTCTCGCACGCGGAGGCGATCAAGAAGTACCGGATCCTGCCCGTCGACTTCACCGAGGAGACCGGCGAGCTCACCCCGACGATGAAGCTCAAGCGGGGCGTCGTCCACGAGAGCTTCGCGTCCGACATCGAGCAGATCTACAGCAAGTAGCCCACACCCGACGGCGCACGACGCCCGCGGCCCCGAAAGGGCTGCGGGCGTCGTGCGTTCCCGTTCTCCGGCGCGGGACCGTTCAGGACAACAGGTGGCGCAGCCGGGCGCCGAGCACGTCCCAGCGCCAGTGCGACTTGACGAACTCCCGGCCCGCTGCGCCCATCGCCGCTGCGCGGTCGCGGTCCTCGAGCACCTCGACGAGCGCGGCCGCGATGTCGTCCACCGAGGTCCCGTCGACGACGTACCCGGTCTCGTTCTCGCGCACCGTCTCCGGTGCGCCACCGGATCGTCCCGCGATCACCGGCACGCCGCTCGCCGACGCCTCGAGGTAGACGATGCCGAGACCTTCGACGTCCAACCCGGCGCCGCGGGTACGGCACGGCATCGCGAACACGTCCGCGATCGTGTGGTGCGCCGCCAACTCCGCCGCGGGGACACCCCCGGTGAACACCACGTGTTCGGCCACCCCGCACTCGTGCGCGAGGGCCTGCAGGCGCTCCGCGTACGGTCCGCCACCGACTATCACCAGCACGGCACCGTCGATGCGGCGTCGCACCGCCGACAACGCCCGGATGAGCTGATCCTGCCCCTTGCGGGGCACCAGGCGGGACAGGCACAGGATCGTGGGCCGCTCCCCCAGCCCGTATCGGGCGCGCAGCTCCGCGCGTGCCGCCGGGTCCGGGCGGAACACGTCGGTGTCCACACCGGGGGGCAGGTGTTCGAGCGCGGCACCGGCCCCGAACGCCGACGCGAAGCGCCCACGGGTGTACTTGCTGACGAACGTGACCGCGTCGGTGGTGTCGCCGATCCGCCGCAGCGCCTGCCGGGCACCGGGCAGCATCGACCAGCCCACCTCGTGGCCGTGGGTGGACGCGATCACCCGGTCCGCGCCCGCCCGGCGCACCGTCGGCGCGAGCAGTGCCAGCGGCGCCGCCGCACCGAACCACACGTTCGAGCACGCGTACTCGCGCACCAGCTTCGCGGCCCGGCGCGCGACGAACGGCGTCGGCACCATGAGCGTCGTGGGATGACGCACCACGCGGTAAGGCTGCTCGGCGTCGAAACGGATGTGGCTGTCACCCCGCCAGCGGGGCGCGTAGACCACCAGCTCGTCCGGCGGCAACTGGGCGGCAAAGGTGTGCAGGTACGACTGGATCCCGCCGGGGCGGGGGGGAAAATCGTTCGTCACCAACAGGGTTCGACGCATGCGTCCACCGTAGGTCCCGCGGACGGGGCGGCGGCCACCAGGGTCAGGACAGTTGTTCCTTGACCCACACACCCCACGAGTGCACCAGCTCGTCGGTCCCGACCCCCAGCACGCTGCGGATCCTGCGGTCGAGTTCCGCGTCGGCAACCGGCCCGCGGGCCAGCTCCCGGTACAGCGCACCCAGCTGCCCCTCGCCGTACTGCGACGCGATGAAAGTCGCCAACGACCACGACGATTCGTATGCGAGCCGAGCAGTGTCGCCACCGCCACGGAAGTCGCCGTCGACGGGCAGCCTGCTCGGCGGCCCGGACTTCGCGACGTCGGCCGCCAGGGTGGGTGCGAGCTGACCGAACTGCGCCTCGATACCCCGGTAACCGACGTAGTCGGCGTACCCCTCGAGCATCCACATCGGCGACCCGTCCTCGGTCACCGGACGCGCGGCGATGTGGGTGAGCTCGTGCCGCAACACCGAGACCCTCGTCAGGTCGGTCAGTCGCCCCGCCGACTCCGGGCTGAACACGATGCGCTGACCGGACGCCGTCCGCGAGCGCCGGTCGACCGCGTCGGACACGGCGACCGCAGCGATGTCCGCCCCGCTGTGATCGCTGCCGACGAGCGAGGAGAACTCCTCCTGCGAACCCGCGACCATGACCACGGCCCGGCGCGACCAGTCCTCACCCCACACGTCGGTGACGTGACCGACGGCGTCGCCGACCTCGCTCGCCAGCAGGTCGATCATCGGCGCCTGCGTCGTCGGCCCCAGCACGAACGACGGCCGGCCTTCCTCACCGTCCACGCGACGAACCGTCACCGGACCGAAATCCCAAGGGCCACGCCAGGTCTCACGATCGGAACCCGGCACGCCGGAATCGCTGACGAGCTTCCACTCGTCGCCGTGCCGCGCCAGGAGCAGCGCCACCGGTTTGCGGGTCGACTGCGCGTCGGCCCCCGCGATCGAGTAACGCAGGTACACCGTCGGCGCCCACACGTCCGAAGCCCCGAGTTCGTCCGCGGTCGCGGACGCCACCGGCGTCTCCGGCTCGACACCGATGTCGTAGGCGAACTCGCCGAACGGAACTCCCGCGGCGTTGTTCGCTCGGCGGATCTCCGACTCGAGGAAGCCGGGTTCGGCGTTCGGATCGAACAGCGCCGGCAACGAATCGGTGTCACCGGTGCGCACCGCGGCGGCCCACTCGTCGAGCAGGGCCTGCGCGCCCGCGCGTCGCGCATCCTCGTAAGGGTTGCCCACGGGGGCGGCACCCGGCGGGGCGGCTGGTTCGTCGTCACCGTGATCGAACGCCGACAGGCTCAGCACCAGCGCGACGGCCACACCCAGCCCGAGCAGACCCGCCCACTCCCACCGCCGAACACGCCGCCGGGGCGTGGCAGTGGACGAACGATCTTCAGCGGACACGTCCGAGAGTGTATGAGCCTCGGACGACAACGGACCCGATACCCCTGGGTATCGGGTCCGTTCGAGGGCCGTGTATCGACCGGGTCGGGCTGCGGGTCAGTACCGGCGTGCACCGTAGAACGGCATCGACGCCATCGAGTCGACCTTCACGGGCGTGCCGTAGGTGGAGGCGTGCAGTACGTTGCCGTCACCCGCGTACAGCCCGACGTGCGAGGCGTCCTCGTAGAACAGCACGACGTCACCCGGCTGCAGCTGACTCTTGTCCACCGGCGTCCCGCCACCCGCCTGCGCCTGGCTCGAGCGTGGCAGCACCTTGCCGATCTGCTTGTACGCCCACACGACCAACCCGGAGCAGTCGTAGGCGTCCGGGCCGGTGGCACCCCAGCTGTACGGCTTCCCGATCTGCGTCATCCCGGCCTGCAGCGCCGCGGAGCCGGTGCCGGGCGCCAGGTTCCCCAGGATGCGTCCGGCGTCGAACCCGGGCGGGAAGGAGCTACCGGCCAGCTGAGCCCGCTCGGCGCCGGTGAGACGGTCGAACGCCTGTGTCACCGACTCGATCTGCTTCTGCAGCTCACTCTGCTTGTTCTGCAGATCGTCGCTGACGACTCTGGCCTGGTCGGTGGCCGATCGCGCCGCGTCCGCGGAAACCCGCGAGGCCTCGGCGGCGGCGGACGCCTCGACCGACGCCTGCTTGAACCCCGCGACGGCCTTCGACGTCTCGTTCGAAATGGCGTCCAGCGCAGCCATCTGGTCCAGCAACTGCTGCGGCGAATCGCTCAGCATCAGCGCATAGAGCCGATTGGTCCGCGCGCCTTGGTAACTCGCGGCCGCCAGCTTGCCGACCGTGGGCCGGAACTGATCGATCCGGGATTCGGCCGCTGCGAGGGCGTCCCGGTCGCGCGCCAACCGCGCCTCCGCGTCCCGCTGGGCCGCCTGCTTGCCCTCGAGATCGATCTGGGCATTGTGGAGAGCTTCGGTGGTCCGTTCGGATTCCCGGGAGAGTTCCGCGAGGCGGTCGAGCGCCGCGGTCGGATTGCTCAGCACGGGATCGGCACCCGCCGAGCCTGCGGGCAGCCCCACGAGGGTCAGGGAGAGCACCCCCGTCGCCAGAGCAGTACACATCGAGCGCTTGAACTTGAGCGAGGACTTGTCAGCGGGCACAGCTGCGCGACACTCCGTTTCTGGATTCAGTCTCCATCGCACGGCGATGGGCTCCGTAATGTCTCGAATAGGTTACGGAAGGGTATATGTCCGTGTCTACCCACCGGTACAACAGAACGCCGCACAGTCGCGAATGCCACAGCTGACGCGGTGCGAACGGCGTTCGGATACGGCTCGGGGCGGGTCCGAAACCGGACCCGCCCCGAGAACCGAGAACTGTTGTGTCGACTACGCGTAGCGGCGAGCGCCGTCGAAAGGCATCGACGACACCGGCGCGAGCTTCACCGGCTGGCCGGCGGTCGATGCGTGGATGACGTTGCCGTTGCCGGCGTAGATACCCGAGTGGCTGCCACCGTAGAAGGAGATGACGTCGCCGACCTGCAGATCGTCACGCGCGACAGACCAACCGGCCGCGGCCTGGTCGTAGCTCGTACGCGGAAGGTTGAGGCCGGCCTGCTTGTAGGCCCACTGCACGAGGCCCGAGCAGTCGAACGCGTCCGGACCGGCGGCACCGTAGACGTAGGGGGCGCCGAGCTTGCTCTCCGCTGCCTGCAGGGCCTGCTGGCCGGCGCTGAGGATCGGCGCGACCGAAGCCGGAGCGGCGGGTGCGAGATCGGCGGAGCCGGTAGGCAGCGCAGGCGCGACGATCGGGGCGATCTGCGCGACGGCCGCGTCGACCTGAGCCTGGTTCACGCCGGGGAGGTCGACCGTGCCGACGCCCGGGACGTTGACGGGATCGGCGATGGCCGGGGCCGCGGAGACCGCGACGGCTCCGATTGCAAGTGCGCCGGCGACGGCTGCGCGCTGCGCGGAACGCTTGAGATTGGATGACGCCACGAGAAAGGTAACTCCGTTTCTTCCGTTCGTCCGCCGACCGAGTTAGCTGACGGGTTCGGGCTGGGAAGATCAGCCCTACCCGTCGACACCGCACACGCGGCTTCGACGGGATTCACCCCAAAGGAAACTTGGGTTCCCGGCACGTCCCCTCGATGAGGTTTCGATTAGGCGGGCCCAGCGATGCCGTTCCGGGTGGGACGGCAAGACTCCGCTAGGTCTCGAGAAGATTACGAAAGCGCATCCTCCGTGTCGACCCGGACGCGCCGAATCCGCACTTTTCAATCGTTTGGCCGGGGTTCGAGGCATCCTCCCGGCCCCAACATCACGGACGGATAACAACCAGTTCGGTTCCGCTCACACAGGGCGTTCACCCCGCTTCCCCCGCGCGGCGGCGGCGAACGCGCGCGACGAGCGACGAACCGCCGGTCGCCACTGGTCAGCGCGAGATCCACGGGCGCCGCCGAAGACCACACCCCGGCCCGCCCGCGTCCGTCACGACCACGCCGCGACGGCCGAAACCGAACTCGCCCAACAGCGATCGCACACGATGCGATCCGGGCGCCGAGAACGGCGGGTGTGATCCTCGTCTCTCCACGCCCGCGGACGGGTCCGACGCGCTACCGGAGCCGTTGTCGGAGGGGCTCTCTAAGGTCTGCGGTCGTGAGCAGATCGCCGAACGCCCGAACCGCCGACGGCCTCCAACTGACTTTCGACGAACTCGACACCCCCCTGCGCGAGACGACCTTCGTCGTCGTCGACCTCGAGACCACCGGCGGAAGCTCGGAGTCCGACGCGATCACCGAGATCGGGGCCGTGAAGGTGCGTGGCGGCGAGGTGCTCGGGGAGCTCGGCACCCTCGTCGATCCCGGCCGCGCGATTCCGCCGTACATCGTCGAACTCACCGGGATCACGACGGCGATGGTGCGCACCGCGCCGCGGATCGACACGGTGCTCCCGGCCTTCCTCGAGTTCGCCGGTGGTGCAGTACTCGTCGCGCACAACGCCGGCTTCGACGTCGGGTTCCTCAAGGCGGCAGCCGCCCGACAGGGTCTGCCGTGGCCCAAGTTCCAGGTGCTGTGCACCGTGAAGCTCGCGCGCCGAGTCCTGGGGCGTGACGAGGCGCCCTCGGTCAAACTGTCGGCGCTCGCGGCGCTGCTGGGGGCGGACACCACACCGACGCACCGGGCGCTCGACGACGCCCGGGCCACCGTCGACGTATTGCACGCGCTCATCGGGCGGGTCGGCAACCAGGGCGTGCACAGCCTGCCGGAACTTCTCGACTACCTGCCGCGCGTGTCGTCGGAACAACGCGCCAAACGCACCCTGGCGAGCCACCTTCCGCGGTCGCCGGGCGTGTACCTGTTCCGCGGGCCGTCGGACGAGGTGCTCTACGTGGGGACCGCGTCGGATCTGCGACGACGCGTGCGCAACTACTTCACCGGATCCGAGACTCGCGGACGGATGAAAGAGATGGTCGCGCTCGCGACCCGGGTCGACCACGTCGAGTGCGCGCATCCGCTCGAGGCGGGGGTGCGCGAGTTGCGACTGCTGAGCGCGCACGTGCCGCCGTACAACCGGCGCTCCAAGTTCCCGATGCGCGGCTGGTGGGTCACGCTCACCAACGAGGTTTTTCCGCGCCTCTCCGTGGTCCGTACGCCCACCGCAGACGCCCTGGGCCCCTTCCGGTCCCGGACGGACGCCACGGACGCCGCCGCGACGGTGGCCGAGTTCTGTGGGCTGCGGACCTGTACGACGCGGATCGGGAAGGGGCAGTGGCACGGACCGAAGTGCCCGCCACGGGACATCGGCGGTTGTCCTGCGATCGCCGACGACGAGGAGGGCTACCGCGTCGCGCCCGAGACGGCACGGGCGCTGATCCGGGGCGAGGACGACGCGCCGCTGCGGCGTGCGCGCGCTCGCATCGAGGAACTCGCCGCCGCCGAGTTGTTCGAGAGCGCGGCCCGCCTGCGGGACCGCGTGGCGATCCTCGGCCTCGCCCTGCGCCGTGTGCAACGGCTCGCCGCGCTGGCCGCCGTCGACGAACTGGTCGCCGCCCGGCCGGCTCCGGAGGGCGGTTGGGAGTTCGCCGTCATCCGGGCCGGACGCCTCGCGTCCGCGGGTGTCTCGAGGCGTGGCGTCGCGCCGATGCCGGTGGTCGAGGCACTGGTCGCATCGGCGGAGACGGTCCTCCCCGATCCGGTGCCACTGCGGGGCGCCTCACCCGAGGAGCTCGCAGTCATCGCGCGCTGGCTCGACGCCGACGGTGTGCGGATCGTCCGGACCAGCCACGGCTGGTCCGAGCCCGCACACGGCGCCGGATCCTGGGAGGACTGGTGCACGCTCGCCCGGACAGCCCGAGCGCCTACTGTGTCTGTCGAACGACAGCAAAGCTGAAGGAGCGCCATGATCAACGCGATCGTCATGATCCACGCCGAGGCCGACCGGATCCCCGAGACTGCACAGGCGGTCGCCGACCTGGGCGGAGTCTCCGAGGTCTACTCGTGCGCCGGCGACGTCGATCTGATCGCGATCGTCAAGGTGCGCGACCACGCCCAGATCGCCGAGGTCGTGACCGAGCGCATCAACAAGGTGCGCGGCGTGACCAAGACAGCGACGCACATCGCGTTCCAGTCGTACTCCAGCGCGGACATCGAGGCCGCCTTCTCGCTCGGCGAGTAGGCGGCCCCGCGCGTCTAGTGGTGGGCGGCCAGTTCCGTGGTGAGCGCCGCCCACCGCTCGAGCACCGTCGCGGCGGCACCCGAATCGATTGCCCGGGCCGCCTTCTCGAGACCTGCGGCCAGCGATTCCTCGAGGCTGTCGCCGACGCCGTCGAACGCGGCGAGCGCACCGGCCGCATTCAGCAGGACCGCGTCGCGGACCGGCCCCTCGTCGCCGGCGAACACACCGCGCGCGACCGCCGCGTTGGCCTGGGCGTCGCCCCCGCGCAGCGCATCCAGCGGCACCCGCGCGATACCCAGATCCGTCGGATCCAGCTTCCGGGTGCGCACGGTGCCACCCGAGACCACGTGCACCACCGACGTCGTCGACGTGGTGAGTTCGTCGAGTCCGTCGTCACCGCGCACCACCAGCGCCGAGTTGCCGCGCTCCGCGAGCACCCCGGCGACCACCTCGATGAGATCCTCGAAGGCGCAGCCGATCAGTCCGGCGCGCGGGCGGGCAGGGTTCGTCAGCGGCCCGAGGACGTTGAACACCGTCGGGATGCCGATCTCCTTGCGGGGCGCTCCCGCGAAGCGCAGTGCCGGGTGGAACACCGGCGCGAAGCAGAACCCGATCCCCACCTCCTCGACGCAGCGCGCGACCTCCTGAGCGCCGAGATTGATGTGCACGCCCAGCGCCTCGAGGACGTCGGCGCCACCGCTCTTGGAGGAGGCGGCACGGTTGCCGTGCTTGACGACCCGGACACCCGCCGCCGCCACCACGACCGACGCCATCGTGGAGATGTTCACCGTGTTGGAGCGGTCACCGCCGGTACCGACCACGTCGACCACGTCCGGCGAGACCGGCACGCTCCGGGCGTGGCCGAGCATCGCGTCCGCGAGGCCGCGCAGTTCGGGCGGCGTCGCACCTTTCATCTTCAGGGCGACACCGAACGCGGCGATCTGCGCGGAGGTGGCGTTGTCGGACATGATCTCGTCCATCGCCCATGCGGCGTCGTCGGCGGTGAGATTCCTGCCGTCGGTGAGGGCCCCGAGAATCGCCGGCCAGGTCCGGTCGGCCGCGCCCGCCACTCGATTCACTGCCTGCGCTGCCGACTGCCGCACCATGACGACCCCTTCTGCTGTACGCCCACCAACCGGTCGGGCGGAGATTTGACGTTCCGCAGCTTAGTGCGCCCGTCCGAGCTCACCCCGCGGACGGCGGCTGCAGCCCCTCCCAGCCCAGCGCGGTGCCCCCGAGCCGCTGGGCCAGGCCGGCCATCCGCGACCGCTCCTGGGAGCAGTGCAGGGCGTCGAGAAGCTGCACCCGCTCGAGGAGCACCGTCGCGACCCCGTCCGCGTCCACCACGGGTTCGTCCGCGAGCGCGTAGTCGTCCTGACCCGCGACGTCCACCGCCTCCTGCACCCGATCCGACGGCAGACGGAGGTGATGCCGGAGCACGGCCTGGGCATCGGGCACCCATGCCGGCGCGCCCGCAGCGCCACGTTCGAGGGTGGTCGAGCACGCCTCGACGTCGTCGAAGCCGGACACCACCACCACGAGGTCCTCGCGCGTTCGATCGAGGGCCGCGGGCGAGCGCCTGGACAGAAATCCGCCAAACCAACGAGCGACACCGCTCCTGAGTTCCATGTGCCTACTTTGTCACGTCCACCGACGCCCGCCGGGACCGCCGAGGAATGGCCTCTGACGTGGGCCGACGCGCCGACACCGGACCCGGGTGGCTTTCCTTTACGACGAAGCGTCATACTTCTCAGCGTGACGAGCGCAGTAGGGACTTCAGGATCGGCAATCACCCAGCGCGTGCACTCGCTGAACCGGCCAAACATGGTCAGCGTCGGCACCATCGTGTGGTTGTCAAGCGAGCTCATGTTCTTCGCAGGGCTCTTCGCCATGTATTTCGTTGCACGAGCACAGGCGAATGGGAACTGGCCACCGGAGCCGACGGAGCTGAACCTCACGTTGGCCGTGCCGGTCACGCTGGTGCTGATTGCGTCTTCCTTCACCTGCCAGATGGGTGTCTTCGCGGCAGAAAAGGGTGACGTCTTCGGTCTCCGGCGTTGGTACCTGGTGACTCTTGCCATGGGCACGTTCTTCGTGCTCGGCCAGGGTTACGAGTACTACCACCTGGTGCACGAGGGAACGACGATCTCGAGCAGTGTGTACGGATCGGTCTTCTACATGACGACCGGCTTCCACGGCCTGCACGTCATCGGCGGTCTGATCGCGTTCGTCTTCTTGATCGTCCGCACCAAGGTCAGCAAGTTCACGCCTGCACAGGCCACTGCGGCGATCGTCGTTTCGTACTACTGGCACTTCGTCGACATTGTGTGGATCGGCCTGTTCGCCACGATTTATTTCATCCGTTAGCCAGCTGAACGACCAGGCAGCCCCCTGACGCTTCAGTCGTCCCGACATACCAAAGGGATACAGATGAGTTCATCCCCCCCTCCCGCAATCGAGGGTGACATGCCCGACCGCACCACCGCCGCCAAGGCGCGCCGCCAGCGCAAGCTGCGCCGGCGCGTCACCGGCGCGTTGATCCTGATGATGGGTCTCGTGAGCGCCGGATTCCTCGCCTCCGCACTGACGCCTGCACCGCAGGTCGCCACCGCGAGCGACGATTCCGCCGCGCTGATCCGCGAGGGCAAGCAGCTCTACGACACCTCCTGCATCACGTGCCACGGCGCGAACCTGCAGGGTGTCCAGGACCGCGGCCCCAGCCTCATCGGTGTCGGCGAGGCCGCCGTGTACTTCCAGGTGTCGTCCGGTCGTATGCCGGCCGCTCGCAACGAGGCCCAGGCTTCCCGTAAGCCGGCCAAGTTCGACGCCCGTCAGACCGACGCCATCGGCGCCTACGTGCAGTCCCAGGGCGGCGGCCCGACCGTCATCCGCGACGAGAACGGCGAGATCGCGCAGTCCTCGCTGCGTGGCGGCGACGTCGCCCGCGGTAGCGAGCTCTTCCGCCTCAACTGCGCGTCGTGCCACAACTTCACCGGTCGCGGCGGTGCGCTGTCGTCCGGCAAGTACGCCCCCGTTCTGGACCCGGCCAACGAGCAGCAGATCTACGCCGCCATGGTCACGGGCCCGCAGAACATGCCCAAGTTCTCCGACCGTCAGCTGACGCTCGAGGAGAAGAAGGACATCATCGCCTACGTCAAGCAGTCCAGCGAGAACAAGAACCCCGGCGGCTACGGCCTCGGTGGAATCGGACCGGGTTCCGAGGGTCTCGCGATGTGGGTCGTCGGCATCGTCGCTGTCGTCGGTGCAGCACTGTGGATCGGAGCAAGGTCATGAGCGACGCCGGCAGCGGCGATACGCCGAAGAAGTACACGGACGACGAACTCGACCGTATGAGCCGTGACGACCTCGTCAAGCTCGGTACCAACCTCGACGGCGTCGATGTCGCGTTCCGCAAGGACCGCTGGGCGGTCAAGGGCACGAAGGCCGAGAAGCGCGCAGAGCGTTCGGTTGCCTTCTGGTTCATCCTGGCGGGCGTCTCGGCGATCGCGTTCATCGCGATCTTCCTGTTCTGGCCGTGGGAGTACGCCGGTCCGGGTGAGGACACCTACTCGGCGTACAACCTGTACACCCCGCTGATCGGCCTCACCATGGGTCTGGCGATCCTCGGTGTCGGCGTCGGCGCGGTGAAGTTCACCAAGAAGTTCGTCCCCGAAGAGGTCTCGATCCAGGACCGCCACGACGGCGGCTCGGCCGAGGTCGACAAGCGCACGCTCGTCGCGCAGCTCGGCGACACGCTCGACAGCTCGACGATCGGCCGCCGCAAGATGATCAAGCGCAGCCTGATCTTCGGTGGCGGCGCCATCGGCGTCATGTCCGTCATGCCCCTCGGCGGCATGATCAAGAACCCGTGGGCCAAGGGCGACGACTCGCCGCTGTGGGTGTCCGGCTGGACCCCGCGCTACGAGGGCGAGACCATCTACCTGCGTCGCGACACCGGACGTCCGCACGACATCGTGCTGGTTCGCCCCGAGGATCTCGACGCCGGCGCCATGGAGACCGTCTTCCCCTTCCGTGAGTCCGAGCGCGGCAACGACGAGGAGCTGTTCAAGGCTCTGCGTGGCATCCGCAACTCGGTCATGCTGATCCGTCTGCGCACCGAGGACACCCAGAAGGTCATCAAGCGCAAGGGCCAGGAGAGCTTCAACTACGGCGACTACTTCGCCTACTCGAAGATCTGCACCCACCTCGGCTGCCCCACCTCGCTCTACGAGCAGCAGACCAACCGAATCCTGTGCCCCTGCCACCAGTCGCAGTTCGACGCGCTGCAGTACGGCAAGCCGCTTTTCGGTCCCGCCGCTCGTGCTCTTCCGCAGCTGCCTATTACAGTGAACGAAGAGGGCTACCTCGTCGCCAACGGTGACTTCATCGAAGCCCTCGGCCCGGCATTTTGGGAGCGTCGACCGTGACCACTACCACTCAATCCAGAGTTGCCGCCCAGGCAGAGGGAGTCGACTCCCGCTACCACCTCGCGGCCGGTATGAAGCGGCAGATCAACAAGGTCTTCCCGACGCACTGGTCGTTCATGCTCGGCGAGATCGCGCTCTACAGCTTCATCATCCTGTTGATCTCGGGCGTCTACCTGACGCTGTTCTTCGACCCGTCGCTGGCCGAAGTCACGTACAACGGCGCCTACGAGCCGCTCCGCGGCGTCGAGATGTCCCGCGCCTACGCCACGACCCTCGACATCTCGTTCGAGGTTCGCGGCGGTCTGTTCGTCCGCCAGATCCACCACTGGGCTGCGCTGATGTTCGCCGCGTCGATCATCGTGCACCTGCTGCGCATCTTCTTCACCGGCGCGTTCCGTCGCCCGCGTGAGGCGAACTGGGTCATCGGCTCGCTGCTGCTGATCCTGGCGATGTTCGAGGGCTTCTTCGGTTACTCGCTGCCCGACGACCTGCTCTCCGGTACCGGCCTGCGCGCCGCGCTCTCCGGCATCACCCTGAGTGTCCCGGTCGCCGGCACCTGGCTGCACTGGCTGATCTTCGGTGGCGACTTCCCCGGCACCCTGATCATCCCGCGTCTGTACGTCGCGCACGTCCTGCTGCTGCCCGGCATCATCCTGGCCCTGATCGCCGCCCACCTGGCGCTGGTCTGGTACCAGAAGCACACGCAGTTCCCCGGCCCCGGCCGCACCGAGAAGAACGTCGTCGGCGTTCGCATCCTCCCGGTGTTCGCTCTCAAGGGTGGCGCGTTCTTCGCGTTCACGTTCGGTGTCCTGGCCCTGATGGGCGGCCTGCTGCAGATCAACCCGATCTGGAACATCGGCCCGTACAACCCGTCGCAGGTCTCCGCAGGCTCGCAGCCCGACTTCTACATGATGTGGACCGACGGCCTGGCACGTCTGTGGCCGGCATGGGAGCTGTACCTGTTCGACCGGTACACGGTCCCCGCGGTGTTCGCCGTCGCGGTGATCATGGGCCTGGTGTTCGCACTGCTGATCGCCTACCCGTGGATCGAGAAGAAGTTCACGAAGGACGACGCGCACCACAACCTGCTGCAGCGTCCGCGTGACGTCCCGGTCCGCACCGGCATCGGCGCGATGGCCATCGCGTTCTACCTGGTGCTGACGATCTCGTGCATCAACGACATCATCGCCTACCACCTGGACATCTCGCTCAACGCGATGACCTGGATCGGCCGCATCGGCATGGTGATCCTGCCTCCGGTCGCGTACTACGTCACCTACCGGTTCTGCCTGGGTCTGCAGCGCAGCGACCGCGCGGTGCTCGAGCACGGCATCGAGACGGGCATCATCAAGCGCCTGCCGCACGGTGAGTACGTCGAGATCCACCAGCCGCTCGGCCCGGTCGACGATCACGGCCACCCGATCCCGCTGGAGTACCAGGGTGCTGCGATCCCGAAGAAGATGAACAAGCTCGGCTCCGCCGGCAAGCCCGGCTCGGGTAGCTGGATCACCCCGGACCCGGTCGAGCAGAGCCAGGCGCTCGAGGCAGCCGATCACAAGGCTGAGCACGAGCAGCTGAAGATGCTCACGGAGTACCAGGACCGCATCCGCGGAAACGGCTCCGGCAACGGCAACGGCGAAGCGCACTAGTTCGCCGAGACCGACGAGGAAGGCCCCGAACCGATATCGGTTCGGGGCCTTCCTCGTTCCGGATCCGCCCGGAAACCACCCGGGTACCCCGACGTGCCTCTACTGTCCTCGACAACGACGACGTTGCGGGGGGATTCGATGGTGGCGAGCTATGTCGACGAACGGTATGCACCGGTGCGCGCCGAGGTGACCGAGTTCGACCTTCCGGTGCGGGGCACGATCCCGGAGTGGCTCGACGGCCGCTATCTGCGCAACGGCCCCAACCCGATCGCGCAGGTGCGTCCGGACGAGTACAACTGGTTCACCGGCGACGGCATGGTGCACGGCATCCGGATGAGCGGTGGACGCGCACTGTGGTACCGCAACAGGTGGGTCGACTCGGAGGTCACGTCGAGGGCGCTGCACCGATCCGCTCCCCCGGAGCACGGTCGCTCACCCCTGCACGGGCCGTCGGCGAACACCAACGTCATCGGCTTCGCGGGGCGCACCCTCGCCCTGGTCGAGGCGGGCGTCGCCTGTGCCGAACTCTCCTACGACCTTGACACGGTCGACGTGTGCGACTTCGACGGCACGGTGCGCGGCGGCTACACCGCCCATCCGATCGAGGAACCGGGTACCGGTGAGCTGCACGCCGTCTCCTACCACTTCGGTCGGGGCGACACCGTCCTCTACACCGTCATCGGACCGGACGGCCGTCTCCGCCGCAAGCTCCCGATCCGGGTCGGGGGCAGCCCGATGATGCACGCCTTCTCGCTCACCCCTGACTTCGTGGTGATCTACGACCTGCCGGTCACGTTCGACGTTCGCAGCGCCGTCACCGCCAACATCGCCCGCCCGCTGCGTCCCTTCGCCGCGCTCGCGCTGAGTGCCACGATCGGACGCGTCCGACTGCCGCGTCCGGTCCTGAACCGCGTGCCTGCGACCCGCGCCGGGAGCTTCCCGTACCGCTGGGACCACCGCTATCCGCCCCGTGTGGGGCTCGTCCCCCGCCGCGGTGATCCGACACCGATGTGGTTGGACGTCGAGCCGTGCTACGTCTTTCATCCGGTCAACGCCACCAGTGAGGGCGGGAAGGTGGTCGTGGATCTCGTCGTGCACGAGCGGGTGTTCGACGCCGACCGCACCGGTCCGTCCGAGGGGCGCCCGCGACTCGAGCGCTGGCATCTGGACCCGCTGGTCAGCAGCCGCGTCCGCCGCACCCGACTCGGCGACGAGAACGTCGAGTTCCCGCGGTTCGACGAGCGCTACACCGCCTCGCTCCATCACGACTGCTGGCTCGTGGTGGGCTCCGACGACCTCTCCGGCGAGCACCGCCTCGTCCGGTCCGATCGCGCCCACGGCATCCAGGCAATGCGCGATTTCGGTCCCCGATCGGCGGTGGGCGAATTCGTGTTCCACCCGGAGGCTCCGGACTCCCCGGAGGGGCACGGCGTGGTGATGGGATTGGTGACGAATCCCGCGGAGAACTCGACCGAGCTCAGGATCCTCGATGCGCGGACGCTCGAGGATCAGGCGTCGATCGCGCTCCCCCGCCGGGTTCCCGCCGGCTTCCACGGGAACTGGGTGCCGGACGCCGCAGCGACCCTGTGACGAGCCCCGAGAACGGCGAAGGCGCCGAACCCGGCTGGGGTTCGGCGCCTTCGGCGTCGTTCTGAGGTGAGCGCTAGTGCTTCTCGGGTCCGAGGTGGTACTCGAAGACCAGGCCGGCGGCGGCGGTGAGAACCAGCACCACGGCCACGACGATCATCCACGGCTGGAAGAACGCCAGCGAGATGGCCGCGAAGGCGGCCGCACCGGCCAGCAGGATCGGCCAGAAGCTGCCGGGGCTGAAGAAGCCCAGGTCGCCCGAGCCGTCGGAGATTTCGGCCTCTTCGTAGTCCTCGGGGCGGGTGTCGAGACGACGCGCCACGAAGCGGAAGTAGGTCCCGACGATCAGGCTCAGGCCTGCCGACAGGATGATCGCGGTGAGGCCGGCCCACTCGATTCCGGTCCGCGACATCGCGGTGAAGACACCGTAGACGATCGCGACGAGAATGAAGAACACCGTCAGGATCTCGAAGAGCTTGGCTTCGATCTTCATATCAGTTCTTGTCCTTGGTCAGTGGTTCTCGGGCGTCAGTTCCCGTTGGCCGATGCCTCGCGCACGGTGCGATCGGTGTAGAACGGGGAGGTCGAGGTCGCGGTGGGCGACTCGCCGATCGACGCCAGCGCCTCGCCGGTGTTCATGCCCTTGCCGCCCTCTTCGACCGACTTGCGGGCCTGGATGTACTGCTCGAACTTCTCCGGCGTCACTGCACGGACCTCGAAGTTCATCATCGCGTGGAAGGTGCCGCACATCTCGGCGCAGCGGCCCACGAACGCGCCTTCCTTCTCGATCTCGCTGATCTGGAAGACGTTGTCCGAGTGGTTCTCCTTGGGGTTCGGGTTCACGTCACGCTTGAACAGGAACTCCGGGACCCAGAAGGAGTGGATGACGTCGGAGGACGCCAGGACGAACTCGATACGCTTGCCGGTCGGCAGCACCAGGATCGGAACCTCGTTGCTGGTGCCGACGGTCTCGATCTTGTCGTACGCCAGGTAGGACAGGTCCTGCGGGTTCTTGCCGTGGATCGCGCCGATCTTCTCCTTGCCGTGCTCGTCGACGCCCTCGGGCTTCGACGCAGCCAGCGCGGCCTCGGTAGCGGCCTGGTCGATGCCGTCGTACTTGGCGGCGCCGTCACCGAGATCGATGCTGCGGTAGCCGAACTTCCAGTTCCACTGGTAGGCCGTCACGTCGACGACCACGTTCGGGTTGTCCTTCTTCTCGGTGACGTAGTTCTGCACCACGACCGTGAAGTAGAAGAGAACAGCGATGATCACGAACGGAACTGCCGTGTAGAACAGCTCCAACGGCACGTTGTATGCCGTCTGACGGGGGAACTCGGGCGAGTCCTTCTTCTTGCGGTGGAACACGACCACCCAGAAGGTGAGGCCCCACACGATGACACCCATGACGAGGGCGGCGATGACCGACCACGTCCACAGTTCGCGCATGCGTTCTGCCTGCGGGGTAACTCCCGAGGGCCACCCGAAGCGAAGCACCGAGTTGTCGATTGAACATCCCGACAACAGCATGGCAGCTATGCCCAAAGAGCCTGCCAGCCCGGCTCGCCGAAGGATCCGACCTTGCGCCACGTTCACGCCTTCCTGATCGCCGCAATTCCACTAGGGCACACCCGATGGGAAGGCCCAATTACTACGCAGCGTAGACCAAAGGCGCCGATCCTCCACTGTCGGGTCGGCGCCCGTGTTGCAGTCGGGACCAATGGCCCTCCACGCTACGCGCCCTACCTGGGATTCAGCTGAGATCGCGGCCACCTCCCGCGGTCCGGCGACGGTCCCCCTCCGGAAACTGCGGCATACTTTCCTGGGAAATCGGCGAGCCCCCGCGGACCACCGGTCTCCGCCCGACAACCGACTCTGAATCGAGGTACTGGACGCCGTGTGCGGACTGCTCGGACTACTCACCACCGACGGCACCAGCGACGACGCCGTCGCCCGCGTCGATGCGGCCATGCACTGCCTGCGCCATCGCGGCCCGGACGAGCACGGCACGTGGCACGACGACGACCTGATCTTCGGTTTCAACCGGCTGTCGATCATCGACATCGAACACTCGCACCAGCCGCTGCGGTGGGGTCCGCCGGAGAACCCCGAGCGGTACGCGCTCACGTTCAACGGTGAGATCTACAACTACCTCGAGATCCGAGCGGAGCTCGCGAAGGACCACGACGCGCAGTTCCGCACCGAGGGCGACAGCGAAGCCATCGTCGCCGCCTTCCACTACTGGGGCGCCGACGCCGTCCGCCGGCTGCGCGGGATGTTCGCGTTCGCGGTGTGGGACACCGAGACCCGCGAGCTGTTCGTGGCGCGCGACCCCTTCGGCATCAAGCCGCTGTTCATCGCGACCGGCGCCGCCGGCACCGCGTTCGGCAGCGAGAAGAAGAGTCTGCTCGAGCTGGCCGACGTCATCGGCATCGACACCGATCTCGATCCGCGCGCGACGGAGCACTACACGGTGCTCCAGTACGTCCCGGAACCCGAGACGCTGCACGCCGAGATCCGCCGACTGGAATCCGGGTGCTACGCGCGCCTGACGCCGGGCAAGGCGCCCGAGACCACGCGCTACTTCACGCCGACCTTCCCGGCGGTCCCGTTCGCGCCCGGCAGCGAGGCGTCCCGCTATCGCGAGATCGCGGAGGCCCTCGAGGACTCGGTGGCCAAGCACATGCGCGCCGACGTCACCGTGGGCTCGTTCCTGTCGGGCGGCATCGACTCCACCGCGATCGCGGCGCTCGCGATGCGGCACAACCCGAACCTGATCACCTTCACCACCGGGTTCGAGCGCGAGGGCTACTCGGAGGTGGACGTCGCGGCCGAGTCCGCGGCGGCGATCGGTGCACGGCACGTGGTCAAGGTCGTCTCCCCCGCCGAGTTCGCGGCCGCGATCCCCGAGATCATCTGGTATCTGGACGATCCGGTCGCCGACCCCGCCCTCGTTCCCCTCTGGTTCGTGGCGAAGGAGGCGCGCAAGCACGTCAAGGTGGTGCTGTCCGGTGAGGGCGCGGACGAGCTGTTCGGCGGTTACACCATCTACCGGGAACCGCTGTCGCTGAAGCCGTTCGACTACCTGCCGGCACCGCTGCGCAAGGCGGCCGGCAAGCTGTCCGAGCGCATCCCGGACGGCACCCGCGGCAAGAGCCTGCTGAGCCGCGGCTCCATGACGCTCGAGGAGCGCTACTACGGCAACGCGCGCAGCTTCAACGACGCCCAGCTGCGGGCGGTGCTGCGCGACTTCCGCCCGGAGTGGACGCATCAGGACGTCACCGCACCCATCTACGCGCAGTCACGGGACTGGGATCCGGTGGCGCGCATGCAGCACCTGGACCTGTTCACGTGGCTGCGCGGCGACATCCTGGTCAAGGCCGACAAGATGACGATGGCGAACTCGCTCGAGCTGCGGGTGCCGTTCCTCGACCCCGAGGTGTTCGACGTCGCTTCGCGTGTGCCGCTGGATCAGAAGATCACGAAGACCACGACGAAGTACGCGCTTCGGCAGGCACTCGAGGGCATCGTGCCGCCGCACGTGCTCCATCGCGCCAAGCTGGGCTTCCCGGTCCCATTGCGGCACTGGTTGGCCGGCACCGAGCTGTTCGACTGGGCGCACCAGCAGATCGCCGAGTCGGGTACCGATCACATCTTCGACAAGGCGGCCGTCACCCGCATGCTGAACGAGCACCGCGCGGGGACGTCGGATCACAGCCGCCGGCTGTGGACGGTTCTGTGCTTCATGGTGTGGCACGGGATCTTCGTCGAGAAGCGCATCGTGCCGCAGATTCAGGAGCCGGTGTACCCGGTCAGCCTGTAGGCGCTCCGCGCCCGTGCGCCTTTTCGGTAGCTGGTACTACCGAAAAGGCGCACGGGCGGCGTAGCCGCCTTACGGGAGCAGCGCCGCGATGTCGTCGGCGGCGCCGCGGCCGTACGCCTCGGTGAGGCGCTTGAGGGCGTCGTCGCGCTGGAACGTCCATTCCTGCGTGCCGACGGTCTCGAGGACGTAGACGGCGACGAGCGAGCCCAACTGCGCGGACCGCTCGATGCTCAGGCCCGCGGAGTGCGCCAGCAGGAAGCCTGCACGGAACGCGTCGCCGACGCCGGTCGGGTCGACCTTGCCGCGCTCGGGCACGACGCCGACGCGGACCCAGTTGCCGTCGGCGTCGACGATCTCGACGCCCTTGGCGCCGAGCGTGGTGACGCGCAGTCCGACCTGGGAGCGGATCTCCTCCTCCGACAGCCCGGTCTTCTGCTGCAGCAGACCCCACTCGTACTCGTTGGTGAACAGGTACTTGGCGCCCTGGATGAGCTTCTTGGCGTCGTCGCCCGACAGGCGCGCGAGCTGCTGGGACGGGTCGGCGGCGAACGGGATGCCGAGCAGTCGGCACTCGTCGGTGTGGCGCAGCATGGCGGCGGGGTCGTTGGCGCCGACGAGCACCAGGTCGAGGTCGCCGGCAGCCTTCGCGACGGCGGCGATCTCGATCTCACGAGCCTCGCTCATGGCGCCGGGATAGAACGACGCGATCTGGGCCATGTCCTCGTCGGTGGTGCACACGAAGCGGGCGGTGTACGCGCTGTCGGACACGCGAACCGCGCTGCAGTCGACACCGTTGGATTCGAGCCAGGTGCGGTACTCGGCGAAGTCGACGCCCGCCGCACCGACGAGCAGCGGCGAGCCACCCAGCACACCCATCGCGTATGCGATGTTGCCGCCGACGCCGCCGCGGCGGATCACCAGGTCGTCGACCAGGAAGCTCAGCGAGATGTGCGCGAGCTGGTCGGCGAGCAGCTGCTCGGCGAAGCGGCCCGGGAACCGCATCAGATGGTCGGTGGCGATGGATCCGGTTACCGCAATGGTCACGCGGGTGCCTTTCAGCTCGGGTGGCGCCGTCGGTCAGGACGCCAGTCGGGGGCGCAACGCAGTCTGACGCGGAGCCCGCCGGTGAGGCAGACTCCGCGTCAGAGTGCGTCGAGAAGGTTGTTCGGGACTCAGTTGAACGAGTCGCCGCAGGCGCAGGACCCCGTGGCGTTCGGGTTGTCGATCGTGAAGCCCTGCTTCTCGATGGTGTCGACGAAGTCGATGGAGGCGCCCTCGACGTAGGGGGCGCTCATGCGATCGACGGCGAGGTTGACGCCACCGAAGTCGACGACGAGGTCACCGTCGAGGCTGCGGTCGTCGAAGAACAGCTGGTACCGCAGGCCGGCACAGCCACCGGGCTGCACGGCGATGCGCAGCGCGAGGTCGTCGCGTCCCTCCTGATCGAGCAGCGCCTTCGCCTTGGAGGACGCGGCCTCAGTCATCGTGACGCCGTGCGTGGCCGTCTCGTTCTGCACAGTCATGGGCTCTCCCTGTCGCTCGTATCAAACCCGTGATCGCTTCAACGGTACTCTCCGCGCTGCTATTCCTCATGTATCGGGGCGATCCACACAGCGCTCGACGGGCCGCGCCATCGGTCGGCGACGCACGACGTCAGAGCCTCGAGCCGGCTGGCGGCCTCTGTCATGGCTCGCTCGACCGAGCCCGCGAACTCCGCCACCGAGAACGCCGCGACGATGCCGGCCTCGGCTGCGGTGTCCGGATCCACCGCGACCTGCCCCGCGAGAACCACCGTCGGCACTCCCCCGCGCCGGGCCGCGGCGGCGAGCGTGGTGACGAGTTTGCCGCGCAGGGACTGGTGGTCGAACCGGCCCTCACCGGTCAGCACGACGTCGGAATCCGCGAGCTGATCGGCCTGACCGGTGCACGCGGCCACCACCTCAGCCCCCGATTCGCGCACGGCGCCGAGCGCGAGCAGCGCCGCGCCCAGTCCGCCGGCCGCACCGGCACCGGGCAGGTCGGCGACGTCGCGCCCGCAGGCCCGCGCCAGTTCTCCTGCCCAGACGGCGTTGCGCTGCTCGAGGAGCTCGATCGCGGACGCGTCGGCGCCCTTCTGCGGGCCGAACACGTGGGCGGCCCCGTGCTCGCCGAGCAGGGGATGCTCGACGTCGGTGGCCGCGACGAGTTCCACATCCTGGAGTCGGCGCGCAGCCTCGTCCGGACCGCCGAGGGCGGCGATCATCCCGCGCCCGCCGTCGGTACAGCAGGACCCGCCGAGTCCGACGACGATCCGGCGCGCGCCGGCGTCGACCGCCGCCGCGATCAACTCGCCGACGCCGCGGCTGTGCGCCTCGAGGGACGTCGTCCGGGTGGGCGGCCCAGCGAGCAGCCCGAGCCCCACCGCCTGGGCCGATTCGATGTAGGCGGCGTCGTCGGCAAGGACCCAGCGCGCCTCGACCGCCTGCCCGAGCGGCCCTGACACGCGCGCGGATCGCATCCCCCCGGCAGTAGCCGAAATCACATCGGCGAACCCGGGGCCGCCGTCGGACTGCGGTGCGAGTACGACGGTGTCCGAGGGCCGTGCGGCCGACCATCCGGCCGCCATCGCCTCGGCCGCCTGTACCGCAGTGAGGGTTTCACCGAACGAGTCGGGGGCGATGAGCACGCGCATCAGCGCAGTGTATGGCGGCCATCCGACCTCGGCATTTCGGAAGGCGTCCTGGCGGTTCGACGGGTGGTCGGTTTCGACTGCAGGGCAGTTATCCCATAGCCTGGTGACGTGAAGCTGCTACGCCGAGGCGACTCCGACAATTCCGACAAGCGCGACGTCGAGGTCATCGAGTCGACCGCGGAGACCACCACTGACGCGCCCGGAACGGCCGATGCCGCCGGCGCATCCACGCCGGGCAAGGGCCGCCCGACCCCGAAGCGGCGCGAGGCCGAGGCCAAGAAGCGCGGTCCGGTGGCGCCCGCTCCGCTCACCTCCAAGGAAGCCCGCGCCCGCCGCAAGGCCAATCGCGGCAACAAGGAGGAGCGCAAGGCCGCGGCCGCCGAGCGCCGCGCCGAGTCCGCGAATCGCCGCGCCCGGATGCTCGCGGGCGAGGAGAAGTATCTACTCCCGCGTGACAAGGGTCCGGTCCGCGCCTACACGCGCGATCTCGTCGACAGCCGCCGTAATCTCGTCGGCCTCTTCATGCCGCTGGCCCTCGTGCTGATCATGGCGATGTTCCTGAGCCCCGTCATCCAGAACTACGTGACACTGGCGATGCTCGTGATGATGCTGTTCATGGCGGGCGAGGGCTACTTCCTCGGCCGGATGATCAACAACAAGGTCCGCGAGCGGTACCCGGACAGCGTCGACGGGGGCTTCAAGCTCGGCTGGTACGCCTTCGTCCGCGCGTCACAGATCCGGAAGATGCGCGCACCGGCACCCCGGGTCAAGCCGGGCGACGCCGTCTGATCCACCTGCGTCTCGGGCCGGTCCTCGCACTGCGGGGACCGGCCCGACGCGGTTGGTAGCGTCTACCCTCGTGCCCTCCCCCGATTCGTCCCGCGCCCGGCGCACCCTCGTGCTCGGCGGCGCGCGGTCCGGCAAGTCGGCATATGCGGAGGGCCTGCTCGACGACCTCGCCCCCGGCACGCACGTCCGGTACGTGGCCACGGCACGCCGCTACGCGGACGACCGGGACTGGGACGCCCGCATCGATCAACATCGCCGACGCCGCCCCGATGCGTGGTCGACGGTCGAGACCGGGCACGACGGCAGCCTCGTCGCCGTGCTGAGCGCCCCCGGCCCGCACCCCCCGACGTTGGTCGACGACCTCGGGACGTGGATCACCGCCGAACTGGACGACGCCGACGCCTGGGACGCTCCCCGCTGGACGATCGCGAGCCGCACCGACGGACTCGTCGACGCTGTCGCGTCGTACGGAGATCGGCTGCTGCTGGTGAGTCCCGAGGTGGGCATGGGCGTGATCCCCGAGCACCGCTCGGGGCGGTTGTTTCGCGACGAGCTCGGCGCCCTCAACGCCCGCCTGGCCGATGTGTGCGACGACGTGATCCTCGTGGTCGCCGGCCTCCCCCTGATCCTCAAACGACCCGCGCCGATACGAAAGGCTTAGCGTGACAAGCGAACCCGTGAGCCCGTCCGCTCCACTCTACGAGCCGCTCACCCCGCCGGACGCCGGGGTGCGGGAGCAGGCACTGGCCCGTCAGTCGATGCTGACGAAGCCGACCGGCGCCCTCGGCCGCCTCGAGGAACTGTCGGTGTGGGCCGCGGCCTGCCAGGGCGTGTGCCCCCCGCATATCTTCGCCCGCCCACGCGTGGTGGTGTTCGCCGGCGACCACGGCATCGCCCGCGGCGGGGTGTCCGCGTACCCGCCCGAGGTGACCGCGCAGATGGTCGCGAACATCCAGGGCGGCGGTGCGGCCGTGAACGTGCTCGCGGACGTCGCGGGCGCGTCGGTGCGCGTCGTCGACCTGTCCGTCGACGCCGACACCGATCCGGTCGTGTCGGCGTACAAGATCCGCCGCTCGTCGGGGTCGATCGACCGCGAGGACGCGCTCACGCACGAGGAGACGCTGCGCGCCGTCGCGGCCGGACGCGCGATCGCCGACGAGGAGATCGACTCGGGCGCGGACCTGCTCATCGCCGGCGAGATGGGCATCGGGAACACCACGCCCGCAACGGTCCTCATCGCCGCGCTCACCGACACCGAGCCAGTCGCCGCGGTCGGTCGCGGCACCGGCGTCGATGACGCCGGGTGGATGCGCAAGACCGCCGCGATCCGTGACGCGCTGCGTCGGGCGCGCCCCCACGTCCGCGACGCGGTGGGACTGCTCCGCACGGTGTCCGGCGCCGATCTGGCCGCCATGGCCGGCTTCCTGGCGCAGGCGTCGGCGCGCAGGACGCCGGTGATCGTCGACGGCCTCGTCGTCACCGCCTCCGCGGTGGTCGCGGAGGCGCTCGCCCCCGGTGCGCGCGAGTGGTGGGTGGCCGGTCACCGCTCCACCGAACCGGCACATTCGATCGCGCTGCGGCACCTGGGTCTCGATCCGATCCTCGGCCTCGACATGCGTCTCGGCGAGGGCTCGGGCGCCGTCGCGGCGCTGCCGATCCTGCAGGGCGCGGTCGCGACCCTCGCGCACATGGCCACCTTCGATTCCGCCGGGGTGAGCAACAACACCGAACTCGAGCCCGAACCCGACGGCGCTGCAGCGGAATCGAACTGATCGTGCGCGCCGCGGTCGCCGGGCTGTCGACGGCACTGTCCTGGCTCACGGTGCTACCGGTGCGCGGCCCGCGCGAGATCGGCCGCGCCGAAGGGCGGGCGGCCATCGGCGCGGCGCCGGTGGTCGGGGCACTGCTCGGTGCGGGCGCCGTCGCCGTGCTGTGGGTGCTGGTGTGGGCCGGACTCGACCCGGCACTGGCGGGACTGCTCACGGTCGGCGCGCTGGCCGTGTCGACCCGCGGGATGCACGTCGACGGTCTCGCCGACACCGCCGACGGCCTGGGCTGTTACGGCCCGCCGGAGCGGGCGCGCGAGGTGATGCGCAGCGGGGGCGCCGGACCGTTCGGGGTGGCCGCGTTGATCGTCACCATCGGCGTGCAGGCGCTCGCGTACGGTTCGCTGGGCGCGGGCGGCGCCTGGATCGCGGTGGCGGTCGCCGTCGCGACCGGACGCGTGTCGGCCGTCTTCGCCTGTCGCCGCGGCATTCCCGCGTCGAGCCCGAGCGGTTTCGGCGCGTTGGTGGCCGATTCGCAACCGGCGTGGACGGCCGCGGTGTGGGGCGCAGCGGCAGCGGTCGCGGCGCTGTGGGCAGTCCCGGACCGGTGGTGGCAGGGCCCGCTCGTGATCGTCGTCGCCCTCACCGGGGCGATACTGCTGGTTCGGCACTGTGTCCGCCGCTTCGCGGGCGTCAACGGCGATGTGCTCGGGGCTGCGATCGAGTTGACGGTCGCCGCGACGGCCGTAGGATTCCTGATCGGTTCCTGAGCCCGGACGCGCTCGGGCCCTCCCGCCGAAGCGGAAGGGCCCGAGACGAATCGGTGTGCGGACTCAGCGCAGCTTGGTCATCCAACCGTGGGTGTCGGCGAAGGTGCCGCGTTGGATGCCGGTGAGGGTGTCGCGCAGCGCCATCGTGATCTTGCCCGGCTCGCCGTCGGCGATGGTGAACTCGCCCTCGGCGGACTTCACGCGGCCGACCGGCGTGATGACGGCGGCGGTACCGCACGCGAACACCTCGGTGATCTCCCCGGATGCGGCCTTCTCGCGCCACTCGTCGGTGCTGATCTTGCGCTCCTCGACGGCGAAGCCGGCGTCGGCGGCCAGCGCGAGCAGCGAGTCGCGGGTGATGCCCGGCAGCAGCGAGCCGGACAGCGACGGCGTCACCAGACGCGCGTCCGGGCCCGAGCCGAAGACGAAGAACAGGTTCATCCCGCCCATCTCCTCGACGTACTTGCGCTCGATCGCGTCGAGCCACACCACCTGGTCGCAGCCCTCGTCCGAGGCCTGCGCCTGCGCCAGCAGCGACGCGGCGTAGTTGCCGGCGAACTTCGCGGCGCCGGTACCACCCGGGGCCGCCCGCACGTACTCCCGCGAGAGCCACACGCTCACGGGCTTGACGCCGCGCGGGAAGTACGCGCCGGCCGGGGACGCGATCAGCAGGTAGCGGTATTCCTTGGCCGGGCGAACTCCGAGACCGGCCTCGGTGGAGAACATGAAGGGCCGCAGGTACAGCGAGTCCTCGCCACCGGCGGCGGGGACCCACGCCTCGTCGACGTCGAGCAGCGCGTCGATCGAACGGACGAACAGGTCGTCGGGCAGCTCCGGCATCGCCAGACGGCGGGCCGACTGACGCAGACGCTCCGCGTTCGCGGTGAGACGGAACGACGAGATGCCGCCGCCCGGCTGACGGTAGGCCTTCAGACCCTCGAAGATGGCCTGCCCGTAGTGCAGCACCATGCCGGCCGGGTCGAGTTCGATCGGACCGTAGGGCAGCACCTCGGCGTCGTGCCAGCCGCGGCCCTCGGTGTACATGATCGAGACCATGTGATCGGTGAAGAACCGACCGAATCCGGGCGCCTCCAGAATCTCGCGCCGCGCCTCTTCGGTCGCGGGAGAAGGATGCTGGGTGCGCGCGAATTCGAGGCCGTCTGTCATAAGCCGTAATCCTATCTAACGGAGTTTCGCCGCTTTTTCCCTGGTGCCGAGCGTTACCTGGTGTGGACCGGCACGAACGGCGGCGTGACGACCTCGCATCGGAGGCTACGCCCGCGCACGTCGACGGAGATCTCGTCGCCCGCCGCCACCCCGGAGGCAGTGTCGAGCAACGCCAGAGCGATCCCCACCTTGAGCGTCGGCGAGAAGGTGCCCGACGTGGTCTCGCCGATCGACGCACCGTCCTTCGACACGGTCTGTCCCTGCCGCAGAACGCCGCGGTCGAGCGCCTTGATGCCCCACATCCGCCGGGCCGGACCCGCGGCCTTCTCCGCGGTCAGCGCGTCGCGACCCCAGAACTGCGGCTTGGCCCAGCCGATGGCCCAGCCGCAGCGCGCCTGCAACGGCGAGATGTCGAGCGAGAGTTCGTGTCCGTGCAGCGGGTATCCGGCCTCGGTACGCAGGGTGTCGCGGGCACCGAGCCCGGCGACCTCACCGCCCTGCGCGCGCACGGCATCGATCAGTGCCCGGAACAGTGCCTCGGCGTCGGCCCAGCGCGGCAGCAACTCGAAGCCGCGCTCACCGGTGTAGCCGCTCCGGCACACCCGGACCGGGACGCCGTGCCAGTCCATGTCCGCGAAACCCATGTAGTCGATGTCGGCGATCGCGATGTCACCGCGCAGGTCCAGCGCCGCGAGGACGTCGCCCGCCTTGGGTCCCTGCACCGCGAACACCGCGTAGTCGCGGTGCTGGTCGGTGATCTCGATTCCCTCGGGCGCGCCCGCCTGCAGTCGCGCGACGACGTCGGCGGTGTTGGCCGCGTTCGGGACGAGGAACACCTCGTCGTCGGCGACGTAGTAGGCGATCAGGTCGTCGACGACGCCGCCGGTCTCCGTGCAGCACAACGTGTACTGGGCCTGGCCGGGGCCGATCTTGCCGAGGTCGGCGGTGAGTGTCGCGTTGACGAAGTCGGCGGCGCCGGCGCCCGCGACGAGCGCCTTGCCCAGGTGGCTGACGTCGAACAGGCCGACCGCCTCGCGGACCGCGGTGTGCTCGGCGACGGTGCCGGCGTACGAGACGGGCATCTCCCAGCCGCCGAACGGGGCGAAGGTGGCGCCGAGGTCGACGTGAACGGAGTGGATGGGTCCCTGCAGCAGCTGCTCGTCGCTCATGGGCGACAACGCTAGCCGACGCCGCCTGCACCTCCGTACCGCATTCCGGGCACTAACATCGGATTTCGGCAAGCCCCCATTTTTCTTCCCCACCGCAGGAGATGCCCGTGCCCGCAACCTCGTCCCCCATTCGCCCCCTGGGCCCCGAACTGGCTCCGGTCGGATCGATCGGAAAGCGGGCCGACGTGCTCGTGATCGGTCTGACGGCCGGATCCGACGGACCGGAGGCGCTCGTCGGCGCCGGCGTGGACGAGGAAGTGTTGGCCGGGCTCCTGGACGACCTGCAGGCCGTCGGCGCGACCGGCAAGGCCGAGGAACTCACTCGCGTCCCCGCCCCGGCCGCACTGGCGGTGTCGAGCGTGCTGGCCGTCGGACTGGGCGCCGCCGACAAGATCGACGGCGAGCAGGTCCGCAAGTCGGCCGGCGTGGCCGCTCGTGCACTGACCGGTGTCGCAACCGCCTCCACCACTCTGTCGGCCGTCGACCTCGGTGCCGCCGCGGAGGGCTTCTACCTGGGGGCGTACAGCTACAGCGAGTTCAAGGCGAAGTCGGCGCCGGGCGCCGGCGCGCAGCCGCTCGCCCGCGTCGAACTGCTCGTCGAGGCACCGCGGGCGAAGTCCACGAAGGACACGTTGGCCCGCTCGATCGCCGTCGCCGAGGCCGTCGCCACTGCGCGTGAGCTCGTCAACACCCCGCCGAGCCACCTGTTCCCGGCCGAGTTCGCCGCCCGCGCCAAGGCCCTCGGCTCCGCCGCCGGGCTGACCGTCAAGGTCCTCGACGAGAAGGCACTCGCGAAGGCCGGTTTCGGCGGCATCGTCGGTGTCGGTCAGGGCTCGTCCCGCCCGCCGCGCCTGGTGCAGATGACGTACTCGTCCGGCAAGCGCCGCGGAGTCAAGAAGGTCGCACTGGTCGGCAAGGGCGTCACGTTCGACACCGGCGGCATCTCCATCAAGCCGGCTGCCGGCATGGAGAACATGACCTCCGACATGGGCGGTGCGGCCGCCGTCGTCGCCACGGTCGTGCTGGCCGCCAAGCTGCGCCTGCCCGTCGACGTCACGGCGTGGGTGCCGATGGCGGAGAACATGCCGTCGGCGACGGCGCAACGTCCCGGCGACGTGCTCACCCAGTACGGCGGCACCACCGTCGAGGTGATCAACACCGACGCCGAGGGCCGCCTGATCCTGGCCGACGCGATCGCCCGCGCCTGCGAGGACGAGCCCGACTACCTGATCGACACCGCGACGCTGACCGGCGCGCAGATGGTGGCCCTGGGCAACCGCACCGCGGGCGTCATGGGCACCGACGACTTCCGCGACCGCGTCGCCACGATCTCGCAGGAGATCGGCGAGAACGCGTGGCCGATGCCGATGCCGTCGGAGCTGCGCGCCGACCTGAACTCGCGGGTCGCCGACCTCGCGAACGTCACCCCACACCGGTGGGGCGGCATGCTCGCCGCCGCCATCTTCCTGAAGGAGTTCGTCGCCGACGACGTGCAGTGGGCGCACATCGACGTCGCCGGACCGGCGTTCAACACCGGCGGCCCGTTCGGCTACACCGGCAAGGGCGGCACCGGTGTCCCGGTTCGGACGATGATCTCGGTGATCGAGGACATCGCCGCCAACGGCTAGGCACTCCGCGCCCGTGCGCCCTTCTGGTAGCCGCGACTACCGAAAAGGCGCACGGGTGGCGCAGCCGCCTACAGTTCGCGCTGCCGTTCCCGCTTGCGTTCGATCCGGCGCCGGTTGTCGTAGTCGCGCATGCGCTGCGGGTATCCGGTCTTGCGCACGTCGTAGACGGGGATCTTCAAGTCCTGGCCGAGTTTGCGGGCACCCCGCTCGCCGCCGACCTTGCGCCGCGTCCATTCGCCGTCGTACGCGACGAGCACGACGGTCAACTCGGTCACCGTGGTCTCGGGTTCGATGTAGGCCTCGACGCCGCGGTGCGAAGCCGCCCAGTCCGCCAGGTGACGCGCGTCGGACTCGACCCCCGCCCTCGGACGCGCCCCACCCCGGCGCGTGAATCGGTCGAACAACCCCACGTGAACTCTCCTCCCGGCGCTTCGCGGACGACTCCGCAGCGATCTGTCCGATTTTGCCAGCCCGTGACAGCAGCGACGAGGAAATTCACGTGACACGCCCCTCGCACGACGCGCCCAGGGCATCAATGAAAGGATGGGCGGAGGCGCCGCACGACGGGTCCGAAGCGCAGCACACCGCCGGAGTGAGGCGCCTCGGAAACGTCGTACAACGCCGCCGGAACCGTGCTTCTCGAGCACAATGGTTTTCGACCACAAGTCGACAAAACTCAACAAACCCGAACACAACCGTCGAGGAGTCAAAAGAAATGGCCTTCTCCGTCCAGATGCCAGCCCTGGGTGAATCCGTCACCGAGGGAACTGTCACGCGGTGGCTCAAGCAGGAAGGGGACACGGTCGAAGTAGACGAGCCGTTGCTCGAAGTCTCCACCGACAAGGTCGACACCGAGATCCCGTCGCCCGCTGCCGGCGTCCTGACGAAGATCGTCGCGCAGGAGGACGACGTCGTCGACATCGGTGGCGAGCTGGCCGTGATCGGTGAGGCCGGCGAGGCGCCTGCCGCCGAGGCCACTCCCGCTCCCGCCGCCGAGGAGACCCCGGCCCCCGCCGAGGAGACTCCGGCTCCCGCCGCCGAGTCTGCACCGGCTCCGGCCGCCGAGCCCGCCGCTGCTCCTTCCGACGGTTCCTCGTCCGGCACCCCGGTCACGATGCCGGAGCTGGGCGAGTCGGTCACCGAGGGCACCGTCACCCGCTGGCTCAAGGCCGTCGGTGACGAGGTTGCCGTCGACGAGCCCCTCCTCGAGGTCTCGACGGACAAGGTCGACACCGAGATCCCGTCGCCCGTCGCCGGTGTGCTGCTCGAGATCAGCGCGCAGGAGGACGACGTCGTCGACGTGGGCGGCCAGCTCGCCGTCATCGGCTCCGGAGCTCCGGCGGCCGCTGCCCCGGCCGCTCCGGCTCCCGCACCCGAGCCCACCCAGGCTCCCGCACCCGAGCCCACCCAGGCTCCCGCACCCGAGCCCACCCCGGCACCGGCACCCGAGCCGACCCCGGCTCCCGCCGCTGCTGCTCCGGCTCCGGCTGCCGCACCGGCCGCCCCCGCTGCTGCTCCCGCACCGGCCGCCGCACCGACCCAGTCGACCGACAACGCGCCGTACGTCACCCCGCTCGTGCGCAAGCTCGCCGCCGACAACAACGTCGACCTGTCGAAGGTCTCGGGTACCGGCGTCGGTGGACGCATCCGCAAGCAGGACGTCCTCGCGGCCGCCGACGCCGCCAAGGCTCCCGCCGCCGCTCCGGCTGCAGCCGCCCCCGCTGCAGCCGCCCCCGCTGCCGCCGCTCCGGCCCCCGCCGCGACCGCGGGTGTGCGTCCGGAACTCGCGCACCTGCGTGGCACCACGCAGAAGGTCAACCGGATCCGTCAGATCACGGCCGTCAAGACCCGCGAATCGCTGCAGAGCACCGCTCAGCTGACCCAGACCTTCGAGGTCGACGTCACCCGGATCGCGGCGCTGCGTGCGCAGGCGAAGGCCGACTTCGCCGAGCGCGAGGGCGTCAACCTGACGTTCCTGCCGTTCTTCGCGAAGGCCGTCGTCGAGGCCCTCAAGGTTCACCCGAACGTGAACGCGAGCTACAACGAGGACGCCAAGGAGATCACGTACCACGCTGCCGAGCACCTGGGCATCGCGGTCGACACCGAGCAGGGCCTGCTCTCGCCGGTCATCCACAACGCGGGCGACCTGTCGCTGGCCGGCCTGGCCCGCGCGATCGCCGACATCGCCAAGCGTGCCCGCACCGGTGGCCTCAAGCCGGACGAGTTGTCCGGTGGCACGTTCACGATCACCAACATCGGTAGCCAGGGCGCCCTGTTCGACACCCCGATCCTGGTGCCGCCGCAGGCTGCGATGCTGGGCACCGGCGCGATCGTCAAGCGCCCGGTCGTGGTCCAGGACGAGAACGGCAACGAGTCCATCGGCGTCCGCTCGATGTGCTACTTGCCGCTCACCTACGACCACCGCCTGGTCGACGGCGCGGATGCGGGTCGTTTCCTGACCACCATCAAGCAGCGCCTCGAGGAGGCGTCGTTCGAGGCCGATCTGGGCCTGTGAGGTCCCGCGGATCGCGAACGCCACACGAATGACCGCCGAGGGGCACCACTTCCACACGAAGTGGTGCCCCTCGGCGTATCGGCAGGAGCCGTCGAAGGAGGAGAACACATGCGGATCGTCGTCGCCGGGTCGTCGGGCCTGATCGGGAACGCGCTCGTCACATCGCTGCACGCGGACGGCCATGAGGTGACCCGACTGGTGCGCAGACGGCCGTCGAGTCCCGACGAGTCCCAGTGGGATCCCGGACGTGGGCAGCTCGACGACGAGGTGCTGCGCGGCATCGACGCGGTCGTCAACCTGTGCGGCGCCGGGATCGGCGACAAGCGCTGGTCGGGGGCCTACAAGCAGGAACTGCGCGACAGTCGGCTCACCACGACGGACGTGCTCGCCCACGCGGTCGCCGAGGCCGGCGTTCCGGTGCTCCTGAACGGCAGCGCGATCGGCTACTACGGCGACACCGGTGACCGGATCGTCGACGAGCGTTCACCGGCCGGCGGCGGGTTCCTCGCAGATCTGTGCCGGGACTGGGAGGCGGCCACTGCGCGGGCGAGTGCGGCCGGTGTCCGCGTCGTGAACCTGCGGACCGCGACGGTGCTCTCCCCCACCGGGGGCATGCTCGGCAAGTTGCGTCCACTGTTCTCGCTGGGCCTCGGTGGACGCCTGGGCAGCGGCCGGCAGTACCTGTCGTGGATCTCCCTCGCCGACGAGGTGGCCGCGATCGAGTTCGCACTCACCCACGACGACGTTCGCGGGCCCGTGGACCTGTGCGCGCCCGAACCGGTCACCAACACGGCCTTCACGTCGGCGATGGGTCACGCGCTGCACCGGCCGACCCCGTGGATCGTGCCGGGCTTCGCGGTGTCCGCGCTGGTCGGCGAGTTCGCGCGGGAGGCCGTCCTGACCGGACAGCGGGCGGTCCCGAAAGTGCTGACGGACGCCGGTTTCGACTTCCGGCACCGCACGATCGAGGACGCTCTCGGATACGCATTCGGTCAGGCGTAACGTCTTCGATCATGAGCAGTGTCTTCGCGGCGGCCACGAGCACGGCCCGCTCCAGTTCCCAGCCGATGGTCGTCGAGCAGCTCGGGCGCATCGACTACATGGAGGCGTGGGATCGCCAGCGCGTGATCGCCACCGCGCGGGCGGACGACGAGGGTGCCGACACGCTGCTGCTGCTCGAGCATCCCGCCGTGTACACCGCGGGTAGGCGCACCGCGCCGGAGGACCGTCCCGCCGACGGCACACCCGTCATCGACGTCGACCGCGGCGGCAAGATCACGTGGCACGGTCCGGGTCAGCTGGTCGGCTATCCGATCGTCAAACTCGCCGAGCCGGTCGACGTCGTCGGGTACGTCCGCCGGATCGAGGAGGCGCTCATCGCGGTGTGCACCGACCTGGGCCTGACGTGCGGACGGGTCGAGGGCCGATCCGGGGTGTGGCTGCCCGCGGCGCTGGTCGACGGCAACTTGCTGCCCGAGCGAAAGGTGGCCGCGATCGGGGTGCGGGTGCAGCGCGGCGTCACGATGCACGGTTTCGCCCTCAACTGCAACGCCGAACTCGACGGGTTCGACAACATCGTCCCCTGCGGCATCACCGACGCCGGGGTGACGACCCTGTCGCGGGAGCTCGGGCGCGACGTGACCGTCGACGACGTCGCGCCCGCCGTGATCGCGGCAGTACAGGCGGCGCTCGACGGCGGCTTGCCGGTGACCGCCCACGACATCGAACGAGTGACCTTCGACACGGCTGCGGCGGCCCCCGAGTTCACGACCGTGCGGTTCGGTTGAGGCCTGCCGCCCAGCCCGGAGCGACGGTTCGGTCAGGCGTACGATCGACGGCGTGACTGTCGCCCCAGAAGGACGGAAGCTGCTCCGCATCGAGACCCGAAATGCGGAAACTCCGATCGAACGCAAGCCCAACTGGATTCGGACCCGCGCGAAGATGGGCCCGGAGTACACCGAGCTCAAGGGCCTGGTGAAGAACGAAGGCCTGCACACGGTCTGCGAGGAAGCCGGCTGCCCCAACATCTACGAGTGCTGGGAGGACCGGGAGGCGACGTTCCTCATCGGCGGCGAGCAGTGCACGCGCCGTTGCGATTTCTGCCAGATCGACACCGGCAAGCCGGCCGCGCTCGATCGTGACGAGCCGCGCCGGGTCGCCGAGAGCGTCAAGGCGATGGGTCTGCGCTACTCGACCATCACCGGTGTGGCCCGCGACGACCTGCCCGACGGCGGCGCCTGGCTGTACGCGGAGACCGTGCGTCAGATCCACGCGATGAATCCGGGCACCGGTGTCGAGAACCTGATCCCCGACTTCAACGGCAAGCCCGATCTGCTGGCCGAGGTGTTCGAGTCCCGTCCCGAGGTGCTCGCGCACAACCTGGAGACCGTGCCACGCATCTTCAAGCGGATCCGCCCGGCGTTCCGCTACGAGCGCTCACTCGGCGTGATCACGGCGGCCCGTGAATTCGGCCTGGTGACCAAGTCGAACCTCATCCTCGGTATGGGCGAGACCCCCGAGGAGGTCCAGCAGGCGATGGTCGACCTGCACGAGGCGGGCTGCGACATCATCACGATCACGCAGTACCTGCGCCCCTCGCCGCGGCACCATCCGGTCGAACGGTGGGTCAAGCCCGAGGAGTTCGTCGAGCACTCGCGGGCCGCCGAGGAGATCGGATTCGCCGGTGTGATGGCCGGTCCGCTGGTGCGTTCGTCGTACCGGGCCGGCCGCCTGTACGCGCAGGCGATGGCCCGCCACGGCCGCGCCCTCCCCGAGGGCCAGGCCCACCTCGCCGAGGAGGGCATCGCTTCCCAGGAGGCGAGCTCGGTGCTCGAGAGGCTCGCCGCCCGCGCCTGACGTGTTCTCCCCCTCACCGCGCGCGCGATAGGGCGCGGTGAGGGTCGTATCCTGTGAGGTATGGCGAACGGCAGTAAGTCCGGTAAAGCGGGCAAACCAAGCAAGGAAGCGAAGGCTGCGGCGAAGGCGGCCCGCAAGCAGGCGTCCAAGGAACGCCGGACTCAGCTCTGGCAGGCGTTCCAGATGCAGCGCAAGGAAGACAAGCTGCTGCTGCCGATGATGATCGGCGCACTCGTCGCGAGTGCGCTCGTGTTCTTCCTCGTCGGGCTGATCTTCGGCATCGAGTGGTTCCTGCTGCCGATCGGCGTGCTGGTGGGCGTCCTGCTGGCCTTCATCATCTTCGGCAAGCGGGTCCAGAAGACGGTGTACGGCAAGGCCGAGGGCCAGGCCGGTGCGGCCGCGTGGGCACTCGAGAACATGCAGGGCGCGTGGCGGGTGAAGAACGCCGTCACCGGCACCGCTCAGCTCGACGCGGTGCACCGGGTGATCGGCCGTCCCGGCGTCATCTTGGTCGCCGAGGGTTCGCCGCAGCGGGTCAAGGGCCTGCTCGCGCAGGAGAAGAAGAAGACGGCCCGCCTCGTCGGCGACACCCCGATCTACGACATCGTCGTCGGCAACGACGAGGGCCAGGTTCCGCTGTCGCAGCTGGTCAAGTACCTCAACAAGCTGCCGCGCAACATCGACACCAAGCGCATGGACTCCATCGAGTCGCGTCTGGCCGCGCTCGGCGGCCGCAGTGGTGCGGCCATGCCCAAGGGTCCGCTGCCGCCCGGCGCACGGATGAAGGGCATGCAGCGCACCATCCGTCGTCGCTGACCCTTCCCACGCACGAACGCCGAATGTCACATCGGTTCAGTCGGACTGAACCGATGTGACATTCGGCGTCTACGGGCTACCTGGACAGTGACGAATCAGCGAGTGCGCACCAACGCGGTGCCGGTGGCACGGTCGTGCATGCCGCGGCCGTCGACGTCGGTGATGACGGCCGGCGCGATGAAGACGATCAGGGCCTGACGGGCCAGGGCGCGCAGGAATCCGACGGGCACGGGGCCGTCGACGCGGGCCACCTGCAGTCCCATCGCGTACTGCCCCGGAGTGAACGAGAACAGGGTGACGCAGACGAGGCCGACGACGAACCACAATCCCAGCGTGTACGTCGAGACGTAGGAGTCCCACGGCGCCTGCTGCATGAACAGCATGACCACGCCGGCCGACATGAACCAGTCGATGACGAGGGCCCCGATGCGGCGACCGGTGGTCGCGAGCGACCCGGGGCCGTCGGCCGGAAGCCCGAGAAGTTCGCCTCGGTACGCCTGCGCCTCGGTCTGGTCCTTCGGCAGCGCCGCGGACGGTCCGGAGAGCCAGGAACCCATCATTCGTGCCATAGCGTCCAGGATAGGCGTCGACGTGCGGGTTCCGACCGGCCGTGGCACCCGGGGTGCCCTCCGTCACACTGACGGAAGTGGGCCGACCGGTGGGAATGGTCACATTCACACCCGGTCCACGGGCCGAATCCCGACGTGTAACACTGGCGAAACATAGGCTTGATTAGCGGGCAACACCGGCTCTCTACCGTCTTGCCTCGACGAAGCCGCCGCAACCCGACCGGCAGGTAACCGACTTAAGGAGCACCAACGTGGCGTTCACCACGGCCGATGAGGTCATCAAATACATCGCCGAACAGGACATCGAGTACGTCGACATCCGATTCAGCGACCTGCCGGGCGTCCAGCAGCACTTCTCCATCCCGGCCTCCGCGTTCAACCAGGACGTGTTCGAGGACGGCCTCGCGTTCGACGGCTCTTCGGTCCGCGGCTTCCAGTCGATCCACGAGTCCGACATGATGCTCCTCCCCGACGTCGCGACCGCGCGGATCGATCCGTTCCGCAAGGCCCGCACCCTGAACATGGACTTCTTCGTCCACGATCCGTTCACCCGTGAGGCCTACAGCCGCGATCCCCGTAACGTCGCCCGCAAGGCGGAGGAGTACCTGAAGTCGACCGGCATCGCCGACACCGCGTTCTTCGGTGCCGAGGCCGAGTTCTATATCTTCGACTCGGTCCGCTACGACTCGCAGATGAACGGCGCGTTCTACGAGCTGGATTCGGTCTCCGGCGCCTGGAACACCGGCAACGACGTCAACGCCGACGGCTCCCCCAACCTCGGCTACAAGGTTCGCCCCAAGGGCGGCTACTTCCCCGTCGCACCGTACGACCACTACGTCGACCTGCGTGACGCGATCTCCACGAACCTGACGAACGCGGGCTTCGAGCTCGAGCGCGGCCACCACGAGGTGGGCACCGGTGGTCAGCAGGAGATCAACTACAAGTTCAACACCCTGCTTGCCGCTGCCGACGACCTGCAGCTGTTCAAGTACATCGTGAAGAACACCTGCTGGCAGTACGGCAAGTCGGCCACCTTCATGCCGAAGCCGCTGTTCGGTGACAACGGCTCGGGCATGCACGTGCACCAGTCGCTGTGGAAGGACGGCAAGCCGCTGTTCCACGACGAGGCCGGCTACGCGGGCCTGTCGGACATCGCTCGTTGGTACATCGGCGGCATCCTGCACCACGCGCCGTCGCTGCTGGCGTTCACCAACCCGACGATCAACTCGTACCACCGTCTGGTGCCGGGTTACGAGGCCCCCATCAACCTGGTCTACAGCCAGCGCAACCGCTCCGCCGCGGTCCGCATCCCGATCACGGGCAACAACCCGAAGGCCAAGCGCATCGAGTTCCGCGCCCCGGACTCCTCGGGCAACCCGTACCTGAACTTCGCCGCGCAGATGATGGCCGGCCTGGACGGCATCAAGAACAAGATCGAGCCGATGGCTCCGGTCGACAAGGACCTCTACGAGCTCCCGCCGGAGGAGGCCCGCAACATCCCGCAGGCGCCCACCAGCCTGTCGGCCGTCATCGACCGCCTCGAGCAGGATCACGACTACCTCACCGAGGGCGGCGTGTTCACCACCGACCTGATCGAGACCTGGATCGCGATCAAGCGCGAGCAGGAGATCGCCCCGGTCAACCTGCGTCCGCACCCGTACGAGTTCTCGCTGTACTACGACTGCTGAGTCGTATGAACCGCTGACGCCGTCGCGTCGGTAGTTCGTCGAATCGACCCGCTCCCCGATCACCGAAACGATCGCGGAGCGGGTCGATTCGTTCATGTCGGCCCAGAACCGGGCGACGTCGATCCGAGTGATGTTAGATCGGAATCATGTGGTCCGATCGGTCCACATGGAGAGGATGCCGTGCCTGCCCCCATTGCCACCGCAACTCCTGCCGCGCACGCGGCCCTCCTGGGCCTCGGCGTGTACCGGCCCCGACGTGTGGTCCCGAATTCCGAGATCGTCGACCGCATCGACTCGTCCGACGAGTGGATCCGGACTCGTTCCGGCATCACGGCTCGCGGCTGGGCCGAGCCCGACGAGACCATCGTCTCGATGAGCGTCGCCGCCGCCCGCGACGCGCTCGCCGCGGCGGGACTGGTCGCCGAGCAGATCGACGCCGTCGTGCTGGCCACCTCGTCACAGATGGTGCTCGGCCCGTCGGCCGGAGCGGTCGTGGCGACGGAACTCGGCATGCAGGACACCGCCGCCTTCGACGTCTCCGCAGGTTGTGCCGGCTTCTGCTACGCGCTCGGCAACGCGGCGAGCCTCGTCCGCGCAGGGCAGGCCCGGCACGTTCTGGTGATCGGCGTGGAGCGGCTGTCCGACCTACTCGATCCCACCGACCGGACGTGCGCGTTCATCTTCGCCGACGGCGCCGGTGCGGTCGTCGTCGGTCCCTCCGATTCCGAGGGGATCGGTCCGGTCGCGTGGGGTTCGGACGGGAGCCAGACCAAGGCGATCAAGCAGGACAAGGACTTCATGCAGTATTTCGCCGAGGTCGCGGCCGCCGAAGCCGCGGGTGGCAGTACGGAGCGGCCGTACATCCGGATGGACGGCCAGGCCGTCTTCCGTTGGGCCATCACTTTTCTGGAGAAGGCGTGCCGCGACGCGCTGGAGAAGGCCGGGGTCACCGCGGACGACCTGGACGCGTTCGTGCCGCACCAGGCCAACAGTCGCATCACCGACGCGCTGATCCGCACTCTGGGGCTCCCCGATTCCGTCGCGGTGGCGCGGGACATCGCCGAGAGCGGCAACACCAGCGCTGCATCGATCCCCATGGCGATGGAACAGCTCCTCCGCTCCGGCGAGGCCCGCCCCGGTGACACCGCGCTGCTGCTCGGCTTCGGCGCCGGCCTGGCCTATGCCGGGCAGGTGGTCCAGCTCCCCGCGATTTCGTAGGCAGGACAGGCAAGAAACGAGCCCGTCACTCCCTCGGGAGTGACGGGCTCGTCGGTGTCGGTGCCGAGCGCTCGACTCAGTAGCGGCTCGCGCCGGAGAAGGTCATCGAGTCCAGCGGCGAGATCTTCACGTTCTCGCCCTCGGTGGGGGCGTGCACGACACTGCCGTTGCCGATGTAGATGCCGACGTGCTCGGCGCCGTAGAAGGCGACGACGTCACCGGGCTGCAGGTTGGCCTTGGACACCGAGGTGCCGCCGCCGACCTGGTCGTAGCTGGTGCGCGGGACCGACTTACCGGCCTGCTTGTAGGCCCACTGGACCAGACCGGAGCAGTCGAACGAGCTGGGGCCGGTGGCGCCCCACACGTACGGCGAGCCGACCTTCGACTGGGCGGCGTTCGCGACGGCCTGGTTCGACCCGGCGACCGGGGTGGCCTCGATGGAGCTGCTGCCCCAGCTGGGCGCCGTGAACGGCTGCGCCATGGCGGGGGCGGCGGGAATCATGACGGCGCCGGCGGCGACAGCGCCGAGCAGCAGGCCGCGGGTGGTACGGGTCAGGCGGGTGTTCTTCAGGGCCATTCGAGGGTCCTCCGAGTCTTGCTGTGGTCCGACACTTGGTCTGGCATCGGTGTTCGGGCACAACCCAGAGTTCCGTCGTTATGGATTCGATACATCCGTAGAAGTACGCGAAGGGGTACCTGTTCAGGTAACCGGGTATACGTGGTCCGCGCCGGAGCGGCGGTGGACATCCGGCGGAAATAGAGCGCTGACCAGCAAAGGGACGCAGGAGATCAGCCGTCTCCCACAGCTCGGAGTGACTGTGCGGTTCGTGACTCACGCGACAATACGGGCAGTGTGATCCGGACCGCGATCACCCGAGACGCACCCGACGAGCCTCGAAGTAACGGCTCGAATGTCACGCTTACATCTCCGCGGCCGACGATCGTGACGGTATCTCGACGTTGTCTCAGCCCGGTAATTTGCTCGCCAGCACGTCGACCTTGGTGATGGTGGGGTGCGCGACGAACAACTCGTCCGCGCGCGCCATGAGAGCCTGCGCGACCTTACCGGCGAGGTGCGCCTGCCGCCCCGCATCGTCGGGGAACGCGTCGAAGATGCCGAACGTGGCCGGGCCGAAACGCAGCGCGAACCACGCGGTGGTGTCCGGTTCCTCCTCTACCAGCGACAGCGCACTCTCGAGGAACTCGGCGACGGCAGCCTCCTTGCCGCGTTTCGCCTCCACTCGTACCAACAGTGCTGCGCGAACCATTCGGCACCTCCGAAGATCGTTCCCGGTACCACTCACTGTTCTCGCGCGCGCAGGCCGAGTCAACGAGGAGCGGGCGCCGCGACAAGGAGGTCACGACGCCCGCTCGCGGGTTGTCTCAGTCGAGGTCGGCGAACCGCGGAATCAGGTGCTCGGCCACCTGCTTTGCCTCGTCGATCAGCGGCCAACCGGCCAGGATGAGCGACGTCAGCCCCGTCCGCTCCTTCAGCACCCGGACGTGGTCGGTGATCTCGTCGGGGGCGCCGACGTAGTACACGGCCGACGACCCGGTCGCGAAGATATCGAGCGGCGACCACGCGGTGATGCCGGCGTACAGGCCGTCCCCGAGGTAGAGATCGTTCGGTTCGGGGATCTTTCCGGCCACGATGGTGTCGACCCACCCCTGCCGCTGGGCGTCACGCGCGGTGAAGGTCTTCAGGTCCTGTTGCCCACCGGTCCGACGCCGCACCGCCTTGTCCAGGACGTCGGTGATCTGATCGATTCCCGCCTTCTCGAACAGCGACCGGAACCGGTCCATCGCCTCGTCCCGGGACGGGCGGACGATCACGCCGGACAGCGCGCCGAAATCGGTGAACTCGCGTCCTGCGGCAGCCGCGGCAGCCCGCGCACCGGCGAACTTGTCCTCGATGAACGACGTCTCGCGGAGCATCACCAGGTACGCATCGAGCACCTTGCCCGAGTTCGCCAGGCCGGCCGGGGAGTCGCCGGTACCCCACAGTGGAACGTCGTGGTCGGCCGGCCCGTCGATACGCAGCGGCGTGTTCGGGAAGTTCGACTCGGTGCCCTCACGGTAGTACCGCCGGAAGTCCGCCCAGTACTGTTCCCCCAGTTCGTAGCGGCGGTCGTGTTCGACGTTCATGTCGTACTTGGTGAGGATGTTGTCGCGTCCGTTCACCGAGTTGATCATGAGGCGGCCACCGGTGAAGGCGTCGAACGTGAGCGCCTTCTCGGCGAGCAGGCGCGCCGGGATCATGTTGGCGTAGATCGCGACGAGGAACTTCATCCGGCTGGTGTGCGAGGCCGCCCATGTCGCGGAGGCGAACGGATCGTTGGACCAGGTGGCGACGAGGGCGCCGTCGAAGCCGCCGTCGTCGATGGTCTTCGCGAGTTCGATCTGACGCGCCCCGTCCACCGGGTAGAGGCCGCCGGGGCTCCACGGGAAGTCGCCGTCGGCCTGCGTGAGGTACCAGAAAGTCTTGATGCTCATCGATTTCCACCCACGATCGCCGGATCGATCGACTCGACGAGGGCACGCTCGGCGAGCGTGGCCGCGTCGACCGCAGCCAAGGCGTCGAGGTACTCGACCGCGAACGAGCCAGGGCCCGAGGACTTCTCGGCGGCGATCTCCGACGCGACCGCGACGTGCGCGTGCGCGGCGGCGAGGCCGACGAGCGGGCTGGGTGCGACCGCGAGGTAGGCCGCGACCAGGCCACCGAGCGAGCACCCGGTCGAGGTGACCCGGGGCAGCAGGTCACTGCCACCGCCGATCCGGACCCCGACGACAGCGCCGTCGGCGTCGCGGCCCACCAGGTGGTCCACCGGGCCCGAGGCCGAGACGGCGTCGGCGTGCGCGAGCAGGGCGACTGCCGCGGGCACCGCCGCGGCGGGGTCGTCGGAGCTGTCGACGCCACGGGTGTCGCCGCCGAGACCGGCGAGGGCGATGATCTCGGAGGCGTTGCCACGGATCGCGGTGGGCCGGTGCTTCAGCAGATCGACCGCCAGTCCACTACGCCACGGCAGGCCGCCGACCCCGACGGGGTCGAGCACCCACGGGGTGCCGGCATCGTGCGCGGCCTCGGCCGCGAGCGTGAAGGCTGCCGCGGTGCCGTCGTCAGGCGTGCCGAGGTTCACCAGCACGCCGCCGGCGATGCGGGCGAATCCTGCTGCCTCGTGGGCGTTGTCGATGTGGGCGTTGCTGGCACCGGCAGCGAGGACCACGTTGGTGAGGAAGTTCGCGGACACGATGTTGGTGAGCGAGTGAACGAGTGGCACCTGGGTGCGCAGCGCGTCGAGGGCGCCGGCGAGATCATCGCCGGTGATGGTGCGGTTCATGGAAATCCTTGGGGAGTGGAACGATTCGGGTGGGAGGAATCAGGACCGACGACATCGGGTCACGGTTCACCGCCGGGCAGGGTCACGAGTGGCAACGCCGGGTCGGCGGTCCACTCCTCGAGGGATCCGTCGTAGATCCTGATGTCGTGGTGGCCGGCGAGGACCAGTCCGAGGGCGGACAGGCACGCCGAGATGCCGCCACCGCAGTAGAGGACCACCGGATCGTCGGCGCCGGCGAGCGCCGCTGACGCGAGGGACCGGAGTTCCTCGACCGGCCGCAGTCGGCCCGTCTCGTCGAGCAGGCTCTTCGCCGACAGGTTCCGGCTGCCGGGGATGTGTCCGCGGCGCGAGTACCGGGTCTGCTCGGCACCGGAGAACTGGGCCGGCGCAAGCGCGCAGACCAGCGTCCCCGGCGCGCTCCCCTCGACGATCGCGACCGCATCGTGCCGGTCCGCCCATGCCGGCCGGTATTCCGTCACGTCGAGCGGCGCCGCCGCCGGGCGGACCGGAGCATCGTCCCCGACCGCGACCGGCAGATCGAGTGTGCGCCAGCGGGCCAGACCACCGTCGAGGACGCGCGCGTGAAACCCGATGCTGCGGAGCAACCACCACACCCGCGCCGCCCACGTCGTCGTGCCCTGGTCGTACAGGACGACGTCGGTGTCGGCTGTGATGCCCAGCCCGGCGAGGTCCTCGACGAGTTGCCCGACGCGGGGCCGGGAGAAGTGCAGGTCGCTGCCGCCGTCCGAGAGCACGGCGAGAAGATCGACGTGCCGCGACCCCGGCACATGCGCCTCTCGCCACGCCGATACTCCCGACGCGGGCCGGTAGTCGCCGTCGAAACGGGCAGGAGCCAGGAGGACTGTGACGTCCAGCACGACGGGCGCCGACTCCTCCCCGAGTAGGGCGGCGAGTTCCTCCGCCTGGATCAGGGGCCACGCAACGCTCGACAACTTGTACATCCTCACTACGACGATCAGCGCCCACGAACCTAAATGACGACGTGCGTATACGCAAGTATCCGACCGGCGTCGATGGCATAATCAGCGAGTCCGAAGCACAAACGACAGATGGGGCACCGATGGCACACGGGGACGACCTGACGGAACTCGGCGCACTCATACCCACCGACGCCGCCGGCCGATCCGATCAGACGTCCAGGCAGTACCTCCACCTGCGCGCCGACATCCTCGCCGGCAAGTTCCCACAGGGTGCGGCACTGCACGAGACGCAGCTGAGTGAGAAGTACGGCGCGTCCCGCACGCCGATTCGCGAGGCCTTGAACTGGCTCGCACACGACGGCCTCCTCGAACGCGCCGCGCGTGGTTTCCGGGTCCGCTCCGGCACTCCCGAGGACGTGATCGAGATCTACGCGGCGCGCGTCGCCCTCGAGTCGGAAGCCGCCGGCGCTGCCGCGATCCGGCACACCGACCTGGACATGGCCCGCCTCGACCGACTGCACAACTCCTGCTGCGGAGCCAAGGACGACAACGAGATCCGCACCGACAACTTCCGTTTCCACGAGGCGCTGTGGCAGGCCGCCCACAACACGACGATCATGACGCTGCTGGTCCGACTGACGACGCAGCTGCGGATCTACGACAGCGGACCGCCGTCGAACTACGGCGAACCCGATCTCCTCAATGCCGAGCACAGCAACATCCTCGAGGCGATCCGCGCTCGGGACGAACGGTCCGCACGGGAGCACATGCGCACCCACCTCGAGCGCAGCCGCGAGCAGCGGATCCACCTCTTCGCGAACGGCTGAGGCCGGTACGCCTCCACGGGTCCGCGGACGGTTTCGTCCGCGGACCTCGTCGTTTCGAAACCAGCCGGGGTCCAAAACCCGACAAAGGGTACTCAGGTAAGCCTTACTTTCTTTATTGTAGGCTTACCTGACCTTCCGATCCCGGAGGGTTGCTGCCGTTCCTCGAACGGCCACCGAGCCAACGACTTCTGCCTGCGGAGCCCCATGTCGACCCCTCCCCGTTCCCCGAACTTCACCGCCGCGATCACCCGCCGAGACCTCATGCGCTCGATGGGGGTCGCAGCGCTCGCGCTCGGCGCCCTCGGCGTCACCGCATGCTCGAGCCGCGAGACCGTCTCCCCGACGGCCGCCGACGCCGCGACCGGCGGTCCCGTCACGATCGTCGACCAGTACCGGAACACCGTCACGTTCGACACCCCGGTGGGCCGGATCGCGTCCGCCATCATCCCGGTGCCGTCGATGATCATCGGGTCGGACCAGTCCACCGCCCGCAATGTCGGCGTCAATCAGGTCGCGATCTCGATGGCTTCGAAAGGCATGCTGGGCACGATGTTCCCGCAGTTCCTCGACACCCCGGTGGTGGCGGGCAACGACTTCGTGCCGAACGTCGAGCACATCCTGAGTCTGAACCCGGACGTCGTGATCCAGTGGGGCGACAAGGGCGACGACATCGTCGCGCCGCTGCGCAACGCCGGCCTGAAGGTGATCCTGCTCAAGTACGGCACGCAGGAGGATCTCGAGGCCTGGATCCGGATCTTCGGCGAACTGCTGGGCAAGAAGGCCGAGGCCGACGCGGTGCTCGCGAAGATGGCCGACGACCGCGCGCTGGTCGAGAAGACCGCCACTGCACACGCGGCCGCGGCACCGCGGGCGCTCTACCTGTACAACGCGCCCGAGATCAAGGTCGGCGCCGACAACAGCTACATGGACTTCTGGATCGACCTGGCCGGCGGCCGGAACGTCGCGTCCGGCGCGGGTAGCGGCTCCAGCCTGGGGGTCACCCGCGAGCAGGTGCTCGGCTGGGACCCGGAAGTGCTGATCCTCGGCAACTTCGAGCCGACCACCCCCGCCGACGTCTACGCCGACCCCAAGTGGGCGTCGCTGTCGGCGGTGAAGAACAAGCGCGTCTACAAGGCCCCGATCGGCGGCTTCTCGTGGGACCCGCCGTGCAATGAGTCGAACCTCATGTGGCTCTGGGTGAACTCGGTGTTCTTCCCGGACGTGAACCACGGACTGCGCGAGCGCATCCGGGAGACGTACCGCGCGCTGTACGCGTACGACGTCACCGATGCGGACGTCGACCGGGTCCTCCAGATGCCGGCCAACTCGGGTAGCGCGGGCTATGACGCCTTCCGTGCTTGAGACCGCAACCGAGCAGCGGACGCGGCGGTCGTCGCGCTTCGTGGTGCCGGTGGTCCTCACCGTCGGGATCGTCGCAGTCGGACTGATCTCGCTGTCGGTGGGCCGGTACACGGTCCCGGTCAACGAGGTGGCCCGCATCCTGATCAACGAGGTGATCTCACTCCCCCGCACGTGGACCGACGCCGAGTCCAACGTCGTTCTCGGCGTGCGCCTTCCACGAGTCCTGCTGGGGATGCTCGTCGGCGGCGGCCTGGCGCTGGGCGGTGCCGCACTGCAGGCCGCGTTCCGCAATCCACTGGTGAGCCCGCAGATCCTGGGCGTCTCCTCGGGCGCCTCGTTCGGCGGCGTACTGGCCCTGATGTTCGGCCTGGGCTCGACGTTCCTCGTCGGCGGCGCGTTCCTGTTCGGACTCGCCGCACTCGGCATGGTGCTGCTGATCGGCCGGAGCCGGTCGGGTGGCGCGATCCTCATGATCGTCCTCGGCGGCGTGGTCACCAGCGCGTTCTTCTCGGCCCTGGTGTCGTTCATCACCTACGTCGCGGATCCGTACACGACGCTGCCGTCGATCGTGTTCTGGCTCATGGGATCCCTTGCGACCGCGGACATGGCGAAGGTGCTCGTCGCGGCGGTCCCGATCCTCGCGGGATCGGCCGTGATCATCGGACTGCGCTGGCGAATCAACATTCTCTCGCTCGGTGACGACGACGCCGCCTCGCTCGGGGTGAATCCCGGACGGCTGCGTGCCCTGCTGCTGACGATGGTGGCGCTCATGACCGCGGGCGCCGTCGCCGTGTCCGGCGTCATCGGGTGGGTCGGCCTGGTGGTTCCGCACATCGCCCGGCTGTGGGTCGGACCCGATCACCGGATCTCGATGCCCACGACGTTCGTGCTCGGTGCCGCCTACCTGACGATCATCGACACCCTCTCGCGCACGGTGAGTTCCGGCGAGATTCCGCTCGGCATCCTCACCGCGATCATCGGTGCGCCGGTATTCGTTCTGCTGCTGCGGAACTCGCGTAGACAGGCCTTCATCGATGCTTGAGATTCAGGACGCAGGTTTCCACTACCCGCGCCGGGACTGGGTGTTCCGGCACGCGAACCTGCGGATCGAGGGCGGCATCACGTCGATCCTGGGGCCCAACGGCCAGGGCAAGACGACGCTGCTCCGGTGTATTGCGGGGCTCACGCCGTTGCGCGAGGGGCGGGTGGAGCGGGACACCGCGATCGGCTACGTCCCACAGGCCGCGCTGTCGAGCTTTGCGTACTCGGTCTTCGACATGGTCCTGATGGGCCGGGCGAAGAAGGTCTCGGCCTTCGCGGTGCCCGGTAGGGCCGACATCGCCCGTACCCGCGAGGTGCTGGACCGGGTCGGCATCGGCAATCTCGCTCGGCGCAGCTTCGCCGAACTGTCCGGCGGCCAGAGGCAACTGGTGCTCATCGCGCGGGCGCTCGCCTCGGACGCCACGTTCATGATCCTCGACGAGCCCGTCTCGGCCCTGGACCTGCGCAACCAGGCGAGGGTGTTGGAACTGCTGCGCGACCTCGCCGCGGACGGCATGGGCGTCCTGCTCACGACGCACCATCCGGATCATGCGCTGCACCTCGGTGGGCGCGCGGTCGTGATGTGCTCGCCCGAGGACATCCGCATCGGCGCCGTCACCGATCTCGTCACCGACGACATGCTCAGCGAGCTGTACGGCATCGACGTCGTGAGCGCCACCGTCGACGACCGCGGGGCTCCGCGCACCGTCCTCTACACCCGCTACGACACATTCACGGCCGCCGACCCGGCGGCCACCCTGCAGAAGGCTTCACGATGACTCTCGACACGACTGCGCCGCAGTCATTTCCACCGGTCCTGCACCTGGTGATGGGCACCAACACCGGCATGTCCGGCGGCACCACCGCTGCCCGCCGGGTGCAGCCCGTCGACCTGTACGACCTCGACACTCTCGACCTCGTCTCGGTGCGCGGCTTGCTGGTGAACGGCAACTGCGACCAGATCTTCCTCGAGCGCCGACGCGACCTGCTCACCGGCTTCGTCACCGGCGGCGGCCGCATCGCGATCATGGGTCACCCGCTCACCGACTTCCTGCCAGGCCTCGGCCAGTGGCGCAAGCTGCAGTACTCGGGCCCCAAGGATCTGGCGATCACCGCCGGTGAACCGCACCCGGTGTGGGAGGGTGTCGACCGCGCCGACGTCAGCTTCCGGCGCGGGGTGTCCGGCTTCTACGGTCGCGGCTACAGCCAGAAGCTGCCCGACGGCGCCGTCGTGACCAACCGCATCGGACGGCACGCGCTGCCCGTGGACTACGTGTATCCGCTCGGTGCCGGCGAGGTGCTGGTGCACGGCGGCATCGATCTGGCCGTGTACCAGGAGGATCCGAACACCTCCGCCCGCATCTTCCCGAAGCTGCTCACGTGGCTGGCCCAGCAGGAGGCACAGGCATGACCACCATCGAACCCTTCGCCCGCACCGATCGAGCCCCCCGCTCCCGGCGTCGACTCGCACTGGTACACGGTGGATCGCACTTCCACCTGCAGACGCTGAAGGACCCGGCGGTGATCGCACACCAGCCCGAGTTCCTGTACCTCGCGGACCTCGCCGACGGTGACCTCGATGCGTTCGACACCGTGATCCTCGCCGACCGCCTGCATCCCGAGTTGTTGCGTCGGCACACCGCGCGGATCCTCGCGGTCGCCGAGCGCGGCGGAACGCTCGTCGTCCTCGGCGAGAACGCGGCGCACACGTGGCTGCCCGGCGTGACGTGGACGGCGCGACCCACCAACTTCTGGTGGTGGCTCGAGGGCGAGGATCCGCTGATCCGCACCCGCAGCCCCGAACACGAGGCGTGGGAATACCTTTCGACGAAGTCGGTGATCTGGCACCACCACGGGCTGCTGCACACCGACGCGGATGTCGTGCCGCTGCTGGTGTCGGAGGAGCCCGACGAGAACGGCGACCTTCGCGACGCCGGGATGATGCTGTTCGAGGACACCGTCACCACGCCGGGCCGGATCATCGCGACCACGCTCGACCCGACGTACCACCACGGCAACAACTTCATGCCGGGCTCGACGCGCTTCCTCTACGCGCTGCTGCGCTGGCTGGACAACACCGGCAGCTGAGGCAAGCCCCCCCCCACAGCTGAAGGGTCCCTTCGTGCGCTCGGGGGCGCCGAAGGGACCCTTCAGCTGTCGGAGGGGAGTTTCTCAGTCGACGTCGTAGACCTCGGTGGCCGGCACCGCCAGCAACCGGTCCGTCATCTCCTGCTTCAGCACGACCAGGCGGGCCTCGTCGGCGTCGTTGCGCCCACTCCTGTTCACCAGTTCGATGAACTCGTCCGCCACGAATCCGTCGCGCACCTGCAGCGTCACGGAGGAACCGCGGTAGTCGAGCCGAAAGACGTAGTTGGCGAGTGTGCTTCCGCGCTCCGGCCGGGCCAGCGCCGGATCCACGACGTACCGACCGCCCGAGACGGCGCGCGTCACCATCTCGAACGCGTCCCGCACGCCCGGTCCGCCGTGCGCCGTGGCGATCTCCACCTCACGACGCTCGATCGGGTGCCCCTCGTCCAGCAACGGCAGCGCGCGTTCGAGCACCTTGAACGCGTGCGCCACACCGCCGGGCGCGCTGGGCCCGTGGTATCTCATCAGATCGCCGAACGTGTAGACGAGCGGTACCCCGCCCTCGACGACCGATACCTCCGACACTTCCGACCTCACGATCACTCCCCTCCGAACACCCTCTGCACCACGGCCTTCGCCCGCCGGGTGACCCGCAGGTAGTTGTCGAGGAACTCGTTGGCGTCGCCACCCGGCCAGCCGGCCACCTGCGCGACGGCGGCGAGCACCTTGCCCGGTCCGGGCAACTGGTCGGTGGGCTTGCCGCGCACCAGCACCAGCGCATTGCGTGCCTTGGTGGCGAGCAGCCAGGCGTCGCGCAGCAGCTCGACGTCGCTCTCGCTCAACAACTCCGCCCCACCGATGGCGTCCAGCGTCTCGAGGGTCGACGTGTTGTGCAGTGACGGGATCTCGTGCGCGTGCCGCAACTGGATCAGCTGCACGGTCCACTCGATGTCGGCGAGGCCGCCGCGACCGAGCTTGGTGTGCGTGGCCGGGTCGGCGCCGCGCGGCAACCGCTCCGAGTCGACGCGGGCCTTGATCCGCCGGATCTCCCGCACCGCCTGCTCCGACACCCCACCCTCGGGGTATCGGGTCTTGTCGATCATGTGCAGGAACCGCAGCCCGAGCTCGGCGTCCCCCGCGACCGCGTGGGCCCGCAGGAGCGCCTGCACCTCCCAGGCCTGCGCCCACTGGGCGTAGTACGCCTCGTACGACGTGAGTGTCCGCACCAGCGGGCCGCTCCGTCCCTCGGGCCGCAGGCCGATGTCCACCTCGAGCGGCGGGTCGGTACTGGGAGCGCCGAGCAGGGTCCGCACCCGGTCGCCGATCAAGTTGGCCCACTTCACCGCCCGCGTCTCGTCGACGCCCTCGTGCGGCTCGCACACGAACAGCACGTCCGCGTCGGAGCCGTAGCCGAGTTCGCCGCCGCCGAGGCGACCCATGCCGATCACCGCGAACCGCGCCGGTGCGGGCTCTCCCGCCTCCGCCTCGTGCGCGCGGATCACCGTCGCGAGCGCGGCATTGAGTACCGCCGCCCACACCGACGACAACGCCTTGCACACCTGCGGGACGTCGAGCATGCCGAGGATGTCGGCGCTCGCGACGCGCGCCAGCTCGTAGCGGCGCAGCGAGCGGGCGGCACCGATGGCCCGCACGGGGTCGACGTACCGCGCCGACGACGACAGGATGCCCCGCGCGACATCCTCGGGCTGCGGCTCGAGCAGTCGCGGACCGGACGGGCCGTCCGCGAACAGCCGGATCACGTCGGGGGCCTTGATGAGCAGGTCCGGGATGTACGCCGAGGACCCGAGCACCGTCATGAGACGCTGCGCCACGGACGCCTCGTCCCGCAGAAGCCGCAGGAACCACGTGGCGTCGACCAGGGCGTCGGACAGGCGCCGGTACGCGAGCAGGCCGGCGTCCGGATCCGGTGTGTCACCGAGCCATTCGAGCAACGTCGGCAACAGCAGGGCCTGGATGCGTCCCTTGCGGGACGCCCCACCGGTGAGGGCGGTGAGGTGGCCGAGCGCGTTCTGCGGCGCCGAGTAGCCGAGCGCGGCCAACTGGCGGACCGCGGCGTCCGGGCTCAGCCGCAGGGCTTCCTTGTCGATCCGCGCCACCGACTCGAGCAGCGGACGGTAGAACAGCTTGGCGTGCAGGCGCCGCACCCGGTGCGAGTTGCGCTTGATCTCCGCATTCAGCACCCCGAGCGCGTCGTTGCGCCCGTCGGGGCGCATGTGCGCGGCGCGAGCGAGCCAGCGCAGCGCTTCCTCGTCGTCCGGCGGCGGCAGCGTGTGGGTGCGCTTGAGCTTCTGCAACTGCAGGCGGTGCTCGAGCAGGCGCAGGAACTCGTACGAGGCAGTGAGGTTCGCGGCGTCGTCGCGACCGACGTATCCGCCGGCGGCGAGAGCCGTCAGGGCGTCGACGGTGCTCTTGACCCGCAGCGACGTGTCGGCCCTACCGTGCACCAATTGCAGGAGTTGGACGGCGAATTCGACGTCCCGCAGGCTCCCGCGACCGAGCTTGAGTTCCCGCTCACGCAGTTCCGGCGGCACCGAGTTCTCGACCCGGCGGCGCATCGCCTGCACCTCCGGCACGAAGTCCTCGCGCTCGGCCGCCGTCCACACCATCGGGCCCAGGGCCTCGGTGTACTGCCGCCCCAGGTCGAGGTCGCCGGTCATCGGCCGGGCCTTGAGCAGCGCCTGGAATTCCCACGTCTTGGCCCACCGCTTGTAGTACGCGATGTGCGAGTCGAGGGTGCGGACCAGCTCCCCCCGCTTGCCCTCGGGACGCAGGGCGGCGTCGACCTCGAAGAAGGCCGCCGACCCGATACGCATCATCTCGCCCGCGATGCGGCTCGAGACCGCATCGGACGGTTCCGCGACGAACACCACGTCGACGTCGCTCACGTAGTTGAGTTCCCGCGCACCGCACTTGCCCATCGCGATGACCGCGATCCGTGCCGGGCACGGCTCGTCGGGCGACACCGCGGTGACGGCGACCGCCAGGGCCGCGGTGAGCGCGGCGTCGGCCATGTCGGAAAGCTGGTGCCCCACGGTCTGATATGGGACGACGGGCTCGTTCTCGACGGTGGCGGCGAGGTCAGCAGCCGCCAGCACCATCATCTGATCCCGATAGCACTTGCGGAGGGCGGCAATCGCTTCCGGCCCGGTGAGCTCGGCGCGGTACAGCATCGACGACGCGTTCGGGCCGGTCTCCGGGACGGCGCCGACGCACGCGAGCAGCCGCCGCGTCATCTCTTCCTTCGACGGCAGCGTCATGTCGCCCGCCAGCAGCTTCCACGACGACGGGTCCGCGACGAGGTGGTCACCGAACGCGCTGGACGCACCGATCAGCCCGAACAGCCTGCCGCGCAGGCCCTTGTCGGTGTGCAACGCGCTGTCGAGCTCGGCCCACGCGTCGCCGAGCCCCTCCTGGATGCGCACCAGCGTGCGGAGGGCCAAATCGGCATTCGCGGCGCGCGACAAGGACCAGAGCAACTCGACCGAGTCGAGGTCGGACCAGCCGATCGCCTTCAGCTCGTCCGGAGCCGTGGGCTCCACGAGCCCCAGTCGGCCGACCCCGGGGACCGCCGAGCGAGCATACGGAGGCTTCACCGGAGCACCCCCGTCCGGACGTCGTCACCAGCGGAACATGGACCGGCCGGACGGGGCACGCGCGTCACCTCTCGGGATCTTCCTGGTCGGATCGGCCCTACAGGCCGAGGTAGGCCTTCAGCTCGAAGGGAGTGACCTGGCTGCGGTACTCCTCCCATTCGCGTCGCTTGTTGCGGAGGAAGAAGTCGAACACGTGCTCACCGAGTGCCTCGGCGACGAGTTCCGACTTCTCCATCTCGGCCAGGGCTTCGGCCAGGCTGCCGGGCAGCGGCTTGTAGCCCATGGCGCGGCGCTCGGCACCGGTGAGCGCCCACACGTCGTCCTCCGCCTCGGGCGGCAGCTCGTAGCCCTTCTCGATGCCGCGCAGTCCGGCGGCGAGCAGGACGGCGAACGTCAGGTACGGGTTGCATGCCGAGTCGGGGCTGCGGACCTCGACGCGCCGCGACGACGCCTTGTTGGGCGTGTACATCGGCACGCGGATCAGCGCGGACCGGTTGGACGGGCCCCATGTCGCGGCCGTCGGCGCCTCGCCGCCGTGGACGAGCCGCTTGTAGGAGTTCACCCACTGGTTGGTGACGGCACTGATCTCGTTGGCGTGCTCGAGGATGCCGGCGATGAACGCCTTACCGGTCGCCGACAGCTGGTTGGGGTCGTCCGGGTTGTGGAAGGCATTGGTGTCGCCCTCGAACAGGCTCATGTGCGTGTGCATCGCCGAACCGGCCTGATCACCGAAAGGCTTGGGCATGAACGACGCCCGCACACCCTCGTCGATGGCGACCTCCTTGACGACGTACCGGAACGTCATCACGTTGTCGGCCATCGAGAGCGCGTCGGCGTAACGCAGGTCGATCTCCTGCTGGCCCGGCGCGGCCTCGTGGTGGCTGAACTCCACCGAGATGCCCATCGACTCGAGCGCGTCGATCGCGTGGCGACGGAAGTTCGGTGCCCGATCGTGCACGGCCTGGTCGAAGTAGCCGCCGCTGTCCGCGGGGACCGGTGGGCTGCCGTCGATCGGCCCGTTCTCCAGCAGGAAGAACTCGATCTCGGGGTGCACGTAGCACGAGAAGCCGAGGTCACTGGCCTTCGCCAGCTGGCGGCGCAGCACGTGCCGCGGATCGGCCCAGGACGGGGTGCCGTCGGGCATCGCGATGTCACAGAACATGCGCGCCGAATGCTGGGCGCCGTCCTTGTGTGCCCACGGCAGGATCTGGAAGGTCGAGGCATCCGGCTTGGCGACCGTGTCCGCCTCGGAGACCCGCGAGAAGCCCTCGATCGCGGAGCCGTCGAAGCCGATTCCCTCCTCGAAGGCGCCCTCGAGTTCGGCGGGCGCGATCGCCACCGACTTCAGGTAGCCGAGGACGTCGGTGAACCACAGCCGCACGAACCGAATATCGCGCTCTTCGAGGGTGCGTAGCACGAACTCCTTTTGGCGATCCATGCTCGCGAGCGTAAGCACATCGCGTTAAATCTGTGTTACATCGTGAAATCGGTCTCGTCGGCGCAGCTCAACACGTCAGGTCCGGATCGGGAACCGTGAGGTCCACGAAGTAGCGGGTGAGCGGATCGTCGATGCACGCGACACCGTCGAACGACGCGGTGTGCTGCGCGCCCCGGTACGTCACCAGCGCGGCGTCCAACTGTTTCGCCAGGTCCACGCCCGCCTGGTAGGGGGTGGCGGGGTCCTGCGTCGTCGACACCACCACGAGCGTCGGCAACCCCTCGACCGACGCCGGGTCGATCGCGTGCGGCGCACCGGTGTTCGGCACGGGCCAGAACGCGCACGCGTCGAGCGGTGCGTTGCCGGTCCCGCGCCCGTCGTCGAGGAACGGGGCAGCCTCCCGGTAGCGCATGTCGGCCTCCCCGGCCACGGCCCGGTCGGTGAGCGGCGGATCGTCGACACACCGGATCGCGTTGAACGCGTCGTTGATGTTCGAGTAGCTGCCGTCGTCGGCTCGCCCCTCGTACAGGTCCGCCAGCAGCAGGAGCGTGTCGCCGTTGCCTTCCGCGAGACTCGACAGCCCGCCGCGCAGCGAACTCCACAGGCTCGGCGAGTACAGCGCCTGCGTCACACCGGTGATCGCGTCCGAGTAGCTCAGGCCCCGCGGGTCGGTGGTGGCGGCCGGTCGCGCGACCAACGGATCGACGAGGGCCCGGAAACGCGCGTTCGCGGCGCTCGGATCGGTGCCGAGTGGGCAGTTCGACGTCTGCGCGCACTCCGCGGCGAACGCGTCGAACGCCTGCTGGAAGCCCGCTCCCTGGAGCACGACCTCCTCGACCGGATCCTGCTCGGGGTCGAGAGCGCCGTCGAGCACCATCGCCCGCACGTTCCGGGGGAATGTCTCCGCGTACTGCGTGCCGATCCGAGTGCCGTACGAGAATCCGAGGTAGTTCAGCTTCGCGTCGCCCAGCACCGAGCGGATGACGTCCATGTCCCGCACCACCTCGCGGGTACCGACGTGCGCGAGCAGGGGCAGCCCCGAGCGTTCCGCGCAGCGGGCGGCATACGTCCGGTTCTTCTCCTCGACGTACGCGATCCCCGCGGGGCTCATGTCGACGTCCGCGTCGCGCCGCTCGGCGTCGCTCTCCTGCGGGGTCAGGCAGCGCACCTGGGGTGTGGACGCGCCGATCCCCCTCGGATCGAAGCCGATCATGTCGAACCGCTCGGCCAGTTCGGTGCCCTCGGTGATCGACGCCGAACTCAGTCCGGACGCACCCGGGCCACCGGGATTGACGAGGATGGAACCCAGCCGGGCCCCGGTCGCCGGCGCACGCGAGATCGCGATCTGTGCGGTGTCCCCGGCGGGCGCGGCGTAGTCGAGCGGGACCGTGACCTTCGCGCACTCGAGCGACGGGCTCAACTCGTCCCCGTCGGTGGCGAAGCCGTCGCACGACCCCCACGTGATCTGCTGCGTGTAGAACGCCTCGAGTCCGGGCGGCACCTCGCCCGCGCCGGCGACGGCCTCGGCCACAGGCGTCCCGACGACGGTGTCCGATCTGTCCGCCGAGCTGCAGCCGGCCGCCAGGACGGCCACCGTCCCGATCGCAGCGGCCACGAACAAGCGGGGTCTGGACTGCATACTTAGATCGTGCCACGCGACCCTGAACCCCCGGTCGAGCCGCTGAACGCGGGAGAGGGGCGCGGCCGGGTGTGACGAACGGCACCGAAACAGCCCTACGAGGCTTCGCGACGCGGTGGCAGACTGAGACGCGTCAGCATCCCACCCGGGGACCCGCACGGCGGGCCTCGAGGCCAGAAAGGGACAACGATGTCCGAAAACGCTGTCTACGGCTCCGCCGCACCCGCGGCCCCCAAGCGCAAGACCCGCATCCATCACCTGCAGGCGATGAAGGCCGAGGGCACCCGCTGGGCCGAACTCACCGCATACGACTACTCGAGCGCCCGACTGTTCGAGGAAGCCGGCATCCCGGTCCTCCTCGTCGGCGACTCGGCCGCGAACGTCGTCTACGGATACGACACCACTGTGCCGGTCACGATCGACGAGATGCTTCCCCTGGTGCGCGGCGTGGTGCGCGGCGCACCGCACGCCCTGGTGATCGCCGACCTGCCCTTCGGCAGCTACGAGGCCTCCCCGCAACAGGCGCTCGAGACCGCGTTCCGCTTCATGAAGGAGGGACAGGCGCACGCCGTCAAGCTCGAAGGCGGCGAGCGTGTGGCCCCGCAGATCGCGGCGCTCACCGCGGCCGGCATTCCCGTGCAGGCCCACATCGGCTTCACTCCGCAGTCCGTCAACAGCCTCGGCGGATTCCGGGTGCAGGGCCGCGGCGACGGCGCCGAGCAGCTGGTCGCCGACGCGATCGCGGTCCAGGAGGCCGGTGCGTTCTCCGTCGTCATGGAGATGGTCCCGGCGGAACTCGCCGGACAGGTGACCCGCAAGCTCACCATCCCGACCGTCGGCATCGGCGCCGGTAACGAGTGCGACGCCCAGGTGCTGGTGTGGCAGGACATGGCCGGGTACACCAGCGGTAAGACCGCGAAGTTCGTCAAGCGCTTCGGCGAGGTCGGAACCGCTCTGCGCGACGCGGCGGCCGCCTACGCCTCCGAGGTGGAGTCCGGGGCCTTCCCCGCCGCGGAGCACAGCTTCTGACGCTGCCCACACGACAGACGACGGGAAGGCCGGCCGACGAGATCGGACGGCCTTCCCGTTTTTTGGCACACTCGACATTCCGGACTGCGCAGCAGCCACCCCCGATCAGAACCGAGGTGCATCCATGACCGCACGCCGAGGACGCCTCGCGGCGACCGCCGCCGCGACCGCCGCACTCGCCGCCCTCGTCGGCGGGTGCAGCAGCACCGGCGATTCCCCGACGCCCGGTAACAGCGCACAGACGTCCGCGCTGACGTCGGCCCCGTCGGCCCCGCAGCCCTCGGCCACAGCGGGCGGGAACAGCGGTTCCGTCACCGGTGTCACCGACGCCCAGGCTGCGCAGCTGTGCTCGGACATCGACGAGCAGCTGCAGAACTGGCGCACCTACACGCCGACGATCGGCAAGGGCGGGCTCAACACCGTCGTGATCTCGTGGGCCACCTCGAACGGCGTCGACCTGCTGAAGCTCGCCGGTGACCGCGGGCAGGTCGACGCGATCACCAGCGCGCAATGTCCGCAGGTGCGCGACGGTGCGCTGTACGCGCTCGAGATCCCCGATCTCGCGTCCGCGCTGATCGGATTCTGAGCCGTGCGGACGCCGTACCCCCCGATCGCGCCGCACCGCACGGGATTCCTGTCCGTCGGTGACGGGCAGAGCGTCTACTGGGAGGTCAGCGGAAATCCCGACGGCAAGCCGGTCGTCTTCCTGCACGGCGGTCCGGGCGGCGGCACCGATCCCGCGCACCGCAGCTTCTTCGATCCCGCGGCCTACCGGATCGTGCTGTTCGACCAGCGCGGCTGCGGGCGGTCCACGCCCCACGTCGCCGACGGCGCGGACCTCTCGGTGAACACCACCGATCACCTCGTCGCCGACATCGAAGCGCTACGAGAGCATCTCGGCGTCGACCGCTGGCAGGTCTTCGGCGGCTCCTGGGGATCGACGTTGGCCCTGACCTACGCGCAGCGATACCCCGAACGCGTCACCGAACTGGTGCTGCGCGGAATCTTCCTGCTGCGCCGCACCGAAATCGACTGGTACTACAACGGCGGCGCCGGGAACCTCTTTCCCGAGCGATGGGAGCAGTTCCTCGCGCCGATTCCGCCCGAGCAGCGCTCCGGCGACCTCGTCGAGGCGTACCACGAGCTGCTGCACTCCGACGATCCCGATGTCGCCGTGCGAGCGGCGATCGCGTGGTCCGGTTGGGAGGGCGCCACCAGCACGCTGCTCCCCCGCCCCGAACGGATCGACGAGACGTCCGAGCCGCGATTTGCCTTGGCATTCGCGCGGATCGAGAACCATTACTTCCGCAACGCGGGCTTCATCGACGAGGGCCAACTGCTGCGCGATGCCGCTGTTCTGGAATCCGTCCCGGGTGTGATCGTGCAGGGCCGCTACGACGTCGTCTGCCCCGCCACCAGCGCGTGGGAGCTGCACCGGGCGTGGCCCGGCTCCGAACTGCACATCGTCGACGACGCCGGCCACGCGGCCGCCGAGCCCGGCATCACCCACCACTTGGTCGAGGCCACGGACCGCTTCCGCGCCTGACGGTTTCGGTCGACGCGTAGCCACCGGCACTGGTAGACCTGAAGCGTGGCCGCACAGAAGCACGGGCGTGGAGATTCGGTGCCCGACGTGATCGTTCCCGCGGCGCGGGGACACTACGAGCGACTGGTGTCGCTCGCCGTCGACGTGCGCGCGGACGCCGACGATTCCGTCCACCAGATGCGCGTGTCCACCCGCCGCCTGCGCAGTCTGCTCGGCTCGTACAAGCACGCGTTCCCGTCGGAGGCAACCCGCACGGCGCGCGCCGAACTGCGCTGGCTCGGATCGGTTCTCGGCAAGGCCCGGGACGCGGAGGTGCTCGCCGAGCGCTTCTCCGCCCTCATCGACGCACAACCCGGTGACCTCGTCGTCGGGTCCGTGCACCAGCGGCTGGTCGGGACGCAACAGGACCTGTACCGGGCCGCCCACGCGAGCGCGGTGGAAAGCCTCGACGAGCCGCGGTTCGCGGCGCTGTGCGCGCTGCTCGACGAGATCACTTCCGGCCGGCACCCCGTCCCCGCGGAGGTGACCCTGCGCTCCGGCCTCGACAAGGCCCACCGCCAGCTCCGCAAGGCTGCGAAGAAGGTCCGCCGGCTCCTCGACGACGGCGCCGAGGCGGGGCCGGCACTGCACCGGGTTCGCAAGCGGGCCAAGAAACTCCGGTACGCCGCCGAGGCCGTCGCGGTGGCCGAGCCGTCGGCGGCCGATGTCGGCAGTGCCGCAAAGGCTCTGCAGACGGTCCTGGGCGATCACCAGGACGGTGTGCTCGCCCGCGCGTGGATCATCGACACGGTCGCGCAGGCCCGCGAGGACGACGAGGACACCTTCACGTACGGGCTGCTGTACGCCACCGAGGAGCAGCGGGCCGATCGCGCCGTCGACGCCCTGCCGCAGCACGTCAAGGCGATTCGGCGCGCCTACCGGCGGCTCGAGCGGAAGTCCTGAGGCAGCTCCCGCGCAACGCCCCGGGCGTCCCCGGCCGTCGGCGCGAGCCGCGCCGACGGTTCGAGGCGGGTCAGGTCAGGCGTTCCACTCGTCGTCCGCGTCGTCCGCGGCCTTGTTCCGTTCGGCCGCGGTCTGCAGCGCCCGCTCGGCGCTCTCCCGGTCCGGATACGGTCCCATCCGGTCGAACACGTTGGCCGCCTTACCCTGGCTGACCGATCCGTCGCTGAGGCTGAAGTACCACTGCTTGTCGTCGTCGCTCATACCCCACAGTGTGCCCCGCCGAACGCACAGCCACCACGCCATCCGGGATCGGCGCGTGACGGCCGCGTGACATCACGGTGAAGTCGTGGACGTGGGTCTGTGACAAAACGCTGCCGACTGCTAATCTCTGCGCGTACCGCGCATTCTCGCCGACGCCTCGCGTCACTGGATTCTCGACGCGCTGGCGTCACAGATCGGAGCCCCGCATGTCCTACATCATCTTCGACACGCTTCTTCCCTACCTCGGCCAGACCGGCGCCGAGTACTGGGCCAAGCTGCTCATGATCAACCCGATCGGCGGCTACTTCCAGTAGGACATGCAGACGAAGGCCCCCGGTGTGCACCGGGGGCCTTCGTCGTATCGGCGTGTGGGCGGACGAGTTGGCGTGTAAGCCGGATCCTGTCCCCTGCGCTCGCGCGCCGGGTGGCGACCATCCATCTGGGCACACCGTCGCCGGGTACCTCGAGCAGTCCACCCGCAGGCTCGGGCGAGCAGCCCTCGAACACCTGCGCAGCCGCACCCGTGGTCCCGGAGGACACCGGTGCGGCCTTCGACCTTGCTCCGGGCGGGGTTTACCTAGCCGCCCCGGTCACCCGGGGCGCTGGTGCGCTCTTACCGCACCTTTTCACCCTCACCGACGCCTGAGCGTCGGCGGTCTGTTTTCTGTGGCACTGTCCCGCGAGTCACCTCGGGTTGCCGTTAGCAACCGCCCTGCTCTGTGGAGTCCGGACTTTCCTCGGCCCCGGGCCTGACACCTCGAGGATGTCGGTTCCCGTAGCCGCGGCCGCCCGGCCAACTCGTCCGCACGACAAGACTACTGGGTGCGGTCGCCGTGTCCGAACCCGCGGTGTCGGTGCTCGGCACTATCGTCGCGCCATGACGCGTTACGTGGCACTTCTGCGGGGAATCAACGTCGGCGGGATCAACATCAAGATGGCCGACCTGCGGCAGGTCTTCGTGGACCTCGGGTTCGACGAGGTGAAGACCGTCCTCGCGTCGGGCAACGTCCTGTTCTCCTCCGACCAGGTGGACGTCGCCGGCCTGAAGGCCACCATCGAGACCGCACTCCGGAAGGTGTTCGGGTACGAGGCGTGGGTGTTCGTGCTCGAGACGGCGACGCTGGCCCGGATCGTCGACGCCTACCCGTTCGATCCCGAACGCGCCGGCTGGCACCCGTACGTGATGTTCACCGCCGAGCCGTCGGTGCTTGGCGGACTGCTCGAGGTGCAAGACCGGCTCGACCCGGACATCGAGCGCATCGCGGGCGGCGACAATGTCCTGTACTGGGAGGTCGAGCGTGGGCGCACGCTCGACAGCACCTTCGGGAAGAACACGGGCAAGCCGAAACTCAAGTCGGTGACCACCACTCGCAATCTGCGCACCCTGGTGAAACTGCTGAAGTAGCCGCTGCGTGACATCATTCGTCGGTGACGATTGTGGCGGTGCTGCTGGTAGCCGCTGTGCTGATCTTCGCCGTCACACGCCCGCGCGGGCTGCCGGAGATAGTTGTCGCCGGCCCGGCCGCCCTCGTCGCACTCGCTGTCGGCGTGGTGACGCCGAGCCAGGCATGGGACGAGATCACCGCCCTGGCACCGACGGTCGGATTCCTCGCGGCGATCCTCGTGCTCGCCCACCTCGCCGACGCGCACGGGGTGTTCACCTGGGTCGCGGGTGTCCTGACGCGGACGGGCGGGGGTCATCCCCGACGCCTGCTCGCGCTCGTCTTCGCGGTCGCCGCCGCAACCACTGCCGTCCTCAGCCTCGACGCGACCGTCGTACTGCTCACACCGGTCGTCATCCGGGCGGCGCGGGCACTGCGCGTCTCGGTGCGTCCCGGCGCGTATGCGACGGCCCACCTGTCGAATTCGGCGTCGACGCTGCTGCCCGTGTCGAATCTGACGAATCTGATCGCGTTCTCCGCGACGGGGTTGACCTTCGTCCACTTCACAGCGGTGATGGCGCTGCCGTGGCTGGTCACGGTGGTGATCGAGTTCGCGATCTTCCTGGTGTTCTTCCGCCGCGAACTGACCGGCCCGGACGGCCCCCTCCCCACAGCGACGACGGCGGCGGAGCCCGCTCCGGTTCTGGCGTTGGCGGTGCTCGCCGCGACACTGGCCGGATTCGCGCTGGGCGGGCTGGTGGGTGTCGCGCCGGGGTGGATCGCGGCGGCGGGGGCCGCCGTGCTCGCGGTGCCGGCGCTCAGGGACGGACGCACGACGCCGAAGCGCATCGTCTACGCCGCCGACGTGTGGTTCTGCGCGTTCGTCCTGGCGCTCGGTGTGGTGGTGGCGGGTGTGGCCGCCGGACCGATCGGCGAGTGGATCGGCGAACGTCTGCCCGACGACGCCGGTCTCGTCGGCATGCTGGCGACCGCCGCGATCGCGGCCGTCGCCGCGAATCTGCTCAACAATCTGCCGGCGACGCTGCTGCTGCTCGCAGCGCTGGGGCCGGGCGCGCCGACCGGACTGGTGCTGGCGCTGCTGATCGGGGTCAATCTCGGACCCAATCTCACCTACGTCGGTTCGCTCGCCACGATGCTGTGGCGCCGCGTCGCTGCGGCCGGCGGGTGCCGGCCCGAGCTCGGCACGTTCACCAAGCTCGGGCTGGCCACCACACCACTGACGATCGTCGCGGCGACGACGGCGTTGTGGTTGGTCCTGTGACCGCGGTCAGCGGGCCGGTTCGAGCGATTCGTCCGCGAATGGATCGCCCTGGCGCGGTGCGTTGTACAGCTCCTCGTCGAGGATGCCCTCCCGCTTCGCGACGATCGTCGGAACCAGCGCCTGGCCGGTGACGTTGAGCGCGGTGCGGCCCATGTCGACGATCGGTTCGACCGCCAGCAGCAGACCCACACCGGCGAGCGGCAGGCCGAGGGTCGACAGCGTCAGCGTCAACATCACGGTGGCGCCGGTGGTGCCCGCGGTGGCGGCGGAGCCGATCACCGACACCACGACGATGAGCAGGTAGTCGGTGATGCTCAGATCGATGCCGTAGAACTGGGCCACGAAGATCGCCGCGATCGCCGGGTACACCGCCGCGCAGCCGTCCATCTTCGTGGTGGCACCGAGCGGCACCGCGAACGACGCGTACTCGCGCGGCACACCGAGGTTGCGTTCGGTGACGCGCTCGGTGAGCGGCAGCGTGCCGATCGAGGACCGCGAGACGAAGCCCAACTGGGTCGCCGGCCACACACCGGAGTAGAAGTTCTTCACCGACAGGCCGTGCACGCGAATGATGATCGGGTACACGACGAAGAAGACGATGGCCAGGCCGATGTAGATGGCGATGGTGAACACGCCGAGCTGGCCGATGGCATCCCAGCCGTAGGTCGCGACGGCCTTGGCGATCAACGCCGCGGTCCCGATCGGGGCGAGGCGGATGATCCACCACAGCACCTTCTGCACGATGGCGAGCAGCGCGGCGTTGAAGTTCAGGAACGGCTCGGCCTTCTCACCCACCTTGAGGGCGGCGATGCCGATAGCGATCGCGACGACCAGCAGCTGCAGCACGTTGAAGCTCAGCGACGTGGTCGCGGAGAATCCGGAGGCCGCGTCGCCGGTGACGGTGGTCTTGGCGCCGAGCCCGAGGAAGTTCTGCGGTACCAGGCCGGTGAGGAACGCCCACCACGACCCACCGCTCTTGGGAGCGGACGCCGTGTCGGCGTCGACGGTGGTGTTCGACCCGGGCTGGGTGATCAAGCCGACGACGATGCCGATCAGTACCGCGATGAACGCGGTGATCGCGAACCACAGCAGCGTCTGCACTGCGAGACGGGCCGCGTTCGCGACGTTGCGCAGGTTCGCGATGGAACTGACGATCGCGGTGAAGATCAGCGGGATGACCGCGACGGTCAGCAACGCCACGTAGCTCGAGCCGATCGTCTTGACGGTGCCGACGAGCCAGTTCTCGTTGCCGTCGGCCGCGTCGGGCATGGCGCGGGCGATCAGTCCGAGGACGACGCCGAGGATCAGACCGGCGACGATCTGCGGGCCGAACGAGGTTGCCCACTTGGGCAGGGCGCGCCGGGAGGGCGCGTCGAGGGTAGGGGCCGACATTTTGGCCTTTCGGGTGAAGATGTGGAGACGGCGGCGCACGACGACACGCGCGCGACCGGGATGGACGCACGGAAGGCTCGGAGATGGAGAGCCGTCCCGGGACTCGAGTGGTCGACCGGGTGTCAGCAGTGACAGACCGCGCTCGCCTGCAGACAGTTGTCGACGTAGCGGCGACAGGTCAGCAGGGCGTTCACAACGGTCGAGGCTACGCCTGCCGTCCATCCGTAATCCAATCGGATGCCCACCGCGTGGGAGTGCTGGGAGAATGGGTAGCCGGGAGTCGAGCAACCGTGCTGCCACCGGAGGTGGAATCGATGGACGAGCCCGAGGGCCTCGCCCGGACGACGACCCAACTCGCCACGACCGTCGTCGCGGCCGCGCTGCTGGCCACCGGGCTGCTCGGTTTCGTGCCCGGTGTCACGTCGGGTGTCGACGACATCGCGTTGGCCGGCCCCGGAACGGGCGCGCGCATGTTCGGGCTGATGGAGGTGTCCGTCCTGCACAACCTCGCCCACATCGTCAGCGGGGCGATCGGACTGGCGATGTCGCGCAAGCTGGCCACCGCGGAGATGTTCCTCATCGCCAGCGGCCTGGCCGCCGTGATGCTCGCCGTGTACGGGCTGGTGATCCGGCCCGACACGGCATCGAACTTCATGTCGATCAACTACGCGTCGAGCTGGCTCCACCTCGTGGCCGGCGTGGTACTGGTGTTCCTCGGCGTCGCGTTGCCGAGGCACGACGACGGCCCTACAAGTGCGACGTATCGTTGACCAGCCGGACCGACGAACCGCCGTCCGGGTAGAACTCGGCGATGCTCAGCGACGCCAGATCCAGATGCAGGCGATACAGCAGCGACGGTCCGACGTCGAGCGCCAGTTGGAGCAGTGTCTTGATCGGCGTCACATGCGTCACGACCAGGATGTTGGCGCCGGGATAGGACGCCGTCAGGTCGTCCCGGACCGTCTCGATCCGGGCCCGCACCTCGTCGAAGCTCTCGCCTTCCGGCGGGCGCACCGACGTGTCCGACAGCCAGCGGGTGTGAACGTCGGGGTCGCGCTGCTGGGCCTCGGCGAACGTCAGCCCCTCCCACTTGCCGAAATCGGTCTCGATCAGGCCGTCGTGGACGGTGACCGGCAGTCCCAGCGCCTCAGCCGCCGCGGCGGCGGTCTCGCGGGCCCGGCCGAGTGGTGAGCTCACGACCGCGGCGATCGCGCCCTTGTCGGCGATCCGCTGCGCCGCCGACCGCGCCTGGGTACGCCCGAACGCGGTGAGCGGCGGGTTGCCGCGGCCCGAGTACCGGCGTTCGACGGACAGTTCGGTCTGGCCGTGGCGCAGCAGCAGCATGCGGGTCGGCGCCCCGACCGCGCCGGTCCAGCCGGGGGACGTCGCGGCGGCGGACTCGGTGTCGGTCGCGGGGGAAGTCTCGGAGCCGGTCGCCGGGTCGGTATCCGCGAACCCGGACGTGATGGCGTCCTCCCCGTCCATCGCCTCGTTGGCGAGGCGATCGGCGTGCGAGTTCTCGGCTCGCGGGATCCACGTGAAGTCCACCCGGGCGAACCCGTCGGCCAGCTCCCGCGCGCGCTGTGCGAGCGGGATCATGTCCGGGTGCTTGACCTTCCAGCGTCCCGACATCTGCTCGACGACGAGCTTGGAGTCCATCCGGACGTCCACCTCGTGGGCACCGAGGTCCCGGGCCGCGGCCAGTCCGGCGATCAGTCCGCGGTACTCGGCGACGTTGTTCGTGGCCACCCCGAGGAACTCCCGACGCTCGGCGAGCACCCGGCCACGGTCGGCGTCGAACACCACCGCGCCGTAGCCCGCCGGGCCGGGATTACCGCGGGATCCGCCGTCGGCCTCGACGACGACACGATCCGAGGTCACAGACCGGACTCCTTGGTGCGCACCATGATTGCGCTGCACTCGGGGCATCGGACGACGACGTCGGCGGGGGTGGCGGCGATCCGGGCCAGCTCACCCCGGTCGATCTCGATGCGGCACGCTCCGCAGCGGCGGGCCTGCAGCAACGCCGCACCGACACCGCGCTCGGCGCGCTGCTTCTCGTAGATCGCCAGCAGCTCGTCGGGGAAGAGCCCGACGAGGCCGGAACGATCGGCGTCGCAGCGCTCCTGCGCCTTGTCGAGGTCGGCGACGGCGTCGTCGCGGCGGCGTTCGGCGTCGATGAGTTCGTCCTCGACCTGGGTCAGGCGTGCGCCCGCGTGGTCGTGGTCGGCCTGCGACGCCTCACGGCGCTCCATCACCTCGAGCAGCTCGTCCTCGAGGACGCTCTGCCGGCGCTCCAGGCTGCCGAGTTCGTGCTGCAGCTCGGACAGCTGCTTCGGCGCCAGCGTGCCGCCCTCGAGCAGCTTCCGGTCCCGGGTCTCGCGCTGGCGGACAGCGTCGACCTCACCCTCGAGCTTCTTGATGTCGCGATCCAGGTCGTCGAGCACGATCTCCACGGCCACGGCGGCGTCCTTGCGGGAGAGCCGCTCGGCCTCGAGCCGCTCCACTTCCTGCTGCTCGGGCAGGGCGGAGCGACGGTGCGCGAGCCGTGCCAGCTCGGTGTCCACACCGGCGAGCTGGAGAAGCTTGGACTGCACTGAGGGATCGACGTTCACGCGTGGAAGCTCCTGCTGTGTTCTTGTTGGTCACGAGTTCTCGAACGGGCCGAGATCAGGTGTCAACCGTACCCCCGACGGCGCGGTGTACCGACCACATCGGGCACCCCGCCGCCGCCTGCGTCAGTGGCAGGCGACCGTCCACGGGTCGGTGCGCAGTTCGGTGACCCGCACGTCCCACCCGTCGACGCTTCCGAAGCGGCCGTCGAGCACGCCCTTGGCCTGCGCACACCACGGCTGTTCGCTGGCCCAGTGCGCCACGTCGACGAGGGCCGGCCCGCCTCGGCGCAGGTGCTCGTCGGCCGGATGATGTCGCAGATCCGCGGTCACGTAGACGTCGGCACCGAGCCCGGACACCGTGTCCAGCAGCGAATCGCCCGAGCCACCGCACACCGCGACGGTCCGAACGACGCGGTCGGGGTCGCCGGCCGCCCGCACGCCCCACTCCGTCCGGGGTAGCGCCGCGGCGACACGGGCGGTGAACTCCCGCAGGGTCTGCGGTTCGGGTAGTTCGCCGATACGTCCGAGCCCGCGGCTGCCGGGGAAGTCCGCCGTCTCGAACACGTCGAACGCCGGTTCCTCGTACGGATGCGCGGCCCGCAACGCGGCCAGGATCCGGGCCCGCGACCGGCGCGGTGCGATCACCTCGACACGGTCTTCGCGCACCGTCTCGACCTCCCCGACGACGCCGAGCGTCGGGGCCGCCCCGGGCAGCGGGCGGAACTGACCGTCGCCGGTCACCGTCCAACTGCATTCGCGGTAGTCGCCGAGCTCGCCGGCCCCCGCCGCGAACAACGCCTCGCGGATCCGAACGGTGTCGGTGGTGGGGACCATCACCACCCACTTGTCGGTGGCGGTGTCCGGAATCGGGACCAGCGGGCGCGTCGCGACGAGGCCCAACGCGCCCGCGAGCGCGTCGGAGACTCCCGGGTCGGCGCGGTCGGCGTTGGTGTGGGCGCTGTAGAGCGCGCAGCCACCGCGGATCAGGCGGTGCAGCAGCGCACCCTTCGGCGTGTGTGCGCCGACGGTGTCGACGCCGCGCAGCAGCAGCGGGTGGTGCACCAGCAACAGCTGGGCACCGCTCGCGAGCGCCTCGTCCACCACGGCGGCGGTCGCGTCGACCGCGACGACCACCTTGCGCACCTCGTCGGCGGGGTCGCCGGCCACCAGGCCCACCGAGTCCCAGGACTCGGCGAGCGCCGGGGGGTACGCCGTCTCGAGTGCGCCGATCACGTCCGCCAGGGTCGGGACGGTCGTCGAGGTTGCGGTCACAGAATCTCCCTCATGGTCGTGATCAACTGTTCGGTCATCGCTCGCGGCCGGACCGCAATGCGCAGGAAATCGGGGCCCAGGCCCGGGAAGGTGTCACAGCGGCGCACCGCGACGCCCCTCCCCCGCAGGTGGGTGCGCATGCGTTCGCCGTCGGGCAGGTGCAGCAGCAGGAACGGCGCGGCAGCCGGGGTGTGCACCGCGATCCCCGCGTCCCGCAGCAGCGCCACCGCGGTGTCGCGGTCGGCCCCGATCCGCAGCGCCATCTGTCCCGCCTCGGCCACGGCGGCGGGCTCGCTGCACGCGGCGATCGCTTCGAGCTGCAGGCTCCCGACGGGCCAGTGCGGGCGCCCCACTGTCAGCCGGTCCAGGACGTCGGGATGGCCGAGGGCGTACCCGCACCGCAGTCCGGCGAGCGCCCACGTCTTGGTCAGGCTGCGCAGCACCAGGACGTCGGGCAGGGAATACCCGGCGACCGACGCCGCCTCGCCCGGGACGGCGTCCATGAACGCCTCGTCGACCACCAGGATCCGGCCCGGCCGCCGCAGCGCGAGGACGTCGGTCGCCGGGTGCAGCACCGACGTCGGGTTGGTGGGGTTGCCGATGACGACGAGGTCGGCCGATTCCGGCACCGCCGACGGATCGAGCCGGTACGGCGCGTCCAATCTCACGTGCGTGACCGGAATCCCCGCCTCGCGCAGGGCGAGTTCGGGTTCGGTGAACGACGGGTGGATCAGCGCGGCCTCACGCGGCCCCAGTCGCGGCAGCATCGCGAACCCCTCGGCGCCGCCCGCGAGTGCCAGCACCTCGTCGGGCGCACGCCCGTGCCGGGCCGCGACCTGCTCCCGCGCCCGCCGGTCGGACGCCTCGGCGGGATACCGGCCCAGCCCGGTCAGTGTGTCGGCGAGTCGGCGCCGCAGCCACTCGGGCGGGCCGTCTCCCTGCACGTTCACCGCGAAGTCGAGCAGTCCGGGAGCCGCCTCGGCGTCGCCGTGGTGCCGCAAGCGCGCGAGCGCGTCGAGCGCCGTTCCCGAACCGAATTCCATAGCCGTCGAGCCTACGGCGCGAGCCGGTGCTCACCGCCACGGACGTCCGATCACAATGGATGGGTGACGACGACCGCTGCACCCCTCGCGCCAGTCCTGCTGTTCGACCTCGACGGCACCCTCACCGACTCCGCACTCGGCATCCACAACGGCTTCCGGCACGCGCTGGCCGCGGTCGGTGCGCCCGCCCCCACCGCGGAAATGCTGGGGACGGTCATCGGACCACCGCTGATGGATTCGATGCGCGGCATGGGGCTCGACGACGCGGCCACCGCGGCGGCCCTGGCCGCGTACTTCGAGCGGTACGACGCCGTCGGCTGGTCCGAGAACCAGGTGTACGACGGCGTCGAGGCGATGCTCGCGGCGGCCGGTGCCACCGGGGCGAGGATGGCGGTCGCGACGTCCAAGACGGAGAAGTTCGCGATCCGGATTCTCGAGCACTTCGGGTTGGCCGACTACTTCGAGGTGATCGGCGGCGCCAGCAGCGACGGGTCGCGGCGCGCCAAGGCCGACGTCATCGGACACGTCCTCGGCGGGCTGGGGCTGTCGGCGACGACGGGCGGCACCGCCGACGTCGTCATGATCGGTGACCGCGAGCACGACGTACACGGCGCCGGGCACTGGGGTATTCCGACCGTGTTCGTCGAGTGGGGCTACGGCACCACCGCCGAGGCGGGACAGGCACGCTGGACGGCTCCGACGGTCGCCGACCTCACCCGGATCCTGACGGGGACGGCGTGACACGAGCATGATTCACGTCACTTTCGTGTGCACCGGAAACATCTGCCGCTCCCCGATGGCGGAACGCATCTTCGCCGAACACGTGCGCCGCGAGGGCCTCGGTGACCGGGTCCGGGTCACCAGTGCGGGCACCCACGGCTACCACGTCGGTGACGGGGCGGACCCGCGCACGGACAAGGTCCTCGAGGCCGCCGGGTACCCGACCGGGCACCGCGCCGCGCAGGTCGGCGACGACCATCTGTCCGCCGACCTGGTGGTTCCCCTCGACACCGGCCACGACCGGATCCTCGCGCGACTGGGGGTGCCCGCCGAGCGGCGCCGTCTGCTGCGCAGCTTCGACCCCCGCGCCGACGGCGATTCGGTGCCCGACCCGTACTACGGCGATGTCACCGATTTCGAACTCGTCCGCGACCAGATCGAAGCCGCCGTGCCCGGCCTGCTGGACTGGGTGCGGGAGAACTGACCTGCGCGCGAGCCAGTACCGTGGTAGCCGTGCGTAGGCTGACGTTTCTGCTGCGACCCGGCTGGCTGGCATTGGCTGCCGTCGTCGCCGGTTTCGCCTTCATGTGCTTCACCGTGCTGGCCCCGTGGCAGCTCGGGAAGAACACCCGGACCGAGCAGCGCAACGGGCTGCTCGAGCAGTCCCTGAACGCCGAGTCCGTGTCGATCGACACGCTGCTCGACGGGGGCGGACCCACCGAGAACGACGAGTGGCGCAGGGTCCTCGTCACCGGCACCTACGTACCGGACAGCGACCTGCTGGTGCGGCTGCGCTCGGTGGAGGACAAGCCGGCCTTCGAGGTGCTGACCCCGCTCAGGATGTCCGACGGCGACACCCTGCTCGTCAACCGCGGCTACGTCCGCCCCGAACAGGGCACGCAGGCTCCGCCCATCCCGGCTCCGCCCACCGGCGAAGTGACGGTCGAGGGCCGGATCCGGATGTCGGAGGGCACCGTCCCCGGTAAGGAGCCGATCAACGAGGCCGGCACCCGCCAGGTGTACTACATCGACTCCGGCCAGATCGGACAGTTCATCGGCACCGATCTGGTGACCGGCTACCTGCAACTCGACGACGCCCAGCCGGGCGGACTCGGCACGATTCCGCTGCCGCAGATCGACGCCGGGCCGTATCTCTCGTACGGCCTGCAGTGGCTGGCATTCGGCATCATGGCCCCGCTCGGTCTCGCGTACTTCGTTCGTGCCGAGCTGCGCGAGCGGCGGAAGGCCAAGCAGCGCACCGCGCCGACTGCGGCGCCCGACACTCCTGCGGCGCCCGACGCTCCCCCGGTGCCCGCCCCCGTCGAGGCGGCCGCGGAACCGACGCCCGCGCCGGCGGTTCACACAGCCGACGACTTCCAGCTGCCGGCCCGACGCGGACTGCGCCGCAAGAAGAAGACCGAAGAAGCCCCGGTCACGGCGTCGGAAGCGAAGCTCGCCGATCGCTACGGCAAGCACCGCTGACGGAGCGTCGGCCGGTCACGGCCGCTCGCACTCGAATTCGCGGACGTCGATCGCGAGGATGCGCGCCGTCAGATCGTCGCCCGGCCCGTCGCCGCGGAAGTCGTCGAGCGCGGACCGCGTCGTCCACATCTCCAGCACGTTGATGCGGTCCGGTTCCAGGAGGTCGGCGCCGAGCGCGTACTCGATGCAGCCGGACGCCGAGCGGGCCCGCGAGACGACGTCCCTGCACGAGTCCAGGTAGTTCGCGCGGTCGTGCGCCGCCACCGTCAGATGTCCCGCCACGATGATCATCGTTGCCTCCTCTCCGACATTCTTCCGGAGACGAGGACCGTCAGTGCAGCAACGAGTGCGGCCCCCGCCTGGACCGCCGACGACAGACGCGCGGCCCGCTCGAGGTCCGCGATCACCGGTGCCGGACCCGAGCCGAGCGTGGGCCGCATCTCCACGCCGTGCGCGTACTCGGTTCGGCCGCCCAGTTGCACGCCGAGCGCACCGGCCGCCGACGCCTCCGCCACTCCCGCGTTGGGGCTCGGATGCGCGGCCGCATCCCGGCGCCACGCCTGCACCGCGGCGCGCGGCGAGCCACCGACGACGGGGGCCGCGGCGACCGTGAGGGCTCCCGCCAGCCGCGCCGGAGCGAGGTTCACCACGTCGTCCCAGCGCGCCGCGGCCCAGCCGAAGCGGCCGTACCTGTCGTTGCGGTAGCCGATCATCGCGTCGAGCGTGTTGGACGCCCGGTACGCGAGCAGACCGGGCACCCCCGTGACCGCGCCCCAGAAGAGCGCCCCGACGGTGGCGTCGGAGGTGTTCTCCGCGACGGATTCGAGGCTGGCGCGCGCCAACCCGTCGGCGTCGAGGACACTCGGATCCCGCCCGCACAGCGACGGCAGGAGCGCCCGCGCGGATTCCAGATCGTCGGCGTCGAGGTGCCGGGCCATCGTGCGCCCCGTGTCGGCGAGTGATGTGCCGCCGAGGACCGTCCACGTCGCCGCGGCCGTCACTGCCGTCTGCCCCACCCAACCTGCGCGCCTGCCGCTGCGCTCGGCGAGCACGCCCAGCGCAGCGGTCGCGCCCACCAGGATCGCGGTGTGCGTGGCACCGGAGAGTCGGCTGTCCGCGTAGGTGCGCTTCTCCAAAGCCATTGCCGCGAGCCCGAAACCGGCCACGGGGTGCAGGCGTCGGGGATCACCGAGAGCGCGGTCGGCGAGGTATCCGAGGACGAGTCCCGTCGCGCGGGCTGTGGGCCGGGAACCTCGGCGGGGCAAAGAAGACACGACGGTATTTCTATCAATCCGGGCGTCCGGCGACGTAGCCGGTGCGACGAGGCCGTCGTGCGGTCGAGTCCCTAGGGGGTCCGCCACAGGTCGGCGTGTTCACACAGCTCACCGACCGGGCCGACCGTGACGTCACCGTGGGGGTCCACCCAGACCGGCTCCCCCGCACGCAGCCGAGGAACGAGTAGGTGCCGGCCTCGGCTCGGCCACTGGACGAAGTCGTATCCCGCGAGATTGTCCTGAACCACTTCGGCGACCCAGGTTGCCGATTCACCGAAGGTGGCGTCCATCGACAACGCGCCACCGATCCCGAAGCCCCCGATCCCTCGGACACCATGCCAGCCGATCCAGACGTGGTAGTTGCCGTCGATCACCAAGTCCCACTCCAGCCGATCGGTGTCGGCATACCGTCCGTACCGCAGGCAACGCAGGTCACGGCCAACCGCGACGAGCGCCCGCGTCCACGGGGCCGGAGGGTCGAAACCGGGTCCGTCGATGAATCCGGATCCGCCATCGATCATGGGTAGACGCCACACCAAACTGTCATTCCAGGGATCGAAACGGGGCATCGCACCATCATTGCCGACACGCCACGGCGAGGGACGTAGCTCGTGGACTACCGCTCGAACCCGCGCCGCATGTCGTCGACGATCCGCGGCCGGTCGAGGGTCGACGGCTCGAGGTCGCGCCGGGGCCGGTCGAGCGGGAAGACCGCCGCCGCAGCGAGGGTCGCGTCGTCGAGGAACCTGCGCGGCGGCGCGGACGGCGAGAGCGCCAGGGTCGGGGCCGGTCCGGCCTGCGCGAGAACGTATCCCCAGTCCCCGAAGCTGGGCACGTAGGCGTGGTACGGCGTCACCCCGAGCCCCACCGATGCGACGGTGGACACGGTGCGCCAGTAGGCGTCGGGCGTCGAGTACGGGCTGCCCGACTGCACCACCATCAGCCCGCCGGGGTTCAGCGCGGCCGCGACCAGCCCGTAGAACTCGGTGGAGTAGAGCCGGCCCAGTGTCGGGGTGTCGGGGTCGGGCAGGTCGACGATCACCGCGTCGAAGCCGTCCCCGCCGCGTTCGCGCAGCCACCGGAACGCGTCGGCGGTCACGACGTCCACCCGATCGTCCTCGAGCGCGCCACCGTTGAGGTCACGCAGCTTGGTGTTCGCCAGCTCCAGGACGGCGGGATCGAGCTCCACCTGCACGATCTCGCGGACCCCTTCCTGCCGCAACACCTCTCGCGCCGCGAGGCCGTCGCCACCGCCGAGGATCAGCACACGCTGTGGATCCCGGGCGAGCGCCGGGTAGACGAGCGACTCGGTGTAGCGGTGCTCGTCGCGGCTCGAGAATTGCAGGTCACCGTCCAGGTACAGGCGGATGTCGCCGGAACGCTCGGTCACCACGATCTCCTGGTACTGCGAACGCTGCGCGTACACGACCGGGTCGGGGTAGAGCCGCTGCCGCGACGTCGTCTCGATGTTCGACGCGCGCACCAGCAACGTGCCGAGCAGTGCGGCGGCGACGAGCAGCGCCAGCATCGACGCGGCCCGCGCCACGGGCTTCAGGTGCCCGCGGAGCAGGAACAGCGCGGCGACGGCCGCGGCCACGAGATTCACCATGCCGGTGAGCGCGGTCCCGCGGATCAGCCCTGCCGCCGGCAGCAACAGGAACGGCCACGCCAGTCCACCGATGAGAGCGCCGGCGTAGTCGGCGGCGTTGAGATTGGCCAGGACCTTGCCCGTGTCGGCGGCGTCGGTGTCGCGGCCGGTCTGGAGCAGCGTCATGAGCAGCGGCACCTCGGCGCCGACGAGCATGCCGATGGCCGCGGTCGCCAGCACCAGCACCCACGTCGACGAGCCCAGGAACGTGAACGCGACGTAGAGCGCGGCGGCGCTCACGCCGCCCACCAGACCCAGTACCACCTCGACCGCGACGAACGCCGGCGCCGCCCGCGTCAGCAGCGGCTTGGCGGCCAGTGCGCCGAGACCGAGCGCCGCGACGAATCCGGCCACGATGAGCGAGGTCTCGGTGATTCCGCCGCCGGTCAGGCTCGCCGACAGCGTCAGCAGCGCCAGCTCGTAGACCAGCCCGCACGCCGCGCACGCGGCGACGGCGGCGAGCAGCAGCACCCGCGACCGTCGCCCCAGCGCGGGGGCCGCCGCGACGGTCTCCGGCGGCGCGGTCACGGTCACGACAGGGCGGCGGCGTTGACCAGGCCCACCGAGAACAGGGTCACCGCGACGGCCCACGCCGCGCCGCACATGCGGGGCTCGCCCACCAGCGCGACGAGCCGACCAGGCAGAAGCACGTTCATGATCGCCAGCGCGGCGGCCTGCAACACCACACCCACCACGCCGTAGACCAGCGAATCGGCCAGACCCTGCGCGAAGCCGTCGGAACTGGTGAGGATCGCGGTGACGACGATGATGGCGAGCGCCAGGTGGTTGGCGCCGAGCAGCAGCGCCGCGTTGGGGTTCTTCTCCACGTACACCTGATGACGCAGATTGCCCGGGGTGAGGGCGTCGAGCATCGCGAAGCCTGCCGCCAGCACGGCGACGCCCACCGCGAAGAACGCGAGGGTGGCGAGCACGCCCCCGACCATCGGCAGGAACTCCACGGTTCCGATCTCGGTGGCGGCGGCCAGGTTCGTGACGGTCATGTTCGCGCTCCCGGATTGCTGAGTGATGGTGGTCATTTCGCGTCCCCGGATCCCCCGGAGGTGTTGCCGGCGGCCGGCGATCCGGGCGTGAACCCGGGCCCGAGATAGACGAAGTGGCCGCCGCGGTATCGGCCGTCGAGGTCTTCGACGGAGATGTTGCTGCCACCGCCCGCCGCCGGGCCGACGGTGACGATGTCGTCGTTGTAGCGCAGGTACTCGTTGCCGCCGTCGGCCTTACGTGCCGCCGGTTCGTCCTCGTCGACGATCCGGGTCACGGTGGTGCCCACCGGGTCCGGTGACCAGTAGTTGGTGATGTCGCCCTGCGAGCCGCGGTGCTCGAATCGGTCGGCGAGGTGGTCCCGCACATTGCTGCCGCCGCATCCGGCTGTGAGCGCGACGACCGCGCCGAGCAGCGCGCCGGCCACGACCCGCCTCACGGCCGCCACCGGCTCTCGGTCGAGACCACGGTGCCGCCGCCGCCCCCCGGATACAGATGCCAGGTGCGCCAATGCCATTGCCCCGCACGTGCGGCCGCGGTCAGCGCGGTGAGCGCGTCGCGATCGCCCGGGAATGCCCCGCACACCCAGCCCTCCCCCGACGACTGCTCGCGCAGCGCCGCGGCGCGAAGACGGAACTCGTCCTCCGGCACCAACTCGGTTCGGGAGACGAATCGATAGCCGTGCCGCTCTTTCACTTCCGGCAACCGCATGCCACCGGAGCGGACGGCCTCACACGAGACCTGCTCGGTGAGCATCCGGCCGCCGGCCTCGGCGACCACCACGTGCGACGCGCCCAGCACGCCCAGCGTCAGCGATCCGGCGAGCCCGTCGTGCAGGTGCAGTTCCGCGAGCGTCGCGGGTACGGGAGCGTCCAGCACGAGGCCGAGGGCATCCGCGGCGACGTCCGCCGGTTCGACCTCGAGTAAGTGGACGCTCACTGCGCGGGACCGGCGTGGATCACGGTCAGTTCGCTGCGAGTGACGGCGCGTCCGGTCGACACCTCCCACGACGAGGTCCGGGCCCAACGCTCGAACGCGAGCAGGCCGGTCTTGTCGGCGGTCTCGTAGTCGGCGTAGTCCATCGATCCGGTCGGAGCGGTGCCGGTGGTGCCCTCGGCGGTGAAGCGTGCGGAGCCGGACTCGATCTTCCGGTAGACACGGTCGTCGAGGACGACGTCGCCGCCGGGTTCCAGACCGGTGCCCTCGCGGCGCATCCACAGCGTCATCTCGAGCTCACCCTCGTCGTCCTCGACGGTGAGCCAGCGGCGGCCGGTGGAGCCGTCCAGCAGGTGTTCACGCCACTGGTAGCCCTCCTCGTCGAGGACGATGGTGCCGCGCACGACGTGGTCGATGCCCGCGTACGTGACGATGTCGCCGACACCGATCTTGTGCGGGTCGTAGACCTCCGGGTAGTCGGCCAGCGGATCGACGCGGCGCGGCGCCGACTTGGGCTTCGTGCGCTGGACGACCACGACGATCCCGACGATCACAACCAGGATCAGCAGGACGACGAGAAGAATCATCACACCCATCAGGACATTTCCCCCATACTCGATGTGTTCCGGGGCACGACCCTACCTGCGCCTCGCGGGCCGCATCCAACCCACGACTTCGGACAGCCTTCCATTGCTGGTCGAGGGGACGCGGCCGCAATAGTCTTCGAGACGTGACCTCACACAAGGAGTCGCCCGAGCAAGCCGGCCCCGCCGGAGTCCACGACGCGGAACCGCACCTGGGATCGCTCTCGTCGCGGCTGAACTGGTTGCGCGCAGGCGTACTCGGCGCCAACGACGGCATCGTCTCGGTCGCCGGCCTGGTTGTCGGCGTCGCTGCGGCCACCACCGACCGTGGACCCATCCTCACCGCGGGCCTGGCCGGTCTCGCGGCCGGCGCCGTGTCGATGGCGTTGGGCGAGTACGTCTCCGTGAGCACCCAGCGCGACACCGAACGGGCGCTGCTGGCCAAGGAGAAGCACGAGCTGTCGACCATCCCCGAGGCCGAACTCGAGGAACTGGCGTCGCTGTACGAGGCGAAGGGCCTGTCGTCCGAGACGGCTCGAAAAGTGGCCGAGGAACTGACCGAGCACGACGCGTTCGCCGCGCACGCCGAGGCGGAACTCGGCATCGACCCGGACGAGCTCACCAACCCCTGGCAGGCGGCCGGCGCCTCGGCGATCTCGTTCACCGTGGGAGCGATCCTGCCGATGCTCGCGATCCTGCTGCCCCCGGCCACCGCGCGAATTCCCGTCACGTTCGTGGCCGTCCTGGTCGCACTCGCGATCACCGGCAGTCTCAGCGCCCGACTGGGCGGCGCGCGCCGGTCCCGCGCCGTGCTGCGGGTGGTGACCGGTGGTGCACTCGCGATGGCCGTCACCTACGGGATCGGTCAGCTACTCGGGGTTGCGGGAGTCTGACGCGGGTTCGACGGGTTCGCCCAGCAGCCAGGCCTCGAACGCCTCGTTGCACAGGCAGGCGGGCGAACGCCGCTCCCGCAGCACCGCGATCGCGCCGGCCGGATCGGCCTCTTCGGACAGCACCATCGCCCGCGCCGCGACCAGACTCGACCGGTTGAGCCCCACCTGGCAGTGGATCAGTACCGGGCCGGTCTCCCGGCACACGTTCACCCACGCCGCGAGTGCGTCCACCTGTTCGAAACCCTGCTCGGCGCTGTCGTACATGCGCACGTACATCTCGGAGTCGACGGTGTGCCGGATGTCGTACTGCTCCCACGGATACAGCGAGACGAGGTGTTTGACGAAGTCCGGCAGGACCAGCCCCTCCCGACACCCGCCCTGCCACAGATTCCGCGAAATCTCACTGATCACCGGGACATCGAACGGCAGGTGCTTGTGCGCGGTGATCCCGATCAGATGCTGCCGCATCGGGTCCAGCGCGATGTCGATCGCTGTCGGATCGACGGTGGGGTCCGTCGCCATCTTCGTCCGTTCCGTCGTCGTCCTTCCAGTATCGACTCGGCACGCTCCGGATTCGGGGCGAACGCACGCGAAAACCCCGCATCGCAATTCGCGAGTGCGGGGTTTCGATGTGGGCGCGGAGGGTTTCGAACCCCCGACCGCTGGTGTGTAAAACCAGAGCTCTACCACTGAGCTACACGCCCGAAATCCGGCGACCGAGGTCGCCGGATTTGCCTTCAGGACTTTAGCGCGGTGAGCGCTTTCTCCCAAGCTGCCTGGTCACGGGGTTCGCCGGGGCCGTTCATCTCGGCGAACCGGATGACGCCTTCCTTGTCGATGGCGAACGTGCCGCGGTTGGCGAAGCCGAGTTTGTCGTTGAAGACGCCGTAGGCCTCGGCGACGGCTCCGTGCGGCCAGAAATCCGACAGCAGCGGGAAGGTGTATCCCTGCTCGGCGGCCCAGATCTTGTGGGTCGGCGACGGGCCGACGGAAACCGCGAGGATCTCGGCGTCGTCGTTCTGGAACTTCGGGAGCTCGTCCCGCACGCGGCACAGCTCGCCCTGGCAGACACCGGTGAACGCCAACGGGTAGAACACGAGCAGAACGTTCTTCTTCCCGCGGAAGTCCGACAGCGTGACTTCCTGGTTGTTCTGGTCCTTGAGTGTGAAATCGGGCGCGACTGCGCCCACCTCGAGAGGCATGCCTGTTCCTAACGTCGGGTACGGCAGCACGTCCGTCACGACCAAAGTACGCCGTGCGGAAGTGCGTGGATGAGGCTTCGAGCGGTCAGCGCTTGGGGGCGCGGGCCTTGGGCTGCACCAGTCGGCTACCGCTCCACATGCCGAGGTTCGCTGCCGAGGTCTGGGTCAGACCTGCGGTGGGTGCGGATTCGGCGATCTCACTGGGCTCGACGTGCCCGGGCTGCCCGGTCTTCGGGGTGAGCACCCACACGAATCCGTCGTCGGACAGCGGTCCGATCGCATCCATCAGCGCGTCGACCAGGTCACCGTCGCCGTCGCGCCACCACAGCAGCACGACGTCCATGACCTCGTCGGATTCCTCGTCGACCATCTCGCCACCGATGGTCTCCTCCACCGCCGAACGAATGTCGTCGTCGGTGTCCTCGTCCCAGCCCAGTTCCTGAACCACCATTTCGGGGGTAATGCCAAGCTTCTGAGCGTAGTTCTGAGCGTCCGCCGCGGCGACCACGGTGGTGTCCTCCTCTGTTCGGTCGGCCGCAGCATCCGCGAAACCCTCCGCGAGGTGCTGCTGACCTTGGTGGCGATCGAGCGTCCGTCGATCAATAGGTGAAAGCGAACATGGTCGGAAGCTTTCGCGCAAGCCGACGAACCCGAAAACCTCGAGAAAGTCCGCGCGAATTCCTGAGAATCGCCGCGAACTGGACGTTCTCCGACCGAACCGTCGGACCGCGACGCGCCGGGTACCGGACAACAGGAGCGGGGGTGCCTCCGGAGTCCGGATGGGGAAAGATGAGGGCTGCGCCATATTCATATGGAAAGTCGGACGGTCCTAACAAGGACCGCCCGGATGGAGCGGACGCGATACCGCGCGTCCCACCACAATGAGGAGCACACCTTGTCAGACCTGATCCAGGGGCCCGCGTCTCAACCGAACGCCGACACACCGGGCGTTTCCGGAGCGGTCCAGCCACCTGCCGCGAACGCGCAGCCCGGAGCCGACGGCCGGGTCCGCGTCATCCGCGAGGGCGTGGCGTCCTACCTGCCGGACATCGATCCGGACGAGACCACCGAGTGGCTCGAATCTTTCGACGGTCTGCTGGACCGTTCGGGTTCCGCCCGTGCCCGCTACCTGATGCTGCGCCTCCTCGAGCGCGCCGGCGAGAAGCACGTGGCGATCCCCGCCCTCACGTCCACGGACTACGTGAACACGATCCCGACCGAGAACGAGCCGTGGTTCCCCGGTGACGAGGACGTCGAGCGCCGGTACCGCGCCTGGATCCGCTGGAACGCCGCGATCATGGTGCACCGCGCGCAGCGGCCCGGTGTCGGCGTCGGCGGCCACATCTCGACGTACGCGTCGTCCGCCGCCCTCTACGAGGTCGGCTTCAACCACTTCTTCCGTGGCAAGGACCATCCGGGCGGCGGCGACCACATCTTCGTGCAGGGCCACGCCTCGCCGGGCATCTACGCCCGCGCGTTCCTCGAGGGCCGCATCCCGGCCGAGCAGATGGACGGCTTCCGCCAGGAGGCCAGCCACGCCCAGTCCGGCGGCGGCCTGCCGTCGTACCCGCATCCGCGCCTGCTCCCGGACTTCTGGGAGTTCCCGACGGTGTCGATGGGCCTGGGCCCCATGAATGCCATCTACCAGGCACGCTTCAACCACTACCTGAACGACCGGGGCGTCAAGGACACCTCGGATCAGCACGTGTGGGCCTTCCTCGGCGACGGCGAGATGGACGAGCCGGAGTCGCGCGGCCTCGCGCACGTCGCGGCCACCGAGGGCCTCGACAACCTGACCTTCGTCATCAACTGCAACCTGCAGCGCCTCGACGGTCCGGTCCGCGGCAACGGCAAGATCATCCAGGAGCTGGAGTCGTTCTTCCGCGGCGCCGGCTGGAACGTCATCAAGGTCGTGTGGGGCCGCGAGTGGGACGCGCTGCTGCACGCCGACAAGGACGGCGCGCTCGTCAACCTCATGAACGAGACGCCGGACGGCGACTTCCAGACGTACAAGGCGAACGACGGCGCGTTCGTCCGTGAGCACTTCTTCGGCCGCGACCCGCGCACCAAGGCGCTCGTCGCCGACATGAGCGACCAGGAGATCTGGAACCTCAAGCGCGGCGGCCACGACTACCGCAAGATCCACGCGGCGTACGCGGCGGCGATGGCACACAAGGGCCAGCCGACGGTGATCCTGGCGCACACCATCAAGGGCTACACCCTCGGTAAGCACTTCGAGGGTCGCAATGCCACGCACCAGATGAAGAAGCTCACGCTCGACGACCTCAAGCGGTTCCGCGACATCCAGCGCATCCCGATCTCCGACGCGGAGCTCGAGAAGGATCCGTACCTGCCCCCGTACTACCACCCGGGGCCGGATTCGCCGGAGATCCAGTACATGCTGCAGCGCCGCAAGGCCCTCGGCGGCTTCCTGCCGTCGCGCCGCACCGACGCCGCCCCGCTCCCGCAGCCGGCGGACAAGACCTACGACGTCGTGCGCAAGGGCTCGGGCAAGCAGGAGGTCGCCACGACGATGGCCGTCGTGCGCATCCTCAAGGAACTGTTGCGCGACAAGGAAATCGGCAAGCGCATCGTGCCGATCATCCCCGACGAGGCCCGTACGTTCGGTATGGACTCGTGGTTCCCGTCGCTGAAGATCTACAACCGCAACGGCCAGCTGTACACGTCCGTGGACGCCGAACTGATGCTCGCCTACAAGGAGAGCACCGTCGGCCAGATCCTCCACGAGGGCATCAACGAGGCCGGCTCGACGTCGTCGTTCACCGCGGTGGGCACGTCGTACGCCACGCACGGTGAGCCGATGATCCCGGTCTACATCTTCTACTCGATGTTCGGGTTCCAGCGGACCGGCGACGGCCTGTGGGCGGCCGCCGACCAGATGGCCCGCGGCTTCGTCCTCGGCGCCACCGCCGGCCGGACCACCCTCACCGGTGAGGGTCTGCAGCACGCCGACGGCCACTCGCTGCTGCTGGCGTCGACCAACCCCGCGGCAGTGTCCTACGACCCGTCGTTCTCGTACGAGATCGCGCACATCGTCAAGGACGGCCTGCGCCGCATGTACGGCGGAACGCCGGGCGTCGACGGCTTCGGTGGCGAGAACATCTTCTACTACCTGACCGTCTACAACGAGCCGTACCAGCAGCCCGCCGAGCCGGAGAACCTGGACGTCGAGGGCCTGCTCAAGGGCATCTACCTGTACAAGCCGGCCGAAGGTTCGGGACCGCGCGCCCAGATCCTCGTCTCCGGCGTCACCATGCCCGACGGTCTGCGCGCACAGCGGCTGCTCGCGGACGAGTGGGGCGTGGCCGCGGACGTGTGGTCGGTGACGTCGTGGGGCGAGCTGCGCCGCGACGGTGTCGAGTGCGAGCGCGAAGCGCTGCACAACCCCGGCGCCGACGCCCCGACGCCGTACGTGACCAAGGCGCTCTCGCAGGCGCAGGGCCCGTTCGTCGCCGCCTCCGACTGGATGCGCGCGGTGCCGGACCAGATCCGTCAGTGGGTGCCCGGTTCCTACACGACGCTCGGCACCGACGGGTTCGGCTTCTCCGACACCCGCCCGGCCGCGCGCCGCTTCTTCAACGTCGACGCCGAGTCGATCGTCGTCGCGGTGCTCTCCGCGCTGGCGAAGTCCGGCGAGGTCGACCGGTCGAAGGCCGTCGAGGCCGCAGCCCGGTACCGGATCGACGACGTGCTGGCCGCGCCGGTGTCGATGGCGGATCCCGGCGTCGCCTGAGCCCACCGGATGACACGGCCTCGCGGCCGCTGAACATGCCCGTCGCCTGCTCGAGTGTCCCCGAGACCTCGTGCAGGCGGCGGGCGTAAGTTCCTTTCATGGCCGAGGATCAGCCCGAGACGTCGAACAGCTCGCCGGAGCTGCCCGCCCTGCGCGAGGTACCGGCGCGACGTGTCCGCTACCAGCCCCCGCCACCCGCGACGGGCGGCCGGCCCACCCGGGATTCGTTGCCGGATGCACTCCTGCGCCGGGTCAAGCAGTTCTCGGGACGACTGTCCACCGAGGCGATCGCCTCACTTCAGGACCAGCTGCCGTTCTTCGCCGACCTCGACGCCGAGCAGCGCGCAAGCGTGCAGATGATCGTCCAGAAGTCGGTCGTGAACTTTCTCGAATGGCTCACCGACTCGGACAGCGACATCCGCTTCACCATCGATGCCTACCAGGTGATTCCGCAGGACCTCGCCCGCCGGCTGACCCTGCGCCAGACGGTCGACATGGTCCGCGTGGCCATGGAGTTCTTCGAGCAGCGATTGCCCGCTCTCGCCCGCAACGACCGGCAGCTGGTGGCCCTCACCGAGGCGATCCTGCGGTACGGCCGCGAGCTGGGCTTCGCAGCCGCCTCCGTGTACGCCAGCGCCGCCGAGTCCCGCGGCGCATGGGACACCCGACTCGAGGCCCTGGTCGTGGACGCCGTGGTGCGCGGCGACACCGGCTCCGATCTGCAGTCCCGGGCCGCCACCCTCAACTGGGACGCCACCGCCCCGGCGACCGTTATCGTCGGCACTCCCCCGCCCGAGGAGGGCGTGTCGGTGATCGGGACCGTGCACAGTACGGCGCAACGGCACGGCCGGGGAGCGCTCGCGGTGATCCAGGGCGACCGGCTGGTCCTCGTCGTCAGCGGCGAGTTGCACGGGAGCAAGGCGGCGCGCGAGTTCATGGCCGACCTGATGGACAAGTTCTCCGACGGGCCCGTCGTGATCGGACCGACCACCCCGAGCCTGGGCGCCGCCCACTTCAGCGCGGTCGAGGCGTTGGCCGGGATGGAGGCCGTCGTCGGCTGGCGTGGTGCGCCGCGCCCGGTGTTCGCGGCGGAGTTGTTGCCCGAACGTGCCCTGCTCGGGGACACCGCGGCGGTCGCCGCCCTGACCGAGCGTTTGATCCAGCCACTGACCGGCTCGGGGACCGCCCTCGCCGACACCCTCGACGCCTACCTGGACTCCGGCGGCGCCGTCGAGGCCTGTGCCCGTCAGCTGTTTGTTCATCCAAATACGGTCCGATACCGCTTGAAGCGAATTTCAGAAATCACAGGGCGCGATCCGACGAACCCGCGAGACGCGTATGTGCTCCGCGTCGCAGCGACGGTGGGCCGACTTGCCCAAACGCCCGTTCAAACGTCGACTTCCGACACATCCGTCACAAACTTCACAATCCGGAGGGTAGGAACGTAACGCTGGGGTGCCCGAATTCGATAGGGAGCGCCCACGTGCATTTTTGTAGGGAACCTACAAAACACGTGTCCGGGTTTCATCCCCGACAACATCTCGCAGCACCGCGGGAGGGTGTTCCCTTGAATGCGTGATTTCGTTGCTAGCCCCGGGTCAGGGCTCTCAGACACCCGGCATGCTCAGCCCCTGGCTGGACCTGCCGGGCGCGCACGATCGCGTGACGCTGTGGTCGAAGGCTTCCGGTCTCGATCTCGTCCGGCTCGGCACCACCGCCACCGCCGAGGAGATCACCGACACGGCGGTCACCCAGCCACTGGTCGTCGCCGCCGCACTCCTCGCTTACGAGGAGCTCGAGCGACGCGGCTCACTTCCTGCCGACACGATCGCCGCCGGGCACTCGGTCGGCGAACTCGCCGCGGCCGCGGTCGCCGGAGTCCTCGCGTCCGACGACGCCGTAACCCTCGCCGCGATCCGCGGCGCCGAGATGGCGAAGGCGTGTGCCCTGGAACCGACCGGAATGTCGGCGGTCCTGGGGGGCGACGAGGACGCGGTGCTGTCCCGGCTCGAGGAGCTCGACCTCACGCCGGCCAACCGCAACGCGGCCGGTCAGATAGTCGCGGCCGGGCGGCTCGAGTCTCTCGAGCAGCTCGCCGCCAATCCTCCGGAGAAGGCCCGCGTACGGGCCCTCCCGGTGGCCGGGGCGTTCCACACCCGGTTCATGGCGCCCGCGCAGGACGCCGTCGCCGCCGCGGCCGCACGGATCACCCCCGGGGATCCGACGCGGACGCTGCTGTCCAACTCGGACGGCGCGCCGGTCACTTCCGGCGCGGACGCCCTGACTAAGCTGGCCGCGCAGGTGACCCGACCTGTGCGCTGGGATCTGTGCACCGCGACGTTGCGGACCGCTCAGATCTCGGCCATCGCGGAACTTCCTCCGGCAGGCACCCTGATCGGGATCGCCAAGCGTGAGATGCGTGGCACCCCGACCGTGGCGCTGAAATCTCCCGGGGACATTCCCGCCCTGACCGAACTCACCGAAATCGGTTAGCTCCGTGCGCGCACACCACGCGCGCACCGGTCCGGCGTCCGTCGGGCCGAAAGCCGAGACACGAACATCGAAAAAGAAGGGAGCCACCTAGTGGCCGCCAACCAGGAAGACATCATCGCCAACCTCGCCGAGATCATCGAAGAGGTCACCGGCATCGAGCCGTCCGAGGTCACCATCGAGAAGTCGTTCGTCGACGACCTCGACATCGACTCGCTGTCCATGGTCGAGATCGCGGTGCAGACCGAGGACAAGTACGGCGTGAAGATCCCCGACGAGGATCTGGCCAGCCTGCGCACCGTCGGCGATGTCGTCGCGTACATCCAGAAGGTGGAGGCCGAGGGTGGCGAGGCCGCCGAGACCGTCAAGGCCAAGCTCGAGGCCACCAAGAACGACGACGAGTGAGCCAACCGTGACTTCCGCTTCTGCCCGAGGGTTATTACCGAACATCGTCGTCACCAGCCTTTCGGCTACGACGTCGGTTGCCGGAGATGTGGATGGCACGTGGAAGGGCCTGCTGGCCGGTGAGAGCGGCATCGACGTTCTCCACGGCTCCTTCGTCGAGGACTTCGATCTGCCGGTGCGTTTCGGTGGCCAACTCAAGGTCCCGTTCGACGATGCGCTGAGCCGGGTCGAGATCCGACGCATGAGCTTCGTGGAGCGTCTCGCGCTCGTACTCGGTCGCCAGGTCTGGCAGAACGCCGGCAGCCCCGAGGTCGACAAGGATCGTCTCGGGGTTGTCATCGGCACCGGACTGGGCGGCGGCGAAGCACTCATCGACGCCGTCGACAGGCTGCGCGAGGGCGGGTACCGCAAGGTGTCGCCGTTCGCGGTCCAGATGGTGATGCCGAACGGTCCGTCGGCCACCGTCGGACTCGAACTCGGCGCGCGCGCCGGGGTCATCACGCCGGTATCGGCGTGTTCGTCCGGGTCGGAGGCCATCGCGCATGCGTTCCGCATGATCGCGATGGGCGACGCGGACATCGTCGTGACGGGTGGCGTGGAGGGGGCCATCGGCTCGGTTCCGATCGCGAGCTTCGCCATGATGCGCGCGCTCAGCACCCGCAACGACGACCCGAAGGCGGCCTCGCGCCCCTTCGACAAGGACCGGGACGGATTCGTCTTCGGTGAAGCCGGAGCCTTGATGATCCTCGAGACGGAGGAGCACGCGAAGGCGCGTGGGGCGACCATCCACGCGCGTCTGCTGGGCGCCGGCATCACCTCGGACGGTTTCCACATCGTGGCACCCGATCCGGAAGGCACGGGCGCGGCACGCGCCATGACCCGCGCCATCGAGACCGCAGGTCTCACCAAGTCCGACATCAAGCACGTCAACGCGCATGCGACCGCCACCCCGATCGGCGACATCGCCGAGAGCACCGCCATCAAGGCAGCGGTCGGCACGCATCCCGCGGTGTACGCGCCCAAGTCGGCCCTGGGCCACTCGATCGGCGCCGTCGGCGCACTCGAGGCTGTGCTCACGGTCCTCAGCGTGCGGGAGGGCGTCATTCCTCCCACACTGAATGTGGACAACCAGGATCCGGAGATCGATCTCGACGTCGTGAAGGGTGAACCCCGCTACGGCGACATCGATTTCGCGATCAACAACTCGTTCGGTTTCGGTGGGCACAACGTCGCGCTCGCCTTCGGCCGGGCATAACCCAGCCGAACCTTGCTGGATCGCCAGGTGGGGACCCGCACCCGGGTCCCCACCCCCCGACCTTTCGCCCCAGGTGGGCATGCTCAGGAGGACATCATGACCGTCTTGGCTCCCGCGACGCAGTCTGAAGCATCGACCGATCCGCGCGATCCGCTCGCGCGTCTCGCCAAGCTCTTCGATGCCGGCACCGTCGCACCGCTGCACGACCGCGACAAATCCGGAGTGCTCGCCGCATCGGGCGAGATCGACGGCGTTCGCACCATCGCCTACTGCTCCGACGCGACCGTCATGGGCGGCGCGATGGGCGTCGACGGCTGCAAGCACATCGTCGCCGCGATCGACACGGCGATCGCCGAGAAGGCCCCCGTCATCGGCCTGTGGCATTCCGGCGGTGCACGCCTCGCCGAGGGTGTCGAGGCGCTGCACGCCGTCGGACTCGTCTTCGAGGCGATGGTCCGCGCCTCCGGTCTCGTCCCGCAGATCTCCGTCGTCCTCGGCTTCGCTGCCGGTGGCGCCGCGTACGGCCCCGCGCTCACCGACGTCGTGATCATGGCCCCCGAGGGCCGCGTGTTCGTCACCGGACCGGACGTCGTGAAGAGCGTCACCGGCGAGCAGGTCGACATGGCGACCCTCGGCGGCCCCGACACGCACAGCAAGAAGTCCGGTGTGGCCCACATCGCCGCCCGCGACGAGGACGACGCCTACCACCGCGCCCGCCGCCTGGTGTCGATGTTCTGCGAGCAGGGCGAGTTCGATCTCGCCGCAGCCGAGCGCGGCGACACCGACCTCCGCGCGCTCATGCCGGAGTCGGCCAAGCGCGCCTACGACGTTCGCCCGATCGTGCACGAGTTCCTCGACAACGTCGAGGGCGAGTCGAGCTTCGAGGAGCTGCAGGGCAACTGGGCTCGCAGCATCGTCACGGGCGTCGGTCGTCTCGGCGGCCGCACGGTCGGCGTGATCGCGAACAACCCGCTGCGTCTGGGTGGTTGCCTCAACTCGGAGAGCGCCGAGAAGTCGGCGCGCTTCGTGCGCCTGTGTGACGCGTTCGGCATTCCGCTGGTCGTGATCGTCGACGTCCCCGGCTACCTGCCCGGCGTCGGCCAGGAGTGGGAGGGCGTGGTGCGCCGCGGCGCGAAGCTGCTGCACGCCTTCGCCGAGGCCACGGTCCCCCGTGTCACGCTGGTCACCCGGAAGATCTACGGCGGCGCCTACATCGCTATGAACTCGCGGGCGCTCGGTGCGACCGCGGTCTACGCGTGGCCCGACTCCGAGGTTGCCGTCATGGGCGCCAAGGCCGCCGTCGGAATTCTGCACAAGCGCGCTCTCGCCGCAGCGCCCGAGGAGGAGCGGGAAGCCCTGCACGACCGGCTCGCCGAGGAGCACGAGGCCATCGCCGGTGGCGTCGGTCGGGCGATCTCGATCGGCGTCGTCGACGAGACGATCGATCCCGCCAAGACGCGCAGCATGATCAGCCGCGCACTCGCAGCGGCGCCCGCGAATCGCGGACAGCACAAGAACATCCCGCTGTAACCCTCACGGGCACAGTCGAACACCGCGAAGCCGAGGCCTCCCGCACCTGCGGGAGGCCTCGGCTTCGTTTCCGGCGCACCTCCCCGGACCGACGGCCGGACGCGCGCCGAAGGACGCTATCGACGTGAACCTGGGCACACGACTGGACTTGCAGAAACGAATGCCCGACAACGCATTTCGGCCGTCGATGTGACACTTCAGGTGAGGCGCCCCAGATTTCGGAACGTCAGCCGACGTCGCGGCGGAGCCACGTCACCTCGGCGCCCTCACCGCCGCTGCGGTACGACTCGAGCACCTCGTCCCACTCGGTCCCGAGGGCGTGCTCGATCGCCTCGGCCAGATCGCTCCCGCCCGCGAGCAACGACCGCAGGCGCATCTCCCCCACCACCACGTCACCGCACGCGCTCGTCGCGCCGTGCCACAGGCCGAGGCCGGGGACGTGACTGAACCGCTCGCCGTCGACGCCCTCGCTGGGGTTCTCCGTCACCTCGAAGTAGAGCAGCGGCCATGCCCGCAGCGCCGCGGCGACCCGGGATGCCGTGCCGACCGGGCCGATCCAGTCGCAGGTTGCCCGCAGTGTGCCGGCGGCGGCCGGCTGCGCGGTCCACTTCAGGTTGGGCCGCGCATCGAGGATCGAGGTGAGCGCCCACTCGACATGCGGGCACAGCGCGGCGGGCGACGCGTGGACGTAGACAACTCCGGCCGTCGCATCCGCGAACTGGTTCAACGAGCGCACTGCAACACCTCCAGCTTCGACGAGGGACGTCTTCCCCAACGACCTCGGCCGATACGTGGAGCCGGATGCGCCGCAACGGGACACACCGACGACCAGTGTGCCTTGTGATGCCACTGTTACGCCAGTGGTAGCTGTAAATTTATCTGCGGCGACCGCGAAGTTCGGTGGCGACCGCGTCGCTCAGGTCGGTCCACAGCGGCTTGGCCCAGTCCCCGAACGCCCGGTCCGTGAGCACCACACATGCGGCATCCAGCGCCGGGTCGACCCACAGAAAGGTCCCGGACTGCCCGAAGTGACCGTAGGTGGCGGGCGAGTTGCCGGCGCCCGTCCAATGCGGCGACTTGCCGTTCTTGATCTCGAAACCCAGGCCCCAGTCGTTGGGGCGCTGCGGGCCGTAGCCGGGGAGCAGTCCCGCCAGCCCCGGGAACTGCACGGCGGTGGCCTCGGCCAGCATCTGTGGGGAGACCAGCGTCGGCCTGAGTAGTTCGGCCGCGAATCGGCTCAGGTCGTCGATGCCGGCCTGCGCGCCGTGGCCGGCCGGCCCGACGAGAGCGGCCGTGGCCATCCCGAGCGGTTGGAACACGGCCTCGGCCACGTAGTCCGGGAACGCAATGCCCGTCTCGGCCTCGACGAAGTCCGCCAGTACCTCGAAGCCCGCACTCGAGTAGATGCGCTTGGCGCCCGGCTCCGCCTGCACCTGGTTCTCCCCGAAGGCGAGACCCGACGCATGCGCGAGCAGGTGCCGCACGGTGGCGCCCGGTGGGCCGGCCGGCTGATCCAGCTCCACCGCGCCTTCCTCCACCGCGACCAGGGTGGCGTACGCGCACAACAGCTTCGTCACCGACGCGAGCGGGTAGATCCGCTGCCCGTCACCGAAATGCGCAACGCCTCGGCTGCCGTCGACGACGGCAGCCGAGGCGTTGTCCACCGGCCATTGCCCGATCCGATCGAGAGTCTGCACCCGATCAGACTACGAGGGCGGTCTGGTCAGGAATTCACCAGTCTGCTTCGGTGTAGCGGATGACACCGCGGATGTTCTTGTTGTCGAGCATGTCCTGGTAGCCCTCGTTGAGCTGCTCGAGCGAGTAGGTGTTGGTCACCATGTCCTCGAGGTTCAACAGCCCGGCCCGGTACAGATTCAGCAGGTTCGGGATGTCGACGCGGGCGTTGCAGCCGCCGAAGATGTTGCCCTTGAGATCCTTCTGCAGCATCGACATCAGGAACGTGTTGAGCTTGACGTCCATGTCGGCCATGTGACCCATCGCGGTGACGACGCAACGGCCGTTCTTCGCGGTGAGCGTCATGGCGGGATCGATGTACTCACCCTTCATCTCGCCGACCGTGATGATCGTCTTGTGGCACATGCGGCCCCACGTGATCTCCATGATCGGTGCGATCGCCTCTTCCATCGACGGGAAGGCGTGCGTGGCACCGAACTTGAGGGCCTGCTCCCGCTTGAAGGGCGACGGGTCGATCGCGAACACGTAGCGTGCGCCCGACGCGACGGCGCCCTGCAGTGCGCTCATGCCGACGCCGCCGACTCCGATGATGGCCACCGACTCACCCGGCTTGACCTCGGCGATGTGCGTCGCCGAACCCCAACCGGTCGGTACACCACAGCCGACGAGGGCCGCGAGCTCGAACGGGATGTCCTTGTCGATCTTGACGACGGAGGACTCGTGCACCGTCATGTACGGAGCGAACGTGCCGAGCAGGCACATCGGGATCACGTTCTGCCCGCGCGCCTGGATGCGGTAGGTGCCGTCGGAGATGGCCTGGCCGCTGAGCAGCCCCATGCCCAGATCGCACAGATTCGAGTGCCCCTCCGAGCACGACGGACAGCGTCCACAGGCCGGGATGAACGACAGTACGACGTGGTCGCCGACCTCGACGCCCGTGACGCCCTCGCCGACCTTGGTGATGACGCCGGAGCCTTCGTGGCCACCCATCGCGGGGTAGGACGGCATCGGCGTCGCACCGGTCACGATGTGGTGATCGGAGTGGCACATGCCGGCAGCTTCCATGCGGATCTGCACTTCACCGGCAACCGGGTCACCGAGTTCGATCTCCTCGATCGACCACTTCTCGTTGACACCCCACAGCAGCGCGCCCTTGGTCTTCATTGCTTCCGCCCTTCGATACCGACTACCAATGGCTGTGACGATAGCCACAAATCTTCCAAATTGAAACATGTTCTAGGTGTCGAGTAGTGAAACCACCCGCTGAGCGGGAGATTTACAGCGCGCTCGTCGGTGTAACGCGTGTCGGTGAGTCGGTCGGTCGACCAGTTACGAGCGCACGCGACCCGGATCGACGGATCACGTGAGGGCCCGGAACGCGGCGTACTCCTTCGCCAGCAGATCCATGTAGTGGTCGATGTCCGGCAGCATCCCGGTGTCGCAGGACACCGAGAGCGTGAGCGCGTCGCCGATCGACGTGGCGACGTGGCCCACCCCGCGGCCGTCGATCACGTCCCCCACGCTCACCGTCGTGTGCACCGGGATTCCGAGGAACTCGAGGTCCGCGGCACCGCGGGGCACGTTGCTGACGATCGTGTTCGGATGCCCGATCACCTCCGTATCCGCGTCGGGACGCGCGGACGGGGCGGTCAGCCGCCGGAGGAGCGGAGCCGGAAGTGAATCGAGGATCTGCATCCGGTCGGATCCGGATCGCTCGGCGCGGCCGCGTTCGCGGCCGGCGGAGTCGGAGATGGCGGCGAGACGCTCGCAGCGATCCTCGAGATCGGTGTGGAGATCGACGATCATGGAGACGATCTGGTTACCGACGGGCGGCCCACCCGCGCGAAGCGACAGCGGCACGTGGGCGGCCAGGGACGCGGCCGGCAGCTCGCCCGCCTCGACGAGGTAGGCGCGCTGGGCGCCCGCCACGACCGCGACCAACAGTTCGTTGATCGTGTACTCCCCCAGAGCTTTCGCGGTGGACTTGGCCTCACCGACCGTGAGATTGAGAAATCGATGCGCGCGGCCACCGTCTGCGCGGCCGTTGAATCGGGTGCGCGGGTGCAGCGGGGCCGGCATCGGGACGTCGTCGGCGCGCCGCGCCGCAGCCCATTGCCGGACACCCACTCGACCCGTGCGGGCCAGCAGCGCGGGAAGGCGGACCGGCGCCGCGAGCCACCACGGCACGCTTCTACCGAATCGCCATTGCGTGGTGGCACTTTCGCCGAAAAGGGAACGGAGGAGATGAACGAACCCGAGACCGTCCGTCACGGAATGGTGAAGCCGGAGAGCGAAGACGACCGCTCGATCCGGGAACCCGTCCACGCCCGTGACACCGGTGAAGACCGAGGCCCGCCACGGCGGCATGTTCGGAGGGAGGCCGTCCGCGGTCATCTGCACCAGCTTCTCCCCTAACGTTTCCCACCCGGAGTCGGTGTGTTGCTCGACCGAGACGTGCCGCGCGACGTCGACGTTGCCCGGCACCCAGCGTGGGTGATCGAGCGACCACGGCACCGGGGCCAGTCGGTGGGTGAGGATGGGCGAGCGGTCCAACCGCTGCGCGATCCATCGTTCGACCTCGGCCTGGCCGATGCCACCGGTGTCCTCGAACACCAGTACACCGACCATCGTCGGTCGGTTCCACAAGTAGAAGATGGTGTCCGCCGCCGAAAGTCGAGCAGGTGCGATGAATGCCATGCCCGAACCGTACCGCTCGGTCGGTCATCCGACCGGGCACGGACTAGGTCGGCGATGCACGCGCGTGCTCGTTCACGTGCCGGGCGCGAACGGGTCCGTCGCGGCCGCGATCCGCCCGGACGCGTTCACCAGCACGGCTTCGCCGTGGCCGAAGCCCGCGATCCGGGCGCCGGTACCGGCGAGCACGGTCAGGGACCGGGCCGCCGCCGCCCGGTCCGTGTCGAACACACCCAGAATGACGTCGCCGTCGAACTCGGCCACAGCATCGCCTGTCAGGAGGGCCGAGACGTCGGGCAGGAACACGGCGATACTCCCCGGAGTGTGGCCGGGAGCAGCCAAGACACGCGCCCCACCGGCGAAGTCGAGGACGTCGCCGTCGCGCACCAACCGGTCGACGCGACACGGCGGACCGTGGGACGGCTCGTCGGACTCCGCGTGGATCGTCTTCTCCGCTTCGGTGAGGACGGGGAGTGGACCTCGCTGCGTACCCGTCACGAAGGGCGCATCGAGCTCGCCGGCGATCACCTCGACGGGCGCCCAGGTGGCGATCTCCGCCGCGGACCCGGCGTGGTCCTCGTGAAAATGTGTGAGCACGATTCTCCGGACATCGGCGCGGTCGCGTCCGAGCGCCGCCAGCGCCGCCGCGATCAAGTCCGCACTGTCCGGCCATCCTGTGTCGACGAGCGTGACGCCGTCCTCGCCGAGCCAGAGGAAACAGTTCAACAGGTGCGCCGGACCCGTGGGGATCCGCAGCCGGAACAACGCGGGGGCCAACTGCTGAAGATCAGGACTGGACATGCCGGAACACTACGTCGACAGGCGCGGGAGGACGTTCTATTTCGTTCTCGGCGAACATGTTCCGGACATTCGGACCGCGCTGTCGCCCCGAGGCCTCCACTGACCGCGTACCGAACCTGTTGATTTCCGAACAGTGGAAACAGGTATCCGAACAGGTATTCGTGCCCTGGGCCACCCCGGTGACCCGCGTGCACACTGAGCCGGTATCGATCAGCAGGATCTGCGGGAGAGTGCCTCGTGACGCTTCGACTTCGATCTGCGGCCGGCAGACCATGACGTGCTTCGGATACCGCTTCGCGACCGCCGACTCCGGGCTGCTCCGAACCGCACGCGCCCTCGCCGGCGTCCTGACGAACCCGGTCCCGACAGGATCCGTCGTCACGGCTCGTCCGGTGATCCGTGGACTGCGCACCTGGGACCACGCGCCGAGAACGATCGCGATCATCGCCCTCGACAGTGGCGTGTGGTGCTACGCGTGGCTCCTCGGCGGGAACGGCGCCCGAGGTGCGCGGGCCAGACTCCTCGGTCGCGCACCCGGCGACAAGTACCCGACCTTTGCCACGAATTCGGCGCCGGCCTGTGTGGGGCGGGCGGGGCTCGAACCCGCGACCAATGGATTATGAGTCCACGGCTCTAACCGACTGAGCTACCGCCCCGTACCGCGGCGTGTGTCGCCGACCGCCGAATGTTACCGCCCGAGCCCGGCGGCGCGGCGGCGCGGGTGCCGTGTGTCGCGGCCCGAGGCGCGCTGTCGGTACCTGCGAGCAGACTGACCGGCGAACAACCGAGCAACAAGCTCGGACGAATGCCGAAGGACCGCAATGACCCACTGGACCACCCGACCGATCTGCGCTTTCGATCTGGAAACCACAGGCCGAGACCCACTCTCGGCACGAATCGTCACCGGGTCGGTGGTCACGGTCGGCGGCGAGGGGCACCGGAGCCGGAACTGGATCGTCGATCCGGGCGTCGAGATCCCGGTCGACGCGGCCGCCGTTCACGGCATCTCCACCGCGCAGGCACGCGAACGCGGCCAGGACTATGCGTCGGGCTACCGGGAGATCCGCAGCGCGCTCACGGACGCGTGGGCGGCCGGCCATGTCGTCGTCGCCTTCAACGCGGCTTACGACCTCACCGTCCTGGACGCCGAGGGGCGCCGGCTCGGGTGGCCGCCGCTGTCGGGCTACGGTCTCGTCGTCGACCCCTACGTCATCGATCGGGAGATGGATCGCGACAGGCGGGGCAAGCGCACACTTGGCGCACTGTGCGAGCACTACGGGGTGGTGCTGGCGGCTGCGCACGAGGCCGAGTCGGACGCCCTGGCCGCGGCGGAGCTGGCCCGGATCCTGCCCCGGCGGTTCCCCCACCTCGCGGCCCTCGACGACGTCATGACCAGCCAGGCCGCGTGGCACGCCGAGCGTCAGCGTGACCTCGTCGAGTACCTGCGGAGCGAGGGCCGCGACGCGTCCGACGTCGACGGGCGGTGGCCCATCCGCGGCGCGGCGTGACCGCCCGCATCACGGCCGAAAACGACCGAAGGCCCCTCACCCGCTAGGGTGAGAGGCCTTCGTTCGGGCTCCCCCGGCTGGACTCGAACCAGCAACCGTTCGATTAACAGTCGAATGCTCTGCCAATTGAGCTACAGGGGATTGTCCTGCTCGGCGCTGCCCTTTCCGGCGGCGCCTGAGAAACTGTAGCCCATACCCCCACCCGAGTACCAAATCGCCTGAACAGAGACCGATCAGGCAGGATGTACACAGGCACTTCGACGGGAGGAATCCGGAAATGTTGCGGTTGTTGGTAGGCGTCGCTGCGGGCTACGTCCTGGGTACCCGGGCCGGCCGGGCCCGGTACGAACAGATCAGTAAGGCAGCCAAGGCCGTGGCGACCAGCCCTGCCACCAAGAAGGCGATCGAGGTGGGCCGGCAGAAACTCTCGGACTCCCTCAGCACACAGCCCAAGCTCGAACCGATGAAGCCGATCGACGAGCAGACGACGATCCTCGTTCCCCAGGACCAACTGCGCCGCAATTGAGCCGCGGATGCGGCGGGGGTCAGGCGATGCCCTCGCCGCTGGTGTCGCCGATCGCCTGATCGAGCAGGCTGCGCCGGTACTGCTCGAGCGCGACCAGATCCCCCAGGAGGGAATGGAACTCGTCGGAGTCGGTGGTCGGTGAGATGCGCTGCAGCTTCGACTTCAACTCGGCCACCTGCTCGCCCACCCACACCTCCTGCAGACGCGCGAGCACGCCCCGGATGTAGCGCGGGGCGACGTCCTCGTCGGTGGGCAGTGGATCGACTGCGAGTTCCATCACGATCGAGTGCACGGTGCCCTCACCGGCGGCGCGGCCGACCGCGTCCACCCACTCGGCGCCGCCGAGGCCCGCGCTCGTGCCGCCGGCCGCGGCGACCGCCTCACGGACCGCCGCGTAGGCGGGATGGGTGAACGATTCCGGCGGCAACGAGTCGAAGACGGTGCCCGCGATGGCGGGATACTGGAGCGCCGCCTTGAGGGCGTCACGCTGCGGCCACAGCGCCGGGTCGTTGGGCCGCGGACGCGCGATCCCCGGCGCCGGCGCGGGGAACGCCTCGACCTGCGCGGGATCGACGGGACGACGTTTCGCGGCGGGGGCACCGCCGCCGCGGGCGAACTTGCGCGCCTCGTCGCGCACCCGACGTCGAACGGCGGGGATGTCGTCCCAGCCCACCCAACCGGACAACTGCACCGCGTACCCGTCCCGCAGCGTCGGTTCCTTGATCCGGGCCACCACCGGGACGGTGCGGCGCAGAGCTTCCACGCGCCCCTCCGCGGTGTCCAGATCATGTTCGGCTAGAAGGGATTTGACGACGAACTCGAACATCGGAGTGCGGCGCGCCACGAGGTCGCGGACCGCGGCGTCCCCGGACTTCTGCCGCAGTTCGCAGGGATCCATCCCGTCCGGCGCGATCGCGACGAACGTCTGCCCCGCCATCTTCTGATCGCCCTCGAACGCCTTCATAGCGGCCGCCTGACCCGCCGCGTCGCCGTCGAAGGTGTAGATCACCTCACCGCGAAAGTAGCTGTCGTCCATCAACAGTCGGCGCAGCATCGCGAGATGTTCGTCACCGAAGGCGGTGCCGCACGAGGCGACGGCGGTCTTCACCCCGGCCAGGTGCATCGCCATGACGTCGGTGTAGCCCTCCACCACCACCGCTTGATGGCCCTTGGCGATATCCCGCTTGGCCAGGTCCAGACCGAACAGCACGTTCGACTTCTTGTAGAGGATCGTCTCGGGGGTGTTGACGTACTTGCCGGGCATGGTGTCGTCGTCGAACAGCTTGCGCGCTCCGAAGCCGATGACATCGCCCGCGAGGTTGCGGATCGGCCACAGCAGCCGGCGGTGGAACCGGTCGATCGGGCCCCGACGCCCCTCTTTCGACAGGCCTGCCGCCTCGAGTTCCTTGGCCTCGAATCCCTTCGCCATCAGATGCTTGGTGAGCGTGTCCCACCCGTCCGGGGCGTAGCCGCAGCCGAATTGGGCGGCCGCGGCGGCGTCGAAGTTGCGTTCGGTGAGGTAGTCGCGGGCGGCCTGCGCGTCGGGTTCCTTCAACCGGGCCGCGTAGAACTCCTGCGCGGCCGCGTTGGCCGCGACCAACCGCGCTCGGGTGCCGCGGTCGCGCTGGACCGACGGGCCGCCGCCCTCGTACGAGATCTGGTAGCCGATGCGGTCGGCGAGCTGCTCGACGGCCTCCACGAAGCTGACGTGCTCGATCTTCTGCAGGAACGAGTAGACGTCGCCGCCCTCGCCGCAGCCGAAGCAGTGGAAGTGGCCGTGATTGGGGCGGACGTGGAACGACGGCGACTTCTCGTCGTGGAAGGGGCAAAGCCCCTTCATGGAATCGCCGCCCGCGCGCTTGAGCGAGACGTACTCGCCGACGATGTCCTCGATCCGGGTGCGCTCGCGAACGGCCGCGATGTCTCTGTCAGGGATTCGGCCGGCCACCACGACAGTCTAGGCGCTTCGCGCCCGTGCGCCTTTCCGGTAGCCCGCACCACCGAAAAGGCGCACGGGCAGCTCCGCTGCCTACCCCCAGCTGGCCTGGGCCCCGAGGCTCTGCTTGTCGATCCGCTCGAGGCGGCTCTCGGTGCACGACGCGATCTGGTCGACCACCACCCGCACCCGGGCGGCGTCGTCTGCGGCCCGTTCCCAGGCGGGAAGGAACAGCGGATCGAGGCCGGCGGGTGCGGTGCGCAGGAGCCATTCGGCGACGCGGTGGATCCGCTCCCGCTGCCGGCCCTGATGCTTGAGATGTCCGGCGTCGGACATCACGTAGTACAGCGCGACGGTCTTCAGCAGCACCACCTCGGCCGCGACGATCGGAGGTACCTCCAGGTCGGCCTGATACCGCGCGAGCGGTCCGGGCCCGGTCACCACCCGGGTCCCCGCGACCGCCGCGGACGCGAAGCGGCCCACCAGTTCGCTGGTGAGATTCTTCAGAGCGACCGCGCTCGTCAGGGTGCCGTCGTAGCTGCCGACCGCCGCGACCACCGGCAGCCGCGACAACCGGGACGCGGCTTCCACCAGTTCGTCGACGGCGGGCCCGGGGAAGCGCGCCGCCCCCAGTTCGGCGAGCGCCCGGACCTCCGCGGCGTCGGCCAGCGCCCGCAGATCGATGCGTCCGGCGATGACGCCGTCCTCGACGTCGTGGACCGAGTAGGCGACGTCGTCGGCCCAGTCCATCACCTGCGCCTCGAGGCACTTGCGGCGCTCCGGTGCGCCCTCGCGGATCCACGCCAGGATCGCGGCGTCGTCGTCGTACGCACCGAACTTCGCGCCCGGCCGCGGACGGGTCCACGGGTACTTGATCGCCGCGTCGAGCGACGCCCGCGTCAGATTGAGCCCCACGCTCCGCCCCTCGGTGTCGAGCACCTTGGGCTCGAGGCTGGTGAGGATGCGCAGATTCTGGGCGTTGCCCTCGAAGCCGCCGCACACCGCCGCCACCTCGTCGAGCGCCTTCTCCCCGTTGTGGCCGTACGGCGGGTGGCCGATGTCGTGCGCCAGCCCCGCCAGATCGACCAGGTCGGGATCGAGACCGAGTCCGTCGGCGATGCCGCGGCCGATCTGCGCCACCTCGATCGAGTGGGTGAGCCGGGTGCGCGGGGTGTCGCCGTCCCGCGGCCCCACCACCTGCGTCTTGTCCGCGAGCCGGCGCAGCGCAGCGGAGTGCTGTACCCGGGCACGGTCACGGGAGAAGGGGCTGCGGTGCTGCGCCCCGTCGACACCAGACGTGAGGTCGGCCGTCTTGGGCGCCTCGGTGACACGGCGTTGCAGGTCGTGCGCGGTGTACGTCGCACGGTTGAAGGAGTCCGTCATTGACCCGCCGTGTAGCCGAAGTCCGCCGAGAAGTGCGTCAGCTGGTACCACAGCAGAGCGCCTGTCTCCCTGACGATTCCGTGCAGTTGCGACTCGCGGGTCATGACAGCGGGACCTTGCCGCGTGGGCGCCGTCCAGGCGTCCAGCCCCGCGTCGCGGGCCATCGTCCGGGTGCGCAGCGAGTGCCACGGGTCGCTCACGAGGACCGCGGAGTGCAGGCCGCGCGCGCCCATCTCCCGGCTGACCGCCTCCACGCTCAGCAGGGTGTCGGACCCCTCTTCGACCGCGACGATCGCGCCACCCGGCACGCCCTGGTCCATGAGGTAGTTGCGGCCGGACGCGGCCTCGGTGTACTCGTCACCCTCCTGCTTGCCGCCGACCGTCACGATCGTCGCGGCGACGCCCTGCTCGTAGAGCTTGTGGGCCTGGTCGAGCCGGGCCTCGAACACCGACGACGGGGTGCCGTCGTACTGCGCGGCGCCGAGCACGACGATCGCGTCGGCGGGTGTGGTGTCGGTGACCCGGGCCACCTGCCACACCCGGAGCGCGGTCCCGCCGACCAGCACCACACCGATCAGCAGTGCGCCGAGCACGATTCTGGTGGTCCATCGGGCGAGCGCGGCACCGAAGGACCGGCGCGGCACGGGACGTGACGACAACTCCGGCGGGTCGTAGCTGGGCGCGGTACTCACTCCCCGATTCTGCCAGTCGCCCACCGGGGCCGCCGATGACGACGCGCCAAGCGGATAGATTCGTCACATGGCCCAGGCTCTGTCGCGTCCCCTCCCCCGCCTCCGTGTCGCCCGACGGCCCGCCGCCGTCGTCGGGGCGCTGTTCGTCCTACTCGCTCTCGTGTTCGCACCCGCGACCGCGACGGCCGAGGCGCCGCTGCGGCTGCCGGACCACATCACCGATACCGCCGGGGTCCTCGACGCCGGGCAGCGGGCAGACGTCCAGAACGCCCTCGACACGCTGTACGACGAACACAAGGTCAGTCTCTGGGTGGTCTACACCGCGGACTTCGACGGCCTGTCGCGTGAGGCATGGGGCCAGCAGACGGCGAAGCTGAGCGCTCTCGGAAACCGGGACGCGCTCCTCGCGGTCGCGACGAACGCCGGCGACTACGACTTCGACGTCCCCCAGGCACTCTCGGAGGTCACCGACTCCGAGCTCGAATCGATTCGTCAGGACTTGGTGCAACCCGCTCTGCGCGAGGACGATTGGGCCGGTGCCGCGATCGCCGCGGCGGGCGGGCTGGGGGACGCGATGACCGCGACCAACACGTCGTTGAAGGTCCTCGGCGTCGGTATCGGCGTGGTCGTCGTGGCCGGTGCCGGCGTGTACCTGTACTCGCGCAAGAAGCGAGGTGACCGACTGGAGTCGTCGATCGCGCAGGCACGGCAGGTCGATCCGACCGACGCCGCCGCGCTGTCGGCGCTGCCGATCCCGGCGCTCGACGCGCTCGCGAAGGACGAACTGGTGGAGATGGACAACGCCATTCGCACCAGCGAGGAGGAACTGAACCTGGCCGTCGGCGAGTTCGGGGCGGACGCGACCGCGCCGTTCACCGCCGCGTACGACCGGGCCAAGGCGACGCTCGCGTCGGCGTTCGCGATCCGTCAGCGCCTCGACGACGACATCCCCGAGACGCCCGAGCAGCAGCGGCAGATGCTGGTCGAACTCATCACGACCTGCGAGCGCGCCGACCGCGAGCTCAATGCCCGTGTCACCGAATTCGATGCGATGCGCGACCTGCTGCTCGACGCCCCCGCCCGACTCGACGCCCTCACCCAGGCCGTGGTGGCCCTCACCGTCCGCATCCCCGAGGCCGAGGCCACGCTCGCCGCACTCGGCGGTCAGTTCCCGGCGTCGGTGCTGGCGACCGTGCACGACAACCCGGCCATGGCACGCGAACGGATCACCTTCGCGGAGCAGAACATCGAGGCCGGCCGTAAGGCCGCGACGCTTCCGGCGGGCAAGCAGGGCCCGGCAGTCGTCGCGATCCGCGCCGCCGAGGGCGCGCTCGACCAGGCTCGCCAACTGCTCGACGCGGTCGATCGCGCCGACACCGACATCCGGCACGCCATCGCGACCCTGCCCGCAGCGATGGCCGACGTGCAGGAGGGCATCGACGCCGCCGGACCGCTCGCGGAAAAGGGCGGACCGGAGCTCGCGGAGGCGAAGGCCGCCGCGGAGGCGGCGTTGCAGAATGCGCAGTCCGCCAAGGACACCGACCCGCTCGGCAGTTTCACCAAGGTGGTGGAGGCCGATGCCCGCCTGGACGCCGTCCTGGCCCAGGCACAGGAGGCGAACCGGCAGGCCGAGCGGGCACGCGCGCGTCTCGATCAGGACCTGACGGCGGCGAAGTCCCAGGTGTCGGCGGCCGCCGACTTCATCTCCACCCGGCGCGGCGCCGTCGGCGCGGAGGCCCGCACCCGCCTGTCGGAAGCGCAGCGGCACCTCGAGGCGGCGCAGCAACTCGCCGAGTCGGACCCGTCGAAGGCGTTGCAGCATGCACAGTCCGCCACCCAGCTGGCGTCGCGGGCACTGTGGGCCGCGCAGGCCGACGTCAACCGCTACCAGGACAACCAGCGTCCGCCGAGCGGCGGCGTGACCGGCAGCGGCGGCAACGCCGCCGGCGCGATCCTGGGCGGCATCCTCATCGACAGCATGCTGCGCGGCGGATTCGGCGGCCGCGGCGGCAACTGGGGCGGACGGGGGGGCGGCGGCTGGGGTGGGCCGGGCCCCGGCTCCTTCGGCGGCCCGAGCAGCTCGGACCGCATCGGCCGGGGCGGCGGCGGCCGCTTCTAGACCCGAAACCTCCGGCTCCGGAAACGCCGAATGTCACATGCGTCCAGTCGAACTGAACGCATGTGACATTCGGTCGGGGAAACTAGGAGCCGATCAGGCGCTGGGCGAGGTAGCCCTCCACCTGGTCGAGGGAGACGCGCTCCTGCGCCATGGTGTCGCGCTCACGGATCGTCACGGCCTGGTCTTCGAGAGTGTCGAAATCGACCGTGATGCAGAACGGGGTGCCGATCTCGTCCTGGCGGCGGTAGCGGCGGCCGATGGCACCGGCGTCGTCGAACTCGATGTTCCAGTGCTGGCGCAGCGTGGTCGCCAGGTCCTTCGCCTTGGGCGAGAGGTCGGCGTTGCGGCTGAGCGGCAGCACCGCGGCCTTGACCGGTGCGAGACGACGGTCCAGCTTGAGCACGGTGCGCTTGTCGACGCCGCCCTTGGCGTTGGGCGCTTCGTCCTCGGTGTACGCGTCGACCAGAAAGGCCATCAGCGAGCGGGTCAGGCCGGCCGCGGGCTCGATGACGTACGGCGTGTAGCGGTCACCGGACGTCTGGTCGAAGTAGCTCAGGTCGGTGCCCGACGCCTTGGCGTGCGTCGCGAGGTCGTAGTCGGTGCGGTTGGCGACGCCCTCGAGCTCCCCCCACTCGCTGCCCTGGAACTGGAAGCGGTACTCGATGTCGACGGTGCGCTTCGAGTAGTGCGACAGCTTCTCCTGCGCGTGCTCGTACAGGCGCAGGTTGTCCTTGTTGATGCCGAGGCCGGTGTACCAGTCCATGCGGTAGTCGATCCAGTACTGGTGCCACTCTTCGTCCTCGCCGGGCTTGACGAAGAACTCCATCTCCATCTGCTCGAACTCGCGGGTGCGGAAGATGAAGTTGCCCGGCGTGATCTCGTTGCGGAAGCTCTTGCCGATCTGGCCGATGCCGAACGGCGGCTTCTTGCGCGACGTGGTCAGCACGTTCGCGAAGTTCACGAAGATGCCCTGCGCGGTCTCGGGGCGCAGGTAGTGCAGGCCGGTCTCGCTGTCGACCGGGCCGAGGTAGGTCTTGAGCAGACCCGAGAACGCCTTGGGCTCGGTCCACTGCCCCTTGGTGCCGCAGTCCGGGCAGACGATCTCGGTCATCGCCACGGCGTCGGGATCGTCGAGCTTGTGCTTCTCCGCGTACGCCTCCTGCAGGTGGTCCTGGCGGTGGCGCTTGTGGCAGTTGAGGCACTCGACGAGGGGGTCGGTGAACACCTCGACGTGGCCCGACGCCTCCCACACCTGGCGGGGCAGGATCACCGACGAGTCGAGGCCGACGACGTCCTCGCGGCTGGTGACCATGTTCCGCCACCACTGCTTCTTGATGTTCTCCTTCAGTTCCACGCCGAGCGGACCGTAGTCCCAGGCCGACTTGGTACCGCCGTAGATCTCACCGCATGGGTAGACGAGGCCACGGCGCTTGGCGAGGTTGGCGACGGTATCGATCTTGGACTTGGGTGCCACTTGGCTGCTCTCCATCTGGGTAATAGATGCGTGGTTCACGTGCGGATTTCGCCCGTCCAGCCTATCGGTAGCGACGGAGGCGTCCCACGTGCCCGGTTGACATGCATATTCATGCATATCAAAATGGAATTGATTTGCAATAAGGTGGCATGTCCGGGCCCGATCGGTGCCCGTCCGATCGCATGGGAGGAGGCGCACGTGAGTGTCGCCGACGCGGGCCACCTGCACCCCGGAACCGCCGATCACGGCGCCTGCTCCGAGACGGCCCCGGCACCGCTGCCGCCCAAGGAGACGCTCACCGCCGCCGGTGAGATCCTGCGGGCCCTCGCCGCGCCGGTCCGTATCGCGATCGTGCTGCAGCTACGGGAGTCGCAGCGCTGCGTCCACGAACTCGTCGCCGCACTCGGGGTCACCCAGCCACTGATCAGCCAGCACTTACGCGTACTCAAAGCCGCCGGCGTCGTGCACGGCGAGCGCAACGGACGTGAAGTGATGTACCGGCTCGTCGACGACCACCTCGCCCACATCGTCGTCGACGCCGTCGCCCACGCGGAGGAAGCATGACCGATAACGTGACCGACCCGACCGATCAGCGCGAGCGGGCCGGCCGGGCCGTGGTCGGCGTGCGCTCGACCAAGCAGCGCAGCGCCATCTCCGCGCTACTCGACGACATCACCGAGTTCCGTTCGGCCCAGGAACTGCACGACGAACTGCGCCGACGCGGCCAGGGCATCGGGCTCACCACCGTGTACCGAACGCTGCAGACCCTCGCGGAGGCCGGCACCGTCGACGTGCTCCGCACCGACACCGGCGAGTCCGTGTACCGACGCTGCTCCTCCGGGCACCACCACCATCTCGTCTGCCGCGCCTGCGGATTCACCGTGGAGGTCGACGGGCCCGCCGTCGAACAGTGGTCGCAGACCATCGCCGACACCAACGGCTTCACCGACGTCAGCCACACGGTCGAGATCTTCGGTACCTGTCGGGACTGCGCGCAAGCTCGCTGACCGCGGCACTCCGCCGACCGACCGAACCTTCACGGCGCGGCCCTCCGACACGTCGATCGGTGTAGCCCCTCACCTCGTGGCCACCTCGAGGTACTCGCACTGCGCTGAGCGCTGTCGAATCCGATTCGACGAAAGCGTGCATACCAAACAACTGGTTTGGGTACGTAGTCCACAACAGCGCTCGATCGCCAATCGTCGGGGCGGAGCGCGGAGGGGAGGACACCATGAATCGGAAAGCAAAGGCCGCGTTGGCCGCCGGAGCCGCTGCCATACTGCTGCTGGGTGGTGCCGGAACGTTCGCCTTCTGGCAGGACCAGACAGAATCGGGCGGCGGCACGATCACCTCGGGCACGCTGGCACTCAGTGAGTGCACCCCTACGTCGGGCTCGGGCTGGCGCGACGTCACCGGTGGCCGGTCCGTCGCTGTCGACCTACCGGATTTCCGGATCGTTCCGGGCGACACACTCGAGTACTCGTGCACCAGCACGGTCACGGCCAGCGGCACGAATCTGTCGGCGACGCTGGCCGCCGACACCTCCGAAATGTTCTCCGAAATCAGCGATCCGGCGCTGCAGGCGCAGCTGATCGACACATCTCTGACCGCCACCACGAACAGCGGAGCCGTGCTACCCGATGCGCAGGTGACCGACCAGAACGACGGGGAAACCCTCACCATCGCAGCCCGACTCACCTTCGACCCGGAAACCTCGGGCACGATTGCCCAGGGCACCAGCGTCACCCTGAACAACGTGCTGATCACGCTCACACAGAACTTGAACCCCGCGTAGTAACCAGTCGAATCGCAGTGGGGGTGAAGAGTGCGCAGCTTCAGGTGGCTCGCCGCCGCCAGTGCGGCGGTGGCGATCGTGGCGTTCGGGGCAGCCGAGCAGACGGGTGCGCTCTGGCGCGGTGAGACGCGGATCGACGGCGGCATCATCCGGTCCGGCACGCTCGCGTTACGGGTCGGTGGTGCGGCTCTACCGACGCAGGTTCAGAACTACCAGTTCACCAGTTTCGGGGGCACCGACCTTGGGCCGGGATCGGTGGTGCAGCGCGCCTTGACCGTTCGTAATGCCGGTGACGTCGATCTGCAGTATCGATTGCAGTCGGCACGGCAGAGCTCGGCGTCGCTACCGCTCACACTCGGGGTGTGGACGGTGGCGAGCGAGAGCGGTTGTCCCGCATCGTCACCGCCCGTCGGTGCCTCGCTCTACGAGGGGCCGCTCCCCTCCGCCCAGGCGCCACCCGCGCCGCAGTGGGCGCCGGTACTGCGACCGCAGGAGACGATGGTCTGGTGCCTGCGCGCCACGGTGGGTGCGGACGCCTCACCCAACGTGTCCACCGCGGTGTCCTTCGATTTCGCAGCGAGCTCGGTATGAGCGCGTCGGCGTCGGTCGACACCGACGAAAGTCGCACCCGGTGGCTGCGGAGCGTCCTCGGGTGGGTAGTCGCGCTGGCAATGTTCGCGCTGCTGGCGGCCACCGTCCTGGTCCCGGCCGTGGCGGGAGCGGAGCGGTTCACGGTCCTCACCGGATCGATGCGCCCGACGTATCCGCCCGGCACACTTGTGATCGTGCGGCCCTCCGAGGTCGACGGACTGGCCGTCGGAACTCCGATCACCTATCAACTGGAATCGGGTCGACCCGATGTCGTGACGCACCGCATCATATCGGTGCGCCACAATCCGAAAGGCGAGGTCTCGTTCCGCACCCAGGGCGACGCCAACGACAGCCCGGACCCGAAACCGGTACGGACCGAACAGATCCGCGGACAGGTCTGGTACAGCATCCCGTATCTCGGCTACGTCAACAACTGGCTCTCCGGGCAGAAGCGCGCCGTCACCGTTGCGGGCGCCATCGTCGTGCTCGTCGCCTACGCCCTGTTCAATCTCGTCCGAGACATCCAAGTCCGCCGGAAGGGGTGACCGGTGCGCCTCTTCCCCGCTCCGCGCAGGCACCGGATCGGCATCCGGGTGCGCGCACTGCTCTGTCTCGGCGGGCTTCTCGGGATCGGTGCGGTGGGCACCCTGGCCGCGTGGAGCGACAAGGCGACAGCCACGTCCGGCACGTTCGCCACCGGCACGATCAACCTTCAACTCGACAACACGAAGACCCTGGCGTTGAACACACTCGCCGCGCTCAACCTGCTGCCGGGTGAGAGCGTCGCGGCCGCCGTGACCGTGCAGAACAGGGGCACTCTGCCGCTCACCTACACGATGGCGGCGACCACCCCCACAGGGAGCTCGGAGGTCGCCGCGCACGTTGTGGTGGCCGCGTACTCCGGCGGTGCGGCGACCAACGGCGCCACCAACGGTTTACGCGCCGGTTCCTGCAGCGGCACCAAGATCGCGGAGTCCGCGCTCACGGCCGGCGGTTCCGCGCCGATGGTGTCCACGCCACGCCCCGTCGCCGCGCGCACCGGCACGGAAGCGCTGTGCGTGACCGTCCGGCTGGCGCCGTCCGCACCGGTGAGTGTGCAGAACCAAATGCTCAACACAGTGCGCCTGGTGTTCACGGCCGCCGCCGGGAGGCAATCATGAGACGGGTGATCCGCATAGCGCTGTGGGTGGGCGCGGTAGTCGGCAGCCTCTGCATCGTCGCCGCGGTGGCGGCGCTGGCGTTCGGGATCAAGCCACTGATCTTCCGCTCCGGCTCCATGGAACCCGAGATCGGCACCGGTGCACTCGCCTTCTCGCGCACCGTGGCGGCCTCCGATCTCCACCCGGGCGACATAGCGTGCGTCGAAGACCAGGCCGGGCAGCGGATCACGCACCGCGTGGTGGCGGTGGACGCGGTTGCGGGCGACACAGCCACGTTGCGGCTGAAGGGAGATGCGAACGCAGACGAGGACGTGCAGCGGTATCACGTGGAGACCGCGGGAAGGGTCTTCCTCCACGTCGAGAAACTCGGATATGCGGTGGTGTGGTTGTCGAGCCCGCCGGCCGTGTTCGCCGGTGGGATCCTGGTGGGCCTGCTGGTCGCAGTGGCCGTCAAACCCGACTGGCTCGATCACCGCCGGGGGGCTCGGGATGAACGGGGCAGCAGCCCGGCGCTCACGGCGGGAGCCGTGCTCGCGGCGGCGACGCTGACGCTCACCGGAGTGGTGCGGGTGCCGACCACCGCCGCGGCCTATGCCGACACCGCAACGGCGGTCACCGGCGGATTCGGAACGAAGGCGGCCTTCGTGCCTCGTATTGCGGCGACGAGCGGTACCAACACCTATGTCACCTGCAGCGACAAGAGCGTCTCCGGGCCGGACCCCGTCACCCTGTCGTGGTCGCATCTGGGCGCCCCGTACCGGTACCGGATCATTCTGCGGGACCTGGACGGGATGATCTGGCGCACATGGGACGTCACCCCCGCGAGCGGCAAGACCGGTGATCCGGTGTCGTTCACCATCGACGGCGCCGGCATGCCCTCACGCGCCGCGATCTGGCAGTACAACGCCGAGATCCATACGATGCTGCCCGGCCCGCCCGTCTCCTCGGGCGCCGTCTCCACCGACTGGCGCGGAATCGGCGTCTCACAGCACCTCCAACTGGGCAACGAGGACCTGTTCTGCAGCAACCGCGGCGAGCAGTCCGGCTCGCCGGCTTACGTTCCGCCCCCGGCGTCGGTGACGTGTGTGTCCCAACCGGCCGGGGCGCAGCCGGCACGCGCGGTCCTGTCATGGCCGCACCTGGGACCGCCGTACACGTACACCGTCTCGGTACGTAACGAGAACAACCGCAACATCGTGCTCAGGCGGACGGTGACCTCGGTTCCCGCACAGCCCGGTCAACTGGTCAACACCACCGTCTCCGGTTCGGACCTGGATTCCGGGACACTCTCCGGCACCGCTGCGGTCGCGGAGATCCGGACCCTGAGCGGCTCCGCGGAATCCGCGGGGTTCGTGACGCAGCGGCTCACCGTGAGCAGGACTGCGACCGCCTGCGCCGCCGCGGCTCTCACCAGATCGGCACCCGACGCGACGACCGGGACCTCGGCCCCCGATACGACGCCCCCGAGCACTTCACAGATACGCCCGACACGGACCTCGGACGCCGAACCGACAATCGGTACGTCACAGTCTCCGGCGTCTTCGACCACGACGCCCCCTGTTCCCGCGACTCCCCCATCGGAGCCGGAGTCGACCCCGCCGCCCACCGAACCGACAGCCGAAACCACCGTGCCCCCGATGCCTTCCACCACCGAACAGGTCGGTGCCACAACCACGTCGGACAGCGGACGGCAAGCTCGGCTCGTGCACGACGACCGGTGGTGGGTCCAGGTCGTCGACGGTTCCGGCGTCGAGGTCACACGTGTCTCGGCGGAGCCGGACACCCGGATGCACTGGTTGAGGGGAACCGACCAGCTGTGGCTCTCGTCGGCCGCCGGCCCGGTCTACCTGGACGGCACCACGAGTTGGAAACCGACGCAGCCGCAGAGTCCGGTCCCCGCAGAGATCGAGGAGGCGTTCACGTGACCGGCCGGCCGTGCGGCGCGAGTAGGGGGACTTTCGGTGGGGAACAACTGCGCGGCGATCGCCGCATTCGCCGTCTCCGCAACGACGGACCCTGGCCGAGATCGGCACTCGGCCGCGGAACCCTTACGCCAGCAGTCCCCCACGCGCGTCCTCGATGCCCGACAGCACGAGCAGCAGCATCGTCGCGAGTGGTGCATCGGTCAGGCCCGTGGCTGGGAAGGTGTAGCGCAGCACGACGTCCGCCAGATTCCCGCGCGTGATCATGCTGATCGATCCGAACTGCGCCTGCGCGTTACGCTCGGCGACCCGCTCGAGCAGCGCCGCGGTGTACGTCCGGTCCCACGCCAGCACCCCGGTCAGCGACAGTACGTCCAAGCCGTCGGCGAGAGTGACGGCGCGCAGCGAGCACAACGCGCCGCCGTACTCGAACCGCAGGGAACCGTCGTCGGATTCGACGGCGACGAAACCCGCGAGCGCCGCCCGCGCCCGCTCCTGCAACGCCTCGGCCGCGTCGGGGGCGCTCACTGGTACTTCACTCCCCCGAAGCGACGATCGCGGGACGCATACTCGACGCACGCAGCCCAGAGGTCGCGGCGGTCGAAGTCCGGAAACAGCTTCTCCTGGAACACCAGTTCCGCGTACGCCGCCTGCCAGATCAGGAAGTTCGACGTCCGCTGCTCGCCGGACGGTCGCAGGAACAGGTCGACGTCGGGCATGTCCGGCTCGTCGAGATACTTCGCGAACGTGGCCTCCGAGATCTTCTCGGGATCGATCTCCCCCGCCGCGGCGCGACGGGCGATCTCCCGGGCCGCGTCGGCGATCTCGGCGCGGCCACCGTAGTTGACGCACATGGTCAGCGTCATCACGGTGTTGTCCTTGGTGAGTTCCTCGGCGATCTCGAGTTCCTTGATGACGCTGCGCCACAGCCGAGGTCGGCGCCCCGCCCACCGCACCCGCACACCCATCTCGTGCATCTCGTCGCGGCGGCGCCGGATGACGTCCCGGTTGAAGCCCATGAGGAACTTGACCTCCTCGGGACTGCGCTTCCAGTTCTCGGTCGAGAACGCGTACGCGGACAGCCACTTCACGCCGATCTCGATGCATCCGGCGACTGTGTCCATCAGGACGTCCTCGCCGCGCTCGTGTCCCGCGGTGCGTGGCAGCCCGCGATCCTGCGCCCACCTGCCGTTGCCGTCCATGACGAGCGCCACGTGGTTGGGGATCAACTCGGGCTGCAGGATGGGTGCGCGGGCACCCGAGGGGTGCGGGAACGGCGGGCGGATCTCCCGATCAGGCTGAGCTCGAGGTTCGCGTCGTCGAATCACGCTCCCCATCCTGCCTGACCGCATCATCGTCCCCGACCGCCGCATGGGGTCGGTGACGTTCGATCAGCGGAAGGGTGCGCAACTGCCGTTCGAGGTGCCATTGCAGGTGCGCGGCGATCAGTCCGCTGGCCTGGCTGCGCATCGCCGGCGTCGCGAGCTCGGTGTCCTTCCACTGCCCGTGCGCCAGGGCGTCCATGAGATCGAGCACACCGGGCGACGGCGTGGCCGCACCGGGCGGTCGACAGTGCACACAGACGGCGCCACCGGCGGCGACATGGAACGCACGGTGCGGACCGGGCGCCGCACACCGCGCGCAGTCGGTGAGCGCCGGCGCCCAGCCCGCGTAGCCCATCGCCCGCAGCAGGTAGGCGTCGAGGATCAGTTCGACGGGCCGTGTCCGGTCGCCCACCGCCCGCAGCGCTCCGACGGTGAGGCTGTGCAGCCGCGGGACCGGCGCCTTCTCCTCACCGGCCAGCCGCTCCGCGGTCTCGAGGATCGCGCACGCGGTGGTGTAGCGGCCGTAGTCGTCGACGATGTCGGCGCCGAACGCGTCGACGGTGCTCACCTGGGTGACGATGTCGAGGTTGCGCCCGGGATGCAACTGCACGTCGATGTGCGCGAACGGCTCGAGCCGGGCCCCGAACTTGGACTTGGTGCGGCGCACGCCCTTGGCGACCGCGCGGACCAGTCCGTGCTGCCGGGTCAGCAGGGTCACGATGCGGTCGGCCTCGCCCAACTTGTGCTGGCGCAGCACCACCGCATAGTCCCGGTACAACCTCACGTGCCCAGTCTCCCACGCGGCACCGACGCTCACCCACAGGCGCGTCCGCCGAAACCACCCCGCAGAAAACTGCAACGCGTTACTGTTCGTTCGAACGAACGGAAGTGGCGTGAAGGGGCGACAGTGAGCACGGAACTGCGAGAACAGTGCGTCGAGCAGCACGCGCCCGGCCTCGAAGACCAGGTCACGGCCCTGGCTACGGGCCGCGGCACATCCGTCGCCGCGGTGACCGCCGCGCTCGACCGGATCGACGCCGGTCAGACAACGCTCAACGCCTTCCGGGTCGTCCGCCGCACTGCTGCCCTCGCGGAAGCGGCCGAGGCCGACCGCCGCCTGGCCGCCGGGGAACGCCTGCCGCTGCTGGGTGTCCCGATCGCCGTCAAGGACGACGTGGACGTCACGGGTGAGCCCACTGCGTTCGGATGCCCGGGCGACTTCCCGGCCAAGACCGCCGACTCCGAGGTGGTACGACGACTGCGTGCGGCCGGTGCGGTGATCGCCGGCAAGACCAACAGCCCAGAACTGGGCCAGTGGCCGTTCACCGGCGGCGCGTTCGGTCACACCCGCAATCCGTGGGCCCGCGACCACACGCCGGGTGGGTCTTCCGGCGGCAGCGCGGCTGCGGTCGCGGCCGGCATGGTGCCCGCGGCCATCGGATCCGACGGTGCCGGTTCCGTCCGCATTCCGGCGGCGTGGACCCACCTCGTCGGCATCAAACCGCAGCGAGGCCGCATCTCGACGTGGCCCGAGCCCGAATCGTTCCACGGCATCACCGTCAACGGCCCGCTCGCCCGCACCGTCGCCGACGCCGCCCTGCTGTTCGACGTCGTCGCCGGCAACCACGACGGCGACCTGCACAAGCCACCGCCGGTCACGGTGCGCGACGCGGTCGGTCGCGATCCCGGCCGGCTGCGGATCGCGCTGTCGCTTCGCATCCCGTTCACCGCCACCCCCACCGCGTTGCACCCGGAGATCCGGACCGCAGTGGGCCGCACCGCGCACACTCTGCGCCGGCTCGGCCACGACGTCGTCGTCGACGACCCCGAGTACGGCATCCTGTTGGGCCTCAACTTTCTTCCGCGCTCCCTGGCCGGCATCGAGGTATGGCTCGACCGCCTTCCCGATCGCAGCCTGGTGGATCCGCGCACCCGCGCCAACGGGCGCACCGGGCGCCTGCTCTCCGGGTGGCCGTTGCGCGCCGCGCGGGCCGCCGAACCGCGGATGCGGCGGCGGATCGGCGCGATCTTCGACGACTACGACGTGGTCCTGGCGCCCACCACCGCCACGCCCCCGCCGCGCGTCGACGCGATGGACGGCATCGGCGGTGTCGCTACCGACAAGGTGATCACCGCGGCATGTCCGTACACGTGGCCGTGGAACATCCTCGGCTGGCCCAGTGTCAACGTCCCCGCAGGCTTCACCACCGACGGGCTGCCGATCGGGGTGCAACTGATGGGCCACGACAACACCGAACCCCTGTTGGTTTCCCTTGCCGCGCAACTCGAAACCGTCGGCCGCTGGCACGAGCACCGGCCCGCTCGGTGGTGGTGACGGATGGGGGCGACGGCGGTGCGCGACCGCATTCTCGCGGCCGCGCTGCACATCGTCGGCACCGAAGGCGTGCCGGCGCTGACGAACCGGCGCATCGCAGCCGAGGCGGGCGTGGCGCTGGGCTCGATCACCTATCACTTCGCGACGCAGTCGGAGTTGCTGCACGCCGCTCTGACAGGTTTCGTGGCCGAGGAGACCGCGCGGCTGCGTGAGATCGCGGAAAGCTACCGCGACAACGGGATCAGCCTCGAGGACGCCGCGGCCGTCACCGAACAGGTTGCGCACGATCTCGGGTTCGCCGCCGAGCGGATCGCACCGTTCGAGCTCTACATCCAGGCCGGCCGCGACCCGGCGCTGCAAGCGGCCGCGACCGCATGCTTCGCGGCCTACGACGAGCTGACCGTGACGATCCTGACCGCGCTCGGCATCCCGGACCCGCAGTCACTCGCCGCCACACTGGTGGCAGTCATCGCGGGCCTGCAGTTGCGCCGCCTCGCCACCGGCGACGGCGGACAGGAGATCTCGGTGGCGGTGCTCCAACTGATCCGGGGCGCCTTCCTCCCGGCGCCGTGACGCGGGATCACTCGCCGACGGGGCCGAGGAGCCTCACCTCGCCCCGAGACGGTCGGTACCCCGCCACAGTTGCGGATGACGTGGACCCACATGTCGCGACAGCACGAGGAAGACGACGGCGATCAGGGGCAGCAGGAAGTCCGTGGGGAGCGCCCACACGTTCATCGGTTCGGTGTTGTCGTGCGCGACCCACTGCATGATGTGGCCGATTCCGTCGCCCCAGAACGAGACGAGCAGGACGAACACGGCCGCACTCATCCAGCCGCCCCGGTTGGCCTTCCACGCGCACGCGACGCCGGCAGCGCCGATCGCGATGTCCGCCCAGCCGACCTCCCACTGGAACATCGACTGCGTGTAGCCGATGCCGTCGGCGATCTCGTCCGACGTCGGCCCGATGTGGCCGATTCCGCCGACCACGGTCCACACGCCGCCGCCGACGACCGCCCACAGCGCGACCAGCCCGCACATCCGTCTCGGGGTGCGCCGCTCCGGATGCCGGTCGAGCGCGATGTGCACCGCGGCGCCGAGGACCAGCACACCCCACTGAATCAGGAAGAACCCCATGACATCACCTTCTCGATCTGAGAGGCCTGTGCAGGTCGACGGTTCGATCGTCGCACGCGCCGGGGCACCGCCGGGCCGAAAACAGTCGTGCCGAAAACAGTCGTGTCGCTCCCCCGACCGGGAGAGCGGCACGACGAGAACCAAAGCGACGGACGCTAGAAGCCGAGGCGCCCCAACTGCTTCGGGTCGCGCTGCCAGTCCTTCGCGACCTTGACGTGCAGTTCCAGGAAGATCTTGACGCCGAGCAGCTTCTCGATCTGCTTGCGGGCCGCAGTGCCGACTTCCCGCAGCCGGGCCCCACCCTTACCGATCACGATGCCCTTCTGGCTGGGCCGCTCGACGTACAGCAGTGCGTGGACGTCGAGAAGTTCGCCCTGCTTCTCGGTGCGCCCTTCACGCTCGCGCACCTCCTCGATGACGACGGCCAGCGAGTGCGGCAATTCGTCGCCGAGACCCTCGAGCGCCGCTTCCCGGATCAGCTCGGCCATGAGCGTTTCCTCGGGCTCGTCGGTGAGCTCGCCGTCGGGGTAGAACGCCGGACCGGGCTCCATCAGACCGGCAAGGACCTTCACCAGTAGTTCGACCTGCTCGCCGGAGACCGCCGACACCGGGATCACCTCGGCTTCGGGGCCGAGAAGCTTGGAGAGCGCCATCAGCTGCGCGGCGACACCGTCCTTGCCGACCTTGTCGATCTTGGTGACGATGCCGACCAGCTTGGTCTTGGGTGCCATCTGACGGACCTGCTCGAGGATCCACCGGTCGCCGGGGCCGATCTTCTCGTCCGCCGGGATGCACAGGCAGATGACGTCGACCTCGGAGTAGGTGTCGCGCACCAGGTCGTTGAGGCGCTGACCGAGCAGCGTGCGCGGCCGGTGCAGGCCGGGGGTGTCGACCAGAATCAACTGGGCGAAGTCGCGGTGCACGATGCCGCGGATGGTGTGGCGTGTCGTCTGCGGGCGCGACGACGTGATCGCGATCTTCTCGCCGACCAGCGCGTTCGTCAGCGTCGACTTGCCCGTATTGGGTCGGCCCACGAAACAAACGAAGCCGGAACGGAATTCGTTGTCGGTCATATCACTCCTGGTTCACGTTTCCGTCTTCGTCCATCTGGCCGGTGTCGCGGTGTTCGTCCGGTATCCGTTCGACGTGCACGGTGCTGATCCGCACCCGACCCCGCACGTCCGCGCCGCCCTCACCGCGCATCCGCAGCCCGGCCGTCTCGATCTGCGAGCCGGGCAGCGGTACCCGGCCCAGTTCGTAGCCGAGCAACCCGCCCACGGTTTCGACCTCGTCGCCGGGGATCTCCACGTCGAACAGTTCACCGAGATCCTCGACCGGCAGCCGGGCCGAGACCCGGTACGTGCCGTCACCGAGATCCTCGATCGGCGGAGTCTCGTCGGTGTCGTACTCGTCGGCGATCTCACCGACGATCTCCTCGATCACGTCCTCGATCGTCACCAGCCCGGCGATGCCGCCGTATTCGTCGACCAGCACGGCCATGTGGTTGCGGTCGCGCTGCATCTCGGCGAGCAGGCTGTCGAGCGGTTTCGAATCGGGCACGAACACCGCCGGGCGCATCACCTGCGCCACCTTCACACTGCGGCCGCCGTCGGACGAATAGTACGTCTGCTGCACCAGGTCCTTGAGATACACGACGCCGAGGACGTCGTCGACGTTCTCGCCGATCACCGGGATCCGGGAGTGGCCGCTGCGGACCGCGAGCGTCGTCGCCTGCCCGGCCGTCTTGTCGGCCTCGATCCACACCATCTCGGTGCGCGGCACCATCACCTCGCGTGCCGAGGTGTCGCCGAGTTCGAACACCGACTGGATCATCCGGCGTTCCTCGTCGGCGACGACGCCGCGCTCCTGCGCCAGGTCCACCAGCTCGCGCAACTCGATCTCCGACGCGAACGGGCCGGCCCGGAATCCCCGGCCCGGGGTGAGTGCGTTACCCACCAGGATCAGCAGCCGGCTCACCGGGCTGAGCAGCGTGCCGAGCGCACCGAGCGGAACCGCCGCCGCCAACGCCAACGGGTAGGCGTGCTGCCGGCCCAGGGTGCGTGGCCCCACACCGATCGCCACGTAGTCGACGAGGACCATCGCCACGATGGTCACCGCCATACCCCACATGGGGCCGAGCAGGTCGATCAGCGCCCCCGCAAGCAGGACCGCGGCCGCGATCTCGCACAGGATCCGCAGCAGCACCATGAGGTTGACGTACCGCGGACGGTCCGAGACGATCCGGACCAGCCGCATCGCTCCCGGCCGTTCGTCCTTCGCCATCTCCTCGACGCGCGCCGGTGACAGCGTGTTCAGCGCCGCGTCGAGCGCCGCGAAGAGACCGCCGAGCGGCACCAGCACGACAGCGACGAGCACCAGGACGACTGCGTCGTTCACGTGTCGATCACCGTCCGCCGAGCGTCACTGCTCGGTGCCGTCGAAGAAACCGGCCTTGCCGAGCAGCTGCTGATCACGCGCCGCGAGTTGCGCCTCGCGCTCGGCACGTCGCAGGTCCTCGTACCAGTCGGCCAGCAACTGGTTCTGCAGGCCGAACATCTCCTTCTCCTCCTCCGGCTCGGCATGGTCGTATCCGAGGAGGTGCAGGACGCCGTGCACGGTGAGCAGCGCCAGTTCGTGATCGAGCGAGTGCCCGGCCTTCTCGGCCTGCTCGAGCGCGAACGACGGGCACAGCACGATGTCGCCGAGCATCGACGGGCCGGGTTCCGGGGCGTCCGGCCGTCCACCGGGCTCGAGTTCGTCCATCGGGAAGGACATGACGTCGGTGGGACCGGGCAGATCCATCCACCGCATGTGGAGGTCGGCCATCGTCGACGAATCCACGAGCACCATCGACAGCTCCGCCGCGGGATGCACGTCCATGCGCGCGATCACGAACCGGGCGACGCTGATCAAATCCTCGTCGGAGACTTCCATCCCCGATTCGTTGGAGATCTCGATACTCATCTACGTCGTTCCTTCGTCGGCCGCGGGCATGCGGGAGCCGTTGTTCGCGGAGACAACCCTACCGCCGGTGCGAGCGCGGCTGGACCGCCCGCCGCTGTGCCCGATTGCCCAGCGGGAGATCCCCGTTCCGGGTCGACTCGAACCGGTCGTAGGCATCGACGATGTCGGAGACCAACCGGTGCCGGACCACGTCGGAGCTGTCGAGTACCGCGAAGTGGATGCCGTCGATGTCACCCAGGATCTCGGTGGCCGCCCGCAGCCCCGACCGTGCCCCACCGGGCAGATCGACCTGGGTGATGTCGCCGGTCACGACGATCTTGGACCCGAAGCCGAGCCGGGTGAGGAACATCTTCATCTGTTCGGCGGTGGTGTTCTGCGCCTCGTCGAGAATGATGAACGCGTCGTTGAGGGTGCGACCCCGCATGTACGCCAGCGGCGCGACCTCGATGACGCCGGCCTGCATCAGCTTCGGGATCGCCTCGGGATCCATCATGTCGTGCAGCGCATCGTGCAGCGGACGCAGGTACGGGTCGATCTTCTCGTGCAGCGTGCCTGGCAGGAAGCCCAGCCGCTCACCGGCCTCGACCGCGGGACGCGTCAGGATGATCCGCGTCACCTGCTTGGTCTGCAGCGCCTGCACCGCCTTGGCCATCGCCAGATACGTCTTACCGGTACCGGCGGGCCCGACACCGAACACGATGGTGTTCTCGTCGATCGCGTCGACGTAGCGCTTCTGATTGAGCGTCTTGGGCCGGATCGTCTTGCCCCGACGGGACAGGATGTCCAGGCTCAGCACGTCGGCCGGAGAATCCGACAGCCCCTGCGTGAGCATGCCGTGGGTGCGCCGTACCACGTCCGGGGAGATCGGCTGATTGCGACGCACGAGGGACGTCAACTGCTCGAGCACCCGCTCCGCGAGCGCGACGTCCGCAGGCGTTCCGGTGAGCGTGACGGCGTTCCCCCGCACATGGATATCGGCGTCGAGCACCTGCTCGAGAGCGGTCAGATTCTCGTCGGAGGACCCGAGCAAGGGCGGGACCACCTCGGGCGGAAGTTCCATGCTCGAGCGCACATTGCGCTGAGCCGGCTGTGCGGGATCCTGCGGGGTGTCGCGCAAACGCGACCTGCCGTTCTCGACTTGTTCACTCACGTGCGCGCTATGGCCTTCTTCCAGGTCCGATGGGTCGACGACCGGGTCGTCGCGTGTGCCCAAAGTCTAGCGCCAGCCGCCGACAGCGCCCACCGAGTTACCCGCCGGCCTCCTCACCGGGTGCGTCGGCGTCCGCGAGCCAGTCCGCCGCCTCCGAGACGACGGCGACGGCGTCGTCCGGCGGCAGCCCCAGCAACACCAGCCCAGCGGTGGCGAACGTCTCACCCCGGTCGGAGATCGCACCCCGGTTCGCGTGCTCGAGGAGCGTGAGCGTCATGCCCTCGTACATCGCGACCAGGAGCTCGGCGGACAGGTACGACGAGAACATCCCCTCGCGCTGTCCACGCTCGACATTGCCCACCGAGATCGTGCGCAGCGGTTCGAGGAGGTCGTGGATGCGCTCCTCCCCGAGCTCGCGCCGGGCGAACGACAGCAGCACCCGGAACCGGTCCCCGATCGGCCAGGTCCGCAGCGCCAGCACCGCGACCGCCAGGTCGGCCCGCTCCGGTGCGGGCGGCCCGGACGCCAGGCTCGAACAGATCGCCCCGGACGCCTCGGCCACCAGACCCTCGATCAGGGCTTCCCGGTTGGGGAAGTGCGAGTACACCGTGCGGCGAACGACGCCGGCCGCCTTCGCCACGTCGTCCATGCTCGCGTCCGGATCCGCCGCGAACGCGGAGATCGCCGCCTCCAGGATGCGGGCGCGATTGGCGCGCGCCTGGGAACGGACCGGCACCGGAGACTGGGAACTCACCGAACCATCCTCCCCCGAAGGCGCCGTGTGATGTGCACCACCGCGGCATTGCACACCGGTGTGCAACTAACTAACTTGCACATCAATGTGCAACATCGCCGGCGTGCTCGCGCCGGGGCGGGAGGGAATTCGAGGATGACGATCACACTGTCTCGGCTGCCGGGAGTCGCCGGCACTCCGGTCGAACGGATGGATCAGCCGTACCCACGCCGCTGGGCCGCCCTCGGGGTGCTGTGCCTGAGCCTGCTCATCGTCGTCATGGCGAACACCGCGCTCATCGTCGCCGCGCCGGACATGACCCGCGACCTGCAGCTGACGAGCTCGGATCTCCAGTGGGTCATCGACGGTTACACCGTCCCCTACGCCGCACTGATGCTGCTGTTCGGCGTCATCGGTGACAAGTACAGCCGACGCGGGGCCCTCTTCGCCGGCCTGCTCGTCTTCGGCGGTGGCGCGGTGTTCGGAAGCCTCGCCGACAGCACCACGTCGGTGATCGCGGCCCGGATGGTCATGGGCGTCGGCGCCGCGATCATCATGCCCGCGACGCTCTCCCTCCTGGTCGCGACGTTCCCTGCCGCCGAGCGCGCCCGCGCCATCGCCGCGTGGGCGGCCACGTCCGGTCTCGCCATCGCCCTGGGACCGCTGCTGGCGGGGTGGTTGCTCGAGACCCGCTCGTGGCACTCCACCTTCCTCATCAACGTCCCGATCGCGGCTCTCGCGATCGTCGCCGCGCTGGTTCTGGTGCCGCCGTCGAAGGCCCACGGACTGGGTCGCATCGACTGGATCGGCGGATTGCTGTCGGTCGTGACGATCGGCTGCCTCGTCTTCGCGATCATCGACGGGTTCCACTTCGGCTGGGGTGCATCGGCACTCATCGCGTCGGCGATCTCGGTGGTCGGCCTGATGCTGTTCCTCGCGTGGGAACTGCGGCACCCGCAGCCACTGCTGAACGTGCGCAAGCTCGGCGAGCGGGCCGTGGGCGGCGCGTCACTGGCGGTGATGCTCGTGTTCCTGACGGCGTTCGGCGCGATGTTCTTCGTCGCCCAGCAATTCCAGTTCGTGCTCGGCTTCGGCCCCCTCGACACCGGTGTCCGGCTCCTGCCGCTGGCCGCCGCCGTCTCCGTCGGTGCCGCGGCCAGCGCCCGGCTGACGCCGCGCATCGGCGCCCGGGCCGTCGTCGCCGGCGGCATGCTCGTCGCGGCGGCGGGCGTCCTGCTGCTCGTCCGCGTCGACGGCGCCTCGACGTACCTCGACTTCGTCCCCACCCTGGTGCTCCTGGGCATCGGTGTGGGCCTGGCGGTTTCACCCGCGACCGACGCCATCATGGGGAGCTTCCCGGACAAGGACCTGGGCGCCGCCGGCGGACTCAACGACACCGCGATCGAGCTCGGCGGGTCGCTCGGCATCGCGATCCTCGGCTCGGTGCTCGCCTCCGCCTACAAGGATGGGATCGCCGGCTTCCTGGCGGCGCTACCGGTTCCGAAACTCACCGGGGCGCAGGCAGATCTGGTCGCCCAGGGGTTGCAGGCGTCGGGCGAATCGGTGGGCGGCGCAGCGATCGTCGCCGAGGAACTGGCGAAGAACCCGTTCGGCGCCGCCCAGGCACAGCCACTCATGGACGCCGCGACGGTCGCGTTCGCCGACGCGATCTCCCGGGCGAGCCTCGTCGGCGGTCTCGCCCTCGCGGTCGGCGCGGTGGTGGTCGCCGCGATCCTGCCGAGCCGAACCGCCCCGGGTCAGGACTGAGTGCCCAGCAGGACCTCGCGGGAGAGCTTCCAGCTCCGCGTGTTCGGGTCGAGGAAGGCGAAATGATCCTCGCCCTCGACCAGCGTCAGCTCCACGGGGTCGCCGGCGGCGCGGGCGGCGTCGGCGTACCGGGACGCGATCTTCGCCGGCACCTGGGCGTCCTCGGTGCCGTGGAGGACGACGACGGGAACCCCGATCGGCACGCGATGTTGCGGTGACGCCGACCGGTAGAGCTCGGGATCGACGTCGAACGGCACCCCGAACAGGTCCTCGATGTAGCTGATCCGGCGGCCGCGCTCGGCGGCCGACGCCAGATCCAGCGCACCGGCCTGCGACACGAACAGCTCCGGCCGGACCGCCGTATCACGTTGCCCGGCAAGCCACACCGCGAGCTGACCGCCCGCCGAGTGACCGACTACGCGCACGCGGTCCAGATCCAACGGCACGGGCGACGCTTCGGCGACCGGTCCGGCGATCGCGTCCAGCGCGGCCACGACGTCGGCCGACATTTCGGGCCACCGTCCGCCCGCGCCGATCCGGCGGTACTCGATGTTCCACACCGCGACGCCGCTGCGGGCCAGTTCCACCGCGAACGAGGTCCCGAGATTGAGGTGGTACTGCCCGCTCCAGTAGCCGCCGTGGATCACCATGACGACCGGCACCGGACCGTCCCCCGCGCCCTCGGGCGCGTAGAAGTGACCGAACTGCTGCGGTTCGGGTCCGTACTCGATGCGCGTCCGGGGCATGGATCTCACTCCTGTGTCGTGGGCGGCTGCGCCACCCGTGCGCCTTTTCGGTAGCGGGAGGTACCAAAAAGGCGCACGGGCACGAAGTGCCTTCAGTCGATGGGCGCGGACGACCAGCGGTCGGTGAGCACACCGATCGCCCCGAGCGCCACCGCGGCCGCCGTCGAGGTGCGGAGCACCGTCGGCCCGAGCAGGACGGCGGTGGCTCCCGCACCGGTGAGGGCGGCGATCTCGTCGTCGGACAGTCCCCCTTCGGGGCCGACCACCAGCATCACCTCGGGCGCGTCCCGCAGCGGCAGCGACGCGAACGGCGACTTCGCCGACTCGTGCAGCACTGCCACGACGCCACCGCGTCCGACGACCTCCCGCACCCGCTCCAGTACCTGCTGCGTGTGGTGCAGGTCGGCGACCTCGGGCACGAACGAGCGCCGGGCCTGCTTCGCCGCCGCGATCGCCGCGTTGCGCCAGCGGGTGACGCCCTTGTGGATCTTGGCGCCCTCCCAGCGGGCGACGCAGCGCGACGACTGCCACGGCACGACGACGTCGATCCCCGCCTCGGTGGCAAGTTCGACGGCCAGTTCGGAGCGTTCGGCCTTCGGTAGCGCCTGCACCAGGGTCACCTGCGGCGTGGGCGGCTGCTGGTCGAGTCGGGCTGTCACCTCGAGGTCGAGGCGGTCCTTCCCGGCGGCGGTGACGACGGCGTCGGCGAGACCGCCGCGACCGTCCGCGAGCAGTAGACGCTCACCCGGCTTGATGCGCCGCACTGTCGCGGCGTGCCGGCCCTCCGGCCCGTCGAGCACTGCGGGACGGCCGACGTCGGGCAGGGGGTCGAGATAGAAGACGGTCGCAGCCATCGGGTCCGACGCCGATCAGCGGCCGCTGAAGGCGTCGCGCAGCCGGGAGAACAGGCCGCCGCTGTTCTGCGATCCGGTCGAGACGACCTCGGCCTGATCGCGGTCGCGGTGATTCTTGAACTCCTGCAGCAGCTTGCTCTGCTTGCCGTCGAGCCTCGACGGGATGACCACCTCGAGATGCGCATGGACGTCGCCGCGCACCGTGGAGCGCAGCTTCGGCATGCCGTGGCCACGCAGGACCGACACCGATCCGGGCTGCGTACCCGGGTCGACGGTGATCTCGGTGGGACCGTCGATGATGGTGTCGAGCGTGACGGTGGTGCCGAGGGCCGCGTCGACCATCGGGACCCGGATGGTGCAGTGCAGATCGTCGCCGTCGCGGACGAACACCTCGTGCGGCTGCTCGATGACCTCGACGTAGAGGTCACCGGCGGGGCCGCCGCCGGGGCCGACCTCGCCCTGCGCAGCAAGGCGGATGCGCATGCCACCCGAGACACCGGCCGGGACCTTCACGGTGATGTCGCGGCGGGCGCGGACGCGGCCGTCTCCACCGCACTTGTGGCACGGATCCGGGATGGTCTCGCCGACGCCACGGCACGTCGGGCAGGGACGCGAGGTCATGACCTGGCCCAGGAACGAGCGCTGCACGGACTGGACCTCGCCGGCGCCGCCACACGTCTCGCAGCGGACCGGCTGGGAGTCGCCGTGCGTGCCCGAACCGGTGCACCCGTCGCACAGGATCGCGGTGTCGACGGTGATCGTCTTCGTCACGCCGGTGGCGCACTCGGCGAGGGTCAGCTTGGTGCGCAGCAGGGAGTCCGCGCCGGGCTGCACCCGCCCACGCGGGCCGCGCGCGGTTCCGCCGCTGCCACCGAAGAACGCCTCGAACACGTCGCCGAGACCACCGAACCCGGCCCCGCTGAAGCCGCCCGCTCCGGCCGAGGCGCCGGACTCCATCGGGTCGCCGCCGAGATCGACGATGCGGCGCTTCTCGGGATCCGAGAGCACCTCGTAGGCCGTGGAGACCTCACGGAACCTGGCCTGCGCCGTCTCGTCGGGATTGACGTCCGGATGCAGTTCACGGGCGAGCTTTCGGTATGCCCGCTTGATCTCCTGATCGCTCGCCTTCGGTCCGACGCCGAGCGTGCCGTAGTAATCCCGTGCCACTTTGGGTATCTCGTCCTTCTCTACATCGTTCGCATCAAACGGTGAGCGTCGCCCGGCACCGGTCGGTCCCGGCCCGGCCACGTGGCGCCCGTCCGCGCACTACCGCTCGGCGAGTACTTCGCCGATGTACCTGGCAACGGCAGCCACCGAGGCAATTGTTCCCGGGTAGTCCATCCGGGTGGGGCCGAGGACCCCCACACCGCCGAACACGGTACCGGCCGTGCCGTAACCCGTGGAGATCACCGAGGTGCCCCGCATCTCCTCGACCTGTGTCTCCTCACCGATACGCACGGTGACCCGGCCGGCGTCCTGCGTCGCCGCGATCAGCTTGAGGACCACCACCTGCTCCTCGAGCGCCTCGAGGACGGAACGCAGTGAGCCGGGCAGCCCCGCCTGCATGGTGAAATCGGCCGCGTTGCGTGTCAGGTTCGCGGTCCCACCCAGGACCAGGCGATCCTCGGGGTGTTCGACCAGGGTCTCTACCAGCACCGTGGCCGAGCGGATCACCGCGTCGCGCAGATTCTCGGGCGCATCCTCGGCCAGTTCGGACACCGCGATGGAAGCTGCGGCCAGCCGCTTCCCTTCGAGCGCACCGCCGAGTAGCGCCCGCAGCCGGGACAGGTCCTCGTCGTCGATCACGTCGCCGAGTTCGACGATTCGCTGGTCGACGCGTCCGGAGTCGGTGATCAGCACCATCAGCAGGCGCGCCGGCGTGAGGGCCACCACCTCGAGGTGACGCACCGACGATGCCGACAGCGTGGGGTACTGCACGACGGCGACCTGCCGGGTGAGCTGCGCGAGCAGCCGCACCCCGCGCCGAAGGACGTCGTCCAGGTCGACACCGGACTCGAGAAACTCGAGAATCGCGCGGCGCTCGGCCGCCGAGAGCGGCTTGACGTCGGCGATCCGGTCGACGAACTGGCGATAGCCCTTGTCGGTCGGTACCCGGCCCGAACTGGTGTGCGGCTGGGTGATGTACCCCTCGGCCTCGAGGGCCGCCATGTCGTTGCGGATGGTGGCACTGGAGACGCCCAGGTTGTGACGTTCGACCAGGGCCTTCGACCCGATCGGCTCCTGCGTCGAGACGTAGTCGGCGACGATCGCCCGGAGTACCTCGAATCGTCGTTCCTCCGTGCTCGCCACCGCCACCCACCTCCGTTTCGCGCTGCGGCCCGGGTTGTCCCGGAGCCGTGCATCCCGCCCTGCGCGGGATCCACCTCGGTACCCAGTCTAATGGCCCCGCCCGGACGGAACTTCGCAGGCCGCGCCGGACATTCGAGGCACACGGAACAATTGCCTCGTAGGCCGTACTGTGGTCACCGGTCGGGCCGCAGGACCCGTCCTACGGTCGAGAACTACGGGCGGTGAACATGATCTTCAAGGGTGTCAGGGAAGGCAAGCCGTATCCGGATCACGGATTGACGCTGCGCGACTGGGCCCAGATACCGCCGCGGCAGGTGCGCCTCGACGAGATCGTGACGACCACCCGGGTGTTGCAGCTGGACCGGCTGCTGGACGAGGATTCGACATTCTACGGCGACCTGTTCCCCCACGCCGTGCTGTGGGAGGGGACCATCTACCTCGAGGACGGCGTCCATCACGCCGTGCGCTCGGCCCTGCGCAACCGCGTCGTGCTGCACGCACGGGTCTACGACTACGACGCGGCACCGACCGAGTAGGTCGGCCCCGGGTCAATCCAGGATGTCCCGGACCACGGCGTCGGCGAGCAGCCGCCCACGATCGGTGAGCACCAGGTGGGCGCCCTCGACGCGCGCGAGTCCGTCCGCCACCACCCGCTCGGCGGCACCGCGTTCACTGTCGCCCAGATCCGACAGCGACAGCCCGGTGCGTAGCCGAACGGTCAGCATGACGCGTTCCACGTGCGCGTCCTCGGCGGTGAGCGTCTCGCTGCCCCCGACCGGGAGTTCCCCCGCCGACAGCCGGTCCGCGTAGCGCGCGGGATGCTTGACGTTCCACCACCGCACCCCACCGACGTGGCTGTGCGCGCCCGGGCCGGCACCCCACCAGTCGCCGCCGTCCCAGTAGCCGAGGTTGTGGCGGCAGCGCGACGCATCGTTCGCGGCCCAGTTCGACACCTCGTACCAGTGCAACCCCGCGTCGGCGAGACGCGCGTCGATCCGTTCGTAGCGGAAGGCCAGGACGTCGTCGTCGGGTGCGGGCAGTTCGCCACGGCGCACCCTGCGGGCCAGCGCGGTGCCGTCCTCGACGATCAGCGCGTACGCGGAGACGTGGTCGACGCCCGCGCCGAGGACCGCGTCCAGCGACGCATCGAGGTCGCGATCGGTCTCGCCGGGGGTGCCGTAGATGAGGTCGAGGTTGACGTGGTCGAACCCGGCGGCCCGCGCCTCACGTGCGGCGGCCACCGCCCGGCCCGGAGTGTGGGTGCGGTCGAGCACGCGCAGCACGTGCTCGGCGGCCGACTGCATGCCCAGCGAGATCCGCGTGAAGCCCGCCTCGCGCAGCCTGCTGAAGAACTCCGGCGACGTGGACTCCGGGTTGGACTCGGTGGTCACCTCTGCGCCGTCGGCGAGGCCGAAGCTCGCCTGTACCGCCCCGAGGACCTCGGCGAGGCCGTCGCCGCCGAGGAGCGAGGGCGTACCGCCGCCGACGAACACCGTGTCGACCTTCGGAGCGCCGGTGATCTCGGCCGCCGACGCGAGCTCGCGCTTCAATGCCTCGAGCCAGGACTGCGGCGACGCCGACGTGCCGAGTTCCCCCGCCGTGTAGGTGTTGAAATCGCAGTACCCGCACCGCGTGGCACAGAACGGGACGTGGACGTAGATGCCGAACGGCCGTGTCCCCACTCCTTCGAGCGCCGACACGGGAAGTTCCAGGCGTGTCGATTCGACATCGACCACTGATCCACTCACGTCTCCAGTGTCCCAGCCATCCGATCTGCCGCCACGAACGCCCGCCCATCAGGACATTTCCCGGAATTTTCGGGGAAATATGCTCCCGGTGGTCGGCAGACGGCAAATCCCGTGGCAGAATGGCCCGCATGACAGATACCGGGGTGCGATTGGTGGCGCGGCGCCACGTCGACCTCAAGCGTGTCTGTAGCTGTTGTTGTCTGTCCTGCGGCGTGTAGCGGCCAGCGTTTCCCTGCCCTGAAGCAGCGGCGCTCGCCTGCGTTCGTCTCCCCCCGTTAGGCCCGTAACCCGGCCGGCCGAGGACGACCCCGCGAGGAAGCAGCCCTCCTCTCCCTGTCTTCGACCGGTGCACCGTGAGATTCACGAAATTCAGGAGCACCCATGACGTCGACCACCGACGCCGAATCTGCCGTGAGCCCGCCGGCGCGCACCGCGCGTCCGAAAAAGCGTGTCTCCGAGGGCCAGTGGGCCCTCGGCTACCGCGAGCCGCTCAACGCGAACGAGCAGATCAAGAAGGACGACAACCCGCTCAACGTCCGCACGCGCATCGAGAACATCTACTCGAAGCAGGGTTTCGACAGCATCGACAAGGCCGACCTGCGCGGCCGCATGCGCTGGTGGGGCCTGTACACGCAGCGCGAGGAGGGCTACGACGGCACCTTCACGGGTGACGAGAACATCGACCTGCTCGAGGCGAAGTACTTCATGATGCGGGTGCGGTGCGACGCCGGCGCCCTCACCGCCGCGCAGTTGCGCACGATCGGCGAACTCTCGACCGAGTTCGCCCGCGACACCGCCGACCTCTCGGACCGCGAGAACGTCCAGTACCACTGGATCGAGATCGAGAACGTCCCCGAGATCTGGCAGCGGCTCGAGGCCGTCGGTCTCGCGACCACCGAGGCGTGCGGCGACTGCCCTCGCGTCGTGCTCGGATCCCCGCTGGCCGGCGAGTCGTTCGACGAGATCCTCGACCCGACCCCGGCGATCGACGAGATCGTCCGCCGCTACATCGGCGATCCCGAGTACTCGAACCTGCCGCGCAAGTTCAAGACCGCGATCTCCGGGCAGCAGGACGTGGTGCACGAGATCAACGACGTCGCGTTCGTGGGCGTGAACCACCCCGAGCACGGTCCGGGCCTGGACCTGTGGGTGGGCGGCGGCCTGTCGACGAATCCGATGCTGGCGCAGCGCGTCGGCGTGTGGGTGCCGCTCGACGAGGTCCCGGACGTGTGGGAGGCCGTGGTCTCGATCTTCCGCGACTACGGCTACCGCCGGCTGCGCGCGAAGGCGCGGCTGAAGTTCCTGATCAAGGACTGGGGCATCGAGAAGTTCAGGGAAGTTCTCGAACAGGAGTACCTGAAGAGGCCCCTCATCGACGGCCCCGCGCCGGAGAAGCCCGAGCGCCCGATCGACCACATCGGCGTCCAGAAGCTGCGCAACGGCCTCAACGCGATCGGGTTCTCCCCCATCGCCGGCCGCGTGTCGGGCACCATCCTGACCAAGGTCGCCGCCGCGGCCGAGGCGGTCGGCTCCGACCGCATCCGCTTCACGCCGTACCAGAAGCTGATCGTGCTCGACGTGCCCGACGACAAGGTCGAGGAACTGATCGCCGAACTGCAGCCCCTCGGCCTGCACGCCCGGCCGTCGCACTGGCGTCGGAACCTGCTGGCCTGCAGTGGTATCGAATTCTGCAAGCTGTCGTTCGTGGAGACCCGCAAGCGCTCGCAGGTGCTCGCGCCGGAACTCGAGGAGCGGCTCGCGGACATCAATGCCCAGTTGGACGTCCCGATCACGATCAACATCAACGGCTGCCCCAACTCGTGCGGCCGGTCCCAGATCGCCGATATCGGGTTCAAGGGCCAGTTGGTCGACGACGGCGAGGGCAACCAGATCGAGGGTTTCCAGGTGCACCTGGGCGGCAGCCTCGGCCTGGACAGCGCCTTCGGCCGGAAACTGCGCCAGCACAAGGTGACCAGCGCCGAACTCGGCGACTACATCGACCGGGTGGTGCGCAACTTCGTGAAGCACCGCAACGAGGGTGAACGCTTCGCACAGTGGGCAGTTCGAGCAGACGAGGGGGATTTGCGTTGACGATCGACATCACCACGGCAACCCAGGACGAACTCCGGGCACTTGCCGCGCAGGGCGCAGCGGAGCTGGACGGCGCGTCCGCGCGGGAACTGCTGCAGTGGACCGAGGACACGTTCGGGGCCGGGGCGAGCGAAGCGACGGGGTATCGCAACAGCTACATCGTCGCGTCGAACATGCAGGACGGCGTGCTCGTTCACCTTGCCGCACAGGTTCATCCGGGCGTGGACGTGCTCTTCCTCGAGACCGGATACCACTTCCCCGAGACCATCGGCACCCGTGACGCGGTGGAGCAGGTGTACGGCGTCAACGTCATCAACGCGCAGACCGACGTCTCGGTCGCCGAGCAGGACGCGGCCGAGGGCAAGGACCTGTTCGCCCGCGAGCCCAACCGCTGCTGCGCGCTGCGCAAGGTCGCGCCGCTGAAGGCGACGCTGAAGAACTACCGGGCGTGGGTCACCGGCATCCGCCGGGTCGAGGCCCCCACCCGGGCGAACGCGCCGTTGATCTCGTTCGACGAGGCGTTCGGACTGGTGAAGATCAATCCCATCGCTGCATGGTCGGACGACGACATGCAGGCGTACATCGACGAGCACTCGATCCTGGTGAATCCGCTCGTCGACGAGGGGTATCCCTCCATCGGGTGCGCTCCGTGCACCGTCAAACCTCTCCCCGGCGCCGATCCGCGCAGCGGTCGGTGGGCCGGTTCGGCCAAGACAGAATGCGGGTTGCACGCCTCATGACCATCGACATCTCCCTCCCCGAGCCGCGGCTTCAGCTCGACGGCAACAAGTTCGACACCCTCGACGCCCTCGAGTCCGAGGCCATCCACATCTTCCGTGAGGTGGCCGGCGAGTTCGAGCGGCCCGTGATCCTGTTCTCGGGCGGCAAGGACTCGACGGTGCTGCTGCACCTGGCGATCAAGGCGTTCTGGCCGGCCCCGCTGCCGTTCGCGCTGCTGCACGTCGACACCGGGCACAACCTGCCGGAGGTGCTGGACTTCCGCGACCACGTCGTCGCGAAGTACAACCTGCGCCTGCACGTGGCCAAGGTGGAGGACTACCTCGCCGACGGCCGCCTCACCGAGCGCCCCGACGGGATCCGCAACCCGCTGCAGACCGTGCCGCTGCTCGACGCGATCGCCGAGCACCGCTTCGACGCCGTGTTCGGCGGAGCGCGCCGTGACGAGGAGCGGGCCCGCGCCAAGGAGCGGATCTTCTCGCTGCGCAACGCGTTCGGGCAGTGGGACCCCAAGCGTCAGCGTCCCGAGCTGTGGAACCTGTACAACGGCCGGCATTCCCCCGGCGAGCAGGTCCGCGTCTTCCCGTTGAGCAACTTCACCGAACTCGACATCTGGCGCTACATCGCGCGGGACAACGTCGAACTGGCGAGCATCTACTACGCCCACCAGCGTCCGGTGTACCAGCGCGACGGCATGTGGATGACCCCGGGCGTGTGGGGTGGCCCGGCCGAAGGCGAAGAGCTGCAGACGCTGTCGGTCCGCTACCGCACCGTCGGTGACGGATCCACCACCGGCGCGGTGCTGTCCGAGGCCGCCGACAACGAGGCCATCCTGGCCGAGGTCGCGGCGTCCCGGCTCACCGAGCGCGGCGCCACCCGCGGCGACGACCGAGTTTCCGAAGCGGCCATGGAAGACCGCAAGCGAGAGGGCTACTTCTGATCATGAGCGACCTGCTACGACTCGCTACCGCGGGCAGCGTCGACGACGGCAAGTCCACTCTCGTGGGCCGGCTGCTGTACGACACCAAATCCGTTCTGGCCGACCAGATCGACGCCGTCACCCGCGCGTCGGTCGACAAGGGCCTGTCCACCCCCGACCTGTCGCTACTCGTCGACGGCCTGCGTGCCGAGCGCGAGCAGGGCATCACGATCGACGTCGCATATCGCTACTTCGCGACACCGCGCCGCTCGTTCGTGCTGGCCGACACCCCGGGCCACGTGCAGTACACCCGCAACACCGTGTCGGGCGCGTCCACCGCGCAGTTGGTGATCCTCCTGGTGGACGCGCGCAAGGGCGTCATCTCGCAGACCCGTAAGCACGCCGCGGTGCTGGCGCTGCTCGGAGTGCCGCGACTGGTGCTGGCGGTCAACAAGATCGACCTCGTCGAGGATCCGGCGCAGGTGTTCGCCGACATCACGGCCGAGTTCCGTTCGCTGACCGGATCTCTCGGCTGGGACGACGCCGACGTCCAGGCGATCCCGGTGTCCGCGCTACACGGCGACAACGTCGCCGTGGCGTCGGACAACACGCCGTACTACGACGGGCCGACGCTGATCGAGCATCTCGAATCGGTGCCCGTGGACAGCGACAACGAGGGCAAGCACGCCGTGGGTCTGCGGTTCCCCGTGCAGTACGTGATCCGTCCGCGCACCGCCGAGTTCCCCGACTACCGCGGCTACGCCGGTCAGGTAGCGGCCGGTTCGGTCGTTCCCGGCGACGAGGTGGTGATCCTGCCGTCCGGAACCCGGACGACGGTCACCCGCATCGACACCGCCGACGGCGAACTCGACGTCGCGCACGCGGGCCGCAGCGTGACGCTGGTGCTCGCCGACGACGTCGACGTCTCCCGCGGCGACACCATCGCGGCGCCGTCCGGCGCGCCGGAGCCGATCGACCAGTTCGACGCCACCGTGTGCTGGCTCGCCGAGAAGCCGCTTCGTCCGGGCGCACGCCTGCTGCTCAAGCACGGCACCCGCACCACGCAGGCCATCGTCGGCGCGCTCGTCGAGCGCCTCGACGAGCAGGAACTGACGTCGGAGCTGTCCCCGGAAACCCTCGAGCTCAACGAGATCGGCAAGATCTCGGTGCGTGTCGCGGAACCGATCGTGGCCGACGACTACACCGTCAACCGGCACACCGGCAGTTTCCTGCTGATCGATCCCGCCGGCGGCAACACGCTCGCGGCCGGTCTGGTGGGCGACGCCATCGCCGCGGTCGAGCTCGGTGAGCGGGTCTGACACCGTGACTCCACTGATCGCCGTCGCACACGGCAGTCGTGATCCCCGATCCGCTCGGGTGGTCACGGCTGCCGTGGCGGCGATCCGCGCGCAGCGGCCGGACGTCGACGTCCGGTTGTGCTTCCTCGACCTGAACACGCCGTCGGTGGACCAGGTCGTCGACGCCGTCGCCGCGGAGGGGCATACCGCTGCAGTGGTGGTGCCCCTGCTGCTCGGCAGCGCGTTCCATGCCCGCGTGGATCTGCCCGGGATCCTGGCCGCTGCCCGCGCACGGCACCCGCAGCTGACGCTCGTCCAGTCCGACGTCCTGGGCCACGACCGCCGCCTCGTCGACGCGGTGCGGGACCGGATCACCGAGACCGGTGTCGCCACCGACGACACCCGCGCCGGAGTCGTGCTCGCCGCGGTCGGCTCGTCCGATTCGCGGGCCAACGATCGCACCCGTGCACTGGCCGGCGTCCTCGCCGACGGCAACCTGTGGGCGACGGCCGCCTGCTTCGCAACCTCCGCCGAACCGACCGTCGGACAGGCGATCTCACAGCTGCGCTCGCGAGGGGTCGAGCGCATCGTGATCGCCCCGTGGTTCCTGGCGCCGGGACGCCTCACCGACCGTCTCGGCGCAGCCGCACTCGACGCCGCTCCCGACGTCGTGTTCGCCGAGACGATCGGCGCACACCGGAACGTCGCCGAAGTTGCGCTCGATCGGTACCGGACCGCCCTCGGCGCAGCGGACTCGTGGCGACTCTCCGCCTGACGTTTACAGTGAGTCGGTGACGACCGACAAGCACAGCGCGGCGAGTGCCGCATCGCTGCGCGGCAGGTGGAGTTCCGAGACCACAGCCCAGCTCGCGCGCCAGTTCGTCGATCAGGCCGGATTCGTCGGACGCACACACGAGATCACGTCCCCGTTCGGAACCGACGACGACGGTCGTGTGGACCTGCGCGGCGTGAAAATGGCTCGCGGATACCCGCTCTCGATCAAGTACCTCACGCTCGAGCGGCTCGACCTGAGCTACGCCCGAGGAACCCTCCACTTCGTCGAGACCGAGGTGAGCGACAGCCGCTTCGACGGAATCTCCGCGTCGGGCAGCACGTTCGACCGATTCTTCGCAAGGTGCAGTTTCAGATCGGCGCGCCTGACGCGGGCACGGATCGGGCGGCGATTGACCGACTGCGACTTCACCGGCGCATCGATGCGCAAACTCACACTCGGAGAGAACACCGTGTTCGAGCGGTGCACGTTCCGCGGAGCAGACCTCACCGACGCGAAGCTGGTGGGCGGCCGCTTCGTCGAGTGCACATTCGCCGACACCACGTTCTCGGCGCTCACGACCTTCGACCGCTGCGACTTCCGGGGCACCCTGCCCGAGCTCGGACCCGCGCGCCGAATCCGGTGCACCCACGGCGGCCGTCCCCTGTCCGACAGCTGGCCGGGTCAGGCGTACGCCGACGACCTCGAAAGTGACTACCTCGGGCGTTACGGGCGCGCAGTGCAGGCGGGGACCGCGGAGACCATGCCACTCGACCCCGAGTCACCGCCCGGGCACGCCACGCGCTAGGCGTTGTCGGTTCGGAAGCCGAGACCGCGCTCGCCCAGCGAGTCGGTCAACACCCGGAGCGCTTTGGGACCGACGCCGTGGAGCGCGAGGAGATCCTTCGCCGAGTGCTGCGCGACGGCCTCCAGCGTGGTGATGCCGGCTTGCGCGAGCGCCCGGGTAGCCGGACGCCCGATCCCGGCAGGGAGATCGCCGGTGATGTCGCTGGGTGGGGTCATGCACGTCATCGTAGGGAGCCGTACCCGTGGCGTCGACCACAATCCCTTTACCTCGAGTCAACTCGAGGTTCTAGCGTCGTCAGTGACACCCCCGCCTCGACGAAGGACCTCGCGTTGACGACCACTGCCCCGAACCCCCTGCTCGGCGAAGACTTCCGGCGCGCCTTCCGGGGTTACCCCGCGGGCGTCGCGATCATCACCGCACAGGGTGCCGCCGGCCCGGTGGGCATCACCTCGTCGTCGGTCGCGTCGATCTCCGCCGATCCCGCCGTGCTGGGCTTCTCGCTACAGGCCCTGCGGGGTTCTGCCGCCGAGATCGCGGTGGCGTCGAGCGTCCTGGTGCACCTGCTCACCGCCGACAACGTGGCGCTGGCCCGTCGGTTCGCGGCGTCCGGCAACACCCGGTTCGGCGTCGACACGGCCTGGTCGACACTGGGATCGGGTGAGCCACTCCTGCACGACACCGGCACAGTGCTGCGCTGCACCCCGCTCACGCGTACCGAGGTCGGGCAGGCACTGGTCGTCACGGCCGCTGTGACGGAGATCCACGACGCCGAGTCGCTCGCGGCTCCCCTGGTGTACCAGAACCGCTCGTACCACTGCGTGAGTGCCTGGACCGCACTCCCCTGATCCAACGTTCGTTCGGACGCAGGTCGGTCCCGACCGCTACGGGAAAAATCTGACGAAAACCATTACCTCAGATTTACTCTCGTGATCATGCAACCGACTCTCCGCCGCCCGTATCGACGGGCCGGCGCCGCCGCCCTGGCGACTGCGACATCCCTGGTGCTCGCCGCCACCCTCGCACCGACAGCCTCCGCAGCGATTCCCGTCCCGAATGCAGGGTCGTCGATCGGTGACGGGTGGGAGACGCGAGCCGTGGCCCGGGCCGCATCGAAGGTGGTCGGCCACAGTGCACCCGGCATGTCGATCGCGATCGTCAAGCGCAACCCCGACAAGCCCGACGAGGCGATCACCACCACATACCACTTCGGGTTGGCGGACAAGGAGAATCAGCGCCCGGTCGGTCCGCAGACTCAGTTCGAGATCGCCTCGGAAACCAAGACGTTCACCGCGGGACTGCTCGCGAAGCGGATCGACGAAGGCCTCTCCACTCTCGGCGATCTCGCCCAGGACTACGAGCACGACGTCACGTTCCCGACGATGGACGACACGGTCGTCACGCTCGGGGATCTCGTCACCCACCGGTCGGGGCTCACCGACGACCCGGGCAACCTGAATGCCGGCTGCCCGGGAGGCGGCGACCACGGGTGCTCGGACGCGAAGGCGCTCTACAACCGCACCCTGCTGTGGGAGGGGCTGGAGGCGCCGGGTGCGCTGGCGAGCGCACCGGGATCGGAGTGGATCTACTCGGACTTCGGTTTCGGAACCCTGGGCACCCTGATGGCCGATGCGTACGCACCGGGTCACGCCGAGCCCCGCTTCGCCGACGTGGTCCAGCGCGAGCTCACCGGTCCACTCGGCATGACCGGGACCGTCATCGAAAGCCCCACCCCGGACCTGGCCGTGCCCTACGCGAACGGCAGCCCGACCGACCTCTGGAACAACACCGGTGCGCTGGCCGGCGGCGGCGGTCTGATCAGCACGGCGGCGGACATGGCGAAGTGGGTGGCGGCCACCCTCGGCTACGGGGACGAGCCGCTGGTTCCGGTTCTGCAGTCGATGCTCGATCCGATCCCGGGCGTGGCGCCGACCAAGATGCCGAACATGCAGATGGGCATGGCCTGGCAGCTGTTCCCCCCGCAGAACGGGATCAACCGCCCGTACGCGTTCAAGGACGGTGGCGCCTCGGGAATGACCAGCGCCACCTACCTCGTGCCGTCCGAGGGATGGGGTGTGACGGTCATGGCGAACGGCGACTCGGAGCACACCGACGGGGTCGCCCTGGACCTGATGCGTGAGCTCGCCCCCGACTACCCGGCGCCGCCGGAGAGCGGCAGTGGCTCACTGTCGTTCGGCTCGCTGGGGTCCTGACCCGTCGGACGACGACGAAAGCCCAGCTCCACCTTGGCGGAGCCGGGCTTTCGTCTTTGCTCGGCGGACTAGCTTGCGATGTCGCTGGGCCGCACGTACACGGTCTCGCCCTCGCGCAGACCGAGCGCCTCGGCGTCGCTGCGGGTGATCTGCGCCGACAGCTCCTGCGCTCCGGTCTTGGGCTGCAGCTCGACGCGGACCTCGAATCCGAGGTGCACGACGCGGGAGACCGTGGCCGCGAACGACTGCGGCAGCTGGTTGCGGTCCAGGCGCAGATCGTGCGGGCGCACGAGCTGCCCGTTGAGCCGGGCGACCGGGCCGAGGAACGACATCACGAAGTCGTTGGCCGGGGTGTCGTACAGCTCCTGCGGGGTGCCGACCTGCTCGATGCGGCCCTTGTTGAGCACCGCGATCCGGTCGGCGACGTCCAGGGCCTCCTCCTGGTCGTGGGTGACCAGCACCGTGGTGACGTGCACCTCGTCGTGCAGGCGGCGCAGCCACGTCCGCAGGTCGTCACGCACCTTCGCGTCGAGCGCGCCGAACGGCTCGTCGAGCAGCAGCACCTGCGGATCGACGGCGAGCGCACGGGCGAGGGCCATGCGCTGACGCTGTCCGCCGGACAGCTGTGCGGGGTAGCGGTGCTGGAAGCCGTCCAGCCCGACGATCCCGAGCAGATCGTCGACCTTCTTGGTGATCTCCGCCTTGGGGCGCTTGCGGATCTTGAGCCCGAACGCGACGTTGTCCCGCACGGTCATGTGTTTGAACGCCGCATAGTGCTGGAACACGAAGCCGATGTCCCGCTTCTGCGGCGGCACGCCGGTGACGTCCTTGCCGGCGATCGTGATGGTGCCCGAGTCGGGATGTTCGAGGCCGGCGATCGACCGCAGCAGCGTCGACTTGCCCGAGCCGCTGGGGCCCAACAGGGCGGTCAGCGAGCCCGACGGGATGTCGAGGGTGACATCGTCGAGCGCGGCGAAGTCGCCGTAGTTCTTGCGCGCACCGGTCACGGTGATCATGTCGTGCTCCTCTTGCGGTCGAGCAGAGTCATCAGCAGCAGGGTGATCAGGGCGATACCCATCAGCAGCGTTGCCGCCGAGTAGGCCCCGAAGGTGTTGTGGTCGTCGATGTAGCGGGAGTGCACGAGCAGGGTCAGGGTCTGCGATTGGCCGGGAATGCCGGACGAGACCATGATGACCGCGCCGAACTCGCCGAGCGCGCGGGCGACGGTGAGGACGACGCCGTAGGTCAGGCCCCACCGGATGGCCGGCAAGGTGATCCGGCTGAACGTCTGCCACTTCGACGCGCCGAGCGTCGCGGCGGCCTGCTCCTGTTCCTCACCGATCTCGTGCAGCACGGGTTCCACCTCGCGCACCACGAACGGGAGGGTCACGAAGATGGTGGCGATCACCATGCCCGGCAGCCCGAAGATCACCTTGAAACCGGTCGATTCGATCCCACCGAACCAGCCGTTCGCCCCCCACAGCAGGATCAGCGAGACACCGACGACGATGGGCGAGACCGCGAACGGCAGGTCCACCACCGACTGCAGGAGACCGCGGCCCGGGAAGCGTCCGCGCACCAGCGCGAGCGCCGTCACGATGCCGAACACCACGTTCAACGGGACCACGATCGCCACGATGATCAGCGACATGTTGAGCGCCGAGATGGCGGCCGGGGTGCTGATCGCGTGGAAGAACGCGACGAAGCCGTTCTCGAACGTGCGGTACAGGATCACTGCGATGGGCAGGACCAGCAGGACGAAGAGGTAGGCGAGGACGATGGTCCGCAGACCGATCCGCGCCTTCGGGGACAGCTTCACTGGGCGTGCTCCTCTCGGCGCTGGTTACGGGCCGCGAACAGGCGCAGGACGAACAGCGTGACGAACGCGATCGCCAACAGTGCCACCGACACGGCCGCGGCGCTGACCGGACGATCGATCTCGATCTGCTGTTGGATGTACTGCGACGCCACCTGCGTCTCGCGGGGAATGTTGCCGCCGATCAGGACGACGGAGCCGTACTCGCCGATCGCCCGGGCGAACGCCAGCCCGGCACCGCTGATGACCGCCGGCGCCAGCGTCGGCAGCACCACCGAGCGGAAGATGGTCCAGTTGTTCGCACCCAACGACGCGGCCGCCTCCTCGACCTCTCGGTCGGCCTCGATCAGCACCGGCTGTACCGAGCGCACGACGAACGGCAGCGTCACGAAGGCCAGCGCGACGATCAGACCCGGCTGCGTGGCGTTGAGGTGGATACCGACGGGGCTCTGCGGCCCGTAGAGCGAGAGCAGCACGATGCTCGCGACGATCGTCGGCAGCGCGAACGGGAGATCGATGAGTGCGCCCACGATTCGCTTGCCGGGAAACTCGTCGCGCACCAGCACCCAGGCAATGGCAGTGCCCATCACGACGTTGATCACGGCGACGATCGCGGAGACCACCACCGTCACCCGCAGCGCCGCCAGCGCGCCGGGAGCGGTGACCGCGTCCCAGAAGCCGGCCCAGCCGTTCTCGAACGACGTGACCGTCAGCGCCGCCAACGGAAGGAGCACGATGACGCTGAGCCAGAGGCCGGCGATACCGATGCCGAGCGGCCCGACGGCACCGGTGACGGCAAACCTGCGCCGCGAGCGGGTCTTCGGTTTCGGTGAGGGTCTCTGCGCCGGCTGTCGGGCCGGCTGAGTCGTCACGGTCGTCATCACTTGGTCGCGTTCTCGTAGATTGCGGCGATCCGTCCCGAGTCCTGCTCGAACAGATCCTGGTCGACGGCGTCCCAACCACCGAGGTCGGCGATGGTCCACAGCTTCTGCGGCTCCGGGAAGTCCGCGGCGAACTCGGCCAGCACGGCCTGGTCGACGGGACGGAACCCGGCCTGTGCCCACTGACGTTGCGCTGCAGGGGTGTAGAGGAACTCACGGAACGTGACGGCGGTGGACGCGTTGCGGCCCGTGGAGACGACGGCAACCGGGTTCTCCACCTTGAACGTCACAGCGGGCGTGACGTGCTCCACCGGATCGCCCTTACGCTCGGTGAACAGCGCCTCGTTCTCATAGCTGAGCAGCACGTCACCGGTGCCCTGCAGGAACATCTCGGTCGCCTCGCGTCCCGACTTGGGCTGCACCTTCACGTGCTCGCTCACGAGCTTGCCGAGGTAGTCGAGTCCCGCCTGCGGGTTCCGGCCGCCCTCGCTCTCGGCGGCGTACGGCGCCAACAGGTTCCACTTCGCCGAACCCGAACTGAACGGGTTGGGGGTGACCACCTCGATCCCCGGACGCAGCAGATCGTCCCAGTCGCGGATGTTCTTCGGATTACCCTCCCGCACGACGAGAGTGACGACCGACCCGAACGGGACACCGCCGTATGCGTCCTGGTTCCAGGAATCGTCGACGAGACCTGCCTCGACGAGCCGGGTGATCTCCGGCTCGACGGAGAAGCTCACCAGATCGGCCTGCGCGCCGTCCCTGACCTTGCGGGACTGGTCGCCCGAGGCACCGTACGACGGATTGAACCGCACGCCCTGACCCTCGTCGGTCTCCGCGAACGCCGTGGTGACCTTGTCGTAGCCCGGCTTGGGGACGCCGTATGCGAACAGGTTGATCGTGCCGCCACTGCCGTCGGCACTGCCGTCGCCGCCACCCATGACGTCACTCGAACCGCCGCTACACCCGGCGAGCGCCACCGCGGCGACGGCGACGAACGCAGCCACGAGGGGGCGGGACCGATGGTTCATAGGGACTTACCTTCCTACAGTGCCGGCAGATGCAGAAGAGCTCGCAGCAGAGCGGACCGACCGGACGGTCGGGCGGCGGGAGCTATCGGGGCGCAGGGGGGCGTTCGCGGCACGCAGGGCGGCGGGGTGACTCGGGGAAGAGCTACGCGTTCGGACCGAACACGAGTGTCACGACTGGGCGAACACCGACGAGGTGATCAACAACAGTCGACGTCGGCAACTGCAAGTCGGCCGACAGCGATCAACGCCAGTTCATGGCGGACCTGGTGGGCGACGACTACAAACACGCGGCAGACTTTAGCAGAGCGCCGAACCGCCGTCCGAATCGCTTTTCTGGTGACCGGGACGGCCGTAGTCGGGCAGGCCTCAGCGGGTGAAGTACCAGGCGATGACGACCAGGACGATAAGTGCGATCAGAGCCAGGGTCACGCGTGAGCGCGGCATCAGGAACCCTCCACCTTCGAGCGCGCGTCCGCGCAGACATCCGACGCGGCCGGTTCGGCACGACCGACTGCCGCGAACACCGCGGACAACACGCGGTCGAGCATCCAGGCGATACCGAAGCAGGCCGGGATCATCACCGCGAGCACCAGGAGAACCTGGGGAATGAACGGCAGGCCGGCGATCCACAGTTCGGCGCCGTCCCACCAGTTCGCGAGTTGATCCACCCGACCACCCTAGCGGCTGGCAAGGTGCGGACCGAACGCGGCGCAATGTGCGTGCCGCGTCCGGTCCCGTGTCCTCACCGTGCCTGCGCGCGAGCTACTTGGTCGCGTTCTCGTAGATCACCGCGATGCTGCCGGTCCCCTGCTTGAACAACTCGGCATCGACGGTCTTCCAGCCCCCGAGGTCGGCGATGGTCCACAGCTTCTGCGGCTGCGGGAAGTCGGCCGCGAACTCCTGCGCCACGGCCGGGTCGACGGGACGGAAACCCGCCTCCGCCCACAGTCGCTGGGCGTCGGCGGTGTAGAGGTAGTCGCGGAACGCGGTCGCCTGGGCCGCGTTGGGGCTGTTGGAGATGACCGCGGCCGGATTTTCGATCTTGAACGTCGCGGGCGGAGTGACGTGCTCCACCGGGTCGCCGTTGCGCTCGGTGAACAGCGCCTCGTTCTCGTAGCTCAGCAGCACGTCACCGGTGCCCTGCAGGAACATCTCGGTCGCCTCGCGTCCCGACTTGGGCTGCACCTTCACGTGCTCGCTCACGAGCTTGCCGAGGTAGTCGAGTCCCGCCTGCGGGTTCTGGCCACCGTCGCTCTTCGCGGCATACGGCGCCAACAGGTTCCACTTCGCCGAACCGGAACTGAACGGGTTGGGGGTGACCACCTCGATACCCGGACGCAGCAGATCGTCCCAGTCCTGGATGTTCTTCGGATTGCCCTCGCGGACGACGATCGTGACGACCGACCCGAACGGAATTCCGTTGTAGGCGTCCTTGTTCCAGTTCTCGTCGACAAGGCCGGCGTCCACCAGTCGGGTGATGTCGGGTTCGACGGAGAAGTTCACGAAGTCGGCCTGCGCGCCGTCCTTGACCTTGCGGGACTGGTCGCCCGAGGCACCGTACGACGGATTGAACCGGACCCCCTTGCCCTCCTCGGTCTCCGCGAACGCCGCGGTGACCTTGTCGAATCCGGGCTTGGGCACCGCATACGCGAACAGGTTGATCGTGCCGCCGCTGCCGTCGGCGGTCTCGGTGCCGCCGACGACGTCACTGGAACCGCCGCTGCACGCGGACAGCGCGACCGCGCCGAGCGCGACGAGTGCGGTCAGGAACGAACGGGAACGATGCCTCATGAGGGATTGCCTTCCTACCAGGCTCACGGATGATGGTGATGACGTACGGAATCGGTCCGGCACACGCCGGACCGTACTCAGAGATCGGACGGATGTCCTGCATTGGAAGGGCGTTCGTGACGAACCGGGCGCGCAGCACGCCCCGGCCGGTCCACCGACGAAGAAGAGCGAAGCGCGCGGCCGCGGGCCGGATTCGACGGAATACGAACGCCCGGAAAGGGCGTCAGCGACAAAGAATGTCGGCAACCGCCAGATCGCCGACGGCAATCAACGCCAGTTCATGGCGGACGCGGTGGGCGATGGCAGCAGACACGCCGCAGAGAGTAACAGACACCCGCAGTCGCGGCGAGCCGCACCGCTCCGCTCCCCCGCGCGGCGCGGTCGAAACATGGACGGCGGCGTGCGCGCGGGTCGATGATGAGGAGATGACGTCGCAGGCCGAGCAGTCAGTCACCGGACCGTCGGGCGATTCGGACGAGATCGCGCCGGAGCACCGCAGCGTCTATCCGCCGATCGACGACTACGCATTCCTCTCCGATTGCGAGTCGAACTGCCTGATCGCCCGGAACGGCTCCGTCGAGTGGATGTGCATCCCGCGACCCGACTCGCCCAGCGTGTTCGGGTCCATCCTGGACCGCAGCGCCGGACACTTCCGGATCGGGCCGTACGGCCAGAACGTGCCGGCCGCGCGCCGCTACCTGCCGGGCGGGCTCATCCTGGAGACGACGTGGCAGACGCAGACCGGGTGGCTCATCGTCCGGGACGCCCTCGTGATGGGACCCTGGCACGCGAACGAGCAGCGTTCGCCGACGCGTCGGCGCACGCCGTCGGACTGGGATGCCGAGCACGTGCTGCTGCGGACGGTGAAGTGCGTCAGCGGCACCGTCGAGTTGGAGATGAGCTGCGAACCCGCCTTCGACTACCACCGCGCCCCGGCCCGGTGGGAATACACCGGCAAGGTGTACGAGGAAGCCACGGCGACGTCCCGCGCGTCCTCCACCGACCACCCGACACTGCGCCTGACGTCGAATCTCCGGCTCGGCCTCGAGGGGCGCGAGGCCCGCGCCCGGACGCGAATGGTGGAGGGCGACAACGCCTTCGTCGCCCTCTCCTGGTCCGATCTGCCGGCCCCGCGTACCTTCGCCGAGGCGGCGGACCGGATGTGGCAGACCACCGAGTGCTGGCGGCAGTGGGTCACGATCGGCCGGTTCCCCGACCATCCTTGGCGTGGCCACCTGCAGCGCAGTGCGCTGACCCTCAAGGGCCTCACCTACGCCCCCACCGGCGCCCTGCTCGCCGCCCCCACCACGTCCCTGCCCGAAACGCCCGGCGGCGAACGGAACTGGGACTACCGGTACGCCTGGGTGCGCGACTCGACCTTCGCGCTGTGGGGTCTCTACACGCTCGGGCTCGATCGGGAGGCCAACGACTTCTTCTCGTTCATCTTCGACTCGTCCCAGTCCGACGACGGCGACCCGGCACCCCTGCAGGTGATGTACGGCGTCGGCGGCGAGCACACGCTCGTCGAGCAGGAACTGAGCCACCTCAAGGGTTACGACGGGGCCCGGCCGGTCCGGATCGGCAACGGCGCCTACAACCAGAACCAGCACGACATCTGGGGCACGATGCTCGACTCGGTGTACCTGCACGTCCGTTCCCGCGACCAGGTCCCCGAGACCCTGTGGCCGCTCCTCAAACGTCAGGTCGAGGAGGTCGTCGAGAACTGGCGCCGGCCCGACCGCGGCATCTGGGAGGTTCGCGGCGAACCCCAGCACTTCACGTCGTCGAAGATCATGTGCTGGGTCGCGCTCGACCGCGGCGCCAAGCTGGCGACGTTGCACGGCGAGAAGGCTTATGCGGCACAGTGGGCCGACATCGCGGACGAGATCCGAGCCGACGTCCTCGCCCACGGTGTCGACGATCGTGGGGTGCTCACCCAGCGGTACGGCAGTCGGGCTCTCGATGCGTCGTTGCTGCTCGCTCCCCTGCTGCGCTTCCTGCCCGCCGACGACGAGCGCATCCGGGCCACCGTGCTGGCGATCGCCGACGAACTCACCGAGGACGGACTGGTGCTGCGCTACCGAGTCGAGGAGACCGACGACGGACTGTCCGGCAAGGAGGGCACTTTCACGATCTGCTCGTTCTGGCTCGTCTCGGCCCTGGTGGAGATCGGGGAACTCGAGCGCGCCAAGCAGCTGTGCGAACGTCTGCTCGGGTTCGCCAGCCCACTCAAGTTGTACGCCGAGGAGATCGACCCCAAGACCGGCCGGCACCTCGGTAATTTTCCGCAGGCCTTCACCCACCTCGCGCTGATCAATGCGGTCGTGCACGTCATCCGAGCGGAGGAGGCCGGCGACACCGGCACCTTCCAGCCCGCTCACGGGCCGTCCTGACGTGGGAACGGCCGCTTCTGTCGGTGACCTGTGTCACGATCGGCGCATGTTGGATCACCTGGGAATTCAATGCGTCGACATCGAAGCCGGTGCTGCGTTCTACGACGCCGTGCTCGCGCCTCTCGGTGGGAAGCGGGTCGTCGAACCCGCTCCCGGCGTCATCGGTTACGGCGTGCCGCCACACCCGGACTTCTGGATCAGCCCGCTGGTCCCGGCCGATGCCGGCTTCCGCGAGAACCATGTGGCGTTCGTCGCGGACACCCGAGCCGCGGTCGATGCCTTCTACGCGGCCGCGGTCGAAGCGGGTGCAGAGGTTCTGCATGCACCGCGCGAATGGCCGGAGTACCACCCCGGCTACTACGGCGCGTTCGTGCGCGATCCCGACGGCAACAACGTCGAGGCGGTCTGCCACCGCCCCGAGTGACGGCGTTCGCTCAGTAGGTGCGGCGTAGCAGGCGTTCGGCGTCGGCGGCGATGGTGCGGACCACGTCGCCGGCGGGTTGCTCAGTCGTGACCAGACCCGCTGCCTCGCCGGCGTAGACCACACCCTGGGTCGCGTCTGCAGGGTCGTAAGCGGCAGCGAGCGTTTCGTTGTCGGCGCCGCGACCGTGCCACTCGGCGGTGTAGTCGTTGGCGAGGGCACGGCCGCCCCACCTCGCCGGCCAGGGCTGATCGCGCGCCTGATCGAAGATCGACGTGTAGACGGTGTCGGCACTGCCGGCCTCGATCAGCTTGCGGCGGGCGTATTCCGGCCCGATCGTCTCCGGGCTCGCGAGCAGCGCGGTGCCGATCATCGCGCCCTCGGCGCCGGCGGCGATCACCGCCGCCAGTCCACGGCCGGTGCCGATTCCGCCCGCCGCGAGGACGGGCAGGCTCGTCGCGTCGAGGACCTCCTGCAGCAGCGGCAGGGTGCCGATCCGTCCGGTGTGGCCGCCGGCCTCACCGCCCTGAGCGATGACGAAGTCGACGCCCGCCCGCTCGACCACGTGCAGGTCGTCGAGCGTGTTCACCTGGGAGACGGCGAGCGCACCCGCGGCGTGGACCCGTTCGACGTACGGTGCCGGATCGCCGAACGACAACGACACCACGCGCGGGCGCTCGGCGAGCGCCGCGTCGAGCAGTGAATCGTCGGCGTCGAGAGACCACGTCATCAGCCCGATGCCGAGCAGCCCGCCGCCGATCTCGCGAGCGGTCGCCGACTCCTCGGCGATCCACTCGGGCGTCGCGTAGCGCGCCGCGCCCAGCAAGCCCAGACCGCCGGCGCGGGTGACCTCCCCCGCGAGCCGTCCGCCCGCGCGGCCGCCCATCGGGGCACCGAAGATCGGCACCTCCAGCCCGAGCTCACGGGTCAACCAGGTGCCGATCATCGAGTGTTCCTCCTACTTGCCGTCCGGCTACTTGCCCTTGGGCTTGTCCGCCACCGACTCGTTGGACAGCGCCGCAACGAAGGCTTCCTGCGGGACCTCGACGCGACCGATGGTCTTCATCCGCTTCTTGCCCTCCTTCTGCTTCTCGAGCAGCTTGCGCTTACGGCTGATGTCGCCGCCGTAGCACTTGGCGAGCACGTCCTTGCGGATCGCCCGAATATTCTCGCGCGCAATGATCTTCGAGCCGATCGCAGCCTGGATCGGCACCTCGAACTGCTGACGGGGGATGAGCTCGCGCAACTTGGTGGTCATCTTGTTTCCGTACGCGAAAGCGGCATCCTTGTGCACGATCGCGCTGAAAGCGTCGACGGTCTCACCCTGGAGCAGGATATCCACCTTCACCAGCGCGGCCTGCTGCTCGCCCGACTCCTCGTAGTCGAGGCTCGCATAGCCCTTGGTCCGCGACTTCAGAGCGTCGAAGAAGTCGAACATGATCTCGCCCATCGGCAGCGTGTAGCGCAGCTCGACGCGCGTCTCCGATAGGTAGTCCATGCCCCCGAGCTCGCCGCGCCGCGACTGACACAGCTCCATGATCGCGCCGGTGTACTCGCTCGGCGCGATGACGGTGCACTTGGCCATCGGCTCGTACACCTCGCGCACCTTGCCCTCCGGCCAGTACGACGGGTTGGTCACCTCGTGCTCGGAGCCGTCCTCCATCACCACCCGGTACACCACGTTCGGCGCGGTGGAGATGAGGTCGAGCCCGAACTCGCGCTCGAGACGGTCGCGGGTGATCTCCATGTGCAGCAGACCGAGGAAGCCACACCGGAAACCGAAGCCGAGAGCGACCGAGGTCTCCGGCTCGTAGGCCAGGGCGGCGTCGTTGAGCCGCAGCTTGTCCAGCGCGTCACGCAGCACCGGGTAGTCGGAACCGTCCATCGGGTAGAGACCCGAGTACACCATCGGCTTGGGATCGCGGTAGCCGGTCAGCGGCTCGGATGCGCCGTTGCGGAACGTGGTGACGGTGTCGCCGACGCGCGACTGCCGCACGTCCTTCACACCGGTGATGAGGTAGCCGACCTCGCCGACGCCCAGACCTGTCGTGGCCTTGGGCTCGGGCGAGATGATGCCCACCTCGAGCAGTTCGTGTGTGGTGCCGGTCGACATCATGGTGATCTTCTCGCGGGGACGGATCTTGCCGTCGACCACACGCACGTAGGTGACGACGCCACGGTAGGCGTCGTACACGGAGTCGAAGATCATCGCGCGTGCCGGACCGTCCGCATCGCCGACCGGGGCCGGAACCTGCTTCACGACCTCGTCGAGCAACTCCTTCACACCGACGCCGGTCTTCCCGGAAACCTTCAGCACGTCCTCGGCCTCGCAGCCGACGATGTGGGCGATCTCGGCCGCGTACCGCTCGGGGTCGGCGGCCGGCAGGTCGATCTTGTTGAGCACCGGGATGATGGTGAGATCCTTCTCCATCGCCAGGTACAGGTTGGCCAGGGTCTGCGCCTCGATGCCCTGCGCGGCGTCGACGAGCAGGATCGCGCCCTCACAGGCCTCGAGCGCGCGGGACACCTCGTACGTGAAGTCGACGTGGCCGGGAGTGTCGATCAGGTGCAGCACGATCTCTTCGGTCGTGCCGTCCTCGTTCTGGACGGTCCACGGCAGACGGACGTTCTGCGCCTTGATGGTGATGCCGCGCTCGCGCTCGATGTCCATGCGGTCGAGGTACTGCGCGCGCATCGCGCGCTCCTCGACGACGCCGGTGAGCTGCAGCATCCGGTCCGCGAGAGTCGACTTGCCGTGGTCGATGTGCGCGATGATGCAGAAGTTCCGGATCTTCGACGGATCCGTGAACGTCTTCTCCGCAAAGTTGCTGCTCAAGCCCAATTCCCTCGTCTCACTCGCGCACTGACATCGGCCCGGTCCGGTCGCCCGTCCCGCACTGGTCCCGCACCAGGATCGCATCGACAGCGTCCCGTGCCCTCCCATCATCCCTTGACCGTGGGTGGGCGTACACATCGAGGGTCACGGCAGGCCACTTGCCACCAACGTACTGAGCCGTCCCGGGGACCGGCGCCCCGAGCCTGCCCCTCCCGGAGACAGCGAACGCCCCGAGGATCACTCGAGGCGTTCGGCGGCTCGCTTCCCCCGAGCCACCTGTCGCAATCTACCCGCGGGGTCCGACAGTGGGCCTCCGCCGATCGGCTCGGGCACGGCCACGGTGGCCGTCGACCCATTCGACGTCGTGCAACAACACGAAGACCCCGCACCAGGGGGTAGCGCGGGGCCTGCGTGTGCGCCGTAGACGGGCACGTCCATAAACATACCGCGAGTACGTTTCGGTCGGGGTGCATCGTCGCGAAAATGCGAAGTCCCCGGGTTCGACGCCAGCTCGGTTCCCGGGCGCCGACGGTCTCCGGCGTTAAGCTCGGCTGTCATGGCGAGCACTTGGGGCAGCATCGGCAGGAAGCTCGGCGACTTCGCCGTCACGCAGGGCCCGAAGCTCCTGCGCCAAGTGCAGAACACGCCGGCGGTCAAACGCGCGACCGCGGCGCTCGCGGGCCCACCGTCCGGGGTGCCGGGTCGGCCGGTATCGCGTCGGACGTCACCGACCGCGCACCGCGCCCGCCGAATCGAGTACGCCCCCGATCTCGACGGCCGCGCCGATCCCGGCGAGATCGTCTGGACGTGGGTCACGTACGAGGAGGATCCCGGCCAGGGCAAGGACCGGCCGGTGCTGGTCGTCGGCCGGGACGGCAACACGTTGCTGGGACTGATGCTCTCGTCGAACAGCGAGCGCGACGACGAGCCGAACTGGCTGGCGCTCGGCACCGGCCCCTGGGATGCGGACAGCAGGCCGAGTTGGGTGCGACTCGACCGGGTCCTCGACGTTCCCGAGGCGGGCATCCGACGGGAGGGCGCCGTTCTCGACGTCGATCGTTTCGAGACGGTGGCCGCCCGCCTACGCGCCGACTACAGCTGGCACTGACACCTTCCACGACACGGCAGGGGCCCGGCGCATGCTCGCGCCGGGCCCGTGCCCTGTCGCGTCAATCGTTCAGTCGGTTGTACCGGCCGAACAGTGCCCGGTAGATGACGGCACCCAATGCGCCGCCGATGAGTGGGAAGACGATGAACAACCAGACCTGCCCCATCGCACCCGGCTGGTACGCCGCGACCGCGAAACTCCGGGCGGGGTTGACGGACGTGTTGTCGATCGGAATCGAGATGAGGTGGATGACGGCGAGAGTGAAGCCGATCGAGACGCCCGCGAGCGGGACATCGGACAGCTGATCCGTCGAGGCGAGGACGACGAACACCAGCAGTGCCGTGAGAACGATCTCGACCGTCATCGCCGCACCGATCCCGTAACCGGGTTCGACGAGCTTGCCGAGCGGACCGGTCTGGGCCGACGGGCTGTGGACACCCCAGCCGTTCGCGGCCAGACCGTCCTCCCGACGGTTGTAGCTGGGGACACTCTGCGCTATCGCGTACACGGCCAGACCGGCCACGAGACCGCCGACGACCTGGGAGAGCACGTAGAAGCCGGCCCTGGCGGCCGTCACCCGACCGAGAATGTAGTGCCCCAGCGTGACGGCAGGATTGACGTGGCAACCCGAGATGGGGCCGATCGCGTAGACCAGGAACATCAGCGTCAGGCCGAACGCGAGTGCGATGCCGAGCTGACCGACCGTGCTACCCGAGAACACCGCTGTGCCGATCGCCGCGAACACCAGCACGAAGGTTCCGACCCCCTCGGCCAGGTACTTCTTGAGGTCGGAGATGTGTTCCTTCTCCGCGATTTCCTGTGCTGTCGACATTCACACCCTCACTTCCGAACCGAAGAGCGCCTGATGTTTCCGAACGGACGTTACGTACATCTCGGTCTCGTTTCGGCACATTCGGTACTCTCCGAGTCCGAATCGGTATGCGCGAGAGTGCGTTCCGACGGACCGCCAGCGGTGGTCGCGAGCACCGACCCCGCCGACACCCCGGCCACCGACCCGCATCAGCGTGTGGGTATGCTTTCCAAGCCCTGGACGGCCACCGGTTTGAGAACACCACACGGGTACTGGTAGTGTCGTCGGTCGGCGCATCCGTGCGCCCAGAGCTTTCCGACAGAAACCAAAGACGACAGGATTTTACGCGTGGCCAACATCAAGTCCCAGGTGAAGCGGATCCGCACCAACGAGCGCAACCGACTCCGCAACCAGTCGGTCAAGTCCTCGCTGCGTACGGCGATCCGTTCCTTCCGCGAGGCCGCGGCAGCCGGTGACAAGGACAAGGCCAACGAGCTCCTCGTCGCCACCAGCCGCAAGCTCGACAAGGCAGCCGGCGCCGGCGTCATCCACGCCAACCAGGCAGCCAACAAGAAGTCGGCGCTCGCGAAGGTCGCCAACTCTCTCTGACAAGTTTCTGACGGTTCCACCGTCGCAAGCTCTGTGGAAATAGCCCCCGATCGATGATCGGGGGCTATTTCTTGTTGTCGTCTCGGTCCTGTCGTCGCCCCGACCACGGACCGAAAACCTGCATTCGGTGCGGGCCGAAGGGGCCCGCACCGGTGGTTCAGCGCCCGCCGTGCAGCGCGACGATTCGCTGCACCGCCGCTTCCACCGCGTAGTCGGCGTCGGCTGCTTGTCCCTTGACCTCGGCGTTGAGCCGGGCGACCACCTGCAATGCCTCTCCGATCGAGGCCGGATCCCAGCCGCGGACCTGCGCCTGCGCCTTCTTGATCTTCCACGGCGGCATGCCCAACTCCGACGCCATTCGGAACGGGTCGCCGCGACCGGCCGAGCCCACCCGGGCGATCGTGTGCACCGCGTCGGCGAGGGCGTCGGCGAGCAGCACGTGCGGCACACCCCGGTGCATCGCCCACCGCAGCGACTCCATCGCGCCGCGCCGATCCCCCGCCACCGCCTTGTCGGCGACGTCGAATCCGGACACCTCGGCCTTGCCCGAGTAGTAGCGCTGGACGGCGGACGCATCGATCTTGCCGCCGGTATCGGCCACCAACTGCGAGCAGGCGGCGGCGAGCTCACGGAGGTCGGACCCGACGGCCTCGACGACGAGTTCGATCACTTCCGGCGACACGCGCACGCCCGCCGTGCGGAACTCCCCGCGCACGAAGTCCACTCGCTCGTTCGCCTTGAGCTTGGCGCACTGGTGCACGACGGCGCCGGACTTCTGCAGCACGCCCGCCATCGCCTTTGCGCGACCGCCGCCGGAGTGGAGTACGACCAGCACGACGCCCTCGGGGAGGTCGGCGGCGGCGTCCTGCACCAGCGCGACGGCATCCTTACCCGCCTCGGCGGCGGCTTCGAGGACCACCACCCGGTCCTCCGCGAACAGTGACGGGCTGAGCAGTTCCGCCAGTTCCGGCGCGCTCGCGTCCCCGGCGCGCAGTCGCGAGACGGGCATGTCCTGACCGGCCGACCCGGCAGCCTCCCGCACGGCGGCGATCACCGAGGCGACCGCGCGTTCGACCAGGAACTCTTCGTCACCGAGGACGAGGTGGAGCGAATCGGGCCGCGTTGAGGTGCTCACCGCACGATGTTCCCACGAGAATGCCCGACGACGGCAAGCGCCCCGGACCCCGAGCGCGCCACCGCCACATCGCCGTCCCGGTCGGTGCGCACGGTCACCGCGCCGAGCGCCGCGAGCCGTTGGAGGATGCCGGGATTCGGGTGCCCGAAGGTGTTGTCGGCCCCCACGCTCACGAGCGCGACCCGCGGCCGGACCGCGTCGAGGAACTCCGGACTCGTCGTGCGGGACCCGTGGTGCGGGACCTTGAGCACGTCCGCACGCAGTGGGATCTTCGACCGCAGCAGCGCGCGTTGACCGTCCTCCTCCACGTCGCCGGTGAGCAGGAGGCGCCCCGCCGCCGTCTCCGCCATCAGCACGAGAGATGCGTCGTTGGCGCCGTCTTCCGCGGCCGCCGGTGTCCGGGGTTCCGGGAGCAGCGGCCCCAGCACGGTGATCCGAACGGCACCCACCGTCAGTTGGCGTCCGGCCGCCAGGCGCACCAGCGGCACGTCCGCGCGCGACGCCGCCGCGGACACGAACCGAAATCCGCCCTCCGGCAGGCTCGCCGGTCCGATCGCCACGGCCCCCACCGACCGCCCGTGCAGGACCGCGTCGAGTCCGCCGTAGTGGTCCGCATGCAGGTGCGTGACGACGAGTAGCGGGATCTCGTCGATGCCCAGCCGCCGCAGGCACCGGTCCATCGGACCCGGCTCCGGACCCGCGTCCACCACCACGGCCCTCCGCCCGCCGGCCGACAGCACCAGCCCGTCGCCTTGCCCGACGTCGCACGCCACCAGGGCCCACCCCGACGCGGGCCAGCCGGGCTGGTGGAATCGCGTCGGAACCCACACTGCCGCGACGCCGACCGCGACCGCCAGCAGCATGCGTCGCGACCACGGGTGGCGCGCGGCCAGGACCGCGACCGCGATCCCGACGGCCACGATCACCGCGCCCCCGAGTCCGTTGCGAACGGCGAGGTTTCCGCCCGGTACCGCCGCCGCGCGGTCGGCGACCTCGAGCAACCACCAGAGCGGGGGCCCGGCGACGCGGACGAGCAGGGTGGCCGCGGGCAGCCACACCACAGCCAGCACCGCCGTCGCCGCACCGACCACTGTGATCGGCGCGACCGCCGGCGCCACCAGCACGTTCGCGACGATCGAGACGATGCTGACCGTGCCCGACATCGCCGCCACCAGCGGCGCGGTCACCACGAACGCTGCGAGTGCGACGGCGCACATCTCGGCGAGCCAGCGCGGCCAGCCCCGTGCCCGCAGCCGCGCCACCAGAGCCGGCGACACGACGACCAGACCTGCGGTCGCGAACACCGACAGCGCGAATCCGAAATCGACTGCGAGCGAGGGCGACAGCGCCAGCAGGACGACGACGGACGCGGCGAGCGCCGGAATCGCCTGCTTGCGTCGACCGGTGACCAGCGCCAACAGCGCGACGCAGCCCATCGCGGCGGCGCGCAGCACACTCGGCGACGGCCGGGCGATGACGACGAAGGCCACCAGCGCGATCCCCGCCAGCAGCGCACCGGTGCGGGGCCCCAGGCCGACACCGCGGACCACGAGAAGCACCGCACCCAGGACGATGGATACGTTCGCCCCGGACACCGCTGTCAGATGGGTGAGTCCGGCGGCGGTGAACTCGTCCTTGGTCTCCTGCGCGAGCCCCGAGGTGTCGCCGACCACCAGGCCCGGCAACAGACCCGCCTGGTCCGCCGGGAGGGCGGAGCCGGCAGCGGACGCCAGTCGGTCCCGGACCACCCCGGCCCACCTCTGGATGGCCGGCGGCTCGGCGACGTGCTGCGGCGATCCCGTCGCCCGCACCACGGCCACCGTGAGATCGCGGCGCTCGGGCTCGGCGAGCCGGCCCCGCAGGGTCACCCGCTGCCCGGGCAACAGGCCGGCCCACTGCTCTCCCTCGGCGAACATCAGTATCGACCCGCCCGCCCGCAGCACGGTCCGGTCGGTGCGGACCTCCTGTAGCGAGGCGCGCAGCATCAGCTGACGCTCCCCTCCGAAGCTCTTGCCGCGCAGCACCTTCGGGTCGTCGCCGAGTTCGACGACGAGCGTCGCGGAGCCGCCGCCCGCCGTCAACGCGGCCAGGGGGTGTGTCTCGACGGCGTGCGCTCGCACGGCGACGGCCGCGGCGAAGCCCGCACCGAGCAGTGCCGCCGCGACCACCCCCACGCCGATCCCCAGCACAACCGACGGGCCGGCGCGACGCCGTCTCCACACGAGAAGCGCGAGCACCGCTCCCACCGCGGCCGACACGATCGCCGACACGGCGGCCGGCCGCCACCCCGCCAGCAACCCGACCAGGGTTGCACCCCAGCAGGCGGCCGCCGACGGGACCAGACGCAGATCGAACGGGTGGTCCCGCTCGCTCACAACGTCACCAGGTCGCGTAGCTTCGCCAGTCGCGCGGGTCCGATGCCGTCGACCTCGCCCAACTGCTCGACATCGGTGAACTTGCCGTTGCTCTGCCGCCACGACACGATTGCCGCCGCGGTGACCGGCCCAACACCGGGCAGCGAATCGAGCTCCCCCTCGCCCGCGGTGTTCAGGTTCACCTTCCCGGCGGCCTTCCCGCCACCGCCGGCTGCGCTCCCCGGCGCCGCACCGGGGCCGACGCGGGCACTGCCGACGGTGGTGGGACCGCCGTCCGGCGGCATCGCCCCGACCAGGATCTGGTCGCCGTCGTCGACCCGTTCGGCCATGTTCAACCCCAGGACGTCCGCGCCGGGGCGTGGCCCGCCCGCGGCGGCGAGCGCGTCGGCGACCCTGGATCCGGGCGGAAGCCGAACCAGCCCGGCCTGATTGACGAGACCGACCACGCTCACGACCAGTTGCGCGTCCCCGACGGGTTCCGCCTCGACCGCCGGCGCCGGCAGGCCGGCGTCCTCGTCGCCGACGGCCTCCGGCTCGCGCACCTCGACGACCGGCAACGGTGGAACCGCCTGCGCGGTGGGACGATCCCGCCACACCGCCACACCCGCAACTCCGGCGGCGATCAGCCCTGCGAGGACGAGGACCGCTGCGCCCCGGCGGCCGAGGGCCAGGCGTGACCGCGGTGAGAAGCTCGTGGGCTCGTCCTGCTCCGGCGCATCGCCGCGTTCGAACAGCCAGCCGGGAGCCCGTTCGTCGGCGGCGTCGAACGCGGAGCCGTCGCTGTGGGACTCGGCCGCGGTCCGCGGCACCGCCGTCTCGGACGCCGTCACCAGTCGACTGCGCACCGTCGCTCGATCCTGATCGCTACCCATGGGGAGAAGCTAGAACCCGTATCCGGCAGGACAGCGGCCGAATCAGCCGACGAAAAGAAACCTGTGGATCAACGATCAGCTGTGGATGACGGGCTCGAATCGCCCTCCGCTGCAGGTAGATCTGCCCCGCCTGGGCACACCACCACACCGACCGCACCCGGACCGACGTGCGCGCCGAGGACCGCACCGATCTCCGTGACGACAACCTCGCTCAGATCGGGAATCCGATCCTTCAGCTGCGCCACCACGTCCTCGGCCCGTTCGGCGGCATGGGAATGGTGCACGGCGACCGCGGCCGAACCCTCCCCTGCCTCCATCACGGCGGCGTCGACGAGTTTGGCGAGCGCCTTGCTCGACGTCCGGGTCTTCTCGCGGAGGACCAGTTTGCCGTCGACGACGTGCAGGACCGGCTTCATCGCGAGCGCCGTACCGAGCAGAGCCGCGGCCGTGCCGATCCGTCCGCCTCGACGCAGGTGCTCGAGACGGTCGACGACGATGAACGTCCGCCCCCGCGCTGCCACCTCCACGGCACGCTGGTAGACCACCTTGAGGTTGCCCCCGGCGCGTGCCACCCGGGCGGCCGCCAGCGCCGGGAACCCGAGGCCCATTCCCGTCGACTCCGAATCGACGATGCGCACCTTCTCGCCGAGCTTCTGTGCGGCCTGCCGGCCTGCCTCCCAGGTGCCGGAGAGACCGCGCGAGATGTGCACCGCGACCACGCCGTCGCCGCCGCTCTGTTCGAGCGCCGCCGCGTACGCATCGGTGAGCTCCCCGGGCGACGCACCGGACGTCGTCACCCCGGACAGGTCGTCCGGAACCGGGTCGACGCCGTCCAGGAGATCGCGGCCGCCGCTGAGCAGATGCAGCGGGACCACCCGGATGCCGAAGCGATCGACCAGTTCGGGCGACAGACAGGCCGACGAATCGGTCACGACGACGACGGGCACGGCGCTACTCCGCTCCGGATTCGGTGGACGGCACCGGACGTCGGACGTTCTTGATCGCGTCGATCATCGCCGCGGCCACCTCCTCGTGGGCGTCCCAGCCCCAGTGGATACCGTCCGGGTTGGCGTGGTCGGAGAAGACGTTGTCGCGCACGGCGGCCGCCAGATCGACCATCGGCACCCCCTTCTGCGCGGACCACGCCTCGAGGGCCCGCACCGCGGGTTCCCGTCCGGCGTGCACCCGACCGTACGCGTCGCAGCGATGCACCGACGGATAGGTGCCGATCACCGGGAGGTCCGGCCGGATCGCAGCGAGCGCGTCCCGGCAGCTCTCGAGATATTCGACCGACAGCCGCGGCGGCAGAGCGACGGGTCGGCCCAGCTTCGACAGCCGCGGCTGCAGCCACTGGTAGCCGGTGCGGACGACCCGTCGCAGCGCCGGCGGACGGATGTAACGCAACTGCTCACGCAGTGCCGTCGGCAGCGGCGACGGCAGGGAATCCATGCCGCCGACCGCGAACACCACGGCCCCGGCCTGTGGTACCGCGGCCCACACCCGCGGGTCCTGCGTGATCGCCCACCAGGCGTCACGACTGGTCCAGCCGATGCGCGCCACCAACTCGACCCGCCAGCCCAATTCCTTCGCGACCAGGCTCGGCCAGATCCTCGGGTGATCGGCGGGGAGTCCGCCCTTCGGTCCGTAGTAGGCGAGCGAATCCGCGACCACCAGCAGGACCGGCTGCTCCGGCTCGGACGCGGTCACGACGGCGCCGCCGTCAGATGCCGACTCGACGGCGCCGCCGTCAGAGCACGTCGCCGGCGACGTTCGCCGACGCGTTCCACACATCCAATCGCCATACCGGTTCCGTACCCTCCCCGTGTCCGCTGAGCTGCACCCAGCTGGTGTTCCCGAGTCCTCCGAGCACCGGCCAGCGATCGGCCGGAAGGTCGAGCAACCGCGCCGTCAGCGCAGCGATCAGCCCACCGTGCGCGACGAGCACGAGGGGGCGCTCCGCGCCCTGTGCGCCGTTCCGGTAGTCGGAACTACCAGAAAGGCGCACGGGTGCGTCAGCGCCTACGCCCCAGTTCTCGTGGCGCGCGAGCAGTTCCTGCACCACCGGCAAGCTGCGGGCGGCGACGTCGATCCGGCTCTCCCCGGCAGGCGGCGCCCACTCGGCGTCGGTCCGCCACCGCGCCCGCGCGCCCGGCGAGATCTCGTCGACATCGGTGTGGGTGAGCCCCTGCCAGTCGCCGAGATGCGTCTCCCGCAGGCGGCTGTCGGTCTCGACGGACAGCCCGACGTGGTCGCCCAGCGCGAGCGCGGTGTCGTGCGCGCGGCGCAGGTCGGACGAGACGATCGCGAACGGCTGCTTCTCGGCGAGAGCCTGCGCGGCAGACTTCGCCTGCGCCCGCCCCAGATCGGACAGGTCGGTGTCGAGCTGTCCCTGCATCCGGTTGCTCGCGTTGTATTCGGTCTGCCCGTGCCGCAGCAGGATCAGCCGCCTGACCGCGGGCCCGGCTGCGGCCGCCGTCACTGCTCCGACTCCCCCGCCTCGTCGGCCGGCTCGTCGAGCGACAGGCTGCGGGGCTCCACGCCCTCGACGGGGATCACCGGGCAGTCCTTCCACAGCCGGTCCAGCGCGTAGAAATTGCGCTCGTCGGTGTGCTGGATGTGTACGACGATGTCGACGAAGTCGATCAGGGCCCAGCGGCCCTCGCGCGCTCCCTCGCGGCGCACAGGCTTGTGCCCGGCCTCACGCAGCTTGTCCTCGACGTTGTCGACGATCGCGTTGACCTGACGTTCGTTGGCCGCCGACGCGATCACGAAGCAGTCCGTGATCACCAGCTGCTCCGAGACGTCGAGCACCACCACGTCCGAGGCCAACTTCTCGTCGGCCGCCAGTGCCGCGATTCGTGCCATCTCGATGGCGTCGTTCGATGCGCTCACTCAGTGTTCTCCCGGTTCTGCTTGTACTGAAGATTGTGAAGGGTCTGCGGCCGGGTGTCGCGCCGGGACCGGCTCCGACATCGTGACCGCCCCGTCCAGCCGCTCCACCCCGTGCGGTCGGTACAGGTTTCGCTTGCTGATGTACTGCACCACCCCGTCCGGCACGAGGTACCAGACCGGCCGGTGCTCGCTGGCGCGCAGCCGGCACTCGGTGGACGAGATCGCCAGCGCGGGGATCTCGATCAACGTCACCGCATCGCGCGGCAGCCGCTCGAGGTGCGACGAGAGGTGCTCGGTGTGCAGCTCGTAGCCCGGCCGCGAGACGCCGACGAATTTCGCCAGCGCGAACAGCTCCTCCCAGTCCTGCCACGACAGGATGCTCTCGAGTGCGTCGGCACCCGTGATGAAGTAGAGCTCCGCGTCGGGGTGCTGGGCCCGCAGATCCCGCAGGGTGTCCACCGTGTAGGTGATCTTGCTGCGGTCGACGTCGACACGACTCACCGAGAACCTCGGGTTCGACGCCGTCGCGATGACCGTCATGAGGTAGCGGTCCTCGGCCGGACTGACGTCGCGGTCGTCCTTCTGCCACGGCTGTCCCGTGGGCACGAAGATCACCTCGTCGAGAGCGAATCGATCGGCGACCTCACTGGCCGCCACGAGGTGGCCGTGGTGGATCGGATCGAAGGTGCCACCCATCACGCCCAGGCGGCGCCGCGGGGCGATAGCTGTCGGCTGCTGCACGAGGATCCAGCTTACGGGCTGCCGCGGCGCACCCGGTCACACAGGCAGCAAACCGGCGACCACTGCCGCCAATTGCTGCGCGGAGCGGCACTCGTGCATGTCGATCACCTCGTTGTAGACGAGCGCCGCGGAATCGCCGGTCCCCCACTGACCGTGCGGTTCCGGGTTGAGCCAGTGCGCGTGCTTCGCGACGGACACCAGAGCCTCGAGGGCCGGCAGGCCGGGATCGCGATAGTTGTTGCGGGCGTCACCGAGGACGAGCAGAGAACTCCGTCCGGTGAGGGTGTGCGCGTATCGCTCCGCAAACACCCCGAGCGAGTGCCCGTAGTCGGAGTGCCCGTCGTAGGTGATCAGTTCGGCCTCGCGGATCATCCGCGACATCGACACCCCGAGATCGGCCCCGGTGTCGAAGAACCGGGTCACCTCGTCCGTGGTGTCGATGAACGCGAACACCCGCACCCGCGAGAACTGCTCCCGCAGGGCGTGCACCAACAACAGTGTGAAGTGTGAGAAGCCGGCCACCGACCCCGAGACGTCGCACAGCAGCACCAGTTCGGGGCGGGCCGGGCGGGGCTTGCGCTGCACCAGATCGATCGGCACCCCGCCGGTCGACATGGACTTGCGTAGCGTGCGCCGCAGGTCGATCGCGCCCGAGCGAGCCCGGCTGCGTCGTACCGCCAAGCGGCTCGCCAACAACCGGGCCAGCGGGGTGACGCTGCGCCGCAGGGCCACCAGTTCGGAGTCGGATGCCCGCAGGAAGTCGACCTCTTCGGCAAGCTTGGGCACCCCGTAGTTCGCCACCCGCTCCTTGCCGATCCGCTCCGCCGACCGGCGCCGGGTCTCGGACTCCACCATCTTCCGGAAGTCCATGATCCGCTGGACCGCGGCGCGCTTGGCGACCTCGGACGCGTAGTCGCCGCCCGACTTCCCTTCCTGCGGCTGGTTGCCCAGCAGGCCCGACAGGATCTTGTCGAGGAGCGTGTCCGGCGCGACGTTCCGCAGCGCCTGGTACGCCGAGAACGACGGGCCGTTCGTCGACTCGTACCTGCCGATGTCCTCGACCATCTGCGCGACGAGCGCCTCGAGCTGTTCGAGCGCCTCCGACGAATCGTCCGAGAGGAGTTCGGCGAGCAGTTCCTGCAGCGCGTCGAAGTCGATCTCGCCGTCCGGGGTCCGGGGAATGCTCGGGGCTTCGTCCGCACCCTGACCCCGCAGGCCCACGCCGGCCGGGAACCACAAGTCGAACAGCGCGTCGAACGTGGCCCGATGGGTGGGGCGGCGCAGCAGCGAACACGCGAGTCCCTCGCGCAGCGCCTCCCGATCCAGCAGATCCAGGACGGACATCACCCGGCCGGCGTCGACCGTCTCGGACGGCCCGACCGAGATGCCGCGCCGACGCAGCGCCTCGACGAAGTCGACGAGATGACCGGGGATTCCGTGCGGCGCGGGCGGGCCGCCACGACGGTTCGCGGGCGAGGTGACCATCGGTCGGGTCCTCTCAGTTGAGGCGCAGTTCGGCGGCGGCGCGCTGCTGATCCGCGCGGTGCTTGAGCACCACACCCATCGTGGCGCGGACGGCGTCGTCGTCGAGGGTGTCGAGTCCGAGCGCGAGCAGCGTCCGACCCCAGTCGATGGTCTCGGAGACCGACGGCACCTTCTTGAGCTGCATGCCGCGCAGCACGTTGACCGTGCGGACCAGCTGCTCCGCGACGGCCTCGGGCAGTTCGGGCACCCGGCTCGCCAGGATCCGTCGCTCGAGGTCGGCGTCGGGGAAGTCCAGGTGCAGGAACAGGCAGCGCCGCTTGAGCGCCTCGGACAACTCCCGCGTCGCGTTCGAGGTGAGTACCGCGAAAGGCTTTCGGGTGGCGGTGATGGTGCCGAGTTCGGGGATCGTGACGGCGAAGTCGCTGAGCACCTCGAGCAGCAGGCCCTCGATCTCGACGTCGGCCTTGTCCACCTCGTCGATCAACAGCACCGTCGGGTCCTCACGGCGGATCGCGGTCAGCAACGGCCGCGACAGGAGGAACTCCTCCGAGAACACGTCCTGCTTGGTCGCGTCCCAGCTGTGATCGCTGCCGGCTTGAATGCGCAGGATCTGCTTCGCGTGGTTCCACTCGTAGAGCGCGCGCGACTCGTCGACACCCTCGTAACACTGCAGCCGCACCAACTCGGCCGCCGACGTCTGCGCGACGGCCCGCGCCAGCTCGGTCTTACCGACCCCGGCCGGGCCCTCGATGAGCAACGGCTTGCCCAACCGGTCGGCGAGGAACACCGCGGTCGCGGTCGCCTTGTCGGCGAGGTAACCGGTCTCGGCGAGCCGTTCGACGACGTCGTCGACACTCGCGAACAGCGGCGGTGCGGTCGGCAGGGCGCGGTCCACGCTCAGTCCTTTCGGGCCGTCAGGCCGGTCGGGTATGACCGTCTCCCCAGACAGTCCACTTGGTCGAGGTGAGCTCGCCCAGACCCATCGGGCCGCGGGCGTGCAGCTTCTGCGTGGAGATCCCGATCTCCGCACCGAACCCGAACTGCTCACCGTCGGTGAAGGCAGTCGAGGCGTTGACCATAACCGCGGCGGCGTCGACACGCGTGGTGAACTCGCGCGCAGCGGACAGATCGGACGTCACGATGGCCTCGGTGTGGCCGGTGCCGTAGTGGTCGATGTGCGCGACGGCCTCGTCGAGACCGTCGACGACCTTGAGGGCGATGTCGAGGGTGAGGTACTCCTCGGACCAGTCGTCCTCGGTGGCGGGGACGAGACCGGGCAGGTCGCCGTGCACGGTGACGCTGTGCTGCTGCAGGGCCTGCAGCAGCTTGGGCACCGCGGTCTCGGCGATCGCGGCGTCGATCAGCAGCGTCTCGGCGGTGTTGCACACGCTGGGCCGGCGGGTCTTGGCGTTGAGGACGATCTTCTCAGCCATCTCGAGATCCGCGGCGGCGTGCACGTAGACGTGGCAGTTGCCGACCCCGGTCTCGATGGTCGGCACCGTGGCGTCACGGACGACCGCGTTGATCAGGCCGGCGCCGCCGCGCGGGATGACGACGTCGACCAGACCACGAGCCTGGATGAGGTGCGTGACACTGGAGCGGTCGGCGCTGGGTAGCAGCTGGACGGCGTCCGCGGGCAATCCCTGCTCGGTGAGCGACTCGCGCAGCACCTGCACCAGCGCGGCGTTGGACTTCGCTGCCGACGACGACCCGCGCAGCAGTGCCGCGTTGCCGGACTTGAGCGCCAGCCCGAACGCGTCGACCGTGACGTTGGGGCGGGCCTCGTACACCATGCCCACCACGCCGAGCGGAACGCGCACCTGTCGGATCTCGAGGCCGTTCGGGAGCGTCGAACCGCGGACGATCTCGCCGACCGGGTCGGCCAGGCCGGCCACCTGACGCAGACCCGACGCGATGCCTTCGACACGCGCGGCCGTCAGACGGAGTCGGTCGAGGAGAGAGTCCTCGGTGCCGGCCGCGCGGGCGGTCTCGATGTCCTCGGCGTTCGCGGCGAGCACGGCGTCGGTCGCGGTGACGACCGCGTCCGCCGCCGCCTGCAGGGCGGCGTCCTTCTGCGCGGTGGTGAGCAGCGCCAGCGCGCGAGACGCGACACGCGCGCGCCGGGCCGCGTCGTGGACCTCCTGGCGGGTGTCCCCGGAGTCGGTGGCGGCCGGTGAAGTGTGCGTCGCGGCAGTCATCTCTACAGATTAGCGAGCGCCGCGGGCGCATAATCGTTCTGCCCATGCGCCGACTGCATAAGGAAAAGTCAGTGTCACAACACGAGACGATCCACCAAGCACCGTCAGAGGGATACAGTCGCGGACTCAACGCCCGCACCGTGCAGATGATCGCGCTCGGCGGCGCGATCGGGACGGGCCTGTTCTACGGCGCCGGCGGCGCGATCGAGGAGGCCGGGCCGTCGCTCATCCTCGCGTATCTCGCGGCCGGCCTGGCGATCTTCGTCATCATGCGGGCGCTCGGCGAACTGCTGACGTACCGGCCGATCTCCGGCAGCTTTGCCGAGTACGCCGAGGAGTTCCTGGGGCGGTTCTTCGGGTTCGCCACCGGGTGGGCGTACTGGGCGGTGTGGGCGGCCACGTGCATGGCCGAGATCACGGTCGCCGGCAAGTACGTCGAGTACTGGTGGCCGAGTGTCCCGACGTGGCTGACCGCGCTCGTGGTCCTGCTCGTGCTGTTCAGCGCCAACCTCATCTCGGTGAAGCTCTTCGGCGAGGCCGAGTTCTGGTTCTCGGCCATCAAGATCACCGCCATTCTGGGGATGATCCTCATCGGGATCGGCGTCCTCACTCTCGGATTCGGTCACGCCACCAATCCGACGGTGACGAACCTGTGGGCGGACGGCGGCGTCTTCCCCAACGGGTTCGGCAGTGCGCTGATGAGCCTGCAGGTGGTCATGTTCGCGTACGTCGGCGTCGAACTCGTCGGCGTCACGGCCGGCGAGGCCAAGGATCCCAAGCAGACCCTGCGCAAGGCGATCAACACGCTGCCGTTCCGCATCGGCCTGTTCTACGTCGGCTCGCTGATCGTCATCCTCTCGGTCGCGAGCTGGCAGGACTTCCACGCCGGTAAGAGTCCGTTCGTCGAGGTGCTCGAACAGATCGGCATCCCCGCCGCCGCCGGCATCATGAATTTCGTCCTGCTCACCGCGGCGCTGTCGTCGTGCAACTCCGGCATCTACTCCACCGGCCGGATGCTGCGCAGCCTGTCGCTGCGCCGTGAGGCACCCGAGGTGCTGGGCAGGTTGAGCAGTCGGCACGTGCCGTACGCGGGTATCACCATGTCGGCCGGAGCGATGATCATCGGCGTCGTCGTCAACATCCTGTCCCCGGACCGCGCGTTCGTCTACATCACCTCGGTGTCGACGATCGGGATCATCTTCGTGTGGGGTGTGATCCTCGCGTGTCATCTGCGCTACCGCCGCTTCGTCAATCGCGGCGCGCTACCGGCGTCGGACTACCGGCTGCCCGGCGCGCCGTACACCAACTGGATCGCGCTGACGTTCCTGGCATTCGTCGTAGTACTGCTGTTCTTCACCGATGCGGGCCGGATCGCCCTCGCGGTCGGCGCGGTGTTCGGCGTGCTCGTCGGCGCGGGCTACTTCACCCTGCTCGGACGCGCCTCGTCGCGGTACTGACCCCGGCCGGTCCCCCGCGTGGGGCGACTAGCCTCGGCACATGGAGCAGAACACCGTGGTCGTCGTCGGCAGCATCAACATGGACCTGGTGGCGCGGGCTGCACGGATGCCCGCCCCGGGCGAGACGGTCCTCGGCACCTCGTTCGCGACGACACCGGGCGGCAAGGGATCCAACCAGGCGATCGCCGCGGCGAAGGCCGGAGCGGACGTCGCCTTCGTGGGCGCGGTGGGCGACGACACGTTCGCGCTCGAACTGCGCCAGACACTCGTGGACGCGGAAGTGGACGCCGAACGGCTGCGGGAGGTGCCCGGCCCCAGCGGCGTCGCCGCGATCACTGTCGACAGCTCCGGCCAGAACTCGATCATCGTGGTGCCCGGCGCCAACTCCCGGGTCGTGGACCTCACACACGACGAGCTGGCGGCAATCGCCGACGCCGACGTCCTGCTGTGCCAGTTGGAGATCCCTCTCGACACCGTGACCGCGGCCGCCCGGCACGCCGCCGCACACGGGACCGTCGTGATCCTCAATCCCTCTCCGGCGCAGCCACTGCCCGACGGCCTCGTCGATGCGGTGGACGTCCTCGTCGTGAACGAAACCGAGGAGCGGCAACTCGGCGAGGACGCCCTCACCCGGGTGCAGCACGTGGTCACGACTCTCGGCGCCGACGGCGCGCGCTACCGCGGACCCGGCGGCGAGCAACTCCGGGTCGCCGCCCCCTCGGTCGACGCGGTCGACACCACCGGCGCGGGTGACGCGTTCGCGGGAGCGCTGGCATCGGCGTGGAGCCGCGGCCCGCTCGCGGCGCTGACGTTCGCCTGTGCGGCGGGCGCGCTCACCGCGACCCGTCCCGGCGCCAGTGCGGCGTCGCCGACGCGCGCCGAGATCGAGGAAATCTCGGCCGCGGACGCCTGACGTGGAAATCGGGTTGGCACCCGCGGTCGGGGCCCGTACGGTTCACCGGGTGATCTCTGCCGATCCGGTCCTGCGGCCGTGCACGAGTCCGACGGAGTGGCCGGCCCTGGTCCGCATCTGGCGGAGCGCGGTCGAGGCAACCCACGATTTCCTCACCCCCGAGGACGTCGCGTTCTTCGAGTCCCGGATGACCAGTGACTACCTCCCGGCGGTCGAAGTCACAGTGGCAGACGTCGACGGGGTGCCTGCGGGTTTCTCCGGACTCGCCGGCAACTCCCTCGAGATGCTCTTCGTCGACGACGCGCATCGCGGACGCGGAATCGGCTCCGCGCTGCTCGACCGCGCGCTCGCGGATCATCCGGACCTGGTACTGGACGTCAACGAACAGAATCGTCAGGCCGTCGGGTTCTACGAACGCCACGGCTTCGTCACGCTCGGCCGCTCGGAGACCGACGCCGACGGTCGCCGGTTCCCGATCCTGCACATGGCGCGTTCCACCTACTGACCCGAGCCACCGTGACACCGGACCTGTCGGCGTCCTCGGGCACGATGGACGCATGACGACCGCGACCAGCACCGAGTCCGCCGCCGATCTCCGCGACGAGGCCGAACGGTTGCTCCGGGACCTCGCCGGCCCGGACGCCCGGCTCCGAGAGGACCAGTGGACGGCGATCGAAGCCCTGGTGGTCGGCCGACGGCGCGCGCTCGTGGTGCAGCGCACCGGCTGGGGCAAGTCGGCGGTCTACTTCATCGCCGCGAAGCTGCTGCGGGCACACGGGCACGGCCCGACCGTCATCGTCTCCCCGCTGCTGGCCCTGATGCGCAACCAGGTCGCCTCTGCCGAACGGGCCGGTGTTCGGGCGGCGACGATCAACTCGGGCAACGTCACCGAGTGGGACGAGATCCACGAACGGGTGGCCGCCCGCGAACTCGATGTACTGCTGGTCAGCCCCGAGAGACTCAACAACCCCGACTTCCGCGACCAGGTGCTGCCGTCCCTCGCCGCGGATGCCGGCCTCGTCGTGGTCGACGAGGCCCATTGCGTCTCGGACTGGGGCCACGACTTCCGGCCGGACTACCGCCGCATCCGGACCCTGGTCGAGGAACTCGGCGAGGGCATCCCGGTCCTGGCCACGACGGCCACCGCGAACGACCGCGTCGTCACCGACGTCGCGGCGCAACTCGGAGTGGGCGGCGCCGAGACGCTGGTGCTGCGGGGCACCCTCGAACGCGACTCGCTGCGCATGTCGGTCGTCCGCATCCCGGAGGCCACCCAGCGTGCGGCGTGGCTGGCCGAGCACCTCGACGAGCTCCCCGGGTCCGGCATCATCTACACGCTCACCGTCTCCGCTGCCCGCGACCTGGCGAGTCTGCTGGCCGACCGCGGTCACCAGGTCGCCGCGTACACCGGGCAGACCGACGCCGCCGAGCGGGAGGTGCTCGAGAACGACCTGCTGAACAACCGGGTCAAGGCACTGGTCGCGACGTCGGCGTTGGGCATGGGATTCGACAAGCCCGATCTGGGGTTCGTCGTGCATCTCGGCGCCCCGTCGTCGCCCATCTCGTACTACCAGCAGGTGGGCCGAGCCGGGCGTTCCACCGACAGCGCCGAGGTGGTGCTGCTGCCCGGGCACGAGGACCAGCAGATCTGGAGCTACTTCGCATCGGTGTCGTTCCCGCGTGAGCACATCGTGCGCAAGGTCATCGACGTCCTCGACACCGATCGCCCGCAGTCGACGATGGCCCTCGAGCCGCTCGTGGAACTGAACCGGACGCGACTCGACCTCGTTCTCAAGGTGCTCGACGTCGACGGAGCGGTACGCCGCGTCCGCGGCGGCTGGGTGGCCACCGGGCAGCCCTGGACGTACGACGCCGAACGCTACGGACGACTGGACGCCGCCCGGCAGGCCGAGCAGCAAGCGATGCTCGAGTACGAGCGCACCGACGAGTGCCGCATGACGTTCCTGCGCCGACAGCTCGACGATCCGGGACTGGCCGCGGCCGGTGACTGCGGCCGTTGCGACAACTGTGCCGGTCCGAAGTACAGCCCCGACGTGAGCGACACCACGCTCGCCGACACCCGGCAGCGTCTGCAGCGCCCCGGCATCGACCTCGCGCCGCGCAAGCAGTGGCCCACCGGGATGGCCAAGCTCGGAATCAACCTGTCCGGCAAGATCTCCGACGGCCCGGAGCCGGGCCGCGTACTCGGCCGACTGTCCGACCTGGGATGGGGTCAGCGCCTGCGAGGCCTGTTGGACGGCCCGGACGGGCCGGTACCGGACGCGATCGTCGACGCCTGCATCAAGGTCCTCGCGGCCTGGGACTGGGCCGAACGTCCGGGCGCGGTGATGGGTCTGGAATCGTCGACGCATCCGATCCTGGTGCGGTCGCTCACCACGCGACTGGCCGAGGTGGGCAGACTCGAGGATCTGGGTGTGCTGCACGTGCGGCCCGATCTTGCGCCGGTCTCGGCGGCCAATTCGGCGTACCGTGTCGCGGGACTCGACGGACGGTGGGAGGCCCCGGACCTGTCCGGTGTCGCCCGCCCGGTGCTGCTCCTCGACACCGTCACCGACACGGGTTGGACGCTGACGATGGCGGCCCGCACGCTGCGTCGGGCAGGTGCCCCCGCCGTCCTTCCTTTCGCGCTCGCGACCCCCAAGTGATACCGTCTGTGATCAGGGTCACATACACCTTCTCACCTGCACGGCTGTAGGGCCTTCTCTGTCCGATTTCGCTGGTTCCGTGAAATCGAGGCGTCGGGTTGTTACGTTCGAACAACAAGGACGCCAACCACAATGACGCCAACACAGCTGAGAAATACCCCAACCACCGTGCCGGACGCGGTGGAGTTTCGTAAGCCCCAGATCTCAGACGGAGTCCGGCTCTGGGAGATCGCCAAGGATTCACAGGTGCTCGACCTCAATTCGAGTTACTCGTACCTGTTGTGGTGCAGAGATTTTCAGGACACCTCGATCGTCGCGACCGCCGACGACAGGGTCGTAGGATTCGTTACCGGCTATGTGCGCCCCGAGGTGCCGGCCACACTATTCGTCTGGCAGGTCGCCGTGGACGAGGATCAGCGGGGCCGCGGACTGGCCGGACGCATGCTGTCCCACCTGCTCGACCATGTTGCGTTGCAGGGTGTCTGGAAGCTCGAGACCACCATCAGCCCGGACAATGCCGCATCGATTGCGCTGTTCACGTCCGTCGCCCATCGGCGCGGATGTGAGATCACCAAGAGTGAACTGTTCTCCCCCAACGATTTTCCCGACGGGCACGAGGCCGAGGATCTTTTCACGATCTCGCCGCGGAATGCCTCCTGAGGAAGGAGCACCCATGACCACAGTCGAGACCAGCATCTTCGAATCGCTCGAATCCGAGGTGCGGAGCTACAGCCGTAACTGGCCCTCCGTGTTCGAATCCGCGTCCGGTGCGTGGATCCGCGACGAGGGCGGGCGCGAGTACCTGGACTTCTTCGCGGGCGCCGGCGCACTCAACTACGGACACAACAACCCTGTGATGAAGCAGGCGCTCATCGACTACATCGCGAGCGACGGCATCACGCACGGCCTGGACATGTCCACCGTCGCCAAACGGGAGTTCCTGAAGAGCTTCCAGCGCAACATCCTCGAGCCCCGCGGGCTCGACTACAAGGTCCAGTTCCCCGGACCGACCGGCACCAACTCCGTCGAGGCCGCACTGAAACTCGCCCGCAAGGCCACCGGCCGTGAGTCGATCATCAACTTCACCAACGCTTTCCACGGTATGACGCTGGGCGCACTGTCGGTGACCGGCAACTCGATGAAGCGTGCGGGTGCCGGTGTTCCGTTGGTGCACGCCACCCCCATGCCGTTCGACAACTACTTCGGCGGAGTCACCGAAGACTTCCAGTGGTTCGAACGCGTGCTCGACGACTCGGGCAGCGGGCTCAACCGTCCCGCCGCGGTGATCGTCGAGACCGTCCAGGGTGAGGGCGGCGTCAACGTCGCACGGCCCGAATGGCTTCGGGCCCTCGCCGACCTGTGCCAGCGGCGCGACATCCTGCTCATCGTGGACGACGTCCAGATGGGCTGCGGCCGAACCGGTCCGTTCTTCTCGTTCGAGGTCGCCGGGATCACCCCGGACATCGTGACCCTGTCGAAGTCGATCGGCGGCTACGGCCTGCCGATGGCGCTCACGCTCTTCAAGCCCGAACTCGACCTCTGGGCACCGGGCGAGCACAACGGCACATTCCGCGGCAACAACCCGGCTTTCGTGACGGCCACCGCGGCCCTCGATCACTACTGGGCCGACGACGCGCTGCAGAAGTCCACGCTCGCGAAGGGTGAGCGGATCAGCCAGATCTTCTCGAACCTGGCCCAGACTTTCGACGGCGTCAGCACCCGCGGCCGCGGCATGGTCCAGGGTCTGGTGTTCGCCGATCCCGGTATGGCCGTCAAGGTGTGCGGAATCGCATTCGACGAGGGGCTGCTCGCCGAGACCTCGGGACCGTCCGACGAGGTGGTCAAGCTGCTGCCGCCGCTGACCATCACCGAGGCCGAGCTCGACCACGGACTGAGCATCCTGGCCGAGGCCACCGCCAAGGTCTTCGCCTGACACCCCCGGGCCAACCGGAAACGTAGCGACGAGAGGAGCTTTCATGATCGTTCGCACCACCGACGAGATCACCGACACCGACCGCGACATCACCAGCGAGGACGGAAACTGGCGCAGCAAACGCATCGTGCTCGCCGGCGACGGCGTCGGATTCTCGTTCCACGAGACCACCATTCGCGCGGGATCGGTCAACGAGTTCCACTACGCCAACCACATCGAGGCGGTGTGGTTGATCGAGGGCGACGGCATCCTCACCGACCTCGACAGCGGCGAGGTGTACCAGCTCCGGCCCGGGACGATGTACCTGTTGAACGGGCACGAGCGACACCGGGTGGAACCTGTCACCACGATGCGCATGTTGTGCGTGTTCAACCCTCCGGTCACCGGACGCGAGGTACACGACGAGAACGGTGTCTACCCGCTCGTCACCCTCGACGAGGACGAGCGCGCCGCCTCGTAGATCTCCACAACGGTCAGGGCCCGGTCGAACTACTCGACCGGGCCCTGACCGTTGCTGCGGATCGTGCTGATCAGCCGACGCGCTCCATCACGACGGTGGGGTCGCCCATCGGGGGAACGTCGTCCCCGGCCGGTTCCTGGCGACGTCGCCACCAGATGGTGAACGCCACGGCGACGACGATCAGCGCGACGAGGCCTGCGACCGCCGTCCAGAACCGCGGCCCGTAGTAGCCGACGAGGACCATCCGCATGGCGTTGCGCGCCCACGTCAGCGGCATCAGTGCGTGCAACCACTGCAGCGGGGCGGGCATCTGCTCGATCGGGTAGACGGCACCGAAAGCGAAGATCTGGATCATCAACGCCCCCAACGCCACAAAGGTGCCGTTCACCGCACCGAAGACCACCGTGAAGAGCCGTCCCAGCGCCACCGCCGCCGCACCCACGAGGATCATGACAGCGGCAAGGGCCAGAACGCTCGGCGGATCCGCGTCGGCGACGACGAGCGAGACCACCGTCGCCACGAGCGCCGCGACGAGCGTGACGAGCGCCGGCACCCGGTAGCGACGCAGCCCCTCCCGGATCACGTTCTCGTGCACGCGCTGCGGGCTTCCCCGACGCGGACGGACGACGAACCAGATCAAGATGCCGACGAGGAACAACAGCACCGACATCACAGCCGGCACCGCACCGGGCCCGAATCCGGCGGCCGGGTAGGCGTACTTCTCCTCGACGGCGACGGGCGCGGACAGGAGCCCTGCCGTGGTGGCCCGCTCTTCGTCGGTGAACTGGGGAACCTGCGCGGCGCCGTCGGTCAACCCGGTCGCGAGTTCGTTGCTTCCGCTGTCGAGCTGGCCCATGCCGGTCGACAGCTGCCCCAGTCCGTCCCGCAGCTGGATTCCGCCGGTGTTCAGCTGCCCCAGTCCCGCCGACAATTCGTTCGCGCCGGTGCTCAGCTGGTTCGCTCCCGACGACAGTTCGCCGAGCCCGGTGTTCAGCTCCCCGGCACCCGCAGCCGCCGACATCAGGCCGCCGCGGTAGTCCGCCGACGGATCGGTGAGCTGACGTGCCAGCTCCCGTGCGCCGTCCCGCAGCTCGACGAGCTGGGACTGGATCTCGCCCTGTTCACCGAGGATGCTGAGCAGCGGTCCGGTGACCGTGTCGACGAGCTCGCTGATCTGTTTCGCGCCGGCCCCCAGCTCGTCCGTGCCGCCCACCAATTGGTTCAGTCCGGTGCGCAGCTCACCCGAGCCCGCCGCAGCCTGGCCGGCGCCCGCCGCGAGTTCCCCGGCACCAGCCGCGAGTTCCTTTCCACCCTGGTTCGCCTCACCGAGTCCCGTCGACAGCTCCTTGCTGCCGGCGTAGAGCTCGTTGGTGCCGGCGAGCGCGTCCTTCGTTCCGGCCGACAGCTGCTGCGCGCCGGCCGCCGCCTCGCCGAAGCCCTTGCCGAGGTCACCGAGCCCGATGAGGACCTGATCGACGGACTGCTCACCGATCGACTCCGAGACGGCCGAACGCACCTGCGCGACGACGCTCTCCCCGACCGGTGTGGCGACGAGACTGTTGTAGTCGTTGTAGACGACATCGAGCTGGGCCTTGCGGCCGCTGCCACTCGCGGCGCTGGCGACGTCGGCGCTGAACGTCTCCGGGATCAGGACCGAGAAGTAGTAGGTGCCGTCGTCGACGCCGTCCTGGGCCTGTTGCGCCGAGACGACCTTCCAGTCGACGTCGCCGCTGTCGACCAGACCGGCGACGACGTCGTCGCCCGCGACGATCCGGGTGCCGTCGACCTCGGCGCCCGCGTCTGCGTTGACGATCGCGACGGGCAGACGGCTCACGGTGTCGCCCGGATTCCACAGCGCCCACATGTAGAAGCCGGCGATCGCGAGCGGCGCGATGACGACCAACGCGAGAACTGTGCGGACGACGTGAGCCCGGCGCGTGGACGCGCCGGACTCACCGGACGGGGATGTGGACACCATGAAGAGCTCTCTCGTTGCGCGGACCGAGTGCGGCCGGCACCCGAACGGCGCCGACGTGGACATATGTCCAATTCGGTCACGATAGAGAGTGAAACCGCTCGCGGAGGCGTTTCCCGCGAAATCGCGGCGTGGTGGCGTCGTCAGGACACCGGATCGGGAAAGAACAGCTCGCGTGCGCGCCGCGCCACCTCGGCGGGCGGGACGTCCTCGATGCGGGTGCAGACGGCCCAGCGGTGCCCGAACGGGTCGAGGAACACACCGTGCCGGTCGCCGGAGAACGCGTCGGCCACGGGCGTGACGAGGGTGGCACCGGCCCGCACCGCGGAGTCGACGAACGCGTCGGTGTCCTCGACGTACACCACCAGCGAGGAGTGCACCCAGCCCTGTTCGGGCGCCTTCAGTCCGAAGTCGGGCATCTCCTGCGACAGCTGGAGCATCGAGTCGCCGATCCGGACCTCGGCGTGCATCACGGTGCCGTCCGGCGCATCCATCCGGTCGACGATCACCGCGCCGAGTCCTCGGACGTAGAAGTCCAGCGCGGCGTTGCCGTCCGGTACCGCCAGGTACGGCGTGAGGGTTCGGTATCCGTCGGGAATCGGGTTCACTGTGGTCATGGCGACCAGTGTCCGACGCCGGACGCCGCGGCCGATTGAACGGATCGGACACGCCTACCCTGGATCGGGTGATCGACCGAATGCTCGAACTGCTCCACGGCCGCCGCGTGTGCGTGCTCACCGGGGCAGGTATCTCCACCGACTCCGGTATCCCCGACTATCGCGGGCCCGATTCGCCGCCACGGAACCCCATGACCTATCAGCAGTTCGTGGGCGATCCCTCGTTCCGCCGGCACTACTGGGCGCGCAACCACCTCGGTTGGCGCTTCATGGACGCCGCCCGCCCCAACACCGGGCATCGCGCCGTCGCCGCACTCGAACGGGCAGGCGTGGTGCACGGCGTCATCACTCAGAACGTCGATCTGCTGCACACCAAGGCCGGTACCCGGCAGGTGATCGACCTGCACGGCAGCTACGCACAGGTGCGGTGCCTGGACTGCGGCGCGCAGACGTCCCGGATGACGCTCGCCGACCGCCTCGATGCCGCCAACCCCGGCTTCGCGGAGACCGTTGCCGCCGCCACGGGTGTCGAGATCGCACCCGACGCGGACGCCGTGATCGAAACCACCGACCACTTCCGGATGGTCGACTGCGAGCAGTGCGGCGGCATGCTCAAACCCGACATCGTCTACTTCGGCGAGAGCGTGCCGAAACCGCGCGTGACCACGGCTTTCGAGATGGTTGCCGGCGCCGACGCCCTGCTGGTCGCGGGATCGTCGCTGACCGTGATGTCGGGTCTGCGCTTCGTCCGCCGCGCCGCCCGGGACGGCCTGCCCATCGTCATCGTCAATCGCGGCGCCACGCGGGGCGACGAGTTCGCCACCCTCAAGATCGAGGACGGCTGCTCGGACGTGCTCGAGTCGCTCGTGTCCGCGCTGCCCGGCTGAACGGACGGCTACAGAGCCACCAGGTCGTCGGCGTGCACGACGGGACGATGCATGTCGGCGGGAAGGTCCGTGGTCGAGTGGCCCAGCATGTCCTCGATCTCCGTCGAGTCGTACGCCACCACGCCGCGCGCGACCGGACGGTCGTCGGGTCCGACGATGGACACCACGTCGCCGCCGTAGAACCGGCCGCCGACGGCGGTGATCCCCGCCGGCAGCAGCGAACGCCGACGCTCGACGACCGCCCGTACGGCGCCCGCGTCGAGGTGCAGCGCGCCCTGCGTGTCCGCAGCGTGCCTGACCCAGAACTTGCGGGCCGACATCCGGTGCGGCCGGGCCGCGAACACGGTGCCGACGTCGGCGGTGGTGAGTGCCGTCGCGGCGTCCGATGCCGCGGTCAACAGCACCGGCACACCCGAGTCGGCCGCCAGCCGGGCCGCCGACAGCTTTGACGCCATCCCGCCCGTACCCAATGCTCCGCCTGACCCGGCGACCACACCGTCGAGGTCCTCGGGGCTGTTGACCTCCGGAATCAGTGTGGCGCCGCCTTTTCGGGGGTCGCCGTCGTAGAGGCCGTCGACGTCCGAGAGCAGCACCAGGGCGTCCGCCCCGACCAGGTGCGCGACGAGTGCCGCGAGCCGATCGTTGTCGCCGAACCGCAGTTCCGTCGTCGCGACCGTGTCGTTCTCGTTGACGATCGCGACCGCGTGCAGGGCCCGCAGTCGGTCGAGGGTGCGCTGCGCGTTGCGGTGCTGGGTACGGCGGGCGATGTCGTCGGCAGTGAGCAACACCTGTCCGACAGTGCGCCCGTATCGTGCGAACGACGTGCCCCACGCATGCGCCAAGGCCAGCTGACCGACGCTGGCGGCCGCCTGTTTCGTCGCGAGATCCCTTGGGCGGTGCGTCAATCCGAGCGGAGCCAGGCCCGCTCCCACAGCGCCCGACGACACCACGACGACGTCCGACCCGGCCCGCATCCGCGCCTCCAGCGCGTCCGCGAGCAGGTTCAGCCGTCCGACGTCGAGTCCGCCGATCAGGCTCGTGAGTGCCGAGGATCCGATCTTGACGACGATGCTGCGCGCGGACGCGATGGCCGCTCTGGTCTCGCTCACCGGTTCTCGGGATCCTCGCTCTCGAGTCCCCGGCGGACCCGGCGGGCGTGCTTGCGCTCGGCAGCACCGATGCGCTCGTCCTGGTCGAGACGCGCGTCGGTGCCGCGTCCGGTACGGACGATGTCGACACCGGCCGCGGTCTGCGGCTCCCACTCGAATCCGACGTCACCGATGGTGACGAACGCGCCCGGTTCGGCGCCGTGCTTGACCAACGCGTCCTCGACGCCGAGACGGGCAAGACGGTCCGCGAGGTAGCCGACGGCCTCGTCGTTGTCGAACGCCGTCTGGCGCACCCAGCGCTCGGGCTGAGTGCCCCGCACGATGAATCCACCCGGTGTGTCCGGATCGGCGATGACGTCGAAGCCGGTCTCCTTGGCCGCGATCGGTCGGATCACCTGACGCTTCGGCTCCGCCGGCGGATGCGCCTCGCGGTACTCGGCCACCATCTTGGCGAGCGCAAAGGTCAAGGGCCGCAGACCCTCCCGGCTGACGGCCGAGATCGTGAACACCGGCCAACCGCGCGCCTCGAAGTCCGGCGTCACCATCTCGGCGAGCTCGGCCGCCTCGGGAACGTCGGCCTTGTTGAGGATCACGATGCGCGGACGGTCGGCGAGATCGCCCAGTCCGGCATCGCCCTTGAGCGCGGGCTGGTACGCCGCCAGCTCCGTCTCGAGGGCGTCGACGTCGGAGATCGGGTCGCGTCCGGGCTCGAGCGTCGCACAGTCGACGACGTGCGCGAGCACCGCGCAGCGCTCCAGGTGGCGCAGGAAGTCCAGACCCAGACCGCGTCCCTCACTGGCGCCGGGGATCAGGCCCGGGACGTCGGCGACGGTGAACGTCGTGTCGCCACTCGACACCACACCCAGGTTGGGCTGCAGAGTCGTGAAGGGGTAGTCACCGATCTTCGGCTTCGCGGCCGACAGCACCGACACGAGCGACGACTTGCCGGCGGACGGGAATCCGACGAGGCCGACGTCGGCGACCGACTTGAGTTCGAGGATCAGGTCGCCCGACTCGCCGTCCTCGCCGAGCAGCGCGAAACCGGGAGCCTTGCGCGCCTTGGACGCCAACGACGCGTTGCCGAGACCACCGCGACCACCGCGCGCCGCGACGAAACGGGTACCGATACCGACCAGGTCGGCGAGGACCTCGCCGTCCTTGTCGACCACGACGGTGCCGTCCGGCACCTTGAGGATCAGGTCCGAGCCGTTGGCGCCTTCACGGTTGCCACCCATGCCCTGGGTGCCGTTGGTCGCCTTGGCGCGCGGATGGAAGTGGAAGTCGAGGAGGGTGTGGACGTTGCGGTCCACCTCGAGCACGACATCTCCGCCGCGACCACCGTTGCCACCGTCGGGGCCGCCGAGCGGCTTGAACTTCTCGCGGTGGACGGAGGCGCAACCATTGCCGCCTTTTCCGGCGCTGACGTGCAGCACCACGCGGTCAATGAATCGGGACATGACTGCCGGATCCTTCCTCAGTCAATTCTTCGGGCGGAGAGGGCGGCGCGCCGAGCGCACCGTTCTGGAAACAACAATAGGGGCGGGCAGGGTTGTGAGACCCTGGCCCGCCCCTATTGGGAGATCGGATGTGATGTCGGACTCGTCAGTGCATCGACACGACCGCAGTCCGGATCACAGTTGGCAGCAGGCTCAGGCCTCTGCCGCGACCGGAACGATGTTCACGGTCTTGCGCCCACGCTTGGTGCCGAACTCGACGGCGCCCGCAGCGAGAGCGAACAGGGTGTCGTCACCGCCACGGCCGACGTTCACGCCGGGGTGGAAGTGGGTGCCGCGCTGACGCACGAGGATCTCGCCGGCGCTGACGGACTGGCCGCCGAAGCGCTTCACGCCGAGTCGCTGTGCGTTTGAATCGCGACCGTTACGGGAGCTGGATGCACCCTTCTTATGTGCCATGTCGAATCCCTCCCAGGAATCGGTGAAAGCTGAATCGGTGAAAAGGTCAAGCTACTTGATGCCGGTGACCTTGAGGACCGTCAGCTTCTGACGGTGACCCTGGCGCTTGTGGTAGCCGGTCTTGTTCTTGAACTTGTGGATCCGGATCTTCGGGCCCTTGGTGTGCTCGACGACCTCACCGGTCACGGAGATCTTCGCCAGCTTGTCGGCGTCGGTGGTCAGCTCGGACCCATCGACCACGAGGACCGGGGCAAGCGAGACAGCGGTGCCGGGCTCACCCTCGATCTTCTCGACCTTGACGAGGTCACCAACAGCGACCTTGTACTGCTTTCCGCCGGTCTTGACGATCGCGTACGTTGCCATCGGACGGCTACCCCTTGCTACTTCGAACGTGCTCGCGCCGCTGCCGTGAGGCTTTCGTTGCTGCGCGACTGGTCTGGTGTGGCAGCTACCCCTTGCGCGCCCGTGGTAGGCCCGAAGCGGGCGCAGCAGAGCGGTATCGCCGGGTAGCGACCGGTCAAGATTACGGGACAGTGGCCGTCAGGGTCAAACTGACGCAACACCGTTCCCGCTGTGGTGCTTCACCGCCCGAAGTCGACGGAGCGGTGAAGCACCACGGGACGAATCAGGCGTCGGCGTCCACCGGAGGACCGGCGGGACGTGCGGCGGCACGGCGACGACGCGGCTTGCGTGGAGCGACTGCAGGCTCGGCGGGAGCCTCGCCATCGGGCGACGACGTGCCCTCCGCTGCCTCGGGCGCCGGCTCGGATGCCGCCGGGACTTCGGCCGTCGGAGCGGGCTCCGTGGCGGACATCACGAACACCGTCCCCGACTCGGGGCTGTCCGCCGCCGGTGCGGCCGCCGCGCGGGAGACCCGTCGGCTCCGTCGACGGCGCGGCGCCGCCTCCGGTTCGGGTGCGGACTCGGACGTCGGTTCCGCCGTCGCCTGCGGCTCGGGTGTTGCCTCCGGCTCCGTCCGCGGCGTCTCGACCGTGTCCGGCTGCGCGACGTCGGCCGGCGAGGTCTGCGTGGCGTCCTCGGCCGCCGGCGCTGCTTCCTCGGCCGGCGGCGCTGCTTCCTCGGCCGCCGGCCCGTCGGACGGATCGTGGTCGGGGTGGTGCGACGCCATCGCGAGCGCGACCGGGTGGGCGCGCTTGACCGTCGCGTCGGCGGCCGCCTCCTCGGCGGACGGGTGCGCGTGCTGACCGTTGGACTCCGGTTCGGGCGTCGGTGCCGGCGTCGCCGCCGCCGCGCGATCGCGGCCACGCTTCTTGCGGCCACCACCGCCCGACTCCTTGCCCTGCCCCTGGCCGCGGCCACCGTCGTCGGACGACTTCGTCTCCACCGGCTCGGTGTGGACGATGATGCCGCGCCCGTGGCAGTGCTCGCACGTGGTCGAGAACGCTTCGACCAGCCCGGTGCCGAGCTTCTTGCGCGTGACCTGGACCAGGCCCAGCGACGTCACCTCGGACACCTGGTGGCGGGTGCGGTCCCGGCCCAGCGACTCGGTGAGTCGGCGCAGCACCAGATCGCGGTTCGACTCGAGCACCATGTCGATGAAGTCGATGACGATCATGCCGCCGATGTCGCGCAGGCGCATCTGCCGCACGATCTCCTCGGCAGCCTCGAGGTTGTTCCGCGTGACGGTCTCCTCGAGGTTGCCGCCGGCACCGGTGAACTTGCCGGTGTTGACGTCGACCACGGTCATCGCCTCGGTGCGGTCGATCACCAGCGTGCCACCGGAAGGCAGCCAGACTTTCCGATCGAGTGCCTTCGCGAGCTGCTCGTCGATGCGGTGGGTCTCGAAGACGTCCGGGGTGCCCGGCGCGGGATCGTGCCGCTCGACGCGCGGCAGCAGGTCCGGCGCCACCGTCTTGATGTAGGTCTCGACGGTGTTCCAGGCCTTCTCGCCCTCGATCACGAGCTTCGAGAAGTCCTCGTTGAACAGGTCACGGACAACCTTGACGAGGAGGTCGGGCTCCTCGTACAGCGCCTGCGGCGAACCGGACTTGCCGTCCTTCGCCTTCGCGGCCTGCTCCTCGATCGTCGCCCACTGCGTCTGCAGACGGGTGACGTCGCGGGACAGTTCCTCCTCGCTGACGCCCTCGGACGCCGTCCGGATGATCACACCGGCGTCGGCCGGCACGATCTCGCGGAGAATCTCCTTGAGACGCTTGCGCTCGGTGTCGGGCAGCTTTCGGCTGATGCCGGTGGACGTTCCGCCGGGCACGTACACGAGGAACCGTCCGGCCAGGCTGATCTGCGTGGTCAGGCGGGCGCCCTTGTGCCCCACCGGGTCCTTGCTGACCTGCACCAGTACCTGATCGCCGGGCTTGAGCGCCTGCTCGATCTTGCGCTCGCGCCCACCGAGACCGGCGGCCTCCCAGTTGACCTCGCCCGCGTACAGGACGCCGTTGCGTCCGCGGCCGATGTCGATGAAGGCGGCCTCCATGCTGGGCAGCACGTTCTGGACGCGACCCAGGTAGACGTTTCCGACCATCGACGTGGAGGACGACCCGGTGACGAAGTGCTCCACGAGCACGCCGTCCTCGAGGACCGCGACCTGCGTCGACGCTGCCGGGTTGGCACCACCGACCTTCTCGCGGACGACCATGACCCGGTCGACCGCCTCGCGGCGGGCCAGGAACTCCGACTCGCTCAGGATCGGCGGGCGACGACGTCCGGCGTCCCGACCGTCGCGGCGACGCTGACGCTTCGCCTCGAGTCGGGTGGATCCGCTGATCCCCTGCACCTCGTCCTTGGTCCGCGGCTTGTTTCGCGGCTCACGCTCGTGCACGACGGTGTTCGGCGGATCGTCCTCGGAGGCGACCTCACCGTCGGCACCGCCGCGACGGCGACGACGACGGCGCCGACGACGGCTCGAGCCGTCACCCTCGTCGTCGGACTCCGACGCCTCGCCCTCGGATGCCTCGGCACTCTCGGTACCGGCCTCGGCTGCCGTGTCGTCGGCGTTCTTGCCGGTCGATTCGGCGGCTTCCGAGGCGGTCTCCTCGGTCTTGTCGGTGTCCTCGGTCTCGCCCTCGGCGTGCTGCTCGCCGCGCCCACGGCCGCGGCCGCGACGGCCCCGGCGACGGCGACGCTGCTGATCGCCGCTCTCGGTATCGGTCGACTCCCCGGCGTCGGACGAGGCGGACGACTCCGACGACTCGGAGGAGTCTGCGGTGGCCTCGGTGTCGGTCGCCTCGGCCGAAGCCTTGTCGGCGGCCGGCTCCGCGGCAGACGCCACCTTCTCCGGCTCCTCGGTCACCTCGGGGGCTGCCGCGGCCCGACGGCTGCGCCGACGACGCGGAGCAGGCTCCGCTGCCGCGGCGTCGGGCTGCAGGAACAACGGTGCCTGCACTACCGCAGGAGCGGCAGCCTCTTCCTTCTCGGCGGCGGGCTCGGCGTCCGTGAAGAGCGTTTCGCCCACGCCGGAGGTCTCTGCCGACTCCTCCGCCGTCGTGGGCGACGGGGCGGACTCGGCCGGCTTCTCGGCCTTGGGCGCAGCCTTCTTGCGGGCCCGCTTACGGGGCGCCGGCTTCTCGGCCGGCGGGGTCTCCTCGGGGGCTACCTGCTCGGCGGCTTCTGGCTCGGCGGCTTCTGGCTCGGTGGCGGCGACCGCTGCCGCGGCCGGTTCGGTCACCTGCTCGGCCCCGGCAGCAGTCCCCGTCACGGTGGCGTGGATACGCTCCGCGATCTCACGGGTCAGACTCGACTGCGCGCTGCGCAGCTCGGTGCCGAGTGTGGCGGCCTCGGCGAGGACCTGCTTGCTCGTCACACCGAGAAGCTTGGCCAACGCGTGGGCGCGGATCTTCTCGGGCAGTGCCGGGGTGGCACTCGCTTGGACCGACGCTTCCACGATCGGTTCCTGCACGTTTTCGGGCGGCGCTTGATCGGCCACGTATTCTCCTCGAGCCCCCGGGCGCGTCCATCCGTCTGTCTGTCGAATGTGACGCGGCCGCGCGGGGGCGATGGTTGTGTACTCGTACCTCGGGCACGAGATTGTCTGGTCTCGCTCCACGTACTCCACAGTGTCCGTTATCACTGCAGAATCGCGCGGTGCCTGGCTGGATGGCGGCGATCCACGGCGCATGCGCCTGACCGATCACGGCCCGAGCGCCTGCTCATCCAGCGTGCCTCACGTGACAGGGATTACCTGTACTGATGTGGCAGCGATGACGGGCTTCGTTCCGTGGGTGTCATCCGGCCGAATCCGCGTGGAACCAAATTGCGGTCCGGCCTCCCCCAGTATCCCACACGGCAGCGGTTTGTCCGCCCAGCGGCGCACCGATAGGTGCCGAAACGAAGGGACGCTCCGCGGGCACGAAAGCCCGGGAGCGTCCTGAGGTAGAGGGTGTCAGACCCGTGCGAGCTGCGGAAACCAGAGCGCGATCTCCCGCTCGGCGGATTCCACGGAGTCGGATCCGTGGACCAGATTCTGTCCGCCGTCCAGCGCGAGATCGGCACGAATTGTGCCGGGAACAGCCTTCTCGACGGGGTCGGTGCCGCCGGCGATCTGGCGGAACGCCGCGATCGCCCGCGGACCTTCGAGAACCGCCGCCACGAGCGGACCCGAGGTGATGAACTCGAGCAGCCCCGGGTAGAAGGGCTTGCCCTCGTGCTCGGCGTAGTGCGTGGCGGCCACGTCGTTCGGCGCGGTCCGCATCTCCATCGCCGCAATGGTCAGGCCCTTGCGTTCGATGCGGGAGAGGATCTCGCCGACGTAGCCGCGGGCCACGCCGTCGGGCTTGATCAGTACCAGGGTGCGCTCAGTCACGGCGAACAGCCTAGACGGTCAGTCTCGTTGTCCCGGCAGCAGACCCCGCGCGATGCGCTCGGAGATGTCCTTGCGCAGGTACACGATGTACAGCCAGACCGCGCCGAAGAGCACACCGATCACACCGAGCGAGATGTCGATGAAGAAGCCGAGGATCGTCGCAACCTGCAGCGTCAGGTTGAACTTCATCGCCCACGGCTTCCCCTGTACGCCCGCGCCCAGGATCATGAGCAGTGCCAGCACGCAGATGTAGAGGCCCGAGGCCCACGTCAGGCCCGTCGAGTTCACGACCGCCACGACCGGCAGCGCCAGCAGCACGACGATGGCCTCGAGGATGAGGGTCCCGGCCATCACGCCGCGGAACCCCTTCCACGGATCGTTCACCGGGGCACGGAACTCGGGTTCCGGGTTGTCGCTCACGCGGGGTCCTTTCCGAACAGGGATCGGGCGACGCCGGCGGTCACGACGGACCCGGTGACGACGACACCCGCTCCCGATACTGCCTCACCTGGTTCGGCGACCTCCTCGGCCAACCCGATCGCGGTCTCGAGGGCGTCCGGCAGGGTGGACGCCACCACGACACGTTCGTCGCCGAACCGCGCGACTGCACGGTTGGCGAGATCCTCGACATCCATCGCGCGCGGCGACCCGTTGTGAGTCACGACGATCTCGTCGAACACCGGCTCGAGGGCCGACAGGATCCCGTCGACGTCCTTGTCACCCATGACGCTCACGACGCCGACGAGCTTGCGGAAGTCGAACTCCGCCGACAAGGCGGCCGCGAGTGCCTGTGCGCCGTGCGGATTGTGCGCGGCGTCCAGGAACACCGTCGGGGCGTTACGGACCCGCTCGAGCCGTCCGGGATTGACTACCGACGCGAAGCCCGCGCGGATCGCGTCCGCGTCGAGCTGCCGGTCCGGGCCGGCACCGAAGAACGCCTCCACCGCGGCGAGGGCGAGCGACGCATTGCGCGCCTGGTGCTCGCCGTGCAGCGGCAGGAAGATGTCCTCGTACACGCCGCCGAGTCCCTGCAGCTCGAGTTGCTGGCCGCCGATCGCGATCTGTCGGCGCAGAACCCGGAACTCGGATCCCTCGCGGGCTACGGCCGCGTCGACCTCGACGGCCCGCCGCAGCAGTACGTCCATGACCTCGGGGGCCTGCTCGGCGATGATGGCGACGGTGTCGACCGGCGCGACACCCTCGACGCCGCTCTCGCGGCCCTTCTTGATGATTCCGGCCTTCTCCCCCGCGATCGACGCGAGATCGGGGCCGAGGTAGTCCATGTGGTCCAGGCCGATCGGGGTGATCACCGCGACCTGCGCGTCGATGACGTTGGTCGCATCCCACTTGCCACCCAGCCCGGTCTCGACGACCGCGACGTCCACGGGCGCCTCGGCGAAGGCCGCGTACGCCATCGCGGTGGTGACCTCGAACTTGCTCATCGCGGGGCCGCCGGCAGCCTCGGACTGCTGGTCGATCATCCGGATGTACGGCTCGATCTCCCGGTAGGTGTCGACATAGGTGCGGACCGAGATCGGGGACCCGTCGATGCTGATCCGTTCCGTCGCCAGCTGCAGGTGCGGGCTGGTGGTCCGGCCGGTCCGACGATGCAGGTGCGTCATCAGCGCGTCGATCATCCGCGTCACCGACGTCTTGCCGTTGGTGCCGGCGACGTGGATGGCCGGATAGCTGTGCTGCGGCGAGCCGAGCAGGTCCATCAGCGCGGAGATCCGGGTCAGCGACGGCTCGATCTTGGTCTCGGGCCACCGCTGGTCCAGCTCAGCCTCGACGAGCGCGAGTTCGGCGAGGTCGACCGGGTCGGGTGCGCCCGGACGTTCGGTACTCACGCTCCGCCCAGCTCCTTCAGACGTGCCGACATGCGTGCGATCTCCTCCTGGGCCACCTGCCGGCGGGCGCGGATCTTGTCGACGACCGCGTCGGGCGCCTTGGCGAGGAACGCTTCGTTCGACAGCTTGGCAGTGGTGCCGGCGAGCTCCTTCTCGGCGACCGCGAGGTCCTTCTCGAGACGCTTCTTCTCCGCCCCGAGATCCACGGCGCCCGACGTGTCCAGCTCGACGGTGACGGTGGCCTTGCTCAGTCGCACCTCGACGGACGCGGTGGCCGCGAACGTCTCGGTGGGCTCGGTCAGCTTCGCGAGGAACGCGACCGACGCCAGCTGCGACTCGATGTCGGCCTCGGCGGCACCGGTCAGGCGCGCGGCCACCTTCTGCGACGGCTTGAGTCCCTGGTCGCTGCGGAAGCGGCGCACCTCGGTGACGAGACGCTGCATGTCCTCGACCCGCTGCGCGGCAACGGGATCCGTCGCGATGCCGGTCGCGACCGGCCAGTCGGCGACGACCACGGACTCGCCGCCGGTGAGCACCTTCCAGAGCGTCTCGGTGACGAACGGGATCACCGGGTGCAGCATCCGCAGCAGCGTGTCGAGGACGTTGCCCAGCACGGCCTTCGTACCGTCGGCGTACACGCTGCCCTCGGCGAGCTGCGGCTTGGCGAGTTCGAGGTACCAGTCGCACACCTCGTCCCACGCGAAGTGGTAGAGCGCCTCGCAGGCCTTGGAGAACTCGAACTTCTCGAACGCCTCGTCGACCTCGCCGCGGACCTGCTCGAGCCGGTCGAGGATCCAGCGGTCGGCGTCGGTGAGCGCGTCGCGGGCCGGCAGGTCGGCAACGACCGCACCGTTCATGAGCGCGAACTTGGTGGCGTTGAACAGCTTGTTCGCGAAGTTGCGCGACGACTGCGCGTGGTCCTCGCCGACGGCCAGGTCGCTGCCCGGGTTCGCACCGCGGGCCAGCGTGAAGCGCAGCGCGTCGGCGCCGAAGCGGTCCACCCAGTCGAGCGGGTCGATGCCGTTGCCGCGCGACTTCGACATCTTCTTGCCGAACTGGTCGCGCACCAGGCCGTGCAGGAACAGGTCCTTGAACGGGACCTTGCCGCCCTGCACCGCGTCGTCGCCGGCGACGTACGTGCCGAACATCATCATCCGGGCCACCCAGAAGAACAGGATGTCGTAGCCGGTGACGAGAACGCTTGTCGGATAGAACTTCTCGATCTCGGCGGTCTTCTCGGGCCAGCCCATCGTGGAGAACGGCCACAGCCCGGACGAGAACCAGGTGTCGAGGACGTCGGGGTCCTGCTCCCAACCCTCGGGTGCGGTCTCGTCCGGGCCGAAGCACTGCACCTCACCGTTCGGGCCGTACCAGATCGGGATGCGGTGGCCCCACCACAGCTGACGCGAGATGCACCAGTCGTGCATGTTGTCGACCCACGCGAACCAGCGAGGCTCCTGGCTGGCCGGGTGGATGACGGTGTCGCCGCCACGGACCGCGTCGCCCGCGGCTTTGGCCAGCGCGTCGACCTTGACCCACCACTGCATCGACAGCCGCGGTTCGATGGTCTCCCCGGAGCGCTCGGAGTGTCCGACGCTGTGCACGTACGGACGCTTCTCGGCGACGACGCGGCCCTGCTCGGCGAGGGCCTCGCGCACCTTGACGCGGGCCTCGAAGCGGTCCATGCCGTCGAACTGCGTTCCGGTGTCGGCGATCTTGCCGGTCTTGTCCATGATGGTGGGCATCGGCAGGTTGTGCCGCAGGCCCATCTCGAAGTCGTTGGGGTCGTGCGCCGGGGTGATCTTCACGGCGCCCGTGCCGAACGCGGGATCGACGTAGTCGTCCGCGATGATCGGAATCTGCCGACCCGTGAACGGGTGCTCGAGCGTGGTGCCGATCAGGTCCTTGTAGCGCTCGTCGTCGGGGTGGACGGCGACCGCGGTGTCACCGAGCATCGTCTCGACGCGGGTGGTGGCGACGACGACGTGCGGCTCGTCGTCGCTGAGGGAGCCGTAGCGCAGCGAGACGAGCTCACCCTCGACCTCCTCGAACTTCACCTCGATGTCGGAGATCGCGGTCTGCAGCACCGGCGACCAGTTGACCAGCCGCTCGGCGCGGTAGATCAGGCCGTCGTCGTAGAGGCGCTTGAAGATCGTCTGGACGGCGCGGGAGAGCCCCTCGTCCATGGTGAACCGGTCGCGGCTCCAGTCGACGCCGTCGCCGATGCGCCGCATCTGGCCCTGGATCGTGCCGCCGGACTCGCGCTTCCAGTCCCACACCTTCTCGATGAAGGCCTCGCGGCCGAAGTCTTCCTTCTTCTTACCGTCCGCGGCGAGCTGCTTCTCGACGATGGTCTGCGTCGCGATACCGGCGTGGTCCATGCCGGGCAGCCACAGCACCTCGAACCCCTGCATCCGCTTGCGGCGGCACAGCGCGTCCATCAGGGTGTGGTCGAGGGCGTGTCCCATGTGCAGCGAGCCGGTCACGTTCGGCGGGGGAAGCACGATCGAGTAGCCGGGCTTGTCGCTCGTCGCGTCGGCAGTGAAGTAACCGGCGTCCACCCAGCCCTGATACAAGTCGGCCTCTACCGCGCTGGGGTCCCAGCTCTTGGGGAGGGCGTCTGCGGGGTTCTGGGGAGTCTCTGGCGCACTGGTCACCCCCCAATCGTAATCAGTGACGGCGAATCGCCCGGACCCGGCTCGTCACCCCCGCCACCGCCCCCGCCACCCCTCGCCCCTCCCCCTCGCGTTTCGCGCACTTGTCGCGCGATTTCGGGGATCGCAAGCGCGACAAGTGCGCAAAACGCGGATCAGAAGCGCTGGACGAACGCGTACCAGTCCCCCTCGATGTGCCGATACCCGATGTCCCCGTCGCGGCGGGGCTCGCCGAGGTAGGGCCGCTCACCCGGCAAATAGGCGACACCCACGAAGTCGACCAGCCCGCCCTCGACAGTGAACCGGCACCCGCGATCTCCGACGCGTTGGACCGAATGCACCCGGTACACACCGATCCGTTGGGATCGGACATCGGCAGCGTCGGCCGGATCCGCGCACGCGACCGCGGCCCGCTGCAGGTCGTCCTTCGAAACCCACCACCCGAATCGCCCCGGCAACTCGGCGGCCGCCAGCCCGACGGTGACCAGCACGATGACCGGCGCGACGAGCGTGACGCCGCGCCAGCCGTAGCGGATCGAACCGAACACGACCGCGGCCAGCCACACGACGCCGACGATGATCAGGGCTCCCCATGCCAGCACGTACAGCGGGTAGAACACGACGGGCGGCACCAAGCTCCACAGCACGACCAGACATGCCGCAGCGGCCAGGAGTGGAATCACCAAGCCGACCGTCAGACGCCACCACAGCGACGCCGGCCGCCGGGCAGGCTTCCCCTCACCGACCTCCGGACGCGTGTCGTCCATCCCCCCACATCCCCTCGCGTTTTGCGCACTTGTCGCGACATGCCGATAGCCAAAAGTAGCGATAAGTGCGCAAAACGCGGGGAAGGTGGGGCGCGGGGGGCGGGGTGCGGGGCGGGCCCGGGGGGCGGAGAGTCGGTCAGCCGAGAACGTCGGGGAGCGGGACGTCCTCCTCGAGGACGTGCTCGGCGAGGAAGGACTCGACCACCTGGTACCAGACCTTGGCGTGCTGGGGGCTGAGCACCCAGTGGTTCTCGTCGGGGAAGTAGAGGAAGCGGTGGTCGGTCTTGCCCTCGGCGTCCGCCGGCAGCCCCGATTCGGACAGCAGCTCGTACCAGAGGCGCAATCCCTCGCCGATCGGCACGCGGTAGTCCTTGTCGCCGTGGATCACCAGCATCGGGGTGACGATGTCGGCGACTGCCAGGTGCGGCGAGTTCTCGAACGCCATCTCGGGGGTCATCTCGCGGGCCCAGTACCAGGCGGCGTCGGTGGTGGGGGCGAACTGGTCGAGCGCCCACAGGCTCGCGTGCGTGACGATCGCCTGGAACCGGTCGGTGTGCCCGGCGATCCAGTTGGCCATGTAGCCGCCGAAGGAGCCGCCCATCGCGGCGGTGCGCTTCGCGTCGATCTCGGGCAGCACGACGGCCGCGTCGGTGATCGCCATCAGATCGGTGAACGGCGCCTTGCCCCACTGACCCCAGCCGCGCTGGACGAAATCCTGACCGTAGCCCGTCGACAACGCCGGATCGGGCAGCAGCACCGCGTAGCCCTTCGCCACCAGCAGCCACGGGTTCCATCGCCACGACCATGTGTTCCACGAGTTCAACGGTCCGCCGTGCACCCACAGCACGAGCGGCGCCGGCGCGTCGGCCGACGCGGACTCCGGTAGGGCCAGCCACGCGCGCAGCGGAGTGCCGTCGTCGGCCTGGCCGACGACCTCGGTGAGCCGCCCCGGCAGCCGCGGCGGCTCCGACGGGGCACGTAGTTCCGTGACGGTGCCCGCGTCGACCCCGGTGAGGGCGATCCGGACCGGGTGCGGTGGGCGCGCGTACGACGCCCGCAGCGCGTACACCGCCGAGCCGTCCGGGGCGACTTGCAGATCGGAGTAGGCGGCGTCGTCGGTGGTCAACGGCGCCGGGCTGCCGTCGCCGCGCAGCACGAAGACGGGGCCGCGGCCTCGCTCGTCGGCGGTGAGCAGCACACCAGCGGAGTCCGGGAGCCACACGGCCGAGGTGGGCCAGCGATCCCAGCCCGACGCGAGGTCCACGACGCGGGCGTCCTCGAAGTCGAAGCGGTGCAGCGTGATCCGCGGCGCCTGTTCGGCATCGCCGTACGACTCACGCAGGTACACGACGCTCGAAGCGTCGGGCGAGATCACCGGCCGCGACAGGTCCGCGCCGTCGTCGTCGACGATCGTGGTCCGCTCCCCCGTCGCCGCATCGATGCGCACCAGCACGGTGCGCATCGAGCCGAGAACGCCCGGCAGCGACCACGTGCTCACGACGAACGAGCCGTCGGGAGCCAGGTCGTAGTCGGCCTCGCGCAGCGCGATGCCGGGGGTCGGGGTGAGGTCGTCGAGCGAGATCTCGCCGTCGACGTCCGTCGTCCCGGCGAGCAGGTGCGGGACGTCCGGACCGAGGTCGTGATCCCAGTGCCGGACCGGGTATCCGGTGTGCAGGATCGCCTTGACCTTCTTGTCCTTGCGCTCGCCGCGGATCCGCTCGTCGTCCTCGACGGTGGCAGCCAGCGCGGACGTGGACATCACCACGCGCGGGGCCGAGCGTGCCGCGCGGACACCGGAGATTCCGCCGCCGCGGCAGGCCACACGGGATGCCTCACCGCCGTCGGCCGGAAGCCGCCACAACCCATTCGGTGCGTCGTCCGCCGCGCCGGGTACAGGCCGCGACGCCGTGAAAAGCAGGTCGCCGGTGCTGGTGAACGCCGCGCCCCCTTCGCCCTCGACTCCCCAGGTGATCCTGCGGGCGGACCGGTCACCGGCGGGGTCGATCTCCCACAGCGCCGACACGTACTTGGTCTCGTCGGCGTCGAGGACCGCCTGCGAGACCACGAGACGCGAGCCGTCCGGGGCCAACACCAGTCCGGACAGCCGGGCCAGTGCCAGATAGTCGTCGAGGTCGTCGAACGGTGTGCCGAGCGGGGTCTGCGGGGTGGAGGTCACCCCTGATTGGTACCACTGATCGGTACGCCACCGAAGTCAGCGTGGATCGCGCCACATCTTCCACAGCGTCGGACCGCCGTTCGGGATCACGATCTCGCCGGTGACCTCGAACCCGAATCGTTCGTAGTACGGGATGTTGGCGTGCTTACTGGACTCGAGATAGGCCGGGGCCCCCTCGGCGTCACAACGCGACAACCGGGAGTTGAGCAGCGCCTTGCCGTAGCCGCCGCCGCGCCCGGCCGACGACGTCCCGATCGTCGACAGGTACCAGTGCGGCGCGGTGGGGTGGGCGGACTCGAGCGCATGCGAGACCTCGGCGCCGACGCGGAGCTTGCCACCGAGGGCGCGGACGACGGCGGGCAGGCTGCGCAGCGAATCGAAACTCGACTGCTTCCATCGGCCCGGCGGATCCCAGAGCGCGCCCCCGACGATCGTGCCGTCGGGCGTCTCCGCCAGTTCCGCTCCGCCCCCGGCGAGGTGGTGGTAGCGGGTCTCCGCCGCGAACAGACGCGCCATCCCGGTGGGACGTTTCGCGTCGTTCGGGAACATCCAGCACATGACGGGGTCGTCGTCGAACGCTTCCGCGAGAGCGCGCGACAGCGCCGGAATGTCTGCTCGGGTCACTGGCCTCACGCCCATGACCGCGAGAGTACCGGCTGGTTCAGGCGAACAGGGGCGCGATGCGCGGCGGGATCTGGTCCAGCGCGTACGGCAGGCTCACCACGGTCGACCAGGCCATCGCCTCGGCCGCCTCGTCCTCGAGCACGATCGTCCGACCGTCCTTGACGACGTCGAGGGTCTGGTAGACGGGTGTCTTCGCCAGCTCGGCCCGCAGGTCGTCACCGAAGCCGCCGCCCGCGTACCAGACGAGCAGGTCGACGTCCGCGAGGGAGAGCTGCTCGGTGCTGATCTCCGCGAAATTGGTCTTGCGGACCTGTTCCGCGACAGGCGGATTCACGAAGCCGAGCTCGGTGAAGAAACGGACCTTGGGATCCTCGGGCCCGTACACACCGAACTGGCCGGGACCCTTGAGTGCGCCGACGAGAACCGTCTTGCCCGCGAACGACGGGTTGGCCGCGGCCACGTCGGTGAAGCGCTGCTGCACACCCGCCACCAGTTCGGCGGCCCGATCCTGCTTGCCGAGCGCCTCGCCGAGGATCGTGGTCTGGTCCTGCCAACGCACGCCGTAGTCGGCGACGCCCGCGGGCTGTGCGACGGTCGGCGCGAGCGCGGACAGCTTGTCGTACTGCCCCTGGGTCAGTCCGGAGTACGTGCCCACGATGAGATCCGGTGCGGCGGCCGCGACCTTCTCGACGTCGATACCGGTGCTCGCGCTGCCGATGATCGCCGGCTGGGCGTCGCCGAGCAGCGGCTGCGACCACGGCCACACCCCGTACGGATAATTGCCGTACCAGTCGAAGACGCCGACGGGAACCGCGCCGAGCGCGAGCAACGCGTCCTGGTCGTTGTAGCCGACGCTGACGATCCGCTGCGGGTTCTCCGGCACCGTCGTGCGGCCGTACTTGTGGGTGATCGTCGCACCGGAGGCCCCGCCGGAACCACCGTCGCCGGACCCGCTGCTGCACGCGGCGGCGAACGCGAGAAGCGCGCCGGAGCTGCCGATCAGGAATCCTCGGCGCGAGATTGCGCCGGCTCGCGACTGGAGATCACCCATCGAAGGACCCTTCGTGTCGTGGTGGTGCATGCAGGAGAAGGTAAGGCTAGCCGACACTACCTGGTGGTTCGGTGCGTCGGATCGTGCGGACCCGACCGAATCGGGCCACTATGGGGTCATGACGCGCACGGGGCCCCGGGAGGACATCGCCGAGATGGGGCTCCACAACGGGCCACCGGTGGACCTGGTGCCGGAGTGGGCGACCGCCGACGGCACCGTCGAGGAACGGCGGGTCCACGATTTCCGGGTGGTCGAGTACCGCACCCCCCGTGGCAACGCCGCCGCCTACTACTCGAAGACCAATCCCCTCGCCCCACTCGACCACGTGGCGGTGAAGTCGAACACTTCGGCGTCGAAAGCCGTTGTCGTGCCTCTCGAACCGAACGGAGGTCGCTAGGTGGGCCGGGTCACCGCACGCCGACCGGTCCTGCGCATCACGCCGGACGGCACCCGCCGTCGGCCGGACGCCCTCGCGGTCGAGGAGCCGCTCGAGATCCGTCTCGGCGGGCGGTCGCTCACCGTCACGATGCGCACCCCGGGCCACGACGTCGAACTGGTCCACGGGTTCCTGCTGACGGAGGGGATCATCGCGTCACCCGAGGACGTGCGAGTCGTCCGCTACTGCGACGGGGTCGACGCGGACGGCGCCAACACCTACAACGTCCTCGACGTCGAACTGGCCGCCGAGGTGCCCGACCCGGGCAACCGCGGGCGGCGCGAGTTCCTCACCACGTCCGCGTGCGGGGTGTGCGGCAAGGCGTCGCTCGACGAGGTCGCGGTGCGGAGTCGGTACCCGTTGTCCGACAACGCGCTCGAGGTCACCGCGACCGCGCTGGCGTCGATGCCGCCCACCCTGCGCAAGGGCCAGCGCGTGTTCGAGGCGACCGGCGGCCTCCACGCGGCCGGGGTGTTCACCGCCGACGGCGCGCTGCTCGCCCTCCGCGAGGACGTCGGGCGCCACAATGCGGTCGACAAGGTGCTCGGCTGGGCGCTCACCGCAGGCCGCGTCCCGGCGTCCGACACCGTCCTCGTCGTCAGCGGACGCGCGTCGTTCGAACTGGCGCAGAAGGCCGCGATGGCCGGAATCCCGGTCCTCGCCGCGGTTTCGGCACCGTCGTCGCTGGCCGTCGACCTGGCCCGAGACCGCGGGATGACCCTCGTCGGCTTCTTGCGCGGAGAGAGCATGAACGTCTACTCGGGCGAGCAGCGGATCAAGATCTGACACCCGTTCGCCCACTCGCGCGGGGCGCGGCGTGCCACAGTGGAGACCACGCGGGTCGGGCGAACGGGAGGGCGTCACGGCATGGCCGGAGGACGGAAACGGCACTTCGCAGGGGCCGCCGCGGCGGGTGCACTCGCGGTGGCCGGGACATTCGGTGCAGCGCCGGCCGCGGCGACGGTGACCGGGCAGGGCGACGTGCGCACCTTCGGGAACTCGATCCTCGTGACGATGCTGAACATCGACTCCACCACCGACGCACCGGCGCGGTGCGCGACCGTCGTCTTCGACACCGCCGGCCGACCCGTGATCACCGATCTGCAGGAGATCTACGACGGTGGACTCGGCATCTGGTGGACCACGATGCCCACCGAGACACTCCATCTCGCGGGGCAGTACACGGGCAGCGCCGATTACCGCGTCACCACCGAGTGCCGGGACGACGACGGTGTCGTGCGACTGGCCGACACCGTCGTCACCCTGCCCGAGGGCGAACTCGTCGGGAACCCACCCCGGTACTCGGAACTGTTCGGGCCGTTCTAGCAGAGGCCGGCCGGCTTCTCCCCCGCCTGCAAGGCGCCGAAGAACTGTTCGGCATCGTCGAACGACTGCGGCACGGCGGACCGGTGATCGGCACCCTCGTACGTCTTGTAGGCGACCTCGGAACCGTTGCTGCACAACGTCTCGACCACTGCCCGGCTGCCCGGTTCCGCGATGAGGGTGTCGGCGGTGCCCTGCAGCACCAGCGTCGGAACCGTGAGCCTCAGCTGTCCGAGCGACTGCTTCTTCAGGTACGTCACGAGCTTGTCGATGTCGGCGCCCGGCGCGAACGCCTTGTCGACCGGCACCGAACCGATCACGTTCCGGATCTGACCGACGCACCCGGTACGCGCCGCGGTGATCAGCACCTGCGACTCCGGCGTGACGTACGAATCCGCCACGATCGACGGATCCGCAGCCTCGGCACCCAGCAGGATCAGCGGCAGGAAGGCCAGTGCCGGGGCCACCGCGGGGTCACCGGACGCCAGGTACTGCGGCGTCGCACTCGTCTCGTTGCCCGGGGCGATCGCGACCGCGCCTCGCAGATCGAGTTCGGGTGCACGCTCGCTCCCCTGAGCCGCGGTGAACAGGGTGGCGTGCCCGCCCTGGCTGTGCCCCATCGCGTACCACTGATTGCTGATCGAGTCGTCGATCTCCCGGCTGGCGCGGACGATGTCGACCACCGCGTTCGCCTCCGTGCCACCGTCCATGTAGGGGTGGCCGCCGGGGGTGCCCATGCCGACGTAGTCGGTCTGCACTACGACATAGCCGTCGGCGACGTACCTGTCGAGAACCGTGTCGACGCCACCCAGGTAGTCGTGCGCCGGACCGTCGGTGGTGTCGTTCGACGGCGCGCAGATGTCGGAGACACCGGTGGTGCCGTGTGCCCAGCTGAGCACCGGCCAACCGCCGTCGGGCGCCGGGCTGCGGGGTATCGACACCGTTCCCGACACGACCACCGGGTCGCCCTGCGCATTCTGCGACACGTATGTGATCAGTTCACTGCGGCCGGCGCTGGGGAGCACCGGCGCACCGCGCAACTCCTGGACCGAAAGCAGTTGCCCGGGTTCGAGAGCTGCATGGGACTCGTCGGACTTACCGTCGCTGCTGCATCCGGCAGCGACCAGCGCCACCGTCGTTGCAGCAACCGTGAAGAGGCCGGCACGACGGGCGCGCACGCCCCCGTTCCTCGACAGCGGATTCACGAACACCTCCAAATTAAGAAATCTTTCTTAGCCCGAAGAAGATAACCCATTCAGTACTCTTGCCGCTATGAACTCGAACGGTCGCGACACGATCCTTCTCGTCGCCGAGCGCCTCATCGCCGAACGCGGACTGCACGGAGTCTCCGCCCGCGAGATCGTGAGAACGGCCGGCCAGCGGAACAACTCGGCCATCACCTACCACTTCGGATCGTGGGACGGCCTGCTCGAATCGGTGTGGCTCGAACACATCGGCACCGTCAACGAGCTGCGCGCCCGCATGCTCGACGAGATCCCCGACGACGCCGCCGATCGCCTCGACCGGCTGGTCGCCGCCTACGTCCATCCGTTCGTCGCGGAGATCTCCGCCCACAAGCCGTCCTACTGGGCGCGCTTCAACGAGCAGTGGTTGACCGGAGTCCACATGGACTTCGTCGACCGGCCCACCACCCTGCTCCCGGAGGACGCCCGCTACCCGCGCATCCAGGGCATGGACCTGCTCAAGGGGCTCTTCGCCCGTATCGGTGCGGAACTGGCACACCTCGACCCCGAGGCCCGGACCCGCAGGGTCGCGACGACGGCCCGGTTCGTCGTGTCCGCCCTCGCTACGTGGGAGCGGGAATCGACCACGGGCATCGCACCCGATCTCGACGCTTTCGAGAAGGAGCTGACGGCACTGGCGCTCGCGCTTCTGCTCGCACCCTGACACGGCAGAGGGGCCCGGGTGCCGATGGCACCCGGGCATGTCGCCACCGTTCAGGCGCTGGTCTTCGAGGGCTTGGACAACAAGCAGGTCATGTAGCTGTCGACCCTGGGCAAGGCACTCGTCGATCAGCTCGACCGGGGCATCGCGGCCGGCACCGGCAAGGCCTAGCCGCATGGC